>NZ_JAAOIV010000004.1 GCF_011440275.1 Metallococcus carri | reverse complement strand
ACTCACGTGTTACTCACCCGTTCGCCACTAATCCAAACCAGCAAGCTGGTCCTTCATCGTTCGACTTGCATGTGTTAAGCACGCCGCCAGCGTTCGTCCTGAGCCAGGATCAAACTCTCCAAAAAAACCACAAAAAAACTTAATCCCAGCCGAAATTGAATCGAGAACAAAAAATGCTCACAATGAACAATCTCAACCAAACAAAAAATCTGGCATCAATCACTCGACACGCTGTTGAGTTCTCAAGAAACGATCAGGTGCGGTCCGCAGACACAGAAGCTGCGTCGTTGGCTCGTACTGATTGTTGGCCGCTCGGCTCTTGGGCGTCAGACCATCGGGATCGATGTTCCTCGCGCACTTGGCTCCGAGCGAGTCTCTAGCTTAGCAGGTCACTGCGGATCTGCCAAACTCGAGGTTGTCCGCTCGTCCTCGGCGCGCTTCCCCCCTGCGGGGGCCGCCCGGCCGTGCGGTGAGCAGAACGTTAGAGGACGACCGGGCCAGACACCAAATCCGCTGGTCAGCGGCGCAGGGGGCGCGTCCGGGCGGCGCCCGAAAGGGGAGCGATCCGGCATACCGACCCCGGCTGTGCCGGGCTGGTGACCATCGCAACCGGGCGGCACGCACGCGGCGTCTCGCCCGTTCTCTTGGCGGGTGCTCACTGTTGGGCCGCCAGCCTGCGCGCTGTCCGGACCGGATGAGAGGATCGACGAACACCGAAGGCGAAGGGAGTCCCCATGGGACGGGCTCGTCGCGCGCGCAATATCGCCGCGCATGCAGCATTCGGCGGAGGCATCGGCGCAGCGGCCCTCGGGGGTGTCGGGCTCGGCACCTGGGGGCTGCTCAAAGCCGAGGCAGCCGTCGCACGTCGGATCGTCGGTCAGCCCTTCGAGGGCGCACCGGACGACTCCGGCACCTACGGCCACGCGCCGGGCCCGCCCATCGAGTTCCTCGTCATCGGCGACTCCACCGCCAAGGGCATGGGGGTGGACGAACCACAGCAGACCGTCGGCGCGATCGTCGCCACCGCGGTCGCCGCGATCTTCGGCCGGCCGGTGCACCTCACCAATGTCGCCGCCGTCGGCGCCGTGTCACCCGACCTCGGCGACCAGGTCGAGACCGCCCTGCAGCTGGTCGAGCACCCCGATGTCGCGCTCATCATGATCGGCGCCAACGACGTGACCAAGAGCGTGCAGCGCGCCACTTCGGTCCGGCATCTCGCCGCGGCTGTGGATCAGCTGCGCCAGGCCGACTGCGAGGTCGTCGTCGGCACCTGCCCCGATCTCGGGGTCATCGAGCCGGTCCCCCAGCCGCTGCGACTGCTCACCCGCCGCTGGTCACGGGATCTGGCCGCCGCCCAGACCGTGGCCGTGATCGAGCAGGGCGGCCGCACCGTCTCCCTGGGCGACCTGCTCGGCCGCGAGTTCCAGCAGACACCGTCGGTGATGTTCAGCAAGGACCGCTTCCACCCTTCTGCGGCCGGCTATGCCCGGGCCGCGTCCGCGCTCATCCCCTCGATCCTCGACGCGCTGGGTCAGACCTCTGCCGACACCGGCCGCGCGCCCGACCGCCGACGCGGCGAGAGCATCGGGCCGGTGTCCGTCGCCGCGATGCGTGCGGTTCGCGACCCCGGCACCGAGGTCAGCGCGACCGCCGTCGCCGGCGACGAGCGCGGTCAGCGTGGCCGCTGGGCGGTGTTGCTGCGCCGCCACCGCACGCCGCTGCCGCCTCCGCAAAGCCCCAATCCGGACGGGCCGGACAACACCGGCGGCCCGGCCGCGGCCGCGACGAGTTCGGCGGCCACGACCACCGACTCGTAAGCACGGTGGCCGCCGGGACGCCATACCCAGCAGTGCCGCCTTTACCGCTCAGTAGACTCGCCTCGATGTGGCGCCGATCACCGGCGCCCTCGCCCGACGACGGAGGATCCATGCCCGAAGCAGTCATCGTCTCCACCGCGCGCACGCCGATCGGACGCGCCTTCAAGGGATCGCTCAAGGACATCCGTCCCGACGATCTCGCTGCTCAGATCGTGCAGGCCGCGCTGGCCAAGGTGCCCGGGCTCGACCCGACGCTGGTCGAGGACCTCTACCTCGGCTGCGCGGAGCCGTGGGCCGAGCAGGGCAGCAACATGGCCCGCGTCGTCGCCGTGCTGTCCGGGCTTGACCATGTCCCGGCCGCGACCGTCAACCGCTTCTGCGCCTCGTCGGTGCAGACGATCCGGATGGCCGCCCACGCGATCAAGGCCGGCGAAGGTGACGTCTTCATCTCCGGTGGCGTTGAGTGCGTCTCGCGGTATGCCGATTTCGCCGGCGCCGGCGGTTCGAAGGCGGACTGGCAGAACCCGAAGTTCGCCGACGCGATCAAGCGCACCGAGCAGATCGCCCAGGACAACACCACCTGGACCGACCCGCGCGAGCAGGGCCTGTTGCCCGACATCTACATCGCGATGGGCCAGACCGCCGAGAACGTCGCCACCTCGCGCGGCATCTCCCGGCAGCGCCAGGACGAGTGGGGCGTCTCCAGCCAGAACCGCGCCGAGAAGGCGATTGCCGACGGCTTCTTCGAGCGGGAGATCACCCCGGTGACGCTGCCGGACGGCAGCACCGTGAGTAAGGACGACGGCCCACGCGCCGGCGTGACGTTGGAGAAGGTGTCGCAGCTGCAGCCGGTCTTCCGGGAGAACGGCACCGTGACCGCCGGCAACTGCTGCCCGCTCAACGACGGCGCCGCGGCAGTGGTCGTCATGAGCGACACCAAGGCCAAGGAGCTCGGTCTCACCCCGCTCGCCCGCGTGGTCTCCACCGGCGTCTCCGCGCTCTCCCCGGAGATCATGGGTCTCGGCCCGGTCGAGGCGTCCAAGCAGGCGCTCGCCCGCGCCGGCATGACGATCAATGACATGGACCTCTACGAGATCAACGAGGCCTTCGCCGCGCAGGTGCTGCCGAGCGCCGACGACCTCGGCATGGACTTCGACAAGCTCAACGTCCACGGCGGCGCGATCGCGCTCGGTCACCCCTTCGGCTCGACCGGCGCCCGCATCACCACCACCCTGCTCAACGGCCTGCAGTCCACCGACGGCACCTTCGGCCTGGAGACCATGTGTGTCGGCGGTGGCCAGGGCATGGCGATCATCTACGAGCGCCTGTCCTGATCGACCCCCGCCCGGACGATGTCCGGACCGAATTGCGACGCCTGGACCAGCGGTGGCACGAGCTGCCGCTGGACCGGGCGTCGTCGGGTCTCCCCCAGGTGTATGCCGTCGCCGCCGACCTGGCAGCACGGGTGCGCCCAGGGGTCGCGCTGCCGAAGCTGGGGCCGCAGGCCGTCATACGGCAACTGCAGGTCGTCGCCTGGGATGCGTGCGCGGCGGGACACACCGATGTGGGCGCGCTGCTCGCCGACCTCAGACGCGGACTCGCGTAGCCCACACGAAAGGGGCGGGTCCGGTGTGGACCCGCCCCCTTCGCTGTGTCTGACTAGTTACCCATCAGACGTTGTGGATGACTAGTTGCGCATCCGCGCGAACAGGCGCAGCAGTTCGATGTACAGCCAGACCACCGAGACGAGCAGGCCGTGCGCCATCAGCCACGAGTACTTCTCGGGCAAGCCGGCCGAGACGCCGCGCTGGATGCTGTCGAAGTCGACCGCGATCGAGTAGGACGCGAGCGCGACGCCCAGCAGCGACAGCGCGATGCCGAAGATGCCCATGCTGAAGAAACCGAAGCCGCCCAGGACGCCGGTGAACTGCAGCACCAGGTTGACCATGGCGAACAGGAAGTAGCCCATCACCATCAGCCCGAAGATCTTGCGGGTGCGGTCGGTGACGCGGACCAGGCCGAACTTCCAGCCGGCGAACATCGCCACGAAAACACACATGGTGGCGAGCACCGCCTGCGCGACGACGCCCGGCCAGACGGTGTTGAAGTACTGGCTGGCCGCGCCGATGAAGACACCCTCGACGACCGCGTAGGCGAGGATCAGCGGCACCGACACCGTCTTCTTGAAGGCGATGACGAAGCCGAGCGCGATGCCGACGAACATGCCGCCGAGCCAGAGCGGCAGGCTCAGCCGGGGGTTGCCGCTGGTCAGGAACCACGCCGCGGCACCAGTAGCGATGAGGATGCCGAACAGGACGAGCGACTTGGTGAGGACGTCATCCAACGTCATCCGTCGGGCACCCGGCTCGGTGCCGGTGGGGGCGCCGTAACCCTGCGGGCCGGCATACCCCGGCTGCCCGTAACCCGGCTGTCCGTAGCCCTGCGGACCGGGCTGGCCCGGCTGGCCGGCATACGGGTCATAGCCCGGCACCTGCTGGCCGTACTGCTGCCCGGAGTATTGGTAGGGCTCGCGCTGCGGCGGCTGGTAGGGCTGAGCCGTGCCGTACTGGCCGTACTGCGGCTGCCCGAACTGGGCGTATTTGCCCTGTGCGAGGTCCTTGTCGAACCGGTCGAAGACCGGGTTGCTTGCCATGTGTCCCCTCCATAGGACCTGGCCCCGCGGGGCGCGGAGCGTTTCGTGCAGTTCAACGTACGACTCCGGCGGTTCACTCCCGAGGCGACGCGCGTGCCCTCGACGGGGTTCGAACCCGCACTGCGGCGATTTTAAGTCGCCTGCCTCTGCCAATTGGGCTACGAGGGCGCGGACAGCGTACGCGGTCCGGCGCGGTCGGCCCGGGCGTCAGCGGACTTGCGGTACCTGCTGTTGGTAAGTCCAGGCGTTGTCGCAGGGACGCGTCAGCGGACCTGCGACAACGCAATGCCGTCGAGGATGTCCTTCTCGTTGGTGACGGTGTGGGTGATGCCGGCGCTCTGCGCGACCCGGTCGACGATCGTGCGCCAGACGAGCGCGCCGGCGCCGATCACGTCGACGCGGCCGGGATGCATGAAGCCGAGGGCGGCGCGCTGCTCGCGGGTGCGGCCGAGCAGATCGGTGCACGCGTCGATCACCTGCGCCACCGGCAGTCGAGTGCCGTGGATGACCTTCGCGTCGTATGCCGTGAGCCCCAGCGCGTGTGCGGTGATCGTCGTGATCGAGCCTGCCAGCCCGACGATGGTGCGCGCTGGGCCGAAGCCGACCTCTTGCTCGGCGCGGTCGATTGCGGCGTTGATGTCGTCGGTGGCCGCCCGGATCTGCTCCGGGGTCGGTGGGTCAGAGCGCAGGTGGCGCTCGGTGAGCCGCACACACCCGATGTCGACCGACAGCGCCGCCTCGACCGCCTCGGTGCCACGCACGAATTCGGTCGAACCGCCGCCGAGGTCGACGACGAGATAGGGCGGCTGGTGTCCCGCGCGCGCGAGGTCGCCGGTCGCGCCACGGAAGCTGAGCGTCGCCTCCTCATCCCCGCTGATCACCTCAGGTGAAGCGCCGAAATAAGCGAACGCGCCTCGCACCCCGTCGATGAACTCCTGCGCGTTCGATGCATCACGCGAGGCGGAGGTCGCCACGAAACGGACCCGGTCGACCCCGAGGTCCTTGCACTGGCGGGCATAGTCCTCGGCGGCCTCGAGGGTGCGCTGCATGGCTTCGGGCGCGATGCGGCCGGTTTCGTCGACGCCCTGGCCCAGGCGCACGATGCGCATCGTCCGCACGACGTCGGTGAGTTCGCCTCCGGAGATGTCGGCGACGAGCAGACGGATCGAGTTGGTGCCGCAGTCGACCGCGCCGACCCGGACGGTTCCTGGAGTGCTCACCCGCCGAACTCTAATCCGCGACTGCCACCTCGCTGGCAGCGCCGCTGCTGGTGGGGGCGAGCTCTAGCAGCAGCGGGCGCCCTGCGCGGCCCCGCCCTCGTCCACATCGCGAGACCTCAAGTTGATCACGAGCTAATGGATTCCATAAGTTCTGGTTAGGTCTTGAGTGTCAGCGCATCAGCCCCGGCTTGCTGACCGGCAACCCTCCATCGCGGCGGGGTGCCCCGGGTGATGACCTGGCTCAGCCCACGCGGCCGAGCAAGTGCGAACCCGCAAGGAGCGCTGTCGACAGATCTTTCGTCGTTCCTTGCTCTGACCCGCCCGCAGAAAGGCTCTTGCTGATGTCCGTTCGCCTGCACTGGTTCCTGCCGACCTCCGGCGACTCCCGCTCCGAGTTGAGCCTCGGCGACGCCGTGAGCGCGGTGTCGGGAACACCGGACGGCCCGGCCGCTTCGGGCACCCGTCGCGAACCCACCCCTGCCTACCTCGGGCAGATCGCCCGATCAGCCGAGCAGCAGGGTTTCGAGGCTGCGCTGACCCCGACCAGCAGCGATTGCCAGGACGCCTGGATCGCCACCGCGGGCCTGGCGCAAGTGACCGAGCGACTGAAGTTCCTGGTCGCCTTCCGGCCCGGACTCATCGCCCCGACCCTCGCCGCGCAGATGGCAGCGACCTTCCAGCGCTTCAGCGGCAACCGGTTGTTGCTCAATGTGGTCACCGGCGGTGAGGACGTCGAGCAGCGCCGGTTCGGCGACGGCCTGACCAAGGACCAGCGCTATGCGCGCACCGGCGAGTTCCTTCACATCGTGCGCCGGCTGTTCGAGGGCGAACGCGTCACCTACCGCGGAGAGCACCTCTGGGTCGAGGACGCGGTGCTGCCGAACCCGACCGAGCGGCCCGCCTTCTTCTTCGGTGGATCCTCTCCGGCCGCCATCCGGGTTGCCGCCGAACACAGCGACGTTTACCTGACCTGGGGCGAACCGCCGGCGGGCGTCGCGGAGAAGCTGGACCGGGTGCGCGCAGCGGCCGCCCAGCACGGTCGCGAGCTGCAATACGGGATCCGACTGCACGTCATCGCCCGTCCGACTGCCGAGGAAGCGTGGGTCCAAGCAGACCGGCTGCTGGCCGGGCTCGACCCGGGACGGATCGCCGATGCGCAGGAGCGACAGCGCAAGAGCCAGTCCGAAGGTCAGCAGCGGATGACTGCCTTGCACGGGGGCGATACCCGGCAGCTGGTGGTCTCGCCGAACCTGTGGGCGGGCGTCGGGCTGGTTCGTGGCGGCGCCGGAACGGCTCTGGTCGGCAGCTACGCCGAGGTCGCCGACCGGATCGAGGAGTACCACGCGATCGGGCTGGACCACTTCATCCTCTCCGGTTATCCGCACTTGGAGGAGACCTACTACGTCGGTGAAGGGCTACGCCCCGAGCTCGAGCGCCGCGGCCTGCTGGGCGGACCGGGCATTGCGGCAGACAAGGTGGCCTGAGATGACGACGGAGAATGTGCTCGACCGGACCGCTGCGGTGCCTGCCTCCACCGGCCCCACGACGCACCCCGAGTCCCGAGCGGCAGGCGGGCGCGGTCTTCGCAGCGATCACCCGCCGGCGCCCTGGGAGTATCGGCTGCTCACTCCCCTCGCCCTGATCGCGGTATGGCAGGTGGCCAGCGCGTTGGGTTGGCTCCCGGCGCACACCCTGGCCGCGCCGTCCCAGGTCGCGGCGAAGGTCGGTTCGCTGCTCGCCGACGGCACTCTTGCGGACGCCCTGGGCACCTCGCTGCGGCGTGCCGCGCTGGGCTTCCTCCTCGGCACCCTGATCGCGCTCGCCGCGGCACTTCCGGTCGGCCTGAGCCGGCTCGGTGACGCGGCCATCGACCCACCGATGCAGATGCTGCGCACCCTGCCGCTGCTGGGTCTGGTCCCGTTGTTCATCGTCTGGTTCGGCATCGGCGAGTGGCCCAAGATCCTGTTGGTCGGGCTGGGCGTCTGCGTACCGCTCTACCTCAACCTGGTCGGTGCACTGCGCTCGATCGACCCGGACCTTTACGAATTGGCCGATGCGCTGGGCCTTGGCCGCTGGCAACGGATCCGACACGTGATCGCGCCCGGCGCACTCTCCGGTGCGCTGGTCGGGGTGCGCCAAGCCCTCGCGTTCGCGTGGCTGGCGCTGATCGTCGCGGAGCAGATGAGCGCGACCTCCGGGTTGGGCTTCATGATCAACAACGCCCGAGACTTCCTGCAGACCGACACCATCGTCGTGGGCTTGCTGACCTATGCCGTGCTCGGTCTGCTGACCGACGCGGTGGTGCGTTGGCTCGAGCGCTACGCGCTGCGGTGGCGCGCCTCGGGCGGGAGGGCAGCATGAGCAGCCGTATGCCGGACCGACCCGCTGCGGTGCGCCTCGACGGAGTGCGCCGGCTCCTCGGTGGCCGGGTCGTTCTGGACGGCCTCGACCTGCTCGTCCGGCCCGGTGAATTCGTAGCGGTGCTTGGCCGGTCCGGCGCCGGAAAGTCGACGCTGTTGCGGTTGATGGCGGGGCTCGATCACCCCGACAGCGGAACCTTGCGCGGCGCCTCCCGCACCGCGGTCGTCTTCCAGGACGCCCGCCTCCTGCCGTGGCGGGATGTGGCGACCAATGTCCGCCTCGGGCTGCCCGCAGCCACCGACGGACCAGAACGCGTCGACGAGAAGGTGCATCGCGCTCTCACCGAGGTCGGGCTCGGCGACCGTGGGGCCGCCTGGCCGCGAGCCCTGTCCGGCGGCCAGCGGCAACGCGTCGCGCTGGCCCGGGCATTGGTCGGCGCACCGGAACTGCTGCTGCTCGACGAACCGTTCAGTGCCCTCGACGCGTTCACGCGCGCCGAGGCGCACGAGTTGGTGCTCAACCTCTGGCGCGATCACCGGCCGGCCGTCGTGCTTGTCACCCACGATGTCAACGAAGCTGTGCGCTTGGCCGATCGCATCGTGGTGCTCGACGGAGGCCGAGTCGCGGTCGACCTTCCGGTGAGCCTGCCGCGGCCCCGCGAGGCCGACTCCCTCGCGGTGCGCACCGTGGTCACGACCTTGCTCGACACGCTCGAGGATCCAGCGGGACGGGCGTCGCCCGATGGGGCGGCCGGCGCGGTGGATCCCGCTGCCGGCCAGGGCAGTCCGCACCAGCAGCCTGACCAGACGGCACGGTGGACGCGGCGCGGCGTCCTTGCCGGCACGGCCGCGGCCACCGTGGGTCTGGTCGCAGCCGCACGTCCCGAGGACTCTGGGGCGCCTGCGCCAGCGACGATCGCGAAGGGCGGCTCCGCTCGCGGGGCAACCTTGCGGGTCGCGGTGCAGACCGACGGCGTGCGATCACTGTTGCAGGCATCCGGCCAGCTCCATCAGCTGCCATACCGAATTTCGTTCTCCCAGTTCAGTTTTGGCCCGGCCATCGTCGAGGCGCTCGGCGCCAGCAAGGTCGACATCGGAGGCGTCGGAGCAACCCCGCCGATCTTCGGTGCGGCAGCCCAAACGAACTTCCGCGCGGTCGCCACGATCGCCCTGCGCAACCGGCGCGATTCCGCGGTGCTCGTGCCGCGGAACTCCCCGGTGCGCTCGATCACGGACCTGCGGGGCCGGAAGGTGTCGGTCCCCAAGGGCAGCTCAGCGCACGGACTGTTGTTGAACGCGCTGCATCGCAGCGGCCTTGGGCCGAACGACGTTTCGCTGGTCTTCCTGCCGCCCGCCGACGGCGCTGCGGCGTTCACTCGCGGGGAGGTCGCCGCCTGGGTGGTGTGGGAGCCCTTCATCACTCAGCAGCTTCAGGCGGGTGCCCGCGCGATCGCGGGAGGGCCGCCCGATGAATTCGGGCTCAACTTCGAGCTCGCCTCCACCGACGCGCTCGGCGACTCCGCCCGTGCCGCCGCCATTCGCGATTTCCTGCAGCGCCTACGACGGGCTTATGTCTGGGGTGCAACTCACCAGCAGCAGTACGCCCGGGCCTGGTCGGCCGAATCGCGACTACCCCTGACGATCGCGCAGGCAGCGATCCCGCAACGGTCCAGCGACCTCGTTCCGATCAGCGCGAACCACGTGGCCAGCGAACAAAGACTTGCCGACCGGTTGTATGCCGACAAGGTCATCCCCAAGCAGGTTCGCTTCCAGGACATCGTGGCCTCGGGCTTGCTGACCTGACCAGTGGTCAGCCGGCTGGCTCGGTCGGGGCGCAGCAGCCGTCGGCCCACCACTGTGGCAACATCGCAAGAGCCTTGTCCCCCAACGGATTCACGCCCGGCCCGACCGCGAGCGAGTGGGCGACCAGGACGTGCAGGCACTTGACCCGGTCCGGCATACCTCCGGCGGAGATGCCGTCGATCTCGGGCACCTCGCCGAGCCCGGCACGCCGGGCGAGATAGTCCTCGTGCGCGGCCCGATAGGCCGCGGCGAGGTCGGGGTCACGAGCGAGTTCCTCGGTCATCTCCCGCATCACGCCCTGCGACTCCAGCGTGCTGATCGCACCGGTCAGCCGCGGGCAGGTGGCATAGAAGGTCGTCGGGAACGGCGTCCCGTCCGGCAGTCGCGGCAGGGTGCGCACCACATCGGGGCAACCGCACGGGCACCGGTGCGCCACCTCGACCACGCCGCGCGGCTCGCGACCCAGCTGTCGTGCGACGACGTCGAGGTCGGCCGGATCGACCGCGCTCACTTCTTCGCGCCGGTCTGCACGACCGACTGCCACACCTGGCCGTACCAGGGCTGCGAGGACTTGCGGATGCCGCTGTCGGTCGTCGTCGACCGCACCGTGCCATTGGGGTCGACGATCACCTTGAGCGTTTGCCCCGGTTTGACGAAGCCGAGCCGGCTTTGCGCCTGCTGCCGGACGTATGCCGGGTCGCTCCAGCGGTCCTTTTGCGCGCGCAGGTCACCGACGCTCTTTTGCTGGCTGGCGACCTGCTGCTGCAGATCCGACAGCTGGCTGCGCTGCGCCAGATAGCTGCGCAGGGTCGGGGTGATCAGCACGGCCAGGAAGACCAGCAACACGCCCAGCACCGTCATCCGGCGCATGGAGCGGGGACTGCGCGCGCGGGCACGGCCGGCGGCCGCGGGGGTGCTGCTGCTGCGGCGCGGCGGCCGCGAGGAGGCGCCCGATGCCGACCGGCCGGACGGACGGCCAGCCGGTCCCTTGCGGGCGGCGGGACGATTCCGGGCGGTCGAGCGCGCGTCGCGTGGCATCGGGCGATCTCCCTCGGTTAGTTGCTGAAGCGCGGGAAGGCGGCGGCACCGGCATACACACCGGCGTCGTCGAGTTCCTCCTCGATGCGCAGCAACTGGTTGTACTTGGCGACCCGGTCCGAGCGGGCCGGCGCACCGGTCTTGATCTGACCGCAGTTGGTCGCGACGGCCAGGTCGGCGATCGTGACGTCCTCGGTCTCACCGGAGCGGTGGCTCATCATGCAGCGGTAGCCATTGCGGTGTGCGAGGTCGACCGCGTCGAGGGTCTCGGTGAGCGAGCCGATCTGGTTGACCTTGACCAGCAGAGCGTTGGCGGTGTCGGTGTCGATGCCGCGCTGCAGCCGCTGCGGGTTGGTGACGAACAGGTCGTCGCCGACGAGCTGGACCTTGTCGCCGAGTTGCTCGGTGATGGCCTGCCAGCCCTCCCAGTCCTCCTCGTCGAGCGGGTCCTCGATCGAGACGAGCGGGTAGTTGGCGACCAGGTCGGCGTAGTAGTCGGTCATCTCCTTCGAAGAGCGCTTCTTGCCCTCGAACTGGTAGCCCTTCTTGTCGCCGAACTCGCTGGCGGCGACGTCGAGGGCGAGCGCGACATCCTTGCCGGGCCGGTAGCCCGCGGCCTTGATCGCCTCGAGGATCAGGTCGAGCGCGGCCCGGTTGGACTCGAGGTTGGGTGCGAAGCCGCCCTCGTCGCCGAGACCGGTCGACAGCTTCTTGTCCTGCAGCACCTTCTTCAGCGCGTGGTAGACCTCCGCGCCCATCCGCACCGCCTCGCGGAAGCTGCTCGCACCGATCGGCGCGATCATGAACTCCTGGATGTCGACATTGGAGTCGGCGTGCGCGCCGCCGTTGAGGATGTTCATCATCGGCACCGGCAGGACGTGCGCGTTGGGGCCACCGACATACCGGAAGAGCGGCAGCTCGGCCGACTCGGCGGCGGCCTTGGCCACCGCGAGCGACACACCGAGGATCGCGTTGGCGCCCAGCTTGCCCTTGTTGTCGGTGCCGTCGAGCTCGATCATCGCGGCGTCGATCAGCCGCTGCTCGTCCGCGTCATAACCGAGCAACTCCGGCCCGATCTCCTCGATGACCGCGTCGACGGCGTCCTCGACGCCCTTGCCGAGGTAGCGCTTCTTGTCGCCGTCGCGGCGCTCGACCGCCTCGAACTGGCCGGTGGACGCACCCGATGGCACCGCCGCACGGGCCGTGGCACCGTCGTCGAGCAACACCTCCACCTCGACCGTGGGGTTGCCGCGCGAGTCGAGGATCTCGCGAGCGTGGATGGCTTCGATGGTTGCCAACGTGAACTCCTGGCGCACTGTGCGGGCACGGAACGCCTCAACCCTAACGGCGGCTCGGCATACCCCCGAGTACCGACGCGCGTTATCGAGACGCGGCGACCCGGCGCACCTCGGCACGCAGCAAGGCGTCGGCCGACTCGCCCCGCTCGCGCGCCGCGGCGACCAGCGCCAGCAGGCGGGTGCCGAGGTCGTCACCGGTGAGGTCGGGCACCCGGCCGGCACGCGCCATACGGGAGAGGACCTTGTCGGCGATCAGCAAGGAGGACAACGAGATCGGTATGCCGGCGAGCAGGTCGTCGCGATCGCGCGCGGGCTTTTCGTCCGCCTTGATCCGCTCCCACGAAGCCTCGACCTCGGCGGGTGTTGTTGCGTCGCCGTCGCCGAAGACATGCGGGTGGCGGCGCAGCAGCTTCGCGACGAGCTCGGCGGCCACGTCGTCGATGTCCCACGGGTCGTCGGCGTCGTCGGCGGCGATGCGGGCGTGGAAGAGCACCTGCAGCAGCACATCGCCGAGCTCTTCGCGCAGGTGGGCGCGGTCGCCGGACTCGATCGCCTCGACCGTCTCGTGGGCTTCCTCGAGCAAATACTTGGTCAGGCTGTCGTGGGTCTGGTCGGCGTCCCAGGGGCAACCGCCGGGCGAGCGCAGCACGTCCATCACGGTGACCGCGTCGAGCAATCGCGCGCCGGGCTGGTCCCAGGAGCCGACGAGCACCTCGACGGTCGGCGGCTCGTCGGCGGCGGTGAGCTGGCCGGCCAGCGCGTCGGTCAGCCCGGGGTCGGCGTCGGGCGAGGTCAGCCAGACGACATCGCAGCTCGCCGCGCGGTCGGCGAGGGCACGCGCCAGGGCGGCCGGCGGCAGGTCGAGCGTCTCGAGCGCGATGCCCGCCGTCGCCACGGCCTGCGGCAGGGGATCGTCGCCGTGCCGGGCGAGCACGGTGCCGGCGGCCTCGAGCGCGCGCCAGGCGTCGCGGCTCAGCAAGCCGGCGGCCACCCGCGGCGACGCGACCAACAGCGTGAGGTCGCCCACCGGCCGGTCAGCCCGTCGGCGCGTCGGCAGCGGAGGGGGCGATCCAGTTGACCGGCTCGGCCGCCGGGCCCTTGCCCTTGACCCAGGTGCCGTAGCGCGGGTTCATCTTCACGTCGGACTTCTGGATCAGGTTGATCAGGTCGGTCTGGGCCGCCTCGACGCCCCGCAGGCTGGTGAACTCCAGGCTGCCCTTGGCGGTGCGGACCGCGGCGTCGCTCGGCGTCATGTTCTTGGGAAAGAGCGCGCGCGCCTGCTGGGTGGAGACGGCCTTGCCGTATTTCTGCGCCAGCTTGTCCAGCTCGGGACCGAGCACCATGTAGACGACGGCCGACTGGCCATCGAACTGCGAGTCCGGCGCGGCCTTGGCGATATCGGCAACGGCGTCGCTCACCTCGGTGGTCGTCACCGTCGTGTCCTTGTAGCTCGCGGCGACGCCGCCGTCATTGAAGACACTGTTGCTGCCGCAGCCGGTGAGGGCCAACGTGCCGGCCAGCACCGTCGCGGCGGCCAGCGGTCGTCGGGTGAACTTCACGCGTTCGTCCTTTCGGGGGATCGTGCGGCTTCATCATGCCAGCCGGTATGCCGGACCGCTCACCCCGCCTGCCCGCGCCGCAGCGGGTCAGCGGGGGTCGAGGAACATCGTGCGCAGGAACTGCCCGGCCCACTGCAGCACTTCGGTGTTGCGCAGCGGCTTGCCACCGACGACCGCCGTCATCGGCGCCGGCACCAGGATCGTGCGCTGCACCGGCTTGAGCTGCGCGCCGCGATAGAGCCGGGTGAGCCGGATCTGCTGGGACTCCAGCAATTCCACCGGGCCGAACCGGACGAACTTGCCCTGTGCGCCGATGTCGGAGATGCCGGCCTGGCGGGCGAGCACCCGCAGGCGCGCCACTTCCAGCAGGTGCTGCACCGGCTCGGGCGGCTCGCCATACCGGTCGGTGAGCTCCTCGATGATCTCGGCCAGCTGCTGCTCGTCCAGCACGGTGGCGAGCTTCTTGTAGGCCTCCAGACGCAGCCGCTCCCCCGGCACGTAATCGTGCGGCAGGTGCGCGTCGACCGGCAGGTCGATCTTGACCTCGGCCGGCGCCTTCTCCTCGCCGTCGCCGCGGAAGTCGGCCACCGCCTCGCCGACCATCCGCACGTAGAGGTCGAAGCCGACGCCCTGGATGTGACCGGACTGTTCGCCGCCGAGCAGGTTGCCGGCGCCGCGGATCTCCAGGTCCTTCATCGCGACCTGCATGCCGGAGCCGAGGTCGGTGTGGCTGGCGATCGTCTGCAGCCGGTCGTGGGCGGTCTCGGTCAGCGGCTTGTCCGGCGGGAACAGGAAGTAGGCATAGGCCCGTTCGCGGCCGCGGCCGACCCGTCCGCGCAGCTGGTGCAGCTGGGACAGACCGAGCACATCGGCCCGGTCCACGATGAGGGTGTTGGCATTGGAGATGTCCAGCCCGGTCTCGACGATCGTGGTGCAGACCAGCACGTCTGAGCGCCGCTCCCAGAAGTCGACCACGACCTCCTCCAACCGGTGCTCGGGCATCTTGCCGTGCGCGGTCGCGATCCGCGCCTCGGGCACCAGCTCGCGCAACCGTGCGGCGGTGCGCTCGATCGAGTTGACCTTGTTGTGCACGAAGAAGACCTGGCCCTCGCGCATGAGTTCACGCCGTATGGCGGCCGCGACCTGCTTCTCCTCGTAGCCGCCGACGAAGGTCAGCACCGGGTGGCGTTCCTCGGGAGGCGTTGCGAGAGTAGACATTTCGCGGATGCCGGTCACCGCCATCTCGAGCGTGCGCGGGATGGGCGTGGCCGACATCGCGAGCACGTCGACCGCGGTTCGCATCGCCTTCAGCTGCTCCTTGTGCTCCACACCGAAGCGCTGCTCCTCGTCCACCACGACCAGGCCGAGGTCCTTGAAACGCACCTCCGAGCCCAGCAGGCGGTGCGTGCCGATCACCAAATCGACTGTGCCCGAAGCCAATCCGTCAAGCACCTCGCGTGCTTCACGGTCGGTCTGGAAGCGAGAGAGCGCCTTGACCGTGACGGGGAATCCGGCATACCTCTCGGAGAAGGTCGTGAAGTGCTGCTTCACGAGCAGGGTCGTGGGCACGAGCACCGCGACCTGCTTGCCGTCCTGGATCGCCTTGAACGCCGCACGCACCGCGATCTCGGTCTTGCCATAACCCACGTCACCGCAGATCAGCCGGTCCATCGGCACCGGCTTTTCCATATCGGCCTTGACCTCGTCGATCGACGACAGCTGGTCGGGGGTCTCGATATAGGCGAAGGCGTCCTCGAGTTCGCGCTGCCAGGGAGTGTCGGCCGGGAAGGGGTGACCGGGCGTCGCCATCCGGGCGGAGTAGAGCCGGATCAGCTCGGCGGCGATCTGGCGGACATGGCGTCGAGCCCTGGATTTCGTTTGCTGCCAGTCGGATCCGCCCATCTTGTTGAGCGTCGGAGTCTCCGCGCCGACGTAGCGGGTGACCTGGTCGAGCTGGTCGGTCGGCACGAAGAGCCGGTCGCCGGGCTGGCCACGCTTGGACGCGGCATATTCGAGCACGAGGTATTCGCGGGTGGCGCCCTGCACGGTGCGCTGCATCATCTCGACGAACTTGCCGACACCGTGCTGCTCGTGCACGACGAAGTCACCAGACTTGAGCTGCAACGGATCGACGACATTGCGCCGCCGCGACGGCATACGTCGCATGTCCCGCGTCGAGCCGGTGCCCTGGGTGGCTGCGCCGGTGAGATCGGACTCGGCGAGCACGACCAGCTTGTCGTCGGCGAGCGCATAACCCGGGCCGATCGATCCGACCCCGAGGGTGACGGCGCCGGGCTCGAGGCCGGCGGCGACCCGCACCTCATGTTCGCCGAGAAGTTCGGCGACGCGCTGGCCGAGACCAGGCCCCTCGGTGACGATCTGGGCGGCGAATCCCGCTGCGCCCCAACGCTTCAGGTCGGTCACGAGTTCATCGGTGTCACCGCGGTATGCCGGCACCTCCTCGGTGCGGATTGTCACGCGTTCGCCGGGCAGCTCGTCCTCGGAGAACTCGGTGAGCTCCTCGTCGGTGGCGAAGGAACTCATCGACCACCAGGCCAGGCCGTGCTCGAGTGCGTGGTCACGCAGCTCGAGGAGGGACCAATAGGACGCGGTGCCGAGCACGCTTTGCAGATCGACCGGCACCTGCGCGCCGGCGGCGGCATTCGCCCAGCTGGCGTCGAGGAATTCCGCACTCGTCGCGACCAGGTCGTGCGCGCGCGTGCGGACGCGCTCGGGGTCGGACAGCACGACATGGGTGCGTGCGGGCAGCACGTCGAGCAGCGTCTGCATGCCGTGCTCACCTCCGGCGAGCAGGAGGGGCGACAGGGACTCCATGCCCTCGACCGCGATCCCGTCGGCGACCTTGTGCAGCAGGTCGCTCACGCCGGGCAGCTGGTCGGCCAGGACGCGAGCGCGCTCCCGGACGGCGTCGGTCAGCAGCAATTCGCGGCACGGCGGTGCCCACAGGCCGTGCTCGGCGATCTCGGTCGAGCGCTGGTCGGCGACCTTGAAGAAGCGGATCTCCTCGACCTCGTCGCCGAAGAAGTCGACCCGGATCGGGTGCTGCTCGGTCGGCGGGAAGACGTCCAGGATGCCGCCGCGCACGGCGAACTCGCCTCGCCGCTCGACCAGGTCGGTCCGGGTGTATGCCGCGCCGGCGAGCGCCTCGACGACCTCCTCCAGTCGCGCCTGCTGCCCCTGGGTCAGCGCGACCGGGCTGAGCTCCCCGAGCCCGCGCGCGATCGGCTGCATGAGGGCGCGCACGCTCGCGACAAGCACCCGGATCGGGCCGTGGGTGACGTCCTCGGCGTCGGGATGGGCGAGCCGGCGCAGCACCGCGAGCCGTCGGCCGACGGTGTCCGAGCGGGGGCTGAGGCGCTCGTGCGGCAGGGTCTCCCAGCTCGGGAATTCCGCGACCCCGGCTTCCGGCACGAAGGACCGCAGCGCGGCGACCAGGTCACCGGCCTCGCGACCGGTCGCGGTGACGAGCAGCACCGGCACCTTCGCGCTGATGAGACCGGCCAGCGGCGCGCGCAGGCCGGGAGCGGCGGCGATGTCGACGAGGTTGGCGGCGCCGACCTGGCCGAGCACCCGACCGACCGCCTCGTTGCGGGCGATCCGGTCGAGCAGAGGTTGCAGGCTCACGGGGGTCCTCGGGGGTGAGGGGACAGCACGAAGGCCCCGAGTCGGCATACGACCCGGGGGTGGGGACCAGTTTAGGCGGGCGGTCCGACAGGGTCTGCGGCGCGTGAGTTCCTGCAGCTCGGAGCGCGCGCGAACAGCAGGTTCTCGCGCGGATTCTCCCCGGGGGCTCAGGCAAGGTCAGGGTCGGCGAGCAGCTCGCGGATGGTGCCCTGTGCGCTCTCGGCGAAGGCCGGCCAGCGCTCGCGGTAGTAGTCGAGGCCGGTCAGCGCCGGCAGCAGCGCCCACCCGGCGCCGCGCAGCAGCGTTGCGTGGTCGAAGCCGAGGGCCTTCTTGTATGCCGCCCGCGCGGTGCCGGTGAAGGTCCACCAGGCGGCTCCCGCGTCGGGCGCGGGGTCGCCCACGCCGAGGCGGAGGAAATCGATGACGCCCGCCAGGTGGCCGTCACGCACGATCAGGTTGCCGGGCATCAGGTCACCGTGCACCCAGGACGGCTCACCGTCCCAGCGCGGGGTGGTGACGATGCGCTGCCAGAGGTGTGCGGCTGCCTCGAGGTCAAAACCGTTGTCTCCGAAGGCTGTCAGCGTTGCGATAGCACGGTGACCGACATCGGCGAGGTCGGCAATGTGGCTGCCGCGCTCACCCGGCTGCTTGCGTGGGGCGCCGGTGGTGTCGATGCGATGCAGCGCCCGGGCGAAGGCCGCGAGCTCCTCGGCGACCGCGGGGTCGGCACCCTCGTCGGCGCCGAGCGTGTCACCGTCGATCCAGGTGACGAGCGACCACGGCCACGGATAACCCTCGCCCGGCCGGCCGAGCGCGACCGTTTGCGGCACCTTGCACGGCAGGTGCGGCGCCAACCGCGGCATCCACTGCGCGTCCACCTCGGCCTGCCCGACCGCGCCCTCGATCTTCGGCAGGCGCGCCAGCAACTCCTCCCCGACCCGGAAGAGCACATGGTCGGTGCCCTCCTGCGGCACCAAGGTGACCGGCCGGTCGGCATACGTGGGGAACTGGTCGGCGATCAGGCCGCGGACGATCTCGACGGTGGCGCGCTCTTCGTTGTCGTGCACGCCGCGGACGCTAGCGCCGCACTCCCTTGTCCCGCCAGCGCATTTCTCCCCCGCGAAACGTCACCAGATCCTCGCGAAACGTCACTAGATCCTCGCGAAACGTCACTCATGCCTCGCGAAACGTCAGCGGGAGTGGACCAGATTCTGCGCATCGGTCAGGCCACGATCGACGAGCAACTCCACGGCATCCGCGGCCTCGCTGAGCAGCAGCGGCAACTCCTTGCGTTCAGCCGGATTGAAGTCCTTGAGCACGAAGGACGCCGCGTCCATCCGGCCGGGCGGCCGACCGATCCCGACCCGCACCCGCAGGTAGTCCTTGCTGCCGACCGAGGCGCTGATCGAGCGCAGCCCGTTGTGTCCCCCCTCGCCACCGCCACGCTTGAGCCGCAACGCACCAAAGTCGATGTCGAGTTCGTCGTGCACGACCACGACCTGCTCGAGCGGCACCTTGAAGAACGCCATCAGCGACTGCACCGGCGGACCCGAGACATTCATGAAGGTCGTCGGGCGGGCGATGATCGCCTGCGGCCCGATCCCACCGGCCGGGGTCTGCAGCCGCACCGACGCAGCCAGCGCCTTGGCCTTGTGCGCCCGCAACGCCACGCCGGCACGATCGGCCAGTTCGTCGATGACCATCGCGCCGACATTGTGCCGATGGCCGGCGTACTGCGGCCCGGGGTTGCCGAGTCCGACGATCAGCCAGGGGTTCACGAGCAGCCAGTATGCCGCCCCTCCGCCCGCGGGTGCCCACCGCTGCTCCGGTGCGCCTTCCTATACTTGCGGCTGCCCTGGACTGGTGAAAATAAACCGGTCCCTCCCGGATGAGACCGAAAGGCCCCACATGCCGACCGAGCAAGCCACTCAGATCCGCCGTCGACGGGTGGTGCAAGGCGCCGCGTGGGCCGTCCCGGCGCTCGTCGTCGGGGCCACGGCTCCGGCATACGCCGCGAGCGGCTGCGCGGCGAGTTGTCCCTCCGCGCAGATGAATCTGGGCTCGCCGACCGGCACGGTGGTGCGCGGCTCGGGCACCAACTCGACCAGCACCGGGTGGCAGTACACGTCCAACTGCACCTGGGCCACCTCGAACAAGGTCGGCTATTACACCTCCGGGACGAGCACCGCGTTCGGCGTCACCGCCGCACCGACGGCCAACTGCTCCACCGGCTTCTACAACCCCACGATCTCCCTGAACGCAGCGTGCTCCTACACGCTCAAGTTCGACCGGACGATCTATTACACGGCCGGCTACGCCAGCCCGACCCTCAGCGTGCGCGTCGGCGGCGACAACACGCCCAACTCCGGCACCCAGGTGGCGACGTACACGGTCACCGACCCGGGCTCGACCAATCAGAACAAGAACTACTTCGCCGGCACCCAGACGGTGACCTTCTCCGGTGTCTCCGGCCCGCTGTATTTTTGGATCACCGTGCCGGCCCAGGGCGGGACGGCCGACAACGTCAACGACCTGTCGCTGTCGAACCTGTCCCTCAGCTGCGCGTAACGGCAGCACCCACCAAAGAGGCCCGGAGTCGATCGACTCCGGGCCTCTTGGCGTATGGCGGGTGGGTCACTCCTTGTCGGAGTCGCCCTCGTCGTCGGAGCCCTCGGACTCGCCGTCGCCCTCGCCCTCTTCGCCCTCGGCGGCCTCGCGCTCGGCGGCCTCCTCGTCGGACTCCTCGTGCTCGATGCCGGCCTCGGCCTCGGCCTCGGCGAGCTCGGCCTCCATCTCCTCCTCGGAGATCTGCTGGGTGACGTTGACGACGAGCAGTTCCTCGTCGGCGGCCAGGGAGACACCGCTCGGCAGCTCGACATCCTTGGCCAGGACCTGCGAACCGGCCTCCAGGCCCTCGACCGAGACGGTGAGCGACTCGGGGATGCTCATGGCGTCGGCCTCGACCGACAGGGTGCCGTTCTCGACGATGACGTTGGTCTCCGGCGCGGCCTCGCCCTCGACGTGGACCACCACGTCGACGGTGACCTTCTCGCCGCGGCGGACGATGACCAGGTCGACGTGGTCGATGACCGGCTTGATCGGGTCGCGCTGCACGTCCTTGGCGAGCGCGAGGTTCTCGCCGCCCTCAAGCACGATCGTGAGGATCGCGTTCGGGTTCTTCAGCGCGAGCATGGTCTCGTGGCCCGGGAGGGTCAGGTGCACCGGGTCGGTGCCGTGACCGTAGAGGACCGCGGGGATCTTGTGGTCGCGACGGATGCGGCGAGCCGCACCCTTGCCGAACTCGGTGCGAGCCTCGGCGTCGAGACGGATTTCGTTGGCAGCCATGGGAATTCGTCCTTCGGATGGTCGTGCAGAGGTCTGCTCGCCTCAGCGTGGGACACGACACGGACGCATCTGGACGGGCCGCGAGAGCGGCATCCGCCACGTCGATCACGGACGGCCGTATGGCGTCCCTCGCCGAGGCAACGCCGACCAGTCTATGGGCCGGTCCCGGCCGTGCCCAAATCGAGACTCAGACGACGGTGTCGAACATCGAGGTGACCGAGCCATCCTCGAAGATCTGCTGAATCGCCTCGGACAGCAACGGCGCGATCGACAGGGCGGTGAGCTTGTCGAAATGCTTCTCGGCCGGGATGGGGAGGGTGTCGGTGACGATGACCTCCTGCGCGACCGAATCACGCAGCCGATCGACGGCCGGGCCGGAGAAGATCGGATGCGTCGCGGCGATGATCACCCCGGCCGCGCCGTCCGCCATCAACGCATCGGCCGCATTGCAGATGGTGCCGCCGCTGTCGATCATGTCGTCGACCAGGACGCAGAGGCGGCCGTCGACGCGGCCGATGACCCGGTTGGCCACGCTCTGGTTGGGGCGGGTGACATCGCGGGTCTTGTGGATGAAGGCCAGCGGCGCCCCGTCGAGGCGTTTGGACCAGGACTCGGCCACCTTGATGCGCCCGGCGTCGGGTGAGACCACGGCCAGGTCGTGACCGGCATACTTCTCGCGCACGTAGTCGGCGAGGATCGGCAGGGCCTGCAGGTGGTCCACCGGGCCGTCGAAGAAGCCCTGGATCTGGTCGGTGTGCAGGTCGACCGCCATCAGCCGGTCGGCCCCCGCGGTCTTGAACATGTCGGCCATCAGGCGCGCGCTGATCGGCTCGCGGCCGCGCGACTTCTTGTCCTGCCGGGCGTAGCCGTAGAACGGCGTGACCACGGTGATCCGCTTGGCCGAGGCGCGCTTGAGCGCGTCGACCATGATCAGGTGCTCCATGATCCAGTGGTTGATCGGCGCGGTGTGGCTCTGGATGACGAAGGCGTCGCAGCCGCGCACCGACTCCTCGAAGCGCACGTAGGTCTCGGTGTTGGCGAAGTCGCGCGCCTCGGTCGGCACCAGCGTCGTGCCCAGCCCGTCGGCGACGGCCTGCGCCAGCGCCGGGTGGGCCCGGCCGGAGAAGACCATGAGGTTCTTCTCCGTGGTCAGCTTCATGCCGGTCATGCGTCGTTTCGCCCTTCCGCGCTTGCCTCGTCGGTATGCCGGGCTGCCGCTTCGGCGGCCTCCGCCTGTCGCGTTCCGGGCCGCTTGTCGACCACCCAACCCTCGATATTGCGTTGTGGCGCAACGGATATCGCAAGCGCACCGGGCGGCACGTCCTTGCGGATGATCGCCCCGGCACCCGAGCCGGCGCCGTCGCCGACGGTGACCGGGGCGACATACATGTTGTCGCTGCCCATTCGGCAGTGCGCCCCGATGGTGGTGCGGTGCTTGTTGACCCCGTCGTAATTGACGGTGACGCTCGCGGCTCCGATGTTGGTGCCTTCGCCGATGGTGGCGTCGCCGATGTAGCTGAGGTGGGGCACCTTGGCGCCGGCGCCGAGCTGGGCGTTCTTGGTCTCGACGTAGGTGCCGATCTTGGCGCCCTGCCCGAGTTCACTGCCCGGGCGCAGGTAAGCGAACGGGCCCACCGTCGCCTTCTCGCCGATCACCGCGAGCTCGGCGTGGGTGCGGATGACGCTCGCGCCGTCGCGGATCTCGCAATCCTTGATCGTGGAGTCGGGGCCGATGACGCAGTCGGCACCGATGGTGGTCGCGCCGCGGAGCTGACAGCCGGGCTCGATGACGGTGTCGCGACCGACGGTGACGTCAACATCGACCCAGGTCGTGGCGGGGTCGATCACGATCGCGCCCTGCTCGCGCATGAGCGTGTCGAGGGTGCGGCGGTTGAGCTCGTGGCCAAGGCGGGCGAGCTGTGCCTTGTCGTTGACGCCCTCGGTCTGCCAGAGGTCGTCGAGGACATAGCCCTGCACGCGTTTGCCTTGTGCGACAGCGATTTCCACGACATCGGTGAGGTACTTCTCCCCCGCCGCTGCGTTGACGCCGAGACCCGCGAGGGCATCGCGCAGGAGACCGGCGTCGAACGCGAAGAGGCCGGAGTTGAACTCGGTGATCCGTCGCTGTTCTTCGGTCGCCTGCTTGTGCTCGACGATCGCTTCGACGTCACCGGACGGCCCGCGCACGATCCGTCCGTAGCCGGTGGCGTCCGGCAGGATGCCGGTGATCACGGTGACCGCACTGCCGGTGGACTCGTGGTGCGCGGTGAGGTCGAGCAGGGTCGTGCTGGACAGCAGCGGAGTGTCGCCGGTGGTGACCAGCACGGTGCCGGTCAGGTTGTCCGGCAGGGCGAGCAGGCCACACTCGGCCGCCCGACCGGTGCCATAGACATCGTCCTGTTCGGCGACGACGACCTCGGGCAGCACGACCCGTGCGGCCTCAGCGACCTGCTCCTTCTGGGCCCGCACGACGACCGCGACATGGGTGGCGCCGGTGCCGGCCGCGGCAGCCACCGCGTGACCGACGAGGGTGCGCCCACCGATGCGGTGGAGGGCCTTGTTGAGGGAGGACTTCATGCGGGTGCCGTCGCCGGCTGATAGCACGATTACCGCGGAGGGTTTCGGGCTCACGCGTTCACGCTCCTGGCTTGTGCTCGCGGGCAGGACCGACCGGAATGCTACCGGTAGGACATCGACCATTCACCGTCGCGGGTGGGCGGTTGCTGCTGAACCAACGTGCCGGGAACTACCTACATCCGTAGTAGAGCGATCCGGCGGTTATTGCCGCCGCGATCTCGCTGTCGGGGAGCGGTCGTTATCGCCGCCGATTTCCTCTACTACGGGTGTGGTGGTGCGCCCGCTCCGCCGCCGGACCGCAAACTCACCGCTCGGATGGGCGCCCGAGCCGGGGTCGCTCGCACCACGGCATACACGGACGTCACAGGTGCGCGCTGTGACGTCCGGGATCGCCCGTCCTGCGACGGCACGGCAGGGACGGGCTTCGCGGAGCTTCACGACCGGTTCCGTAACGTCCTGAACCGGAACCGGGCCGTGGGAATCAGGATCGCGCTGAGCACCGCGAAGACGCCAGCCGACATCCAGTCGCTCATCGTGGTGCCCTGCTGGTCGACGAAATCGCCACCCGTGGCCAGCACCGCGACGCTAAAGATCGTCATCAGCACGCAGACAAGGGCGGCAAGGGCAGTCCCGACGGCGTAACCGGCATACATCACGCGCCGTGCACCCGAGAGCTGACGCGGCCTCGACATCGCGGCCCACCAGGCTTGGGGCGCTGTCATCGCAGGCACGCGTTCAGCGTCTGGAAGCTCTCCATGAACGCCATCGAGAACGGCCATGGCGGCGTGGGGCAAGCCAAGCACCGCGATCAGATCCGGCAGCGGATCGCTGTCGGGCTGCCTCATCCGCAGGAGAGCCCTGAGGCTGGGCTGGTGGACGTCGGCCGAAGCCGCAGCGGCCACCAGGGCACCACTCGCGGCGCTCTCCGCCGACGGCTCATCCACCCCCAGATGAACCCATGGGTCGTTCCAGAGCCAACCCGCCTCGATGCGCCCGCGTCGCCACACGTCGACACCGCTTGTTTGCCGCGAGCGCCAGAGAACCAGGGTGTGATCACGGCGGCGCGCGTTGACTGACGACGCTGCTGCGGCCTCAGCACTGCGCCCCTGGCTGGGCACGGTCGCGAGCCAGCCCGCACCGAGGTCGAGCAGCCACGCTGGACCGGTGATCGCTGCGGCCATCCGTGCCGTCTCGCGATCCAACCGCGAAAGGATGACGGCACGCTCCGGTTCGGGCTCCACCATCAATTCTGGGAGTGGGAGCAATTCAGCGAGGTCGGCGACAAGGTTGTCGGCGTCCTCTTCGTGCAAGAGCGCCGCGATCTCGGCCATGCGATCCGGTATGGCGAACATCCCAGCCAAACCCTCGGCTGCCTGTGTCACGGCGTGCCCGGCGTCGTCCGGCCCGACGATCCAGGTGGTGCCCTCACCGTCGCGAACGGTCACCTGCGGGCCGCGCTCGAGCTCATCGATCTGCACCATCGGGCGGTGAATGTCCAGCACGGCATCGCCTGGGGCTTCGAGCCATGCCGCTGTCCAGCCGTCGGGTGAAGTCGGACCCACTGAAGCCTCGACGACACCGGCGTCGGTCAGGCGTCCGACCACCTCGGGCTGCGCAGCCTCGACAACCAGCAACATGTGCGCATCGAATCAGATGTGCTCGCTAGGGGGCGGCGTCGGCGCGGAGCCGGACCGGAAAGTCTCCACGATGTCCAGATTCGCGCCGCCGACCGGCCACACAGCGCGCACCCAGCCGCGAAAGTCTCCACGATGTCGAGATTTCCGACGCAACCGGCTTCCTGGACGCCGTCCCGGCCGCGAAAGTCTCCACAATGTCCAGAGTCGCGCCGCCGACGGGCCAGACGGCGCGAACCCGGCCGCGAAAGTCTCCACGATGTCGACTTCCCGGGCCCGGACCGGGCACATGCTGAAGGCCGCGCCCGAGCGGCACGCGCCCGGCGCCGGCATACGGCAAAAGCTCCCCGGGTTGGAATCGAACCAACGTCGCTAATCCTGATTCAAAGTCAGGCGGCCCCTGCCAGCAGAGCAACCGGGGAAGGCGCCACGTCACGCCGACGGCCGCTGGCCGGGGTGATCGGGCGACATGCAGGATATGGCCAATGCGGCGACGACCTGCAACTGAAAGCATAGGCTGACCGGCAGACTGGCGCCGAATTGATCGATCACATGGAGCAACTGCCGATGAGCACGACCCCACGCCGGCGGATGTCCGCCGCCAACCGTCGCGAGCAACTGCTCGAGGTTGGGCGCGAGGTCTTTGCCGAGCGCGGCCGCGACGGCGCCACCGTGGAGGACCTCGCCGCGCGCGCCGGCGTCACCAAGCCGCTGATCTACGAACACTTCGGCGGCAAGGACGGCATGTACGAGGAGGTCATGCGGCGCGCCGGCGCCGACCTGATCAGCTTCATCAGCGCCAACGCCGCCGCCCACGACGCCACGCCGCGCGCCCGCCTGCGCGCCTCGATCGTCGGCGTGATGGAGTTCGTCACGGCTCAGCCGTCAGGCTTCCTCCTGCTCCACCGCGACCCGGCGAGCTGGTATGCCGACGGCGTGCTCGGTGAGCTGGTCGCAGGACTCAACGCGTTCGCCCAGGAAAACGTCGAGCAGATGATGGACGTCGTCGGTGCCCCGCACGACGGCTCGGAGATGTATGCCCAGCTGATCATTGGTTCGATGGCGCTGCCGCTCGAATGGTGGATTGCGATCGGCCGCCACCGCTACCCGCCCGAGGAGTTCACCGAGGCGATTTTCGACCTGTTGTGGCGTGGCCTGAGCGGCATCAACGGACCGACCCGGTCGATGGAGCGCCAGCGCGAGATCGAGCACGAGGCGGCGCCCACGCCCGAGGCCTGAGTCACGCCTGCTGGATCTCCAGCCGATTGCCCACCGGGTCGTCGGTGTGGAAGCGGCGCACCCCGGGGATCGACTCCTCCGGCCGCACCTCACCGCCGGCCTCCCGCACCCGCGCGGCGACCGCGTCCAGATCCTCGACGAGCAGACACGGATGCGCCTTCAACGCCGGCCGGAAGTCCTGCTCCACCCCGCAGTGCAATTCCTGCTCACCGACCGCGAACCAGCACCCGCCGCGCACCGCCAGCGCGGGCGGTTTCGGGATCTCGGGCAGGCCGAGCACCCCGCCATAGAAGGCCCGCAATGCCTCTTCCGAGCCGGCCGGGCAAGCGATCTGCACGTGGTGCAGCCCCAGCGCGGTCATCGGGCATCACCCGGGATGTGCGCCACGGCGAACACCCGCCGGAAGGGGAACGGCACGCCATACGGCCTGCGGGGGTATGCCGCGTCGAGTCGCCTCGCGAGGTCGTCGAGGAAGGACTCGGTCTCCTCCGGCGTCAGCGCCTCGATAATCGGACGCAGTGCCGTGCCCTTCACCCATTCGAGCACCGGATGCGCCTGTGCCCCAACGGGATCGAGCAGCTGCAGGTAGGTCGTCTCCCACGCGTCGACATCGGCCGTATGCCGCCCGATCACCCCGGCGTAGCCCGCCGGGTCGCGCACGGGGTCGGCGCGCAGCAGCCCGCTGAGGTCGGCGGCGCGCGGGTGGTCGGCGACGGCCTCCCGGATGATCCGGTGCGAGTGGGCGGTGAAATTGCCGGGCACCTGCATAGCGAACGCGCCGCCGGGCGGCAGTGCCGACACCCACCGCTCGATCAGCGGTTCGTGATCGGGCACCCACTGCAGGGTCGCGTTGGTGACGATGACATCGGGCCGCTGATCACGCGGATTCCATTGGGAGACATCGGCTTCCACCCACTCCACGCGGTTCGCGGTGTCGTGTGCGGCTGCCTGGGCCAACATCGCGGCCGATGAGTCGATGCCCACGATGCGCGCCTGCGGCCATCGCTGAGCGAGCAGCAGCGTGGCCAGACCGTTGCCACAACCGAGGTCGACCACCGTGCGCGGCGCCTCGGTGCGCACCCGCGCCAAGAGATCGACGAAGGGGCGAGTGCGATGGTCGGCGAACCGTTCGTATTGCGTGGGGTCCCAGCTCGGCACGACCGCTCCTAATATCTTGACGTCGAGACATCTATATCTTGACATCAAGAAACTCGATGTCAACTATGCTGCCGTCATGACGGATGCGGCGCGCGACGAGGTGGACCTCATCGTCGAGGCGTGGCATCGCGAGCGCCCCGACCTCGACGTCGCGCCCATGCACGTGCTCTCACGGATCTCCCGGCTGGCGCGCCAGTTCGATCGCACCCGCGGCACGACCTTCGCCGCGCACGACCTGGAGAGCTGGGAGTTCGACGTCCTGTCCGCGCTGCGCCGCGAGGGCCGTCCCTATGAGCTCTCCCCCGGCGCGCTCGGCCAGGCGACCCTGGTCACCAGCGGCACGATGACCAACCGGGTCGACCGACTCGCTCAGCGCGGGTATGTCGAGCGCCGGCCCGCACCGACCGACCGGCGCGGGGTGCTGGTGCGCCTCACCGCCAAGGGGCGCACCGTGGTCGACGCGGCGATGGCCGACCTGCTCGATCATGAGCGCGCGCTGCTCGACGGCTTGCCCGCGGCCGAGCGGGATGCTCTGGCGATCGCGTTGCGGCAGTTGCTCACCGCCGTCGAAACCGGCCAGGACGCGCCGGCCCGCGCCTGAACTCTGGCGCGTCGCGGTCAATCGTTGACGCAAACACGCCGACACATCGCCTTCCCCCGGCGCGTCGCGGTCAATCGTTGACGCAAACGCGCCGACACATCGCCTTCCCCCGGCGCGTCGCGGTCACCCGTTGACGCAAACACGCCGACACATCGCCTTCCCCCGGCGCGTCGCGGTCACCCGTTGACGCAAACACGCCGGGCCGTGGCCTACTCGAGGACTTCGGCTGCCTCCAGCCAGGCCAGCTCCAACTCATCACGCTCGGCCCGCACGGCCCGCAGCTGCTCGTCGAGCTCGGCAGCCTTGAGATGATCGTGCGCGGCCTCTACCAACTGGTCGTGGAGCCGTTGCTCGGTCGTCGCCAGCCGGTTCAGCGACCGTTCGATCCGCTGCAGCTCCTTGCGCGCCTCGCGTTCCTCCGCCGCCGAGCGGCCGGCGCCCGACGCGGGCGCCGCGCTCGAACTCGTCGCCGCAGCCTCGCGCGACGACGCCTGCTCGGCGCGCAACTGCAGGTACTGCTCCACGCCGCCTGGCAGATCACGCAACCGGCCGTCACCGAGCAGGGCCACCTGCCGATCGCACATCCGCTCCAGCAGATAGCGGTCGTGCGACACCACGACGAGCGTGCCGACCCAACCGTCCAGCACGTCCTCCATCGAGGTCAGCGTCTCGATGTCGAGGTCGTTGGTCGGCTCATCGAGCAGCAGCACATTGGGCTCGGTCATCAGCAACCGCAGGAACTGCAGCCGCCGACGCTCGCCACCGGACAGGTCGCTCACCCTCGCCTGCTGGCGAGAACCGCTGAACCCCAACCGTTTTGCCAGCGAGCTCGCCGAGGTCTCCTTGCCGTCGAGCATGATGTAGGACCGCACGTCGGTGATCGCGTCGATGACCGTGCGGCCCTCGACCTGGTCGAGTTCGCGCAATTCCTGGGTGAGGAAAGCGAGCTTGACCGTGCGGCCCTCCTTGCGTTTGCCCGCGCTCAGCTCCTGGCGACCGGCGATCGCGCGCAGCACCGTGGACTTGCCGGCACCGTTGACGCCGACGATGCCGGTGCGTTCGCCCGGTGCGAGCCGCCAGGTCTGCTTGTCGAGGATCTGCCTGTCCCCCAACGTGATTGACGCATCGAGCAGGTCGACGACGTCCTTGCCCAGCCGGCTGGTCGCGAAGCGCACCAGCTCGACCGAGTCGCGTGGGTCCGGCACTCCCCGGATCAGCTCGTTGGCAGCCTCGATCCGGAACTTCGGCTTGCTCGTGCGCGCTGGCGGTCCGCGCCGCAGCCAGGCGAGCTCCTTGCGCAGCAGATTGGTGCGGCGTTCCTCGGTCACTGCCGCGATCCGGTCGCGCTCGCTCTTGGCCAGCACGTATGCCGCGTAGCCACCCTCGTATTGCTCCACCCGGCCGTCCACCACCTCCCACGTCAGTGTCGACACGGCGTCGAGGAACCACCGGTCGTGGGTGATGGCGACGAAGGCGTTGTCCGGACGGCTGCGACGCTGCACCAGATGGTCCGCCAGCCACTGCACCCCTTCGACGTCGAGGTGGTTGGTGGGCTCGTCGAGCAGCAGCAGGGCGGGGTCGTCAATCAGCAAGCGTGCCAACGCAATTCGGCGGCGTTCGCCACCGGAGAGCGGACCGATCGACTGCCCATGGCCACCGACGCCCGCCAAGTCCAGTCCGCCGAGCAGACCGTGCAGGATGTCGCGGATGCGGGCATCACCGGCCCACTCGTGCTCGTCCAGGTGACCGAGGACGACGGCACCGACGGTGGCCGCCGGGTCGAGGGTGTCGTCCTGGGTGAGCAGCCCGGTGGTCAGGCCGCCGACGCGCGTCATCCGCCCGGAGTCGACCGGCTGCACGCCGGCGAGCACCCGCAGCAGGGTCGACTTGCCGCCA
The DNA here is from genome assembly GCF_011440275.1 of Metallococcus carri. GTDB lineage: Bacteria > Actinomycetota > Actinomycetes > Actinomycetales > Dermatophilaceae > Metallococcus > Metallococcus carri. The sequence goes on along the minus strand of NZ_JAAOIV010000004.1, from coordinate 231,058 downwards.
CCGTTGCGGCCGACGATGCCGATGCGGTCGCCGGTGCCGACTCCGAGGGAGACATCGCGCAGCAGTTGCTGGGTGCCGAGCGCGAGTGGAATGCGTTCGGCCGCAGTGAGATTGGCCATGTCCTACCCGTGCGAGGTGACTTTGGCGCCGGGGTGCGGCCCGGAGGCTCGGACAATGTCGTCGGCGACCTTGGCCGCGTTGAGCGCGACCATCAGATCGAGCGCACCGGAGCGGTTCTCGCACAAGAACGCGCAGGTCGGCCCGGAGCCGGACACCACGGCGGCGAGCGCCCCCTCCTCCAGGCCGGTCTCGAGGGTGTCGCGCAGCGTCGGCCGGAGCGCGATCGCGGCATCCTGCAGGTCGTTGTGCAGATGCTCGGCGAGCGCGTGCACATCGCCGCCACGCAGCGCCGTCATCATCTCCTCGCTCACCATCGGCACGGGAACCGCGCGGTCGGCACGGAGGCGATCGCACTCGGCATACACCTGGGGGGTGGACAAACCCTCGCGCTGGAGGGCGAAAACCCACTCGTAACTGCCGCCACCGAGCACCGGTGCGAGCTCCTCGCCGCGGCCCGAGCCGAGCGCGGTGCCACCGACGAGGGCGAAGGGGACATCGGAGCCGAGGCGGGCGGCATACCCGAGCAGGCGCTTGCGGGAGATGCCGAGATCGAAGAGCGCGTCGACCGCGACGAGGGTGGCCGCAGCGTCGGCGGAACCGCCGGCCATGCCGCCGGCGACCGGGATCGACTTGTCGATCGTGATGCGCATCGGGCCGATCTCGGGGAAGGATCGCGCCAGCCGCTTGGCTGCCTTGACCGCGAGGTTGGAGTCGTCGGTCGGCACGCGCGCGGCGTCCGGGCCGGTCACCGTGCACGACCAGGACGATGCCGGCTCGACGGTGACATCGTCGGTGAGGTTGACCGCGTGGAAGATCGTGGCGAGCCCGTGGAAGCCGTCTTCGCGGGGTGGCCCGACGGTGAGGGCGAGGTTGACTTTCGCCGGCACTCGCACCGTCACCGCTTGCATGTCGCCCACCCTATGCAATGCGTGCGGCCGCGATGGCGGCGAACTGCTCCACCGATAGCCGTTCGCCTCGCCAGGTGGGATCGATGCCGGCGCGGCGGAGGGCTTCCTCGGCGGCGGGTGCCGATCCCGCCCACCCGGCCAGCGCCGCGCGCAGGGTCTTGCGGCGCTGGGCGAAGGCCGCGTCGATGCACGCGAAGACCTCCCGCCGGGTGGCCGTCGTCACCGGAGGGTGGCGGCGGGTCATCGCGACGAGGCCGGAGTCGACATTGGGGGCGGGCCAAAAGACGGTGCGGCCGACACGGTCGGCCAGGCGGACGTCGGCATACCAGGCGGCCTTGACGCTCGGGACTCCGTAGGCCTTGCTGCCGGGAGCGGCGGCGAGTCGCTCGGCGACCTCCAACTGCACCATGACGAGCACGCGCCGGATCGACGGGAAATGCTCGAGGAGGGACAGGACGACCGGCACCGACACGTTGTAGGGCAGGTTGGCGACGAGCGCGGTCGGTTGCGGGTCGGGCAGTTCGCGCAGCGTCAGGGCATCCGCGGCGACTACCCGCAGGCGATCGGCGTGCTCGGGGTCGAACTCACCGATGGTGCGCGGCAGCCGCGCGGCCAGCACCGGGTCGATCTCGACAGCCGTGACCGATGCGGTCTCGGTCAGCAGCGCGAGGGTGAGCGAGCCGAGGCCGGGACCGACTTCGACGACGTGGTCGTCGCCGGTGACCTCTGCGAGGCGGACGATCTTGCGGACCGTGTTGGCGTCGACGACGAAGTTCTGCCCCCAGGACTTGGTCGGCCGTATGCCGAGTTCGGTCGCCAATGCGCGGATCTGCGCCGCGCCGAGGAGAGTCACGGCGGCCATCCTAGAGAGCGCTGGAGGTAACTCCCTGCGGTCAGGCGGCGCTTGCGCAACCCCAGGGGCCGAGGCCGGCTTGGTCGTAGAGGTGGTTGGCGATGGTGATCTGCTGAGCGCGGCTGGCCAGGTCGGCGCGCGGGGCGAACCGGCCGCCGCCGTTGGCGAGCCAGGTGCCGGCATCGAACTGCAGTCCGCCGTAGTAGCCGTTGCCGGTGTTGATCGACCAATTGCCGCCGGACTCGCACTGGGCGATCCGGTCCCACATGGCCGACCGGCGCAGGTCGAGCCCGCCGGTGGGGGCCGGGGTCGGGGACGATGTCGGGGTCCGGGTCGGCGTGGGGGTCGGGGTGGGCGTCGGCTGCGGGGCGGCGACCGGTGCCTTGGTGCCGATGACGACGATGCGATCGACCGGAGCCTTGACGACTTGGCGTTGCACGACGGTGCGCGCGAGCACCCGGCCACCGAGCACCGACTGCCGCACCGTCAGCTTCTCCGCACCAGCCACGCCGGAGCGCAGCACCTTGCGGGTGCCCTTGGCCATCGAGGCGTCAGACCGACGCTGGGTGGCGAAGGCGATATCGCGGGTGACGACCACGGTGCGGGTCGTCGCGGTGGGCCGGGCCGCGTCACGGCCGACAGCCGGCTTCGCGGCGCGGCGCACCGAGGTGGGCGACGGCTTGGTCGACGTCGTGCTGCTGCTCGTTGGCGCCGGCGTCGAGCTCGTGCTCGAGGTCGTGCTGGGGCTCGTGCTCGTCGGCGTCGGGGCGGGCTGGTTGGCGCCGGTGCTGCCACTCGAGCCGCAGGCCGTCAGCGACAGGGCGGCGGACAGGGTCGCCACGGCGAGCGAGGTCGGTCGAACGAAACGCAAGGGGACTCCAGGGGTCTGAACTGCCCCGCGACAGGCGTGGACGCGCGTCGTCGCAGCGTCCGGGGTCGCTGTCGCCGGTGGGACCGCCGTCACCGGCCGAGTCCGCGGGCCGCCGAGCGGGGCGACCGGGGAGCGCATCCGCCATGGTCCTGCCGGCGGGTTGAACTGCACTACCGTGGCGGACGATCCACTATCAGTCAAATCGGCCCGAGGCAACGATGCGCCCGCAACGGATCGGTAACAACGCTCAGGGCGCTCACCAGTTGCCGTAAACCCGCTCCGTGTTGGCCGCGATCGCCGCGCAGAGCGAGGGCACGTCGACGTTCAGCACGTCGGCCATCAGCCGCACCGTCACCGGCACCAGGTAGGGCGCATTCGGCGCGCCACGGAAGGGCGACGGGGTGAGGTATGGCGCGTCCGTCTCGACCAGGATCCGCTCCAGCGGAGTCACCGCGAGTGCATCGCGCAGGCCGCGAGCGTTCTTGAAGGTCACCGTGCCCGCGAAGCTCAGGTAGTAGCCCCGGTCGACGCACTCGCTCGCCATCGCCGCATCGCCCGAGAAGCAATGCAGCACTACCGCGTCCGGCGCCCCCTCCTCCCGCAGCAGGCGCAACACGTCGTCATGCGCCTCGCGGTCGTGGATCTGCAGTGCTTTGCCGACGCGCTTGGCCAGGTCGATATGCCAGCGGAACGAATCCTGTTGAGCCGCAACGCCTTCCGGGCCGGTGCGGAAATAGTCAAGGCCGGTTTCACCGATAGCCCGCACGCGCGGATGCCCGGCATACCTCTCGATCGTGGCGAGCGCTTGGTCGAGGTCACCGCGCTCGGCGTGCTTGGGCGCCTCGTTGGGGTGGATCGCGATGCCGCCCACCAGCTCGGGGTGCTCCTCGATCGCGCGCATGGTGAACTCCACGCCCGGCAGGTCGCAGCCGACCTGCACCATCCGGGTCACCCCGACCGCCTTGGCCGCCTCGATCGTGGCCCGCACGTCGACCGGCTCCTGGCCCTCGCGGGAGATGTCGAGATGGGTGTGGTTGTCGGCGACCGGGATCGGCAGCGGCGCCGGCGCGGGCGGCGGGCTGCTGTGCGATCCGGTCTCGTGCGCCATCTACCGGCCCAGCCGGGCGTTCTCTTCGGCGACGACCGTCTTGGCGTCGAGCTTGGTGAAGATCGGCGTGGGCTTGGCGACCGGCGTGCCGACCCGCACCGGCGTCGACTCCCACCGCGGCGTGGCCGAGTAGTCGCCGGTGATGATCGGGTAGGCGCGCGACTCGTCGTCGAGGTCGCGCACCTGCTCCAGCCGCGGCATCGGCATGAACTCGCCCTCGTGCCCGAGCAGGGCCGCCACCTGGTTGGCCGAGTGCGGCAAGAACGGCGCCATCATCGTGTTCAGGTCCTGCACCGCCTGGGCGAGCGTGTGCAGCACGGTCGCCAGCCGGTCGCGCTGGTCGTCGCCCTTGAGCCGGAAGGGCTCGGTGTCGGTGACGTACTTGTTGGCCTCGCGCACCAGCCGCATCACCTCGGCGATGGCGGCCTTCTGCCGCTGCCGCTCGAGCAAGTCACCGACCGTGGTGAACCCCTGCCGTATGGCGGCCAGCAGCTCCTCGTCGATCGGCTCCAGCCTTGTGGCAGAAGGGATTTCGCCGAAGTTCTTGGCGATCATCGCCGCGGTGCGGTTGACCAGGTTGCCCCACGCACCGACCAGCTCAGCGTTGTTGCGCTGGACGAAGTCCTCCCAAGTGAAGGGCGCGTCCTGGGTCTCCGGCCCCGCTGCGCAGATGAAATAGCGGATCGCGTCGGCGCCATACCGGGCGATGACGTCTTGCACGTAGATCACGTTGCCGCGGCTGGTGGAGAACTGACCCGACCCCAGGTTGAGGAAGCCGGAGGCGACGACCTCGGTCGGCAGCTGCAGCTCGCCATACCTCCCGGGCTCGCCGCCCTTGTCGCCCTTGCCCATGTAGCCGAGCAGCTCGGCCGGCCAGATCTGGGCGTGGAAGGTGACATTGTCCTTGCCCTGGAAGTAGTAGGAGCGCAGGGCGGGGTTGTTCCACCAGTCGCGCCACTTCTCCGGCTCGCCGAGGCGCCGGGCCCACTCGATCGCGGCGGACAAGTAGCCGATCACCGCGTCGAACCAGACGTAGAAGCGCTTGCCCTCCCAGCCCTCGACCGGGATCGGGATGCCCCAGTCGATGTCGCGGGTCATCGCGCGCGGGTGCATGTCCTTGGCGATGTTCTTGGCGAAGTTGATGACGCCCGGGCGCCAGGTGCCGGCCGCGTCCACCTCGTCCAGCCAGGCCTGCAGGGCGCTCGCGAGGGCGGGCAGATCGAGGAAAAAGTGTTGGGACTGGGCGAATTTCGGCGGCAGGCCGTCGACCTTGCTCACCGGGTTGATCAGGTCGGTGGGGTCGAGCTGGTTGCCGCAGTTGTCGCACTGGTCGCCGCGCGCCTCGGGGAAACCGCAGATCGGGCAGGTGCCCTCGATGTAGCGGTCGGGCAGCGTGCGGCCGGTCTTGGCGCTGATCGCGGTCATCGTGGACTGCTCGATCAGGTACCCGTTGTCGCGGATCTGCCGGAACATCTCCTGCACGACCGCATAGTGGTTGCGGGTCGTCGTGCGGGTGAACAGGTCGTAGGACAGCCCGAGGTCGGTGAGGTCCTGGGCGATCACCGCGTTGTATTTGTCGACGACGTCCTGGACCGGCAACCCCTCCTGGTCGGCCAGCACCAGGATCGGCGTGCCGTGCTCGTCGGTGCCGCTCACCATGAGCACGTCGTGGCCGGCCATCCGCATGTAGCGGCTGAACACATCGGAGGGCACCCCGAAACCGGCGACGTGGCCGATATGCCGGGGGCCGTTCGTGTACGGCCAGGCGACAGCGGACAGGATCTTCATGGCTGCTCATCCTAGGTATGCCGCCCGCTCCCCTTCGCACCGATTCCCACCATGCGTCCGCTCGCCTTAGTGCGCGCGGTAGACACCGACCAGCACGCCATACGACGGGCTGCCCTTCGGCGCAGGTCGCAGTCCGTCGACGAATCCCTTGAGTTGCAGCGCGATTCGCTCGGCATCCTCGGGCCGCAAGCGCAGGTGACGCAGGTCCAGCAGAGCCGTTTCGTCGGCGAGCACGCCGTCGCGCACCGCGCCGAGCATGCCGTCGGTCGCCTCGCGGTCGCCCTCGAAGGCGAGCTGGTCGAAGGTGCGCCGCCAGATGATGCGGGTGCCGCCGCGACCGGTCCGGGTGCCAGCCCGCTCGACCAGTCCGACCCGTTCGAGGACTGCCAGATGGTGGGCGACATTGCCCTTGTGGGTCTGCAGGATGCGAGCCAGTTCGCTGATCACGCCACCCTCGTCGGGCAGGGCGAGCAGCAGGCGGTGCCGCATCGGGTGCTGCAGTGACGCGCTCTGCTCGCCGGGACGGACCTGATGGGTCGTCATGCCGAAAGCGTCAAGAGCGTTGGACTCTTCTGTCAAGAGCGACTGCACTGGCGGTATGTCGATCGCTCAACGCTTCGCCGATCTCGTCGCCGAGCATTACGTCCTCGCCGATCTCGCGCCGGGGTATGCCGATGCCATCCGTGGCGTCGCGACCCGGGTCGACGCTGCCCTGCCGGACCTGGCCGCAGCGAACGAGGTGATCCGTTCCGTGGCGCCGGACGGGCACCTCGGCATACGGCACCTCCCTCGCGAATCCGCCGACCCCACAGGAGCTTTCGCAGTCACGTGGACGGGACCGACCGCCATACTCTCGATCGCTCCGGTGTTTCCCGACGACGAAGCCGCGGTGCGATCGGCCGCCGCTGAGGTGGCGGGAGCAGAACGGCTGATCATCGATCTGCGCGCGTGCGGTGGTGGCGACACCGACGTCGTCGCCGCATTGGAAGGGCATCTGCTGGGTGCCACACCGGTGCTGGTCGGGCGCTTCGAGAAGCGCGACGCGGCCCCGGTGGAGCAGTGGATCAGCCCTGCCGATCCGCAGCTGACGATGCCGGTCTCGGTGTTGACGAGTCACCGCACGTTCTCCGGCGGCGAGGACCTCGCCTATGTCCTGCAGGCGGCCGGCCGCGCGATCGTGGTCGGCGAGGTGACGGGTGGCGGCGCCCATCCGGTCGACCACTTCCCGCTCGACGACGGCTTGGTGGCGCAGATCCCGACCGGCCGATTCGTCAGTGTGTTCACCGGCATCAACTGGGAAGGCGTCGGTGTCCAGCCGGATATCCCCTGCTCGGCCGAGTTGGCCCTCGACACCGCATTGCGCTCGTTCTAGCCCCGCATAAGCACTGCCGGCGCGCTCATCTCAAGAGCACTCGGCATCGCGGGGATGCCTCACTGCCAGCGCGCCAACTCCTCGTCAGGGATCGGCGCGTCGAAGTCATCGGGCACCGAGAACTTCATCTGTCCGAACCGCCGCCGCTGTGCTTCGGCGATCGGCACGATCCGTGCGACGGGACGCTTTCCGCGCAGGATCGTCACCTCCCGCCCCGCCTCGACGTCGTGCAGGAGCCGCGAGAGGTGGGCTTTCGCCGACCGGACCGAATGCGCTTCCATCCAGCAAGTCTGCCCGAAAGCCCTCAGCGGTCAGCGCTGTTCGCAGAGAGGGTCGGTGGGGAGGCGCAGGCGTGCGGTGGCCGGGTCGTCGACGGCATAACAGACCCACACCGTGCGCCCGCCGAAGGCGAACGCCGCCGGGTCGACGTCGCCGGTGACGGTATGCCGCCTGCCGCCGGCCTGATAGCCGACGGTGAGTTGTGTGCGGCCGTCCTTGGTGGTGCTCTGTTGGACCGAGCCGTAGGTCATCAGCCAGTTGCGTTGCTGCTGCTGGCTGTTCCACCACCAGGTGAGGCCGGCCGCAACGATGGCGAGCACGATGACGCCCACCGCGAGTTGGAGGCGCAGCAGTTTGCGGTGGGCACCGGCACCCGAGGTCCGCGGTGGCGGCATCGGGCGCTGGGTCATGCCGAAATCCTAGGCACCGACCGATCCGGCGCAGGGCTGTACATCCGGCACGGCGGTGCACGTCTGGCACGAGGGTGCACGTCTGGTCTGGCGGTGTTACATCTGGCACGGCATGCGGTGCCAGATGTAAAAGGCGGTGCCAGTCGTATGCCGCCGCGCCACTTGCAAGCGCTGAGCGCACCCGCATGCGGCAAAGGCACTCGCATGCCGTGGTCAGCGCATGCAAGTGACGTCAGCGCATGCGAGTGGCCGGGGTGCCTGCGAGTGGGCCGACGGCATCCGAGTCCGCAGGCCACGCCGCGCTAGGTGGCGAGTTCGGCGCGCTGTCGGCACCGGGCGAAGCGCCGCGCCCGCCGCAGGATCGCGAAGATCGCCCACGCGAGCAGCACCAACCCGATGATCACCAGGATCGGCAGGAAGATCGCCACGAAGCTCAGCCCGACCGAGGTGACATCCTCCGACGCCGACACGATCGGCGCGCCGACGCCGAGGCTGGCGATATTGATCGCCGGGCGCACCGTGGCCTTCCCGGCGTGCACGACCCCAGCGATGAGCGCACCGCCGATGCCCGCGATCCAGGGGTTGTCGTGCATGAAGGTCGAGTTGTCCAGCGCGTTCGGCGCGGTCGTGGCCGCAGCCACCACGCCACCGATGGTCGGTCGCACCGCCGTGCCGACGATGTCGTTGACCGAGTCCACACCGGGGATCTTGTCGAGCACCACCTCAAGCGCCAGCAACACCACCGAGGCGCCGATCACCCAGGGGTTCTCGATCCACTGGAAGGACGACGGCAGGTTGATCACATCGGTAAACCGCGAGATCAACGCGACGATGAGGAACGGCACGTAGGCGTTCAGCCCAGCCGCGGCGGACAACCCCGCCCCGGTCAACGCTGCGAACATGCTGGCCACCTTTCGGGTCACTCGGCCCGGTCGGACCACCCCACAGTGTGCACCGAGGTGCGGCCTCGGCCCCGGAACCGGGCGGGCGCGACATCTCAGCGGGCGGCGAGGGCGGCGTCATACAACGCCTTCTTGGAGACACCGGTCGAGGACGAGACGTCGGCGCAGACGTCCTTGAGTCGCTCACCGTCGGCCACGCGCGCGAGCACCTCCGGCAACAGGTCGGCCGCCGTATGCCGGACCGCCGGAGCCCCAGCGACCACCACCGTGATCTCGCCGCGCGCGCCGTCCACCGCCCACTCGGCGAGGTCGGCGAGCGGGCCACGGCGGACCTCTTCGTAGGTCTTGGTGAGCTCACGGCATACGGCGGCCGAGCGATCGTCACCGAACGCGGAGGCGAGGGCCGAGAGCATCTCGGCCAGCCGGTGCGGCGCCTCGAAGAAGACCATCGTGCGCGGTTCGTCGACGAGGGCGGCCAGGCGACGGGACCGCTCCCCCGCCTTGCGCGGCAGGAAACCCTCGAAGCAGAACCGGTCCACCGGCAGCCCCGACACCGCGAGCGCCATCAACACAGCTGACGGCCCCGGCACGCAGGTGACCCGCAGCCCCTTGTCGACGCACGCGGTGACCAGCCGATACCCCGGGTCGGACACCGACGGCATCCCCGCGTCGGTGACCAGCACGACGCGCTCGCCGCGCGCGACCCGGGCGACCAGCTCCGGGGTGCGGGAGGCCTCGTTGTGTTCGTGATAGCTGACCACCGACGGCGGCAGCGATACCTCGAGCGCGTCGGCGAGGCGGCGCAACCGGCGGGTGTCCTCCGCGGCGATCACGTCGACGCCGGCGAGCTCGCGCGCGAGGCGCGGTGGGGCGTCCGCGGGATCGCCGATGGGCGTAGCAGCGAGGACGAGCACACCTTCGGGCATGGGCGTCACTGTAGGCGTCGTCGGTTACCCTCACGACGTGTCTTCCGAGCTCGCCGAGCGCACGGCCCTGCGCCGTCGACTGCTCGGCCGGCCGCGCACCGCGCAGGAGAAGCTGTGGGGCTGGCTCGGCCCCGCGATCGTCACCGTCATCGGCGGGATCATGCGCTTCTGGCAGCTCGGCCGCCCGCACCAGCTGATCTTCGACGAGACCTATTACGTCAAGCAGGGCTGGGCGATGACGCTCTTCGGCTACGAGATGAAGCCGACGTCCGCGGTCGACCAGGCGAAATCGGCCGACTCGCTGTTCACGATGGGGCACGCAACGCAGGGTGTGTGGGGCACCGAGGCCGACTTCGTCGTGCACCCGCCCCTCGGCAAATGGCTGATCGGCGGTGGCGAACGCCTCTTCGGCATCGACAGCAGCTTCGGCTGGCGGTTCGCCGTCGCGCTCGTCGGCACGCTCGCGATCTACCTGGTCGGCCGGGCCGCGTGGCACCTTTTCCGCTCGCCGGTGCTGGCCACCCTGGCATCGCTGCTGCTGTGCTTCGAAGGCGCCGAGTTCGTCATGTCGCGCACCGGGATCCTCGATGTGATGGTGATGTTCTTCGCGCTGGCGGCCTTCGTCGCGCTGCTGGCCGACCGCGACCGTTCACGCCGGATCCTCGCCGACAAGGTCGCCGCGATGAAAGCCGCCGGCACCTGGACCGGCCAGCGCGCCCCATGGCTCGGATTGCGGCCGTGGCGCTGGGTTGCCGGCGTGATGATCGGCCTGGACTGCGGGGTGAAATGGTCCGGCGGCTACTTCTTGGTGGTCTTCGGGCTGATGAGCGTGTGGTGGGACCTCGGCGCCCGCCGCGCCGTCGGCACCCGCCACTGGGTCGGCGCAACCTTCCTCAAGGACGCGCTGTTCGCCATGGTCGCGATGGTGCCGACCGCGGTGGTGGTCTACCTCGCGACCTGGATCGGCTGGTTCCGCTCGACCGACGCCTACGACCGCACCTGGGCCAGCCTCAACCCGGCCGACGGCAAGCCCGGCCTGTCGCCGACGAGCTCGACCTTCGCCTGGCTGCCCGACTCGCTGCGGTCGCTGTGGCAGTACCACATCCAGATGTATGACGCCGCCGTCGGCATCACCTCCCCGCACGACTACATGTCCAACCCGTGGTCCTGGATGCTGCAGACGCGGCCGACGTCGTTCTTCTACGAAGGCTCCAACCGCGGGCAGGCCGGCTGCACGGTCGCGCAGTGCTCCAAGGCGATCACCTCGCTCGGCACCCCGCTCATCTGGTGGGCCGGCACCATCGCGCTGGCCGTGTTGCTCTTCCAGTGGTTGCTGCATCGCGACTGGCGCGCCGCGGCCATCCTCGGTGGCATTGCGGCCGGCTGGCTGCCGTGGTTCACCTACCAGCAGCGCACGATCTTCACCTTCTACTCGGTGGCCTTCTCCCCGTATGTCGTGCTCGGCGTCGTCTTCGTGTGCGGGCTCGTTCTCGGCTCGCGCTCTGCGAGTCGGGCGCGACGGCGGGTCGGGACGATCGCGGTGGGTGTCTTCACCACGGCGGCGGTGGCGATGTTCATCTTCTTCTGGCCGATCTACACCGCCCAGCTCATCCCCTACAGCCACTGGCAGTGGCGGATGTGGTTCCCGAGCTGGATCTAGCGAGCCCCCGCTCTGCCCGGGGCGCTCCCTACACCCGTAGTAGAGGAATCCGGCGGCTATCGCGACCGCTTCGGATTACTACCGATGTCGAGGCTGTCTACAGCGGTAGTAGAGGAATCCGGCGGTTATAGCGACCGCTTCGGATTACTACCGATGTCGAGGCTGTCTACAGCGGTAGTAGGGGAATCCGGCGGTTATAGCGACCGCTTCGCCCTACGACGGGTGTGGGGCTGTGTCAGTGCGTGCGGACCGTGTCCAACAGCTCGGTGAACAGCACCGCCCCGGCCTCCGCCGGCACATCCAACACGGCGTACTCCTGGTCCCCCGCGGCGGTGGCGAGCAGCACCGTCGCCACCCCGGCGCGGCGCTGGAAGAACGTCTGCCGATAGGTCACCGCCACCGCAGCCGTCCGCTCCACGACGAAGGTCTCCCGATCCACCGCACCCGACCGACCGATCAGGAACCGGTCGGTCAGCGCGTGCCCCAGCGCAGCCGCCCGGCTGCGACCGAGCAGGAGGGCTAGGACGAGAAGGCCGACGGCCGCGACCCCGGCATACGGCAGGAGGTCGAGCGCGACGAGGGGCACGGACGCGAGCGCGGTCAGCGCGATCCAACCGAGCAACGCGCGGGTGTAGCGGCGGCGGGCGGCGACCGGACCGTGCCCCGCGATCGGGATGTCGAGCACGCCCCGCGCCCCGAGGATCGCGTCGGCCGTGCGAGCGACGACCACCCGCGGCGACGGCGGGGTGAGGCTGGAGCTGTCCTGCGACTTCTTGCCCGCGACGCCGGTGGTGATCGCGGACAGGCTCGCGGCGCGCGCCCACCGCATCGGGATGGGTTCGTGCAGTTCGACCCCGCGCAGCCGGCGCGCCTCCATCGAGGTGTTGCGGGTCGTGAGCAGACCCCGGCTGACGTGGAAGGTGCGCCCGCCCGGGTCGCGGCTGAGCCGGAAGCCGAACCACGTCAGCACCGAGCCGATCAACGCCACGATCACGATGAACGCCAGCCCCGCAACGACCGCGACGGCAACGACGACCATCACGCCGAACCCGCGCGCCAGGTCGACGCCGTCGCGCACTGCGCCGTTCTCGGTGAGGTCGATGCCCGCCTGGCTGATGACCTGCGCGCCGACACCGAGCAGCGCCAGCGCGGTGATGAATCCGGCCGGCGCCAGCGGCGCGAGCGCGAACCACGCCGGCCGCATCGTGTAGAGGACCTCGTCGGGTGCTTCGACGTATGCCGGCCGCGCGGCCTTGGCAGCTTCCCGCGCCTGTCCGTTCACGTCGGTGGTGGGCGAATCCCCTTGCGCCGCAACGCGTTCCGCGTCCACTCGGTGCAGGAGGTCGCGGCGCAAAGCGGCTGCCTGTTTGGCGGACAGCCCGTCGAGGATGACCGATCCGTCGTTGCTGTTCGCGGCGCCGGTGCCGATCTTGACCACGGCCAGGCCGAGCGCGCGATGCAGCAGCGTCGCGGTGACATCGACCGAGCGCACCCGATCAAGGGGCGCCGACAGTTCGGTCTTGTTGACCAGCCCACGCCGCAGTTGCACTTGCTGGGCGGTGAAGCGGTAACGCGTCGTAAACCACCGCGCGACGCCCAGTGCGATCGGCACCACGGCGCCCAACGCGCCATACCAATGTTGGCCGACCTGGCCGCCGGCGAAGAGCAGACCGACGAGCGCGGGCAGGAATCGGATGACTTCGCGGACCGGGTGGATCAGCACCATCCGCGAGTCGAGGCGACGCCAATCGCTTTGCGCCGCAGGCGAACTCACGTCGCGTCACCCTCGTCGAGCGCTGCCTGAGTGGTGAGCTCATCCACCAATCGCTCAGCGGTGGCCCGGTCGAGACCTTCGATCCGCAGGGCGCCTTTGGCCGATGCCGTCGTGACCTGCACGGTCGTCAGCCCGAAGAGCTGGGCGATCGGTCCACGGTCGGTGTCGACGGTCTGCACCCGGTTGAGCGGCGCGACGCGGCGCTCCTGGTTGAACCAGCCGGTCTGGGTATAGACGGCCCGATCGGTGAGCTCCCAGCGGTGGACGCGATACCGCCATACCGGAATCACGAAGACGCCGAGCACCAGATCGAGCAGGGCGACGACGACCGCGAGCCACCGCCACGGATCGTCCAACCAGTCGAAAACCCATGCGGCACAAGCGATTCCGACCAGCACGAGGCCTTGGATGGCATAGCTCACCCGCCACATTGTCACCGCGCGGCGGGCGACCCGATGGGCCGGCTCGCGCAGGACTACTTCTGCTGCCACCGAGCGATCGACTCGCGGATGACGTCGGTCGCCTCCGCGGCGTCGCCCCAGTGCTCGACCTTCGTGGAGCCCGGCTTCTTCAGCGCCTTGTAGTTGTTGAAGTGGAACTCCAACTGCTTGATGAGCTGGGCGGGCACGTCGGCCATGGTCTGGATCGCGTCGCCGGAGTCGCGGTCGTCGGTCGGCACGCAGACGATCTTGTCGTCGACCTCACCATCGTCGACGAACTTCATCACGCCAATCACCTTGGCCTGCAACACGATTCCCATCGGCAGCGGGTCGGCGGTGATGACCAGCGCGTCGAGCTCGTCGCCGTCCTCGTCAAGGGTCTGCGGGATGAAACCGTAGTTGGTCGGCTTGGCGAAGATCTTCGGCTCGACCCGGTCGAGGCGCATGACCGCGTGCTCACGGTCCCACTCGATCTTGTGGTTGCTGCCGGTCGGGATCTCGACGACGACATTGATGACGCCTCCGTCGACGTCACCGGCATCGAACGCGACGTTGTAGTCGGTCAACGTTTTCTCCATCTCGTATGACGTGTGCTCGCCTCGCGAGCCTACCGGCGCGGCTCGCTCCCCTGGTCAGGCGTCCTTGACCGCGGCGACCCGCAGGCGCGGTGGATCGTCTGGTTGCACAGCGGCATACACGCGGGTGAGCTGGACCTTCATGACCTCGATGGTGCCACCGCAGTGGCATTCGGGTGACCACTGCCGATGCCGAGGTCGTCGGCGGCGGAGACCAGCAGGCCGCCGAGCATGAAGGCGGCGATCACCGCTGCGAGCACAGGCGCGGGCGGGTCGGGGATGAAGCGCCGTGCGCCCTGTGCGTCCTTGCTCGCCGAGTGATATTCGTGGGTGAGCGCGTGCCCTTTGCCGCGCCGCAGCAGGTAGCGGTTGACCGGATAGGCGGCGAAGAACGCCACGGTGAGCGCGATCGCCATACTGATCCAGAAGATCGCGTTGACCACACCGGCGTTCATCGCGCCGGGGATGACAAGCATGACCAGGTTGTCGACGATCTCCATGGTCGCGATCGACAAGGTGTCCGCCGCGACCACAACACTGAGTGCGGCGCCGAGGCCGAGGCCGGCCTTGAGCAGCGGCAGCGACGACAGCGCGAAGCCGAAGACGAAGGCCAGCGCGATCGATAGGACCGTCGTGGGCAGGTTGGACCATCCGGCGGCGGTGCCGATGATCAGCCCGGCGATTTCGCCGATCGCACAACCCACGAGGCAGTGCAGGGTTGCGCTGGCCGCCATCGAGTTCAGCGCGGACCCGGACATGTCGTGGTGCCCGGACATGTCGTGGCCGGCGTGGGCGCTCATGCCATGGTCGGTGTGTTCGTGGGCGGACGTCATACCGCCATCGTGACCCGCGCAACGCGCCACTGTCAAATACCCCCTAGGGGTATACCGGGTGGCCACACTGACAGGCGAGGAACGAGCTCGCCACCCCTTCGCTGGTTGAGCAAGCGAGCGAGGAACGAGCTCGCGCGTCGAAACCACGATCCCACGGCAGCTGGTTTCGATGCGGTCCTCGTCCCTTACGCAACCGGCGAAACGACAAAAGTCCCGCCGCGCCGGATGGCGTTGCGGGACTTCGGGTTGGGTGGAGCTGAGGGGATTCGAACCCCTGACCTTCTCATTGCGAACGAGACGCGCTACCAACTGCGCCACAGCCCCTAGAGCGAGGTAGAGACTAACACCCCTCCGGCCACCGTTTCGAATCGGCCGCCGGACAGCGCGAAGGGCGCCCGGGAGGGGCGCCCTTCGCGGTGCTCCGCTGGCTCAGCCGGCCCGGTAGACCGACGGCAACTCCTCGAGTTCCTCATCGAGCGCCAGGCCGTCGAACGGGAGGTCCTCGACCGGCGTGTCGGCGTATGCCGGAGTCACCGCTGCCGGCTCGAACTCGCGGTCCGGCGCCTTGGCCTTAAGCGTGTAGGTGGGCGGCGGCACCGCGACGGGCTGCCAACCATCGACCGACGCGGATGCGCTGGGCGGCGCCTCCTCGACCTGCTGCACCTCGGCAGCCACCGGCTGAACCGGTGCGGGCTGGTTGTCGAACACCACGTCACTCGGCGCGGCAGCGACCTGCTCGGTGCGCACGACACGGCGCGGCTCGGCGTGGACTGTGGCCCGCTCGCGCGGTCGCTCGGCGCGCTCAGCCCGCGGCCGCTCAGCCCGCGGTCGCTGAGCCTGCTCGGCGGTCGCGAGTGACGTCTCGCGACGAACAACTGACGTTTCGCGAGGATTTGCTGACGTCTCGCGACGAACAACTGACGCTTCGCGAGACTTTCGTGACGTTTCGCGAGGATTTACTGACGTTTCGCGAGGATTTACTGACGCTTCGGCGAGGGCGGAACGGCGCAACCAGGCGACCACACCGGCCACTTCGAGCACGGCCGCGACCAGCAGCCACCACGGCCCACCGACCGCGACGAACACCAGCGACACCAGCAGGAAGGCCAGCGACACCAGCAGGCTGAGACCCCGCACCTGGCGGTCGCTCAGTTGGGCGAAGCGGTGGCCGGCCGTGCGAGCGACGGACCCCACGGTCGAGGCGATGCCGCGGGTGGCGGCAGCCGACGACGAGGCTGCGCTGCGGGCCCGCGCCGCCGCAGCCGACGAGCCGCCCGCCGAGCCGACCTTCGCGCCAAGCTTCGAGCCGCCCGCGGAGGCGACCTTCGCGCCAGGCTTTGAGCCGCCCGTTGAGCCGACCTTCGCGCCAGGCTTTGAGCCGCCTGACGAGCCACGCGAAGACGCCGGACCGGCCTTCGGGCCGCCGACGAGCTTGGCGGCCAGTTTGAACCCCGAGGAGGTCTTCACCGGTTCGGTCTCGTTGGACATGGGCTCTCCCACCACTGGTTGACCGGCTCGCAGCGAGGTGCGCTGGGCCTTGACCGACACCTGCGGCGCACCCGGCCGGGCGGGACCCGTCGACGCCATCGGCGCCACGCCCTGAGGCAGCGGGTCACGCCGGGACAGCACGCGCATCGACTCCGAGAACCGGTCGACTGACCGGGCGGTCGCGAGCGCGTCACGTCGGCGGATCCAGTGCTGGACCAAGTAGGCAGCCCAGATCGCCACGATGAGCAGGAACAGCAAGGTGGTCGGCACGAGACGACCGTACGTGCGCGTAGCACAGCCCCGGCGGACGTTGCCGGTGTGTCGTTCAAACGGAGCGTGAAAGCCGTTCCACCGCAGCGGCTCCGGCAAGTCCTCGACCTGGTCGACGTGTCGTTCAAAGGGAGCACGATAACCACCCCACTGCGAGATCCTCGTCGCCGCCGGGGTGTCGTTCAGACGAAGCGTGAAAGCCGTTCCACCGCAGTCCGACCCGCCAGATCCTCGACCGTCAGCGCGAAGCTGCGGTGGTCGTGCCAGCGCCCGTCGACGTGCAGATAGGCGCGCCGCACCCCCTCGTCGCGCATCCGCAACTTGGCCACCACCCGCAGGCTGGCCGTGTTGTCCGGGCGCACGTTGACCTCGACCCGGTGCAGCCCCAGCGGCCCGAAGGCATGGTCGTTGACGAGCGCCACGGCATACGGCGTGATCCCTTGTCCCGCAAGGGATTCGGCGATCCAATAGCCGAGCGCACCGGACAGCAGCGCACCCCGAGAGATCCCGGACAGGTGCACCTGCCCGGCCAGCGCGCCGTCGACCTCCAGGGCGAAGGGCAGCAGCCGCCCGGCCTTGGCCTCCTCGTCCTGCCGCCGCACCAACTGCGCGAACGACATGCTCTTGGCCGCCCGGTTGGGCGTGCTGGAGTCCCACGGGCCGTTCCAGGCCGCGTTGTCCTGCCGCAACAACAGGAACTCTCGTCGGTCGGCGTGAACTCGCAACGGCCGCAACACAATTCGCCGACCACGCCACTCCCCCGCGAGCGCCACCGGCCAGGGCCGGTCGATCACCCGCCGGGCTCCCCAGCGACGTGGTCTCCCCCGGCCAGTTGGTCGAGCGCGTGCGACAGGATCTCGCCCAGCACCGCCATGCCGTCGCGCACTCCGCCGGTCGAGCCGGGCAGGTTGACGATCAGCGTCCGCCCAGCGGTCCCGGCCAATCCCCGCGAAAGCGCCGCGGTCGGTATGCCGGCCGCCATACCTCGCGCTCGAATCGCCTCGGCGATGCCCGGGGCCTCGCGGTCGAGGACCGCTCGGGTGGCTTCCGGCGTCGCGTCGGTCGGTGCCAGACCGGTGCCCCCCGAGGTGACGATGAGGTCGGGGCCGGTCGCGAGCGCCGCGCGCAGCGCCTGCTCGACCTCCGGTCCGTCCGGCACCACGACCGGTTCGCCGACCTCGACTCCCATGTGCCGCAACGCTTCCACGGCCACCGGACCGGAGCGGTCGGCATACGTCCCGGCAGCCGCGCGGGTCGAGCAGGTGATGACGACTGCGCTAGGCATCTTCGGTCCAGTCCCCCGACCGGCCTCCGGATTTGGCGCTGACCCGGATGTCGGTGATGCGGGTGTGCTTGTCGATCGCCTTGACCATGTCGACCAGCGTCAGCGCGGCGACGGTCACGCAGGTGAGCGCCTCCATCTCGATGCCGGTGCGATCGGCGGTGCGCACGGTGGCACTGATGTCGACCCGGTTCGCCTGCACGACGAGGTCGACCTCCACTGCGTGCACCGCGACGGGATGCGCCAGCGGCACCAGCTCAGGCGTGCGTTTCGCCGCCTGTATGCCGGCCACCCGCGCCACCGCGAGCGCGTCGCCCTTGGGCACGGAGCCGGCGCCGAGCGCCTCGATCACGGCCGGAGACACCAGCACGCTGCCCCGCGCGGACGCGCTGCGCGCGGTCACCGGCTTGGCCGAGACGTCGACCATGTGAGCTGTGCCATCTGCGCGGACGTGCGTCAAACCCTTGTCATTCAACAGAATTCCCCCTCCAAGTCGATGATGCCGAGCCGGTCCCCCACCGCGACCTGGTCGGTCTCCGCAGGCACCAATGCCAGCGCGTCGGCGCCAGCGAGTCCACCGGTCAGGTGCGAGCTCGCACCACCGGCCGGCCGCACCTCAAGGTCGCCAGGGTGGCGCCGGTCGACGGTCACCCGAGCCACCTGCATCCGCCCCGGCGAGGTCCGCCAGGTCTCGGCCGCGCGCGCCATCGTGGTGCGAATCGCGCTGTCCCGCCCCGCCATTCGCCGCAGCACCGGCGCCGCGAAGAGCACGAAGGACACGAACGAACTCGCCGGATTGCCCGGCAGCGCAAACAGCGGCCGACCGTCGACGACCCCGAAACCCTGCGGCTTGCCCGGTTGCATCGCCACCGAGCTGAAGGTCACCTCCGACCCGGCTCCGAAGGCCGCCTTCAGCGGCTCGAACGCGCCAGCGCTCACCCCGCCGCTGGTGATGATCGCGTCCACTCCGGCTAGATCCGCGAGCGCCGCGCGCACATCCTGCGCGGTGTCGCCGATCCGCTGCACCCGCGCCACCTCGAAACCGGCTTGGCGCACCAGCGCAGCCAGCATGGGGCCGTTGGAGTCGACGATCTGCCCGGGCTCCAACACCTCACCGGGCGCGCGCAGCTCGTCACCGGTGCTGATCACCGCCACCCGCGGGACCGGATGCACCGTCACCTCCCGCACCCCGCAGGAGACGATCGCGGCCGTATGCCGGGCGTCCGCGCGCACTCCCGCGGGCACGACCGGGTCACCCGGCCGCAGGTCGCTGCCCGCCCGGCGCACCGCCGTGCCGGCGCCGACCGCCCGGTCGATGCGCACCTGCTGGGCGCCACCGTCGGTGAACTCGACCTGCACAACCGCGTCCGCACCCGCCGGCAGCGCCGCCCCGGTCATGATCCGCAGGGCCTCACCGACGCCCAGCCGGTGTGCCCGGGTGTCGCCCGCCGGGATGTCACCCACGACGGGCAGCGTGGCCGGCGGATTCGTCAGGTCGTCCGCGCGGACGGCATACCCATCCATCGCGGAATTATCGAAGGCCGGCACCGCCACTTCGGCGCGCACGTCCTCGGCGAGCACGCGACCGAGCCAGTCCGCGACCTGGCCGACCGGCACGCGCACCGGCGCCAGGGGTTCGACCGCAGCGAGCAACCGCGCCGTGTAGTCCGCCGGCGTGAGCAGGTCAGTGCCGCAGATGCCGTTGCTCGCCGTCTTCACCGCGGCCTTCTTCGGACTCGGCCCACTCGATCAGCCAGGAGCGGAAGTCGTCGCCGATATCGCGATGGCGCACGCCGAGGCGGACGACCGCCTTGAGATAGTCAAGCCGGTCACCGGTGTCATAACGCTTGCCGGTGAACTTCACACCGACCACGCCACCACCGGGCTCGGTCGACGCAGCGCGCTCCAGCAAGGCGTCGGTCAGCTGGATTTCACCGCCGCGCCCCGGCTTGGTCTCGGCCAGCACGTCGAAGATCGACGGGTCCAGCACATAGCGGCCGATCACCGCCAGATTGCTGGGCGCGTCGGCGGCGTCGGGCTTTTCGACCATCGAGGTCACCCGCACCACATCGGTCTCGCCCTCGATCGGCTCCACCGCCGCGCAGCCGTAGAGGTGGATCTGGTCGGCCGGCACCTCCAGCAGGGCGACGACCGATCCGCCGTGCTGCTCGCGGGCCTGGATCATCCGCTCCAGCAGGTGGTCACGCTCATCGATCAGGTCGTCGCCGAGCAGCACCGCGAAGGGCGCGTCGCCGACGTGCGCCCGGGCCATCAGCACCGCGTGACCGAGGCCGAGCGGCTCGCCCTGGCGCACGAAGTGGACATTGCCGAGGTCGGCGGACTTGCGGACCCGGTGCAGCTTGTGTTCGTCGCCCTTGCGCTCCAGGGCCGCCTCGAGCTCCCAGTGCCGGTCGAAATGGTCCTCCAGGGCGGCCTTGTTGCGCCCGGTGATCATCAGCACGTCGTCGATCCCGGCCCGGCTGGCCTCCTCGACAACATATTGGATCGCCGGCTTGTCGACGACCGGCAGCATCTCCTTGGGGATCGCCTTCGACGCGGGGAGGAAGCGGGTGCCGAGGCCGGCAGCGGGAATCACGGCCTTGGTGACTCGGTCGTGGCGAGGGCTCGTCATGGACCGAAGGCTAATGGGTCGGTCTGACCGCGCGGCGCCATAGCCTCGTGCGCCAGAGCACACTGTGCCGTGTGACCAACGACAAGGACGAGCTGCGCGCCCGGTTGCGCGCCGGCCGGCGGGCCCGCCGCGACGCCTGGACCCGCCAGCAGCGCGAGCAGGCGGCCGAGGCGATCGCGACCGCGCTGGCGGCCCACCTGGACGCCCGGCATACGCCCCCCGGCGTGGCGGCGACCTATGACCCCTTGCCGAGCGAACCCCCGGTCGAGCGCGCCACCCAACTGCTGCGCGAGCGCGGCTGGACGGTGCTGCACCCGACGACCCTGGACGACCTGGACCTGTCGTGGCATTCGGTGGACGACCCGGACACCGACCTCGGGCTGGACGCGATCGCGCGCGCCCGGCTGATCCTCACCCCGGCGATGGCCGTGGACCGCGACGGGCACCGGATCGGCAAGGGCGGCGGCTGCTACGACCGGGCGCTTCGCCGCAGCACCGAGGGCGCCGACGTGATCGCGCTGGTCTTCGACGACGAGGTGCTGGACGCGGTGCCGCACGAGCCGCACGACCGGCCGGTGGGTGCGGTGCTGACCCCGTCGGCGGGTGTGCGCGCGCTGCCCTTGCGCGGATTGGGAGACTAAGCCGCACCCAACCCTGCGGCGAGAGGAACGGCATGACCCCTCCCGCCCTCGCGTCGGTCTCGGGATTCACCCCCGAGGACCTCACCACCTCGCTGCTCATCGGCAGCATCGTGCTGCTCATCGCCGTCGCCGCGGTCCGCCTGGCCAACCGGTCCGGGCTGCCGACGCTGCTGATCTACCTCGGCCTGGGGTTGGTGGTGGGCGAGTCCGGCTTCGGGCTGAGGTTCTCCGACGCGGTGCTCACCCAGGTGCTCGGGTACACCGCGCTGGTGCTGATCCTCGCCGAAGGCGGTCTCACCACCCAGTGGTCGGCGATCCGCCGCTCGGTCGCGCCGGCCATCGTGTTGTCCACGGTCGGTGTGCTCGTGTCGGTCGCCGTCGTCGGCGTGGCCGCGCACTACCTGCTCGGCCTGTCGTGGACCGTCGCGCTGCTGCTCGGTGCGATCACTTCCTCCACCGACGCCGCCGCGGTCTTCTCGGTGCTGCGCCGGGTGCCGTTGCCGTCGCGGATCACCGGCCTGCTCGAGGCCGAGTCCGGGTTCAACGACGCACCGGTCGTGCTGCTCGTGCTCGCCCTCGCCGAACAGGCCGCCCCCGATGGCGCGCCACACCCCTGGTGGCAGGTGGCCGCCTTCGCCGTCCTCGAACTCGCCGGGGGCGCCGCCATCGGCCTGGTCCTCGGGTATGCCGTGGGGCGGGTCATCAAGCGGGTCGCCTCCGGCTCCTCCGGTCTGTTCTCGATCGGCGTGCTCGCCATACCGGTCCTGGCGTATGCCGTCGCCGACCTCGCGCACACCAGCGGGTTCATCGCGACCTACCTATCCGCGCTGGTCCTCGGCAATTTGCACCTGCCGCACCGGCAGGCGGTGCGCGGCTTCGCCCAGGCCCTCGGGTGGCTGGCCCAGATCGGGCTCTTCGTGCTGCTCGGCCTGCTCGCCTCACCGACCCGGCTGGTGCACCAGATCGTGCCGGCCCTGGTGATCGGCACGGTGCTGTTGCTGCTCGCCCGGCCGCTGTCGGTGCTGGTGTCGGTGCCGTGGTTCGGCATCCGCTGGCGCGAGCGCATCTTCTTGTCCTGGGCCGGCCTGCGCGGCGCCGTGCCCGTCGTGCTGGCGACCGTGCCGCTCACCCTCGGCACCCGCAACACCGAATGGATCTTCGACCTGGTGTTCGTGCTCGTCGTGGTCTTCACGCTGGTGCAGGCGCCGACGCTGCCCTGGGTCGCCCGCCGGCTCGGCGTGGTCGACGAATCGCACACCCTCGACGTCGAACTCGAATCCACGCCCCTGGAGGAATTGCGCGCCGAGGTGCTGTTGGTGCGCGTCGGCACCTCGAGCCAGTTGCACGGCGTCGAGGTGCAAGAGCTGCGGCTGCCCCGCGACGCCGACGTCACCCTCGTGGTGCGCGAAGGCCACACCATGGTGCCGACCCGCCGGACCGTGCTGCACCGCGGCGACCGGTTCCTCATCGTGACCACCGAAACCCACCGAGCCGACGTCATACGGCGCATCCGGGCGGTGAGTGACGAAGGCCGGATGGCCGGCTGGCGCCGCCACGGCACCCGCATCGACCGGTCGATCGCCCCACCTCCACGGCATACGTAGAATCCTTCTCCGTGCCCACCTATGCCTACGCCTGCAAGGACTGCGGACACTCCTTCGAGATCGTCCAGTCCTTCTCCGACAACGCCCTGACCCAGTGCCCCGAATGCGGCGGCCACCTGCGCAAGGTCTTCAATTCGGTCGGCGTGGTGTTCAAGGGCTCCGGCTTCTACCGCACCGACAGCCGGAGCTCCTCGGGCTCCTCGGCGTCCACCGACAGTGCGAAGAAGCCCTCGGAGAAGACCTCATCCGACGCGAAACCCGCCGAGACGAAATCCTCCGACAGCAAGGCCTCGACCACCCCCAAGAAGGCCGAACCCTCCGCCTCCTGAGGTTTTCCCCAGCCCGGCGCAAGGCCTAGCACCTGTTGTCCACAGTGCGGTGAACGCGGGCTCGCGGGCCGACATACGGCCTGGTTAGTCTCGCGTCCATGGACGATCTCGCGGATCTCGGCGTCATCGGCGGCTCGGGCTTCTACTCCTTCCTCGATGACCCGCGCACGGTCTCGGTGGACACCCCGTTCGGCGCGCCGAGCGACGACCTGCAGATCGGCACGGTGGCGGGGCGACAGGTCGCCTTCCTGGCCCGGCACGGCCAGGGGCACCGCTATCCACCGCATCGCATCAACTACCGCGCCAACCTCTGGGCGTTGCGCTCGGTCGGCGTCCGCCAGGTGCTCGCACCGTGCGCCGTGGGCTCGCTGCGCCCGGAACTGACACCCGGCACCATCGTCGTGCCCGACCAGGTGGTCGACCGCACCTCCGGTCGCCCGCACACCGTGTATGACGAGCCTGGGCCGGTCGTGCATGTCGGCTTTGCCGATCCCTACTGCCCGCGCGGGCGCGCCGCGGTCCTCGGCACACCGTCGCCGCAACTACAGGTCGTCGACCGGGGCACCTTGGTGGTCATCAACGGTCCGCGGTTCTCCTCGCGCGCCGAATCGCAATGGCACCAGGCCGCCGGCTGGGCGGTCGTCGGCATGACCGGTATGCCGGAGGCCTCGATCGCCCGCGAGCTCGCGATGTGCCTCACCACGATGTGCGTGGTCACCGACCACGACGCCGGTGTCGAGGGTGAGGCCGGTGTCACCCATGCCGAGGTGATGCGCACCTTCGGCCGCTCCATCGACGCGCTGAAGTCCTGGCTCGGCGAGGTCATCGGGGCCATGCCACCACCCCAGGACGACGCCACCGCCGACTGCAGTTGCCGCCGAGCGCTCGATGGCCTCCAGCTTCCGTTCGCGCTGCCATGAGCTCGGCTCGCTCCTGAGGAGGGTGGTGCGATGACCGGCTCTGCGGGGACCACCGCCGTGCGGCCGCAGGCGCTGTTGCCTGCGAAGCTGCGGGGTCCTGGGCGGCAGGCCGCCTGGCGGCGGGCGCGGGTCCGGCGCCGGGTCAGCGTGGTGTTGTTCACACTGGCCGCACTCGTCGGATGGCAGCAGTTCCGGCCGCCGCCTCCACCGACCGTCCCGGTCGCCGTCACCCGCTCAGCGCTGCCAGCAGGACACCGGATCACCGCCGCGGACCTGCGCACGGTCGCCTGGCCTGCGACATCGGGCATCACGAGCGCGGCCACCACCGCTCAGGTGCTCGGGCAAGTCACGACCGTGGACCTGCCTGCGGGCGCACCGCTCACGGGTGGCACCGCGAGTGCATCGAACTGGTCTTCGGTTTCCACGACAGAGGTTGCGGCCACTGTGCCGCTTGCCGATCCCGCCATGGCCGCGCTCCTGCGAGCCGGCGACCGCGTCGATGTCTACGACGCGCAGGGCGCCACGCTGGTGCTGCAGGGTGCGCGGCTGGTGACCGTGACCGGCATAGCGCCGGGTCAGCAGGACCGATCGCGGACCGAGGCTCCCGTCGTCGTGGCCGCCCTGCCGCGCGGTGCAGCCGGCGATTTCGCTCGGGCGGTGGCGGCTGCCAGCGCCCTCGGTTCGGGGCTGGTGGTGGTCGCACATGGGTCTCGTTAGCACACCGTTTTCAGCGCCACTGCGCGTTTCGGTTTTCCTACTCACCCGAAACTTCGCTATGGTCGCACCGCTCACGCCCCCTCATCATTAGGAGCAGTACGTGTCGGGCTTCAAGAAGTTCCTCATGCAGGGCAACCTCGTCGAGTTGGCAGTCGCGGTTGTTATCGCGGGTGCGTTCGGCAAGGTTGTCGAAGCCATGGTCACCCTCATCATGGACCTGGTCGGCAAGGCCGGCGGGACCCCCAACTTCTCCGGCTGGACCCCCGGCGGCATCCACGTGGGTGCCTTCATCACCGCGCTGATCGCCTTCATCATCCTGGCCGCCGTCGTCTACTTCGCGGTCATCGTGCCCTACACCAAGGCACAGGAGCGCTTCGGCCCCAAGACCGAGGACGGCGAGACCCCGACCGAGCTCGACCTGCTCGCCGAGATCCGCGACGCCCTCGTGCGTGGCGGTCGCCCGCAGATCTGATTCACCTCGCGGTTCGTCGAACCGCCACCGGACGGGCCGGGCACCTTCGGGTGTCCGGCCCGTTCGTCATACATACGCGGTCTGCCTCCGGGCCGACCTGCCGCGAAACCTCGCCATTGTGGAGACTTTTGGTGCGCCTGCAGCCCGAAACTCCCGGATCCCGCTGACAACCTCGCCATTGTGGAGACTTTTGGTGCGCCTGCAGCCCGAAACTCCCGGATCCCGCTGACAACCTCGCCATTGTGGAGACTTTTGGTGCGCCACGCAGCCCGAAACTCCCGGATCCCGCTGACAACCTCGCCATTGTGGAGACTTTTGGTGCGCCACGGCCGAAGCGTCATTCCCAGTGCGGTGGGCGTTGCTCCTGCCACCAGGTGTCGCCGCGGTCGGAGGTCGAGCGGAAGTCCTCCTCATCCCGCGACGCCGCATCGTTGCCACGACCGGCCGCGACACCACGCGTCGACGCGGCCCGCTCCTCGACCTGACCACGCGCTGCGGGTGTATCCGGCCTCGACGCGGATGCGTCGGATCCCAACTCGGGCGCGTCCGGTCGCGGCGCTGGTGCGTCGCGGCTGCCGGTCGCCGGCCGCACCACCCGCCGATGCCTGCGTCGGCGTTCAGCCTCGGCCATCGACATCCTTGGTATAGGCCGCGTGCTGCAAACGCGCGACTTCACGCGCCGGGTCGCGGAACAGATCGCGCGACCACACCCGCTCCACCTGCCAACCCATGCCTTCCAGCCGGTCGATGGTCAGGCGTTCGCGGTCCCGGGTCGCCTCGCTGAGAGGTCGGCTGTCGGTGATCACCGCGACCTTCGCCTCGCCCGGACGGTGCGGGTCGTCCAGCACCAGGTCGATCCGGGTGCGGCTGAGCCCGACATTGGTGCGCGTGCCGATCCCGTCGTGGCGCAACCGTTCGGCAAGTTCGGCCACCAAGGGCGGCACCGGCAGCTCATCGGTGGTGGTCGGCAGCAACGGCTCGTCGAGCACACTGCCGGTCGACGCGGTGCGCCGCCGCCGGCCCGGGCGCCGTGGGCCGCCGGGTGCGGAACTCCTCGCCTCGGCCGAGCCGCCGCCGGCGAGGCCGCGTGCCCCAGCAAATCCCTGCGTCCCGGCGAGGCCGCGTGCTCCAGCAGAGCCTGCCGCGCCGGCATCCACCCCACCGGCCGATGCATGACCAGCGGCGCCGGCACCGGCATACCTCAGGTAATCGCGCAGGAAGATCGCTCCCCGCGCCCGAGCGCGGGTCGGGTCGAGGTCATCGACACTCCACGGCGACACCACGATGCTGCGCTTCCGGGCCCGTGAGGTCGCGGTGTGCAGCCGCCGGTCACCGCCGTCCCGAGCCAGCGAGCCGAGGCTGCCATCCGGCGCCCCGGCACAGACGATGACGACATCGCGCTGCAACCCGGCGGCGTCATCGACGGCGCGGACCTCCACCTTGGGCAACGGCCGGCCCAGCGCGCGCAGCGCCGCCTCGACCGGCGCGCAGCATTCCGGTTCGAGACAGATCACCGCCGGGGCAAACCCGCGCTCCACCTCATCGAGCACCATCCGGGCGACCCGCTCGGCCACCTCGGCCCCGGGCACGACGTCCACTCGGATCGCCGGCTCACGCTGCGGGCCCGGCAGGGAACGCACCGTCCCGTCATACAGCCGGGCCGACGCGAAGCCGACCAGCCGCTCGTCATAGGACCGGTAGTGCGTGGTCAAGGTATGCCGGGGCAAGGTGCGCGCGGCCTCCTCGAGGATCGAACGGGCCGCTCCTCCCGCAGGGGCGACCTGGTGACGGTCGCCGACGACGAGCACCTGCCCGGCTCGGCTGATCGCCGGCACCGCGAAGGCCGCGGACTGCACCGAGGCGTCGTCGATCACGGTGAGGTCGAACCACATGCCGGGCGGAATGAGCATCGGCACCGCGGCCGGACCCATCAACCAGATCGGCCGCAGGGCCAGCACAAGCTCGGGGGCATCGGTGATCGCGGCGTGCAGGTCGGGGCGAGGCGAGGTGGCGTGGGCGCGCAACGCCGCCACCTGGTCGGGCAGGTCACCGGCGATCTGCCGGACGTGCCGCCGCACCGACTCGCGCACCCGCGCCGCACCCCGGCGCATCTGCTCGGCGTCGAGGCGGCGGTAGGCGTCGGCGGTGTCGCGCAGCTGGGCGCCGTCGTGGCCGCCATACCCCTTGTCGGTGCGCTCGACTTCGGCCAAAACCGATGTCCACCAAACGAATTCGGCTTCTCCGCGCACCTCTTCGGGCCGCACCCGGCGGCGCGCGAGGTCGTCGACGAGCGGGCCGAGCCCGGCAGCGCGCACCTGCTCCAGACCACTCGCCACCCGCGGCAGCACCGCGAGCCGGTCGCTGGTCGCGGCAAGCTGGTCGAGTCGCTCTTGCAGGTCATCGAAGTCGAGGTCGAGCAGGTCACCCCCGTCGGCGGTGTCTTGCAGGATGCCGCCCAGCCAGTCCAGGTCGTCGCGCAGTCGGTCGTGCCGTTCGCGCGCGGCACCGAGTCCGGCCGCCGTGGCCGGCCGCGCTCCCTTGCCGGCGATCTCGCGCCACTGCTCGCGCTGAGCGGCGGCGCGCACGAGGACACCGTGCACATCACTCGGGCGTGGGCCGGGGCGCAAGAGGGCGTGCGCCTCGCCGACCAGCCGGCGCCGCTCGAACACACCGAGCCGCTGCTCCTTGCGCTCACTGCGGCCCGCGGTCGCGGTGACCATGTCGGGCAAGGTGGTGCCGAAGACGTCGGGCCGGAAGACCTCCAGGGTCGCGCGCACCCGCTCGAGCAGCTCCAGCCGGTCGCCTTCCTCGCGCAGGCTGGTCGCGGGCGGCAGCCCGACCTCGTCGAGGAGCGCTGCCGACTCCCTGCGGTATGCCGAGAGCCCTCCCTCCGCGAGGCGACTCACCAGATCTGCCACCCGGGTGCGCTGCTGCTCCCCGACGACCGCGGCGCCATACCAGGGGTCGGCACGTTCCCCGGTGGTCCAGGCTCCGTCCCGCGCCACCCGCTCGATCTGGTCGATGAGCTGGTCGCGTCGAGCCGGGGACATGCCGGCGAGCTCGGCGCCGGTCAGCCGCACCCGCGACCGTGGTGCCGGACGACGGGAGGCCAGCCGGGTGACCTGGCTTTGTGCCTCGTCGAGGGTCACCCCGAAGGCGGTCGGGGCGTGCAACGACGCGTGGTGTGCGGCCAGGTCGGAGCGAGCCGACGCCAGCCCGTTGGGAGCGGCGGTCACCTCGGCCGCCCCGCCCTCGGTGGTCGCCGCGTCGACCTCGTCGACGAGATCGGCCAGCAGGCGGCGTGGATCGACCCGCCCGGCCCGCGCGTCGACGGCCAGATCGTCCAGCCCGGCGGCCCGCAGCCGGCGCGCGATCTCGCGGGCGGCGCTGGCCGAGCCTGGCACCACGAGGGTGCGGCGCCCGTCGGCGGCGAGGGCCGCGGCCACCCCGACCACGGTCTGGGTCTTGCCGGTGCCCGGCGCCCCGTCGAGCACCAGGTGCGCTCCGGCGCGGACCGCCTCGACCACCTGCTGCTGGTCGCGGTCGAGGTCGAGGGCGACGACCTCGTCGTCCAAGGACGGTTCGTCGAAGGGTGGCGGTGGCGTCTGCACGAGCTCGGTCGCGGCCGGGTCACCGGCGAAGGCCGCGAGCACCGGGTGCGCGGTCAGCGCCGGCTGGGCGGCCAGGTCGGTGACCAGGGCGAGCTTGTGGTGGGTGAGCACCTCGAGGAACTGCCGGGTGTCGAGCTCGAACCCCGGCACACCCGCGCACGCCTGCGCGACCAGGCCGAGCGCTCCACGCACGTCACCGCTGCGGCCCAGCCCGGCACGCGCCTCGATGTCCTCGACCGGCAGGTAGACACCACTTTCGGTGAGCGAGGCGACCAGCACCGGGTTGAGGAAGACCTGCGGGTCGAGCCGCAGCTCAAGATCGTCCGAGTGCCAGCCCGGTGACACCAGCGCGGCCCGGCGCAGCAGCACCGGTGCCGCGGCACGGGTGGCCCCGCCCCGGAAGTTCCACCGCGCGGTCCCGAAGACCAGGAACAGGTTGTCCACCCCGAGCCGCTCCCGGTCGGTCGCCGCTCGCCGGGCCAGGTCGGCGGCCCGCTGAGCGGCCGGACCATAGGTCGCCTCGTTGCGGGCGAGATCGGACAACCGGGCGCGCCCGGTGGAGAACAGTCGCGCGAGGCCGGCCGGGTGGGCGAGGTCCAGATCGAGAGCCCGCCCGCGTCCGGCATACCAGAGCATGGTGTTGGGGCCGGTGCGTTCCTGGAGCACGGACTGCCAGCCGCGCACGGCCGCGGTCACCGGGTCGGTGACCTCCTGCGGGGGCTGATCGGACGACGGGGGGCGCGGATCCGAACTCACCGAACCAGATTAGTTGCGCTGCAGGAAGGCATCGACGAACACGCTCGTGATTTCGCTCGGATCACGCGTGGTGTAGGACAACCCGTCGGTGGAGGTGGCGATCTGCTTCAGCGCGGTGGGGTCGGTGTCGGTGCCCATCGCGATCGTCACGATCTTCACCGGCCGGTCGGCGCGGTATTGCTTCTTGAGGTTGGCGATCAGGCCCTTGAGGTCGAGGCCGCCACCCGGGTCGTCGTTGGTGCCGTCGGTCAGCACCACCACCGAGTTGACGTAGTTGTTGTCATAGGTCTTGGTGGAGTACTGGTAGGCCGCCCAGATCGTGTCGTAGAGCGCCGTGTCGCCATTGCGCGCGACATATTTCGGCAGCGTCTTAGCGGTGGCGGTCAGCTGGTCGCGATATTTGAGGCCGGCCGGGGTGCCGCCGATCGTGTTGATGCCGTTGGACAGCGGCACCCAGTCCTTGCCCTTGCCTTGCAGGTTGGTGGAGAACGCCCACGCGCCGAGCTGGGTCGTCGGCGGCAGTGCGCCGAGCGCTCCGACCGCGGTGCCGACCAGCAGGTCGATCCGGGTCGAGCCGGCGTTGACCGGCGTGCTCATCGACCCGGACACGTCGATCAGCACGAGCATCCGCGCATCGCGCGCCAGGTCGACCCAGGCCTTGTAGGAGGCGACGGTCTGCTTGACCGAGATCGGCGGGACAAGCTTCAGGTCGCGTCCCAGCGGCGAGCCACTCGGGTATGCCGGGGCCCGGCCGTCGCGAGCCGGAGTGCGGAAGCCGGCCTTGGTGAGTGCCTGGGTGCCGTCCGGCGAGGTCAGCGCGGAGTACAGCGCCCGGGCCGCCGGGGCCGGCACCGGATCGGCCTTGACCGTCGTGACATAGGGATAGTCCATCTGGGTCGCACCCTGGGCCGGCACCAGTGTGTCGAGCGGGGTCTTGGCCGACCGGTCGTAGGCGATGAGCTGCTGCTCGCTGAGCGGGAAGATCCGCGCGAGCCCAGGCCCTTGTGTCGCCCGCTGGCTAAGGGTGGTCATCGACATGGTCCCGCGCGACAGTTGCAGCACCGAACGCAGCAGCTTGGTGCGCTTGTCGTGGTCGAGCGAGGTGTTGTTGGCGGCCTGCATGGTGGTGAGGGCGCTGGAGGTCGAGCCCGGGTCCTGCACGGTGAGCAGTCCACCGCGGGCGAGCATGTTGGCCCAGGTGTCGACCGGCTTGGCGAGCGGGTCGCCCTTGAGTGCGGTCGGCACCCCGAGGACGACCGGCGAGGTCGCGACGGTGCCGATGACGTTGACCCACCCGTCGCCGAGCTTGGAGCTCACGTCGTTGACCCACAAGCTGGCGTCGGGGATCCAGATGTCCGGCGCCTCGGGCGCGCCGGTTTTCAGCTGCAGGTCGACGGTGGAGGAGGGGATATTGCGCACGTCGTAGTGCACGCAGACCGTGCGCTGGTTCTCCACCTTGCGGGCCTGGGCGAAGACGAGGTCGTACATCTCGTCGGTGGTCGCGACGGTGACATTGCGCGGTGCGGTGCAGGTCGGTGCGGCCTGCACCGAGCCGACCATCGCGGTCGTGCCGCCCGCCGTGGCGAGCAGCAGCGCGCCGAGTCCGGCACCGGCCGCGATGCGGCGGCGGCGCAGAGCGGCGCGAACGGCGGGCGTTGGGGTAGCCATGATCGTTCGATGTTACCCACGGGTTTCCGGCCGTATGCCGGTTTTCACCGACTCCCGCTCGCCCGCTCGCCGGAGCGTGCGGCGAGCGGGCGTCGGCATACGGACTAGATGAGGTTCTCCTCGGCGATGCCTTGCCCGTCGGCGTCCGCCAGGTCCTTGTCCTCGGCCCGCTGGGAGAGTTCGCGGCCATGCTTCTCGCCCTGCTCGGCGGCGTATTTGCCCTCCGGCGTGAGCTGTTCGAGGTCGGCAGCCTTGACGTCGCCGGTGCGCAGGTCGATCTGTTCACCGAGGTAGCGGAAGACCACCGCGACCGTCGCCGTGACCGGCACCGCGAAGAACGCGCCGACGATGCCGAACAGGTCGCCACCGAGGGCGATCGACAGCAGCACGAGCGCCGGGTGCAGCGACATCGAGCGGCTCTGCAGCAGCGGCTGCAGCACGTGCCCTTCGACCTGCTGGACGAACACGATGATGATCAGCACGATCAGCGCGGTGGTGACGCCCTTGGTGACGAGGGCGACCAGCACCGCGAGCGTGCCCGCGACGAAGGCACCGACGATCGGGATGAAACCACCGAAGAAGGTCAGCACCGCCAGCGGTGCGGCCAGCGGCACCCGCAAGATCACCAGGCCGAGGCCGATCATGAAGGAGTCGACCGCGCTCACGATCGCCTGCGTGCGGATGAAGCCGGACAGCGTCAGCCAGACCCGCGACAGCGCCTCGGTGAAATGCGCGCCGGTGCCGCGGCCGGTGACGATCCGCAGCCAGGGCAGGAAGCGCGGGCCGTCCTTGATGAACAAGAAGGTCAGGATCAGCGCGATGACCGTGTTGAGCAGCACCCGGCCGGCGATGGTGACACCGGAGAAGACGCCTTCGGCGATCCGGTTGCCGGAGGCCTGCAGCTTGGCGGTGATCGAGGAGACCGCGTGGTCGATCTGGTCGGGGCGCACGTGGAAGGGCGGGCCTTCCAGCCATTCCTGGATCTTCTGCACGCCGTCGACCGACTTCTGAGTCAGCTCCGGCCACTGGTTGCCGACGGTCGGAGCCATCGCGGCGACGATGCCGCCGATCACCACGAAGGCCAGCAGCATCGCGAGCACCGCGGCCAGCGTCGGCGGCACCCCCTTGTTGCGCAGCCAGCGAGCCGGCGGCCACAGCACGGTCGAAATCACCAGCGCGAGGAAGATCGGCAGCAGCGCCGGCCAGATCTCGGCCAGCACCTTGAGCAGCAGCCAGGTGGCGACCGCGACGAAGATGAACCGCAGCGACCAGGTCGAGGTCCACCGCAGCCCGTGGCTGATGATCTGAGCACGGTCCAGACCGCGGTTCTCGGTGCGGGCGCGCGCGACGCCGGAGCCGACGGTGGAGGTCGGCCCCTTCGCCTTCGGTCGGGTGTCGGCCGACGGGTCGGCTTCCACCTGCGGGTCGTCCGGCCCAGGCGGCTGCGGACTGTCGGACCGATGACGCAAGTGCTTCAGTCGGTCCCAGGCCTTGGTCCTCATCGGTGCGGAACGCTCCCCTCGGGCGGCATACGCGGCTGTGCCCCGTGACGGTATGTGCTGGCAATGCCCTGTGACCGTAGTTGACGCAGGTGCGGCCGCGACCCTAAGCGATCCGGGCAACCTCGGCAAACTCCATCCAATCTCCATCGCAAGCACCCCAAAGGGGGGTGGCCGGGCCCGAGATAATGGCGGTATGACGCCCATCTCGCCCTCTCGTGTGCTGGTCGTGGACGACGAGGTGGCGCTCGCCGGAATGGTCGGCAACTACCTCGATCGGGCGGGGTACACGGTGCAGTTGGCGCACGACGGGCTGGCGGCTCTCGAGGCGGCGCGGGCCTTCACCCCGGACGTCGTCGTGCTCGATCTCGGCCTGCCCGGCCTCGACGGAATCGAGGTATGCCGTCAGCTGCGCACCTTCAGCGACGCGTATGTGTTGATGCTCACAGCCCGCACCGAGGAGGTGGACACCTTGATCGGGCTGTCGGTGGGCGCGGACGACTATGTCACCAAGCCGTTCAGCGTGCGGGAGCTGGTTGCGCGGATCGGTGTGCTGCTGCGGCGGCCCCGCACGGCGACGACCGAGCCGGTCGTGCAACAGGTCGGCCGGTTGCGCCTCGACCTCGAGGCGCACGAGGTGTTGCTGGAGGGCCGGTCGATCCCGCTCACCCGCACCGAATTTGACGTGCTGGCCACCCTGGCGGCGCAGCCCCGGCGGGCGTTCGACCGGCGGGCGCTGATCGACGCGGTGTGGGGTGCGGGCTGGGGCGGCGACGAGCACCTGGTCGACACCCATGTGGCGCACCTGCGGGCCAAGCTCGGCCGCGAGGTGATCGCGACCGTGCGTGGCGTCGGGTATCGGATGGGCCGGCCGTGACGGGGCGTAATGCTGGCGGCCGGCGCGGCGGCGGTATCCGACGCGGCGCCGGCCTCCGACGCGGCGCCGGCCTCCGACGCGGCGCCGGCGGCGCGGGTGGGCGCTCCCCCGTCTCGCTGGCCGTCTGGCTGCTGACCGCGATCGGCTGCGTGCTGGTTGTGTCGGCCGTCGCCGGCGGCGGGGTCGCGCTGGTCGTGGCACCGCGGCTGTTCCATCAGCATCTGGCGCGGGCCGGTGAGACCCAGCCCTCGACGGTGCGTCATGTCGAAGAAGCCTTCGTCTCGACCGGCTGGGTGACGCTCAGCATGGCCGCCCTCGCCGCACTGGTCGTGGCGGTGCCGCTGTCGTGGTGGGTGTCGCGACGAGTGACTCGGTCGCTCGAGGCGGCAGGCACCGCGGCGACGGTCGTCGCACGCGGCCGGCCGGCGCCGCTGATCGACGAGACCCACGGCCCGGCCGAGGCGCGAGCGATGGCGACGGCGTTCAACTCGATGTCGGGGCAGCTGGCCGCGACCGAGGAGACGCGACGACGGATGCTCGCCGACCTCGGGCACGAACTGCGCACGCCGATCAGCACGCTGCAGGCGCATCTCGAGGGCCTCGAGGACGGCGTCATCCCGGCCGATGCGGAGACCTTCGCGGTGCTGCAGCGCCAACTCGACCGGCTCACCCGGCTGACCGAGGACATCCGCACGGTGTCCTTGGAAGACGAGCGAATCCCGTTGCGCCGCAAGCAGATCGACCTAGCTGAGCTGGCTCGATCGGTGGGTGAGCTACCCCGCGAAGGCGCCGAGCGGATCGTGGTCGACACACCGCAACCCCAGCCGGTGTGGGTCGATCCTGCGCGCATCGAACAGGTGCTGACCAACCTGCTGGACAACGCGGTCCGGCATACGGGAGCAGGCGACACGATCACCGTGACTGTCGACGGGGACGACCGGGAGGTGCGTCTGTCGGTCGCCGATACGGGCGACGGCATCGCTGCCGAGCAACTGCCGCATGTCTTCGAGCGGTTCTATCGCACCGACGCCGCCCGGGACTCGGCGCACGGCGGCAGCGGCATCGGACTGTCGATCAGCCGC
The DNA here is from genome assembly GCF_011440275.1 of Metallococcus carri. GTDB lineage: Bacteria > Actinomycetota > Actinomycetes > Actinomycetales > Dermatophilaceae > Metallococcus > Metallococcus carri. The sequence continues at coordinate 196,391 of NZ_JAAOIV010000004.1, read as the reverse complement.
TCGATCGCGCACGCGCACGGTGGCAGCCTGACCGCGACCAGCGACGGACCCGGTGAGGGCGCGAGGTTCGTGCTCAGCCTGCCGCGATCTCCATGAGATCTCCATGATTCGTCGGTGTTGACCGCCGAGATCATCGCGCAGGCTGGTGCCCATGAACCGTCGACTGCTCACGGCCCTGCCCACCGTCCTGCTCGCTGCGCTCGTGACGGGGTGCGGCAGTTCCTCGAGCGGCGGGTCGGGGATGTCCGGCATGAACCACGGCGCGATGACGAGCTCCGGCTCGATGCCCGGCTCCGACTCGTCCGCGGCGAGCGGCTCGTCCGCGGCGAGCGGGCGGCAAGGCGATGTGATGTTCGCGCAGATGATGATCCCCCACCACCAGCAGGCGGTCACGATGGCCGACCTGGCCCTCGGCCGATCGGGGGCGTCGCCGAAGGTGCGCGACCTGGCCACCCGCATCAAGAAGGCGCAGGGTCCGGAGATCGCTCAGATGCAGGGTTGGCTGCGCGCCTGGAAGGCACCGCAGCCCTCATCGACCGGGATGTCCGGCATGAACCACGGCGACGGGATGATGACCGACGCGCAGATGAAGCAACTCGAGGCCGCCCAGGGCCCGGCCTTCGACCGGATGTGGCTGCAGATGATGGTGCAGCACCACCAGGGCGCGATCCGGATGGCGAAGTCGGTGCTCGGCACTACATCCGACCCACAGGTGAAGAAGCTCGCCAGCTCCATCGTCACCGCGCAGGACAAGGAGATCCGGGAGATGAACCGCCTGCTCGGCACTGCCTCCGCGACCCCGTGAGACGGGCCCTGTGTCCGCAGATGCGCGCGATGGGTCGCGCGGTGCTGCGGACACAGCGGACGCCGATCAGATCGTGAAGAGCTCGGCTCCTTGCTCGACGCGCTCGCCGGCGTGCTCGGCTGACACCGAACCGGCCGGTGTGTCCAGGGCGCAGACCAGCACGAGCTGCGAAAGTCCTTGTGCCGCAATATCTCCCGGCGTCCAACGGACGCACTCCTGACCTTCGGCGATCTCGGACTTCTCGGCCACCAGCACCTCGAAACCGGCACCGTCGAGCTTGACCGTGTCGATGCCGAGGTGCACCAGCACCGCACCGTCGGGACCGGCGACGACATACGCGTGCGGCATCGCCTTGACCACGGTGCCGGCGATCGGAGCCACAGCGACCTGCTGCTCGGGACCGGGCGTGATCGCCAGCCCGGCGCCGACCATCTCGGCGGCGAAGACCGGGTCGGGCACGTCCGCGAGCGCCATGATCTCGCCGGCGGACGGCGCGAGCACCCGCATCACAACAGGTCCTGGATGTCCTCGGCGAGGGTGTCGGCCTCCGGCCCGACGACGACCTGGACGACCGAACCCTGCACGACGACGCCGTGCGCACCCGCCGCCTTGAGCGCCGCCTGGTCGACCTTCGAGCCGTCGGAGACCTCGGTGCGCAACCGGGTGATGCACGCCTCGATGTCCTCGATGTTCTCGGCGCCGCCGAGCCCGGCGACGATCTGTTCGGCCTTGTTCATGGGTGGCTCCTTCCTTGACATGTCCGTATGACGGGACAATCCTCGCCCACGATCGCACGATCGCCCAGGGAAGGGGCCCAGATGAGCACCAGTGCAGCCGCAGCCGCGGCGCCCAAGCAGCGTCGCGGTATGGCGTCACTGCAGAAATTCGGTCGCAGCCTGATGCTGCCGATCGCCGCGCTGCCGGTGGCCGGTCTGCTGCTGCGGCTCGGCGCCGACGACGTGCTCGGCAAGGACGGCCTGGGCTGGACCAAGGTCGCGCCGGTCATCGCCGCGGGCGGTGGCGCGCTCTTCGACAACCTGCCGCTGCTGTTCGCCGGCGGCGTCGCCATCGGTATGGCGAAGAAGGCCGACGGCTCGACCGCGCTCGCCGCGGTGGTCGGTTATCTCGTCTTCAAGAATGTTGGCAACGCCATGTCGCCGCTCGTGCTCGGCACCAAGCCCGATCCCACCGGGAAGCCGCCGATGATCGACTACGGCGTGCTCGGCGGTGTGCTGTCCGGGTTGATCGCCGCCAAGCTCTGGGAACGTTTCCACCGCACCAAGCTCCCGCCATACCTCGCGTTCTTCGGTGGCCGACGGCTGGTGCCGATCCTCACCGCGTTCGCGACGCTGCTGCTGTCGGTCGTGACGGCCTTCTGTTACAAGGCTTTTGCCGCCGGTCTGCAGGCGCTGTCGACCTGGGTGTCGCACAACGACGTGGTCGGCGGGTTCATTTACGGCACCGCCAACCGGCTGCTCATCCCCACCGGTTTGCACCACATCCTCAACTCGGTGCCGTGGTTCCAGCTCGGCAGCTACCAGGGCGCGGGCGGCAAGACGGTGCAGGGCGATATCGCCCGGTTCGCCGCGCACGACCCGAGCGCGGGCTCATTCATGACCGGCTTCTTCCCGATCATGATGTTCGCGCTGCCGGCCGCGGCGCTGGCGATCTGGCAGGAGGCCCGCCCCGACCAGAAGAAGGTCGTCGGCGGCCTGATGGGTTCGGCGGCGCTGTGCTCCTTCCTCACCGGTGTCACCGAGCCGCTGGAGTTCGCGTTCATGTTCGTCGCCTGGCCGCTGTACGTCATCCACGCCGTGCTCACCGGCACCTCGATCGCGCTGTGCAACGCGCTCGGCATCCGCGACGGGTTCAACTTCTCGGCCGGGTTGTTCGACTATGTGCTGAACTTCGGCATCGCGACAAAACCGTTGTGGCTCATCGTGATCGGGCTCGGGTATGCCGTGCTCTACTACGTGGTCTTCCGGTTCGCCATCCGCAAGTGGAACCTGCGCACCCCGGGCCGCGAGGCCGAGGGCGAGGACACGCTGGCGCCCGACACCACGCCGTGACGACACCCGTAGTAGAGGACTCCGGCGGCTATCGCGACCACCGCCCCTCCGTCGCACCATGACACCCGGAGTAGAGGACTCCGGCGGCTATCGCGACCACTTGCCGGAGATGACGACGCGGGTGCTGGGCGCCGACGACGTTACGGACGCGCTCGTCGACGGGCTCACCGCGATGCTGGGCGAGTTGGTGCTCGCCGACGCCGCGCTCGGGTGGACGGCGCCGCCGGCCGCCGCGGAGGTGCGCTCCTTGCTCACCGAGCTGGTGACGGCCGGGTCGGCCGAGGCTGCTGCCGTCGTTGCCTCAGCCGGTGAGTCCGTTGCGGGCTTCGGCTATTGGCGGCGCTATGCCCGGCCGACCCACCGGCCGCACGCGGACCTCGAAAAGCTCGCTGTGGCAACGGAATTCGCCGGCCAGGGCGTCGGCCGGCGACTCCTCCGGGCGCTGGTCGACTCAGCCCGGACGGCGGGCATCGAAGTGCTCACCCTGGACTTCCGTGGCGACAACACCCGCGCCGAGCGGCTCTATCTGTCCGAGGGCTTCGTGGAGTACGGCCGCCTGCGCGACTTCGTCGCTCCGGACGAGACACGCCGGTTCGACATGGTGTTGCACGCCCTCGACCTGCGCTCCGGTGCAGGCCGCCCGGGCAACTAGACTGATCCGCGCGACATGCCGCGACCCGGCATACGCTCCCCGCCCTCGTAGCTCAGGGGATAGAGCACCGCTCTCCTAAAGCGGGTGTCGGCTGTTCGAATCAGCCCGGGGGCACGTGCTCCGAGCGGAGAGGACCCGCCGATGAACTGGTTCAAGAAGCTGCGCGGGGGCGGCTCGGACGTCCCGCCGTCGCCTCAGCACGCCGTGATGATCCACTACGAGCTGTCGGGCGAGTTCGGGTCGGACAGCGAGCGTGAGGCGCTCTTCAAACTGGAGGACGTGCTCGAGGCCAAGGTCGAGGCGGCCAACGCCGGAGAGCTGGACGGCAACGAGTTCGGCGACGGCGAAGCCGTGATCTACCTCTATGGACCGGACGCCGACCGACTGTGGCAGGTCGTCGAGCCCGACGTGCGCGCCTTCCCCGCGCGCCCGGCGCACGCGATCCTGCGTTATGGCGGAGCCGAGGATGCGTCGGCTCGCGAACGCATGATCGACCTCTAGTGCTCGGCGCCGGCCTCGATGAGCAGACCCGCCGACGACGAGGGGGCCGCGGGGGGACCTCTATTTTGCCAAGGCTCGTGGGTAGCCGAGTGGCTGTGCGTTGAAGCGCTGCTCGACGGCCGCCGCAAGGTCCGCGGCGACCTCGCGTAACGACGGAAGCAATGGCGACGTGGCGGCAGCCCGCAGCGAGTGGACGATGCGGTCCTGATGACGCGGCGAGGGGCGCTCCGGGCGCGCAGGTCGCGGAGGTCCGGCGAGTTGCTCCAGGAGCCAATAGCTGCTCAACCATCGCCAGCCGTCAGCGGCGAGGCGGAGGTCATGTCGAAGGTCATCCGCAGCGATGTCGCCGAGCAGGGACGCCGCGCTCGCCTGCCACGCCGCGAGGGCGGCACGCGTCAGGCCGTCCGGCAAGGTCCACGCGCACCAGCACGACGGCCACGGAACCTGGAGATAGGCCACATCCCACGCGAGATGTCTGATGGTGGCGAACTCCAGGTCGATCATCACGACCCGCCCATCGACGAGCAGGTTGTTGTCCGGACACATGTCTCCCGCGGACAAGGTCGACAGGTCGGTGCGAAAGCGAGTCGTCAGGCTGGCGAGGTCATCGAACGTGGATCTCTCGGTGTGCACCCCCAGGTCCGCTGCTAGGCCGACCCACGCTGCAGCCGCCTCCTCCAGTTGGGCGTCCATGTACGCGCTGGAAGTGCCTGTGCGGCGCATCATCTCGTCCTCGAACAGGCTGGCGGCCGCCCGCCCCGCGACGTGAAAGCGCCCGAGTCCGGCAGCCCACGCTCGGACGGCGGCTTCTGCAGCGGCGGCATCCTCGCCCGTCAACGCATCCGCGACATTGCCGCCGTCGCCGAGATCCTCGAGGACCAGCAAACCGTCGCCCTCCGCCAAAACTCTTGGTGCACAGCCGGGGTCGATGGAGTTCAACGCGAGCAGCGCGCTCGACTCACGTCCGCTCGCAAAGGGGTCCTGCGTGAGATTCCGCTTGACGATCACGGTCCGGCCTCGGGCCTGCGCACGAATCACCTGGTTGCGATCGCTGGTCGGCAGCGGCGCTCCTATCACTGTGAGGGGCTCGCCCAAGGCGGTCGACGCCTGCTCGATGGTGGTCCTCGTCGTGTCGTCCACCCGGCCAGCCTGACAGGCCGGGCTCGACCCCGGGCGCCCGCCATACGTCTGAGCAGCCGCCATCGTCCCCATCCAGCTCACGCCCTAGTTCGCGGCACTCTCTGGGATGCGCGAGCAGTGCGGACCGGCTCGGGGGGAGCCTCAGGGATGCGCAGCGAGTCGGCGCAGCCACTGGGTCAGTAGTTGCGTCTCTGCCTCGCCGAGAACGTCCGGCCGGGCGACGGCATACTCAAGCACGCGGTGGATGCCGACGCGGTCGTCCTCGGGCAGCCCGCTCTGCGCCGTTCCGGTGATGGCCGCGATCGTGCTCTCTCGCACGGCCGCGGACAGTTGCGGGTCCGGCGTGGCCAGGACGACCTGCCGCAGGGTCACGCCGATGTTGGTGACCAGCACGTGCGCGGCGGCCTGATCAGCCGGCACGATCAGCCGGCCCTGGTCCGCAGCGGCGCGCGTCAAAGCGAGGAGCGTCTCGCTCGCGCGCGACTGCCCCTCGCTCACCTGGCCCGGGCGCACCTTGCCGTACATCAGGGTGTAGAAGCCGGGGTTCTCCACTCCGAAGGCGACATGGGTATCCCAACCCACCCGCAGGTCCTGGATCGGATCGCCCGACGATTCCTGCGCCGATTTCTGGGCGAGGTAGAGCTCGAACCCGCGGACCACCACGGCATCGAGCAGGCCCTGCTTGCTCCCGAAAAAGTGGTACAGCGTCGGCATCTTCACCCCGACCTGGTCGCACACCGCACGCAGCGAAATCTCCTCGCCGGGCGCCGAGGCGACGAGATCAGCCGCGGCATCCAGCAAGCGGGTCCGTGTATCAGCGTGCGGGACCTGTGTCATGCTGCTACATTAGGGCATATCGTTGATATAGCGATCCATTCTCCCGCTACACGGAAGGCTTCTCATGACCACGCACACCCTCCAGGGCAAGAACGTGCTCGTCGCCGCCGGCGCCAAGAACCTCGGCGGCCTGATCAGCCGTCGGGCCGCCGAGGCTGGCGCGAATGTCGCGATTCACTACAACTCCCCGTCCACCCGGCCGCAGGCCGAGGAGACGCTCGCAGCGGTTGAGGCCGCGGGCGGCAAAGGCGTCGTCCTCACCGGTGACCTGACCCGGCCGGATACGGTCGCCGAACTGTTCGCGAATGCCGCCGACGCTCTCGGACCGATCGACGTCGCGGTCAACACGGTCGGCAAAGTGCTGCGTAAGCCGATCGCGGACACCAGCGAGGACGACTACGACTCGATGTTCGACATCAACGCCAAGGCTGCGTACTTCTTCATCAAGGAGGCCGGCAGGCAGCTCGCCGACGACGGCAAGATCATCACCATCGTCACCTCCCTGCTCGCGGCCTTCACCGACGGTTATTCGACGTATGCCGGTGGCAAGAGTCCCGTGGAACACTTCACTCGCGCGGCTGCCAAGGAATTCGCGCCGCGCGGCATCTCGGTCACCGCCGTCGCACCGGGGCCGATGGACACACCGTTCTTCTACGGCCAGGAGACGCCGGAACGCGTCGAGTTCCACAAGTCGCAGGCCATGGGCAATCAGCTCACGAAGATCGAGGACATCGCGCCGATCGTCACCTTCCTGGCGACCGACGGCTGGTGGATCACCGGTCAGACGATCTTCGCCAACGGTGGCTACACCACCCGTTGATCCCCCGTCGGATGTCCCGCGCTGAACCCGGCGCCGACGGATGGTGCCGGGTTCATGGGCGGAGGGGCTCGCCGAGGTCGTAGGCGCGGAAGCACACGGCATACTCCTCCCCCGCGGCCTCCCCGCCCGAGCGCAGGATCCCCGGAATCATCTGCCCCGGATCGGGGTGCCCGGGCAGGTCGGCGAGATAGGCCTGGTGGCTGCGCAGCGACGCGACGCTCGCCTCGACCGCGGCCCGATCGACCGCCACCGCATGGGTCGCGTCCGGGTGCCCGGCGACCAGGATCCAGCGCGTGTGCCATTTCGGCAGTCCGGCATCGGCCAGCTCGCGAAACACCCAGGTGTTGTCGGCGTCGCGCACCCCGTCGATGACCGACAGACCCGCGGCGCGGTGATCGGCTTGGTTCAGCCCGCCATACGCCTCGAGGTCGAAGTTCGCCGTCACGACCGCGTCCGGGCGGAACTCACGCACCGCCCGCGCCACATCGCGCCGCAGCTCAAGGCCTGGCTGGAGCATCCCGTCCGGATGGTTCAGCACCGAAAGCTGTTGCACCCCAACGGTTTCGCAGGCCTTACGCTGCTCAGCTGCCCGCATCGGGCCGACCTCCTCGGGCGGCAACTGCATCCCCGCCTCGCCCGAGGTCAGCAGCACGTAAGCCACCTCGACACCCCGTTTGGTCCAGGTCGCGACCGCCGCGGACGTGCCGTATTCGAGGTCGTCCGGATGGGCGACGATGCACAGCACGCGCGACCAGTTGTCGTCGGGCAGCAGGGGCAGGGACATCGATGGGCTCCTCTCGCGGACCTCACCCATGCCTACCACGATCCGGTATGCCGGCCCGCTCACCTCCCGCTGTCACCGCACCCGGGCAGGATGGGCGGTGAGACCACCCGCGACTCGGAAGGCGACGCGAACCATGACCTTGTCCGTCACCGCTGTGCAGCTCACCGCGACCGAGGAGGTCGAGGCGAACCTCGCGCAGATCACCGGCGCAATCGCCGAGGCGCCCGCGGGCACCGATCTGCTGGTGTTTCCCGAGGCGTCGATGCGCAGCTTCCGCCGTGGCTTCGCCGATGCCGCTCAGCCGCTCGACGGTCCGTTCGCGAGCACCGTCCGCGAAGCAGCTCGCGGGTCCGACCTCACCGTCGTGGTCGGCATGTTCACGCCGGCGGAAGACGGTCGGGTGCACAACACGCTCCTCGTCACCGGCCCGGGAATCGAGTTGTCCTACAACAAGATTCACCTCTACGACGCGTATGGATCGCGCGAGTCCGAGATCGTCGCACCCGGTGACGAGATCGTCACCTTCGACCTTGGTGACCTGACCGTCGGGCTTGCCACCTGCTACGACATCCGCTTCGCCGACCAGTTCCGGGCGCTGGCCAAGCGCGGTGCCGAGGTCGTGATCGTGCCCGCCTGCTGGGGCGAGGGACCGGGCAAGGCCGAGCAATGGGATGTGCTCACCCGCGCCCGCGCGCTGGACGCGCAGGCCTGGCTGGTCGCCGCCGCTCAAGCATGGTCCGAGCCGCAGGGCGCGGCACCGCTCGGCATCGGCAACAGCGTGATCGTCGACCCCTTCGGTCGCGCCCGCGTCCGCGCCGGACACGAACCGACCACGATCACCTGGACCGTCGACGCTGACACCGTCGCCACCGCCCGCGAGCGCATCCCGTTCGGCGACTCGTAACGAATTCCGTTGGCGGACAGTCGTTTTCACTCGTTCGCGCCGCTGAACATCCGACAGCCCGTCGCGGTCGCCCCCTCCCGTTGCGAGCCACCGGCCGAGTTGACGAACCCTCGGATCGCGTAGTTAGGTAAGCCTCACCTAACTACGCACTCGAGGACGCGATGACTTCGACACCACCCGCCCTACTGACGACCGACACCCGGCAGGCCTACGCCACCGCCCTCAGCGACACCAGTGCGGTGCTCTGCGACGCCTTCGCCGCAGCGCAACATCCCTGCACCGAGGCAACTCCCGCCGACCTCGCCCCACGCATCGACGCGGTCGACCTCGACCGCCCGCTGTTCGACCTCGCCGAGGCGCTCGCCGAAGTCGACGATCTCTACGTGCGCCATGCCACCTGGTTTCACCACTCGCGCTATCTGGCCCACCTGAACTGCCCCGTGCTGATCGAAGCGGTCGCCGCGGACGCGATCGCCTCGGCGGTCAACTCCTCACTCGACACCTGGGATCAGAGCGCGGGCGGCACCCTGATCGAACGCCGGCTGATCGCCTGGACCGCCGGCCGGGTCGGCTGGGACCCGTCCGCCGACGGCATCTTCACCAGCGGCGGCACCGCCTCCAATCTGCACGCTCTCTTCCTCGCCCGCGAACACGCGGTGCGCCAGGGAGCCCGGCTCGCCGACCTGCGCATCCTCACCTCGGTGGACAGCCACTTCAGCATCCGCACGGCGGCCCACCTGCTCGGCCTGCCCGCCGATGCCGTCGTGCCGATCCCGGTCGACCGCGAGCGGCGCCTCAACCTGTTCTCCTTGCGCATCGCCCTGGCCCGGCTGGCCTCCGCCCGCCTCACGCCGATGGCTGTCGTCGCCACCGCGGGCACCACCGACTTCGGCGTCATCGACCCCTTGAGCGCCGTCGCTGACCTGTGCGCCGAGCGCGATCTGTGGCTGCACGTCGACGCGGCGTATGGCGGCGGCCTGCTCGTCTCCCGCACCCGGCGCGATCTGCTCGCGGGCATCGAACGGGCCACCTCGGTGACGGTCGACTTCCACAAGTCCTACTTCCTGCCGGTCGCTGCGAGCGCCCTGCTCGTGCGGGACGGGCGGCTGATGGTTCGTCACCACGCGGACTACTTGAACCCGGAGCGGATGACGCGGGACGGCATACCGAATCAGGTCGACAAGAGCCTGCAGACCACGCGGCGGTTCGACGCGCTGAAGCTGTGGCTGGCGCTGCGGGTGACGGGTGCCGACGCGATCGGTGATCTCTTCGACGCGGTCATCGAGCTGGCCCACCAGGCGCACGAGCAGCTGCGCGCGGATGCGCGCTTCGAGGTCGCAGCGCCGACTGATCTCAGCACCGTCGTGTTCCGCTACACAGACCCGAATCTTTCTGCGGCACAATGTGATTCGGCCAACCTCGCAGCCCGTGAGTTGCTGGCTCGCGAACGCTGCGCGGTGATTGCGAGCACCACCATCGACGGCGAGGAGTGGCTGAAGTTCACCGTGCTGAATCCGCACACCACCACCGGCGACATCGGTGCCGTCGTCGAGCGCATCGCCCATCACTGCGCCGACACCGTCCAGCGGCTGCCGCGCACGATCGCGGTCTGAGGGGAGAGCGATGAAGACCTACGACCTGATCGGCATCGGCCTCGGCCCGTTCAATCTCGGCCTCGCGTGTCTGGCGGCACCCCTGGATGACCTGGACGCGCTCTTCCTCGAACGCAAGCCGTCGTTCGACTGGCATCCGGGCATGATGCTCGACGGCGCCACCTTGCAAACGCCCTTCCTCGCCGACCTGGTGAGCCTGGCCGATCCCACCTCGCCCCTGTCCTTCCTCAGCTACCTCAAGCAGCGGGGGCGCCTCTACTCCTTCTACATCCGGGAGAGCTTCTTCCCCCTGCGTCGCGAATACAACGACTACTGCCGCTGGGCCGCCGAGCAACTGGAGTCGGTGCGCTGTGGTCACGAGGTCGTCTCGGTGGAGTATGACGGGTCTCGCCGCGCTTACGCTGTCACCTCCCGCGCCGCGGGCGAAACCGTGGTTCACCACGCTCGGGCGCTAGTGGTCGGCACCGGCGGCGCGCCCTTCCTGCCGGCCTGTGCGCGCGCCGTGGGCGGCGACGCTCTTCATAACAGCGACTACCTCGCCCACCGAGAGGTGTTGCGGGAGAAGGAGACCATCACCGTCGTCGGCAGCGGGCAGAGCGCCGCGGAGATCTACGCCGACCTTCTCGGCGATATCGACGAGGCCGGTTATCACCTCACCTGGGTCACCCGCTCGCCTCGGTTCTTCCCGCTGGAGTACACCAAGCTGACCCTGGAACTCACCTCGCCGGACTATGTCGACTATTTCAGCGAGCTTCCCGAGGACACCCGCTACGCGCTCACCGCCCAGCAAAAGAGCCTGTCCAAGGGGATCAATGCCTCGCTGATCAACGAGATCTTCGACCGGCTCTACGAGCATTCGGTGCACGGCGGCGCGCCCACGCGGCTGCTCACCAACACGGCGCTGGAGAGCCTGCGCTTCGATGACCAGAGCAGCACCTACACCTTGGGGCTGACGCAGTGCGAACAAGGGCGAGAGTTCACCTTGGACACCGAGGGCCTGGTGCTGGCCACCGGTTACGACCATGCCCTGCCCGGCTGCCTCGCCTCGGTCCGCGACCGGATCCGCTTCGATGCCCACCACCGGCCTGCGGTCGACCGGACCTACCGCATCGACGACGGTGCGGCGCCGATCTTCCTGCAAAACGGCGGGGATCACGTGCACAGCGTCACCTCGCCGGACCTCGGCATGGGCGCCTACCGCAATTCCTGCATCCTGCGCGAGGTGCTCGGCCGGGAGGTCTACCCGATCGAGAAGTCCATCGCCTTCCAGGAGTTCGGCACGCCTGCGGGGGTCGGCTGATGCGCCCCGTCTACTGCGACGACCTCGGGGTCTTCGCCGTCCGCACGGTCGACCCGGTGACCGACGGGCCGCTCCTGCACGAGTGGGTCACCCATCCCAAGGCGCGCTACTGGCAAATGAGGGAGGCGACCTTGTCACAGGTGCGGGAGACCTACGGGGACATCGTGGCCCACCCGCACCGGACCGCCGTGCTGGGTTTCGTCGACGGCCTCCCCTGCTTCCTCGCCGAACGGTACGACCCCGCGCGGGTCGAGCTCGCCGGCCGGTATGCCGCCCTGCCCGGCGACATCGGCATGCACTTCCTGTGCGCGCCGACGCAGCACCCGCGGCACGGCTTCACCCGGTCGGTGCTGTCGGCAGTGCTGACCTGGCTGTTCGAGGACCCGTCGGTGCGGCGGGTGGTCGTCGAGCCCGACGTCCGCAACCTGGCCGTGCAGGCAGTGAACGCCGCGGTCGGCTTCCGCCCCGCGGCCCGGATCGACCTGCCGGACAAACAAGCCCTGCTGAGCTTCTGCACTCGTGACCAGTTCCGCCCGACCACCCAGACCGACAAAGGCCATCGATGAATCCCTATCCCAGCCCTCCGAGTGCGGCCGCGGCGCACTACCGCCCCGACGCGTGGGATGCCGCCAACCGGATCCTGCTTGCCAAGGCCCTGTGCGAGTTCGCCCACGAACGCCTGATCGAGCCCGCACCCGACCCCGACGCACCGGGGTGGTTCACGGTCACCAGCGACGACGGCACCCCGGCATACCGCTTCGCCGCACGGCGAATGCCGTTGCGGCACTGGCAGATCGACCCCGGCAGCATCACCTGCGACGGCGGCCGGCTCGATGCCGTCGGGTTTGTGCTGGGCCTTCGCGAGGCGCTCGGTCTCGGCCCCGACATGCTGCCGGCCTACCTGGAGGAGATCTCCTCGACGCTGTCGTCGTTGTCCTTCAAGCTGTCGTTGCCGCAACCGAGCGCGGCTGACCTGGTCACTGCCGATTTCCAAACGGTGGAGGCCGCCATGCTCGCGGGGCACCCCTGTTTCGTCGCCAACAGTGGCCGCATCGGCTTCGGAGCCCACGAGTCGCAGGCCTTCGCACCCGAGGCCGCGCGCGACGTCCGGCTGATCTGGCTCGCCGCGCACCGATCGCACGCCGACTTCAGCAGTTGCCGCGATACGACCTACGCGGACTTCCTGCGCGCCGAACTCGGCCCCCAGCGCGAACAGTTCGACGCCGACCTGCGCGATCGCGGACTGGACCCGGACGACTACCTGCTGATCCCGGTCCATCCCTGGCAATGGTGGAACCGCCTGTCCATCACCTTCGCCGCCGATATCGCCCAGGATCGGCTGGTGCCACTGGGCGAGAGCCGCGACGTCTATCAGGCCCAACAGTCGGTGCGCACCTTCTTCAACCGCACCCGACAGGACCGGCATTACGTCAAAACCGCTGTCTCCGTAGTGAATATGGGGTTCGTGCGCGGGTTGTCCGCCGCCTACATGGCGGCGACGCCGGCGATCAACGACTGGCTCGCCGACCTGTTCGCGAGCGATGCGACGCTGCGCGCGACCGGTGCGCTGCTGATCCGCGAGCGCGCCGCGATCGGCTATCACCCCGAGGCTTACGAAGCGGCGACGCCGGCGGGGTCGCCCTACCGCAAGATGCTCGCCGCCCTTTGGCGGGAAAGCCCCGTCCCGCTCCTCGAGCCGGACCGCCGCCTCGCGACGATGGCCGCCCTGCTGCACCGGGACCCGGACGGGCAGTCGTATGCCGCGGCGCTCATCGCCCACGCGGGGGTGGCACCCACCACCTGGCTGCGGAGCTATCTGGACGCCTACCTGCAGCCCCTGCTGCACGCGCTCTATCGCTACGGGCTGGCCTTCATGCCGCACGGCGAGAACGTGATCCTGGTGCTGCACCAAGGGAACGTCGAGCGCGTGATCCTCAAGGACCTGGCGGAGGAGATCGTCGTGATGCGGCCGGACACGCACCTCCCGACCGAGGCCGAGCGGGTGCGCGCGCAGGTTCCGTCCGACCTGCAGGCGCTGTCGATCTTCACCGATGTCTTCGACTGCTTCTTCCGACACCTCGCCGCATTGCTGAACGCGGACGGAGTGCTGCCGTGGGACGACTTCTGGCGCACGGTCGCGGACGTCGTCGCTGACTATCAGGCGGCCCACCCCGAGCTCGCCGATCGCTACGACCTGTTCGCTGCGCAGTTCCCGCTCTCCTGCCTCAACCGGTTGCAGCTGCGCGACAACCGCCAGATGGTGGACCTGGCCGATCCGGCCGGCGCGCTGCAACTGCTCGGTACGCTCGACAACCCGCTCGCCGCCCACGCCCCCGTCTCCGCCGTCTCGCCCGTCTCCGCCGGACGGTGAGTCCCGCTCGAGACGATCGGGCAGAGCGCTAGGTTCGGGGAGCGACAGCCCCGGCATACCGACGAAGGAGCCCGATGTACCAGCTGACCGTGAGCTACGCCCACCCGCAGGACCCCGAGGCCTTCCTCAGCCACTACGAGCAGGTGCACCTGCCGCTCGCCGCGAAATTCCCCAGGCTGGTCACGGCCAGCTGGCAGCGCTGCGAGACGCTCGACGGGTCGCAGCCGCCGCACTTCGTCATCGCCCAATTGTGTTGGGAGACAAAGGAAGACGCGCTCGCTGACATGGGCACCGACGAGGGCAAGGCGGTCGCTCGCGACCTGCGCAATTTCGCCCAGGCGGGCGTGGACATGGACTTCGGGGAGCTCAACCCGGCGCGCTGAGGAGGGTATGGCGGGGGGTGGTTTCGACGCGCTCGCTCGTTCCTCGCTCACTTGCTCAACCAGCGGAGGGGCGCCTGGTTTCGACGCGCTCGCTCGTTCCTCGCTCGCTTGCTCAACCACCGAGGGAAGCTTGCTCAACCACCGAGGGAAGCTTGCTCAACCGACGAAAAGGGGACGGTCAGAGCAGGACGTTGGCGCCCATCACGACGGTGCGGTCCTCGGGCAGCCGGAAGTACTGCACCGGCGTCGCGGCGTTGTGCGCCATGCCGACGAAGATGCGCTTGCGCCACGCCGGCATGGAGTCGTCCCGGCTGGTCTGCACCGCGATCCGCGACAGGAAGTAGTAGATCTCGACCGGGTCGAATTCGACGCCGGCCTCCTGCGCCAACCGCAACCCGGCCGGCACGTCCTGGTCTTCCTTGAAGCCGAAATGCAAGGTGATGTGGGTGACCTGGTCCCACGGGTCGCCGAGGTCGTCGACCTCGATCCGGTCCTCGTCGCGCACGAAGGGCACATTCTCCGACACCGTGGAGACGATGAGCACGTTCTGGTGGATCACCTTGTTGAAGGACGCGTTCTCGCGCAGCGCGAGCGGCGCGGTCTGCTTGTTCGGGTGCAGGAAGACGGCCGTGCCCGGCACGCGCATCGGCGGGTCGCTGCGCAATTCGTCGAGGAAGGGCTGCAGCGGGCCCTCCAGCTCCTGCCGCCGCTTGGTGACGATCGTCTGACCACGCTTCCAGGTGAACATCACGGTGCCGACGATCACCGCGATCACCAGCGGCAGCCAGCCGCCGTGCCCGATCTTGGTGACATTGGCGATGAAGAAGGTCAGCTCCAGCGGCAGGAAGAGCAACCCGACCAGCACCACCTTCCAGCGCGCCCAGCGCCACGCCGATTCGGCGAAGACGAGGAACAGCGAGGTCGAGAACAGGAAGGTCCCGGTCACCGCCAAGCCGTATGCCGTCGCCAGCTTCGAGGAGGAACGGAAGCTCACCATCAGCGTGATCACGGTGGCGAAGATGATCCAGTTCACCGCCGGCAGGTAGATCTGGCCGCCGGAGTGCTCGGAGGTCTGCCGCACGGTGAGCCGTGGGAGGAAGCCCAGCCGCTCCGCCTGCCGGGTCACCGAGAACGCACCGGAGATCACCGCCTGCGAGGCGATCACCGTCGCGCAGGTGGCAAGCACGACCAGCGGCCACTGCCCCCACGACGGCGCGAGCCGGTAGAACGGGTTGTCGATCGCCCTCGGGTCACGCAGGATCAGCGCCGCCTGCCCGAGGTAGTTGATCGTCAGGCTCGGGAACACCATGAAGAACCACGCGGACCGGATCGGCGATCGCCCGAAGTGACCCATGTCGGCATACAGCGCCTCGGCGCCGGTGATCGTCAGCACGACCGCGCCCATCGCGACGAACGCGATGAGCGGATTGCTCACCACGAAGGCGATCGCGTAGGTCGGTGAGAGCCCGCGCAGGATCTGCGGGTCGCGCGCGATATGCGGTATGCCGAGCGCGGCGAGAGTCAGGAACCACAGCACCATCACCGGTCCGAAGGCCCGGCCCACCACATGCGTGCCGAACCGCTGGGTGGCGAAGAGGGCGGTGATGATCACGATGCCGATCGGCAGCACCCAATGCTCGAGGCCAGGGGCCGACACCGAGACACCTTCGACGGCCGACAGCACCGAGATGGATGGGGTGATGACGCTGTCGCCGTAGAACAGCGACGCGCCGAGGACGCCGAGCACCAGGGTGAGCGCGTAGCGGCGGCCGCCGGGTTTGAGTCCCTTGCGGGTGAGGTGGGCGAGCGCCATGATCCCGCCCTCGCCGTCGTTGTCGGCCCGCAGGATGAAGACGACATATTTGATCGACACGATGACGGTGACCGACCAGAAGACCATCGAGATCACCCCGAAGACATCCGCCTCGGTGGGCTTGACGTCGCCGTGGTCGATGCTGAAGACGGTCTGCAGGGCGTACAGCGGGCTGGTGCCGATGTCGCCATACACGACACCGAGCGCGCCGAGCATCAACGTGCGCAGACTCTGGCTGCGATGGTCGGTGTCAGTCACGCGCGACATTGTGCTCCCTCCGCGGTGGCTGCCGTTGACCCGGTCCGCAGTGCGAAGGCCGACAACGAGGCCCGCGCCTGGCGAGCAGGCGCGGGCCTCGTCAACGGGCGGGGCCGATCAGAACCGGCCGTAACCGATCGGGGTCTCCCAGATCTGCTGCAAGCGCACCGCCTGGCCCGGGTAGGGCGCGGCGATCATCCGGCCGTTGCCGGCGTAGATGCCGATGTGGCTGACATAGCTGGAGCTGCCGAAGAACACCAGGTCGCCCGGCTGCGGGGTGGAGACCTTGGTCGCGGCGTAGTACTGCGCGGTCGCCGTGCGCGGGACCGAGATCCCGGCCTGGCGGTAGACGTACTGGATCAGGCCGGAGCAGTCGAACCCGGCCGGGGTGGTGCCGCCGTAGACATAGGGCACGCCGAGGTACTGCATCGCGATGCCGACGATGCCGCCCGCCGACGGAGCCGGCGCGGGCTTCGGCGCGGGCTTCGGCGCGGGTGCCGGTGCCGCTGCGGGCGCCGGGTTGGAGCGCACCCGCGAGGTGCGGCCCTCACCGGATCGGGTCGAGCTGGCGGCGTGCGCCGGACGGGCGGTCGTCGCCGAGCGCTCGCGCGCCGCCGGACGGTTGGTCGTGGCAGGACGGGCGTTCGCCGCGGGGCGGACGCTCGAGCGCGAGGTCGCGGCCGACTGGTCGCGCGCCGGGCGCGGGGTGACGACCAGCGGATGCGCTTCCACCGTGGACAGCTGCGGCTGCGCAGTCGCGAGATTGGCCAGCACGACACCGGCGGCGGGCGTGCGCACCGCGTCCGACGGCGTCGCGGCCGAGGCCCGCACCGGGCTGAGCGTGGCCACACCGGCCGCACCGGCGCTCGGAGCAGTGGCGGTGGCAGCGATGCCACCGGCCGCCGCGAGGCCGAGGGTGGCCTTCGCGGAGGTGGAAAGGGTCAGGGAGAACTTGCCCGGCGCCCGATGGCGACCGCGCGATGAAAACAACGACACGTCATACCTCTCTTACGCCTACGAGGTGAGCTGTCGGGCTCGGGTGAGGGGTCTACCCGGTCCTCGGGCGCCACCGTCGGGGAAGTGGCGCTCGCGGACTTCGCCCCAAGGCCGACCGTGGTCGACCGAAGGTTGGGTCCCCCGCTCCTGCCGTGCGGATCTGTGCTTGCCAGGACGCCGGGCAGGACTAGGCGACGACGTCCGGGGCGCGGTCGGGGGCGACCGGCCGCCGGCCACGGTACACACCGAAGATGAGTGCGTCCTCAGGCAGGTGAGCGACCGCCGAGCCCCGGCATACGGCCGGTCAGTTGTCCGGCAAGCCGACGAAGACGTGCGAGGCGACATCGAGCGGCAGGGAGACCGCGCCCTCGCCGCTCGCCGCGGTCACCTCGATGCGATCACCATCGCGGCGGACGGTGACCGGTGAGCCGGGCGTGACACCACCACCGGTGAGCACGGCCAGGGTGTCGTGCTCGGCCTGCGCGGGCTCGCCGATGCGCCGCACCACCGCGGCCTCCTCGGTGTCCTGCGCGAACTCGGTGAGCGGCACGACCCCGTCGCGGAAGCGCAGCACCGGTGCGTCGTCACCGAGCTCGTCCAGGCCCGGGATCGGGTTGCCGAAGGGCGACACGCGGTGCTCCTGCAGCATCGACAGGATCTTGCGCTCGACCCGCTCGCTCATCACGTGTTCCCAGCGGCAGGCCTCGTCGTGGACATATTCCAGCTCCAGGCCGATAACGTCGACCAGCAACCGTTCGGCGATGCGGTGCTTGCGCATGACGCGGGTCGCGAGAGTGCGCCCGTGCTCGGTGAGCTTCAGGCTGCGGTCCGCCTCGAGCGTCAGCAGGCCGTCGCGCTCCATCCGCGCGACCGTCTGGGAAACGGTGGGACCGGAGTGGCCGAGCCGCTCGGCGATGCGGGCGCGCAGCGGCGGGATGCCCTCTTCTTCAAGGTCGAAGACCGTGCGCAGGTACATCTCCGTCGTGTCGATCAGGTCACTCACAGGGGACAGCCTGCCACCTCCACCGGACAGCGTGCGCATCCGCGATCGACGGCGGCGCGCGACACGACGAAATTGATCGGCCCGAGGGGGAGACGAATCGGGTCGGAGTGACGTTTAATGGTTATGTCAGTCGGGGGGCTACCCCCTTGACCCCCGGCTTGACCTCGGCCCCCTCCGGGGCCCGCGACCGGCACGCTCCCCTTGGCGTGCCGGTCGCTTTTTCTTTGCCCGTATGCCGGTCTCCCCGGATGCCGACGTCTCTCCCCCGTATGCCGGCGCCCGGGTGTTCGCGACTCGGCCGCGGGCATGGAACAGCCCGTGGGCTCCGGCTTATCGCCGGGTGCGCGCTGGACGATGCGCGCTCCCACGGGCTGCGGCGGTGTGCGTTGGATTCACCACCGCGATCGTCCCGAGTCCGCCACGAAAATGGCCGACGTTGAACGAGTCGCGCTAGCGCGCAACCACCTCACGCGTCCGTTGAG
The DNA here is from genome assembly GCF_011440275.1 of Metallococcus carri. Classification (GTDB taxonomy): domain Bacteria; phylum Actinomycetota; class Actinomycetes; order Actinomycetales; family Dermatophilaceae; genus Metallococcus; species Metallococcus carri. Next base: position 177,660 of record NZ_JAAOIV010000004.1, on the reverse strand, counting down.
AAATCATCTGTCGGACCACCTCCTTTCTCGTGTACCCAGCACGCTAGGTCGCACGGCGAGGAACCCGCAAGCACATTTACGGCTGAAGTAGCCGGTGCTCCCAGGCGCCGTCCTCGTCCAGGGGTCCCGGGCTGTCGCGCGTCCACACCACCCGGTCGTGCAGGCGGCTGCGCCGACCGGCCCACAACTCCACCCGGTCACAGTGCAAGAGATAACCGCCCCAGAAGTCCGGCAGCGGCACGTCGTCGGCCTGACCGCGGTCCGGCCAGCGCTGCTCGAGCTCGGCGACCCGCGCTTCGAGCTCGCCGCGGTCGGTGATCGGCGCGGACTGCTCCGAGGCCCACGCCCCGACCCGTGACCCCCACGGCCGGGAGTCGAAATACGCCCGCACCTCCTCGCGGTCGAGCTCCTGGGCGACGCCTTCGAAGCGGATCGCGCGGTAGATCGCCGGCCAGGTGAGCGTCGCGGCCGCCTGCGGGTGCGCGCGCAGGGCCTGGCCCTTGCGCGAGTGCAGGTTGGTAAAGAAGCCGGGGCCTTGCGGGTCGAGGCGGCGCAGCAGCACCGTGCGCACCGACGGCCGCCCATCGGGGTCGACTGTGGCGACGGACAGGCTGTCCGGCTCGGGCACATCGGCCCGCTCCCGCCCAGCCCGGCGCGCGTCGTCGACCCACTGCTGCACCCAGGCCCAGGGCGTCGACGGCACCGGCCCGGTGATTCCCTCGCCGGCGTAGTCCCGACGCGTGAACTGCTCCATGGTGCCAACCTAGGCCGCTGGCAGACTGCTCGGCGTGACTGGTGTCCCGATGATCCCCGATGAGTTGAAGCCGCGTGACGGTCGCTTCGGCAGCGGCCCGTCGAAGGTGCGCGCCGACCAGGTCGAGCATCTGGCCGCGCTCAATCCCGGGGTGCTCGGCACGAGTCACCGCCAGGCTCCGGTGCTGGGCCTGGTGCAGCGGGTGCAAGAGAGCATCGCTGAGCTGTTCGAACTGCCGGAGGGCTACGAGGTCGTTCTCGGCCTCGGCGGGTCGAGCACCTTCTGGGATGTCGCGGTGTGCTCGCTCATCGAGCGCCGCTCCCAGCACGCGGTCTTCGGCGAGTTCGGCGGCAAGTTCGCCGCGGCCGCCGCACGTGCACCCTTCCTGCGCGATCCCTCGGTGCGAGAGGCGGCGCCGGGCGCGAGTGCAGCCCTGCAGGCCGAGGACGGCGTCGACGTCTTCGCCACCCCGCAGAACGAGACGTCCACCGGCGTCGCCGTGCCGATCGAACGCATCCCCGGTGGTCTCACCATCATCGACGCGACCTCCGCAGCAGGAGGTATGCCGATCGACCTCACCCAGGTGGACGCCTACTACTTCGCACCGCAGAAGTCCTTCGCCTCCGACGGCGGACTGTGGATCGCGCTGCTCTCCCCCGCCGCGATCGAACGCGCCGGCCGGCTGGCGAGCGGCGACCGCTGGATCCCGGACAGCCTCAACCTGCAACTCGCGATCGACAACTCCCGCAAGCACCAGACCATCAACACCCCGGCGATCGCCACCTTGGGTTTGCTCGAGGCCCAACTGGAGTGGATGCATGCGAGCGGTGGGCTCGCGGGATGCGCCGCCCGCTCCGCCGACTCCAGCTCGCGGTTGTACGGCTGGGCTGAGCGGTCGGCATACGCCCGGCCGTTCGTGAGCGAACCGGCTGACCGGTCACCGGTCGTCGGCACGATCGACTTCGACGACACCGTCGATGCGGCATGGCTGGCAAAGTCGTTGCGCGCCAATGGAATCGTTGACACCGAGCCCTATCGCAAACTCGGTCGCAACCAGCTGCGGATCGGAATGTACCCGGCCGTGGACCCCGAGGACGTGACCGCGCTGACCCGCTGCATCGACCACCTGCTCAGCTGACCCGCGCGGGCGGTGGCCGCTGTGACGTGATTCACTCGACGGCCGTGAGCACCCTCAACCTGACGCGCGCGGAGTGCGCCGCCCGCGGCGCCGATATCGCGGACGTCTCCTACCGGATCGTCCTCGACCTGGGCAATGCCGAGCAGCTGCGTGTGCCCACCTTCGTCTCACGCACCACCGTGCGCTTCACGAGTGCGTCCGGCCAGACCTGGCTCGACCTCGCGGCCGAGGAGCTGCTGGGACTGACGATCAACGGCGTCCCTGCCGATGTGAGCGAGTATGACGGTGCGCGAATCCCGTTGTCCGACTTGCGAATCGGTGGTGCGGAGAATGTCGTGTCGGTCAGCGCGAAATGTCGCTACAGCCGTTCCGGCGACGGGCTGCACCGCTTCTTCGACCCCGACACCGACGAGGTCTACCTGTACACGCACAACGAGCCGACCGAGGCGCGCCGGATCTTCGCCTGCTTCGAGCAGCCCGACCTCAAGGCGAGCTTCGACCTGGTGGTGACCGCCCCGAAGGACTGGGTGGTGCGGGCGAATGCTCCCGAGACCGGGCGGACCGAGGGCGAGCACAGTATGACGGTGAGTTTCGCTGGGACGCAACGGTTTTCGACCTACCTGATGGCCCTGGCAGCCGGGCCGTACCACCTGGTCGAGGACGAATGGCGCAGCGGTGACCAGGTCGTGCCACTTGCCCTGCTGTGTCGCCGGTCGCAGGTGCCCTATCTCGCCGTGGAGGAGATCTGGGAGACGACCCGGGCGGGGCTGGACTTCTACGACGAGCACTTCGGGACGCCCTATCCGTGGGGCAAGTACGACCAGATCTTCCTGCCCGAATACAACATCGGCGCGATGGAGAACCCCGGTCTGGTCACCTTCAACGAGGCCTATCTGGTGCGTGGCGAGGCAACGCTGCGGCAGCGCACTGCGCGCGCGAGCGTGATCCTGCACGAGATGGCGCACATGTGGTTCGGCGATCTGGTCACGATGAAGTGGTGGGACGACCTGTGGCTGAAGGAGTCGTTCGCCGACCTGATGGGCTACCAGGTCACCCAGGAGGTCACGCCGTTCGACAGCTCGATGCTGCAATTCGCGTTGAGCCGCAAGGCTTTTGCCTATCACTACGACCGCTCACCGTCGACCCACCCCGTGGTCGCCGATATCGCCGACCTGGAAGCTGCCCGGCAGAATTTCGACGGCATCACCTACGCCAAGGGCGCGTCGGTGTTGCGTGCGCTGCAGGAACTGATCGGGCGCGACGCCTTCTTCGCGGCGGCGCGGTCCTATTTCTCCGCGCACGCCTTCGGCACCGCGACCTTCGCCGACCTGCTGGCCGCGCTGCAGCAGGTCACCGACGTCGACCTGGCGTCGTGGGCTCAGGACTGGCTGCACACCAGCTCGCCCTCGGTGCTCACCCCGCTCCCCTCGGTGGTTGAGCAAGGGGCGAGCGAGCGAGCCCCGCGTCGAAACCCCTCGCTGACCCTCACTCAGCAGTGCACCGATCGGATCACGGGCCGCTCGATCCTGCGCCCGCACCGGCTCGATCTCGGGCTGTATGCCGTCCGCGACGGTGCGCTCACCGCGACGGCGACGGTGCCGGTCACCTTCAGCGACGATGCGGTCGAGGTGCCGATCGAATCGGCCGTCGACCTGGTCGTCGTCAACGACGGCGATCTCGACTATGGCCTGGTGCGCCTCGACGATCGTTCGCGCGAAACCTTTGTGGCACATGGCTCTTCGCTGCCGAATCCGCTGACGCGAGCGGTGGTGTGGTCCTCGCTGTGGAACGAATGCGTCGACGCCGAACAGTCCTTTGTGACCTTCGTCGACGCGTTCTGCGCTCAGGCGCCGCTGGAGCAGCACCCGATGATCCTGGAGTCTTTGGGCAGCTTCATCGCCGAGGGTCTGGGGTCGTATTTGCCTGCGGCAGAACGCGATCGCCAGGCGGCGCGAGCGGCAGGTGCGGCGCGGGCGGCATACGAGCAGGCGGACGAAGGGTCCGAGCAACAGCGCGCGTGGGCGACCGCATGCGCACTGATCGGCGAACACACGGACGCCCTGCGCGACGTGCTCGCGACGATCGCGACCGGCACAGCACCGGCACTGGGCGGCAACCTCGACCTGCGGTGGCGCGCGGCGCAGTCGCTGGTGGCGCGCGACGCCTGGACCGATGAGCAGATCGAGGAGTTGCTGCGCGCGGACGACAGCATGCGCGGTCGCACCGAGGCACTGTCGGCCCGATCCGGCCGGCCCACGCCGGCCTCGCGGGAGGCCGTGTGGGCGCGGATGTTCGGCGAGGAGCAGCTGAGCAATGACACCCAGCGCGCCCTGCTCGCCGGTTTCGCGCGTTCGGGAGCAAGGATCGCGGACTTCGGCGAGGCCTATCTGGCGATGCTGAGGGAGGTGTGGACGCGCTACCCCCAGTCGATGGCCGAGCGATATGTGCGCGCGATGCCCGCGCCCGATCTGGCGGAGGGCGACGTGGACAGCCACCCCTTCCTGCGCCAGGTGGGGCAGCTCGCCGAGGATCCTTCCCTGCCCGAGGCGCTGCGCCGCGAGATCGCGCTGCAGCTGGACGACGCCCAGCGCGCGCTGCGCGCCCAGGCGAAAGCTGCCCGCTCGGGCGGCGAAAACTAGCCGCTCGAGCGACGAAAAGTAGCCGCTCGGGCGGCGAAACCTAGCCGCTTAGCGGAGGATGGCGGCGACGACCGCGATGACCAGAAAGAGCGCGAGGGCGCCCAGCGTCAGCCAGCGCCGCGTGCGCGGTGACATCAGCGGGCCCCCTCGAGGGTGAGACGAGCGGGGTCCATCAGGCGACGCGCTCCGGCGTGATGGCGTCGGCGGCTTCGCGGCGTGGGAGCACCTGCAGGTGCCATGGGTGCCGCTCGAGCCGCACGGCCAGATCCTTGCTGCGCATGAGATAGAGGATCGCAGCGATCGCGGTCAGACCGGTCGCGATCGAACCAACCAGAATCGTCCATCGCGGTCCCCAGGCCGAACCGATCCAGCCGATGAGCGGTGCACCGAGCGGCGTGCCGCCCATGAAGATCGCCATATAGAGCGCCATCACCCGACCGCGCATCACCGGGTCGACCGACAACTGCACGCTGGAGTTGGCGGTGGTCATCACGGTCATCGCAGCCAGGCCGGTCGGGATCAACAGAAGCCCGAACAGCCAGTATGCCGGGGCGAGCGCTGCGGCCGCCGAAGCGATCGTGAACCCCACGAGCGCTGTGAGCAGGATCCGCAGACGTGGACGGGGCCGGCGAGCGGTCATCAACGCCGCCGACAGCGAGCCGATCGCCATGACCGAACCGAGCAGGCCGTAGGCCTCGGCACCTTCGTGGAAGACGGCCGTGGACATCAGCGCGATGGTGATCTGGAAGTTCATGCCGAAGGTGCCGAGCATGAACACGATCGCCATGAGCAGCATGATGTCCGGTCGCCCGCGCACGTAGGCCAGGCCGGCGCGCACGCCGCCCCGGCCGGTGGCTCGCGGTGCTGGGCGCAGTTCGTTGCCGCGCATCATCTTCAGGGCGACGAGCACACCCACGAAGGAAATGGTGTTGGCCACCAGGGTCCACCCGGTGCCAATGGCCGCGATCAGCAGACCGGCCACCGCCGGGCCGATGAGCCGGCCGGCGTTGAAGGACGCGCTGTTGAGACCGACGGCATTGGTGAGCTTGTCCTGCGGCACCATCTCGGAGACGAAGGCCTGCCGGGTGGGATTGTCCAGTGCCGTCGCGACACCCTGGGCCAGCGCGAGCGCGTAGACATGCCATAGCTGCGCGGTGTGGGTGAGCACCAGCAGGGCGAGGATCGCCGAGGTCAGCGCGAGCGCCGACTGGGTGAGGTAGAGCAGCCGCCGCTTGGGCAAGCGGTCGGTGAGGCTCCCGGCATACGGCGCAAGCAGCACGACGGGGGCGAACTGCAGACCGGTCACGATGCCGAGCGCGGTCGAGTCGTGCGAGGTCAGCTCGGTGAGGACCAGCCAGTCCTGGGCGACCCGGCCCATCCAGGTGCCGACATTGGAGACGATCGCGCCGGCGGCATAGACCCGGTAGTTGTAGATCGAGAGGGAGGCGAAGGTGGGACTCACCTCGCGACCACCCGGCCCAGGATCTCCGCGGCCTGCGCGAGCACCGCGCACTCCTGCTCGGTCAGCGCATCGATGCGCTGCTCCATCCACTCATCGCGTGAACGGCGGGTTGCCCGCACGATCTTCTGCCCCTCCTTGGTCAGCTGGATCCAGGTCTTGCGCCGGTCGTCGCGGTCTTCCGCGCGGCTGACGAATCCCTTGTCGCTCAAGCAGTTGAGCGTGCGCGTCATCGAGGGCGCGCTGACGCACTCGGCGTCCGCGAGCTGGCGCGGGGTCATCGCTCCGGCCTCCAATTTGGCGAGCACGGAGAACTGGTGCGGCGCGATCTGGTCGACATTCTCGAAACGCGCGCGGCGCGAGATGCGCATGCAGACCATCCGCAATTCGGCAGCCAGGGCGCGGCGATCGGCGGGAAGCATGGTGCTTAGCATAACTCATTACCTTGGCTAAGCATTCCGCTGTTCCCAGGAAACGTCCAGCGAACGCCATGATGATCACCTCATGACTTCCGAAGCCAGCCTCCTGGTCGTGGAGGACGAGACCAACATCCGCGAGTTGCTCGCGACGAGCCTGAAGTTCGCCGGCTTCGAGGTGCACACCGCCGCGACCGGCAACGAGGCGCTCTCCCTTGCCTCCCGCTCCCACCTCGACCTCGCGGTGATGGACGTCATGCTGCCGGACATGGACGGGTTCACCGTCACCCGTCGCCTGCGCGCGAACGGTCACGAGGTGCCGATCCTGTTCCTCACCGCGCGTGACGCGGTGGACGACAAGGTCAAAGGCCTCACCGTCGGCGGCGACGACTATGTCACCAAGCCGTTCAGCCTCGAGGAGGTCGTCGCCCGCATCCGCGCGGTCCTGCGCCGCACGCACGCGGCCGAGGCGAACGACTCGACCCTGCGAGTCGCCGATCTCGAGCTCGACGAGGACTCGCACGAGGTGCGCAAAGCAGGCAGGGTGGTTGACGTGTCCCCCACCGAGTTCAAGCTGCTGCGCTATCTGATGGACAACCAAGGGCGCGTGTTGTCCAAGGCGCAGATCCTCGACCACGTCTGGGATTACGACTTCCGCGGCGAGGCCGGGATCGTCGAGAGCTATATCTCCTACCTGCGCCGCAAGGTGGACACCGGTGAGACGCCGCTGATCCACACCAAGCGCGGTGTGGGATACGTGTTGCGCGCCCCCAGGGACTGATGCCAGCACTCGCCGCGCTCGCCCACCGGGCCCGGCGCCTGCGCAACGCATCCCTGCGGATGCGGCTGGCCGCGGTGCTCGTGCTGCTCGTGATGGCAGCGATCGGCGTGACTGGCGTGGTGGCAACCGTGCAGTTGCGCCAGTTCCTCATGCAGCGCCAACTGCTGGAGCTGCAGGCCGCCAAACCTCAACTGGTCGCCGCCGCGATCGCCGAGGAGACCCACGACCGCACCAGCCTGCCGACCGCCGGTGCGCCCAATATCGTCGCCGGCGAGACCTATATCGTCCGGCTGCGCGGCAAGAGCTCGCCGGCCCAGGACTACGTCATGCCGCAGGCCGCCAAGGACGTGCCGGCCTGGCCGCCCCTGTCGGCGCAGGAGGCGCGTCGCCTCGACGGTCGCACCGTGATCGTGAAGTCGGTGGCCAGCGATACCCGCTGGATGGTCGTGGAAGGCATCGACGCGCGCAGCGGCACGCCATACGCCGTCGCGGCCTCACTCGAACGGGTCGATGACATCGTCAAGCGACTGATCCTCGTGGTCGGATTCGCGGGCGCGAGCGCCCTCGCGCTGTCGGCGATCCTCGGCTGGTATCTCGTGCGCCGCGCCTTCCGCCCCCTCACCGAGATCGAGGACACCGCGCGCACCATCGCCGACGGCGACCTCACCCGTCGCATCCCCGAGCCGGACAGCCAGGACGAGGTGAGCAGCCTCGCCAACTCGCTCAACGTGATGCTCGGCCGGATCGAGGACTCCTTCGCCGTGCGCGAAGAGTCTGAGGAGCGGATGCGCCAGTTCGTCGCGGACGCCTCGCACGAGTTGCGCACTCCCCTCGCCACCGTCCGGGGGTATGCCGAACTCTTCCGCCAGGGCGCGGTCTCCAAGCCGGAAGACATCGCCTCGGCGATGCGTCGCGTGGAGGACGAAGCGGCCCGGATGGGTCAGATGGTCGAGAACCTGCTGCTGCTCACCCGCCTGGATCCGCGCATCGCCGCCGACGTCCCGGATGCCGACCGGCCGTTCCAGCCCGTGGACCTCACGGTGCTCGCCGCCGACACCGTGCAGGACGCGCGCGCCCTTGCTCCCGACCGCTCGATCCGGCTGCTCGGCACCGACGGGCCGGTGCGGCCGGTGATGGTCGCCGGCGACGAGCCGCGACTGCGCCAGGTGCTCACCAACCTGGTGGCGAATGCGATCCGCTACACGCCCGCGGGTTCGCCGATCGATCTGGCCGTCGGGCGCGCTGGCGGCTCGGCCGTGATCGACGTGCGCGACCACGGCCCCGGTGTGCCAGAGCAATTGCGCACCCGGATCTTCGAGCGGTTCTTCCGCTCGGACGCCTCGCGCAACAGCTCGACCGGCGGCAGCGGCCTCGGCCTGGCGATTGTGGAGGCCATCGTGAGCGCTCACGACGGCCGGGTCGCGGTGCGGGAAACATCCGGGGGTGGCGCGACGTTCCACTTGGTGATGCCGCTGCTGACGGACGAGCCGCCCGAGGATCCACAGGCGACACACAGTGATGCGCAAGTCATCGGCCAGCGCCACGGCATTGACTAGAGCTCGATCGACCCTCCGACGAAAGCGACCGACCTTGTCCGACTCGGACCGCCCCGCTCAGCCGGACCGCGACCGCGGCCCGGAGCGCACCGAACCCATCGCCCGCCCGGGTGACACCGGGTCGATCCCGCGTCAGGGCGACACCGGTGTGATCCCGACGCAGGGCGACCCCGGCGTGCACTCGCAGCAGCCGTATGGCGGCCAGCCGGGTCAGCGCTACGGCGAGGGCGCGCCGCAACCGGCCTACGGCCAGCGGTTCGGGCAGCAGCACGGTCAGCCGCAGCAGCCGGCATACGGCAGCCCGTGGGCGGCTCCCTCGGGTCAGGCACAGCAGGGCGCCCCACCTCAGCACGGCGGCCAGGCACTGTCCAGCGCTCCGGCGCAGACCAAGCAGCGACGCGGTCCGGGCTGGGTGGCGCTTCCGGTGACCGCCTTGCTCGCCGCGCTGCTCGCCAGCGGCGGCACCTACGCGGCGACGCGCGACGACGGTGGCAGCAGTTCGGTCACCAACCAGACCAATGTGGTGACCGCCAATCCGGCCGATTTCGCCGACGCGGGCACGGTCAACTGGTCGGCGACCGCCAACAAGGTCACGCCGAGCGTCGTGGCGATCGCGGTGGACGGCAGCTCGGGCACGGCCTCCGGCGAGGCGCAAGGGTCGGGCGTGATCCTGGACAAGCAGGGCAATATCGCGACCAACAACCACGTCGTCGCGGCGATGAAGAACGCCAAGATCACCGTGACCCTGGCGAACAACCTGTCCTACACCGCCAAGATCGTCGGCACCGACCCCGGCACCGACCTCGCGGTGATCCGCCTTGAGAAGCCGCCCGCCGACCTCACCCCCGTCGCGCTCGGCAGCGACGAGAAGCTCGTGGTCGGCCAGCCAGTGATGGCGGTCGGCAACCCGCTCGGCTTCGCCGGCACGGTGACGACCGGCATCGTCAGTGCGCTGAATCGCCCGGTCACCACCCAGGGGCAGGGCAGCGGCGGCGGTGCGGGCGAGCAGTCGTCCACCACCAACGCGATCCAGACCAGCGCCGCGATCAACCCCGGCAACTCCGGTGGTGCTCTCGTCGATGGCAGCGGCCGGCTGATCGGGATCAACTCCGCGATCGCCACTCTCGGGCAATCCACAGGTTCTTCGCAGTCGGGCAACATCGGCATCGGGTTTGCTATCCCTGTGTCCGTCGTTCAGTCCATCACCGGCCAGCTCATCAAGAGCGGCAAGGTGCAGCACGCCCTCCTCGGCGTGCAGGTGTCCGACGGCACCGCCAAGATCGGGGACGCGACCGAGGCCGCCGCGATCGTGCGCACGGTCAACCCCGGTTCCGGTGCCGCCCAGGCCGGCGTCAAGGTGGGCGACGCGGTCGTCGCCGCCGACAACCGCCCGGTGATCAACGCCGACGCCCTCGTCGGCTATGTCCGCGCCAAGACCGCGGGCGATTCAGTCGTGCTGACCGTCATCCGTGACGGGAAGCGCACCAACCTCACGGTGCAGCTCGGGAAGGCAAATTCCTAGCGCATCGTGAGCCACGGGTCGTCGCCCTCCCTCCCTTCCTCCGCGACGACGACCCGGACGGGGTGAAGGGGGCCCGCGCCAGTGACGGGGCGCGGGCCCCCGCTCGTTCTCCCGTGCCATCATCCGCGGACGCTGAGGTGCGTATGGCGGGCGTCCGCGCCTCGGGGCACTCACGGCGTCTCCCGTGCGGACCCTGACGCATCGCACCGCCGGCGTCCGTGCCTGAGGACCCGATGCCCGGACCGGCTGGGTCGGCCCCGCCGATTTGGTATGCCGGTCTCCCCGCCGGTAACGTCGCCCTTCCCCCTCTTCATCGCCGGTCGGAAAGGCGCCCTTCGTCATGCCCGCCACCACCGCCCCCGACGCCGCCGGCTCCACCGCCGCCGGCTCCACCGCCGCCCCCTCCAACAATCCGCCCGATCTCGCCGCCGAGCAGGCCTATCTCGCCCGTGCCCGCGCCGAACTCGCACGCATGCGCACCGCTGCCGCCTCGCTCGACGCCTCCCGCGCGAGCGATGCCGACTCGGTCGGGGTGCTCACCGCGGTGCTGGCCGCCCGCGTGGCCGCGCTGCAGGACGACCCCAGCACCACGCTCTTCTTCGGCCGCATCGACACCACCGACGCCGAGCGCTGGTACCTCGGCCGCCGGCATATCGGCGACAGCGACGGCAACCCGGTCGTCATTGACTGGCGCGCCCCGGTGTCGACGGCCTTCTATCGCGCCTCGCACGCCGAGCCGATGGGGGTCACGCTGCGCCGGCGGTTCGGCGTCGACCACGGCCAGCTCACCGCCATCGAGGACGAGCACCTGCAGGACCCGGCCGAGCCAGAGACCGCCAGTGGGGTGCTGGCCGCCGAGATCGAGCGCCCGCGCACCGGCCCGATGCGCGACATCGTCGCCACGATCCAGCCCGAGCAGGACGAGATCGTCCGCTCCGATGTGGGCCTCACCGTGTGCGTGCAGGGGGCGCCGGGCACGGGCAAGACCGCGGTGGGGTTGCACCGGGCGGCCTGGCTGCTCTACGCCTTCAAGCAGCGCCTCGAGCGGGCGGGAGTGCTGGTGGTAGGCCCCAACCAGGCCTTCCTGGACCACATCACCGCGGTGCTGCCCGCGCTCGGCGAGGTGCGCGTGCGGCATACGACCGCGGCCGAGTTGCTGACCTCGGTGCCGGTGCGCGCCGAGGACAACACCGCGGCAGCCACCCTCAAGGGCGACGCGCGGATGGCGACGGTGGTGGAACGGGCGGTCTGGTCGCATGTCGCGGCTCCGACCGAAGCACTGGTCGTGCCGCGGGGCGTGCGCAAATGGCGGGTGCCGGCCTATGACGTCGCCGAGGTCCTGGCCAGGCTGCGCGAGCGCGGAGTGCGCTATCTGTCCGGGCGGGCGATGTGCGCCGACCGGCTCGCCCACGAGGTGCTGCTGAAGTTGGAGCGGGCGGGCGAGTCGCCTGACGACCGGGTGCAGGACGCGGTGGCCCGATCCGCACCGGTCAAGGCCTATCTCAAGCAGTTATGGCCGGTCATCGATGCCCGGCAAGTGCTCTTCGAGCTGTGGTCCTCGCCCTCGCACCTGGCGGCCTGCGCCGACGGTGTCCTGACTTCCGACGAACAGCGGATCCTGTTGTGGGACAAGCCAGTTCGCAGCAAAGGATCCGCCCGCTGGACGACTGCCGACGCCGTGCTGCTCGACGAGATCGACGACCTGCTGGAGCGACGACCGAGCCTCGGGCATGTCGTCCTCGACGAAGCCCAGGATCTGTCGCCGATGCAATTGCGCGGGGTGGGCCGCCGCTGCTCGACCGGTTCAGCGACCGTGCTCGGCGACATCGCGCAGGGCACCACGCCGTGGGCGACCTCCTCCTGGGAGGAGACGATGCGCCATCTCGGCAAGCCCGACCACCACCTCGAAGTGCTCGACCGCGGGTTCCGCGTGCCGGCCGCGGTGATCGAGTATGCCGCCCGCCTGCTGCCCGCGATGGCTCCCGGGCTGGGCGCTCCGGTATCGGTCCGGACCGCACGAGGCGCGCTGGACGTGCGGTCGGTCGACGACCTGGGCTCGGCTGCAGGTGAGGTGGTGGACACTCGGGGAGCCGGTTCGTTCGGGGTGATCGGCATACCGTCTGACCTTGATGTGGTCGCAAAGGTGTTGCGGGACAAGGGGATTGCCTTTGGCCGGGTCGACTCGTCGCATGGTGACGACGAGGACCACCCGGTGCAGCTCGTGCCCGCGTCGATCGCCAAGGGACTGGAGTTCGACGAAGTGCTGGTGCTCGAGCCCGCCGCGATCGCGGCCGCCGAACCGGACGAACGCACCGGCCTGCGGCGGTTGTATGTCGTGCTCACCCGCGCCGTGTCCGCGCTGACGGTTCTGCACACCCAGCCACTGCCCGCCGCCCTTCATCCACAGGCTGCGGATCGAGATCTGCGGGGGTGAGGCGGATCGGCATACCGTCCTTGTCCATCGAGGCTCGCCAGCCGGGTGGGCCGGACAGGGAGGGACATCATGAGCTACCCCAAGGGATCGTTCTCCGTCGACAGCGGCGCGCTCGACAGCCACAGCAGTGACATCGGCCAGGTCTCCAAGCAGATCGAGGAGTTGATGGGGCTGATGCAGCGGCGACTTGAGTCGCTCAAGGGCAATTGGAAGGGTGCGGCCGCGTCGCAGTACGAGGTGCTGCACGGCGACTGGATCAAGGCCACCAAGAAGGTGCAGACGTCGCTTGATGCCATCGGCCTCGCGGTCGGCGGTGCCAGCAAGGTCTACTCCACGACCGAGGACGACGTGATGCGGGCCTTCCAGATCCCCGGCCGCTGAGCCGGGCGGGCACCGGGTCGGTGCGTGGGGACGGCACCGCCTCGGCGTCAGGGGGCTAGAGGCGGGCCGCCAGTTCGGTCGCTTGGCGGATCGCCCGCTTGGCATCGAGCTCGGCGGCCACGTCTGCTCCCCCGATGACGTGCCGGCCATCGGCCGCGAGGTCGCGCACGGACTCCTGGCCGGCGCAGACCACGATCGTGTCGACCTCGAGCACCCGCCGCTCGGGCGTGGCCTTGTCGTCTTTACGGATGGTGAGGTGCAGGCCGGCGTCGTCGATCCGGTCGTAGGTCGCGCCGCCGACGAATTCGACGCCGCCGTCCTTGAGGGTCTGCCGGTGCACCCAGCCGGTGGTGCGACCGAGGCCAGCGCCGTGGCGGGTGGTCTTGCGCTGGACGAGGTAGATCTGCCGGCGCGGAGTCTGCTTGACCTTCTCGCCCAGGCCGGCCCGGTCGACGGCGGGATCGGACACGCCCCAGCGGCGGCGCCAGTGCTCGAGCGACTCACCCGGGTCGTGCAGCAGGAACTCGCTGACGTCGAAGCCGATGCCGCCCGCCCCGATCACCGCGACGCGCTCACCCGCGACCTCCTCGCCACGCACGAGGGCGTCATACGCCACGACATTCGGGCGGTCGAGACCGGGGATGTCCGGCACGCGGGGCAGCACACCGGTGGCGACGATCACCTCGTCATACCCGCTCAGGTCGGCGTCGGTCGCTCGGTGACCGAGGCGCACGTCGACGCCGAGGACCTCCAGGCGTCGGCGGAAATAGCGCAACGTCTCGGCGAACTCCTCCTTGCCGGGAATGCGCGCGGCGAGCTGGAACTGGCCACCGATGTCGTCGCGCGCCTCGAAGAGGGTGACCGCGAAGCCGCGCTCCGCGGCGCTCGTCGCTGCCGCGAGACCGGCCGGCCCGGCGCCCACGACCGCGACGCTGCGGCTGCGCGGCGACGGCAGCGGCAGCAGCACCAGCTCCCGCTCGCGCCCCGCGCGCGGGTTGACCAGGCACGATGCCCGCTTGCCCGCGAAGCTGTGGTCAAGGCAGGCCTGGTTGCAGGCGATGCAGGTGTTGATCTCATCGGCCCGGCCCTCGCGCGCCTTGTTGACGAATTCAGGATCGGCCAGCAGCGGCCGGGCCATCGACACCAGGTCGGCCTGGCCGCTGCGCAGGATCTGCTCGGCGACCTCGGGGTCGTTGATCCGGTTGGAGGCCATCACCGGCAGGTCGACCTCCTTGCGCAGAGCTGCGGTCTGCTCGACGAAGGCTGCGCGCGGGACGGAGGTGACGATCGTCGGCACCCGGGCCTCGTGCCAGCCGATGCCGGTGTTGATGAGCGAGGCGCCGACCTGCTGGATCTTCTGGGCGAGCTCGACGGTCTCCTGCCAGCTCTGGCCGTCCTCCACCAGATCGAGCAATGACTGTCGGTAGATCACCAGGAAGTCGTCGCCGACCTCCTCGCGCACCCGCCGCACGATGTCGACCGGGAAGCGCATCCGGTTGCTCGCCGATCCGCCATAGCGGTCGGCCCGGTTGTTGGTGCGCGCGGCGAGGAACTGATTGATCAGATAGCCCTCGGAGCCCATGATCTCGACGCCGTCGTAGCCCGCCTGCTGGGCGAGCAGAGCGGTGCGCCCGAAGTCGCTGATCGTGTGCTCGACGCCTCGTGTGGTGAGCGCCAACGGCCGGAACGGCGTGATCGGCGACTTGCGCCGCGACGCGCCCTTGATGAACGGGTGATAGCCGTAGCGTCCGGCGTGCAGGATCTGCAGTGCGATGTGGCCGCCGTGCTCATGCACCGCGTCGGTGACCTTCCGATGTGCCGACACCGCCCGCCTGTCGTGCAGGAGTGAGCCGAGCGGCAGCAGCCAGCCGGTGCGGTTCGGTGCGAAGCCGCCGGTGATGACCAGCGCCGTGCCGCCCTTGGCCCGCTCGGCGTAATAGGCGGCGAGGTCTTTGAAATGCCGCCGCCGGTCCTCCAGACCGGTATGCATCGACCCCATCACCACGCGGTTGCGCAGCGTCACACCGCTGATCGTGATGGGCGCGAGCAGGTGGTCGTAGGTCATCGGTTGCCTCGTCGGTCTCGTCGTCGCCGCGATGGGCGAGCGGTCCCGGCCACCCTAAACGATGGTGTTACCGATGAGTAGCAGGCCAGCACATCTGGCGCGGCCGTGCGCCTCTGGTACGGCGTCGCAGGTCTGGCACGCCACGACGCATCTGGCACGCCACCCGGTGCCAGTCATCATGTGCCGTGCCAGTTGCCTCCCGCCGCGCCAGTTGCCGTCTCGTGGATACGGCCCGTTCTGGCCAAAGGCCCAAGCCGTCTCTGATCCGGTCCAGCGCGTTACCGCATCACCTTGGAGCGCGATTCACCCGGGAGCGGGCGTTGTGCGAGGCGCACGATCCAATCGTCTTCGGTCACGCCTCGGCGGTCAGCATCACGCACGAGCGCGCGAGCGAGGCGGATCTTGGACGCCGGAACCGTCGCCTGGCGCCCGTTGAGAACAGTGCTCATGAGTCCTCCACGATGTGATCTCTTCCATTGTCACTCGCAGGCGCCCCAGAATCCACGTCCACAGCGAACTGCCGCTCATCGACGCTGAGACTGAGGCGCCCGATCCGACGAGCAAGGTCGCGGTCCGCCTCACTGCCAAGGTCGGAGTCGATCAGGTCAGCGAGGAGTTCCTCACCGATGCGTCGCTTCGGCGGTTCAGCGCTCGTCAGATTCTCGAGCGCGCGATCGAATCGCTCACGCCATTCGCTGCGAGCTGCTTGTCGCTGACCTCTGAGCGCCACCCAGGCCGGGATCCCAGCACCCAGCAGGCCCCCCACAAATGACAGCACTGGCGTGAGCCAAGGACCCATGTGCTGCTCCTCTCCACGCTCACCGATCGCGGTCGATCTTGCAAGCCAGCACCGACAGTCCGCGCAACGCACGTCTCGTCACGCCGTCGACCACCGTGCGGAGACGCCGATCTCGGGCGAGCGAGGCGGTCGGCATACGGTGGGAGAAGGCCGGACTCAACCTTTCGGGCAGCCGCTGCGTTCCAGGGGCATGATCGCAACAGTCATCAGGGGGCCGCGATGAACAAGACCGACGAAGCCACCTTCGTGGCCTTCGTCGAGAGCTCGTCGCCTGCCCTGCTGCGCACCGCCTGGTTCCTCACCGGTGACCGTCACCTGGCGGAGGAACTCGTCCAGGAGTCCTACGAGCGCGCCTACGTCACATGGCGCCGGATCAGCACGGGCTCGCCCTATGGCTACGTCCGCCGCACCCTCGTCAACCTGCACACCGATCGCTGGCGACGGCGGCACGGTGAGGTCGCGATGGCCGCGCTCCCCGAGCGCGCCGCACCGTCCGTGCAGACGGCGAGCGACGACCGCGACCAGATCGTCCGGTTGTTGCAGACCCTGCCCAAGCGCGAGCGCGAAGTCGTCGTGCTCCGCTACTACGCCAACCTGTCCGAACAGGAGACCGCCGACACGCTCGGCGTCAGCGTCGGCACGGTCAAGTCATCCGCCTCACGGGGGCTGGCCGCCTTGCGCGACGCCCTCAACTCGAACTCGGAGGTGAAGCGATGAGCGACCTCGACATCCGAGAGCTCTTGCGCGACAGCGAGATTCCACCGCTGTCGATCGATCCGCAGCGGGTCGCCGCGGGTGGTCGCACTCGCGTGCGTCGACGCCGTATGGCGATCGCCGGTGGCCTCGCCGCCGCGGTCATCGCAGTGACGGCCGGCGCGGCCGGCCTGCACAATGTACTCAGCCGGCCGGTGCAACCGGCCACGTCCTCAACCTCGGCCCCCACGGCCGCGGCCCTGCGCCTGACCTTCGGCGGCGCCTCGGGCATCACGGTCTCCGGCGACCGGATCACCCTGCCGGGCGGTGCACCAGCCGCGATCCATGCGAAGGAGACCACAGCCGGCCTGCAGCTCTACAGCGACTCCGGTGGTCGGGCCTGGGAGGCGATGCCCAAGATTGCTGACAGCCCTAACGGCGGCGTGACCTACCAGGACAGCTACAACAATCGGTATCTCGTCTACCCCGTCGCCGCCGACGCGGCCTTTGTCGCCGCAGCCGGCACCCATGGCTCCGTGCAGTTCGGGCTGCGCACCGGCAGCGGGAAGACCTATGCCGTGCTGCCGTTCTTCACGGGACAGCGCGTGCGCGGTGTCGTGTGGGTCAACGGCGGAGGCGACTGGTCCTCGTCCTCCGGGGAACAACCGGTGCGGGTAAAGCTGCCAGAGACCGGTGACACGGTGGTCTTCCCTGCCCTTCAGACCTGGGTGCCATCACTCGACCCGGGCGGTAGCGGGGACCCGATGTCCTTTGCGGTCGGCGACGGATCGGGGTGGACCGAGGTGAGGACTAACAGCATGTCCGATCAGGACGTGATGACCGAGGCGGTGCTGCCCGCGAGTGCCCGCTCCGTCGAGGCAATCCGTCCGGCCAACACCGTGAGTGCCCCCAAGGTGACCACCTACCCGGTGCCCGGTGGCGAGTGGCAGATCGTCCGGGCCGCAGTCAAACTCTCCAAGGCCAACCAGGGCGCGGCGCCGATCTTGCTGTTCCGCTGGACCGACGCCCAGGGCAAGCAGCACACCACGGCGAGCAACTGACCGGCATACGCCGGCAGGGGTGACGAAGGGGCGGGGTTCTCGCGAACCCCGCCCCAACGTTTGCTTCGTCAGGAGTTGCCTGGTCAGAAGCAATTCCTTCTGGGCTTCTTCCTCACACTCCGCTCCGGCCGCGTGCTCCTTCGTCGCCCGCAACCTCCGCTGCGTGTTTCGTCAGAAGCCCCGATGTCCTTTGGGCCTCTTCCTCACACTTCGCTCCGGCCGACCGCGCCGCTCCTACGTCGCGGACGCGGCCGACCCTCGCGTGCGTGTTTCGTCAGAAGCCCATTCCACCCATGTCGTCGCCACCCGGAGCGGCCGGGGCGGCCTTCTCCGGCTTGTCGGCGATGACGGCCTCGGTGGTGAGGAAGAGCGCCGCGATGGAGGCGGCGTTCTGCAGCGCGGAGCGGGTCACCTTGGCCGGGTCGATGATGCCGGTCTTGACCATGTTGACGTACTCACCGGTCGCGGCGTTGAGACCCTCGCCCGCAGGCAGGTTGCGGACCTTCTCCACCACGACGCCCGGCTCGAGCCCGGCGTTCTGCGCGATCTGCTTCAGCGGGGCCTCGGCCGCCACCTTCACGATGTTCGCGCCGGTCGCCTCGTCACCCTCGAGCGACAGACCACCGAAGGCGTCCTTCGACGCCTGCAGCAGCGCCACGCCACCACCGGCGACGATGCCCTCCTCAACCGCAGCCTTGGCGTTGCGGACGGCGTCCTCGATGCGGTGCTTGCGCTCCTTCAGCTCGACCTCGGTCGCCGCGCCCGCCTTGATGACGGCCACGCCACCGGCCAGCTTGGCCAGGCGCTCCTGCAGCTTCTCGCGGTCGTAGTCGGAGTCGGAGTTCTCGATCTCGGCGCGGATCTGGTTGACCCGGCCGGCGATCTGGTCGGCGTCGCCGGCACCCTCGACGATGGTGGTCTCGTCCTTGGTGACCACGATCTTGCGAGCCCGACCGAGCAGGTCCAGCTCGGCGGTGTCGAGCTTGAGGCCGACCTCCTCGGAGATGACCTGACCACCGGTGAGGATGGCGATGTCGCCAAGCATGGCCTTGCGACGGTCACCGAAACCGGGGGCCTTGACGGCCACCGACTTGAAGGTGCCGCGGATCTTGTTGACCACCAGGGTCGACAGGGCCTCGCCCTCGACGTCCTCGGCGATGATCGCCAGCGGCTTGCCCGACTGCATGACCTTCTCCAGCAGCGGAAGCAGGTCCTTGATGTTCGAGATCTTCGAGTTGACCACGAGGATGTAGGGGTCCTCCAGGACCGTCTCCATCCGCTCGGTGTCGGTGACGAAGTAGCCCGAGATGTAGCCCTTGTCGAAGCGCATGCCCTCGGTGAGCTCGAGCTCGAGCCCGAAGGTGTTGCTCTCCTCGACGGTGATGACGCCTTCCTTGCCGACCTTGTCCATCGCCTCGGCGATCAGCTCGCCGATCTGCGGGTCGGCCGCGGAGATGGACGCGGTGGCCGCGATCTGCTCCTTGGTCTCGATCTCCTGGGCGTGGCTGGCCAGCGAGTCGGCGACGGCCGACACGGCCTTCTCGATGCCGCGCTTCAGCGCCATCGGGTTCGCGCCAGCGGCGACATTGCGCAGGCCCTCACGGACCATCGCCTGCGCCAGCACGGTGGCGGTGGTGGTGCCGTCGCCCGCGACGTCGTCGGTCTTCTTGGCGACCTCCTTGACCAGCTCGGCGCCGATCTTCTCGTAGGGGTCCTCCAGCTCGATCTCCTTGGCGATCGAGACACCGTCGTTGGTGATGGTGGGGGCGCCCCACTTCTTCTCCAGCACGACGTTGCGGCCCTTGGGGCCGAGCGTGACCCGCACGGCGTCGGCGAGGGTGTTCATGCCCCGCTCGAGCCCGCGCCGGGCCTCCTCGTCGAAAGCAATGGTCTTGGCCATCTGCGATGTCCTCCAGGTGGAGTGCGTAACGGCCTGACCTCGGACGCCCGCGACGGTGCGGACCCTCACCGACGGGCTTACGCGGCCCGTCGAGGACGGCCCTCGCCCTCGGTCAGCTTGTCTGTCACTCTCAAGCCGAGAGTGCTAACGCCATTATTGGCACTCTGGTATGCCGAGTGCAAACGCTCTGGTCACCCGATCGGGCAAAGTCAGGCCGCCGGGTCTGCCGCAGCGGCGTGCTGGGAGAGCGGCATACGTCCGGGGGTGAGATCCCAGACCACCCGGCCGGCCACGACAGCACCCAGCAGTCGATCTCGGTGGACCACCGTGTGGTGGCGTTCGCACAGCAGTGCGCCGTTGTCGAGCGTGGATCGCCCGCCGGCGGTCCACGGCCTCAGATGGTGGGCTTCGCACCAGGGTGGTGGCCGGTCGCAGCCAGGGAAGCTGCACCCCTGATCTCGTTCGCCGAGGGCCACTCGCTGAGCGGGGGTGAACAGTCGCTGCATCCGGCCGACGTCCAGCGGTTCGCTCACCCCGCCGAGCACGACGGGCACGATCTCCGCATCGCAGGCGAGCCTGCGCACGGTGCCGGCGTCGATGATGTCGCCGTATGGCGTGCTGCCCGCCCCGGGCACCCGGGTGGCCGGTTCCGCTGCGCCGCAGGCCGGGCAACAGCCGCTCGAGGCGTACCCCAGCTCACCGATCAGGGTCGCGAGGTCGACGGTGACCACAAGCCGCGCGAGCGCACCGAGGCGAGGCCGGTCGCGGTCGAGCGCGGCTGCGCCGTGGCAGGCGAGCAGCATGAGCGCGTCCAGTCGGCGCTTGCCCGGCGTGCGATCGTCAGGTGCCGTCGTGCCGCTGCCCTGCGGGTCCTCGGTGGGCCGCGGCGCGGAGAAGGCATCGATCGCCTGCTTGAGCTGGGCGGCGTGGGCGGAGGTCAGATCGGCCTCGAGGCGACTCATGCCATTGGGCAGGTCGCTCCACCGCAGCCGCTCGACCGGGTCAAGACGAGCCTCGTCGGCATCCAGCCGATCAGGATCGAACCGGGCGATGATGCGCCGGGTGAGCGCCTTGAGCGTGCTGCGCGACGCACCCGAGCCCAGGGCGAGATACCAGCCGAGCACCTCTGCTCGGTCCGCGTCCGGCAGGACGGCCAGGGCCTGTGGGGCTTCGCGCAGGCACACCTGCGCGACCGACACGCTCGCGGCACCAGATCGCACCGCTCGGGCGACGATCTCGTTGCCGGGCGCGCGGGTGGCGTCAGCGACCTCGCAGATCCGTCGAGCGTGGGCAGGTTCGATGCCGGGCGACCGCCACCCGTCGGCAGCGTCGGCAGCGTCGGCAGGCCCATCGTCACCAACCGGCGCGGCCGGCTGCAGAGGGCCGGCATCGGACGACGGTCGGGACGGATCGCCCTGCGAGGCCGCTGCCAGCCAGGCGGTCGGGCTTGCGGCGGTGGACCGCTGGACGACGCCTCGGTCGATCGCCTCACGCGCGAGGTCGACCAGCACCGCCTCGGACCGCTGCAGCACCGCGAGCAGGTCGACGGCCACGTCGCTCAGCGCATCGTCGCCAAGCTGATGGAGGGCTCCGGACCACTCGCCGAGGGTTTCGACGAACCGCCGCGTCTGGTCCGCCAGCCCAGCCGCTCGACCGGGTGCTGCCGGGACCACCGGCACCGGTGAGGGCCGCAGCGGCTCGTCTGGCAGCCGCGTGTGCTGAGTGAACGACATGACCGAAACCCCCTCCCCAGAGCTCCTTCGTCCACCTCATCATACATCTGTTCGGAGCCAATGGGAAGGCCCGTGCGCCACCAATTTCGTTGTGCCGCAACAGAATCGATCAGGCGCGCAGCAACTCACCCGATTGTCGCATCAGCCACCGACAGAGCACCGAATCACAGCCCGAGCGAGCGCCCCACGATCTCCTTCATGATCTCCGTGGTGCCGCCGTAGATCGTCTGCACGCGGGTATTGAGGTAGGCACGCGCCACCGGATACTCCGCCATGAAGCCGTAACCACCGTGGATCTGCACCGCCTGGTCGACGATCTTCTTCTGCAGCTCGGTGCTCCAGTACTTCAGCCCGGACGCCTCGGCCGCGTCGAGCTCTCCGCTCAGGTGACGTCGCACGCAGTCATCGACATACACCCGGGCGACCCGCGCCTCGGTGACCATCTCGGCGATGGTGAAGCGGGTGTTCTGGAAGGACCCGATCGAGCGGCCGAAGGCCTGGCGTTGCTTGGCGTAGTCGATCGCCATGTCCACCACCCGGTCGATCGCCGCGGCCGCGATGGTCGCGATCGACAGCCGCTCCTGCGGAAGGTTCTGCATGAGCGCGATGAACCCGTCGCCCTCGGCACCGAGCAGGTTGTCCTTGGGCACCTGCACGTCGTCGAAGATCAGCTCGGCGGTGTCCTGCGCGTGCAGGCCGATCTTGTCCAGATTGCGGCCTCGTTCGAAGCCGTCCATGCCGCGCTCCAGCACGATCAGGCTGATCCCCCGGTGCCCGGCGTCCTTGTCGGTCCGGCACACCACGATCACGATGTCGGCGAGGATTCCACTGGAGATGAACGTCTTTCGGCCGTTCACCAAGTAGTGGTCGCCCTTGTCGACGGCGGTCGTCGTGATGCCCTGCAGGTCGCTGCCGGCGCCCGGTTCGGTCATCGCGATGGCGACGACCTTCTCCCCCGAGCAGATGTCCGGCAGCCACCGCTTCTTCTGTTCGTCGGTGGCGAGCTCGAGGAAATACGGCAGGATCACATCGTTGGTGAGGCTGATCGCCAGGCCGGTGGTCTCGGTCGCGACCGACTCCTCGGTGATCACCATGTTGAACCGGAAGTCCGGCATACCGCCGCCGCCGAACTCCTCCGGCACGGCCATGCCGATGAGGCCGGCCTGACCCGCCGCCCGCCAGGCGTCGCGGCTGACGATGCCGTCGGCGTCCCACTGCTCGCGGTGCGGCACGCACTCGCGCTCGAAGAACGCGCGGGCGGTCTTGCGGAAGGCTTCGTGGTCCTCCTCGAAGAGTGTGCGGCTCATGCTGCTTCCTCCTTCGTGGCCCGCGCGCGCAGGCTGTCGGGCACGGCGAACCGGTCGCCATAGCGTTCCCGCAATTCGTCGGCGCGGCGCACGAACCCGGCCACGCCGCCGTCCGGATAGCCGGTGACGAATTGCGCCACTCCCCCGGTCCAGGCCGGATAACCGATGCCGAAGATCGAGCCGATGTTGGCGTCACCAGGTGAGGTGACGACGCCCTCGTCGAAGCACCGAGCCGACTCGATCGCCTCCACGAAGAGCAACCGGTCCTTGATGTCCTCGAACGGGATCTGTTCTGCCGCAACCGGATACAGGTCTGCCAGCCCCGGCCAGAGGCCCCCGCGGCGACCGTTCTCGTCATACTCGTAGAAGCCTTGGCCGGCCTTCTTGCCCGTGCGGCCCCGCTCGACCATCGCGTCCACGACGGCGTATGCCGGATGCTCGCCGGCACCTGCCGCGATCGTCTCGCGCTGGATGCGTTGCATCAGCTCCAGATTGAGCTCGTCGGAGATCTGCAGGGTGCCGACCGGGTAGCCGGCCTGAGTGGCGGCCCGCTCGAGGCTGACCGGGTGGACGCCTTCGGCGAGCATCGCCAACCCCTCACCGGTGAAGGTGCCGATGACCCGGCTGGTGAAGAAGCCTCGCGAGTCCTGCACCACGATCGGCGTCTTGCCGATGGCCAGGACCAGGTCGTAAGCACGCGCGAGCGCCGCGTCGCTGGTGCGCTCGCCGCGGATGATCTCGACCAACGGCATCTTGTCGACCGGTGAGAAGAAGTGCAGCCCGATGAAGTCTTCGGGTCGGTCGACGCCCTCGGCGAGTGAGGTGATCGGCAGCGTGGAGGTGTTGGTGCACAACAGCGCGTCGGCTGCCAGGTGCGGCATCACCTCGGCGAAGACCTGCTGCTTGAGTGCGGGGTTCTCGAAGACCGCCTCCACCACCACGTCGCAGCCGGCCAGATCCGCCGGGTCGGTGGTCGCGGTGATCCGGCCGAGCAACTCGTCGGCCTTCTCCCGGGTGGAGCGGCCGCGCTCGATCGCCTTGTCCAGCAACGACTTCGAGTAGTCCTTGCCACGATCGGCGGCGGCCTGATCGACGTCCTTGAGCACGACCGGCAGCCCAGCCTTGGCCAGCACGTAGGCGATGCCGGCACCCATCATCCCTGCGCCGAGCACCCCGACCTTGGTCACCGAGCGCGGCTCGATGCCGTCCGGTCGGGAGGCACCCTTCTTGATCGCCTGCAGGTCGAAGAAGAAGGCCTGGATCATGTTGGTGCTGGTCGGCCCGGCCGCGAGCTGGGTGAGATAGCGGCTCTCGATCCGCGAGGCGGTGTCGAAGTCGACCTGCGATCCCTCGACGGCGGCGGACAGGATCGCCTGCGGGGCCGGATAGGGCGCGCCCTTCAGCTGGGCGGTGAGCAGGGCCGGCAGCGACGGCAGGAACGCCTTGATCGGACCACCGGCGGGCGTGCCGCCGGGGATCTTGAATCCCGGTGTGTCCCAAGGCTGCACGGCGTCCGGGTGCTCGGCGATCCACGCACGGGCTGCCCGCAGACCGTCCTCGACCGTGGGCACGACCTCGTCGACGATCCCGACCTCTTGGGCCTGGGCCGGCGGATATTGCGTGCCCTGGCCGAGCACCTTCATCAGCGCGTCGGCGAGGCCGAGCATGCGCACGGTGCGGGTGACACCGCCACCCCCGGGCAGCAGGCCCAGGGTGACCTCGGGGGTGCCGAAGCGCGCACCCGGTGTGTCCACCGCGATGCGGTGATGACAGGCGAGCGCGATCTCCAGCCCGCCGCCGAGGGCCGAGCCGTTGAGCACGGCCACGACCGGGCGGCCGAGGGTCTCCAGCGCGCGCAGGTCCGCCTTGACCGACTCCACCTCGGCGAAGAAGGCCGCCGCGGTCGCCGGGCTGACCGACTGCAGGCCGGCCAGGTCGCCGCCGGCGAAGAAGGTCTTCTTGGCCGAGGTGACGATGACGCCGACGATCTCCTCGCGCACCTGCTGCAGCCACTGCACCGCCTGGTGCATCGAGGTGCGGTAGGCGCTGTTCATCACATTGGCCGAGCCGGACGGGTCGTCCAGAGTGAGGGTGACGACCTGGTGGTCGTCGACCTCGATGCGGATCGTCTCGGTGGTCGGTGCTTGCTCGATCGTCATGTCCCTCAAAGCCTTTCGATAATCGTGGCGATGCCCATGCCCCCGCCGACGCAGAGCGTCGCGAGGCCGCGGCGCAGTGATCGCCGCTCGAGCTCGTCGATGAGCGTGCCGAGGATCATCGCCCCGGTCGCGCCCAGCGGGTGGCCGAGCGCGATGGCCCCGCCGTTGACGTTGACGACCTCGTGATCCACACCGAGATCGCGCATGAAGCGCATCGGCACCGCGGCGAAGGCCTCGTTGACCTCGAACAGATCGATATCGCCGACCTCGAGTCCGGCCAGCGCCAGGGCCTTGCGGGCCGCCGGCGCCGGGCCGGTGAGCATGATCGTCGGGTCGGCACCCGAGACCGCGGCCGCAACGATGCGGGCACGCGGGGTCAGCCCGTGGCGGCGGCCGGCCTCCTCAGAGCCGACCGCGACCAGCGCGGCACCGTCGACGATGCCCGAGGAATTGCCGGCGTGGTGGACGTGGTCAATCGCGGGCACCTGGTGGTATTTCGCCAGCGCGACCGCGTCGAAGCCGCCGTCCTTGCCCATCTGGGCGAAGGACGGCTTGAGCCCGGCCAGGGATTCGACCGTGGTCTCCGGGCGGACGAACTCGTCCCGGTCCAGCACCGGGATGCCGCTCTGGTCAACGACCGGCACGAGCGACCGGTCGAACCGGCCGTCGGCCTGCGCCTTGGCTGCGCGCTGCTGACTCTCCACGGCGTATTCGTCGACATCGGTGCGCGACCAGCCCTCGAGGGTGGCGATGAGGTCGGCACCGATCCCCTGGGGCACGAAGCCGGTGGCGAAGGAGGTCTGCGGGTCCATCGCCCAGGGGCCGCCGTCGGAGCCCATCGGCACCCGCGACATCGACTCGACGCCACCGGCGAGGACCAACTGGTTCCAGCCCGAGCGCACCTTCTCGGCCGCGGTGTTGACCGCCTCGAGACCGCTCGCACAGAACCGGTTGAGCTGCACGCCCGCGGTGGTGTCGGGCAGTCCGGCCGCCAGGGCCGCGGTCTTGGCGATATCGGAGCCCTGGTCACCGAGCGGGCTGACCACCCCGAGCACGACATCGTCGATGCCCGTGGGGTCGAGGTTGGGGGCGCGTCGCCGCAACTCGTCGATCAGGCCGGTCACCAACGAGATCGGTTTGATCTCGTGCAGTGATCCATTGGCCTTCCCGCGACCGCGCGGCGTGCGGATCGCCTCGTAGACGAAGGCTTCGGTGCTCATTCCTGGTCTCCCTTCGGCGCGGCGGTGATCACGCCGCTGCTTGTCCATTGGTCGAGTTCGTCTGTGCTGCAACCGATTTCGCGCAACACGTCGTATGTCGAGTCGGTCGCCTCCGCGGTCGGCGGCCAGTCCACCGTGGTCGCGGAGAAGCGGGGCGCGGGCGCCGGATGGCGCAGGCCGTCCCACTCGCGGTAAACCTCGCGAGCGGCGAGCTGGGGGTGGTCGGGGGCCTCGGCCGGGTCGAGCACCGGCGCCACGCAGGCCTCCAGCCCGGCGAAGGCATCGGTCCACTCCTCGAGCGAGCGTTCCGCGATGCGAGCAGCCACCTGCTGCTTGAGCTGCGGCCAGTTCGCCGGGTCGTCACGGTCCGGCAGCCCCGGCATACCGAGTCCGCGGACGAAGTCGGCATAGAAGGCCGGCTCGATCGCGCCGACGCTGAGCCAGCGGTCGTCGGCCGTGCGGTAGACGCCATAGAAGGGCGCGCCGCCGTCGAAGATGTTGCCGCCGGGAGGCGCCGCCCACAGCCCGCTGCCGAGCATCGCCTGGTGCATCGCGGTCAGCAGCGCCGAACCGTCGACGATGGCGGCATCGACGACCTGACCCTCGCCGGTGGCGCGGGCGTGCAGCAGCGCCGCCAGCACGCCGACCGCGAGCAGCATGCCGCCGCCACCGAAATCGCCGAGCATATTGAGGGGCGCGACGGGGGCACCATCACTGCCCACGCAGGGCGCGAGCGCACCGCTCAGCGCGATGTAGTTGATGTCGTGGCCGGCCGAGGCGGCGAGCGGCCCGTCCTGCCCCCAGCCGGTCATCCGGCCGTAAACCAGCCGCGGATTGCCGGCGAGCAGGTCGTCGGGTCCGATCCCGAGCCGCTCGGCCACCCCGGGCCGGAACCCTTCGGTGAGCACGTCCGCACCCTGGACGAGCCGACGCACCAGCTCCGCGCCACCCGGTGCCTTGAGGTCAGCCTGCACGAACCGGCGGCCGCGCAACAGCACCCCGTGCACCGCCCGCTGGGCTGCCGCGTCGTCGCCGTGACGGGCGACGCGGATCACCTCGGCGCCCAAGTCGCCGAGCAGCATGCCGGCGAAGGGTGCCGGCCCGATGGCGCCGAGCTCG
The DNA here is from genome assembly GCF_011440275.1 of Metallococcus carri. Classification (GTDB taxonomy): domain Bacteria; phylum Actinomycetota; class Actinomycetes; order Actinomycetales; family Dermatophilaceae; genus Metallococcus; species Metallococcus carri. The sequence goes on along the minus strand of NZ_JAAOIV010000004.1, from coordinate 150,524 downwards.
ATGACTCGCACTCCGGTGAGCGGACCCGCCATACGCGCCTCCTGGATGATTTACTGAACGCTCGCTAAGTTGCTTGTCTAGCACACTGCACCGGGACTCGACAGGGGTTTCGGGACCGCTGTCCTACCGACCGGACGACAAGGAGGGCCGATGGCCGAGCAGCCGATCGCAGCCAGCAGCGACCCGGAGGCGGAGCTGACCCCGATCCTGCGGGCCGCGCTGGAGGAGTTCGTCGAGCACGGTTATGACGGCACCTCAGTGCGCACCATCGCTGCTCGCGTCGGTGTCACGGTGCCGGCGCTCTACTACCACCACGAGAACAAGCAGGCGTTGCTCGCCGAGTTGCTCGACCGGGCGATGGCGGTCGTGGTGCGGCATACCGCCGAGGCGGAAGCGGCCGCCGGGCCGGTGCCGCGCGACCGGATGGCGGCGATGGTGCGCGCGATCGTCGGGCACATGACCAATCACCAGGGCCTGGCCTTCCTCGACGCGGAGACGCGCGCTCTCACCCCGGACAACCGCAAACGCTATGTCGCACAACGGGATCAGATCGAGGACCTGATGCGCTCGTGCCTGCGAGACGGGCTGGCCGACGGGTCGTTCAGCACCCCCTGGGTGGGTGACTGCACCCGCGCGATCCTGTCGATGCTGCAGGGCATCGCCAGTTGGTATCGCGAGGATGGTCCCGACAGCCGCGAGGAGATCGCCGAACACCACGTGCAGCTGGCGCTCGCGCTCGCCGGTGCGGTCCGACCGCCCGCGCCCACGCCGACGGCAGCGCGGCGCACCCGGCGGCGCTGACCGCGTCGTTCGACCTCCTCAGCTGGGTGGCGCGAAACCGTGCTGCCGCCACGCCTCGTAAACCGCCACCGCCACGCAGTTGGACAGGTTGAGCGAGCGACGGCCGGGCAGCATCGGCAGCACCACCCGCTGCGTCACTCGCGGGTGCTGCTGCACCGGCTCGGGCAGCCCGTCCGCCTCGCGCCCGAAGAGCAACACGTCCCCGGGTTGGTAGGAGATGTCGGTGTATGCCGTCTGGCCGCCGGCCGTGAAGGCGAAGACGCGCGCGGCCGGCAGGGACGCCATACAGCTGTCGAAATCGGGGTGCACGCTCACCTGCGCAAGATCGTGGTAGTCGAGCCCCGCGCGACGTAATTGGTTGTCCGCCAACGTGAATCCGAGCGGTTCGACCAGATGCAGGGACACTCCGGTGCAGGCGGCGAGGCGGATCGCGTTGCCGGTGTTGGGCGGAATCTGCGGCTCGTGCAGGACGACGTGAAGCACGCCAGGCATTCCACCACGACCGGGGCGCGGCATGATGAGCGCACCGACGACGAAGGAGAACGATGAACCGCTTCGAGGGCAAGACCGCGATCGTGACCGGTGCCAGCCGCGGCATCGGCCGAGCGATCGCCGAGCGTTTGCACGCCGAAGGCGCCAACGTGCTGATCACCGCCCGCGGCGAGGAGACGCTGCGCGAGGTCGTCGAGCAGCTCGGCTCCCGCGCCAGCTATGTCGCGGGCAAGGCCGACGACCCCGCGCACCGCGACGAGGTGATCCGCACGGCCCTGGAGACCTTCGGCAGCGTGGACCTGATGGTCAACAACACTGGCATCAACCCGGCCTACGGTCCGCTGCTGGATGTGCCGCTCGAAGTGTCGCGAAAGATCTTCGAGGTCAACGTGATTGCCGCATTGGAGTGGGTCAAGGCGGTGCACTCGGCCTGGATGGCCGAGCACGGTGGCGCGATCGTCAATGTCGCCTCGATCGCCGGTCTGCGGCCAGCGCCGGGCATTGCGATGTATGGCGTGAGCAAGGCCGCCCTGATCCACCTCACCGAGGAGCTGGCGGTTGAGCTCGGACCGACGGTGCGCGTCAACGCGGTGGCACCGGCGGTGGTCAAGACCGACTTCGCCAAGGCGCTCTACGAGGGCCGCGAGGAGCAGGTGTCCAAGCCCTATGCGTTGAAGCGGCTGGGCGTGCCGGACGACATCGGCTCCGTGGTGGCCTTTTTGCTGTCCAGCGACGCGGGCTGGATGACCGGTCAGACGCTGACGGTCGACGGTGGAGTGCTGCTGGGCGGCGGCGTCTGAAGCGCCCCGCCGGCCGCCCCGGATCGTGCTGCGATCAGTCGCCGGATCGGGCGTCGAATCAGTCGTCGAATCAGTCGTCGAAGCCGAGGCGGCGGGCGTTGCGCTGCCGCATGCGGGCCGCGCGCAGCCGGCGCAGGCGCTTGACCAGCAGCGCATCGGCCTTGAGCGCCTCGGGGTTGTCGATGAGAGCGTTGAGCGCCTGGTAGTAGCGGGTCGAGCTCAGTCCGAGCTGCTCGCGGATGGCGTCCTCCTTGGACCCCTGCAGCTTGAACCAGGTGCGCTCGAAGTCCAGGATCTGGCGTTCCTTGGCGGACAGCTCTGCGCCGTCGGTGTGGACGGTCTGCTCGGCGGCACCCATGGACAACCTTTCCTCGTCGGCTCTCGTCTGCCGCCGATACTAGGCGGCAAATGACACCGTTGTCATTCCGCGCGGCGTGGCGTGACGGGTGTGACTCATGAGGTATGCCGTGGCGGGGCGCCGTCTCCCGTGTCCGCAGCAACGCACCACCGCTCGTGCGCAACTGCGGACACACCGGCATACCCGACCCACCGGCATACCGGCTCAACCCCGCAGCGCACCCACTCCGAGCACGGCCGCGATGCCGAGGGCGGAGCGCGGCTCGTAGGCCACCCGCCACAGTCCCCCGTGCGCGGCGTGCGCGGCCTCGGCCGGCCAGCCGACCGGCAGCGCACCGACGCCCCCGGTGCGCAGGTCGTGCACCATCAGGGCGGCCATCAGCGACGACGACGTCGAGGGGTCGAAGACTTCGACGCCGAACCGGTGGGCTCCGGCATACGCCGCAGCGAGGGCACGGTTCTTGGTGACCGAACGGGTCCGCGTTGGCGGGGCGATGTTCATCGACACCAACCGGCCGTCCGCGGCTGCCGCCGTCGCGCGCCAGCGGTGGATTCGCTTGGCCAGCAGGTAGTTCGGGCCCTGCTGCGGCACGATGCTGTCGCTGATCGAGATATCGGCGCCTGGCGCGTATTGCCGCTTGAGCAGTCGGCCACCGCTCAGCGCGCGCAGTGGGCCCCGCACCTTGGCCAGGAACGCCCGGTCGTAACTGTCGTTGGCCTGCGCCACCGCCGCCGCCGGCACGACGAAGACGTCCGTGGGGGTAGCGAGGAAGCTCAACGCGAGGTCATCCCGGCGATCGAGCAGATGCTGGGCGAGAGCGTCGGTCGCCGCCGAGAGGCGCAGGTTGGTGGCACCGTCGGCATACACGTAATTGCCGAGGACCAGCGGCGCCGGACGATCGGCCAGCCACGCGCCGACTCGACCGAGGTCGTGCAACAGGTCCGCACCCACCACCCCGTCGGTCATGGGTGCGGTGAGCGTGCCGGCACCGGCGGCCGCGAGCTCGAAGGTGCGATCCCACAGGTCCTGCCGCGGCAGATCGACGGCGACGACCTTGGCACCCCACCGCAGCAGCGAACGCAGCGGACCCATCTGCGAAGTCGCACCAAGCACGACGAACTCGCGGTCGCTCAGGTCCAGCCAGTCGGGATTGTCCAGCACCGCCTCGACCGCGGTGGCGACGCCAGGCTCGACAACACCGCGGGCAACCCAGTCGCTGACTTGAGTGCGAATGTCGTTGCCGCGCAGCCGTTTTCCCTTGTACGGCAGCGTGAACTCGCGGTCGGGCGCCGCGTCACCGCGGACGGTGGTCTCCTCCAGCCGTGGTGCGCCCGCGGTGTCGAAGGCCGCGGCGAGCTCCCGGTCACCCTGCTCGCCGTCGGGCAGCCAGCACATGCGCTCGTGCACCGAGGACAGACCGTCGCGCGCGACCTGGACGGCGTCGTCGGGCTTGACCAGCCCGACTTCCACCAGGCGGCGGAAATGCTTGAGGTATGCCGACCGCCAGCCGGTCTCGCGGGTGACCGCGGCGGCTCCCGGCGGATCGACCGCCTCGAGCGCGTCGGCCACGACCCCACGCCCGAAGGCACTGGTGGACCGTTCGTCCTTGCCCTCGGCCATCGCCTCGGAGGAGGACACCGGGAAAACGACCCCGGAGCTGTGGTTCATCGCGATGGCTCCCTTCTGCGGCGCGGGCTGCGCCTGTCCGCCGACTCAACCACGCCGACGAGGTGACCCGCGAGTACTCCAGCGCAGCGCCGGGTCGCGTCCGGCCGCCTAGGCTGCCAGGGTGCACGACGAGCCACCGACCACGGGAGCCCGGCGGGCGCGGATCGCCGACGTGGCGCGCGCCGCCGGGGTCTCCGCGACGACGGTGTCGCACGCGCTCAGCAACTCCGGGCGGGTGAGCGAGCAGACCCGCGAGCGGATCCTGCGGGCGGCCGAAGATCTCGGTTACCGGCCGAGCCCGCGCGCCACCGCGTTGCGCAGCGGGCGGTCCCGCACCATCGCGGTGGCCTCCTCGATGTCCGCTGCGGTCGCCGGCGGGGCCGCCCGCCAAGGGTTTTATCTCGAGGTCGCCGCCGCGGCCGCGGAGCGAGCGTTCGACTATGGCTATGCGCTGGTGCTCGTGCCGCCGATTCCCGACGAGCTCATCGAGACCCTCGGTCACCTGTCCGTCGACGGCCTGCTCGTGGTCGAACCGGCGCAGGACGACCCGATCGTCCGGCTGGCTCGCCGCGACGGCGTGCCGTTCGTCTCGATCGGCAGCTTCCCGGGCGCGACTGACGCCGAGGAGCAGATCGATCTGCAGTCCGATACGGCGGCCGAACTCGTCATCGACCATCTGGTGCGCGCCGGAGTGCGGCGGCCCGCCCTGATCGTGGGCGATCGTCCGCGCACCTCGTATGCCGCGATCGAGCACGCCTACCGCCGGGCGGCCGACGACCACGGCTGGCCACCGGTGGTGGAACGCATCTTCGAAGCAGACGGCGAGGACGGCGGACGGCAGGCCGCGACCCGATTGCTCACCGCCGATCCGCAGACCGATGCGATCATCGCCTGGGTCGACGCTTTCGCGGTCGGGGCGGTGCAGGCCGCGACCGCGCTCGGTCGCACGCCTCCGGCGGTGCGGATCGTCACGCGGTTCGACGGTCCGCGGGCCCGCGCGAGCGAGCCTGCCGTGACCGCGGTGCGACTGCATCTGCCCGAGGCCGCGACCGCGGGCGTGGACGAGTTGCTGCGACTGTTGGGCGCGACGACGCAGCCGCGAGCGCCGATCCCCAGGCCGGAGCTGGTCTTCCGCGCGTCCTCACCGGACCATCAACAGCAGGCCTGACACCACCGCGAAGATCAGCACGAACATCCGCAGCCGTGCACTCGAAATGCGTTGGTGCACCATCGAACTCAGCCACAGCCCGATCGCGAGCGCCGGCACCAGCGCGGCCGCGCTCGCCATCGCCGAGGTGCTGCCCTTGCCCTGAATGAGCAGCAGGGCCAGCGAGACGATCTCGCCCACGAGGAAGCAGGCGGCCACGGTGGCGCGCAACTCCGGAGCCGGGCGGTGCTGATAGGCGAGCGCGAGCGGCGGCCCACCGACGCCGGTGGCCGTCTCGGTCACCGCCGTCACCGCGCCGGCGCCCAAGTAGACACCTCGCCCGGGCTTGAAGTCCGGAGCCAGCAGGCTCACCAGCGCCGCGAGCACCGTCGAGCCACCGATCAGCAGCCCGAGCTTGTCCGCGGGCACGATCGCGAGCACCCACACGCCGAGCGGGGTGCACAGGATCCGGGCCACGCTCACCCAGCGCACCCCGCTCCAATCGATGGCCCACCGCTCGCGCCACAGCACAAAACCGTTGAGCGGCAACATCAATGCCAGCAGCGCGACCGGCATCAGGTCGGCCGCGACGAGTCCGGCGACCGGTGCGAAGACCAGGGCGAAACCCATCCCGCCGCTGCCCTGGACGAAGGCACCGACGATGACGGTGACGGCCAGGAGAAGGAAAGCGGCCGTCATACCGGACGCCTGGGGGACAGTCCCGCGCGCTGCGACACGGCCCGCGACGCCGACTCCGCTTCGTCGAGCAGGTCCGCACCGCGTGCCCAGGTCGGTTGCCCGTCGACCACCCGCGGGCGCCCGCCGGTCACGACCGCGCGCACCAGGTGTTGGTGCCCGGACCGCACCAGCTGCCAGGCCAGGTCCACGGCCGGGATCAGCTCCGGGGTGCGCACGTCGACCAGCAGGAAGTCCGCGGCGAACCCCGGCCGGATCGACCCGGTCACGTCCGCGACCCCGACCGCATCGGCTCCCCCACCGGTCGCGGCGGTCAGCCAGGTGCGGCCGCATCCGGCGAATGGGTCGCCGGCCGCCATCGCATAACCGAGCCGGTATGCCGATTCGGCCGCCTCCATCAGCCGGAAACCGTCACTGCGCGTGCCGTCGGTGCCGAGCGCCGTCCGGGCGCCGGCAGTCTGCAAGGCCAGGGCGTCGGCCACCGCGTTGCCCTTCCACATGCTCGCAATCGGGTTGTAGGACCAGGCCGCACCACTGTCGGCGAGGATGCGGCGCTCGGTGGTGGTCAGCATCGTCGCGTGCGCCGCGAGCAGCCACGGACCGACGGCACCGGCGGCGCTCAGATGTTCGAGCGGTCGCCGGCCGGTCGAGAGCAAAGAGCGTTCGACGCTCGCCAGATGCTCGTTGAGGTGGACCTGCAGCACCGCGCCGGCGTCCTCGCACAGACCGGCCAGCGCCTTCAGCGTCGCGTCGGTGGCCAGTTCGGGAACGGCGACCGCGAGTGACGGTCGCACCCACGGGTCGGTCTCGAACCTCGCCAGGTGGCGCTCGGCGGCCGCGAGCACGGTCGCCGAGTCCTGCGCGGCCGGCCCGCGGTCGTGGCAGATGAGCCCGAGCACGATCCGCAGCCCGGCTGCCCGAGCGACCTCGGCGACGACCTCGAGGTCGTGCCCGCTGCGCGAGCCGGCATCGGCGACCGTGGCGAAGCCACCGCGCTGCGACTGCCAGGCAGCGTGCCGGGCACTGGTCGCCAGCTCATCCTCGGTGAGCGCGCCCTCCAACGGAATCCACACCCGTTGGAAGACTTCGGATGGCTCGCCGAAGGCAAAGGGGGCACCGAGGCTTTGGGACAGGTGGTGGTGGGCGTCCACGAAGGCCGGCAGCAGGGCCGTGTCGGCGGCGGCATACACCGGCAGGTCGCTCGGCAGGTCGGTGACGGCACCGACCCAGTCGATCTGCTCCCCGTCGACCACGATCGCCCGCTCCCTCGCGAACTCGCCGTCGTCCCAAAGGTGACCGGGCGCAACGGCATACCGCTGCGGCGGGCTGGTCGGGAACATCGCTCAATCCTCCGTGGTCGTGGCGTCGGCCGCACGACGGCGGGCAAGTGGCCCGTGGTTCAGCACCGCGTTGAGCAGGACGGCGCTGAACGTGCTCACCGCCACCCCGCTCTCGGCGAGGATGCGCAGGTTGTCCGGCAGAGCGGCATACGGCGCGGGCAACAGGATCGGGATGAGTCCGAGGCCCAGCGAGACGGCGACGACGAACATCGTCGCGTGATCCTGCAAGGCGCTGCGGGCGAGCATCTGCACGCCGAGCACGATGATCACCGCGAAGACGACCACCGAGGTGCCACCGACCACCGCATCGGGCACGGCGCGCAGCAGCCGCGGGATCGGCGCGATCAGACCGACGAGGATCAGCACGACGCCCGCGGCGACCGTCACGAAACGACTGCGCACACCGGTCATCCGCACGATGCCGACGTTCTCGCCCGAGGTGACCATCAACGGCATACCGAAGAAGCCGGCGGCCGTCGAGACCAGCGCGTCGCCGCGGATCGTGCGTGGGGCGTCGACCCGCAGCCGGGGCTCGCGACCGACGGCCTCGGAGTTGATCACGGTCTGCCCGGTCGCTTCGGCCATTGACGCAATTGAGAAGAGCAGCAACGGAATTGCCGCGATCAGGTCAAAGCGGGGCGGGCCGAACGGCAACAGCGTCGGCAGCCGCACCAGCCCCGACCCGAAGACATCGACCGAATGCGTCTTGCCCATGAGCACCGCGACGACCGTGCCACCCGCGAGGCCGATCATCGGCGCCACCCGGCGGATGACGCCCCGGCCGAGCAGCACCGCGGCGACGATGATGGCGATGGTGATCAGCCCGAGCACGACCGAACTGCCGTCGCCATATCCGGGTTTGCCGGGTTGGCCGAACATCAGCTTCGCGCCGACCTGCACCAGGTTGATGCCGACGACGGTCATCATCGTGCCGATCACCAGCGGCGGGAAGAAGCGCAGCAGCCGGGTGAAGACCGGCACGATCAGGAACATGATCAGCCCGGTCAGCACCACCGCGCCGGTGGCGACGCGGGCGTCATGGGCCTGGGCGATGCCGATGAACAAGATCACCGGCGCGCCGCCCGGCAGCATGACGAACGGCAGCCGCGAGCCGAACGGGCCGACGCCGACCGACTGCACGATCGAGCCGATGCCGGAGAGCACCAGCGAGGCGGCGAGCAGTTGGAGGGTGATGTCCTGCTCGAGGCGAAGCACGGCCGAGATGAGGAAGACGCTGGAGATCGGGGTCGCCGACATCACCAGGAAGTGCTGCAGCCCGAAGAGGATGGTGCGGCGCAGGGGGCGCACCGCATCGAGTTCGGCCGGCCGGACGGGTTCGGCGGTGTGCGTGCTGATCATGGGCGCTCCTCGGTGCCAAATCGATTTGGCAAACTCTGCTCGCCCTGCTTGCGGCGCGTCAAGACGCGCGGCGGATATATCGACATCCGTAGTAAAGGAATGTGGCGGCTATGGCGCGCTTAGGGTGCTAGCATTCGAGCATGTCGACTGAACACGGTGATGCCGCCGCCAAGGTGCAGTTCAACGTCTACCTGCCCAAAGACCTCGTCATCGCCACCAAACACCGGGCGATCGACGACGGCTCCAGCCTCTCCGCCCTGGTCGAACGCGCCCTGCGCGCCTACCTCGAGGAGTCCGCATGATCACCGCCCAAGCGATCCGCTTCAGCAACGACGTGGCCGCGATGCGGGCCTTCTGCGAGACGCTCGGCCTGGTCGCGACCGTCACTAGCGACGACTGGGCGGTCATGCACTCCGACCAGGGTGACCTGCTGCTGCACGGCACCCGCACGGCGACGCCGGGACACGTTGCGGGACAGACGGATCTGACCTTCGAGGTCGACGATCTGATGCCGTATGCCGAGGAGTTCGGTGGCCTGCCGGTCGACGAGGCCTACGGCCGTTCGCTGCTGGTCACCGACCCGCTGGGTCTTGAACTGACGCTCAACGAGGCGCAGTACGACTTCTACGGCTACGCGACCCACGACGTCACGCCCGACCCGGCGATCAGTGTGTGCCCCGTCCGGTTCACCGACCCCGCCGGCCCGTATGCCGACTTCCTGCGTCGCCTGGGACTTCGCCCCGAGGGCGGCGACGACTCCTTCGCCAGCTTTGCCGCCGACCGGGGCAGCGTCGGGCTGCACGTGGCCCGGCCAGGTGAATTCGAGCAGTACGTCCTCGGCAGCGGCGCGGCGGTGCACCTGACCTTCGGCTCGACCGGCGACCCGCAGGAGCTGGCCGACCGGTTGCGGTCAGCCGGTCACGAGGTGCGCGTCGACACCAGCTTCGGCACGATGCTGGAGATCCGTGACCCGGATGGCTGGCTGGTGCAGGTGCACTCCGGCTGAAACATCCTCAGGCCATCGAGTCCAGGATGCGGGTGATATCCGCCTCGGTCGTGCGCGGGTTGACGATCGCAAAGCGCGCGAGCGTCTCACCGTCATGGGAGGTCGGCACCACGAAGGCTGTCTGCTCCGCGAGCAGCCGGTCACTCCAGCGTTGGTAGTCCGCTGGCGACCAGCCGACCCGCCGGAAGACGATCACCGACAGCGTGCGCTCGTGCACGACCTGCAGATAGTCGCGCCGGGCGATCTCCTGCTCGGCGAAATCCGCCACCTCCAGTGTCCGCTCGATCGCGGCCGTGTAGGCGTCAGTTCCGTTGGACACCAACGAAAACCAGAACGGCAGGCCGCGCGCCCGCCGGGTCAGACCGATCGAATAATCGGTCGGATTCCAGTCCGGCGCCTCGGTCAGCACATCGAGATATGAGGCGTGCTGGGTGTGCGCCGCACGCGCCAGCGTCGGGTCCCGATAGAGCAGGGCGCAGCAGTCGAACGGAGCGAACAACCACTTATGCGGGTCGACGATGAAACTGTCGCACCGCTCGACCCCGGCATACCTCCCCCGGATGCTCGGAGCGGCGAGCCCGGCGCCGCCATACGCGCCGTCGACGTGGAACCAGAGACCGAACTCCTCGCACACGTCGGCGACACTCGCCAGGTCGTCCACGACCCCGAAGTTGGTGGTGCCCGCGGTCGCGACCACGGCGAAGAACGACTCCGGACCTTCGTCGATGAGCACCTCGCGCAGCCGTTCGCCCGTGAGCCGCAGGTCCTCGCCGACCGGCACCTGCACGAGCTCGGCATCCATCACCCGGCAGGCCGAGGCGATCGAGGAGTGCGAACCGACGGTCGCGGCGACGCGATAGGGGCGCGTCGTGGTGCGGGCCCGGGCGGTCTCGCGGGCCGTGACCAGCGCGGACAGGTTGCCGATCGTGCCGCCCTGCACGAACGATCCGCCGGAACTCTTCGGCAGCCCGACCAGGCCGGCGATCCAGCGCAGGGCCTGGTTCTCGGCATACACCGCTCCGGCGCCCTCGAGCCACGAGCCGCCGTAGATCGAGGACGCGCCGACGACCAGGTCGAACATCGCGGCCTCGCGCGTGGGCGCGCAGGGGATGAACGACAGATAGGACGGGTGATCGATCGACAGGCACGCGGGTGCGAGCTCGTTCTCGAAGAGCTGCAGCGCCGCCTCGCCGCCGATGCCGCCGGCCGTCAACGCCTCGCCGGCGACGGTGTCGAGTTCGGCGACGGTGCGTGGCCGGTCGAGCGGCACGGGGTCCAGGGCGAGGCGCTCTTGCGCGTACTGCAGGATCTGGCGCCCCAGCTGTTCGGTGACCTCGGTGTACTCGTGCACGGGTCGGAGTGTAGGTGCCGCGGCTGACCTCGCCGCACGCGCGTAGATTGACCGGTATGACGGCCCGCCCCCTCACCGAGCTGGTCCACCCGAGTTGGGCTCCCGTCCTGGAGCCGGCCGCTGAGCATCTCACCGCATGTGGCGAGTTCCTCCGGGCCGAGCTGGCCGCCGGTCGGCAATACCTCCCCTCGGGCGACGCGGTGCTGCGTGCCTTCCAGCAGCCGCTCGACGACGTGCGCGTGCTGATCGTGGGGCAGGACCCCTATCCCACTCCGGGGCACGCGGTGGGCCTGTCGTTTTCCGTTGCGCCGCAAGTGAATCCGATCCCACGGTCGCTGGCGAATATCTACACCGAGATGGAGTCCGACCTCGGTGTGCCGCGACCGTCGACGGGCGATCTGTCCCCGTGGGCGGATCGCGGAGTGCTGCTGCTCAACCGGGTGCTGACCGTTGCGCCCGGCCGTCCCGCCTCGCACCGCGGCCGCGGATGGGAGCACGTGACGGCCGCCGCGATCAACGGGCTGGTCAACCGCGGCGGCCCGCTCGTGGCGATCCTCTGGGGGCGGGACGCGCGCAATCTCGCGCCGCATCTGGGCTCCGTGCCGTATGTCGAGAGCGCTCACCCCTCGCCGTTGTCGGCCCACGGTGGATTCTTCGGATCACGCCCGTTCAGCCGGGCCAACGCGTTGTTGCAAGAGCAAGGAGCCGAGCCGATCGACTGGAGGCTGGAGTGAGCTGGGGACGTTTCGTTGCCATCGGGGACTCGTTCACGGAGGGGATGAGTGACGCCGATCCCGCGGCGGAGAACGCTTACGTTGGGTGGGCGGATCGGCTGGCCGCGCGACTTGCTGCCGAAAACGCTTCTGCCGCAAAGGATTTCGGCTACGCAAACCTGGCCGTGCGTGGGCGGTTGCTCGGCGATGTGGTCGGGCCACAGCTCGACGCCGCGCTGGAGATGCGACCCGACCTGGTCTCGATCGTCGGCGGCGGCAACGACATCCTGCGACCCAAGGCCGATCTCGACCGGATCGCGGATCGGCTGGAGGAGGCGGTGATCAGGGTGCGCTCCACCGGCGCCGACGTGCTGCTCGCCACCACCGCCGACCCCGGCAACGCGCCCGTGCTGAAGAAGGTGCGCCCACGCACCGCCATACACACGGCCAATGTCTGGGCGATCGCTCAGCGACAGGGCGCGCACGTCCTCGATATCTGGTCGATGCGCGTGCTGCGCGACTCGCGCATGTGGGCGGCCGATCGGCTGCACCTGTCGACCGAGGGCCACATCCGAGTCGCCGCCCAGGCGTGGTGGGCATTGGGTTTCCGTGAGGGACAACGGGATTGGACCGATCCGCTCCCACCGGCGCCCCCGCTCAGCCGCCGTGACTCACTGCAGGCCAACGCGGTGTGGGCCAAGGAATATCTGGCGCCCTGGGTGCAGCGTCGATTGCAGGGCCGCAGCTCGGGCGACGAAGTGACTCCGAAGCGACCGACCCTCGGCCCGATCTAGCGATATGCCGCAGGTGCCGCTCTCGCTCGCCGCTTCAGCGGTGCTCAGCGTGGTCGCGCAGGGACCGACGCATGGTTTTGCCATCGCGCGGCTCTTCCGAGAGGACGGCGAGCTCGGCCGGGTGTGGGCACTCCCCCGGCCGGCGATCTACCGCGAGCTGGGACGGCTGGAGGAGCGCGCGCTCATCACGGCCCGGCGCAGCGAGCACGGCGATGCCGGGCCGGACCGCCGGGTGCTGGGGGCCACTGCTGCCGGCCGCGCACTCGCTGCCGCCTGGCTGTGTGCACCGGTCGAACGGGTGCGTGAATTCCGTTCGGAGTTCCTCCTCAAGCTCGCGCTGCACGAACGGGCGGGCAGCGACCCCGGTCCGTTGCTCGCCGCTCAGCGCTCGGTTTTTGCGCATCGCGTGGACGATTTGCGAGCGGCAGCCCGCGCAGCAGAGGGCTTCGACCGGCAGCTGTTGTTATGGCGAGCACTGTCGACCGAGGCCGCGCTGCACTTCCTCGACGAGACGACTGGACTGCACTAGTCACAGTGTGACTAGTGTGAGCGTCGGGCCCCGCACTCGACAGGAAGTCACCATGAAGCGCTCCGTCTCTGCCATCGCCGTCGCCTTGGTTGTCACCGCCTCGGCCGGTGTCTCGGCCTGCGGCTCGTCCGACGCGAGCGGCAAGCGCGGCACGATCACCGTCCTCGCAGCCTCCTCACTCACCGAGGCGTTCGGCCAGCTCAAGACCTCGCTGGAGCGGCAGAATCCCGGGCTGACGATCAAGATCAGCTATGCCGCGAGCTCCACGCTGGTGACGCAGGTCAACAACGGCGCGCCCGCCGACGTGGTCGCGCTGGCCGACACCACCAGTGCACAGCAGTTGTCGACGACGTCCAAGAAGCCGACCATCTTCGCCACCAATCGACTGGAAATCGCTGTGCCACCGAGCAATCCCGGTGCGGTCACCGGCCTCGCGAGCCTTGCCAAGGCCTCGACCAGCGTGGTGCTGTGCGCGAAGCAAGTGCCGTGCGGGCGCGCAGCGGACAAGGTGCTCACCCGGGCCGGCATACGTCCGCAGGTGATCTCCTACGAGGCCAATGTCAAGGCCACCCTGGCGAAGGTCAGGACGGGTGACGCCGACGCCGCGGTGGTCTACGCGACCGACGTCGCGGCGGCTGGCTCGGCGGTCAAGGGCGTGCCGATCCCCGCGGCGCAGAACACCGTCACCCAGCTGCCGATCGTGCAACTCACCGACAGCCCGGATGCAGCGCTCTTTGTGTCCGCAGTGACCTCGGCGTCGGGTCGAAAGACATTGCAGTCCTTCGGATTTGGTATGCCGTGAGCGTGCGGGCAAGCGCTGTCCGGTCGCCTCTGGTGATCCCCGCCGCCGTCGCGGTAGCGATCCTGGTGGTGCCGCTCGCCGCGCTGCTCGTGCGGCTCGACTGGGCCTCGCTGCCCGCTGACCTGCGCACTGCTGGCGCTGCGGAGGCGCTCTGGCTGTCGCTGCGGACGACCCTGGTGACCACGTTGCTGTGCGTGGCGCTTGGCACGCCGCTCGCGTGGCTCCTCGCCCGGGCTGAGTCCCGCTGGGCCTCGCTGCTGCGCGCGCTGGTGACGGTGCCCTTGGTGTTGCCACCCGTGGTCGGTGGCGTGGCCCTGTTGCTCACCTGGGGCCGGCTCGGGCTGATCGGCGGGCCACTCGACTCCTGGGGAATCACATTGCCCTACAACTGGATTCGCGTCGTTATCGCGGAGACCTTCGTGTCTCTGCCGTTCTACGTGCTCGCCGTCGAGGGGGCGATGGCTGCGCTCGATCGACGGTATGACGACATCGCGGCGACCCTCGGCGCGTCGCCGGCGCGGACCTTCCGCACGGTGGCGGTGCCGCTGGTGCTGCCCGGCATCGCTTCGGGCGCGACGCTGGCTTGGGCCCGGGCGCTGGGTGAGTTCGGTGCGACGATCACCTTCGCCGGCTCCTTCCCCGGCATGACGCAGACCGCACCGCTGGCGGTCTATCAAGCGCTCGACGTCGATCAGAATGCCGCGACCGCCCTCGCCTCGGTAATGCTCGTGGTGTGCGTGGCCGTGCTCGCTCTCCTCCGCGGCCGGTGGCTGCGATGAGCCTGCACGTGACCGGCCGCGCGACCTACGCCCCCTCCCCGCGAAACGTCACTAATTCCCCGCGAAACGTCACCAATACCTCGCGAAACGTCACTAGTTCCCCGCGAAACGTCACTAATGCCTCGCGAAACGTCACTAGTTCCCCGCGAAACGTCCCTGCTCACCCGCCGAGCGGCGAGTTATCGCCGCCCGAGCGGGCAGTCCTTCGCGGAGGAGCCGGTGGCTTCACACTCCACATCGACCTCGAGGTAGGCCCCGGTGAGGTGCTCGCCCTCCTCGGGCCGAATGGCTCCGGCAAGACCACGCTGCTGCGCACCATCGCCGGCCTGCACCCGCTCGACGGCACACTCACGGTGGACGGCGAACATTGGTCCGACCGGAGCCCGCAACAACGATCGGTCGGCCTCGTGCTCGCCCAGCCACTGCTCTTTCCCCACCTCTCGGCCCTCGACAATGTCGCCTATGGCCTTCGATCGCGGGGTCACCAGCGCGCGGCGTCGCGACAGCGTGCATACGCCGAACTCGCCGCCGTCGGCATGGAATCCTTTGCGGCGCAACGCCCTTCGCAGCTGTCGAGCGGCCAGGCAGCTCGAGTCGCACTGGCGCGCGCGCTCGCCCCGGGCCCTAAAGTCCTGCTGCTGGACGAGCCGCTTGCGACCCTCGATCCCGCGACGCGCAGCGACATCCGCGGCATGCTTCGAGACCGACTTCGCGGCTATCCGGGGTGCACGATTCTCGTCACCCATGACACGCTCGACGCGCTCACCGTCACCGACCGGCTGTGCTTCCTCGAGGGCGGTCGTATCGTCGCCACGGGGTCGCCGCGAGAGGTCGTCGCTCGCCCCACCACCCCGTATGCCGCGCGCATGGTCGGCCTCAACCTCCTCGCGGCCGAGGTGATGGACGGCCGGGTCCTGGTGAACAGCAACGAGATTCAGACATCGGCGCGCATTGGTGACGGAGCCGCGTGGGTCGGCATACGGCCCTCAGCAATCTCCCTGTGGCCGGCTCCGCCGCACGGTTCGCCACGCAATCTGTGGCAGCTCATTGTCGACGGCATCGAATTGTCAGGCCAAACCGCGCGGGTTGCCCTGACCGGTGCGGTCGACGTGGTCGCCGAGGTGACCACGGCCGCGGTTGCCGACCTGGATCTTCGGCCGGGCGCGCCCATCTGGGTTACGGTCAAGGCGACCGAGGTGGACGTCTACCCCAAGACCGGAGGTGCGTGATCGACGCCGTGCTGATCTTCGACGGAGATTGCGGATTCTGCACTCGCACAGCGCGTTTCGCCGACCGTTTCGTCAGTGCGGGCCGCTACCAGGTCGCCGCATGGCAGGAGCTCGACCTGCCCGCTTTCGGCCTCACCCCGCAGGAATGCACCGAAGCGGCACAGTTCGTCGATGATCAAGGCCGAGTGAGTGCGGGGCACCGGGCGATCGCCGCCGGCCTCACGCATGGCCGGGCTGTATGGCGCCCGCTGGGTCACCTCATCGTGACGCCCGGCATCGAAGCCCTGAGCGCCCGCGCCTATGCATGGGTCGCGGCGCACCGTTACCAGCTGCCCGGAGGCACTCCGCAGTGTGCGATGCCGAACGCTAGCTGAGCGCGGCTTTGATGGCAGCGGCGAAGGCGTCCACGTCCTCCGGCATGGTGTCCCACGCACACATCCAGCGAACCTCTCCGGTCGCTTCGTCCCAGAAGTAGAACCGGAAGTCCTCCATCAGGCGGCGGGAAACCTCACGCGGCAGGATGGCGAAGACCGCATTGGCCTGCACCGGCCGCGGCACCGTCAAACCCGGGATGTCGCGAACCGCGGCGGCCAGACGGGCAGCCATTTCGTTGGCGTGCAACGCGTTTCGCTTGAAGAGGTCATCGGTGAGCAGCGCCTCGAGCTGCACCGACACGAAGCGCATCTTCGAGGCGAGTTGCATCGAGGATTTACGCAGAAACTTCATCCCGTGCACCGCCTGAGGGCGCAGCACGACGACGGCCTCGGCGAGCATCGCGCCATTCTTCGTGCCGCCAAAGGACATGATGTCCACCCCGGTGTCGGTCAACATCTCCTTGAGCGAGACACCCAGCGTGGCAACGGCATTGGCGATCCGCGATCCGTCAACGTGCACCAGCATGTCGGCATCGTGAGCAGCCGAGGTGATCGCCCGGATCTCGTCGACCGAGTATGCCGTGCCGAGCTCGGTGGTCTGGGTAATCGAGACGACCTTGGCCTGGGCGGCGTGTTCATCGTTCTTGCGGATGGCGACCGACGCCACCAGCTCAGGGGTGAGCTTGCCCTCCGGTGTCGGCACGGTGAGCAGCTTGAGGCCGGCCATGCGCTCGGGTGCTGCGCATTCGTCGACGTTGATGTGGGCGGTCGCGGCACAGACGACAGCCTCCCATCGCTCTGTGCACGCCTGCAGCGCAACGACATTCGCCCCCGTGCCATTGAACACGG
Organism: Metallococcus carri; assembly: GCF_011440275.1. GTDB lineage: Bacteria > Actinomycetota > Actinomycetes > Actinomycetales > Dermatophilaceae > Metallococcus > Metallococcus carri. Next base: position 133,437 of record NZ_JAAOIV010000004.1, on the reverse strand, counting down.
GGAACACCTCGACGTCGGTGCCGAACTGCGCACGCATGACGTCTTGCAGGCGCTCGGTGTAGACGTCCTCGCCGTAGGCGACCTGGTGGCCGCCGTTCGCCACTGCCAACGCGGCAAGCACATCAGGGTGAATGCCGGCGTAATTGTCGCTGGCGAAGGAGCGCAGGTTGGGGTCGTGCAGCTGCTCGAGTCCGGTCACCTTCGGATCCTCTCACTGAGTTGTCCTGGCCCCGACGCGGGTCGCGAAGTCCTCGCCGCTCGGGCGGTGATTCGCGCCCGCTCGGGCGGTGATTCGTGCCCGCTCGGCGGATGAGTGGCGTTTCGGGGGGATCTGGTGACGTTTCGCGGGGATTTAGCGACGTTTCGGGGTGAGGTCGAGGATGGTGCCGTTGACCTCGGCCGCCGGCCGGTCCCACAAGCCCACCAGCGCCTGGGCCACCTCGTCCACGGGCGTGAACCCTGCGAACGTGGCCTTCGGCTTCTTCTCCCGCATCGCCGGCGTGAGCAGCGCCATCACGCGCACGATCGCTGCCGCCCCCGACGGGCCCGCAACCGAGTCCGCCGCGGACGAGCCCGCAACCGACCCCGTGGACGAGACCTCGGACGCCGTCGCCCACGAGCGCGCGAACGAGTCGGCCACCGCGCGCGTCCACGCTTCGGCGGCCGCCTTGGCTGCGGCATACGACGCATTCGTGGCGGTCGGCGACTCGACAGACACCGACGACACGATCGCGAGCCGACCGTCCGGGCTCGCCGCGATCGCATCGTGCAATGCCCGCGAAGCATGCTGCAGGGTGCGAATCAGGCTGTCGTGCAACACATTCCAGTCGGCAAGGTCGGATTCGACGATGCCCTTGCCGCCCTTCCAGCCTCCGACCAGGTGCAGCAAACCGTCGACCCTGCCGTGGTCGGCGACGATCTGACGCCCCCACGCGCGCGTCGCCTCCTCGTCCAGCAGGTCGATGGTGGTGTGCTGCACCCGGCCGGAAGTCTCTCCCGCGGAGCGGTCGGCCGTCACGACCGTCGCCCCGCGCGCGAGCAGCGCGTCGACCACCGACGCACCCAGCGCGCCGCTCGCGCCGGTCACGACCACGACAGCGCCGTCCAGACTCATGCCGCCTCCGAGGTCGCGGTGATGCCGCGCGTCGACTCGATCACCGGCGCGAGCTTCTTGCGCAATGCCTCATAGAACACGTTGAGCGGGAACTCATCCGGCTGCACCAGGTCGACGAGTTGCTTCACGCTCCCGTCGAGCGGCAGCGCGTCCGCCCCGCGCGCCCAGGTCGAGGCGGGGTGCGGCGCGACATACCCGGAAACGAACTTGTATGACGCGAGCCAGTGGCCAACCCGCGAACGGTCAATTCCGTTGCGGTACAAGCGTTCCACCTCTTCGCACAGCCCGACGACGACCTCCGGCAGGCGCCGCCAGTCGAAGGACAGCCGGTTGTCGGTCCACCGCAGCGCATCGTGCTGGTGGAGGTAGGCGAACAGCAACTGGCCACCGAGCCCGTCGTAATTGCGCACCCGGTCGCCAGTGATCGGGAAGCGGAACAGCCGGTCGAACAGGATCGCCAGCTGGACCGACCGCGCATACGGCTGCCCCTCGGCCTCAAGCTTCACCGCCTCGCGGAAGGTCGACAGGTCACACCGCAGCTCTTCGAGGGCGTACATCCAAAACGGCATCCGCTGCTTGATCATGAACGGATCAAACGGCAGATCGCCGTGGCTGTGTGTGCGGTCGTGGATCAGGTCCCACATCGCGAAGGTCGACTGCGCCAGCGACTGCGAGGCGACCAAGCGCTCGGCGTCCGGCGGCAACTGCAGCGACAACAGCGAGGCCGCCTCCGACACCACCCGCCGGAAGCGCGCGCCCTCGCGGTCGCAGAAGATCGCACCCCAGGTGAACTTCGGCACCTCGCGCACCGCAACGGTCTCGGGGAAGAGCACCGCGGAGTTGGTGTCGTAACCGGGCGTGAAGTCCAGGAAGTTCACCGGCAGGAACATCGGGTTGTCGTATGCCGCCTCCACCTGGGCCAGCCAGTCCGGCCAGCTGACCGTGAGCAGGATGGCCTCGAAGACCCGGTCGGGGTTGCCGTTCTGGGTGTACATCGGGAACAGCACCAGGTGCTCGGCGCCGTCGACCCGATGGGTCTCGGGCCGGAAGAGCATCAACGAGTCCAGGAAGTCCGGTATGCCGAAGCCGCCATCCACCCACCGGGCGAAGTCCGCCGGCAGCGTGCCGAGATAGGCCTCGTCATACGGGAAAGAAGGCGCGAGGGCAGCGACCTCGGCGAGGATGCCGTCGACGAGTTGGCGGGCGCGACCGTGGTCGTGCGCGGCGCCGTCGATCGACCCGTCCTTGCTCTGCATCGCGCGCAGCTCGCCGACAAAACCCTTGAGCCGCAACCATTCCGGTCGAGCTGCGGTGGTGCTGCCGTTGCTCGCGACCAGGGCCGCCGGGCGCGTGCCGGACGACGCCCACAGCACCAGGTTGCTCCAGAAGCGAGCGTTGTCGAGCTCGTCGATCGAGTCGTCGCCGATGATGTCGGAGTCGGCGAGCACGACCACTCGTCCTTCACCGAAGGTCGTGGTGACGGCCAGCGCCTCGCCCGCGGGGAACGCGGTGGCCGACGTGCGCGCGAGCACCTGCACCGGGGCGCCGTCGGCGACCTCGATCACGCCGCTGCGGTAGAAGCAGATCTGCTCGACGCCGGCCAGCAGGCCCTGCCCGTGTCCGTCGGCGGTCTCGGCGAGCACCCAGGTCGCATTGCCCTGATGACGCCGGCCGCCGTCGGCGGACTCGTGCACGACGGTGCTGCGGATGCGCAGGCCGAAGTGCGTGAGCAGGTCGTTGACATTGTTGCCGTGGACATCCTGGTCGCAGTCGCCGAGCACGATCAATCCGCCTCCGGCGCGGACGAATTCGACCACGGCGTCGATCTCGGCCGGCGTGAACGCCGCGGGCAGGCTGCCGGTCGCGCGCTCGGAGGCGGCCTCGGCCGGGTGGGCGACGACATAGACATCGGCGTCACCGAGGGAGGTAGTGCTCACCTCGCCGGCATCTCGGGCCGCCACCTCGATGCCGCGCGACCGCAGCGTGGTCGCGGCGCGCTCAAGGCTGGCGTCGTCGGGATTGGCCGGATTCATCCGCGCCGCGCCCGCACGGGTGAGGGACCAAGCGCTGGAGTGCGCCTGCTCGATCAGGACCTTGGGAAAGACGCCCACGATGCCTCCTAGGACGAAACTTCTTCTTGTTGTGACTAGCGTACGCGAAAGCATTTCCTGTCGTCGAGCCCGGTGTGGTGCCCCTCACAAGCCCGTCTAGTCTCGTCCACATGCCGGTCGAGCGCCTCCTGCCCACCTCGGACGCCGAGGACCTCCTCGCGCTCACCCGCGAGATCGCGCGCAAGGAGCTGCTGCCCCGCGTCGACGCGGCCGAGTCATCCGCGACGCCGCCGCGCGATGTCTTCCGCACGCTCGGCCGCGCGGGCCTGCTGTCCCTCCCGTATGCCGAGGAGCTCGGTGGCGGCGGCCAGCCGTACGAGGTCTATCTGCAGGTGGTCGAGGAGATCGCGGCGGTGTGGATGAGCGTGGCGGTCGGCGTCTCGGTCCACTCCCTCACCTGTTATCCGCTGGCGCAGTTCGGCACGGCGGCCCAACAGCAACGCTGGCTGGGCGACATGCTCGGCGGCGACCAACTCGGGGCTTACTGCCTGTCGGAACGTGAGGCCGGGTCGGACATCGCGAGCATGCGCACCCGCGCCACCGAGGCCGACGGCGGCTGGACGATCCGCGGCACCAAGGCCTGGATCTCGCATGCCGCGCACGCCGACTACTACACCTCCTTCGTGCGCACCGACGACACCGCAGGCAAGGGGATCTCCTGCTTCCTGGTGCCCGCCGACGCGCCGGGACTGGGCTTCGGCGGCCCCGAACGCAAGATGGGCCTGGCCGGTGATCCCGTCGCCGAGGTGATCTTCGACGACGTCCCGGTCGACGCCGACCGGATGATCGGCGAACGCGGCCAGGGTATGGCGATTGCGTTGAGCGCCTTGGATGCCGGCCGCCTCGGCATCGCGGCCGCGGCGACCGGCCTCGCCCAGTCGGCGCTCACGGCCGCGACGGCATACGCCAAGGAACGCCAGCAGTTCGGGCGCGTCATCGCCGAGCATCAGGGGCTGGCCTTCATGCTCGCCGACATGGAGGCGGCCACGGCGAGCGCGCGGGCGGCATACCTCTTTGCGGCGCGACTGAAGGACGCCGGGCGACCGTTCGGCAAACAGGCGGCGATTGCCAAGCTGGTCGCCACCGACGCCGCGATGAAGGTGACGACCGACGCGATCCAGGTGCTCGGCGGCGCCGGTTACACCACAGACTTTCCGGTCGAGCGCTACTTCCGCGAGGCCAAGGTGACCCAGATCTTCGAGGGCACCAACCAGATCCAGCGGCTGGTGATCGCGCGCCACCTGCTCAGCGAAAACGCCTGACACTAAAGGAGATTCATCGATGCGTATCGACGCTCGCACGGTCGCCCTCGTGACCGGAGGTGGCTCCGGCCTCGGCGCCGCCACCGCCCGACGACTGCACGCCGACGGCGCCGCGGTGGTGTTGCTCGACCTGCCCAGCTCGCCCGGCGAGCAACTCGCCACCGAACTCGGCGACCAGGCCAAGTTCGTGCCCGCCGACGTGCGCGACGAAGGTCAGGTGTCCGCCGCGATCGCCGCAGCGCAGGAGTTCGGTGACCTGCGCGTCGTCGTCAACTGCGCGGGCGTGGGCACGCCGGGTCGCATCATCGGCAAGCGTGGCGTGCTCGGCCTCGAGGACTACCGCACCGTGATTGAGATCAACCTGATTGGCACCTTCAACGTGCTCCGGCTCGCCGCCGAGGCGATGGTCGGCAACGAGCTGGTCGACGGCGACCGCGGCGTGATCGTGATGACTGCATCGGTTGCGGCCTTCGACGGGCAGATCGGCCAGGCGGCCTACGCGTCGTCCAAGGGAGGCATCGTCGGGCTCACGCTGACGAGCGCACGAGACTTGGCGGACAAGGGAATTCGCGTGATGACGATCGCGCCGGGCACCTTCGAGACGCCGATGATGGCCGGGCTGCCGGGCGAGGTGAAGCAGATCCTGGAGAAGCAGGTGCCGCACCCGTCGCGCCTGGGTGCGCCCGAGGAGTATGCCGCGCTCGTCGCCCACATCGTCGACAACCCGATGCTCAACGGTGAAGTGATCCGGCTGGACGGCGCACTGCGCATGCCGCCGCGCTGACCAGCGCCGCGCCGCGTCCGGCGCCAGCGTCCGCCGCCAGCGTCCGCGTTTGCGAAACACCGTTCGTGCGGATCCGCGGACACACCCGTGGGCGCCGAATCAGCGTCCGCGTTTGCGCAACACCGTTCGTGCAGATCCGCGGACACACCGAAGCCACCGGCGCACACCGCGATGCTCAGCCGGTCGCGCAGTCGCGGTGCCACGACTGGGTGCGATATGTGGTGACCCAGCCCATCGAGGTGTAGAGCCCATCGGCTCCGGTGGGTGAGTCGGCGTCGACCTCCAGCCCCAACCGGTTGCGACCCCGCTCGGCAGCATCGCGAATCACGGTGTGCAGCAACGCTTTTGCTACACCTCGACCCCGCGCGTTGCGATGCACCCCGATGTAGTCGATATAGCTGCCGGGCACACCGTCGGCGTCGGGCGGCAGCACCGAGCCGACCAGCGCGCCGCCGGGCACGGTCTGCCCGTCCACGTCGACCTCGGCGAGCCACCAGTGGTCCCAGCGGTGCCCCGGGTCCTCCCGCAGTCGCTGCACGAACTCGGCAAAGCTCTCGCGATAGGAGTTGAAGTGGTCGGCGAAGCTCTCCTCCAGCACCCGGTGCACGGCCTGCAGGTCAGCGGCCACGGGCGACCCGTCCTCGTGCGTCGCGACCCGGCGGATCGTCACGCCCTCCCTCGGGGGCGCAAACGCCTCGGGTGCCCCGTCCTCGGCCGTGATCGGACGGCTCATCTGCAGCCAGGTCCGCACCAACCGATAACCGTCGGAGGTGAGCCAGCGCTGCTGGCGCGCGTCGTCGGCATACGCACTCGCATCGAGCTGGGTGCTGGGCAGCCCGCGCTCGGCCGCGAGCGCGACGCCCTCGTGAGCGAGCCAGTCGAGCAACGCACCGGCGAGAGCGTCGGCCGACGGCTCGTCGGGAGCGACCACGAGTTCGACGACGACCCGCCCGGCGGCGCGGTCGTGAATCGCGGCGCGCGCGACCAGCCGGCCGGACGGATCGGCGACCACGAGCTGCCGCCTCGTCCACGAGCCGGTGCCGGTCGCCGACGAGGCGACCGCGCGTCGGTCCACGCTCGCCGAACCGTGTGCGAACCGTTGGTATGCCGCCTCCAGCTCGACGAGCGCATCGAGATCCTCAGGCTCGGGCGAGCGGGCGGCATATCCCTGTGGGAGAGCGGGTGAATTGACGAGCACCCGCCCAGTCTTTCAAACGCTCGGTCCATGCCGCGGGCGTTCCAGCCGGGCCTCGTCCTCATCGGAGATGGCACCCGGCGCGGGCGCGTGCGCGAAGACCGGGCCTTCCGTGGCCGAGCGGCCGACGATATTGAACAGATAGTTGAGCAGCACGGCCATGATCGCCGCCGAGGTGATGCCGGAGTCGAAGATCGTCTGGAACCACTCGGGGAAGCGCTGGTAGATCTCCGGCCGCACGATCGGCGCAAGCCCGAAGGCCAGCGACACCGCCACGACGACGATATTGGCGTTGCCGGAGAAGTCGACCTCGCGCAAGGTGCGGATGCCGCTCGCGGTCACCGTGCCGAAGAGCGCCAACCCGGCACCGCCCAGCACCGCGACGGGCACCGCCGCGACGACCGCGCCGAGCACCGGGAAAAGACCGAGCACCACCAGGATGCCGCCACCGAAGGCGACCACGAACCGGCTGCGGATGCCGGTGATCGCGACCAGCCCGACGTTTTGCGCAAATGCGCTGAGCGAGAAGCCGTTGAACACCGCCGCCACCGCCGTCGACAGGGTGTCGGCGCGCACGCCGGCGGTCACCGTCTCGCGATCCGCGGGCTTCTCGCAGACCTCGCCGAGCGCGAGGATGTCGGCCGTCGCCTCGGTCATGACCACCAGCATCACGATGCACATCGAGATCGTCGCGCTGACGTCGAAGGACGGCAGGCCGAAGTGGAAGGGCGTCGGCACCTGGAAGATCTGGGCGTCCTTGATCGCGCCAAAGTTGTTGACTCCGAAGGGAATTGCCACCAGCGTGCCGAGGACCAGGCCGAGCAGGATGGCGATGCGCGACAGGAAGGCCGGCGCGAATCGGTAGATCAGCACGATGATCACCAGGGTGATGCCGGCGAGCGCGAAATTCTTCGGGGCGCCGTAGTCCTTCGCGCCCACCCCGCCGGCCGACCAGTCGACGCCGACCGGGATCAGCGACAGACCGATCATCGTGATCACCGTGCCGGTGACGACCTCGGGGAAGAAGCGCAGCAGCATCGTGAACAGCGGCGCGATCAGGAAGCCGAAGACGCCCGCCACCAGGAAGGCGCCATAGATCACCTGCAACGACCGATGGCCGCCCTGCTGGGTGCCGATGATCGCGAGCATCGTCGACACGGACACGAACGAGGTGCCCTGCACGATCGGCTGCCGCGCACCGATCCGCCAGACGCCGATGGTTTGCAGCAGGGTCGCGATGCCCGCCATGAACAGCGAGGCGGACACCAGGTAGATCGTGTCACCGGTGCTGAGCTTGGCCGCCCCGGCGACGATGAGCGGCACGGCGACCACTCCGGCATACATCGACAGCACGTGCTGCAGGCCGTAGACGAGCGACTGGGGCACCGGCATCGTCTGGTCGACCGGGTGCCGCTTTTCGGTGGTGGTGCTCACAGGGTCGTGCTCCCTCCGGCAGGTCGGGCGCTCTTTCACACCGCGAAACCTGAATTTCGATGTAAGGAAGCCTGCGCCTGTTGTGCGGGCCCGTCAAGAGGTATGCCGAAGCGTGGTCGCCTCCGCGCCCACCTCAGGCCGAGGCGTCGAGCGTGCTCGCGATCGAGGTCGCTGCCGCGCGCAGCACGCGCACCGCCCGCTCGCGCACGACCTCGTCCATCCGCGCGGTCGGAGCCGAGATCGACAGCGCCAACCGCATGGTGGCACTCGGAATCGGCACCGCCACACATTCCACGCCGATCTCCATCTCACCCTGCTCGAAGGCGTAGCCCGTCTCCCGGATGCGCTGCACCTGCCGCAGGAGCTCGTCCGGATCGGTCACGGTCTGGGGCGTGCGGGCCGGCATACCGGCTCGGCGCAATATATTTCGGACCTCATCGTCGGCCAGTTCGGCGAGCAAAACCTTGCCCGCGGCGCGACAGTGCGCGTGCACGTGGCGGCCCAACTCGGTGAACATCCGCATCGCGTGCGGAGACGGCACCTGGCCGACGTAGACGAGCATGTCGCCGTCCAGCGTCGCGAGATTTGCGGTCTCGCCGAGCTGATCCACGATCCGGGTCAGCTGCGGCGCGGCCTGCACGCCGAAGACCTGCTGAGCCGCATTTCCCAGCGGAATCAAGCGGGTTCCGAGGGCATAGCGCTTGTCCGGCAGCTGGCGCAGATAGCCCCGGTCGACCAGCGTGCGGACCAGCCGATGGATGGTCGGCATAGGCAGGCCGGTCGCCCCGCTGATCTCGATGAGGGCGAGTTCGCCGCCTCGCTGCTGCATCGTCTCGAGCACGTCGAGCGCTCGTCCGAGCGACTGCACTCCGCCGCCTCGGCTCGCCTCACTGCCGGCCATCGCACGCCCTCTCCGCCTCGTTGACGGGACTCACTGTAGGCGCGTTCGAGGTTTATGGTCGGTGCCGTGCCGACCTTGCCCGACTTCCTGCCAGGGTTGACCGCGCAGCTCGATGAACAGCTCGCGGCCGCCGATCATGCTCTCGCGCAACGGTATCCGGGTGATCCGGTCACGCGGCAGCCCGTGCACACCGTCTACGTCGCAGCCGATCTGGCCACGGCGGACCTGCCGCGCGTCTGGGGTGAGCAGTCCCTCGACCTGCTCTCGCGGTATGCCGCTTCCCCCGGCCTGCTGGCCGACGCCACCGGGGCGCCGGGGGCGGACATCGAACCGCTCGTCGAGCGGCTGACGGCGACCCTGCGCGACCGGCCGATCCAGGATCTGCGGCTGGACTTCGAGGACGGTTACGGCGTGCGCTCGGACGACGCGGAGGATGCCGCCGTCGACGCGGCGGTCGACGTCTTCGCCGGCCTGGCTCCGCGACCGGACTGGTTGGGCATCCGGTTCAAGAGTTTCGAGGCGCCGACCCGGGCGCGCGGTCTGCGCACGCTCGCCCTCTTCGTCGCGGGAGTATGCCGGTCCGGGCAGGTCCCTGCCGGTCTCACCCTGACGCTGCCCAAGGTGACCTCCGTCGATCAGGTGCGCGCGATGGTCACTGCGTGCGACCGGATCGAGCAATCGCTTGGACTGCCTTCTGGCTCAATCACTTTCGAGGTCCAGGTGGAGACCGCGCAGGCGATCATGGCCGCCGACGGCACCGCGGCGGTCGCCGCCATGATCCACGCCGGAGCCGGGCGGGTGAGCTCGCTGCACTACGGCACCTTCGACTACAGCGCGGGTCTCGGCATCGCGGCGGCATACCAGGCTCCGGACCATCCGGCCGCCGACCATGCGAAGGCGGTCATGCAGGTCGCCGCGGCCCAAACCGGCGTGCGGCTGTCGGACGGGTCGACCAATGTCATCGCCTTCGGTGACCAGGCCCAGGCGCACGCGACCTGGCGACTGCACTACCGACTGGTGGAGCGCTCACTGATCCGTGGCATCTACCAGGGCTGGGACATGCACCCGGGCCACCTGCCGACGCGCTATCTGGCCAACTGGGTGTTCTTCCGGCGCGCGATGCCGTCGGCCTGTGAGCGGCTCAGTGCCTATCTCGACCGCGTCGCCGGTGACGTCATGGACGAACCCGCCACCGCGCGGATGCTGTCGACGGCGCTGCTGCGTGGCGTCCACTGCGGCGCCTTCGACGAAGCCGAGATCATCGCCGCGGGGGGCCGCCGGTGGCGACCCTGGTCGACCTGGTCACCCCCCGATCCGAGGAGCGCTCGTGAGCCCCGACCTGGTCATCCGCGCCGCGTCGGCGCTCATCGACGGCTCAGTGCGGCCGGCGTCGGTCGCGATCACCGATGGTGTCGTGACCGCGATCGGCGATCTCGAGACGCCATATGCCGCAGCCGCCGAGCACCGGCTCGCCGACGACGAGGTGCTGATGCCGGGCATGGTCGACGCGCATGTGCACGTCAATGACCCCGGCCGCAGCGAGTGGGAAGGCTTCGCGACCGCGACGCGTGCGGCGCTCGCCGGTGGCACGACGACCATCGTCGACATGCCGCTCAACAGCCTGCCGCCGACCACGACGGTCGACGCGTTGAACGTGAAGAAGGCTGCGGCACAAGGCAATTGCTATGTCGACGTCGCCTTCTGGGGCGGTGCCGTGCCGGGCAATATCGACGACCTGCGCCCGTTGCACGAGGCAGGGGTCTGTGGTTTCAAATGCTTCCTGGTCGACTCGGGCGTGCCGGAGTTTCCGCCGCTGTCGTCGGCCGAGCTGCGGGACTACCTCGCCCGGCTGGCGGAGTTCGACGCGCTGATGATCGTGCACGCCGAGGACGCTGCGGCGCTCGATGCCGCGCCGCACCAGCCCGGTCCGAGATATGCCGATTTCCTCGCCTCCCGTCCCGACGAGAGTGAGGTCACCGCGATCGCGACGGTGATCGACGCGGTGCGCGCGACCGGGGCGCGGGCCCACATCCTGCACCTGTCAAGCGCGCAGGCGCTGCCCCAACTGCGAGCTGCCAAGGCGGAGGGGCTGCCGATCACGGTCGAGACCTGCCCGCACTATCTGTCCTTCACCGCCGAGACGATCCGCGACGGCTCGACCGCGCACAAATGCTGCCCGCCCATCCGGTCGAGCGCCAACCAGGACGAGCTGTGGGCCGCCCTCGCCGACGGGACCATCGACTCCGTCGTGTCGGATCACTCCCCCTCAACGCTCGACCTCAAGCAGCTCGACTCGGGTGATTTCGCCGCCGCGTGGGGTGGCGTCGCCTCGGTGCAGGTGGCGTTTTCGGCGGTGTGGACCGCGGCCTCGGCGCGCGGTCATTCGCTGGCCGATGTGGCCCGCTGGATGTGCGAACGGCCCGCTCAGATTGCCGGCTTGCGCTCCAAAGGCCTTGTCGCCGTGGGACATTCGGCCGACCTAACCGCCTTCGCGCCGTCGCGGTCGTGGACGGTGGACGCCGCAGCGCTGGAGCACCGCAACCCGCTGACGGCATACCAGGGCATGAGCTTGCAGGGTGTCGTGACGGGCGCCTGGCTGCGCGGTATGCCGGTCTCGGCGCGCGACGCCTTCGGCGAGCCCGCCACGCCGCGAGGCCGGTTCCTCACCCGCGGCGTCGACTGAGGATCGCACCGGCATACGATCCGGTGGTGCTCGACGTTGCGCTCACCGGGATGCTCACCGGTCTCGGTCTGATCGTTGCGATCGGCGCGCAGAATGCCTACGTGCTGCGGCAGGGCATCGCCCGCCAGCACATCGGCACCGTCGTGGCGATCTGTGCACTGTCGGACGCCCTGCTGATCGTGCTCGGCGTCGCGGGTGTCGGCGCGCTGATCGCCGACCACCCGACCGCGTTGACGGTGTGCAAGTGGCTGGGCGCGGCCTATCTGGTGTGGTTCGCGATCAAGTCGTTCCGCGCCGCTCGCCATCCGCAGGCGTTGCGCGAGTCGGCCGCCCCGGCGAGAGGTGGCGTCATCCTCACCACGCTCGCCCTCACCTATCTCAACCCGCATGTCTACCTCGACACGGTCCTGATGCTCGGCAATATCGCCAACCAGCACGGCGCCGTCGGCCGCTGGTGGTTCGCCGGCGGCGCGGCGTTCGGCAGCCTGGTGTGGTTCAGCGGGCTCGGCTTCGGTGCGCGCGGTCTCGCGCCGCTCATGCATCGGCCCTCGACCTGGCGAGTCCTCGACATCCTGATCGGCTGCACGATGCTGCTCGTCGCCGTCCTACTGCTGCGTTCCTGACCCCGCGCAGAACCTTTCCCCTGTCCGTAGCCGGCATACGCTCACGAGCATGGCTGGCATCCGTGGACTGACCCATTGGCTCGGCATCGCCCTGTCGGCACGCGATCCGCAGAAGCTCGCGGAGTTCTATCGCGACCTGCTGGGTTATCCGATCAGCTCCAGTGACCCGGAGTGGGTGACGATGCAGATCGGCGACAGCCGCTCCAACCTGGCCTTCATGTTGGACGAGCAGCACGAGCCACCGGTGTGGCCAAGTGAGGGCGGGGCGCCGTCGATGCAGCTGCACCTGGACGTCGGCGTCACCGACCTGGAGGGCTCGGTCGCCGACGCGATCGCGCTCGGCGCGCGGCAGGCGGCATACCAACCTCAAGAGGACGTCCGGGTGATGCTCGACCCGGAAGGGCACCCGTTCTGTCTGTACCTCGACACTGAGTGAGTACCATCGAGCGGCCCCTTCCCGGGGCTGCGCCGGTGTAGCTCAGTTGGTAGAGCGCCTCTCTTGTAAAGAGGATGTCGCGGGTTCGACTCCTGTCACCGGCTCCCACCACATCCGTCGTAGAGGAATCCGGCGGCTGTAGCGACCGCCGCTCAGCGCGTCCGTGCCGAGAGCATCGCGGCCACCGTCGCCCGCACGCGCGCCGTTCGCGCGGCGGCGGGTTCGGCGTCGAGCTTGCCGTCGAGGTGCAGGAACGCCAGCCCGTGCACCAGCGCCCACATGCCGGTCGCCACCGCCGCCGGATCGTCGGTGCGCATCGCCCGCTCGACAACGGCCGCCAGAAAGGCGTGGATCGCCGCGACCGCCGCGACCCGGTCCGGGCTGGTGCGATCGCAGCCTTCGGCAAACATCACCCGAAACAATCCCGGCCGCGCGAGAGCGAAATCGACATACGCCACCGCCAGATCGGCCAAGTCATCGGCGGTCTTCGGCTCGGGCTGCCGCGCCGTGAGGTCGGCCAGGAGCTCGCGATAGCCGACCGCGGCGATCGCGGACAACAACGCCATCCGGTCCGGGAAGTGGCGGTATGGCGCCGCCGGCGAGACCTTCGCCCGCCGCGCCACGGCCCGCAACGACAGCTCGGCGCCGCCGTCTTCGGCGAGCATCTCCATCGCCGTGCGCACCAAGGTCGCCGGCAGGTCCCCATGGTGATAGCCGCGCTCTGCCATAGAGCGCAGCATAGCCCGCAATGTTGACGACACTCACATCCGCACAGCGCGAGCGTTGTGGAGCGCAAACGTCCGCAACTCGGCATACCGTCGCTTCATCGCAACGGGAGGAGCGGCGATGGCCGACTACACGATCGAGGCACTGAGCCCCGCGACCTGGGACGCCTACGCGCGGATGATGGAGCGGCACAACGGGGTGTTCGGCGGCTGCTGGTGCACCTTCTTTCACACCATGGCCGATGAGAAGACCTACGACGCCGACAAGAACCGCGCGCTCAAAAAGCGCTTGGTGACTGCAGATCGCGCACATGCCGCACTCGTGTTCGACGGCGAGGAGGCGATCGCGTGGGCGCAGTTCGGCAGCCCCGACGAGCTGCCGAATATCTACCACCGCAAGCAGTATCTCGAGGAGGCCGACCGCATCCCCGACTACCGGATCACCTGCATCTTCGTGGACAAGAAGCATCGCCGATCGGGCGTCAGCGCCCTCGCCCTGCAGGGCGCGCTCGACCTGATCAGGCAGGCGGGTGGCGGCGTTGTCGAGGGCTACCCCCACGACACGAGCGACGGCCGCCGCAAGTCCGTGCTGTATGACGGCACGCGCGCCCTCTACGAGCGCGCGGGCTTCACCTACATCCGACCCAAGGGCACCGGCAACTGCGTCATGCGCATCGAGGTATGACGCGAATTCACAACAGCGACAAGCGAACTCGCCGATCTGGGTTGTCGACGTTGAGGTCGACCAGGCAGATGCTCTGCCAAGTGCCGAGCGTCAATTGGCCGTCGATCACCGGCACCGTCGCATAGGGCGGGATGAGCGCGGGCATGACGTGCGACCGGCCGTGCCCACGGCTGCCGTGCTGGTGGATCCACCGGTTGTCCGCCGGCAACAGGTCGCGCAGCGCGGCGAGCAGGTCGTGATCCGACCCGGCGCCGGTTTCGAGGATCGCGATGCCGGCCGTCGCGTGCGGCACGAAGACGTGCAGCAGCCCATCGTGATCGGCGGATCGGGCGAAGTCGGCGCACTCCCGAGTCAGGTCGTGCACCACCTCGCGAGCACCGGTGTGGACCGAGATCTCGTGCGAACGCATGGCGCCACCGTAACGAGCAGGTGAGCACCCGCCATACACCCGCCGGGCCGGAGGCGGGACACCGGCCCCTTCCCGACGAGCGACACGCCGAACACAACATCTAGTGGACAACCACCGAGATGCATCCCATATAGTCGTGCTCGCTGGTCCGGCCGCATCGTCCCGATGTGGCTGGGGCAAGAGGGAACCCGGTGCGAATCCGGGACTGCCCCGCAGCGGTGAGCGGAAACGAAAGCCGTCATACGCACTGGACGAACAGTCTGGGAAGCGACGGCCGGTAGGCGCGCGACCCCACAAGGTCGCATCGTCCGCGAGTCCGAAGACCTGCCAGCAGCCGCGCACGACCGTGCGCGGTGTGGTCGTGGCCTCGAGGGTTGGGTCGCACGACGAGCAGTGGCGTCGCGCTGTCGGCGCCACCCCGTCGCTTTCCCTCGAACGCTTCCGGCCACTCGGATCGCTCGCGAGGAGAGAGCAGATGAGTCTGGAGATCACCGAACCCACCGAGGTCGGCGAAACCACCCCCGAACGCCGCACCACCATGCAGGTGCGCAAGCGCAATGGCGACGCCGAACCGGTCGATGTCATGAAGATCGTCCGGGCCGTCGACCGGTGGTGTGAGGACCTGCCCGAGGTCGACCCGATGACGATCGCGACCCGCACCATCAGCGGGCTGTATGACGGCGCCACCACCGCCGAGCTCGACCGGCTGTCCATCCAGACCGCCGCGGAGATGACCGGCGTCGAGCCGGAATATTCCAAGCTCGCCGCCCGGCTGCTCGCGGCCTATATCGACAAGGAAGTGCGCGGCCAGCAGATCGCCTCCTTCTCCCAGGCCATGCGCCTGGCTCATCTGGAAGGCCTGCTCGGCGATGACACCGCCGCCTTCGTCGAGGCCAACGCCCGCAAGCTCGACCACGCCGTCGACCACGACCGCGACCAGCTGTTCGAATACTTCGGCCTGCGCACCGTCTACGACCGCTACCTGCTGCGGCACCCGCAGACCCGCGCCACCATCGAGCGGCCGCAGTACTGGCTGATGCGCGTCGCGTGCGGCCTCGCGCACACCGCGCGCGAAGCGGTGGAGTTCTACCGCCTGATGTCCAGCCTGGCCTATCTGCCGTCCTCGCCGACGCTGTTCAACTCCGGCACCCGGCATACCCAGATGAGCTCCTGCTATCTCGTCGACTCGCCACAGGACCAGCTCGACTCGATCTACGACCGCTACGCCCAGGTCGCGAAACTGTCGAAATTCGCTGGTGGCATTGGGATTTCGTGGTCGCGCGTCCGCTCCCGCGGCGCGCTGATCCGCGGCACCAACGGCTACTCCAACGGCATCGTCCCGTGGTTGCGCACCCTCGACTCCTCGGTCGCGGCCGTCAACCAGGGTGGTCGCCGCAAGGGCGCCGCCTGCGTCTACCTCGAGCCGTGGCATCCCGACATCGAGGAATTCCTCGAGCTGCGCGATAACACCGGCGAGGACGCCCGCCGCACCCACAACCTGAACCTGGCCAACTGGATCCCGGACGAGTTCATGCGCCGGGTCGAGGCGGACGAGCCGTGGAGCCTGATCGACCCGGACGCCGCGCCGCATCTGCCGGACCTGTGGGGTGAGGAGTTCACCCGCGCGTATGCCGCAGCCGAGCGCGACGGCCTGGCCGTGCGCCAGGTCAGTGCCCGTGAGCTCTACGGCCGGATGATGCGCACGCTCGCCCAGACCGGCAACGGCTGGATGACCTTCAAGGACGCCTGCAATCGCACCGCCAACCAGACGCTGCGCGCCGGCAATGTGGTGCACCTGTCCAACCTGTGCACCGAGATCGTCGAGGTGAGCAGTGACGCCGAGACCGCCGTGTGCAACCTCGGCTCGGTCAACCTCGCCCGGCACGTCGCCGGTGACGGTATGGACTGGGACAAGCTGCGCGCGACCGTGCGGATGGCCGTCACCTATCTCGACCGAGTCATCGACATCAACTACTACCCGAGCGTCGAGGCGGCCCGCAGCAACCCGAAGTGGCGACCGGTCGGCCTGGGTGTCATGGGCCTGCAGGACGTCTTCTTCGCGCTGCGGTTGCCCTTCGACTCCGCCGAGGCCAAGGAGTTGTCCACGCGGATCGCCGAGGAGATCTACCTGACAGCGCTCGAGCGCTCGGCCGAGCTTGCCGAAGCAGTCGGCGCGCACCCGGCATACGCCGACACGCGGGCTGCGCAGGGTGACCTGCAGCCCGACCTGTGGGGCGTCACTCCGACGCAGACCGAACGCTGGGATGCGTTGCGCGCCAACGTTTCTCGGCACGGACTGCGCAACTCGCTGCTCATTGCGATCGCCCCGACGGCGACCATCGCCTCGATCGCGGGGTGCTATGAGTGCATCGAGCCGCAGGTGAGCAATCTGTTCAAGCGCGAGACGCTCTCGGGCGAGTTCCTGCAGATCAACCTCGCGCTCGTGCGCGAGCTGAAAAGCCTTGGCCTGTGGTCGCCCGAGGTCCGCGAGGCGATCAAGCGCGGTGACGGCTCGGTGCAGCACATCGCCAACCTGCCGGAGGAGACGCGCATCCTCTTCCGCACCGCGTGGGAGTTGCCACAACGCGCGCTGATCGATCTCGCCGCCGCCCGGCAGCCGTATGTCGACCAGAGCCAGTCGCTCAACCTCTTCCTGTCGGCGCCGACCATCGGCAAGTTGTCCTCGATGTACCTCTACGCGTGGAAGGCCGGGCTGAAGACCACCTACTACCTGCGCTCGCGCCCCGCTACGCGCATCCAGCAGGCCACCGTCGCGGTCGAGCGGCCCGCGGCACCCACGGTCACCGACGACGAGGCCATCGCCTGCTCGCTGGAGAACCCGGAGTCCTGCGAGGCCTGCCAGTGACAGACACCACGAATCCCATTGAGCCACAGGAGAACTCGACGATGACGACCGACGTGACCACCGAAGAACGTTCGACCGCGACCGACGCCAGCCAGACCCGGATGCTGCTCGACCCGGGTATGAACCTCACCCTGCGCCCGATGCGCTATCCGGCGTTCTACGACCGGTTCCGCGACGCGATCAAGAACACCTGGACCGTCGAAGAGGTGGACCTGCACAGCGACCTCGCCGACCTGCGCCGTATGACGGACGCCGAGCGGCACCTGGTCAGTCGGCTCGTCGCGTTCTTCGCCACCGGCGACACGATCGTGGCGAACAACCTGGTGCTGAACCTCTATCAGCACGTGAACTCTCCCGAGGGCCGGCTCTACCTGTCGCGGCAGCTGTTCGAAGAAGCCGTGCACGTGCAGTTCTATCTCACCCTGCTCGACACCTACGTGCCCGACGAGAAGGAGCGCTTCGAGGCCTTCGCCGCGATCGACAACATCCCCTCGATCAAGCACAAGGCGGACTTCTGCTTCCGGTGGATCGATTCGGTCTTCGAGCTGCAGAGCCTGGAGACGCGCGAGGACCGAAAAGCCTTCTTGCTCAACCTGATCTGCTTCGCGGCATGCATCGAGGGGTTGTTCTTCTACGGCGCCTTCGCCTATGTCTACTTCCTCCGCTCGCGCGGCCTGCTCAACGGTCTGGCGTCCGGCACCAACTGGGTCTTCCGGGACGAGTCGATGCACATGGCCTTCGCCTTCGACGTGGTCGACGTGGTGCGCTCGGAGGAGCCCGACCTGTTCGACGAGGAGATGGCGCAGGCGGTGCGGCAGATGATCCGCGAGGCCGTCGACGCCGAGGCGCAGTTCGCCGAGGACCTGCTCGGCCAGGGCGTGGCCGGGCTGTCCACCGCCGACATGCGGCTCTACCTGGAGAACGTCGCCGACCGTCGCCTGCAGGTGCTCGGGCTCGAGCCGGAGTACGGCAGCAAGAACCCGCTCACCTTCATGGAATTGCAGGACGTGCAGGAGCTGTCCAACTTCTTCGAGCGCCGCGTCTCGGCCTACCAGGTCGGCGTCAGCGGTCAGGTCGGCTTCGATGACGACTTCTGAGTTGCTGCGCGTCAGCGAGCTCAGCGTCGACGCCGCGGTCAGCCGGGTCGTCCTCGCCCGGGTGATGGGCCACGCCGACACCAACCTCTACGGGTCGGTGCACGGCGGGACGGTCATGCACCTGATCGACGAGGCGGCCGCAGCAACGGCGGCGCGGCACGCAGGGGTGCCCGCGCTGACCGTGCGGGTCGAGGGCATGGACTTCCTCGCGCCCGCGCATGTCGGCGACCTGGTCTCGGCGCGCGCTCAGCTGGTCGACGTCGGCCGCACCTCGATGCGGGTGCGCGCCGTCGTCACCGCCGAGCGCTGGAACGAACTCGGCCCGGTCGTGCTGATCGCGACCGCCGAGCTGATGTTCGTCGCGATCGACGGCCAGGGCCGGCCGGTCGAGGTGCCCCGCCTGGCACCGGCCGATGTGGAGTGGCTCGCCGAGACCGTCACCGAGGGGGCCGCCACGGCGACCTTCGTCCCGCGGGAGACCGGGCAGCGGCCCCGGCATACGTGACGTTTCGCGAAGCATGAGTGACGTTTCGCGAGGCATTGGTGACGTTTCGCGAAGCATTGGTGACGTTTCGCGGGTTAGGGGGCGGGCGCGGCGAGCAGCGACAGCAACGCACCGAGCAGCAGCGCCGGGCCGTAGGCGAAATGCGAGGCGAGCGCTGCCCGCCGCGTCACCACCAGCGCGAGCGCCCACAGCCCGCCGATCAGGAATCCCCAGATCAGCCCGCCGAGCGCGACGACCGGTCCCCACCAGCCGAGCAGCAGGGTCGTCCAGCCCAGCAGGGTGACATCACCGAGGCCGATGCCTCCGGGTGCCGCGAGCGCCGCCAGCAGGAACACCACCAGCACGGCGACCGCGCACGCTACCGCCACCGGCCACGCCGACCACCGCCCGGCGCACGCCAGCAGCAGCGTCGCGGCACCGAACCCGGGGTGCACCAGCGGTTCGGGCAGCCGGTGCACATCGAGGTCGGCATACGCCAGCAGTGTCCCGATCACCACCGCCACGAGGTATGCCGGGAGTGCTCGCCAGGCGTCGACGTCACCGAGGTGCCGGACGACGCCGGCAACGCTCACCCCGAGCACCACCGGCAGGGTCCGCATCGGCGGGACCGGTCCGGTCTCGGTGGGCAGGTGGTACCACCCGGTGCGCAGCCAGGTCCGTAGTGCGAGCCCGGCCACGCCGGCCATCAACCCTGCCCCCACCCAGGCGAGCCACCCCATGCGGTGAGTGTGACACCGCCGGCACCACCGTGCAGGAACCTCTGGGGAAAACGCGAACGCCCCCCATTCCCATGGAAAAAGGGGGCGTTCGTCGAAGCAGGGTGACCTACACGTGCGCGTTGAGGTAGCGCTGCCAGGCCATCACGGTGCGCGAGTTGAGGTACCACGCGCCGTCGTGGGAGATGCCGAGGTAGTGCTGCATCGCCGCGACCGACTTCGGCCCGATCGAGCCGTCGGGCACGGTGCCGACCCGGCGCTGCAGCGCGGTGCGGGTGCGGTAGTCGAAGGCACCCGTCTGCGGCAGGCCGAGCAGCTTCTGGGTGGCGCGGGTGGTGAGCGGGCCGAACGAGCCGTCGATGGCGAGCTTGGCGGTCGGACGCGGCGCGCTGCGCGACGGCGGCGGGGTCGGCGTGGTGCCGCTGCCCACCTGCACCGCCAGGCCGTTGGCGACGGTCAGGCCGGCGCGGCGCGAGCAGACCGGCCAGGCTCCCGGACCCTGCGAGCGCAGGACGTTCTGGGCGATGAGGATCTGCGCGTCGCGGCTGGCGTGGTTGGCGGTCGACGCGTAACGGCCACCGCCAAACGCGAGCCAGGTGGAGTAGGAGAACTGCAGGCCGCCGTAGTAACCGTTGCCGGTGTTGATGGCCCAGTTGCCGCCGCTCTCGCAGGCGGCGACGCTGTCCCAGATGTTGTAAGGCGTAGCGGCCTCGGCGGCGGGGGTGGCCGCGATGCCGGTGCCGATGGTCGTTGCGGACAAGAACAGCACGCCGGCGGTGCGGCGGCCCTTCATCGGCGTGCGGGGCGCCGCGTGTTTGGGGGTGTAACTCACGGGGGAATGTCCTTCCTGACGAGCGCCTGCGAGGTGAGCTGTCGGGTTCGGGCGTCAGGCATGCCCGGCCGGCGAACCGGCTTCACCCCATGGGACTGGGTCGGTCCCGGTGGGTCCCCCGCTCTCCCGGCCGCCGGTATGGCGACCGCGTGCCCGCATGGAGATTCGGCGTCGGGGCACGAACGAAAAGGTGGCCTGTGCAGTTGTGGAGCCGCCCTCGACGAGGGTCGAACCGACCCGGACATCGAGACACGCGCGCGACACGTTACCGAGGCCGGCGGATGTTACACAAGAGATTGGTGAGATTAGCGGCGACGCGCCCGGCGCTGGCGAACAACTGGCCGATCGAGCGGTGTGGCGACCGCGTCGCCGAAGAACACCCCGGTGCTGATCGCCAAGGCCACGCTCGCCGCGCCGAGCAGGGTGCCGAGCGCCTGACCGGCGCCGGCGACCGCCTGACTGCCGACGATCGTACCGGCGACGGCGTCATACATGCCCCGGAAGATGCGAAGTCCGGGCAGCAGCGGCGACACCGTCGGAATCACGATGACCAGGCCCGGCGCTCCGAGGCGCATGCCGACCAGCCGACCGAGCAGGCCCACCGCCACGGCGGCGACCGCGACCGCGGTGGTCGCGCCGAGCGCGGCATAGGTCGGAAGGGTCGACACGAGCAGCAGCGCGAGCGCGCCGAGGGCGGCACAGGGCAGGACGTGGCGGGGGCGACAGCGCATCGTGATGGCCGCGGCGGCGGCACCGAGCGCACCGCACAACACCTGCACCCAGATGGCGGCCGGAGCCGAGTCGAAGCGCAGCGCCGTCGGCGAGGTCAGGTCGAGCCCCAGCACGCGATCCAGCCGCAGGGTGAGGGACAGCCCGGTCGCGATGCCGACGATGATGCCGGACGTCGTCAGCGCGACGGTGAGCAACCGGCCCGCTCCGGTCACCGGATAGCCGGTGATGGCGTCCTCCACCGCCGCGGCCATCGCGCGTCCGGGCAACATGATGACGATGCCCGCGGCGACGGCGTACGCGAAATCGGCGGTGGACATCTGCAGTCCGAGCACGCCCTTGGCAGCGATCAGATAACCCATCCAGGCCAAGGTGGTCGCGATCAGACCCCCGGCGGCGGCGGCATAGAACCCCGGTAGCCCGCATTTGTCGACGGCGACCTCGGCGGCGTCGATGACGAGCGCGGCGAGCACCGCGACGACGGTGGCCATCGAACCGCCGCCGAGCAGCGCACAGACCGACCCGGCGAGTACGGCATAGGCCACCGAGATCATCCAGCGCTGGTAGAAGCGCCGCTCGCGCTGGATCGACTTCAGCCGGTCGTTGGCGTCGGCCACATCCTCGATGCCGTCCCGGACGACATCGGCGACGAACTCGTGCACGGCGGCCAGCCGGGCGAAGTCCCGGGTGCTGGAGCGCACCACCCGCAGCAGGGTGAGCGGCTCACCGCTCGGGGCGGGCGCCTGGACGAGCAGCGACTGGTTGGTGATGTCGACCTCCAGCCGGCGCAGCCCGGCGGCGGCCGCCACGGCCACGACGGTCGACTCGACCGTCCGGGTGCCGGCGCCGCAGCGCAGCATGAGCTCGCCGACGCGCACCGCGAGCTCGAGCGCCTGCCGCGCGCCGGTGTCCTGCTCGGGTTGCGCTCCCGGGCGCAGGTGGCGGTAGGGCGTGAGCCGCAGCGCGGACTCCGACAGGGGCAAGGGCTCGCTCGGCGTCCGCCCGCGCAGCAGGTCGCTCGGCGTGCGACCGCGCATCAACTCCCGGCCGAACTCGCGCGGGCGAGGCAGTCGGCGTGGCTCGTGCTCGCTCATGACCCGAGCGACGGCAATCCGGGCACGAGCCCAGCCCCGGGCACCTGGCTGCTGTCGGCATAGGGCCACCAGTTCGCCGCCTCGTGCAGCTGGATCGAGGCGATGAGCAGGCAGAGCGCAGCCAGCGCGAGCGCGAGCCCCACGACGATGCGAGTGATCGGCACATTGCGGGCGGTCCACCGCACGAGACTGCGCGAGCCGCGGCGGGTCGAGGTGCCGCCCGGACCCCACCACACCGTCCAGCCGGCGACCAGGGTCGCGGCGGCGAGCGGGATCGGCCGGTCCATGACCGAGCCGTCGAAGCCGAGCGCCGAGCATCCGACGGCGGTGAGGGCCGCGGCGATCGCACCGAGGAAGGCCGGCAGCAGCACGACGAGCAGGGTCGACAGCGCCGCCAGGACCGCGTGCCACGGGGAGAGCACCACGGCGATCGCGGTGTCGGACTTGCGGCGGCCCGCGGCATACCAGCGCAGCACCATCGAGGTCACCGACCGGTCGGCCCACCTCGCCGCGAAGGTCCAGCAAAACAGCAGCGCCCACGCGAAGACCGGCATTACCGCGCCGAGCGCGACCAGACCGGCGAGCAGCGCGGCGAGGGTGCCCGTGCGGGGCGGCTGACCGATTCGCGGGTCCATCGGCGGCGGGCGGTATGCCGCCTCGTCCGCGCGGCTCGCTGCCACTCCCCGGTCGTATGCCGGGGCCACCGTCGGGCGCGGTCGCGCGGGCGTCGTGGGCTGCGAATTGCGTTGCGGGACAGTGGGTTCCCGCCTAGCGAGGCGCGCCGTGGACTGCCGGCGCGGCGTGACCTCGGTGGGCGGTGCCGCCGCGAGGCGCGCGGTGGCATCCGGCCGGGCGATGCTGCCCGTTTGCCCGCCGGAGGCATAGACCTCGAGCTCGCGCAGCACAGCGGGGGCGTCTGGGCGCAGGCGTGGGTCGGGGTCGAGCGCGGCCTCCAGCAGCGGCCGGATGCGCGGGTCGACGCGCCGCAGGTCGGCCTGCCCGCGCGCGACGCGGTCGAGCACCACCGGCATCGGGCCGCGTCCGAAGGGCGCGGTGCCGGATGCGGCATACGCGAGGGTGGCGGCCCAGCCCCACCAGTCGGTGGCCTCGGTGACCTCGGCGCCGTCGATGATCTCCGGCGACAGATATCCCGGCGTGCCCATGACCAGCCCGGTCTGGGTGAGCCGGGAGTCGTCGGCGACGTGGGCGATGCCGAAGTCGATGATCACCGGGCGGTCCTGGACCATCAGCACATTGCCCGGCTTGAGGTCGCGGTGCACGACCCCGGCGGCGTGGATCGCGCGCAGCGCGTCGGCGAGACCGCGCCCCAAGCGGGCCAGCTGCGCGGGCGTGAACGGCCCCTGGGACTCCACCACCTCATCGAGCGGAGGGCCGGGCACGAACTGGGTGACGAGGAAGGGCCGGTCGCCGTCAACATCGGCGTCGAGCACGGCGGCGACGGAGGCCGAGCGCACCCGGCTCAGCGTGTCGACCTCGCGGCGCAGGCGCTCGCGCGCGCCCTCGTCGTGGGCGACATGCGCGCGCAGCACCTTGATCGCGACCGCGCGGTCGTTGTCGTCGAGCGCGCGGTAGACCACGCCCATGCCGCCCTCGCCGAGCTTGTCGAGCAGCCGGTAAGGCCCGATGCGATCCCGGTCGGCGTCGATCACCTGGGGTCGCTGACTGAACGGCAGACGGTGCGCACCCGTTGCCCCCAGTTCGTCCCGACGCTCGGCGGTCATGGCCTCCACGGTAAGCGCTGCAGATGTGCGCGCTCCTCCGGCGTGCCGAGGGAACGTTCAGCCGCTGATGTAGTCCTGCAGGTGGTCGCGCTCGGTCTGCAGCTCCTGCAGCCGGAACTTCACCACATCACCGATGCTGACGATGGCCTGCAGCCGGCCGTCCTCGACCACCGGGACATGGCGCACCCGCCGCTCGGTCATCAGCGCGGCGAGGGTGTGGATCTCATCGGACGGGGCGCAGGTGTGCACGGTCGTGGTCATCAGCTGACCGACCGGCCGGTCGAGCAGGGCACGCGCGTCCTCGCCGAGGCCACGCACCACATCGCGCTCGCTGACGATGCCCGCGATGGCCCCGCTGTCCTGCTCGTCCACGACGACGACGGCACCGATGCGATGCTGCGCGAGCAGTGCCACCAGCTCACCGACGCTGGCGTCGCTGCGGATCGTGACGACATCGCTGCCCTTGGTGCGCACCACATCGGAGATCTTCATTCCCTGAATGTAATCCGCCTCACAGCACCGCGTCAGCCCTCCAGCCCATCTGCGTCGCCGCACCCATAGAGTGGTTGAGCAGATCCCCGCGACCTTTGGTGAGGAGCGAACCCACGGTGCCCGACCGCACGAGCTTCGACCTGGTCATCGTCGCCAACCGGCTGCCGGTGGACCGGGTGACGGGGCCCGACGGCAGGGTCGAACTGCGCCGCTCACCCGGCGGACTGGTCACCGCGATGGAGTCGGTGATGCGCGGTCGTGAAGGTGCTTGGGTCGGCTGGGCCGGCGAGGCGGGTGAGGCCAGCGACCCCTTCGTCGAGGACGACATGTACCTCGTGCCGGTCCCCCTGTCAGCCGACGAGGTCGCCGACTATTACGAGGGTTACAGCAACGCCTCGCTCTGGCCGATCTACCACGACGTCATCGTCCAGCCGGTGTTTAAGCGGCGGTGGCGGTCGGCATACGAGAAGGTCAACCGGCGGTTCGCCGAGGCGGCCGCGGACTGCGCCGCCCGGGGCGCGACCGTGTGGGTGCACGACTACCAGCTGCAGCTCGCGCCGCACATCCTGCGGGAGCTGCGACCCGATCTGCGCATCGGCTGGTTCAACCACATCCCCTTCCCGCCGGTCGAGTTGTTCATGCAGCTGCCGCGGCGGGAGGAATTGCTGCGCGGCCTGCTCGGCGCCGACTTCCTCGGCTTCCAGCGGCGCACGGACGCCGAGAACTTCCGCAGCGCCTGCCGGCGACTGCTCGGCGCGACCGTCAAGGGCGAGATCGTCACGACTGAGGACGGCCGAGCGGTGCGGGCGGCGGCGGTGCCGATCTCCATCGACGCCGACGGGCTGCAGCAACTGGCGCGCTCCGAGCCGGTGCAGGAGCGTGCCCGCGAGATCCGGCACGAGCTCGGCGACCCCGACCTGGTCCTGCTCGGCGTCGACCGGCTCGACTACACCAAGGGCATCCGGCACCGGCTCAAGGCCTTCGGTGAACTGCTCAGCGAGGGCACCCTGACCGCGCCCGGCGACGTGCTGATCCAGGTCGCGACGCCCAGCCGTGAACGCCTCGAGGCCTACCAGACCCTGCGCGGACAGGTCGAGCGCACGGTCGGGCAGATCAACGGTGACTACGCGCCGATCGGCACACCCGCGGTGAGTTATCTGCACCGGTCGTTCCCCCGCGAGGAGATGGCCGCGCTCTTCGTCGCCGCGGATGTCATGTTGGTGACGCCGCTGCGCGACGGCATGAACCTCGTGGCCAAGGAATATGTCACCTGCCACGGCGACGACGGTGCGCTCGTGCTCAGCGAATTCACCGGTGCCGCAGTCGAACTCCAGGGCGCCTACCGCTGCAACCCGCACGACATCGACGCGCTGAAGACGACGATCATGGAGGCTGCCCGCAGCCCGCTGGACGAACGCCGGCGCCGGATGCGCTCGATGCGCCGCCAGGTCGCCAGCCACGATGTCGCGCGGTGGGCCCAGGACTTCCTCGACGACCTCGCCGCCGCGCCGGACAAGCCCGAGCGCCGATGACCGCGCTGTCCTCCGCGCTGGCGTCCTTCGCCGGCACCGGCCGGGTGCTCGTCGCCAGCGACTTCGACGGCGTGCTGGCGCCCTTGGTGATGCGCCCGGACGATGCGCGCGCCCTGCCGCAGTCACTGTCCGCGTTGCGTTCATTAGCAGGTATGCCGGACACCGCCGTCGCCATCGTGTCCGGCCGCGACCTGGCCACCCTGCGCACGCTGACCGGCCTCACCGAGGACGACCCGATCGTGCTGATCGGCTCGCACGGTGGTGAGCCCGCCGTGCCGCTGCCGATCGAGGCCCGGTTGGACGCTGCTGCGCAGGAGCGTTTGGCGCGGGCGACGGCATACCTCGAACAGGTCGCGGGCCGGCACCCGGGCACCCGGCTGGAGCACAAGCCCGCCAATGTCGTGCTGCACACCCGCGGGCTGTCCGAGGAGGCCGCTGCTGCCGCGGCCGCGGACGGTATGGCGATCACCCAGGCGCACCCCGATGTGCACGTCATGGCTGGCAAGAGCATCGTCGAAGCCGGAGTGCTCGACGTCAACAAGGGGGTCGCGCTCACCGCGCTGGCACAACGCGTCGGTGCTGAGGCGACGCTCTACCTGGGTGACGATGTCACCGACGAAACGGCCTTCGCCGTGCTGCCGCCACCGAACCTCACGGTCAAGGTGGGCCCGGGGAAAACCGCTGCGACACAACGGATTCCGGACCCTGAGGCGGTGGCCAGCCTGCTCGCCGACCTCGCCGACCTGCGCCGCGCCGGCACCAGCTGAGCCGCCCGGCACCCGCATGCCGCCACGGCACTTGCAGGCCGGGAGGTCACTTGCATGCGGTGGTCACGGCATGCGAGTGGCCGGACGGTCTGCGCGTGACCTCACTCCGTCAGCGCGGCGGCGGCGCGGTGGAGCTGCGGACGATCAACTCCGGCGCGAAGAGCGTCTCACCGCGCGGGTGGGGATGGCCGGCGATCTCTTCGCCCAGCGCATGCACGGCCGCGCCCGACAGACCCGTGACGTCCTGGCGCAAGGTGGTGAGCGGGGGCCAGGTGTACTGCGTGACCAGCGAGCCGTCATACCCGATGACCGACAACTGCTCCGGCACGGCGACGCCCGCCTGCTCCGCCGCCCGGATCACCCCGAGCGCCATCAGATCCGAGCCACAGACGATGCCGGTGACACCCGACTCGATCAGCGCCCGACCGGCGAGCTCGCCACCCTCGACCGAGAACCAGGTCTGCTGCACCTCACCGTCGGGCACCAGCTCCCGGAAGGCCTCCAGCTTGCGCTCGCTCGGCACATAACGGCCCTGACCCGTGGCCAGGCCGATCCGGGTGTGCCCGAGCTGGCGCAGATGCGCGACCGCCATCCGCACCGAGGCGCGCTCGTCGGTCGACAGTGACGGCGCGTCGATCTCACCGCGGTGACCGTTGATCGTGACCATCGGCAGCCCGCGAGCCGACAGGTCGCGGTAGATCCCGAGGTCGGCGGTGAGGTCGGCGTGCCGGCCGCTCACGAAGACGACACCGGCGACGCCGCGCTCGAGCAGCATCGAGATGTAGTCGTCCTCCTGCGCGCCACCCGGCGCCTGGGTGCACAGCACAGCGGTGTAACCCATTGCGGCCAAACGGGTTTGGATGGTCTGGGCGAACAGCGGGAAGACCGGGTTGGTCAGCTCGGGCACGATCAACCCGACCAGGCCGACCATCCGCCGGCGCAGGTTGCTGGGCCGCTCGTAGCCGAGCACGTCGATCGAGGTGAGCACCAGCGCACGGGTGGCCTCGGCGACATTCGTCTTGTCGTTGAGCACCCGGCTGACCGTCGCTTCGCTGACGCCGGCGTGCGCCGCGATCTCAGCGAGCTTCGCCATGTCCCACCGCCTTCCAGCTCCACAGTCCATAGGTCGGGCCGTCGGCACGAACGTCGATCACGTCGGTGGAGGCCGTGATCGAGTCACCGCCCACCAGTGTCCCGCCGTCGATGCCGGGCAGCAACGCACTATCGATGCGGATCGGCTCGTGGGCCTGCCGCGCGACGTGCACCAAAACCGATTCGTCGGCCGATTCCCGCAGGAACACCAACGCATCGTCGTCCGCGTGCACCCAGCGTAGCCCGCCCTCGCGCAACGCGCCGTGCTGGTGCCGGGCCGCGATGAGTTCGAGGTATGCCGCGAGAAGCGTGTGGTCCCAACGCGATTCGTCCCACGGCATCGGCCGGCGGCCGTCCTCGCCGAAGGTGCCCGGCATGCCGATCTCGTCGCCATAGGTGAACATCGGGATGCCCGGCATGGTGAAGAGCAGGGCGGCCGCGACGATCACCCCGGCCGGGTCGTCGCCGACGAGCGTGCGGATCCGGGTGGTGTCGTGTGAGCCGACGAGGTTGAAGCTGTGCGTGCGGCTGCGCCATGGCACGAGAGCCCCGAACTCCGTCATCGTGTCCGCGACCAGTCCGCCACCGAGCCGCGGCACCATCAGCGGCGAGCCGAGGAAGTTCGGCGCGAAACCCTTGTCCCGCAACCACGTCCACACCGGCCGGGTGAAGCCCGAGTAGTTCATGACGCCGTGCCAGCCGTCACCCTGGGCGTCCGAGGCGTGGTCGTGACAGTGCTCGCCGACCAGCAGCGCGTCCGGATCGGCCGCCAGCATCGCGGCGCGCATGTGCCGTGCCACCGCGTGGTTGACGTCGATCGCGCCGAATCGCCCGGTCATATTCGCCACGTCGACCCGCCAGCCGTCGAGCGAGTCCGGCCCGGTGAGCCACCGCTGGGTGACCGAGTCAGGGCCGTCGAAGAGCTCGCGCTGCAACCCCGCGCTGCGGTGATCGAGCTTCGGCAACGATGGCACGCCGAGCCACGCGGCATACGATCCATCGTCCGCGAAGTAGTAGTAATCCCGTTGCGGCGCAGCGGGATCGGCCTGCGCCGCGGCGAACCATTCGTGCCCCGCGCCGGTGTGATTGGTGGTCAGGTCTCCCATCACCCGTATGCCGCGCTCGTGCGCCTCTCGCACGAGCCGCACCATCGCGTCGTCCCCGCCGAGCACGGGGTCGACCCGGGTGAAGCTGGATGCGTCGTAGCGGTGGTTGGACCGGGCCGGGAAGAACGGCGTCAGGTAGAGCACGTTCACCCCGAGCCGCACCAGGTGGTCCAGATGCTCGCGCACTCCGTCGAGGTCACCGCCGAAGAGCTGCGCACCGGTCGCGTCCGGTGTCGTGGTGTCGACCGGGTCGTCCCAGCGGGCCGGCACGGCCCAGTCCGGAACCGGCCGGTCGTCGGCCGCCGCGGAGCGGGCGAACCGATCTGGAAACACTTGGTAGACAACGGCATCGGCCGCCCAGGCGGGCGGGGCGGCATACGTCACGAGGCGGAAGTCCGCTGCGTCGGGCACGTCCCGTTCGTGCAGGCCGGTGCCGTTGAGCCACAGATATCCGGTGTGCTCGCCGCGGATGATGAAGCGGTAGTTGGTCACCGGGTTGTGGCACGCCACCTGCGCAGACCACCAGGTCTCCCCGTCGCCGCGATGGGTCACCGCCGCATCGGCGAAGCGCGGCTCGCCGTCGATGACTTGCCGCACGTGCAGCTCGTCGATGGCGAAGACATCCGGCACGCGCACGCGCACGGTCACCGTCTCCCCGAGTGCCGGGGCAGCGTTGGAGACGTAGAGCGCTGACCCGTCGTGGTGCGGCCGGGCCAGCAGGTCCGGCAGCGGCATCACTTCACCGAGCCCTGGGTGAGACCACCGGCCAGCTGCTTCTGGAAGACCAGGTAGAGCGCCGCGATCGGGATCGCCGACAACAGCGCGCCCGCCGCGAACTCACCGAAGAGGGCGAACTTGGTGTTGCCGACGGTCATGCCGTAGAGACCGACGGCGAGGGTCTGGGCGTCGGCGTTGGTGAGGAAGATGCTCGCGAGCATGAACTCGCCGAAGACGCCGACGAAGGAGGTCATGAAGACCGTCACCAGGATCGGGGTGACCAGCCGCAGCGTGATCGTGAAGAAGATCCGCGCGTGGGAGGCGCCATCGACCAGGGCTGCCTCGTCGAGCTCCTTCGGCACCGTGTCGAAATAGCCCTTGAGCAGCCACACACTGCCGCCCATCGCGCCGCCGAGGTAGACCAGGATGATGCCCCAGCTGGTGTTGAGCCCGAAGGGCGGCACGATCTCGCCGATCTTGCTGAAGGTGATGTAGAGACCGACGAAGGCGAGCAGCGCCGGGAACATCTGCAACAGCAACAGCGCCATCAGGCCGGCCCGGCGGCCGCGGAAACGCATGCGCGAGAAGACATAGGCCGAGCACGCGCCGATGAAGGTCGAGAACAATGCCGCCAGCAGCGAGATGACCAGCGAGTTCTTGTACCACGTGAGGAACGGCCGGGCCGGATCCTGCAACAGATCGCGGAAGTTGGCCAGCGAGAACCCGCGCGGCAGCAGCGAGGAGGCGGACATGGTGCCCGCCGGGTTCAGCGCCGCGGAGATGACGAAGACGATCGGGAAGATGGCGAAGAGCAGCGCCAGGATCGCGAGCAGGTGCTTCCACCACACCTTCCCGAAGGTCCCGGCCGGGTCCTGCTGGACTCCGGGAGACCGCTCGGGCGTGGCATCGGGGACCGCGGCGGTGGACATCAGTTGACCTCCTCGAGGGCCTTGGACCGCAGGAAGCCCGGCAGGCTGATCACCGCGACGATGAAGAAGATGATGATCGCGACCGCCGAGGCCAGGCCGTAGTTGGGCGAGGTGCCGTTGATCGCCAGGCGGTAGGCCATGTTGATCAGCAGGTCGGTCGAGCCGATCTGGGCGTTGCCGGTGTTGAACGGGCCCCCGCCGGTGAGCAACTGGATCAGCCCGAAGTTGTTGAAGTTGAAGGCGAAGGACGCGATCAGCAGCGGCCCGACCGCCACGAGCAGCAGCGGCATGATGATCGAGCGCAACATCCGCAACGGGCTCGCGCCGTCGATCCGCGCCGCCTCCATCACGTCGTCCGGAATCGACTGCAGCGCACCGGTGCACACGATGAACATGTAGGGGAACCCGAGCCACAGGTTGGTGAGCAGCACCGCGCTGCGCGCAGCCCAGGTGTTGCCGAACCAGTCGACATTGAGATGGGTCAGGTTGTTGACCAGCCCGAACTCCTGGTTGAACATCGACTGCCACACCAGCGCCGAGACGAACACCGGGATGGCGTAGGGCAGGATCAGCAGCGAGCGGTAGAGGCCGCGCCCCTTGATCCGCGGGTCGTTGAGCAGCAGGGCGAGCAGCATGCCGAGGATGAAGGTGGTCAGAACGCTCAGCGCGGCGAAGGCGAGGTTCCAGCCGAAGACCTTGACGAAGCCGGTGCGCAAGGTCGGGTCGGTGAACACCGTCTTGAAGTTCTGGAACCCGACATTCTCCTTCCAGCCCACCGGCAGCGGCTGACCCTGACCGTCCTTGGGCACCCAGCGGGCGCCGCGGGCGACATACACCTGCTTGGTCTGGCTGTCGGTGATGGTGTCGGCCTTCTTGTCCCACACCAGCGTCGGGCGACCCTCGAAGGCGAGCGAGATGCCGCTGGCCTTGATGCCGCCGCCGTTCGCGGTGGGCACGGCGAAGTTGGCCAGGTCCTTGCTGCGCCGGTTGGCCTCGCGCAGGTTCAGGATGCGATAACCGGGGGCGGTGCTGATCGAGCCGGACTCGACCTTCACGCCGGGGTCGGTGAGCGGCGTCAGGCCCTTGGCGTCACCGACGAAGTTCTTGCCGGCCGGGTCGGTGAGCAGGAAGTACAACTCGCCGGTGGCGACCGGCTCGCCGTCCTTGACCGCGACCGCGAGGCCGTAGGGCTTGGAGCCGGCGACCTGTTGCACCGAGTAGGCGATGTCCTGGGCGGTCGCCTCCTCCTTGGTGGCGAGGTGCCCCTGCCCGTAATTGCTGAACGCGGTGGCGCCGGTGTAGACGATCGGCCAGATCTGCAGGCCGAGCATCAGGATCAGCCCGGGCAGCAGATACTTCATCGGCACCGCGCGCTTGGTGCCGTAGACCGCCAGGATGATCATCGCGACGAAGG
The DNA here is from genome assembly GCF_011440275.1 of Metallococcus carri. Classification (GTDB taxonomy): domain Bacteria; phylum Actinomycetota; class Actinomycetes; order Actinomycetales; family Dermatophilaceae; genus Metallococcus; species Metallococcus carri. Next base: position 101,445 of record NZ_JAAOIV010000004.1, on the reverse strand, counting down.
CGACCAGCACCACCCACATGGTGTAGCCGAGATCGGACAGCCGCATCGCGATATAGCCGCACAGCACGAGCGCGAGCGCGATCAGGATCCACTTCGCCGCGAGCGCCCACGCCGGCGTCTTGCCGTGGTGGAACAGCATCGGGTTCCCGGCGCCCGAGGGGGTGGTCCCGGTCGGCTCAGGGGACGGGTCGGTCGACATACTTCCTCCGCGTTGGGGCACACCAGCCGGTATGCCGGCCGTGGCCGCCGGTGGCGGAACGTCTCGATCGACGTCCCGCCACCGGCGGGGTCATCACTTGCCGGACTTGATGGCGGCGGAGATCTCCGTGGCCGCCTTCTTGAACCGGGCGTCCGGCTGGGCCTTGCCCGAGACGACGTCGGCCTCGGCCTGACCGAGCGGGCCCCACACCGAGTTCATCGCCGGGATATTCGGCATGAGCTTGCCGTTCTTGCCGGCGGTGTTCCACGCGGCGACATCCGGGTCGGTCTTGGCGACCTCGTCGTAGGCCGCGGTGAGGGCCGGCGGACGCTTGCCCACCTGGAACAGCTGGACCTGGGCGTCCTTGGTGGTCACGTAGTTGGTGACGAACTGCTGGGCGATGGTGGCGTTCTTGGCCTTGGCGGAGACATAGAACATCTGCACGCCGAGGAAGGGCACCATCTGGCCGCCACCGGCAACGGTGGGCAGCGGGTCGACGGCATACTTCACGCCAGCCTTCTGGAAGGCGGGCAGCGACCACGGGCCGGTGATCTCGAAGGGCGTCTTGCCGGTCGCGAACAGGTTGTCGGCGTTGGTGTCGTCGATATTGGTCGACAGCACCTTCTGCTTGCCGAGCTGGGCGAGCAGCGCCGCGCCCTTGAGGGTGTTCGGCGAGTCGACGATCAGGTTGTTCGGGTCGTAGTCGCCGTTGGCCTTGGTGCCGAAGATGCCGCCGCCGAAGGCGGACAGGAAGGGATAGGCGTTGTAGGCATTGCCCTGCTTGCCGACCTGGTTGGACAAGATGTTGGTGCACTTCTTCGAGCTCACGCAGGCGGTGCCGGCCTTGATCAGGTCGTCCATCGTCTTCGGCGCGGTCGGGGCCAGGGCGGTGTTGCGCACGAGCGCGAGGTTCTCGACGCCATACGGCACGGCGTAGGTCTGGTTGTTGAACTTGGTCGCGGCGACGGCGTTCTTGGTGAAGCCCGACTCAACCGAGGCCGGCACCTGCAGCGGGGCGACCGCGCCGTTGGCGACGAGCTCACCCAGCCAGTCGTGTGCGCCCACGATGACGTCGGGGGCCTGGCCGGCCTTGAACGCGGTTTCGTACTGCCCGCGCACGTCGTTGGCGATCTGGACCGCGACCTTGATGCCGTTCTTGGCGGCGAACTTGTCGGCGAGCTTCTGCACGACCGGCGCGGCGGTGGCGTCGGCCCAGATCACCAGGTCGGCGTTCGCGTCGCGCTGCGGCTTGTCGGTCGAGACCGAGGTCGGCGCGGCCGCGGCGGTGCTCGACCCCGAGCCGGCCGACGAGCTGCCCGAGCCGCCGGATGAGGACGACGCGGTGCTGCTGTTGCCGCCGCCGCTGCTGCTGCCACCGCAGCCCGACAGGACCAGGGCCGTGCCCGCGAGGGCGACGACGAGGGAACGCTTCATGGGGGAACTCCTTGAAAAAGACGAGCGTCGGTGCTCACGTCCGTGTGATGGCGATCACTATGACACCGCCTGCAGGTTCGTGCAAGATCTTGCAGTCCGCGCTGCAAGATCGTGACATTGGCCGGCGCCGACCCCTTCCGCTGCGCCCCGTCATGAGCCAGGATGTGACCCGGCCCACGTCGGGCCGACTTTCACAACGGATCGTCCGGCACGTTCCTGCCGGTGAAGGAGATTTCCTATGGCTACGGTCACCTACGACGAGGCGACCCGGGTCTATCCCGGGGCCACCACCCCCTCGGTCGACAAGCTCAACATCGACATCCAGGACGGCGAATTCCTCGTCCTCGTCGGTCCCTCCGGTTCGGGTAAGTCCACCGCACTGCGCATGCTCGCCGGCCTGGAGGAGGTCAACTCCGGGCGCATCCTGATCGGCGACCGCGATGTCACCCGCCTGTCGCCCAAGGAGCGCGATGTGGCGATGGTCTTCCAGAACTACGCGCTCTACCCGCACATGACCGTGGCCGACAACATGGGCTTCGCGCTCAAGATCGCCGGCGTCGACAAGGGCGAGATCCGCAAGCGGGTCGAAGAGGCCGCCAAGATCCTCGACCTCGAGCCCTATCTGGACCGCAAGCCCAAGCAGCTGTCCGGTGGTCAGCGCCAGCGCGTCGCGATGGGCCGCGCGATCGTGCGCAGCCCGCAGGTCTTCTTGATGGACGAGCCGCTGTCCAACCTCGATGCGAAGCTGCGCGTGCAGACCCGCACCCAGATCGCCTCGCTGCAGCGCCGGCTCGGGGTCACCACCGTCTACGTCACCCACGACCAGGTCGAGGCGATGACGATGGGTGACCGCGTCGCGGTGCTCAAGGACGGTGTGCTGCAGCAGTGCGACACCCCGCGCCGGATGTACGACCACCCGGACAATGTCTTCGTCGCCGGCTTCATCGGCTCCCCCGCGATGAACCTGATGAAGTTGCCGGTGACCGACGGTGGTGTACAGCTGGGCAATGGCACCTATCCCATCGAGCGCGGTGTGCTGAATGGCGCCCGCGAGGTCACCTTCGGCGTCCGCCCCGAGGACATGACGCCGGCCACCGACGGCTCCGGCCTGCCGGTCGAGGTCGACGTGGTCGAGGAGCTTGGCGCCGACGCCTATGTCTACGGCCGGGTGCCCGGCAGCGAGGCGACCGCCACCCCGATCGTCGCGCGCGTGGACGGCCGTCAGGTGCCGCAGAAGGGTGAGACCGTGCACTTCGTCCCCAAGGGCGACCACGTGCACCTGTTCGACGTGGAGTCCGGCGCCCGCCTCGGCGGCTGAGCCACACCCCCGTGACAGGCATCGGCCCGGTCCGCGCAGCACACTGCGCGGACCGGGCCGATGCGTAAGGTGAGCACGTGGCCCTCGACATCACGACGGGCCGGCCCTGGCCGGCTCTGCTCGATCTGCCCTGGTCACTCCCGCTGGAGGAGTGGCCGGAGGATCTGCTCGCCGCACTCCCCCGCGGCATCTCCCGGCATGTCGTGCGGTTCGTGCGGATCGAGGGACGGGTCATCGCGATCAAGGAGATCAAGGCCGACCTGGCCCGCCGCGAGTACGAGATGCTGCGCGCTCTGCGCCGGCTCAACGAGCCGACGGTCGAGGCCGTGGGTGTCGTCACCGGCCGGGTGGCACGGGACGGCCGGCCACTGGACGCCTGCCTGCTGACCCGGCACCTGCAGTTCTCCCTGCCCTACCGCGCCATGCTCAGCCAGAGCCTGCGCAAGGACACCGCCGACCGGCTCATCGACGCGCTCGCCGTGCTGCTCGTGCGGCTGCACCTGGTCGGCTTCTTCTGGGGTGATGTGTCCTTGTCCAACACCCTGTTCAAGCGCAACGCCGGCGAGTTCGCGGCATACCTCGTCGACGCGGAAACCGGTGAGCTGCACCAGAGTTCGCTCAGCCGCGGGCAGCGGCTGCACGACCTCGACATCGCCCGGGTGAACATCGCCGGAGAGCTGATGGACCTGCAGGCGGGCGGCTTCGTCGACCTCGACATCGACCCGCTCGTCGTCTCCGAGCGGATCATCAGCCGGTATGACGAACTGTGGGATGTGCTCACCGCGACCGAGAAGTTCGAATACGGCAACCGCTGGCAGGTCGACGAACGCATCCGCAAACTCAACGACGCCGGCTTCGACGTCGGCGAACTCGACATCACCACCGACATCGACGGCACGAGCATCCAGATCCAGCCCAAGATCGTCGACGCCGGTCACCACTGCCGGCGGCTGCTGCGCCTCACCGGGCTGGACGTCGAGGACAACCAGGCGCGCCGGCTGCTCAACGACCTGGACTCCTTCCGCGCCGCGACCGACCGGCAGAACGAGGACGAGGAACTCGTCGCCCACGACTGGCTGAACCGCATCTATGAGCCGATCACCCGCACCGTCCCGCGGGAACTGCGCGGCAAACTCGAGCCGGCCGAGATCTTCCACGAGGTGCTCGAGCACCGGTGGTACATGTCCGAGCAGGCCAAGAAGGACATCGCCATCGAGGAGGCGGTGAAGGATTACGTCAAGAACGTCCTGCCGCACAAGCCGGACGAGCGGTCGGTGGTCGGCGTGGACACCGAGGAGTTGCCGGTCCGCGCCAAGGAGTGAGTCAGCCCGGCCAGACCCAGGCGCCGGTGCCGACCAGCACCGCCCGGGTGATGCCATAGACCGCGACGACGGCGACGACCGCCGGGAACAGGCCCCGGCTCACCCAGCGCGGCAACCGCGCGCCGGTGACGAACTGCCGCACCAGGAACACTTCGACGACGATCGCCAGCAGCATCACCAGGGGTGCGGTCGGGTTGAGCCGCATCGCGTCGGCTGCGTTGCCGTGCAACAGCATCGTCCACGACCGGGTCGCACCGCACAGCGGGCACGGCAAGCCGGTGAGCAACAGCATCGGGCAGGTGGTCGGCCCGGAGGACATCGTGCTGACCGGCACCACGGCTGCCGCGAGCAGCGCGGCGCCGATCCCGGCAATGGGCAGCAACAGCCCACGCCGGGTCACCGGCCGACGGGATGCGGCGAGCGCCATCAGGACAGCTGCCGTCCCTCGGAGTCGGTGATATTGCGCATCGCGATCAGGATGACGTCGATGATGTGCCAGATGCCGCAGCCACCGAGCGTCAGCAGCTTGGCGATGCCGAGACCGGTCTGGCCGAGATAGAACCGGTCGACCCCGAAGGTGCCGAGGAAGACCGACAACAGCAGCGCGGTCACCCACTCCTTGTCGGAGAACAAGCCCGGGATCTGCTTGGCGGGGAAGGGCGTCCCGCCGCTCGCCGACCGCACGAAGGTCTCCGGCGCGAGCGCCTTCGACTGCGCCATCATCTGCAACTGGCCGTAGTCGATCGGGCCCTGCTCGCGACCCATCACCGAGACGAAGAACTGGTCGTTGAACGGTCCGGGCTGCTGCATCGCCCCCCACTGCGGGTCGTCATAGCCGCCGTATGCCGCAGCGTCCGGCTGGCCGTATCCCTCGCCGACGCCCTGGCTCGGTGGCTTGCCGTAGTCACCGGACTGCGGGCCGGCATACGGGCCATTCTGCTGCCCGTACGGATCCGGCTGGCCCTGATAACCGTCGTTCGACATCATCTCTCCCCTGGTGCGGTCGTTGCGAGCAGCTTAGATGACGGATACGAAGGGGCCGCTCCGATGTCGTCGGAGCGGCCCCTTCTGCGTTGCGGGTCGGGTCAGCCCTTGGTGGCCTGGATGATCCCGAAGATGACGTTGAGCACCAGGATGACCGCACCGATGATGATCGCGGCCTGGGCCTTGCCCGCACCGGTCTGGGTGCCGCCGGACTGCTGGATCTCCTTCTTGGACTGCACGCCAAGGACGATGCCGACGATCGCGAGGATGCCGCAGAAGACGCCGACGCAGCTCAGGATGAGCGCGGTATTGGCCTTCTTGTTCTCGACCGGCGCCATGGTGCCGGCATACCCACCCTGGTTGGGGTCGTAGGCCGGGGCCGCGCCGCCGTACTGGCTCTGGTCGTACTGGCCCTGGCCGTACTGGTTCTTGTCGTAGTCGCCGTAACCCTGCGGCTGGTTCGGGTCGCCATAGGGCTGACCGGCCGGCGCATTCGGGTCGCCATACGGCTGACCCTGCGCACCCTGCTGACCGTACGGCTGCTCACCGTAGGGCTGGCCGCCCTGCTGGCCGTAGGGGTCGTTCGGGTTGTTGGGGTCGTTCGGCGTGCCGTAATTGCTCATTGCTTCCCTCCTGCGCAGCCATGGCGGCTGATCTCTCGCTCGGCGGATGCCGAGCGCCTCCCCGACAGCCTAAGCGGATTCGGGACCGATCGCGTGTTACAGCGCACCGCGCGGCGCCCAAGCGGCTAGCGCGGGGAGGTCTGCCGCCGCTGGCGCGCCACTTCATAGAGCGTCACCGAAGCGGCGATGCCGGCGTTGAGGCTTTCCACCGCCGAGCTCATCGGCACCGACACCACCTGGTCGCAGGTCTCCCGCACGAGGCGCGACAGTCCCTTGCCCTCCGAGCCGACGACGATCACCAGCGGCTCGGAGGCGAGCTGCAGATCGGGCAGCTCGACGTCGCCGTCCATGTCCAGGCCGATGACGAAGAAGCCGGCCTTGCGGAAGTCCTGCAACGCCCGGGTCAGGTTGGTCGCGAGCGCGACCGGGATGCGTGCCGCCGCGCCGGCCGAGGTCTTCCAGGCCGCGGCGGTCATGCCGGTGCTGCGCCGCTCGGGCACGATCACGCCGTGGCCGCCGAAGGCCGCCACCGACCGGACGATCGCGCCGAGATTGCGCGGATCGGTGATCCCGTCGAGCGCCACCACCAGCGGTATGCCGGGTGCCTCCGGGTCGATCAGATCGCGCGCGTCGGCGTACTGATAGGGAGGCACCTGCAAGGCGATGCCCTGGTGCACCGAGTCGTCGGTCATCCGGTCCAGCTCGGTGCGCTGGGTCTCCATGATCGGCAGCGCCCGGTCGGCGGCGATCTTGAGGCTCTCGCGCACCCGGTCATCGGAGTCGATCCGACCGGCCACGTGCAGCGCCGTCGCAGGTATGCCGGTGCGCAGGGCTTCCAGCACCGAGTTGCGTCCCGCGATCACCTCCTGCGAAGGCTTCGAACGACGTTGCGGCGCACCGGTTTTGGACCGGCCGGCCTTCTGCGCCGCCTTGTACGCCTTGTGGTTGGGGCGGTCGACGGCCTTCGGCGTGGGGCCCTTGCCTTCCAGCCCACGGCGACGCTGACCCCCGCTGCCGACGGTCGCGCCCTTCTTGGAGCCGCCCTTGCGCACGGCGCCACGACGCGCGGAGTTGCCCGGCATACCTGATCAGTCCTTCGGTTCGGTGGGAGCCGACAGCGACCAGCGGGCGCCGTCAGGCGTGTCCTCGACGGCGATGCCGGCGGCGGTCAGCTGGTCACGGATGGCGTCGGCGGTCGCGAAATCACGGGCCGCCCTCGCCTGCTTGCGGGTGTCGAGCAGGATCCCGATGACCGCGTCCAGGGCCTCGTCCGAGCGCGAACTTCCGGATGAATTCCATTGCGGGTCATAGGGATTGATGCCGAGCACCTCGGTCATGGCGACCACCTGGCGGGCGGCCTCCTCGGCGCGGGCGTCGTCGCCGTCGTCATACGCGCTATTGCCCTCGCGGATGGTGTCGAAGACGACCGCGAGTGCGCCGGAGACATTGACGTCGTCGTCCATGGCGTCGGCGAAGGCCGGCGGCAGGTCGTCCACCCGCACCGGCCCGAGCTCGGGTGCCGGCCCGAGGACGCGATGCAGGAAGCCCTCGATCCGGTCGACGGCGGCGCCGGCCTCGACGAGCGAGCCCTCGTGATAGTCGAGCTGGGCGCGGTAGTGCACGGCGCTCAGGTAGTAACGGACCGCGAGCGGGCGGTGCTGCTTGATCACCTCGCTCACCGCCAGGGTGTTGCCGATCGACTTGCTCATCTTCTCGCCGCCGATGGTGAGCAGGCCGTTGTGCATCCAGTAGCGCGCGAAGCCCAGCCCGGCCGCCCGCGACTGCGCGAGCTCGTTCTCGTGGTGCGGGAACCGCAGGTCCAGGCCGCCGCCGTGGATGTCGAACTCGTCGCCGAGCCAGCGGCGGGCCATCGCCGAGCATTCCAGATGCCAGCCCGGGCGGCCGTGACCGTAGGGCGTCGGCCAGCTCGCGGTCTCCGGCTCGCCGGCCTTGTGCCCCTTCCAGAGCGCGAAGTCGCGCGGGTCGTGCTTGCCGCGCGGGTCGGCGTCGGGCGCCGCCTCCATGTCCTCGATCTTCTGCCGGGTGAGCTCGCCGTATGCCGGCCACGACCGCACGTCGAAGTAGACATCACCGCTGCCGTCCGGCGCGGGATAGGCATGCCCCTTGGCGATCAGGGTGTCCATCAGCTCGATCATGTCCGGCACGTGACCGGTCGCGCGCGGCTCGTAGGAGGGCCGCTGCACGCCAAGCGCGTCGAGGGCATCGGAGGTCTCGCGCTCGAAGCGGTAGGCCCACTCCTGCCACGGCACGCCCGCCTCGGCCGACTTGTCGAGGATCTTGTCGTCGATGTCGGTGACATTGCGCACCAGGTCGACGTCGTAGCCGTGGCCGATCGTCAGCCAGCGGCGCAGGATGTCGAAGGCCACGGTGAAGCGCACGTGGCCGAGGTGCGGCGCGCCCTGGGTGGTGAGCCCGCAGATGTACATGCCGACCTTGCCGGGGTGCAGCGGTGCGAACGGCCGCAGCTCACGAGTGGCGCTGTCGTACAGGTGCAGAGTCACCCGCCGAGTTTATCGGCCAGGCAGCACCGCCCCCGACCAGTCAGCTGAGCGCTGCCTTCTCGGCCGCGATGGTGGTGTCGTCACCGTGGCCGGTGTGCACGACCGTCTGCCCCGGCAGCGCGAACAGCCGGGTGCGAATTGAGTCCAGGATGGTGTCCTCGTCGCTGAACGACCGGCCGGTCGCGCCCGGTCCGCCCTGGAAGAGGGTGTCGCCGGTGAAGACACAACCGAGGTCGTCGCTGACGAAACAGCACGCCCCCGGCGCATGCCCCGGCGTGTGGAGCACCCGAAGCACCGACCCGGCCACCGGGATCTGCTGACCGTTGACGAGGTCTTCGTCCGGCGTCTCGTCGGGATAGGTCATCTCCCACAGCACCCGGTCCTCCGGGTGGAGGTATGCCGGGGCTCCGGTCGCCTCGCGCAGTTCGCGCACCGCGCCAATGTGGTCGTCGTGGGCGTGGGTCAGCAGGATCGCCGTGACCCGGCGGTCCCCGATCGCCTGCAGGATCGGCTCGGCGTCGTGCGCCGCGTCGATGACCACACAGCTGTCGTCGTCGCCGACGATCCAGACATTGTTGTCGACCTCCCAGACGCCACCGTCCAGGCTGAAGGTGCCCGCGGTGACGACCTTGTCGAGGCGCAGGTCGCCGCTCACTTGGCGGCCTCCAGCTCCACGACCGAGCGCAGCACCGCGCCCTCGCGCATCTTGTCGAACGCCGCCTCCACATCGCCGAGGCCGATCCGCTCGGAGACGAAGGCGTCCAGGTCGAAACGCCCCTGCCGGTAGAGGTCGACGAGCATGGGGAAGTCCCGGCTGGGCAGGCAGTCGCCATACCAACTGGACTTCAGCGAACCGCCGCGGCCGAAGATCTCGATGAGCGGCAACTCGACCGTCGCCCCCGGCGACGGCACGCCGACCAGCACGACGCGGCCGGCGAGGTCGCGGGCGAAGAAGGCCTGCTCGTAGGTCTCCGGGCGGCCGACCGCCTCGACCACGACATCGGCGCCGAAGCCGCCAGTCAACTCCTTGACCTTCGCCACCACGTCCTCGGTGCGGGAGTTGATCGTGTGCGTGGCGCCGAACTTCTTGGCGGTCTCCAGCTTCGCGTCGTCCACGTCGACCGCGATGATCGTCGTCGCGCCGGCAACATGCGCGCCCGCGATCGCCGCGTCACCGACCCCGCCGCAGCCGATCACGGCGATCGACTCGCCGCGCTGGATCGCGCCGGTGTTCACCGCCGCGCCGAAGCCGGCCATCACTCCGCAGCCCAGCAACCCGACCGCGGCCGGGTCGGCCTGCTCGACCTTGGTGCACTGACCCGCGGCGACCAGGGTCTTCTCGGCGAAGGCGCCGATGCCAAGAGCCGGGGTGAGCTCGGTGCCGTCCTCGAGGGTCATCTTCTGGGTGGCGTTGTGCGTGGCGAAGCAGTACCACGGCACACCCTTCTTGCAGGCTCGGCATTCGCCGCAGACCGCGCGCCAGTTGAGGATGACGAAGTCGCCGGGCGCAACATTGGTGACGCCGTCACCGACCGACTCCACGACGCCGGCCGCCTCGTGACCGAGCAGGAACGGGAAGTCGTCGGTGATGCCGCCCTCGCGATAGTGCAGGTCGGTGTGGCAGACACCGCAGGCCTGCACCGCGACGACCGCCTCCCCCGGTCCGGGATCGGGCACGACGATGTCGACGAGTTCGACGTCGGCGCCCTTGCTGCGCGCGATGACGGCCTTGACGGTCTGGGGCATGGTTCTCCTTCGGGCGGTGACGAGTGCTTCAGCCCCAGACTCTCACCCGCAGGTTTTCCCAGCGCATCAGCCCTTCTCGGCACCCTCGTTGGCGCCGCGCACGAAGTAGCGCTGGAAGATGAAGAAGAGCACCGCGACCGGGATCGTCGTCAGCAGCGCCGCACCGAGCTTGAGCGGGTATTGCGTGCCGGCGCCGAGCTGGCCGCTCGCCAGGCTCGCCAGGCCGGTCACCAGCGTCTGGTGACCGGTGGTGCCATCGGTCACGACCAGGTAGTGCGTGAACTCGTTCCACGAGCCCTGGAAGGACAGGATGGTCAGCGTGATGAGGGCTGGCCGGGCCATCGGCAGCACCACCGACCAGAAGGTGCGAAAGATGCCGGCGCCGTCCATCCGGGCCGCTTCCTCGATCGACACCGGCACCGAGTCGAAGAACTGCTTCATGATGAAGACGCCGGCGGCGTCGATCATCAACGGCATGATCATCGCGGCATAGGTGTTGTAGATCCCGAGGTAGTTGACCATCAGAAACTTCGGGATGAGCAGTGCCACACCCGGCACCGCCATGATCCCGACGACGAGCGCGAAGACCAGGCCGCGGCCGGGAAAACGCAAGCGGGACAACGCATATCCCGCGAGGCTGTCGAAGAACACCCGGCTCACGGTGACCACCGAGGCGACGAGCACCGAGTTGAACAACCAGGTCGTCATCGGCACATGCGCGGCAGCGCTCGGGTCGAACATCGAGCGCCACGCGGCCATGCTGAACGGGTTGGGGATGAGCGACAACGGGTTGTTCGTCGCGTCGGCGTCGGTCTTGAAGCTCGTCGCGATCTGCACGAAGAAGGGGTAGATGAACAACACCGCGAAGGCCACCAGGGCCAGATAGACGCAGATCCGGGTGATCGGGCTGACCCGCGTGCTCATTTGGTCACCCCCGCCGGCTGGTCGGCGAGAGCAACGGCCGGCTGCCGCCGCCTCGACCGGCGAACGTCCTTGTCCCGCAACAGGAATCGCTGCAGCATGGTGCACACGATGATGATGAGGAAGAGGATGAAGGACATGGCGGCACCGACGCCATACCGCAGGTCGGCGAAGCCGGTCTGATAGGAGAGGAAGGCCGGGCTGAGCGTGGTGCCATTGGGGTTGCCCTTGCCCATGACGTAGATCTGGTCGAAGACCTGCCACGAGCCGATCAGGCCGAGCGTGAGCACCATGAACAGCGTCGGCTTGATCATCGGCAGGGTCACGGTGAGCAGCTTGCGCAGGCCGGTCGCGCCGTCGAGCGCGGCGGCCTCGTCGACTTCCGGCGGCACATCCTGCAGGGCGGCGAGGAACATCAGCATGAAGGTGCCCGAGGTGGTCCAGATGACCAGGATGATCACGACCGTCATCGCGACCGATGGGCCCGAAAGCCATTGCCACACAGTCTGGCCGAGGACTTCGTGCTGGCCCCAGCCGGCCTTGGACCCGTCCAGCCCGATCGCACTGAGCAGCATATTGAGCAGGCCGCGACCGTCGTTGAACCACTGCGGGCCGTTGATGCCGAACCAGCCGAGGAAGGCGTTGACCGCACCGCTGTTGCCGAAGATGAACAGGAACACCGTCGAGATGGCGACCGCGCTCGTCACCGACGGGAAGTAGAACGCGGTGCGGAAGAAGCCCTTGGCCTTCAGCGCGCGCGAGTTGACGAGCAAGGCGAGCAGCAGCGCGATCACCGTCTGGATCGGCACGACCAGCAGCACGTAATAAAAGATGTTGCTGATCGACTGCATGAAGGCGGTGCGCGTCAGGCCGTCCCGGGTGAACAGGTCGGTGTAATTCTTGGTGCCGACGAACTGCGCGTTCGGGCCGGCCACGAACGGGCTGCCGTTGCCGTTCCAGTTGGTGAAGCTCACGTAGAGCGCCATCAGGATCGGGGCGAAGAGAAACAACCCAAGGATGATGATCATCGGAGCGGTGAAGAGCCAGCCATAAAGGCCCTCCGGTCCGCGCAGCGACGAACGCCGCTTGAACATCGGCGCACTCCTTCCTCGACGAGGCGATGCCAGTGGTTGCCCGCGGGTGACCGGGGTGCGCCAGTCACCCGCGGGCGGTCAGCGGGAGCGGTGAACCGCTCAGTTGCCGGACGCGGCCGCGTCGGCGTTCTTCTGGAAGGCCTGCAGCAGCTTGGTGGCATCCGTCTGCGGCGTCATGGCTCCGATCGCCGAGTCGAAGCTGGTGGTCGCCTGGGTCAGCCCCGGCAGGTTGATCGGCGGCTTGGCGTATGCCGCCGCCTTCACGAACGCGGCCTGATCGGGGTACTTCTGCTCGAACTGGGTCAGGCCCTGCTTGGTCGAGGGCATCACCCCGAAGTCGGCGGCGAACTTCATCTGCTGGTCGGGGGTGATCAGCTGCTTGACCAGCGCGACGGCCGCGGCCTGGTTCTTGGACTTGGCGGCGATGCCCCAGCAGTTGGAGAACATCAGCGAGCCCTTGCCGGCCGGGCCGGCGGGCAGCTCGACGGTCTTGTACTTCACGCCCGGGAAGTCCTTCATGCCGCCGGCGATCCAGTTGCCCTCGATGGTCATCGCGGCGACCTTCTTGCCGAGGGCCTCACCGCCCCAGCCGGTGGAGGGCTTGGTCTGGGTGTTGTACTTCAGCACCCCGGCCTGCATCAGCTTTTGCACTTCCTGCAGACCCTTGACGTTGCCGGGGTCGGTGGCGGTGATCTTGCCGCCCGACTGCAGCCAGCCGCCGGCCTGCACCATGAAGGCGCCGCCGCGGTTGTGGTCGTTGCCGATCACCAGCCCGGTGACATTGCCCTTGGTGAGCTTCTTGGCCACCGTCTCCAGCTGCGCCCAGGTGGTGGGGTAGTCCTTGTCGGTGAGGCCGGCGGCCTTCCACAGGTCGGTGTTGATCTGCAGCGCGAGCGTGGACGAGTCCTTCGGCGCGCAGTAGAACTTGCCCTGATAGCTGAACGCCTGCACCAGCGAGTCCTCGAAGGTGCTCTTGTCGAGCTGGTCGCCATAGGGGAAGAGATAGCCCGCCTTGGCGTAGGTGCCGATCTTGGAGGCGTCGACATAGAACACGTCGGGCGGGTTGGCACCGGCGAAGCCCTGACCGAGCTGCTGGTCAAGGTTGGAGGCGGCGACGACGTTGACGGTGTTGCCGCTCGACTTGCCCCAGGCGGCGGTGGCGTCCTGCACGGCCTTGGTCTCGGCCGGGCCGGAGCTGCCGATCATCATGGTGAGCTTCACGCCGCCGGCGGTCTTGGTGTTCTGGCTCGGCGCCGAGCCACTGGTGAAACCGCCGCCACCCCCGCAGGCGGCAAGGGTGAAGACGCCGAGGCTCGCGACGGACATCGTCACGGCCCGGCGAACGGTGCGGGGAGCGGTCATGCTGTGCCTCCAGGGTGTTGATCGGACCCGGCGGGATCCGGTGAGCGAGGCAGGTCGAACGAGCTGACCTGCGGTTCTTGGGGGATGGAGCTGGTGCGGACGACCAGCTCGGGGGTGAGCAGAGCGGCACCCACCGGTTCGTCGGCGAGCAGCGCGAGCACGTGGTCGGCCACGGCGGCGAGCGGCTGCGACAGCGACGTGAGGCCGATCGTCTCGGCGAGGTCGGTGTCATCGAAACCGACCAATCCGATATCGCGACCGGCCACCAGGCCGATCTCGGTCAGATGCCGCCAGACACCGGCCGCCAGCACATCGGAGGCACACACGATCGCGCCGCCCTTGCCGACCTGCCGCACCAGGTCGACCGCGACGCGGGCCGCCGAGTCGATCTCCTGGTATGCCGTGGCTTCCGGTCCGCCTCCGCTCTCGGTCAGCCAGCCCCTGCGCCGGTCGTCACCGACCGGCGAGCCGGTGGGCCAGCCGAGGAAGCCGATGGTGCCGTAGCCGCCCTGCTTGAGGTGGCGGACCGCGGCGCGCACCCCGGCCCCGCCGTCGACATCGGCATACCGCTCGATCGTCGGGTCGTCCCAGATCCGGCCGAAGGCGGCGAACGGCACGCCCTGCTCGACCAGCCACGCGGGGCGCGGGTCGCCGTGCGCGGTGTTGGCGATGACGAAGCCGTCGACATGGCGGCCGGCGAGCAGGTCGCGATAGTCGGTGACCGACATCGACGGGCTGGCGACGAAGGGCATGATGTGCGCGCCGGTGACGGCGGCCCGGGCGGTGAGCTCGACCACGAAGCTGTCCAGGATGTTGCCCAGGCGCCGGGTGCCGAGCGTGTCGAGCTCGAAGCCCCAGGCACCCGCGGTCTCGCGGCGCAGCAGACTCGCCGCGCGGGAGGGGTGGAAGCCGAGTTCGGCGATATGCCGCTCGACGGTCGCCAGCGTCGCGGGCGCCACCCGGTCGGGGTAGTTGATGACGTTGCTCACGGTCTGGCGCGAGACGCCGGCAGCGCGCGCGACGTCCACGATCGTCACGCGGTGCGAGCCGCGGGTTCCGGGCATCGATCAATCCTTACGCGTGATTTGAACGTTCATATGGACTCGCCTAATGTGACTCACGGCACAGGAGGTGTCAAGCGATTCGGCCGATCCGGCGACCCACTGGTCACGATCGGTCCTGGAGGCTGAACCATGGCCAGCGCTGACCGCAACGACGGATGGAGCCGAGGATGACCGACCCGCAGCAACCCTGGCTCCATCACCTCGCGATCGCGGTCGACGGTCCGCTCACCACGCTGTCGGCCGACGACGGGACCATCGCCGAGGGCGCCCACGGTGTCTATCTCGATGACGTGCGCATCCTGGACCGGCTGGTCATCGACATCGACGGTGGGGTGAGCCAGGTCGCCACCGCCAGCCAGGGCAATGTCTCGGAGTTCTTCGGTTCCGCGCGCGGCCTCGGCGACCGGGGCGCCGACCCGAGCGTCGAGGTGCACCGGCGGCGCGAACTCACCGCACCGACCCTGACCGAGACCGTCACCGTGCGCTCCCGGGCAGCGCTGCCGGTGACGGCGACCCTGCGGTTCGAACTCGCCGCCGACGGCGCCGATATCGCCGCGGTCAAGCACGGCGAGCCCGCGGGGTTGCCCGTGCCCATGACGATCGAGGGCGGCACCGTGCGGTGGACGACCGGACGGCTGGCCAATATCGCAAGCTGGTCGGTGAGCCCGAGCCACCTCGCGCGGGACGACCGCGGCACCGTGGTCGCGCAGTTCCCGATCGACCTCGCGCCCGGCACCGAGACCCAGGTGGCTCTGCAGATCACCGGCGAGCGCACCCGCCCCTCCAAGCTCGACGCCGACGCGGGCGCCGCGCGACTCGCTCTGGAGTGCACGGTGAGCGCCGATGACCCACGTGTCCCGCTCGCGGTGCAGGCCGCGCTGAGCGATGTCGCTCATCTCGCCCTGACCGACCCGCTCGCGCCCGAAGACTGCTTCCTCGGCGCCGGAACCCCTTGGTATCTCACGCTTTTCGGCCGCGACTCGATCTGGGCCGCGCGCATGTTGCTGCCGCTCGGCACCGATCTCGCGCTCGGCACGCTGCGCACCCTTGCCCGCCGTCAGGGCACCCGGGTGGACCTCGCGACCGCCGAGCAGCCCGGCAAGATCCCGCACGAGGTGCGCCGCGACGCCGGACCGGCCGGCTCGCTGCCGACGGTCTACTACGGCACGGTCGACGCCACCGCCCTATGGGTGTGCCTGCTCGACGACGCACTCGCCTGGGGCCTGCGTGCAGACGATGCCCGCGAACTGCTGCCGGCGCTGCGTGCGGCGCTTCGCTGGCTCACGGCATACGCCGCTCCCGACGGGGACGGGCTGATCAAGTACATCGACGACAGCGGCACCGGGCTGGTCAACCAGGGCTGGAAGGACTCCGGCGACTCGATCCGGTTCCGGGACGGGACGATCGCCGAAGCGCCGATCGCGCTGCTCGAAGCCCAGGCGTATGCCGTCCTCGCCGACCGGGCGGGCGCGCGCATCCTGCGCTCGCTCGGCACGGACGCCGACGCCGAGCTGATCGACGCGGCCGAGTCACAAGCCGACGCCCTCACCGCGGCCGTGCGCGAGCGGTTCTGGGTGAGCGATGTGGACCGCAGCTGGCCGGCGATCGCCATCGACGGGCAGGGCGAGCCGGTGACCGGCGTCGCCTCCAATATGGGCCATGCCCTGGGCACCGGCAGCTACACCGCGGACGAGGCGCGACGGGTCGCCGACGTGCTGATGGACCCCACGATGCTCAGCCCGTCCGGCATCCGCACCTTCGCCAGCGACAACGGCGGTTTCAACCCGATCGGCTATCACACCGGCTCGGTCTGGATCCACGACACGGGCATCTGCGCGCTCGGCTTGGCAGCCGAGGGGCTGCACGACGAGGTGGCTGCGGTCACCCGGTCGATGCTGGAGGCGACGGCATATTTCGGTTACCGCTCCCCCGAGTTGCATGGCGACGGTGGCGTGCTGGGGCGGCCGGTGCCCTATCCGGCGTCCTGCCGCCCGCAGGCCTGGTCGGCGGCCGCGACGATCGCGATGCTCACCGCGGCGCTGGGGTTGCGCTGCGATGCGCGCTCGAAGGTGCTGACGCTGCGGCCCGGCGTGGGGCCATTCGGCGCGCTGACGCTGTCGGGTGTGCGGGTCGCCGGTCAGCCGGTGACGATCCGGGTCGAGCGCGACGGGTCCGCCTCCGTGGACGGCCTGCCCGACGGGTGGCGCATCGAGCGCGCCTGACCAGCCCTCCGCGAAACGTCAGTAGTTCTCCGCGAAACGTCAGTAGTTCTCCGCGAAACGTCAGTAGTTCTCCGCGAAACGTCAGTGGTTCTCGCTGCGGCCAACCGGTGGAGACACTTCCGTCTACCCACGGATGACCAGCGTGGTCGCGATGGCGGCGATTCCCTCGCCGCGGCCGGTGAGGCCGAGCCCGTCGGTCGTGGTCGCCGACAGCGAGACCGGTGCCCCGCCGAGCGCCGCCGACATCGCGGCCTGCGCCTCCTCGCGGCGGTCCGCGAACTTGGGCCGGTTGCCGATGATCTGCACCGCGAGGTTGCCGATCGCGAAGCCGGCGTCGGTCAGCGTTATCAGCACATCGGCCAGCATCGCGGCGCCGGAGGCACCCTTCAGCTGTGGCCGGTCCACCCCGAACTGCGTGCCGAGGTCCCCCAGTCCAGCCGCCGACAACAGCGCGTCACAGGCGGCGTGGGCGGCGACGTCACCGTCGGAATGACCCTCGATGCCACGCTCCCCCGGCCACTGCAGGCAGGCGAGGAAGAGCGGCCGGTCATCGCCGGCATACCGATGCACGTCGACACCGATGCCGGTGCGGGGCAACGTCATTCACCACTCCTCGAGCACAGCCGCTGGATGATGTCCAGGTCGGCGGGAGTCGTCACTTTGAGAGCTGCTGGGTTGCCGTCGACGACGACGACGCGCCCACCGTCGGCCTCGACCAGCGCGGCGTCGTCGGTCGCGTGCCGGCCACCCGCGTGCGCCCGCTCGAGCGCCTCGCGGGTGAACCCCTGCGGCGTTTGCACCGCGCGCAGGCTCGCGCGGTTCGGGGTCGCGACGACGACGCCGCTCGCGTCGACCTGCTTGACCGTGTCCACCAGAGGTATGCCGGGGACGGCCGCGTCCGCACCGGCCGTGACCGCCGCGGCGACCGTGTCGAAGAGTGCGGCCGGGGCGAAGGCCCGGGCCGCGTCGTGCACCAGCACGACCTGGGCGTCGGGCGACAGCGTGCGCAGACCGGCGGCGACCGAGTCGGTGCGTTCGGCGCCGCCCTCGACCAGCCGGACCCCGTCGATGCCAGCGAGGGCGGCCTCGAAGTCCTCGCGATGCATCGGCGGGAACACCACGACCAGGTCGGCCACGTCGCGCGCAGCCAGAGCGCGCCGGACTGCGTGCCGCACCAGCGGTTCACCGCAGACGGTGACGAGGGCTTTCGGCATACCGGCTCCCAGGCGCGTGCCCAGACCGGCCGCGACGACGACCACCCCAACGGCGACGCCCACGGCAGCCGAGCTGTCGTGGGCGTTGTCGTTGACGGGTGGTGTCAGGATGCGAGGACCTCGTCGAGGGTCGCCTCGGCCTTGTCCTCATTGGTGTGCTCGGCCAGGGCCAGCTCGGAGACGAGGATCTGGCGCGCCTTGGCCAGCATCCGCTTTTCGCCGGCGGACAGGCCGCGGTCCTGGTCACGGCGCCACAGGTCGCGCACGACCTCGGCGACCTTGATCACGTCACCGGACGCGAGCTTCTCCAGGTTGGCCTTGTAACGGCGCGACCAGTTGGTCGGCTCTTCGGTGTGGTCCGCACGCAGCACCTCGAAGACGCGGTCCAGACCCTCCTTGCCGACCACGTCGCGGACGCCGACCAGATCGCAGTTCTCCGCGGGAACTTCGATGGTCAGATCGCCCTGGGCAACCTTCAAGACGAGGTACTGCTTGTCCTCTCCCTTGATCTTGCGGACCTTGATTTCTTCGATGAGCGCCGCACCGTGGTGGGGGTAAACGACGGTCTCGCCGACCTTGAAAACCATATGTGATATGCCCCTTTCGCGACCCCCAGAATACCACGAGTGGCGGGGGTCACTCGAATCGTTTCTGCAGGTCAGCGGGCAGATCAGGGTGCCTACGAGGGGTTGACAAGCCGCCTTGTGCGTGCTTCGCGCGGGCGGTCTTATCGACCAGCTGACCTCGACCGAGCGGCACCGCAGGGCCCCGGTACGATGCCGCTCGTGAATCGATCCCGCCTGCGCCGCTCGCCGCTGCCCGCCGTCGCTCTCGCCGCCGTCGCCGCGACCGGCCTGAGCGGATGCATGTATTTCTCACCGCAGCAGACGACCAAGCCGTATATCCCCGCCGACGGCAATATCGCCTCCGTCGGGCCGGTGCAACTCACCAATGTGCTGGTGGTGACCTCCGGCAAGGGAGCCGACGGCAAGCTGCAGGGCCTGGCCACCAACACCAGCAACAAGCCGGTGCAGCTGAAGGTCCAGCCGCAGGGCGGTGCGGCCACCACGCTGACCGTCCCGGCGATGACCTCGGTGCGCCTCGACGGCAAGACCAATGGCAACGACACCGCCACCGTGCCGGCCGTGTCCGTCGCCAAGGTCCCGGTTGTCCCCGGCAAGGAGATGACGATCACCTTCACCATCACCTCCTCGGGCAGCAGCAACCCGGTCGGCGTCCCGGTGCTGCTGGACCAGCCGCCCTATGGCACCGCCACCCCGAGCGGGCAGTCGAGCAGCGCCGAAGGTGGCAAGGAAGGCTGAGCGGTCAGCTCGCCTCGAATTTGTACCCCAGTCCCCGCACGGTGACGATGAACTGCGGGTTGCCGGGGTCCGGTTCGACCTTCGCGCGCAGCCGCTTGATGTGCACATCGAGCGTCTTGGTGTCGCCGACATAATCGCTGCCCCAGACCCGGTCGATCAGCTGACCGCGGGTGAGCACCCGCCCGGTGTTGCGCAGCAGCAACTCCAACAGCTCGAACTCCTTGAGCGGCAACTGAATCGGCACTCCGGACACGGTGACCGTATGCCGGTCCACGTCCATCCGCACCGGACCACTGTCCAGCGTCGCCGGCAACAACTCGTCCTGGTCCTGACCCCGGCGCAGCACCGCCTTGATGCGGGCCAGCAACTCGCGCGAGGAGTAGGGCTTGGTGACGTAATCGTCGGCACCCATCTCCAGGCCGACGACCTTGTCCACCTCGCTGTCCTTTGCGGTCAGCATGATGATCGGCGTGGTCGCCTTCTGGCGCAGCGTGCGACAGACATCGACCCCGGACATGCCCGGCAGCATCAGGTCGAGCAGCACCAGGTCGGCACCGGACCGATCGAATTCGGCCAGTGCGTCGGGGCCGGTCTCAGCGAGCGCCACGTCATACCCCTCCTTGCCGAGCAGGTAGGTGAGCGGGTCCGAGATCGAGGGCTCGTCCTCGACCACGAGGATGCGCGTCATGGAACAACCTTCCTGGGGGTGACCGGTGCGGTGACGGCCGAGGAATCCGGCCGGGCTGAGGGGAGGCGGATGGTGAACGTCGACCCCTGGCCCTCCTCGGACCACACGCTCACCTCCCCGCCGTGGTTGGCGCAGATGTGCTTGACGATGGCCAGGCCGAGGCCGGTGCCGCCGGTGCGCCGCGAGCGGGCCGGATCGACGCGGTAGAAGCGTTCGAAGATCCGGTCGAGTTCACCGGCCGGTATGCCGTGCCCCTGGTCCTTGACGACGACAGCGACCAGATCGCCGTCGGCCTGCACGGTGACCGTGACGCGGGTGCCGGGCCCGGAGTAGTTGATGGCGTTCTCGATCAGATTGCGCACCGCGGTCGTCACCAGGTTGCGGTCACCCCAGATCTCGGCCGGACGCCCGCCGGAGGCGTGCGTGACGATGACCTGGATCCGGGCCGCCTCCGCCACGGTGCGCAGGTGCTCGGCGGCGTCGTCGACGCAGGCGTCCACGTCGACGAGCACCGGCTCATCGAGGGTGTCGGCCACCTGCAGCCGGGACAGTTCGACGATCTCCTGCACCAGCCGGGCGAGGCGCGCGGTCTCCGACTGCATCCGGCCGGCAAACCGGTGCACCGCCTCCGGGTCGTCGCGCGCGTCGTCCATCGCCTCGGCGAGCAGCGTCAGCCCGCCGACGGGGGTCTTGAGTTCGTGGCTGACGTTGACCACGAAGTCGCGGCGGGTCTCCTCCACCCGGCGCGAGTGCGACCGGTCATCGATCAGCACCAGCACCCGGTCATCGCTCAGCGGGTTGACCCGCACGCCGAGCGTCAACCGGCCCTCGCCGACCGGGCCGCGGGCGACCTCGAGCTCGACCTCGCGCAGATCCTGTTCGCGGCGCACCTGGCGCACCAGCAGCCGGACCTGGTCATGCACCAGCTCGGTGCCGCGCACGATCCCCAGCGAGGTCGCTGCGGGCGAGGAGCGCACCACCCGGTCCGAGGCGTCCACGACAACCGACACCGAGCGCAGCGCATCGAGCACATCGGCGACCTCCGGCGACACCGGCTCGGCGGCCAGACTCGAGGTCTCCGCACCGGTGGACGTAGCGCCGCGCCGGGTCAGCCACCAGCCGACCAGCAGACCGCACGCCAGGCCGGCGAGCGCTGCGATTGCCACGAACACGCGCCCAAATGTACGCGGACGCCGCGAGTGCTCCAGCACCGTCGTGAGCACGCAGCACGGGGGTTGCCCGCTGTTCACCTCGCGGCCAAGGGTCGTTCATCGCGCGCTGCGAATCTCTCGAAGTACCCACGCCCGGGTGCGATGATGTCGCACGCGCGCGGGTCCGCTCATTGGGGGCGGACGCGGGCGCGACCGACCGCCAGCCGGCTCAACCCAAGGACGCCTCGATGCGTGACGCATTCCACGACTCTCTCGACCACGTCTCCGACCAACTGGAGGAGATGACGCGGATGGTCGGCACCGCCATCGCGCGGGCGACCGACGCCCTGCTCGGCGCCGACCTCAGCGCGGCCGAGAGCGTGATCGCCTCCGACGACGACATCGACGCGTTGCGCCGCGATGTCGACGACCAGGCCGTCGACCTGCTCGCCCGCCAGCAGCCGGTCGCCACCGACCTGCGGATGGTCGTCACCGCGATGCACATGGCCTCCGACATCGAGCGGATGGGCGACCTCGCCCGGCATATCGCCAAGGTCGCCCGGATGCGCTACCCGCAAAGTGCGGTCCCGGACGCAGTGCGCGACACCGTGCTGCAGATGTCCGAGGTCGCCCGCGAACTCGTCGCGATGACCGGCCAGGCCATCTCGCAGAAGGACGTCCACGCGGCGGTGCAGATCGCCAAGGAGGACGACCGGATGGACGAACTGCACCGGCAGATGTTCGCCGCGCTCGTCGACGAGCACTGGACCCACGGCACCGAGGCCGCCGTGGACGTGACCCTGCTGTCACGCTACTTCGAGCGCTTCGGCGACCACGCGGTGGCCGTGGCCAACCGCATCGTCTACCTGGTCACCGGCTACTACGGGACCGAGGACGAGGGCTTGCTGACCCGCTGACCCCGGCATACGGGCGAAGCGCGCGCCGCAGGGGGCCGCGCGCTTCGACCCGTCAGCGGCCCTGCTTGGCGACCGCCTCCGCCGCGGCCTTGGCGGCCTCCGGGTCGAGATATTCCCCGCCCTTGACCGTGGGGGTGAGGTTGTCGTCGAGGCGGTAGACGAGCGGCATACCGGTCGGGATGTTGAGGCCGACGATGTCGTCGTCGGAGACGCCGTCCAGATGCTTGACCATCGCGCGCAGGCTGTTGCCGTGCGCCGCGACGAGGACCGTCTTGCCGGCCTGCAGGTCGGGCACGATCTCGGACTGCCAGTAGGGCAGGAAGCGCTCGATGACGTCCTTGAGGCATTCGGTCGCCGGCATCTGGTCGCCGAGGTCGGCATAGCGAGGGTCGCCCGCCTGGGACCACTGGTTGTCCGGTGAGATCGGCGGCGGCGGAGTGTCATAGGAACGGCGCCAGGTCATGAACTGCTCCTCGCCGTATTGCTCCAGGGTTTCCTTCTTGTCCTTGCCCTGCAGGTCGCCGTAGTGCCGCTCGTTGAGGCGCCAGGAGCGCTTGACCGGGATCCAGTGCCGGTCGGCCTTGTCCAGCGCGATGTTGGCGGTGCTGATCGCGCGGCGCAGCAGGCTGGTGTGCACGACATCCGGCGTGAGCCCGGCCTCCTTGATCAGCTCGCCACCGCGGCGTGCCTCCTCGCGACCCTTGTCGGTGAGGTCGACATCGACCCAACCGGTGAACAGGTTCTTGGCGTTCCAGTCCGATTCGCCGTGCCGCAGCAGCACCAGTGTGTAGGTCATGGCGCCTGAGTTTAGGACTCGAGCAGGTGACGGAAGGCCTCGAGGTTGCGGGTCGACTCGCCGCGGTCGATCCGCCAGGCCCACTCCTTGCGCATGGAGGTGAGGAAGCCGATCGCGAGCAGGTCGTTGAACGGTTCGTCGCAGGCCGTGAGCAGGGTGCCGAGGAGTTGATCGAGGTATGCCGCGTCGACCGCCTTGAGCGGGACCCTGCCGGTGACGTAGACATCGCCCGAGGTGTCGATGCGGTAGGCGAGGCCGGGCAGTTTGAGGTTGCGCTGCAGCAGGAATCGGTAGAACTGCTCGTGCCGCTCGTCCGGATTGCGGATCACGAACGCGGTCGTCACGAGGTCGCGTTCACCGACGGTGAGGGAGGCGACGGTCTTGAGCTTCTTATCCCCCGGCAGCGTCACGACGATCTCACCGTCGTTGACCCCGTCGTCGTGCTCGATCTCGTTGTCCTGCAAGAACGTTCGGATCGTTTGCAACACCTGCTGTCGCATCAGGGGATCACCGCCGTGGGGACGCTAGCGAGCGTGAGGCCGGGGTCGTATGCCGCCCGCTCGCCCTCGGGTCGGCACGCGTGACGGTAGACGGCCATCAGCTTGTCGGTGGTGGCATCCCAGCTGAACCTGTTGGCCCGCTGAATCGCCTTGTCGGACAACGCTTTTCGCCGCGCCTCGTCGTCGAGCAGGTCGAGCAGGGCGTCCGACCAGACCGCCGGATCGTGCGAGTCGAGCAGCACGCCGGCGTCACCGACCACGGTCGGCAGACCGCCGACATGGGCCGCGACCACGGGCGTGCCGCAGGCCATCGACTCCAGGGCCACCAGGCCGAAACTCTCCGAATGTGAAGGCACCACAGTCAGATCCGCTGCCGAGAACCACTGGGCGAGCTCGGGGCGCGACACCGGCGGGACGAACTGCACCACATCCGCCACGCCGAGCTCGCGGGCGAGCGCCTGGAGGCTGCGCGGCGCCTCCAGACCGCTGCCGCTCGGCCCACCGAGGATGCCGACGACGAGGGTCTCGCGCAGCTGGGGGCGTCGCTCGAGCATCGCCGCGGCGGCGCGCACGAGCACATCCGGAGCCTTGAGCGGCTGGATCCGCCCGACGAAGAGCAGCACCTGCGCGTCCCGTGGCAGGCCAAGGGCATCCCGGGCGTCGTCGGTGCTCTGCGGCCGCATCACCGCCAGGTCGACACCGGGCGGCACGACGCGCACCCGGCGAGGGTCGGCGGCATACAGCTCGATGAGTTCGCGAGCCTCGTCGTCGGTATTGGCGACCAGCCAGCTGGCCACCTTGACGACCTGCTCCTCGCCGATCTCCCGGCCGGTGGGTTCGGGCCGATCCCCTTGTGCCAGAGCGCGATTCTTGACCTTGGCCATCGTGTGCATGGTGTGCACGAGCGGGACATTCCAGCGGTCGGTGGCGAGCCAGCCGACCTGCCCGGACAGCCAGTAGTGCGAGTGGACCAGGTCGTAGTGACCCTCGGGGTGGCTGGCGACATGCCGCATCACGCCCGCCGCGAAAGCACACAACTGGCCGGGCAGATCCTCCTTGGCCAGCCCTTCGTAGGGGCCGGCGTCGATATGGCGCACGGTCACGCCAGGCGCGAGCTGGACGGTCTCGGCCAGGCTGGCGGAGGTGCGGCGGGTGAAGATCTCCACCTCGACCCCGCGCGCACCGAGGCGCTTGGCTGTCTCGACCACGTAGACATTGAGCCCACCGGCATCGCCGGTGCCGGGCTGGTCCAGCGGCGAGGTGTGCACGCTGATCATCGCCACGCGCCGCACCGGGCAGCCGTCGGTCCTGTCGGTCACGTCCGCCAGTCTCGCACCCGGCGCCCTACCCTGGGCGCGTGGGACGCGAACGACCGGTCGGCACCGTGACCCGCGGCACCACCAATCCCAACCGCCTGCGCCGCTGCGACCGTTGGCTGCTCGCGACCCAGGCCTGGCGGTTGCGCGAACGGCCGGTGATCGTCGATCTCGGGTATGGCGCCTCGCCGGTCACCGCCCTCGAACTGCATGACCGGGTATGCCGGGTGCGTCCCCAGGTCGAGGTGATCGGCATCGAGATCGACCCCGGCCGAGTGGCGGCCGCTGCGCCATTGGCACGGCCGGGGCTGTCCTTCGCGCTCGGTGGTTTCGAGATCCCGGTGCCCGGCCAGGTCGACGTGGTGCGCGCGTTCAACGTGCTGCGGCAATACGACGAATCGCAGGTGGGGGGTGCCTGGGACCTGGTGCGGTCGCGGTTGACACCGGCTGGGCTGTTCATCGATGGCACCTGCGACGAGATCGGCCGCCTCGCGACCTGGGTGGCGGTGACCGCCGACGGGCCGCAGACGCTGACCCTGTCGATGCGGCTGGGTGGTCTGGAGGACCCCTCGGTGATCGCCGAGCGGCTGCCGAAGGCACTGATCCACCGCAATGTCCCCGGAGAAGCGGTGCATGACCTCCTCGACGCGATGGCGAGCGCTTGGCGGCGAGCCAGCCCGCATTCGGCATACGGCCGCCGGCAGCAGTGGCTGCAGATGGTGCG
Source organism: Metallococcus carri (assembly GCF_011440275.1). Classification (GTDB taxonomy): domain Bacteria; phylum Actinomycetota; class Actinomycetes; order Actinomycetales; family Dermatophilaceae; genus Metallococcus; species Metallococcus carri. The sequence continues at coordinate 76,006 of NZ_JAAOIV010000004.1, read as the reverse complement.
GTCCTTGCGTGCCGACTGGCCGGTGCGTGGCGACGAAAAGCGTTGGCGCCTGGGCGAACTCACCCTCGACTGGTCCGCCATCGCCCCCACCCGAAACGTCAGTAAAAACTCGCGAAACGTCACTTAAGTCTCGCGAAACGTCAGTAAAAACTCGCGAGATGCCACCGGCCGAATCTCGCGAGGAACTAGTGACGTTTCGCGAGGAACTAGTGACGTTTCGCGAGGAACTAGTGACGTTTCGCGAGGAACTACTGACGTTTCGCGAGGAACTAGTGACGTTTCGCGAGGAACTAGTGACGTTTCGCGAGGAACTACTGACGTTTCGCGGGTTAGTGGGCGAGGCCGGTGGTGGCGACATAGGCCGTGCCGTCACCGGAGCAGGTGACCCGTTCCTGCGAGGCGGGCACGAAAGCCGAGTCTCCCGACGCGAGCCGCAGCTGGTCGGCGCCGTCGTCGAGCACCACCTCACCGTGCAGCGCGAGCACGATCCGCGGCCGGTGCGCACCCGGCACCACCACCGGCTCCGCACCGGGCAACACCTGATGCAGCTGGAAGTACGGCACGTCGACCGGGAAGCTCACCACCCGGCCGTCGCGTGAGCCGCGTTCGGGCACCATCGACCGGTCGGTGTCGACGATGCGCAACAGCTCGGCGACGTCGATGCGCTTGCTGGTCAGGCCTGCTCGTACGATGCTGTCCGAGCTGGCCTGGATCTCCACCACGACGCCGCGCACGCCCGCGTGCATCACCCCGGCCGGGACGAAGAGGTAGTCCCCCGGCTGCATCACCCGATAGCGCATGGTGAGCAGCACGATCAGACCGATGTCCCCCGGGAAGTCCTCGGCCACCCGCAGCATCGCCGCGACCGTCTCGTCTCCCGTATGCCGGGCTGCCGCTTCGCACACCTGCGCGACCAGCTCACCTGCGCGGTCCGCGTCGAGCCGCAGGAGAGCCGAGAGCAGGGCGTGCATCGGGCGAGACTGCGACCTCGCCGCCTGCACCAACGCCGAAAACCCTTGCGCCCCAAGCAAATCCGCGAGGGCGACGACTTCGGCATACGGCCGGGATCCGGCGAAGACCTCGAACGGCGTGACCGCCAGCCAGGCCTCCGGCTTGGGCCAGCGGTCGGCATAGGTGCCGTGGAAGGCGGTGAGCAGGTCATCCGACGACGGATGCACCTGGATCGACAACGCGTGCTCAGGCGCGAGCACCTTGAGCAGGAACGGCAACCGGCGGTTGAACTGCACGGCGGTGTTCTCGCCGATCTCACCGTCGGGGTCGGCCTCGATGATCCGGTCCAGCGTGGTCTCTTCGCGGCCGCGCGACAGCCCCGACGGATCGCCCTCGTGCGCGCCCATCCACAGCTCGGCCTCCGGCGCGTCGGTCGGCCCGGGCCGGCCGGTCAACTCGGCGAGCGCGGTGCGCGAACCCCAGGCGTAGTCGCGGATGCGGGGCGTCAGGCGATCCATGGTCTCCCTAGCGATGCGGCGTGGTCAGGAATTCCCCCACCAGCGACCGCACGCGGGCGCGGTGGGTCCACATGATGCCACCGGGCGGCAGCACCTCCAGGCGAGCGTTCGGCAGCGCGGCCGCCAGCTCTCGCCCGACCCACACCGGATGCGCGGGATCGTCCTCCTGAGCGATCACCAGCACCGGTGTCTGCACGCGGTGCAGCGAGTCGAGGGACTGCAGCGCGGTGAGATGCGGGATCGAGCGCAGCGCCCGTGACACATCGGTCTGCACGATCAGCCGCGCCTGCTCCCGGCACCACTGCTGCACGGGTGCGGTATGCCGGACCTCGGCCGGCTGTTCGAGCACCAACTGTTCGGCGAGCCCGTCCACGTCGCGGTCGTCGGCCAGGGTCGCCATCGCGACCAGCCGTTCGAGGGCGGCGTCCCGGCGCGGGTGGTCGGTGACGGCGGGCAGGGCGAGCACGATCCGGTCGAAACGGGCTGGGACGCGCTCGATCAGGTTGCAGATCGCGCCCGCGCCCATGCTCACCCCGAGCGCCTGCGTCGCTCCCGTATGCCGGGCCACCGCGTCGAGTTCGTCGGCGAGGTAGCCGTAGGTCCACGGTGTCTCGGGTGAACTCGAGGCGCCGTGGCCGCGGAAGTGCAGGTAGACCTGTTGCCCGCCGACAGCGGTGCCGAACGGCCGGGTGGTGTCGATCGACCCGGCCAGGCCGTGGGCGAAGATCGTGACCGGCGCACCGGCGCCGGTGACGAGATATTCGAGATAACCGCCGGGGACCGGCAGCAGCGACGTGCGCCGCGAGGTGCTGCCTACCACCGGGTGTTGCCGCGGCCGCGGTTGCCTTCCACCTCGCGCAGCTTGGGCCGCACGTCGGCGAGATAGACGCCCGATCCGACCGCGGCGATGATGCCGAAGATGCTGAGCGGGCTCTGCGTGAGCATCAGCAGGGCGATCGCGGCGCACACACCGTTGATGCCGAGCCAGATCGGCTTGGTGAGCTTGCCGGCTGCGACGAAGGCGTCGGCGCGGTGCCGCAGCGCATCCACGACGGCGAACGCGGACATGCCGAGCAGCAGCACCCCGAGGATCAGCGCAACCCAGGCCTGGACGGTCGCCAATGCAGTCATAGCCATGAGCCTAAACGTCGACGATCACGGTGAACGGACCGTCGCCCACCGACGCCACCTGCATCGTCGCCCCGAACCGCCCGGTCGCGACCGCCAGCCCGAGGTCGCGCAGCGCGCTCACGAGCGACTCGATCAGCGGCTCGGCGACTTCACCGGGCGCGGCGTCGGTCCAGGACGGGCGTCGCCCCTTGCGGATCGCGCCGTAGAGCGTGAACTGCGAGACGACCAGCACCGGCGCGCCCTCGTCGAGCACCGACCGCTCGTCGCGCAGGAGCCGCAGCTCGCTGATTTTGCGGGCCATCGTGGCGACCTGCGCCGGGCCGTCGGTGTGCGTCACGCCGACGAGGGCGAGCAGTCCGGACCCGTCGATCGCCCCGACCACCTCACCGTCGACGGTGACGCTTGCGCTCGAAACCCGTTGCAGGACAGCGCGCATCAGATATTGACCGGCCGCACCGCACCCACCGGTTCGCCGTGTCCGAGCACGGGCGCGTCGAGCAACTGATCGAGCACCGGGGCGTCCACACCGATCGCGCGCAGCACTGCCGCCAGGATCACCGGGCGAGCGCGCTGACCGCCGTCGGCGACCTTCACCACGACACCCCGGCCGTCGGCGAGACCCACGGCATACACCGCTTCGGCGCCGTCCTTGGCGATCAGCCCATCGACGCCGCGGATGAGCGCGGTGACATCGCGGCGGGTGCCGCCGAGGAACTCCGGATGCTCCCGTATGGCGTCCCGCACCGTGCGCTCGGGCGTGCCGGCCGGCGCCGTTGCCAACCGGGCGAAGGCCCGACCCAGGCCCACCGGGGACAGGGCCATCACCGGCGCGCCGCAGCCGTCGACGGCAGTCGCGGCGATCGGTTCGCCGGCCAGCTCGGACAGGGTGTCGGCCATCGCCCGCTGCAGCGGGTGCTGCGGGTCGCGATAGGTGGCGGGGTCCCAGCCGGCCGCGAGGCAGGTCGCCAGCATCGCGGCGTGCTTGCCGGAGCAGTTCTGCGCCAGCGATTCCGGGCCGTGGCCGGCGGCGAGCCACGCCCGGCGAGCCTGCTCGTCATACGGCAGGTCGGGGGTGTTCTGCAGATCGGCGACGGTCAGCCCAGCATCGGCGAGCATCGCCTGGACGCCCTCGAGGTGGAAGCCCTCACCCGAATGCGACGCCGCCGCGAGCGCGAGCTGCGGGCCCTCGAGCCGCAGCCCGGAGCGCAGCATCGCCACCGCCTGCAGCGGCTTGTTGGACGAACGCGGGAAGCACGGGGCCGTCGCCTCACCCCACGCCCGCTGGACCACACCGTCGGCGTCCACCACCACCGCGACGGCTCGGTGCACGGACTCCACGAAGCCGCCGCGGTCGACATACGCGAGGACGGGTGCTTCGGACAGGGCTTGCGAAGATGCGGTCACGAGGATCGAGGGTAGAACGCGGCGAGCCCCGCGGACCGTCGGGTCCGCGGGGCTCGCACGTGGCCGGCCTCAGTTGGAGGTGGTGGCCTTCTTCGCGGTGGTCTTGCGCGGGGTGGTCTTCCGCGCGGTCGCCTTGGTCGCGGCCGGCTTGCGCGCCGGAGCCTTCTTGACGGTGGTCTTCTTGGCGGTCGCCTTCTTGGCCGGCGCCTTGCGGGCCTCACGCTTGGCGGCGCCCTCCTTGGCAGCCTCGCTGCGCACGATCTCGGCGGCGTCACCCTGCACCTGGCCGGCGACACCGGAGACGACCTTGGCGGCCTCCTTGCGGCTGGCGTGGAAGGTCGCGAGCGCGGTGGCCTGCGTCTCCTGCACCCGCTTGGTCGCGGTCGAGCGGGTCTCCTTGACCTGCTTCACGGCCTGGCCCTGGTAGCCCTCGGCCTGCTTGCGGGCGCCCTTGACGACCTGACGACCGCGCTTGACGAACTCGTTGTATGACGAGTCGGCCTCGGCCGCAGCCTCGTCGATGCGGTTGCTGGCCACCGAGGGAGCGGCCTTGACCTGGGCGCGAACACCCTGGACGGTCTCGGTCAGGCGCGCCTGCACGGCCGACGGCGCAAGCTCGGCGCGCAGGGTCTCGACGCGGGCGGTGAAGTCGCTGACGGCCTCGTCGAAGCGGTCCCGCACGGTGGTGACGGCGGTGTCGGCGGCGCCGACGACGGCGTAGAACGGCTTGTTGTCGGAGAGGTTCTTCTTGAGGTTGAACGTGGCGGCCATGGCCGCTCCTTTCGTTGGGGTTGTCAGTCCTCGATGTAGCTGTCGTAGAGGTCGATCAGCACCTTGCGCTGCTTGGCCGTGAGGAGTGGGTCGGCGTTGATCACCCGACGGGTGTCGGGGACGATCTCGCCGTCCACGGTCGCGTCCAAGATGCCGGCACGGACGTAGAGCTGTTCGGCCGAGATCCGCAGTCCCTTGGCCAGGGCCTGGAGGATCTCCGCGCTCGGCTTCTTCAACCCCCGCTCGATCTGAGACAGATAGGGATTGCTGATCCCCGATCGCTCGGCCAGCTGCCGCAAGGACAGCTCGGCCTGCTCGCGCTGCTCCTTGAGGTAGCCGCCGAGGTCGGTCACGGGGTTCGGGCTCATGTCCCCATAGTGCTAGCTGCAGTTAGCACGATGCAAGCCCCAGCAAGCGTGAGGCTCGTCACATGCATGCACCGGTCCCACATACATGCGCTGGTCCCACTCGCATGCGGTGATCAGCGCATGCCAGTGCCACGACCGCATGCAAGTGATGCGCCCGCATGCAGGCCGAGCACGACTACGGAGTGACGATCACCGTTTGGGCGGCGGCGATGCCGTCGATCGACAGATCGACGTCGGCCGGAGTGTTGCGCTTGACCACGGCCAGGCCGATCGGGCCGTCTTCGTGGTGGCGGGCCACCGAGGTAAGCCGTCCCACGGGACGCTCCACACCCGGCACACTCACCGGCGCACCGAGCGGGGGCAGCGTGTGGCCGGAGCCGTCGAGGTGCAAGAACACCACCCGCCGCGGTGGGCGGCCCAGGTTATGCACGCGGGCGATGGTCTCCTGCCCGCGATAGCAGCCCTTGTGCAGGTGCACCGCGGTGCGCAGCCAGTCGAGTTCGTGCGGGATGGTGCGGTGGTCGGTGTCGACCAGGTTGCGCGGGCGCCAGGCGGCGATCCGCTCCGCCTCCGCCGCCCAGGTGCCCGCCAGCGGTCGCCCGGTCACCGCCTCGGTGAGCCGCTCGCGCGGCACGATGAGTTCGCGCCAGGCGCGCCCGGTCGCCGGGTGCAGGTCGATCTCGCTGTATGTCGCGGTGTCCGCCCCCAGCGCCGGCCACGGGTCCACCCACGCGACCGCGCCCAGAGCCTGCTCAGCGTCACTGGTCTCTCCCGCGCGAGGCTCGCCGAGGACGGCATACGCCTCGGAGACATCGCGCACCTCGACCCGCAGCATGAACCGCATCGAGTCCAGCCAGGCGACCAGCGCGGGAGCCGAGGTCGGCTCGACGGTGATCCAGGTGGTGTCGTCACCGTCGTCGACGAGGTGCAGCGCGTGCTCGATGTGACCATGCGGGCTGAGCACCAGCGACTCCGCCGAGGTCCAGGCGGGCAGGCCAGTCAGTTGCTGGGTGGTGATCGAGTGCAGCCAGCTCAACCGGTCGGGCCCGGTGACCTGCACGACGCCGCGGTGCGACAGGTCGACCAGGGCCTCCCCCGCGAGCAACTGTCGCTGCTCGCGCATCGGGTCGCCGTAGTGCATCGCCACGCCCGCATCCAGGCCCTCGCCTTGGACCGCGCCGGGAGTGCTGAGCAGGCTGGACGCCACCACATCGGTCACCGCTCCAGGCTACGTCGCCTCGCCGCCGCGCCCCCAAGCCGGGCGGTCCGCAAAGGCGGTCCGCCTACACTCCCCGTATGCCGCCCGAGGACGACATCCCGACCAGCCGCGCCGAACGCCGAGCCCAGGAGCAGGCTGCCGACACCGCTGCGGCTGATGCCGACGACACGGCCCTGGCTGACGGCAGCGAGGGCGATGAGGGCCGCCAAAAGCCCGGCTGCCTCAAGGTCGGCTGCCTCACGCTGCTCACGATGGCCGTCATCGCCGCCCTGGTCGCCGGTGGTTTCGCGGCCTTCCTCTACCTGAAGTTCGACAAGCAGATCCAGCGGTCCGCGCTGCTGCCGTCGTCGTCCGCGGGCGATCCCACCCGCAACCCGAAGGCCGGCGACGCGCAGAACATCTTGTTGCTCGGCTCGGACTCGCGCGATGTCACGAACATGAACGACAACGCCCGCTCGGACGTCATCCAGCTGGTGCACATCGACAAGAACAAGCAGACCGTGCAGGTCATCCACGTGCCGCGCGACCTCTACGTCTCGATCCCCGGCCACGGCAAGAACAAGGTCAACGCCGCCTTCGCGTATGGCGGGGTGCCGCTGCTGGTGCAGACCCTGCAAAACCTCTTCGGCATCCACATCGACAATGCGGCGGTCATCGGCTTCCAAGGCTTCGCCAAGCTGACCGACCAGGTCGGCGGGGTGGATCTGTATGTGCGACAGCCCTATTGCGAGGGCGACTTCGGTTGCTGGAAGGCCGGCTGGCAGCACATGAACGGCAAGCAGGCCTTGGGTTTCGTCCGCGAGCGGCACCAGCTGGCTCGTGGTGACATCGACCGCGGGGTCAACCAGCAGGCCTGGATCCAGGCGGTGATGGCCAAGACGCTGAAGAAGGGCACGCTGGCCAACCCGGTCAATGTCGTCAACATCGTCGACGACCTCACCGCCGACAAGAACTTCACCGTCGACCAGGGCTGGTCCACCTCGGCCCTCGGCAACCTCGGCTTCCAGATGCGCAACCTGCGCACGTCCAACATGAGCTTCTACACAACGCCCTACACCGGGTTCAAGAGCATCCCGGGTGTCGGCGACGTCGACCTGCCCGACGAGCCGGCGATCGCCGCACTCGGCAAGGCCCTCTACAACGACGACTTCTCCGGCTACGAGGGCCAGACCAATACCGTCAACTGACCGACTCCGCAGGAGGACTGCACGCTTATGCCGTTCGAACTCGACCTGGACATGCCGCGCGAGCTGGCCCCGATCGCCTGGCTGATCGGGCGCTGGGAAGGCGCCGGCGTGGTCGGCTATCCGACCATCGAGTCGGCCAACTTCGGCCAGGAGATCGAGTGCTTCCACGACGGCCGGCCGTTCCTGGAGTGGCACAGCCGGTCGTGGCTGCTCGACGCCGAGGGCAACAAGGTGCGCCCGCTCGCGACCGAGCTCGGCTTCTGGCGGCCGTTGCCGGACAACGAGGTGGAGTTCCTGCTCACCCACCCGACGGGCATCGTCGAGATGTATTACGGGCGCACCTCACCGGCCAAGATCGAGTTGCGGACCGACGGGGTGATCCGCAGCCCCCAGGCCAAGGACTATGCGGCGGGCGCGCGGATGTACGGCTATGTCAACTCCAACCTGATGTGGGCGATGGACATGGCCGCGATGGGCGAGCCGCTGCAGAGCCACGTCTCGGCCGAGCTGAAGAAGGTCGGGCCGCCGACGATCACGCCCTGACGGCGAGCGGTCAGCGCACAAAGACCCAGAGGGCGGCATACGGGACGATCCCGGCGAGCAGCACGGGGCCGACACCGAGCGCGATCGCTGCCGGTGCCTCCACCGCCCCCGGCAGCGAGCCGAGCAGCCAGCGCACGCCATGCCCGACCGCGGCGGCGGCCATCGCGGCGACCAGCACGACATTCCACTGCACCCCGGTCGCCTGGGCGATGCCGAAGCCGGCCGCCCCGCCGAGCACCAGCCCGATCGGCAGCGCCCATTCGGCCAGTCCGCGACTGCGGTGCAGCGCTGCGTCGGCCACGGCACCGAGGGCGACGCCGGCCAGCGCGGCGAGCACCACCCGGCGCCCGGCGAAGTCGACGAGCGACTCGAGATAGAAGCTGCCGCCACCCAGCACAATCAGGCCGAGCGCCGCCGAGGAGATCGAAGCAACCAGCCGGGCCCGAGGCGGTGGGCGCAGCAATTCGTGCAAGAACGCCACCGCCAGCCCGATCGCGAGCGCCGACGCCAGCCAGCGCGGGCCACCTTGGTCGCGGGCGGTCATCGTGACGATCCCCACCGCTGCCACACCGACGGTGAGCACCCACGAGCTGCCGCGAGGCGATGGTGCGTCGGTCAGCACCGGCCAGCCCCAGGCCAGCGCGGCACCGCAGACCACCAGGGCGAGCGTGAGGGTGAGGTCCTCGGCATACGTCCCGAGGGCGATCAGGCCGGCGGATACCAGCGTGGCGACCAGCGACAACGCCGAGAACTGACGCCGTGAGGGGTCGTCGTCGGGCCCATGTCGCACGGGCCTCATCCTTGCACTACCCACCCGCGAAGGGCGGGAGCACCTCCAGCACGCCGCCCGAGGGCAGGGCCTCCTCGCCGTGCACCCGGCGGCCGTCGAGCAGCAGCGCACTCCGCCGCAAGATGGGCTCGAGGGCCGGGTGGGCCTGGGCCACCGCGGCGGTGGCCTGCGCCACCGTGCCCGCGTCGACTTCTTCCTCGGCGACGCCGGCGGCCTCCTGCGCACCGGCCCAATAACGCACGATCGGCATCGCCATCCTCTCCTCGTCGGCGTCTCAGGTAGTGCAGAACACCTACCTGTCACCTACCGGCGACCGTATCCTGCTCTGTCATGGCTCGGCTGCTGCTGCTCACCGGTGCTCGCGGTGCGAGCGTCGAGGTGCTGCCTGCGCTCGCGCTGCTCGGTCACCGGGTCAAGGTGCTGCCCCCGGAGTTCGACGCGCTGGTCGACCCGCCGGAGACCGACGCCATTTTGCTCGACGCCCGCCGGGACCTGGCGGGTGCCCGCAGCCTGTCCCGCCTGCTGCGCGCGTCCGGTATGTCGGTGCCGCTGCTCGCCATCTTCACCGAGGGCGGCCTGGCGGCGCTCACCGCGGAGTGGCAACTCGACGACGTGCTGCTCGAGACCGCCGGCCCGGCCGAGGTCGAAGCCCGGCTGCGCCTCGCGATGAGCCGGATCGACGTGGTCGACGAGGACGACGCCGATGCCTCCAAGACCGTGGTCGGCGACCTCGTCATCGACGAACACGCCTACACCGCGCGCATCGGCGGGCGGCTGCTCGACCTGACCTACAAGGAGTTCGAGCTGCTCAAGCATCTCGCCCAGCATCACGGCCGGGTCCTCACCCGCGCCCAGCTGCTGCAGGAGGTGTGGGGATACGACTACTTCGGCGGCACCCGCACGGTGGACGTCCACGTGCGCCGGTTGCGCGCGAAACTCGGGCCGGACAACGAGTCGCTGATCGGCACCGTCCGCAATGTCGGCTACCGCTTCATCGGCCCGCACGAACTGCGTCAGCTGCGCGAGGAAGCCGGCGAGGAGCCCGCGCCCAGCGCCAGTGAATGACCCGTCCGCAACAATCGGGCGTATGCCGACCCTCACCCCGCAGGATGCCGCCGCGATCCGCGAGCTCGCCACCACCGCCGCAGACGCCGACGGGGTCGCGCCCCTGTCCGAAGCGACCCTGCTCGCCCTGGCCGGTGACGACCCGCACGACACGCACTGGCTGACCCCGCGGTCCCGCGGCGGTATGGCGGCCTACGCCCACCTGCGCGTCGAGGACGACGGGAGCGCCTGGGCCGAGCTCGTGGTGCACCCGGACGAGCGGCGCGCCGGCCTCGGTGAGCAGTTCCTGGGCGAGGTGCGCGAGGCCGCGCCGGAGGTGAGGTGCTGGGCACACGGCGACCTGCCACCGGCTCGGGCGCTGGCCGCCAAGGCGGGGCTGCAGCCGGTGCGCACGCTGCTGGTGCTCTCGCGGCGGGATGTGCCTGCGATCGAGGATCCCGTTGCGCCCGAAGGGTTTTCGGTGCGTCCGTTCACCGAAGCGGACGCCGACGACTGGCTCGCGGTGAACGCCCGCGCCTTCGCCCACCACCCGGAGCAGGGCCGGCTGACCCGCGCCGACCTGGACCAGCGAATCGCCCAGCCGTGGTTCGACCCGGCCGGTCTGCTGCTCGTGCGCGACGACGCCACCGGGGCGCTCGCGGCGAGCCATTGGACCAAGGTGGCCGACCCGGGCAGCGGGGTCGGCGAGGTCTACGTCGTGGCGGTCGACCCGGCATACCAGGGCAGAGGACTCGGGCGGTTCGTCACCCGGATCGGGCTCGCGCACCTGCGCGATCGCGGGGTGCGCGAGATCGAGCTCTACGTCGAAGGCGACAACGCGCCCGCGTTGGCGACCTACCGGCGCGAGGGGTTCACCGAGCGTGAGCGCCATGTCATGTATGCCGCCGGCTCGAGCCTGACACCATAGAGCCATGTCCGAGCAGGCGCGCACCGACGAGACCGCCCCGACCCCGGAAGACCAGCCGGCCCCCACTGCGAGCGATGTCGCCCTCGCGCGCATGTCACGGCGGGCCGAACGCGCCCGCGGTGCCAACGGCCGGTTCATCCGCGTTCCGCAGCGGACCGAGCCGACCGAGTCGCCCTCGGACGTCTTCCTCCCCGAGGACCGCTTTCTGGACCGCGAGGTCTCCTGGCTGCAGTTCAACGAGCGCGTGCTGGAGCTCGCCACCGATCCCGAGGTGCCGCTGCTGGAGCGCGCCCGCTATCTGGCGATCTTCTCGGGCAATCTCGACGAATTCTTCATGGTGCGCGTCGCGGGCCTGAAGCGCCGGATCGCCGCGGGCATCGCGGTGCGCTCCGCCTCGGGCCTGGAGCCGCGCGAGGTGCTCGATGAGATCTCCCGGGCCGCCCACAAACTGATGGACCAGCACGCTGCGGTCTTCCAGGATGTGCTGCGGGGCGAACTCGAGGACGAGGGCATCCGGCTGCTGCGGATGGACCAGCTCACCGCCGCCGAGCGCGCGCATGTCGACGACTTCTTCCTCACCCGGATCTACCCGGTGCTGACCCCGCTCGCGGTCGACCCGGCACACCCCTTCCCCTATATCTCCGGGCTGTCGCTCAACCTGGCGGTCATGCTCATCAACCCCAAGACCGAGCGGGAGCATTTCGCCCGGGTCAAGGTGCCGCCGCTGCTGCCGCGGCTGATCGAGTTGCCGCGGGAGAGCGACGAGGACGAGGACGCGCTGTATGACGACCGCTTCGTCGCCATCGAGGACGTCATCGCCGAAAACCTCTCGGTGCTCTTCCCCGGCATGGAGGTGCGCGAGCACTACACCTTCCGGGTCACCCGCAACGAGGACCTCGAGGTCGAGGAGGACGACGCGGAGAACCTGCTCACCGCGCTCGAACGCGAGCTGACCCGGCGCCGCTTCGGGCCGCCGGTGCGCCTCGAGGTCGCCGACGACATGGACGACCACGCGCTCGACCTGCTCGTGCGCGAGCTGGGTGTGCACAACGCCGAGGTCTACCGGTTGCCCGAGCCGCTGGACCTGCGGGCGCTCAACCTGGTGGCCGATCTCGACCGCACCGAGGTGCGGTGGCCTCCCTTCGTGGCCAAGACCCACCCGGCGCTCGCCCCGGTCGAGCGGTCGCAGCCGGCCGACATCCTGGCCGAGATGCGCGGTCACGACGTGCTGCTGCACCACCCGTACGACTCGTTCTCGACCTCGGTGCAGGCCTTCATCGAGCAGGCCGCGGCCGACCCGCAGGTGCTGGCGATCAAGCAGACGCTCTACCGCACCTCCGGTGACAGCCCGATCATCGACGCGCTGATCGAGGCGGCCGATGCGGGCAAGCAGGTGCTCGCCGTGGTGGAGATCAAGGCCCGCTTCGATGAGGAGAACAACATCACCTGGGCGCGCAAGCTGGAGCGCTCGGGGGTGCACGTGGTCTACGGCCTGGTCGGCCTGAAGACCCACGCCAAGCTGTGCCTGGTGGTCCGCCAGGAGGGCGACACGATCCGGCGGTACTGCCATGTCGGCACCGGCAACTACAACCCCAAGACCGCCCGGCTCTACGAAGACCTCGGTCTGCTCACCACCGACCCGGTGGTCGGCGAGGACCTCACCCGCCTGTTCAACCAGCTGTCCGGTATGGCGCCCCGGGCCCGCTTCAAGCGGTTGCTCGTGGCTCCCCGGTCGGTCCGCACCGGCCTGATCAACCACATCCAGCAGTGCATCACCGCCGCCGGTGAGGGCAAGCAGGCGGTGGTGCAGATCAAGGTGAACTCGCTCGTCGACGAGCAGATCATCGACGCCTGCTATGCCGCGTCGCAGGCGGGCGTGCAGGTCGACATCTGGGTGCGTGGCATCTGTGCGCTGCGCCCCGGCGTCGAAGGTCTCTCGGACAACATCCGGGTGCGCTCGATCCTCGGCCGCTTCCTTGAGCACTCCCGGATCTTCCGGTTCGCGATCGAGGGCCAGCCCGATGTGGTCTACATCGGCAGCGCGGACATGATGCACCGCAACCTCGACCGCCGGGTCGAAGCGCTCGTCCAAGTCGTCGACCCCCACCACGTCAAGGCGCTCGCCGACCTGATCGGGGCGGCGATGTCGGCGGAGGTCGCCTCATGGCACCTGCGCGGCGACGGACACTGGCAGCGCACCCACCGCGGTCCCGACGGCCAGCCGCTACACGACCTGCAGGCCGATCTGATCGAGGCCTACGCCCAGCGCCGCCGCAAGGCCCGCCGCCGGTGACCTCCGGGCGCGAGCCCCGCACCGTGCAGGCTGCGGGTGCGCTGTTGTGGCGGCGCCGCCGCGGCGAGCTGCAGGTACTGCTCGTGCACCGCGGCAAATACGACGACTGGTCGTGGCCCAAGGGCAAGCTCGACCCCGGAGAGGACTGGGTCACCGCAGCCGTCCGGGAAGTGCAGGAAGAGACCGGGCTGCGTCCCCGCCTGGGCATCCCATTGCCCCGCTCGGTCAACTCATTGCGCAGCGGCGACCTCAAGGAGGTGCGCTACTGGGCGGCGGAGGTGACCGGTGGCGACGGCCAGCTGGAGCACGAGATCGACGAAGTGGCCTGGCTGTCCCCGGCCCGAGCGCGCGCCCGGCTCAGCTATCACCGAGACGTCCTGCAGTTGCAGGCGCTCGAGGCAGCCCATGAGCAGGCTCACCTGCGCTCGTGGCCGCTCATCGTGGTGCGGCACGCCGAGGCCTACTCCCGTGGCCGCTGGCGCGGGCCGGACACCGAGCGTCCGCTGACCCTCGCCGGTCACCGCCGGGCCCGTCGGCTGATCCCGCTGCTGCGTGCGTATGACGTCCGCGAGCTCGTCTCCTCTCCGTCCCGCCGGTGCGCGCAGACGATCGAGCCGTATGCCGAGGCCGCCGAGGTCGGCATACGGTGGAAGAACGGGCTCACCGAGGAGACCTTCGAGCGGCACCCGGACAAGGCGATCCGGCATACCGTCCGGGCCCTCGGCACGGGCGCTCCGATCGCGCTGTGCACTCATCGGCCCTTGTTGCCCTCGATGCTGGCGGTCCTCGCCGAGCACGCAGCCAGCCCCGGCCGGTGTGACACCCTGCGCCAGCTCGCCGACGAGGGCCTCGACAAGGGCGAGGCGCTGGTCTGCCAGGTCGCCGGACTGGGGTCGGACGCGCGGGTGGTGGCGGTCGAACGGCACCGGCCCGCACCTGTGTCCCGATCGTGACCTATGCCACAAACCGCGGGATTCCGCGAGCCTGACGGGGATCGCTCGGCAACTTGACCGGACTCGTTCACCCGGAGTTCACCGAGCGACACCCGGGCCGTCACGGTCCGTGCCTACCTTCGCCAGCGACGGGTCAACCCGCTCGTCCCTGACCTGCTCTCGAAGAGGATTCTCCCTTGAAGATCACGCGAATCAGCCGCGCCTCCGGTGTCGCTCTGGTCGCTGCCCTCGCCCTCGCCGGCTGTGGCAGCTCCACCAACTCCGACAGCTCGTCGTCCAACCCTGCCGCCGGCGGCAGCAGCAGTGGCAGCGACAGCGGTTCGGGCTCCGGGAGCGGTTCCGGCGGGGCCGCCGACTGCTTCACCGGCAACCTCAAGGCCGAGGGTTCGACCGCCCAGCAGAACGCGATTCAGCAGGCGAGCTCGAGCTACAGCCAGAAGTGCTCCGGCGCCAAGATCTCCTACAACGGCACGGGCTCGGGTGCGGGCATCACCGCCTTCACCAACAAGCAGGTCGACTTCGCCGGCTCCGACTCGGCGCTGAAGAAGGACAAGGGCGAGCCGGAGAAGGCCAAGCAGGCCTGTGGCTCCGAGGCCTGGAACCTGCCGATGGTGACCGGTCCGATCGCGGTGGCCTTCAACGTCAAGGGCGTTGACAAGCTCAACCTCACCAACGAGCTCATCGCCAAGATCTTCTCGGGCAAGATCACCAAGTGGAATGACCCGGCGATCGCCAAGGAGAACTCCGGCGTCACCCTGCCGGCGACCAACATCTCGGTCTTCTTCCGCTCCGACTCCTCGGGCACGACCGACAACTTCACCAAGTTCATGAACACCACCGACCCGACCGACTGGCCGGAGAAGAACTCCAAGACCTGGACCGGTAAGACCGGCCAGGGCAAGGCGAAGTCGGCTGGTGTCGCGCAGGCCGTCAGCGGCACCGACGGCGGCATCGGCTATGTCGAGTGGTCCTACGCGATCCAGAACAACCTCAAGGTCTCCAAGCTCAACGGGATCGACCTGACCGCCGACTCGGTCGGCAAGGCCGTCGAGGCCGCCACCCAGAGCGGCACCGGCAACGACCTGGCGCTGAAGCTGGACTACAAGACCAAGGCGCAGGGTGCCTACCCGCTGATCCTGGTCACCTACGAGATCGTCTGCAGCAAGTACTCCGACCCGACCAAGGCCAAGAACGTCAAGGCGTTCCTGTCCTACATGGCCTCCCCGGAGTTCCAGGGCACGCTGACCAAGATCGGTTCGGCTCCGCTGCCGCAGTCCATCCAGCAGAAGGTGGCCACCGCCGTCAACGCGATCTCCTGATCGACCGCAACACCCGAGATGGGTCGCGGGGTGCCCCCGGTGGTACCCCGCGACCCTTCGCGGTAGTTTCCCCGTAGTTTCCGAAAGCAGTAGAGGCGATATGACATCCACCGGCGTTTCCGCCAGTGATTCCCTGCCTGGCCCGGACGGCTCGAAGCCGGAAGGGGACAACGCGTCCACCGGACGCCTCGGAGACCGGATCTTTGGTGGGACGGCTACCTTCGCCGGTCTCAGCGTTATCGCGATCGTCGTGCTCATCGGCGCCTTCCTCGTGGTGCAGGCCCTGCCGGCGCTGACCTCGAACAACGCCAACTTCCTCACCTCTCGCGACTGGCAGACCTCGGACCCGATGCGCTTCGGTGTCCTGGAGTTGCTGTGGACGACCGTGTCCACCTCGCTCGTCGCCCTGATCATCGCGGTGCCCTTCTCGGTGGCGATCGCGCTCTTCCTCACCCAATACGCCCCGGCCTGGCTGGCCCGTCCGGCGGCGGCCCTGGTGGACCTGCTCGCCGCGGTGCCCTCGATCGTCTACGGCCTGTGGGGATCGATCATCGTGGCGCCCAAGATCGTGCCGCTGCAGAACTTCCTGCAGGACTACCTGGGCTGGCTGCCGATCTTCAAGCCGGTCGCCGGCATCAGCAATGGCGCCACGATCTTCTTCGTCGGCATCGTGCTGGCGATCATGATCCTGCCGATCATCACCGCCCTCTCCCGGGAGGTCTTCGCCCAGACGCCCGCGGCACACAAGGACGCCGCAACCGCGCTGGGTGCCACCAAATGGGAGATGATCCGCACCGCGGTGCTGCCCTTCGGCAAGCCCGGCGTGATCAGCGCCGCCATGCTCGGTCTCGGCCGGGCCCTCGGCGAGACGATCGCCGTCCTCTACATCATCTCGACCCTGCCCGGGGGCACCGCCTGGACCTGGTCGCTGTTCAATGGCGGCTCGACCTTCGCCTCCAAGATCGCCGCCGACGCCGCCGAGCTCACGCCCGGCAAGAGCACCGGTGCCTATATCGCCGCCGGCCTGGTGCTGTTCGTCCTCACCTTCATCGTCAATGCGATCGCCCGCGTCATCATCGAGCGTAGGAAGGCCTTCACCGAATGAGCACCGAAGTCTCCGCGGCCGAGCGGCCGCTGCGCGGCTCCGGTCGCGAGTTGCGCGGACGGTCGGAGTCGGCCAGCCGCAAACTGCGCAACACCCTGGCGACGATCGTCATGTGGGGTGCCTTCCTCGTCGCGCTCATCCCGCTGATCTGGATCATGTGGACGGTCCTGTCCAAGGGTTTCAGCACGATGCTCGACATCGTCTGGTGGCAAAAGGACCAGTCCGGCGTCGGCGCGGCCGGCTTCGACAAGATGATCCGCGGCGCGCGGCACGCGATCGTCGGCACCCTGCTGATGTCGATCGCCACCTCGATCATCGCGGTGCCGCTCGCGGTCTTCACCGCGATCTACCTGGTGGAGTACGGCCGCGGCAAGCTGGCCCGCGCGATCAGCTTCATGGTCGACATCCTGTCCGGTGTGCCCTCCATCGTCGCCGCGCTGTTCATCTACGCGGTGTGGGTGACCACCTTCGGCTGGCGGTTGATGCCGGTGGCATGTTCCCTCGCCCTCGCGTTGCTGATGATCCCGGTGGTCACTCGCTCCACCGAGGAGATGCTCAAGCTCGTCCCGAACGAGCTGCGCGACGCGTCATACGCCCTCGGTGTGCCCAAGTGGAAGACGATCGTCAAGGTCGTCCTGCCGACCTCCTTCTCCGGCATTCTCACCGGCGTGCTGCTCGGTTTCGCCCGCGTCGCGGGCGAGACCGCTCCACTGCTGCTGCTCGCGAACTACACGCCGTTCCTGCAGCAGAACCTCTTCTCCGGCAACGGTATGGCGGCCCTGCCGACCCTCATCAACGCGAACGTGCAGTTCATGTCGGCGGACAAGATCAGCGCGGACCGCGTATGGGGCGCGGCGTGCACGCTGATCCTGATCGTGCTGGCGATCAACCTGCTCGGCCGTCTGGTCGGCCGGTTCACCAAGGTCAAGAACTAACCCCGCACTTCGAGCAAGGACAATCATCAGCATGGGCAAGCGCATCGACGTCCAGGACCTGCACGTCTACTACGGCTCCTTCCTCGCCGTCGAGGGCGTCTCGATGACGATCGAGCCGCGGTCGGTGACCGCCTTCATCGGACCGTCCGGATGCGGCAAGTCGACCTTCCTGAAGACCCTCAACCGGATGCACGAGGTCACCCCGGGCGGCCGGGTCGAGGGCAAGGTGCTGCTGGACGACGAGGATCTCTACGGCGCGAATGTCGACCCGGTGGCGGTGCGTCGCACGGTCGGCATGGTCTTCCAGCGACCCAACCCCTTCCCGACCATGTCGATCGCCGACAACGTGACGGCCGGCCTGCGCCTCAACGGGGTCAAGGACAAGAAGGTGCTCGCGGAGAAGGCGGAGAAGTCGCTGCGCGGCGCGAACCTGTGGGACGAGGTCAAGGACCGGTTGAACAAGCCGGGTGCTGGGTTGTCCGGCGGTCAGCAGCAGCGGTTGTGCATCGCTCGCGCGATCGCCGTCGAACCGCAGGTGTTGCTGATGGACGAGCCGTGCTCGGCGCTCGACCCGATCTCCACCGGCAAGGTCGAGGACCTGATCGAGGAACTCAAGGACGACTACACCGTCGTCATCGTGACGCACAACATGCAGCAGGCGGCGCGGGTGTCGGACAAGACGGCGTTCTTCAACCTCAAGGAGACCGGCAAGCCCGGCCACCTGATCGAGATGGACGACACCCAGAAGATCTTCAACAACCCCAGCGAGCGGGCGACGGAGGACTACATCTCCGGGCGCTTTGGCTGATTCACCCTTCCGGGTAGTACCGTCGTGGCGTGGGCAAGGACTCCCCCAAACGCCGGCCAACCCTATTGCGGGTCAAGGGCATCAAGGGCACCAAGAAGCTGGTCGTCGACGTCAAGCCGGCGCACCTCACCAAGGACGAGGGCAACTTCACGTTCGGCTATTGCGAGAGTTGCGCGTGGCGCGGCCCGGGCCGGCGTTCGCGTGACAAGGCCCGCGATGACGCGCAGGCACATGAGGGCGCCTGCACGAAGGGCCACGATGTGACACTCGCCACCGGTCGGCCGAAGTAGCAACCTGGAACATTCGCCCGCCCCGCGCCGTTAGGCTGACCGTGCGCCGGACCGCGGCAGCCCCGGGTCCCAACAATAAGCCGCTACGAGCGGCCACGCGCCGTGAGGCGCTCCCGGTCCGGCGCACACACCTCACCTCTGGCGCACCAGCGACACCTCTGGTGCGCTGATGCATGTCTGGCACGGTGTGCGGTGCCAGGTATCCGCCCCCGGTGCCAGTTGCGAGGTTTCAGACCAGGGTGTTGGCGCGCCAGCTGGACGCGCACCGCCGCAGATCGCTCGCCGTCGTGGCCAGGGCCGCGGCGCTGAAGGTCTGGGCGCTCGCGGTCTGATCGGCGTGCCCGTCGCTGGCGTCCGCGCGGTGCGCCCGGCCCACCGAGATGACGTCGCAGAAGGCCGCCGCTCGCTCAAGCGCCACCGCGAAGTCGCCCTCGAAGGCACCGGTCAGGATCGCATCCCCCATATCCCGCAACCCCTCCGGACTCGGGGGATCGGCGGCACCGGCCACTGCGTGCGACACGTCGAGATAGGGCCGGCCGCTCTGGTAGTCCGCCACCGCACCCGCCGGGTCGCGGCGCACCCATTCGCGCAAGACATACAGCCGCCAGAGCGCCCCGGGCAGGCTGACCGCCGGGAGCGAGGACCAGAGTTCCGCGATGGTCGACATACCGAGTTCGTCGACGAGATTGACCAGCCGGCGGGTGAGCTCGGGATCGTGAGCCGCGCGTCCGGTGCGCACCAGGACAGCGGCGGTCTCGTGCGCCACCTCACTCACCTGCGCGGGGTCCAGCCGGCTCTCGAAGGAGTCGAGCTGCCGCGGTGTGAACGGCGCGGGTCGGCGCGGTCGACGGTCCTCGGTCATTTACTCAGCCTATGCGTCCATCCGGTTGAGGCCGAGCACCACCACGACGGCCTCCCCGGCGGCGTCGCTGGCCGCGAGCGGCACCTGCGCGTCGATCCCCCAGTCGTGATCGCCATCCGGGTCATCGATCACCTGCCGCACCTCCCATTCGGTGTCGTTCTTGGTGATCCGCAGGTATGCCGGCCCCCTCGCCTCCGCGCCCGCGCCCAGTTCGTCGTGGTCGGCGAAGTAGTGGTCGAGGTCGTCGGCCCAGGCGGCTTCGTCCATGACGATCTCGGTGGGTGGGTCGGTGGCCTGCGCCGCAGCGCGGTCCAGCGCGGCCAGACCGGGGATGTCGCGACGCGCGGCGAGTTGCACGCGCCGGAACATCGCATTGCGGATCTGCACGGTGAAGGCCCGTTCGTTGCGGGTGACCGCCCGCGGGGTGGGAGGCACGGCGTCCTCGTCGGTGTGCCGGGAGGGGTCGGTGAGGGCCTCCCATTCGTCGAGCAGGCTGGAGTCGGTCTGCCGGATCACCTCGCCCAGCCATTCGATGAGGTCGCGCAGTTCGTCGTTCTTGGCCTGGTCGGGCACCGTCTGCCGCAGCGTGCGGTAGGCGTCGGTGAGATAGCGCAGCACGATCCCCTCGGAGCGCGCCAGCTCGTAGTGACGCACGAGTTCGCTGAAGCTCCAAGCGTTTTCATACATCTCACGCACCACGGACTTGGGCGAGAGCGCGTGTTCGGGCACCCATGGCTGCGAGCTGCGATAGGTGACGAAGGCTGTCTCGAGTTCGTCGCGCAGCGGCTGCGGCCAGGTGACGTCTTCCAGCAGCTCCATCCGCTCGTCGTATTCGATGCCGTCGGCCTTCATCTCGGCGATCGCCTCGCCGCGCGCCTTGCGCTGCTGGGCCCACAGGATCGGCCGGGGGTCTTCGAGGATCGCCTCGATCACCGAGACGACGTCGAGAGCATGGGTGGGTTGGTCGGGGTCGAGCATCTCGATGACCGCGAGCGCGAAGGGTGCGAGCGGCTGGTTGAGGGCGAAGTTGGCCTGCAGGTCGGCGGTGAGTTCGACCCCGCGGCCGTCCGGCCCGGGCTGGTCGAGACGGCGCACCACCCCGGCGGTCAGCAATTCGCGATAGAGGGTGATCGCATTGCGGGCGAGGCGTCGCTGGCGACGCTCGTCCTCGTGATTTTCGCGCACGAGGCGAGCCATCGCGGCATACGGATCTCCTTCTCGCGCAATGACATTGAGCATCATCGAGTGGGTGACCCGCATACGTGACTGGAGCGGCTCGGGCTCGGCTGCGACCAGCCGCTCGAAGGTTTCCTCGGTGTAGTTGACGAATCCCTCGGGCGGCTTCTTGCGCTGGACCTTGCGCTGCTTCTTGGGGTCGTCGCCGGCCTTGGCGAGCGCCCGGGCGTTGTCGATCACGTGGTCGGGGGCCTGCACGACGACCGACCCGGAGGTGTCGAACCCGGCCCGACCCGCTCGCCCGGCGATCTGATGGAACTCGCGGGCCTTGAGCAACCGCTGCCGGGTGCCGTCGAATTTGGTGAGTGAGGTGAGCACGACGGTGCGGATCGGCACATTGATGCCGACGCCGAGGGTGTCGGTGCCGCAGATGACCTTGAGCAGGCCGCGCTGCGCGAGCGTCTCCACGAGCCGGCGGTATTTGGGCAGCATCCCGGCGTGGTGGACGCCAATCCCATGTCGCACAAGGCGATTCAGCGTCTTGCCGAATCCGGCGGAGAAGCGGAAGTCCTTGATCAGCTCGGCGATCTGTTCGCGCTCGGCGGCATCGATGACCTTGAGGCTGAGCAGCGCCTGCGCCCGCTCCAGGGCGGCGGCCTGGGTGAAATGCACGACGTAGACCGGCGCTTGATGGGTCGTGAGCAGTTCTTCGAGGGTCTCGTGCAGCGGGGTCATCGCCCAGCTGAAGCTCAGCGGCACCGGGCGCTCCGCCCCCGCGATCGTCGCCGTCGGGCGGCCGGTGCGCCGGGTCAGGTCCTCCTCGAAGAAGGACACCTCACCGAGCGTGGCCGACATGAGCAGGAATTGCGCTTGCGGCAGCTCGAGCAGCGGCACCTGCCAGGCCCAGCCGCGCTCCGGCTCGGAGTAGAAGTGGAACTCGTCCATGATGACCATGCCGATGTCGGCGGTCACGCCCTCGCGCAGCGCGATATTGGCGAGAATCTCTGCGGTGCAACAGATCACGGGCGCGTCCGGGTTGACCGACGCATCGCCGGTGAGCATGCCGACGTTCTCCGCGCCGAAGATCTGGCACAGGTCGAAAAACTTCTCGCTGACCAGCGCCTTGATCGGCGCGGTGTAGAAGCTCACCCGGTCCTCGGCCATCGCGATGAAATGCGCGGCGGCCGCGACGAGCGACTTCCCCGACCCGGTCGGCGTCGCGAGGATGACGTTGGACCCGCCGAGCAGCTCGAGGATCGCGTCGTCCTGATGCGGGTAGAGCGTCAGCCCCCGCTCGGTCGCCCAGGCGCCGAACGCGGCATACACCTCGTCGGGGTCGGCGCCGTCCGGCAGGCGAGAGATCAGGTCCATGACCCGGTCATCTTTTCAGGCACCGTATGCCGGGCCGCCGCTCGCCCGGCCGGGCGAGCTCACCGGTTCGCGGTCGACCCTGCAGGCGCGACCACTCGCCAGGGCACGTCCTGATGGTCGAGGTCGCCCGACAGGGCGGCCCGCGCACACGCACGACCCTGGTCGCGTAATGAGGCCGCGACCGTCCAGATGCCTGCCGCGGAGGCTTCCCGCGAGCCGTCCCAGCCGGTCAGGGTGATGTCGCGCTGCGGGTCGGCCACTCCCGCGCGGGCACCGAGCGCGAGTTCGTCGCTCATCGCCAAGATCACCACCGGACCGGCGCTGTCCACCTCCTCCAGCACAGCAGCGGCGGCCTGCTCGCCGAGGGTGCGCTGGTTGCGCTGCACCACGGCGACCCGCACATCAGCCCAGTCGTGGCCCGCGCGGGTCAGCGCGTCGTGATAGCCGCCGAGCCGCGCCGCGGTCACGGGAAAGGGAACGTCCGTGGGCAGGTCGCGACCCCTGAACAGGCCGCTGGCGCGCCGCCGGTCGAGCGGGAAGCTGATGACCACGGGAGTGGCGTCGGCGAGCGCCGTGGCTTCGGCGACTGCGGCCGCGGCTGCCCGGTCGTCGGGGCCGACGTGGGCGAGACCAGGGTGGGCGGGGCCGCCCTGGATCGCGGCGGGGCGCCCGCTCCCCGCGACGGCGGCGAGCACGGGATCGTCGGCAGTCGTGGTCCACAGGACGTAGCCGTCGACCGCCGCCGCGAGCACTCGGTCGACATCATCGGCATCACCTCGGGTCGGAAGCAGCACCATGCCCAGGTTGTCGGTGACGCAGACGTCGGCGATGCCGGCGAGAAACTGCGCGGCCTGGGGGTCGTCGAACAGATAGGACAGATGCTCGCCGACCACGACGCCGAGTTGGCGCGTGCGTCCGGAGCGCAAGGCGCGGGCGGTGCTGTCGGGGCGATAACCGAGGTCGGCTGCCGCGGCGAGCACCGTGGCCCGGGTGGCCTCGGCGACGCGCGCCGGGTGGTTGAAGGCATAGGAGACGGTCATCGGGGCCACGCCTGCCCGCGCCGCGACATCCTTGATGGTGGGGCGCCGACCCCGCGACGTTGGCACCGGCCCAGCATAGCTGTGTAACGTTACGAATCATGAGACCGCGAGCCAGCTGGGCGCCCTTCCCCGCCTTCACCGCGTTCGGCGTCTTCTGGGGCGCCTGGGGCGCGGCCCTTCCCGTCCTGCGCCGGACCGCGGGCGTCAGCCAGGGGCAGCTCGGGACCGCACTGCTGTTCGTCGGGTTGGGCGCGTTGCCGTCGATGGCCCTCGCCGGGCGCGTGGTCGACCGGTTCGGGCTCCGCGTCGTCGCCCCGCTGCTCGCCGCCCTGGCCGGAGCCGGCCTGCTCATCTCCCCGCGGCCAACGGGATGGTGCTCCTGGTGAGCGGCATGCTGCTGGTCGGCGCAAGCTCGGGCGCCGCGGATGTCGCCATCAACGCTCTGGCCGGGCGCGCGGAGCACGTGAGCGACCGTCCCCTGATCACCCGCTCGGCCGGACTCTTCTCCGTCGGCGTGGTCCTGGCCAGCCTGGGCACCGGGGCCCTGTTGGGTGCCGGCTTGTCGCTCATTGCGGTTTTCGGGGTGGTCGCGGCGGCCATCCTCGCTCTCGCCCTGACAACGCATCTGACGAGCGCGCCGCTGCACCTTCCTCCCCACGACTCGGCGGCTGAGACGGACGACCACAACCCCCGTGTCCCACCGACGAACTCGATCGCACCGCTGCTGGCGGTCGGGTTGATCGCCGCCCTGGCGTATGCCGTGGAGAACGCTCACCAAAGTTGGGGCGCAGTCATGCTCACCGATGTCTTCCGTGCCTCGCCGCAGGTGGCGGCAGCAGCGCCGGCGGCATTCGCCGCGACGGCTGCCGTAGCGCGACTGACCTTGGCACCGCTCTCGCGCAGCCACCCCACCGCGATCCTGCTCGGCGGCGGCACGCTGGCCGCAGCGGGGAGCGTCGTGCTCGCGACCGCACCGTCGGTCGCGGTCGCCCTGGTCGGGCTGGTCCTTGCCGCCCTCGGCACGGCAACGCTGTTCCCCACCCTGCTCAGCCGCAGCCTGCGTGGCGTCGCCCCCGCACAGCACGGCCGCGCCACCTCCACCATCGGCGCCACCGCCTACCTCGGGTTCCTGCTCGGCCCGGCATACGTCGGGGCACTCACCGAGGTGAGCGACCTGCGCGGAGCGCTGCTCGGCGTCGCCGCACTCGCCCTCCTCTTCACCCTCGCAGCGACACCAATCAGTGCCTGGGCCGCCGGTCATCGCCGTATGCCGGGCCGCCGCTCGCCCGCGCGGGCGCGGTGAACTCGCCCACGCTCACGACCGTTACGCTTGTCGCCGCTGCCGATCGGCAGCACGGGCCCTTAGCTCAATGGGTAGAGCTGCGGACTTTTAATCCGTAGGTTCCGGGTTCGAGCCCCGGGGGGCCCACCACATCCCATGGCTGTGCGGTCGCGAAGTGTTCTCGCCGTCCCGCCCCGCGCGAGCGTGGACCTTGTTAGCGTGACAGGCGTCGCGTCGGCGCTCCGCCGGCGTCTCCGACACCAGATTGCGAAGGAGCACGACTCATGAGCTTTATGGACAACGCAGGCGGCTTGGGCGACAAGGCCAAGGACTTCGCGGGCCAGAACCCGGACAAGGTCGACCAGGGCGTCGAGCAGGCCGGCAACTTCGTCGACGAGAAGACCGGCGGTCAGTACGCCGACAAGGTCGACCAGGGCCAGGAGGCGCTGAAGAACCAGTTCGGTGGCCAGGGTGGCGACCAGCAGCAGGGCGACCAGGCTGCCGACCAGCAGGGCGGCGACCAGCAGCAGCAGTGATGCGCTGACTTCGGTTCTCGAAGGGCGCGACATCTCCTCATCGAGATGCCGCGCCCTTTGTCATGTGATCTTCCCGGCATGGACGCCGGCTGAGCCGGCTCCGGCGGCCCGGGCAGGATGGGAGCCATGGCACGACCGTTCACCGGCACCTACCGGCTGCAACTGCACGCCGGTTTCACCTTCGCCGACGCCCGCGCGCAGGTCCCCTATCTCGCGCGCCTGGGCGTCTCGCACCTCTATCTGTCGCCGATCCTGACCGCCGTGCCCGGCTCCATGCACGGGTATGACGTCGTCGACCACAGCCGCCTCAACCCGGAGCTCGGCGGCCGCGAGGAGTTCGAGGCCCTCGCCGCGGCGGCGCACGACCACGGTCTCGGCATCGTCGTTGACATCGTGCCCAACCACATGGCCTTCGTCGCTCCGGAGTCGCTCAACGGGGCCGTCTGGCAGGTGCTGCGCGATGGCCGCGACGCCGCGACCGCGCAGTGGTTCGACATCGACTGGAAGGTCGGCGGCGGACGGCTCAACCTGCCCGTCCTCGGCGAACCGCTGGAGGACGTCCTCGCGGCCGGCGACATCACCCTCGACCGGTCCGGTGACGAGCCGGTGCTGCGCTATTTCGACCACGTGTGGCCGGTTGCGCTCGGCACCGACACCACCGACGACCTGACCGAACTCCTTCAGCGCCAACACTTCCGGCTGGCGTCCTGGCGCGACAAGGACGAGCTGCTCAACTACCGCCGGTTCTTCGAGGTGGACGGTCTGATCGCCGTGCGGGTCGAGCTGCCCGAGGTGTTCGACGCCACCCACGAGCTGCTGCTCGAGCTGCACCACGCCGGGCTGATCGACGGCTTCCGCATCGACCACCCGGACGGTCTCGCCGACCCCGCCGGTTATCTCGCCCGGTTGCGCGACGCCTGCCGCAAGGACACCCCAGTCTGGGTGGAGAAGATCCTCGAGGGCGACGAGCGGCTGCCCGCCGACTGGGCCTGCGCGGGCACCACGGGGTATGACGCGCTGCGCGTCGTGCAGGCGGCGCTCACCGACCCGGCCGGCGCGGACGCGGTGAACCAGGCGTGGATCGACGCCGGCGGCGACCCTGATTTCGAGCATCAGGTCGAGCAGGCCAAGCGCTTCGTGGTGGCCAATTCCCTTGCGCCCGAGGTGGATCGGTTGACCCGACGGGCCCGCGAGGCGCTGCCGGACGCCTCCCCCGAGCGGCTGCGCGAGGCGATCGTCGAGTTGCTCGTCGGCGGCGAGGTCTATCGCGCCTATGTGCAGCCGGACGCCCGCCCGTCCCCCGCCGCGCGGGCGCGGCTCGCCGAAGCCTTCGCGCGCGCCATCGAGCAGCGACCGGACCTGCGCCCCGAGTTGGAGGCTCTGCTGCCGCTCACCGTGCTGGCGGACGACGACGAGGCGGCGACCGACTTCGGCATACGGCTGCAGCAGACCTGGGGGCCGGTGATGGCCAAGGGGATCGAGGACACGACCTTCTATCGCTGGCACCGGCTGATCGCGCTCAACGAGGTCGGCTCGGACCCGACGGTGCTCGCCGACGCCAGCCCGGCGCTGCTGCACGACTGGGCGGCCTATCAGGCCGAGCACTGGCCGCGCACGATGACGACCTTGTCGACCCACGACACCAAGCGCAGCGAGGACGTGCGGGCGAGGCTGCTCGCGCTGGCCGGAGACCCGCACTGGTGGACCACCCTGTCAGGCATTGCCCGATCGCAGGCCGCGGGCACCGGTGTCGACGGCCCGACCGCCCACCTGGTGTGGCAGACGCTCTTCGGCGTGGGGGATATCTCCGACGAGCGGTTGCGCGACTACCTGCAGAAGGCGCTGCGCGAGGCCAAGGAGCACACCGCGTGGGTCGACGGCGACGCCGACTACGAGCAGCGTGTCGTGAATTTCGCTGTGACACTTCGGGATTCGCCAGAGTGGCGGACCGCCCTCGCCGGCGCGCTCGCCACCGTGCGCGAGCCGATCCGCGCGGTGACGCTGGGGGCGAAGCTGCTGCAACTGATGCTGCCCGGTGTGCCGGACGGCTACCAGGGCACCGAGATCGTCAACCTGTCGCTGGTGGATCCGGACAACCGGCGGCCGGTCGACTACACCCAGCGGGCCCGGCTGCTCGACCAGGTGTCCGATGCCCCGCCGGGCCGCGAGGACTCCCTCGACGCCGAGAAGCTGTATGTCGTGCACCGGGCGCTGACGCTGCGGTCGCATGAGCCGGCGCTCTTCGGCGAGCACGCGGCATACCGCCCGATCGACAGCGAGAGCGAACACGCGGTGGCCTTCGAGCGCTCGGTCGAGGGCGGCTTCCTGCGCCGGCGTCGACGCGCTCGGGCGATCGCCGTCGCGACGCGCGCCGCCGGACGACTCGCCACCACCGGAGGCTGGCGTGACACACGACTGCAGGTGCCGGACGGTCGGTGGAACGACGTGCTGACCGGCCGGCCGCACGTCAGCGACGGCGGGGTGCTTCTCGCCGACCTGCTGCGGGACCGACCGGTTGCCCTGTTGGAGGAGGAGTCCTGATGCGGTTCGATGTGTGGGCCCCGTTGGCGCACAACGACATTCAGCTCAACCTTGGCAAAGCAGCGGTGCCGATGCAGCGCAGCGAGGACGGCTGGTGGTCGGTGGAGGCCGACGCTTCGCCGGGTGACCGATACGCCTTCTCGGTCGACGGCGGTGACGAGCGGCCCGACCCGCGCTCGCTCGCCCAGCCGGACGGTCCGCACGCCCGGTCCGCCGTAGTCGACCTGTCCGCGCACACTTGGGGCGACGCCTCGTGGCAGGGCACCACCCTCGACGACGCAATCATCTACGAGCTGCATATCGGCACCTTCACGTCCGAGGGCACCTTCGACGCTGCGATCGGTCATCTCGACCACCTCGCCGCCCTGGGCGTGACGCTCGTCGAGCTCATGCCGGTGGTGTCCTTCCCCGGCTCCCGCGGCTGGGGCTATGACGGGGTGAGCCCGTATGCCGTGCACGAGGCGTATGGCGGTGCCGAGGGGCTGCAGCGATTCGTCGACGCGGCGCACCAGCGGGGGCTCGGGGTCTGCCTCGACGTGGTCTACAACCACCTCGGCCCGAGTGGCAACTACCTGCCCGTCTTCGGCCCGTATTTCACCGACCGGCACCACACGCCCTGGGGTCAGGCGGTCAACCTCGACGGGCCCGACAGCGACGAGGTGCGGCGCTATTTCATCGACAACGCGTTGATGTGGTTCCGCGACTTCCACCTCGACGCGCTGCGCCTCGATGCGGTGCACGCGCTCATCGACGATCGAGCCGTGCACTTCCTGGAAGACCTTGCGGCACAGACGGATTCGCTGTCGTCGGTGGTGGGCCGACCGCTGACACTCATTGCCGAATCGGACCGCAATGACCCCGCGACGGTGACGCCGCGGGCCGCCGGTGGCGCGGGTGGACTGGGGCTGCACGCCCAGTGGGTCGACGATGTGCACCACACCTGGCACGTCCTGCTGACCGGCGAGACCCAGGGTTATTACGCCGACTTCGCCGATGCCGACGCGCTCGCCAAGACCGGCCGCACGCCGTTCTTCCACGACGGCACCTGGTCGACCTTCCGGGGTCGCCAGCACGGCCGGCCGGTCGACCCGGCAGCCACCGACGGACGTCGCTTCGTCGCCTCCCTGCAGACCCACGACCAGGTCGGCAACCGGGCCACCGGCGAGCGGCTGTCGCACCTGGTCTCCCCCGGTCGCTGCGCGATCGGCGCGGCCCTGCTGCTCACCTCGCCCTATGTGCCGATGCTGTTCATGGGCGAGGAGTGGGGCGCGAGCACGCCGTGGCAGTACTTCACCGACCACGAGGATCCCGAGCTCGCCGCCGCGGTGTCGAAGGGCCGGCGCGAGGAATTCGCCGACCACGGCTGGGGCGGCGAGGTGCCCGACCCGCAGGACAGCTCGACCCGGGACGTCTCGGTGCTGCGCTGGGACGAACTCGCCGAGCCCTCCCATGCCGCGCTGCTCGACTGGTATCGCACGCTGATTTCGTTGCGCCGCAACGTTGCCGACCTCGGTGACCCGTCGCTGGAGACCACCACCACGCAGCGCGAGGGCGACCTGGTGACGATCACTCGCGGAGCGCACCGGGTGGTGTGCAATCTCGGCGACACCGAGGTGCGGGTCGCCGCGACCGGGCATGTGCTCGCCGCCTTCGACGCCTCGATGGACGCCGGTGGCGACGTCATCGTGGAACCGGACGGCGTCGCGATCCTGGCGCCCTAGCGCAGCACGCTGAGCCCTCCGGGCACCACCCGAGCCGTGACGGGCAGCGCGGAAAGCCGCTCACCATCGGCATACGCCTCGACATTGTCCGCCTCGATGGTGACCTCGCGACCGCGGGCGATGGTCACCTCCGGCAGCTTGGTGTGCGTGCCGCGATAGACGTGCGGATATTTGGCGATGAACCGCGGCCGGGTGAACCGCGCGCCCTCCCGCGTGGCGATCATCACCACGTCGAGCAGACCGTCGGTCGGGTCGGCGTCCGGCGCGATGTGCATGCCCTTGCCGTAATAGCCTGAGTTGGCGGCGACCACCGAAAAGCCTTGGTAGTCATAGGTTTTGCCATCGATCGTGACCCGGTAGCTGCGCGCTGCGAAGGTCGCGATGCCCTGCACGGCAGCGACCGGATATTGCAGCAGGCCGGGAATCCACGGCCGCCGGTTGACGATCTGCGAGACATGCGAGTCGACCCCGGCATACACGCTGGAGGCGACGAACCGGCGGCCGACGTCGATGACGTCGACGGCGCTCGGCTCACCGCGCAGGAGCACCTCCACCAGCCGATCGGTCTTGGTCGGTATGCCGAGCTGGCGGGCGAAGTCGTTGCCTCGGCCCAACGGGGCGATCGCCAAGGTGGCGCCCTGCCGCACGGCCGGGGTGACCGCGGAATCGACCATCCCGTCACCACCCGCGGCGACACAGATCGCGCCGGCTGCGACGCTCTCGGCGACCAGCCCGTTCATCGCCTCGGGTGAGGGGCTTCGCCGCAAGGCCACCTCCGCGCCCCGCCGGCGCAGGTGCTGCGCCAGCTCCTCGCCCTTGGTCGCGGCGGCACCGCCCGAGGCGGCGGGGTTGACGATGACGTGGAACGAGCGCATGCCGGCCACTGTGTCAGCCCGTCTCACCCGGCGCCGCGGAATCCCTGCCGAAGGGCGCCCAGCTCGCCCAGCTGCGCCTCTAGAGTTGGCCGTATGCCGACCTCGTCCGCGCTCCGTTCCCCTGCCGTCCAGAACCTCATCGCCGCTGCCGCAGCGGGCGCAGGGGTCATGCTGACTCCCGCCCGCTTCCCGCGCTGGGCCCGTCGTGGCCTGCGGGTCGCCAATATCGCCGGCACCGCCGGCTCAATGCTGATGGGTCCGCGCGCGAACTCCGAGGGCGGCAAGCTCGGTCTCGCGCCGACCAAGACCGCCACCGGCACCACCGCCTCCTCCACCTCGGCCCTCGCCGCGGCCGCCGGTGGCCTGTCGCTGATCAGCTCCGGCGTCGGCGTCAAGGCCGACGAGAAGGTCGAGCTCTTCCTGCGCCGCAAGGGCGTGCAGCACCCGCGCATCCTGATGGCCGTCGGGGCGATCGCGGTCGTCTGGATCGCCAAGACCGTGCAGGATGCCGCCACCAAGAAGGCCGAGCAGGCCGCCAAGGGCCTGGCCACCAAGAAGGCAAGCACGCCGCCGGCGGGCAGCGAGGTGCGCCCCGCGGAGCAGCCCACCGTCACCACCGACACCCTGCGCAACCAGGACGAGTTCTCGGCCAATGTGCCGACCGTGCAGACCCAGCTCGGTCAGGTCGACGGGTCCGCGACGGACCAGGCGCAGGGCGGCAAGCACCGCGCCGGCGAGTAGTCCTCAGCGCAGGTGGTGCCAGGCCAGGATCAGCACGGCCACGATCATCACCACCGAGCCGACGACAGCCCACGGGCGCCCCGCTCGCGCGATGGCCTCAGCCATGCCGGGCGTGGCGCCCATCTGCTGCAGCCGAGCCTGCGGGGTCGAGCCGCGCCGCACCCGCGCCAGGTGGATGCGGGCGAGCGTCGCCGCGAACGGCACGTAGACCAGCAACACCAACAACGCCAACGGGATTCGCAACCAGAACCACCGCTCGACCTGTTCCGCCCACCCGGCGAGCGCGAGGACTGCCACTGCGGCGACGGCCGCGCCGCCCTGCACCAGGTGCGTGAGCCGCGCCCCCTTGCCAGGTGGCTGCCCGAAGGTCCGGCGCACCAGGAACGCCAGCACCCGCCGTTGCATGCGCCGCTGCGCCCACACCGCCCATCCGGCGGCGAGCACGAACCCGGCCAGCAGCACCCACGCCCTCACAGCGCGCGACCCTATCCGGACCTGGCACAGTGCGAGGTATGACGTCCGCCGCACCGCCCGCTGAAGCTCCCGAACCCGTCGACGCGCTGCGGCGCATCGCCTTCCTGCTGGAGCGCGCCCGGGCGGGCACCTATCGGGTCAAAGCCTTCCGAGGCGCCGTGGAGACGGTCATCGCCACACCGCGCGAGGAGCTGGAACGGCGCGCCCAGGAAGGCACCCTCAAGCAGCTCCCCGGGATCGGCAGCTCGACCGAAGCGGTCATCGCGGCGTGCCTGAACGGCGAGCAACCGGCATACCTGATCGACCTGGAGGCCGAGCACGGCGGCCGGCTGGTCGAGGGCGGCGAGGCGATCCAGGCGGCCCTCAAGGGCGACTGCCACTCCCACTCGGACTGGAGCGACGGCGGCTCACCGATTCAGGAGATGGTCGCGACCGCGATGGAGCTCGGCCACGACTACCTGGTGCTCACCGACCACTCGCCGCGGCTCAAGGTCGCGAACGGGCTCACCGCCGCCCGGCTCACCCAGCAACTCGGCGTCATCGACACGATCAACAAGCACCTCGGCGGCCAGTTCACCCTGCTCAAGGGGATCGAGGTGGACATCCTCGACGACGGCACGCTCGACCAGTCCGAGGAGATGCTGCGCCAGCTGCAGGTGCGCGTCGCCTCGGTGCACTCCAAGCTGAAGATGGCCAAGGCGCCCAACACCCAGCGCATGCTCGGCGCCATCGCCCAGCCGTGGACCAACATCCTCGGTCACTGCACCGGGCGGCTCATTCAAGGCGATCGCGGCACGCGCGCCCCGTCGCAGTTCGACGCGCAGGCAGTCTTCGAGGCCTGCGCGGAGCATGACGTCGCGGTCGAGATCAACGCCCGCCCCGAGCGGTCCGACCCGCCGGACGATCTGCTCGAGCTCGCGCGCGACATCGGCTGCCTGTTCAGCATCGACAGCGACGCCCACGCGCCTGGCCAACTGGACCTGCAGCAGTACGGCTGCGCGCGGGCGGAGGCGGCCGGCATACCACCGGAGCGGATCATCGACACCTGGGAGACCGAGCGGCTGATCGAGTGGGCGAGCGCCAAGATCCGCTGAGCGGGCCGCGTTTTGGTGCTTGCCTCACCCGTCCCCTATAGTTGCCGAGTCCACAACGGATCCGGACCGCCGGGTGCGGACCTGTCGGACAGGTCCCCATCGTCTAGCGGCCTAGGACACCGCCCTTTCACGGCGGCAGCACGGGTTCGAATCCCGTTGGGGATACAGCAAGTTCGGTCTTGCACCAGCAAGGCCCCGTAGCGCAGTTGGTTAGCGCGCCGCCCTGTCACGGCGGAGGTCGCGGGTTCAAGTCCCGTCGGGGTCGCCAGTGGTGACGTAGAGTCGCCGCATCAGGCCAGATAGCTCAGTTGGTAGAGCGAGCGACTGAAAATCGCTAGGTCGGCGGTTCGACCCCGTCTCTGGCCACTTCTCGAAGAGCCCCGCTGCGGCGGGGCTTTCGTGCTGTTCCGGCCCGCCGCCTGGCCCACAGGTTCGTTTCGCACAATGGCCGCCATGCGCATCCGGTCCCTCCTCGCCCTGCTTGCTGCCGCTCTCCTCCCACTGCTGGTCGTCGGTATGCCGACCGCGAGCGCCCACGACCGCGTCGCCTCAACAACGCCCAAGGACGGCAGCACGGTCGCGCCGCCGGAGAAGATCGTGTTGTCCCTCTCCGATCGCGCGCAGCCGACCGGCACCCAGCTGAAGGTCACGGGGCCGCAAGGGGAGGTCACCTCCGGCACCGCGATCGTCACCGGCAAGGTGGTCACCCAGGCGCTGAAGCCCGGCCTGCCGAACGGCAAGTACACCGTCGTATGGCGGGTCACCTCCTCCGACGGCCACCCGATCTCGGGCACCTTCGCGTTCACGGTCGCGGGGGCCACGGCCAGCACGTCCTCCAGCGCGACGGCATCGGGCTCCAGCGCGTCGAACTCGGCCGGCTCGGCGGCCTCGAGCACCTCGCCGACCCCGCCGGCGCAGCAGACGCCGACCAATTCCTCGAACAACGCTCCGGCCGTCGTCATCGGTGCCGTGGTGCTCGCGGTGCTGTTGATCGGCGGCGGCGTGCTGCTGTCACGGCGTTATCTCAAGGATGACGAGTGATTGGGTCGGCCAGTCGCCGAACAGATGCGAAGGAAGTTCCACGGCTGTTGTACCGTTGACACCACGACAGAAACGCACGGATCCCGGGCCCCCCGACGATCTCGCCTCGCGGGCCTGCGCATCGCGGATGCACAGCTCTGCACGGCGCGTCGTCCGGCGGCTCGGCACACACGACATGAGGGGGTCTCGCCATGGGGCGCGGCCGGGCCAAGGCAAAGCAGACCAAGGTTGCCCGGGAGCTGAAGTACTTCAGCCCCGACACCGACCTCAATGCGCTGGAGCGTGAGCTCCGGTCCAGGTCGTCCACCGCAGCGGCTGATGAAGCCGACGCTGGTCGCGACGACGAGGGTGACGAGGACGACTACGCCCAGTGGGCCACGCGGCACTGAGCCGCGCGACATTCAGGCGTAATCGCCCAGCAGTTGGGCACCGCCGCCGTGCACGCCCTTGGCGCCGGTGACCACCTCGGCGGCAGCGGCGTCGATCTCCTCCATCGGCTGAACCCGGCCGAGCACCCACGCGGGCACACCGGCATGGGTGAGCACTTCGAGTGCGGCGTCGACGCTGCTGTGCGGGAGTGCGGCGACGAAGCCGACACCCATGTTGAGCGTGCGCTCCAGGTCGGCCTGCGGCACTGAGCCCAGCCGCTGCAGGACGCCGAAGACCGGTGCCGGCGACCAGCTGGACCGCTCGACGACGCCGCACAGCCCCGGTGGCAGCACCCGCGCCAGGTTGGCTGCGAGTCCGCCGCCGGTGACATGCGACAGGGCGTGCACCTCGACGCCTTCGGTGCGGATCAGCCGCAGCAGGTCGGCGGCGTACACCCGGGTGGGCGTCAACACCTCCTCGCCGAGGGTGCGGCCGAACTCGGGCACCTCGCGGTCCCAGGACCAGCCGGCCGAGGCGACGATCCGCCGCACCAGCGAATAGCCGTTGGCGTGCAGCCCGGACGACGCCAGACCGAGCAGCACGTCACCGGCGCGAACACGGTCGGGCGACAACAGGTCGGCATACTCCACGACGCCGGTGGCGGCGCCGGCGACGTCATACTCCTGCGGCTCGAGCAGACCGGGATGCTCGGCGGTCTCGCCGCCGACGAGCGCCACCCCTGCCTGCTCGCAGGCACGCGCGATGCCGGACACGATCGCGGCGATCCGCTCTGGGACGACCTTGCCCGTGGCGATGTAGTCGGTCATGAACAGCGGCTCCGCGCCGCACACCACGATGTCGTCGACGACCATGCCGACCAGGTCGAAACCGATGGTGTCGTGCACGTCCAGGGCCTGCGCGATCGCGACCTTGGTGCCGACGCCGTCGGTCGAGGTGGCGAGCACCGGCCGGGTCATCCGCGCGAGCATCGAGGCGTCGAAGAGCCCCGCGAAGCCGCCGAGGCCACCGAGCACCTCCGGCCGCTGGGCCCGCGCCACCGACGCCTTCATCAACTCGACGGCCTTGTCACCCGCCTCCACGTCGACGCCGGCGTCGGCATAGGTGATCGGGGTTTCGCTCAACGTGGGACTCCTAGACCTCAGGGATGCTGCAACGAGTTCTCGGCGCCGCCGGCGACCCCGAGGGAGACGCCGTCGGCGTCGCGGCGGTCGACCCGGTCCTCCGGCCGCACCGGCACCGAGCGGTCGTGCCCGGACGCGATGTCGAGCGGCAGCGTCTCCAGCACGTGCTTGCCGATCCGGCCGTCCTCGGGCAACTCGATCGGGTAGTTGCCGGTGAAGCAGGCGGTGCACAGTTCGCTCGCCGGTTGTTCGGTCGCATCGACCATGCCCTGCTCGGAGATATAGCCGAGCGAGTCGGCGCCGATCGAGGCCCGGATCTCCTCGACGTTGAGACCGGTGGCGACGAGTTCGGCCCTGGTGGCGAAGTCGATGCCGTAGAAACACGGCCATTTCACCGGCGGGCTCGAGATCCGCACGTGCACCTCGGTCGCACCGGCCTCGCGCAGCATCCGGATCTGGGCGCGCTGGGTGTTGCCGCGCACGATCGAGTCGTCGATGACGACGACGCGCTTGCCGCGAATCGAATGCTCCAAGGGGTTGAGCTTGAGCCGGATGCCGAGCTGCCGCAGGGTCTGGCTGGGCTGGATGAACGTGCGGCCGACATAGGCGTTCTTCACGAACCCCTGCCCAAACGGTATGCCGGACTCCTGCGCGTAACCGGTCGCGGCCGGCACCCCGGACTCGGGCACGCCGATGACCAGGTCTGCGTCCACCGGGTGTTCGCGGGCGAGGGCGCGGCCCATCTCGACCCGCGCCTCGTGCACGACGCGGCCGCGGATCACCGCGTCCGGGCGGGCGAGATAGACATATTCGAAGACGCAACCCTTCGGCTGCGCCGGCGCGAAGCGGTGCGACCGCAGGCCGTGCTCGTCGATCGCGACGAGTTCGCCGGGTTCGATCTCGCGGACCACGCTGGCGCCCACGGTCTGCAGCGCAGCAGTCTCCGAAGCCACCACCCAGCCGCGCTCGAGGCGACCGAGCGCGAGGGGACGGACCCCGTGCGGGTCGCGGGCGGCATACAGCGTCTGCTCGTCCATGAAGACGAAGCAGAACGCGCCGCGCAGCTTGGGGAGCACGTCGAGGGCGGCCTGTTCGAGCGAGCGGTCGGGGTCCTCGGCCAGCAGGGTGGTGACCAGCGCGGTGTCAGAGGTGTTGCCGCGGGCGAGTTCACCGCGGATGGTGCGACCGGCGTGGCTGGCGTCGACCAGTTCCCGCAGCTCGACGGTGTTGATCAGGTTGCCGTTGTGCGCCAGCGCGACCGACCCGCCCTCGTGGCCGCCCAGCGTCGGCTGGGCGTTCTCCCAGGTGCTGCCGCCGGTGGTGGAGTAGCGGGAGTGGCCGATCGCCAGGTGGCCGCGCAGGCTGCTGAGCGCGGACTCATCGAAGACTTGGCTGACCAGGCCCATGTCCTTGTAGACCAGGATGCTGTCGCCGTCGCTGGTCGCGATGCCCGCGGACTCCTGCCCACGGTGCTGCAGAGCGTAAAGACCGAAGTAGGTGAGTTTGGCGACCTCTTCACCCGGCGCCCAGACCCCGAAGACGCCGCACGCGTCCTGGGGACCCTTCTCGCCGGGCATCAGGTCATGACTGAGTCGTCCATCGCCTCGAGGCACGGGCCCATCCTCCCACGTCCGCCGTGGGCGCCGGTCAATGACTGCGGCGATCGAGCAGTATGACGATGACGGCGGCCACCGCGACCCCGATCGGCACGAAGAACACCGCGAGATAGCCGAAGGCCGACATCGTCGACACATTGCGGTTCATCGGGTCCTCACCGGGCAGGTTGGCCACGATGGCGGCAACGATGAGGCCGACGATGGCGCCCGTCGCCAGGAAGGGGCCCAACCGGGGTGCCCGCCGCACCCGGTAACGCGTGGCGTTCGTCTCGTTGACCTGCTCGTCCTGCTGCACACGCCAACGGTAGGCGATCGCGATGACTAGGGTTTCCCGCAGGTTCTCGTCGCATCCCGAAAGGACGCTCCCCCGTGATCTACCTGGTCCTGGTGCTCGTGCTCATCATCATCGCGCTGTTGCTCGTGATCTTCCTGCGCGACCCGCAGCGGGGTGGTTCGGTCGGCATCCACGGGGTCGAGGGCAAGCAGAAGGTCGGTGTCCAGGCCGAGCAGTTGCGACGCGAGGAAGCGTCGCCCACGCCGGTTGAGAAGCCATCGTCGGCTGAGAAGTCCTCCCCCACGCCGGTTGAGAAGTCCTCACCCGCGCCGGTTGAGAAGCCATCGTCGGTTGAGCGTCGTCCTGAGCAGCGCGACGAAGGAGCGCGTGCCGAAGGGCAAGGCGGCGAGGAACGAGCCGCCGCGTCGAAACCCGCCGCCGAGACCGAACCTGCACCCAGCACTGGCGGCGACGACTGGGACGCACCCCCACCCGCCCTCGACGACACCTCCACCTCGCCGGTTGAGCAAGGCGGCGAGGAACGAGCCGCCGCGTCGAAACCCGCCGCCGAGACCGAACCTGCACCCAGCACTGGCGGCGACGACTGGGACGCACCCCCACCCGCCCTCGACGACACCTCCACCTCGCCGGTTGAGCAAGCGAGCGACGAAGGAGCGAGCGCGTCGAAACCCACCGAGCCCGCACCCACCGCCGGCGGCGACGACTGGGCTACCCCGCCCCCAGCCCTGGACGACCTCGACCAGGCACCTTCGGAACCGGCCGCGACCCAGCAGGAGACCCCCGCTGCACCGGCGAAGCCGGACCTCGCCAAGACCGAACCTGCCGAGTCCACGGCCAAGACCGAGCCCGCACCCACCGGCGGCGACGACTGGGCCACCCCGCCCCCAGCCCTGGACGACCTCGACAAGGCACCTTCGGAACCGGCCGCGACCCAGCAGGAGACCCCCGCTGCACCGGCGAAGCCGGACCTCGCCAAGACCGAACCTGCCGAGTCCACGGGCAAGACCGAGCCCGCACCCACCGGCGGTGACGACTGGGCTACCCCGCCCCCGGCGCTCGAGGACCTCGACTCCAGCACCGCGCAGCCGTCGACGGCCGACACCGCGCAGCCGTCACCGACCGCGTCGGCATACGCCGCTGAACCGCAGGCACCCGACGAGGCGGCCGGCGACGGTCCCTTCGGCCCCGGATCGGCCATGCCGAACGACGACGGCTCCGGCCCGGCGGGCTGGATCAAGGGCAACGCCGACACGATGCTCTTCCACACCCCGGACTCGCCCGATTACGAGCACACCGAGGCCGAGGTCTACTTCAAGGACGAGGAGACCGCCAAGATTGGTGGCTTCCGCCACTGGGATTCCTCAAAGCGCTGATCACCCCGGGCGTCGCACTAAGGGCAGGTATGCCGACAGGTCGGCTCGCCCTCCGGACGCCTGCACGTCCCCGCTGTCGGCGGCCTCACTCCAAGTGAGGTCGCCGACCACCAGGGCCAACCAGGTCGCGGCGTTCATCTCCACCACATTCGGTGGCGTCCCTCGCCGATGGGTTGGGCCTTCGATCACCTGCACCGCCCCGAACGGTGGCACCCGCACCTCCACCGATCTGCCGGGCGCCTGCAGTGCCAGCTCCTCCAGCGAATACCGCACTGCCACAGCGATTTCGGCACGTTTCACCCCCGGGTCCGCGCACCACGCGAGCACCGCCGCCCGCCCCTCCACGGGATTGATCCGCCGCCGCGCCGCCATACGCAGATTGTGCACGTCACCACTACAGTGACGAAGCCCGCGCCGCCCGACCGATCCCGGATCCCCATGAGCTTCGACTTCCGCACCGACGATCGCGGTGGCGTGACGCTCGTGCTCGACGAACGGCCGCAGTCGTATGTCGACCCGCACGACCCCGGACTGCTCACCTTCGAATACATGCAGCACATCGCACTTGTGCTCGACACCCTGCCGCCCGGCCCGCTCGCGGTCACCCACGTCGGCGGCGCCGCGCTCACCTTGCCGCGTTGGCTCCACCATGAGCGTCCGGGCTCGCCCCAGATCGTGCTCGAACCCGACGCTGCCCTCACCGAGGCGGTTCGCCGCGAACTCCCGCTTCCCCGCGGGCACCGCATCAGGGTCCGGCCGCAGGACGGGCGCGCCGGGCTCACTGCCCTCGCGCCGGAGAGTGCTGACGCGGTGATCGTCGATGCGTATGCCGATGGCCGCGTGCCGGCCGATCTCGTCACGGTTGAGTGTGCGGCGGTGATCGCGAAAGTGCTGAAGCCCCAAGGGATTGCGCTGTTCAACCTGGCCGACGAGCCGGACCGGGCATGGCTGCGGCGGGCGCTCCGAGGGCTGTCCCAGCCTTTCTCCGCGCATGCTGTCCTCGCCACCGCGGAGGTGATGAAGAAGAAGCGCTTCGGCAATTACGTCCTCGCGGTGAGCAACGCGCTGATGGACGCAAAGTCGTTGCGCCGCAAGGTCGCTGGCGCTCCGTTGCCCACAGGCCTCCTGCTTAATGCCGAGGTCGACCGGCTGATCGCGGGTGCCCGGCCCTTCGATGACACTGACACCGTACCGTCGCCGCGACCCCCGGCAGTGGGCTGGCGGATCCGCTGACAGGAGCGCTTGCGGCTTCGACGCGGCTCCTTCCTTCCCCTAGCGAGACCTCACGGTGGGGCTGGGTAGCGGGAGGCGGCAGCGCCCCTTCGGGATGCGCCCCAACGGGAGCGGCGCCTTCGGCGCGTGCGGCGCCGCCGCCCAGCGCCCGCCGGAGCATCCCTACGGGGCGCCGCCTACCTCCCGCCTGCCTCGTGGGTTGAGCGCTGTCCTGAGCAGCGCAACGAACCCGTAGACCAGCGGCACCCATGTCGAAACAGCAACGCTGGTTGAGCAAGCGGAGGAGCGTAGCGACGACGCGCGTCGAAACAGCAACGCTGGTTGAGTAAGGGCGAGGCGCTAGCCGAGCCCGCATCGAAACCCGTTGCGCCACAAGTGGTTTCGATGCGCTCCCTCAGGACGGCGCTCAACCAGCGCAGGGGTGGTCAGCTGGTGTCCGGGTTGATGGCGTCCGGGTCGCTGGTGTCGGTGCTGGGTTCGGTGGTGTCCCAGTAGGTTTCCAGCAACCCTGGCCAGGTCACGTACACCCGACCGGCCGGGCTGGTCCAGGTGCACCGGCCACCCGGGGTCATCGTGACTGACCACCCGGATTGTTTGGTGCGGTGATGCCGCCGACACAAACATTGCAGGTTCCAGTCCGCCGTCGGACCCTGCGGCCACGCGACCACATGATCCAGGTCGGTAAACCTCGCCCCGCGCGTGCACCCGGGGAACCGGCACCGCTGGTCCCGGCGTTTCACCCGCTCCCGCATCGACTCCGGCGGCCGATACGACTTACTGATCGCCTGATCGTCCAGGCGGT
Source organism: Metallococcus carri (assembly GCF_011440275.1). Lineage (GTDB taxonomy): Bacteria > Actinomycetota > Actinomycetes > Actinomycetales > Dermatophilaceae > Metallococcus > Metallococcus carri. The sequence continues at coordinate 35,865 of NZ_JAAOIV010000004.1, read as the reverse complement.
AGTCGCCCGCGTCGAAATTTCGGTGACTGGTCGTCACCTTCGACGCCGTGAACGCCGGGTGCCCGATCAACTCGGCCAGATCACTCCCGGTGATCGGCCCCGCCGTCGGATGCTGCACCACCTCCTCCGGACCAACACCACCAGGCGAAGCAACCTCGTCGACCTCGTCGACTTCGCCGACCTCGTTGGGTTCGTTGGCCGTGGCCGTGCCAGGACGCTGGTCACCCGCAGCAGCGGTGCTTGCCGTTTCGCTGCCCGTGGCCTCCGCCGCGCCGTCACCCTCGTCAGCGTCAGCGTCGGTGGCGGTGGCGGTGTCGGTCGTGACATCCGCGGCATCCTCGGTGGCGTCAGCGTCAGCGTCAGCGTCGGAGGCGGTGTCGGTGTCGGTCGTGCCATCCGTGGCATCCTCGGTGACGTCCGTGGCATCCTCGGTGGCGTTGGCAGTGACATCGCTTGCGGCATCTGGCGTTTCGGGGGTGAAGGTGTTGCACGCCGCCTGGGGTTTGAGCACGTCCACGTGCACGGTCAGGGACACGTTATGCATCGCGAGTTCGAACAACGCCGCGGCCCGGTGCTCCCCCAAGGTGTACGGGTCACCACCGGGGGTACTGGCGTACTCCAGCCTCCGGGCGGCAGCACGCGCTTCGACCGCGTCCCTCAACGCTGCTGCTTGCGCGGTCGGCATCGCCGCGGTCAGCAACGCCAACCCCGGCACCGAGTGCGGGTCCAACCACACCCCGGTCTGCTGCGCTTGGGTGCGCTTCTTCGTCCGCCGCGCCGCCGAAGCCTCCAACCGCTCCACCAACGTGCGCGCCGAACGGCGGGCCACACTACGCGCCCGATACTGCACACCCCGCTGCAAGATCAGGTCCTCCACCTGCTCACAGGTCTCCGGGCGCGCATCAGCAACCTCCCTGCCCAGGGTGGTCGCGGTCGCCCAATTCACCTCACCGGCACCGACCTGCTCCAACACCCGCGGCAACCGGGCGGTGACCAGCGCAGCATCCTCGATCAAGCCACCAGCCTCATAATCACCCAGCCCGAGGGCGGGACCGACCTCTTCGTGCGCCAACGCTGCCTGATACCCCACCGGGTGTTCCACCGTGGGCCCCAGCACCCCCGCCGCGGAATGATCCGCCGGGTCAGCCTGATCAAACCGGGCAAACCGGGCCACCGCCCGCGCCCGCACCGCCAAGGCTTGCTGAGCCACCGCATGCGCCGCCGCCACCGTCGCCAGATACCGCTGTCGCAACCGGTTGGACCGCTCCACCTCAGCCGCCTGCTGCGGACTCAACACCCCAGCCGACACCAGCAATGACTCCGGCATCGCAGCGAACGCGTCCGGCACCCCCGCCCGCGGGTCGGTCGGCACCTCAGTGTCAGCGAAAAACCGGTCCGGGGCACCCGGGGCGAACGGGTTGGCTTCACTCAACCGGTCGAACACGTTACGGGTCAGCACGCTGATCGCGGCCAACTGCACCTCAACCAGGTCAAACCCGCGCATCCCGGCAACCTCGGGGTCGGTCGCCACCTCCATCGCCGCCGGCAGCCCGTCTTCGAAAAGCACCGACTCGATGAACTCCCGCGCACCAGTGGACTCGGCTCCGATCCCACCGGCGGCGTGCACACTCACCGGCTCCCGGGCAGCACCATCGGTGCTGGCCGGGTCGGTCGGTGCGGTGATCGACATACCAAGGATTCTACCCGAACAGGTGTGCGGAAAGAAGACGTTGTGGACAGTTTTTTCGTTGTGGCACAACAGTTTTCGACGCTCCTGCGGTGCACACACCAGTGACTCAAGTATGCCAGCCACCACCGACAACACCCGGGTCCACCGATGGTTTCGACGCGGGAGTCGCAAGCTCGCCCCTTGCTCAACCGGCGTTGAGGTCAGGGCGGTTTCGATGCGCTCGCTCGTTCCTCGCTCGCTTACTCAACCGGCGTTGAGGTCAGGGCGGTTTCGACGCGCGTCGTCGCTGCGCTCCTCCGCTTGCTCAACCATCGAGGGAAGCTCGCTCAGGGCGGCGCTCAACCAACGATGGGGTCGGTGCTCAACCACTCAGGCAGGCGGGAGGTAGGCGGCCCGCTGGAGGGATGCTCCGGCGGGCGCTGGGCGGCGGCGCCGCACGCGCCGAAGGCGCCGCTCCCGGTGGGGCGCATCCCGAAGCGGCGCCGCCGCCTCCCGCCACCCAACGCCGCCGTGAGGCCCCGCAGGCGTGGAATCGTCGGCGGCGGGCGAGGTTTCGACGCGGTGCTCGCAAGCTCGCCCCTTGCCCTTCGATACGCGCTCCTTCGTCGCGCTACTCAGGACGGCGCTCAACCAACGAGAATGGTCGGCGAATCTGGTTCAGCGCCAGCGGTATTGGTGCTCCGGCCGACCGGTCGACCCATACCTCAGGTCCATCACCGCGTGTCCTTCCTCGGCCAGCGCAGCGAGATAGCGCTGCGCCGTCGCCCGCGAGATGCCGAGTTCGTCGGCCACCTCCACAGCTGTCCGCGCCTCGGAGGCGTTCTTCAGTGCTTCGCGCACCAGCTTCGCAGTGACCGGTGATTGGCCCTTCGGCGTGCGCGGCCGGTCTCCCTCGTGCAACACCGCGAAAGCCGCGTCGATCTGGTCCTGGGTCAACGATCCGCGCGATACCCGCGACCGATATCGCTCATACGCCCGCAGCCGCGCCGCGAGCGATTCGGAGGCAAAGGGTTTGACGATGTAGTTCACCGCCCCGGCCCGCACCGCCGCGCGCACCGACTCGGCCGAGTCGTCGGCGGTCACCATGAGCACGTCGCATTCACCAGCGAGGTCGACCGCCAGCCGGGTGCCCAGTTGGTCGGGCAGATAGGTGTCGAGCAGCAGCAGATCCGGACGTTGCGATCGCACGGCAGCCAGCGCGTCCTGTGCCGTGTGAGCCACGCCGACCGCACGGAAGCCGCTCACCGCGTCGACATACGCAGCGTGCACCTGAGCGACCCGGAAGTCGTCGTCGACGATCAGCACCTCGATCATGAAACCTCACCGATTCCCTTGTCCTCCAAGACATCTGGCAACTCGGCGACGAACACCGTCATCGCTTCCCCACCGCCGAACGCGGTCACTCTCACCTCACCGCCGAGCCTTCGTGCCGTATGCCGAGCGATGGCCAGTCCGTGCCCGCGCCCGGGTCCGCGGGTGCTCACTCCGTCGGCGAAGATCGCTTCGGCGCGCATCTCGTCCAGTCCCGGGCCGGTGTTGGCCACCGACAGCACCAGATCGCGCCCATTGCCGAGCAGGTCGATCTCGACCCGGCCCGGGGACTGTTCGGCTGCGGCGTCGATGGCGTTGTCGACGAGATTGCCGAGCACCGTCACCACCTCGACCGGGGCGACGAGTTTGCGCGGCACCCACGTCGTCTCCGACAGCGTCAGCGTGACCGCGCGCTCCGCGGCATACGCGACCTTTGCGGCGAGGAAAGCGCGAATCGTGTTGGACTGCAACGCCTCTGGGTCGAACGGATCCTCGGCGACAACCGCTCCACCTCCGGCTTGCAGATAGGCCAGCGCATCGTCCGGTGAACCGGTCTGAAGCAGACCGATGACCATGTGCATGCGGTTGGCAAACTCGTGCCGCTGTGCTCGCAGCGCGCTCGTCATCGTCCGCACGCTGGCCAGCTCGGAGGTCAGCTGTTCCACGTCGGTGCGATCTCGCAGGGTGAGCACGCTGCCCAGCTCGCGGTCGTCGGACTGGACGACGCGATGGCGCGCAACCAGCACGCGGTCACCGGAAACAGCTGTCACATCTGCGCTTTCGCCGCCGACGGCCTCCGCGAGGCGAGCGGGCAGACCGAGGGAGGCGGCCGGTATACCTCGTTCGACCGGCAGGTCGAGCAACCGGCGGGCCTCGTCGTTGCACATGGCGACCCGGCCTTGGGTGTCGAAGGCGAGCACGCCTTCGCCGATGCCATAGAGCACCGCGTCGTGCTCCCGCAGCAGGTCGGCCACCTCCGCTGGCTCGAGACCGAAGAGCCCGCGCTTGAGCCGGCGGGCCAGAGCCGCCGTCGCGAGCATGGCCCCGGCGATACCCAGCACCCCCACCGGGACGGCGACGAACAGCATCGACCGGACCGCGGCGTCGACCTCGCTCGCCGCGAAGCCGACGCTCACCTCCCCCACGATCCGGCCCGCCGAATCCCGCAACGGCACCTTGCCACGAGCGGACAACCCGAGCGTGCCCCGCTCGAGCAGCACAACTTCCTTGCCGGACAACGCCGCCCGCGGGTCCGTGGACACCTTCTTGCCGATCGCGTCCGGATTGGGGTGGGCCAGCCGGATCCCGAGCTTGTCGGTGACCACGACGAAGAGCGCGCCATTGCGCCGGCCCTGGGTCAGGGCGATTTGCTGCACCCTGGGCTGGTCGTCGACGGCGACGAGGTCTCCCAGCTCGGGGTCCGAGGCGACCGTGCGTGCGACCGCGAGCGCCCGCTGCTCGTACTGCCGCTCCATGGTCACGCGCAACATCCAGCCGACGGCGACGAGGCTGCAGATGCCGAGCACGAGCAGCACGCCGAGCTGCAGCAGCAACATCTGCCGGGTGAACGGCAACCGCCTGGTCATGGCCGCCGAGTGTATGGCCGCACGGGGTGGTGCAGGTCACAGCGCAAAATGCGCAGAACGCGATCAGCGCGCAGATCCCTCGCATCGTTCACAACCGCGACAGGCCGGCGCAGTTCTCCCTAGGTTCATCCGTCGTTCGGCGTGACACAGGTCACGCATCCCGTCACCCAAGGAGTCGCGATGAGCCTGGTCGTTCTCGATCACGCGACAAAACGCTTCATGACCTCCTCCGGCGGCCTGCACACGGCCGTGTCGGAAGTCAGCCTCACCGTCGAAGCCGGCGAGTTCGTCGCCGTCGTCGGTCCCACCGGTTGCGGCAAGTCCACCACCTTGTCCCTCATCTCCGGCCTCGAGCCGCCGAGCGAAGGGACGGCGACCGTGGCCGGCAAGCCCGTGACCGGCATACCGGACGGCGTCGGTTATATGTTCCAGACCGACGCGATGCTGCCCTGGCGCACTGTGCTGGGCAATGTCGCTGCCGGCCCGATGTGGCGGGGGGTGGCCAAGGACAAGGCCAGGGACCAGGCCCGGGAGTGGATCGAGCGGGTCGGCCTCAAGGGCTTCGAGAACTACTACATGCATCAGCTGTCCGGCGGCATGCGCAAGCGGGTCGCGCTGGCCCAGACGCTGGTCAACAACCCCTCGATCCTGCTGATGGACGAGCCCTTCTCGGCGCTCGACGTGCAGACCCGTGCCCTGATGCAGAACGAACTGCTCAACCTGTGGTCGGACACCAACGCGGCCGTCGTCTTCGTCACCCACGACCTGGAGGAGGCCATCACGCTGGCCGACCGGGTCGTGGTGATGACCGCCAGCCCAGCGCGGATCAAGGACGTGTTCACGATCAACCTGCCCCGGCCTCGCAATGTCGAGGAGATCCGGATGACCCCGGAGTTCATCGCGATCTACTCCGAGGTGTGGCAGTCGCTGTCCTCGGAGGTCGAGATCGCCCGCACGACAGGAGCCAACCGTGTCGCTTGATCTGGACCAGACCACGACCGAGACCCAGACCGCAACGGTCAGCAAGGCCGGCCTCAGCGCCAAGCAGCGGATGCGCCGGCACAAGGCGCTCGTCTACACCCTGCGCGTCGTGCTGCTCGTCGCCGTGCTGGCGATCTGGGAGATCAGCTGCACCTATCTCTTCGACGACTTCTACTACTCCAAGCCCAGCAAGGTCTGGAACCAGTTGGTCGTGTGGTTCACCCAGGGCACCTCGAGCGGGTCGATCTGGGTCAACATCTCCGCCACGCTGCAGGAGGCGGTCTACGGCTTCATCCTCGGCTCGATTTTCGGCGTCGTGAGCGGCATCATCCTCGGCCGGTCGCGGCTGCTGTCGGAGGTGCTCGCGCCCTACATCCAGGCGCTGAACGCCATCCCTCGCGTCGTGCTCGCCGCGCTGTTCGTGCTGTGGTTCGGCCTCGGCATGACCTCCAAGGTCGTCACCGCCTTGGTTCTGGTGTTCTTCCCGGTGTTCTTCAACGCCTTCCAGGGCGCCCGCGAGGTCGACCGCAACCTGGTCAACAACGCGCGCATCCTCGGCGCGTCGCGCTGGGATGTGCTCCGCTCGATCGTGGTGCCGAGCGCGACCAGCTGGATCCTCGCCTCGCTGCACACGGCCTTCGGCTTCGCGCTCATCGGCGCGATCGTCGGCGAGTACACCGGCGCCACCCACGGCCTCGGCCTGCTGATCAACACCTCGCAGAACTCGTTCAACGCCGCCGGTGTCTTCGCCGGGATGGTGATCTGCACCGTCCTCGCCCTGACCGCCGAACTCTTCCTCGGCGCCCTGGAACGCCGGTTGCTGAAGTGGCGCCCGCCAGCCCAGTCCACCGGCGCCACCGCTGTTTGATTCCCCGTCACGAAATAGGAGCACTCCCCCATGAAGCGCACTCTTCTCACCACCGGTGTCGCCCTGCTCGCCAGCACGATGGCGCTCACCGGCTGCCAGACCAAGAACTCCTCCTCCGGCAACGGGGGCGGCAACGGTGGCGGCACCGGCAGCGCCAGCGGTGGCGGCGGTCCGGCCGCCGGCAAGATCGTGATCATGGTCGGCGGCGCCGCCAAGGTGATCTACATGCCGGCCAAGCTGACCGAGCAGCTCGGTTACTTCAAGGACGAGGGCCTCAACGTCGAGCTGCAGGACACCCCGGCCGGTGTCACCGCCGAGACCCAGCTGCTCGCCGGCCAGGCGCAGGGCGTGGTCGGTTTCTACGACCACACGATCGACATCCAGGCCAAGGACTCCAGCAAGTGCCTGGAGTCGGTGGTGCAGTTCGCCAATGTGCCCGGCGAGGTCGAGGTCGTGTCGAAGAAGAACCAGGGCACGATCAAGTCCCCCTCCGACTTCAAGGGCAAGAAGCTCGGCGTCACCAGCCAGGGCAGCTCGACCGACTTCCTCACCCAGTACCTCGCGGGCAAGGGCGGCGTGTCGACCTCGCAGTACACGACGGTCAAGGCGGGCGCGGACGCGACCTTCATCGGTGCGCTCACCAGCGGCGGCATCGATGCCGGTATGACGACCGACCCCACCGTCGCGCGGCTCACCAAGACCGGTCAGGGGTCGGTGCTGCTCGACATGCGCACCGCGGCGGGCACCCAGAAGGCGCTCGGCGGCCTCTACCCGGCCTCGTCGCTCTACATGTCGTGCGACTGGGTCAACGCGAACAAGCCGACCGTGCAAAAGCTCGCCAACGCTTTCGTCAAGACGCTGAAGTTCATCAATAGCAACAGCGCCGACACGATCGCCAGCAAGATGCCCGCGGACTACGCCGGCGGTGACAAGCAGCTCTACGTCAAGGCGATCAACGACTCCAAGGGCATGTTTACGGGGGACGGCGTCATGGACGAGGGCGGCGCGAAGAACGTGCTCACCGTGCTGGGCTCGTTCTCGGGGAATGTGAAGCCGAAGAAGGACCAGATCGACCTGTCCAAGACCTACACCACTGAGTTCGTCAAGGCCGCCAAGTAGCCCACCGACCGGCCGCCGACCCTTTCCCCGAGGGGTCGGCGGCCTTCGGCGTCTTAGCCGAAGGAACGACCGGTGATCCGCTCGTAGGCCTCGAGGTATTTCGCGCGGGTCTGCTCGACCACCTCGGTCGGCAACGCAGGCGGCGCCTGCCCCGAGTTGCGGTCCCAGCCGCTCGCAGGAGACAGCAGCCAGTCGCGCACGAACTGCTTGTCGTATGACGGTTGCGCGCGTCCCGGCTCCCACTGGTCGGCCGGCCAGAAGCGGGACGAGTCCGGGGTGAGCACCTCGTCGGCGAGCACCAGCCCACCGTCGGCGCCGATCCCGAACTCCACCTTGGTGTCGGCGATGATGACGCCGCGCTCGGCGGCGATCGCCTCCCCGCGCTGCAGGATGCGCACCGTCAGCTCGCGCGCCGCGGCAGCCCGCGGCGACCCGACGAGCCGCTCGACCTCGGCATACGGGATGGGCTCGTCGTGCTCGCCGAGGTCGGCCTTCGTCGAGGGGGTGAAGATCGGCTCGGGCAGCCGCGAGCCGTCCACCAGGCCGGGGGGCAGCGCGACCCCGGAGACCGTGCCGTCGCGCTGGTATTCGGCCAGGCCGCCGCCGGTGAGATAGGCGCGGGCGACGCACTCGACGGGCAGCATCTCCAGCCGTTGGCATAGCACGGCGCGGCCGGCGACCTCGGCCGGCACATCGGTCGAGAGGACGTGGTTGGGCACCAGGTCGCCGAGCTGCTCGAACCACCACAGCGACAGCTTCGTGAGCACCGCACCCTTGTCCGGGATCGGAGTGTCCAGCACGTAGTCGAAGGCCGAGATGCGGTCGGAGGCGACGAGCAGCACCTGGTCGTCGCGGACTGTCCCGTCCTCGAGCGTCGGCGCGTAGAGGTCGCGCACCTTGCCCGAGTAGACATGCGTGAATCCCGGCAGGTTCAGGGTCATGGCGCCGATTGTTGCGCACCGAAGGGGTGAACTTTGCAGCCGCCCAGCCCGATCTCCCCATTCCGGCATCGATTCGGGTGAAGATGTGCTCGTACCTGCCCCCTGATCAACGAGGAGCACATCATGGGTATCGGAGACAAGATCTCGAACAAGGCTCAGGAAGCCAAGGGCAAGATCCAGGAGAAGGTCGGCGACGCGCGCAACGACCCGAACCAGCAGGCCGAGGGCCAGGCCAACCAGGCTGAGGCCGGCGTGAAGCAGGGTGGCGAGAACATCAAGGACGCCGCTCGCAACGTCAAGGACGGCTTCTCCAACTGACGCCCTTCCAGACGTCTGGAAGCCCCGGTTCGCTGCCTGCGAGCCGGGGCTTCCTGCTGCTGGGCTACAGCTCGCCGCGCGCCGCTTTCACGGCGATGTCAGTGCGGTGCTGCGAGCCGGCCAGGTCGATCTGATCGACCAGCGCGTATGCCGCCCGCCTCGCCTCCGCGAGATCCGCACCGATCGCGGTGGCCGACAACACCCGCCCACCGGCGGCGACGAGCCGGTCGCCCTGAGTCGCGGTCCCGGCCTGCAGGATGTAGGCGTCGTCGCGGTCGGACGGCAGGGTGATCGGATCGCCGGTGCGCGGCGTGCCGGGGTAGCCGGCGGCAGCCACCACGACCGTCACCGCCGCGTCCTCCCGCCAGGTCAGGGACGGGTGCTGGTCGAGCCGGCCCCGGGCGGCGGCCCGCAGCAGGCTGCCGAGTGGCGTCTTCAGCCGGGCCAGCACCACCTGGGTCTCGGGATCGCCGAAGCGCGCATTGAACTCCACCACCCGCGGCCCACGCGAGGTGAGCGCGAGGCCGACATACAGCACGCCGTTGAACGGGGTGCCGCGGCGGCGCATCTCGTCGATGGTCGGCTGGGCGATCCGGGTGACGGTCTGTTCGACCAGGTCCGCCGGCGCCCAGTCCAGTGGTGAATAGGCGCCCATGCCGCCGGTGTTGGGGCCGGTGTCACCGTCACCGATCCGCTTGAAGTCCTGCGCGGGGCTGAGCGGCAGCACGGTCTCGCCGTCGGTGACGCAGAAGATCGACACCTCGGGTCCGTCGAGGAAGTCCTCGATGACCACCTCGTGACCCGCGGCGAAACACGCCTGCGCGTGCGCCAGCCCCTCGTCGAAGTCGTCGGTCACGACGACTCCCTTGCCCGCGGCCAGCCCGTCGTCCTTCACGACGTATGGCGATCCGGTCGCCTCGAGCGCCGCCCGCGCCTCGTCGTCGGTGGCGCACACATGGCTCATCGCGGTCGGCACATCGGCCGCCGCCATCACCTGCTTGGCGAAGGCCTTGCTGCCCTCCAACTCCGCGGCCGCCGCGGACGGCCCGAACACCTCAAAACCATTGTCCCGCAACACATCTGCCACACCGGCGACCAACGGCGCCTCCGGGCCGATGATCACCAGATCGGCGCCGACCTGCTGCGCGACGGCGAGCACCGCATCCGCGTCGGTGACGCTGGCGAGCGGATGGAGGGTGGCGACGGCACCGATGCCGGGATTGCCCGGAGCGGCGTGCACCTCGCTGACATCGGGATCCAGGCGCAGACTGCGCACGATTGCGTGTTCACGGGCACCGGATCCGATGACGAGCGTCTTCACGATCGGCGAGCCTAGTCGGCGACATCCACCCCGCTGGTCCAACGCTTCCGGCGAACCCATAGCACTTGCTATATTTATCACATGGATGGCACCCTGGCCGAGGTGGCCCGCCGATCCGACGAAGCCATCGCGGCGGCCCGCGCCGATCTCGTGCACGCGGTGCGCCGAGCCGCGTCCGCGGGCATGAGTCAGTCACAGATCGCAGCGTCGATCGGACGCAGCCAGCCCGAGGTGTCGCGATTACTGCATTTCCATGGGACCTCGCCCCTTGCTCGGGCACTCCGGCGACACGCGAGGACCGTGAGGCATCTGATCGCTGCGCACGGCGGCCGCAATGTGAGGGTCTTCGGCTCCGTCGCCACGGGCAAGGATCATGCAGGCTCCGACATCGACCTCGTTTTTGCGATCGATGAGCCGCTCAGCCTGATGGAACTCGGCCGTCTCGAGCAAAAGATCGCTGACGTCCTCGGAGCACCCGTGGACCTCGTGCCGGAGGATTCGCTCCGGCCTCAACTCCGCGAGAAAGTGCTGACCGAAGCGGTGCCCCTATGAGCCGCACCACCCGCGAGTATCTGCAGGAAGCGCTCATGCATTTCGAGCTGGCCCGATCGCACGCGGCCGCGGGAACTGTGGATCAGCTGGTGGTCGACGCGGTGTCGATGCGCCTTTCTGCCGGCATCGAAGTCCTCGCCAGACTGGACCCTGAGCTACGAGCGGGCTTGTTCGGATCCGATTGGGCCTTGATGTGGGGATGCGCAATCGGATTGCCCATGGCTATCTGCTCGTCAGTGGAAGTCTCAGCCGCCTGACGGTTTCGCGCGACCTCCCAGGGATCGTCACCACGATCGAGAACGCGTTGCAGGAGATGGGCGGGGCCGAATCCGGGTCATAGTCCAGATCGGCGAGCCTAGTGAGAAGAGGTTCGAGGCGGTGGGTCCCCCCCGGGAGTCAGGGGGGAGGTCTCACGGGAGGGACCCACCTCGAAGTCCTGTGGGGTCGGCCGGAGGGGGGACTCGGCGACACGTCCGACAGGCTTCAACGGCCCTTGCGGGTCGTTGAAACAACTATGAACCCGGAGCGGGAGCCATGTCCAGTCCAGCCCCTGGCGGACATGTGACAATGTCGGCAACCCGACACTTCGTCGGGTGACGACCGGCGCAGCACGAGGACGCGAATGACCGACTATCCCGATTACGACCGCCAGGCGGCCGACCTCGTGCCCGACGCCCCGGAGACCGGCGACGAGTTCTCCGGCATCTATCTGGCGATGCTCGAACAGCCCGTGGTCTCGATCGCCGACCTGCAGCGGCGCGGGTTCAGCACCACCCACATCTTGGACGCCTTCGACCGGTTCGCCTCGCGCGGCATGGTGCAGCGGATCTCCGACGACAGCGTGCGCGTGCTGCCGCCCGATGTGTCCTTGCCCGCCTTCGCCGGACGGCTGGAGGAATTCGCCCGCGTGCTGCGGTCGTCCGCGCCCGGGCTGAACCGGTTCTACCTCAAGGGCCTGATGAACGACTCCCCCGCGCCGCGCGGGGTGTCCCGGCTCGCCGGCGTGGTGGACGTGGGGCAAGCCACCCAGCAATTGCTCGCCACCGCCCAGCACTGGGTGCGCGGCTCGCGCACGGACACGCCATACACGAAGTTGCTGCTTGAGCTGCCGCTGGAGTTCCACGAGCGCAAGGTGACCAACAAGAACAACAGCCCGCTGTCGACGCGCGCGGTGCTCGACCCGATCCTGATCGAGCACGGGCGGTTCGGTGAGGTGCTCCACGCGCGCGCCCGAGCCGGCGAGGACCAGCGGCTGACGAGCGGGCTGCCGTTCTCGGTGCTGGTCAACGACCAGGGCCTCGCGGTCGTCGACATGCACGCGCAGGACGACGAAGCGATCGGCTTCTTCATCACCGCCGGGGCGGCGACCGGGCGGGCCCTGACCCGACTGGTCGACTGGACCTGGCGCCTCGGCACTCCCCTGCGACACCAGACCCGCGAGGTGTCCGGCTTCGACGCACGCGACCAGCAGATCCTGTCGTTGCTCGCCGGAGGCGCCACCGACTCCACCATCGCGCGACAACTCGGGGTGTCCCAGCGAACCATCGAGCGCAGGATCCGCCGGATCATGGATCACCTCAACGCGACGACGCGGTTCCAGGCCGGCGTGCTCGGCGCCAAGCGCGGACTGCTGTGACAGCCAGGCCCTCCGGCTCGTAGACTCTCCTGCTTGTCGTGCAGTCAGCCATCCTGGGGGTCTCTTGACCACACGCACCACCGGCGCGCCCGCGGTCCCGCCGCAGGTCCTCGCCGAGATCGACCACGAGCAACAGCATGTTGACCGGGTCTACGCCGAACTGGTGAAAGCCGGCGAACGGGCCGCGCTGGTCGAGGCCGAGGGATTGGCTCGCGGGCGCACCGACCGCACCGGGGAGGCGCGCGAGGAGGAGATCACCGGCCTCTTCGAGCGCGACGTGCTGGTTTTCGCCGCCGGCAAGCGGCGCCGCACCCTGGAGACGCAATATGAAGGGCTGGTTTTCGGGCGTCTCGATCTCGAGCACGACGTGCCCGACCCCGAGGGCAACACCCGGGAGATCCGGTATGTCGGCCGCCTGGGCGTGCGGGACGACGATTACGAGCCACTGGTGATCGACTGGCGGGCGCCGGCCGCTTCGCCGTTCTACCGCGCGACCCCCGCCGACCCGCAGGGCGTCCTGCGCCGCCGGGTGCTGCGCTGCCGCGGCGCCCAGGTGCTCGGGGTCGAGGACGACCTGATGGTGCCCGAGGCACCGGAGGATCTGGTCGTCGTCGGCGACGGCGCGCTGATGGCCGCCCTCACCCGCACTCGCGGCGAACGCATGCGTGACATCGTCGCCACCATCCAGCAACACCAGGACCAGGCGATCCGGGCCACCGCCCGTGGGGTCACCGAGATCACCGGCGGCCCCGGCACCGGCAAGACCGTCGTCGCGCTGCACCGCGCGGCATACCTGCTGTATTCGGACCGGCGGCGCTACGAGAGCGGCGGCATCCTCGTCGTCGGCCCGTCGGCGGCCTACACCGCCTATATCGAACGGGTGCTGCCGTCACTCGGCGAGGACACGGTCACGCTGCGCTCGCTCGGCGACCTTGTCGAGGGCATCACCGCCACCCGGCTGGACTCCCCCGAGGCAGCGCGCCTCAAGGGTTCGCTGCGCATCCGTCGCGTGCTGTCGCGAGCCGCCCGAGATGTCGCACCGGACGCGCCGACCCGCTTGCGCACCATGATCGCCGGTCACCCGGTGCACCTGGATCAGGCTGCGCTGCAACGCATCCGGGGTCAGGTGTTGCGCCACCACCAGCACAATCTGGCCACCGAGGCGGCCACCGACGCGCTCGCCGAGGCCGCCTGGCATCAGGTGCGCTCCCACGTCGGCACCATGGAGAAGCCGGACTTCCTCGACCGGTTCCGCGGTGACCGCGAGGTCGAGGCCTTCGTCGCCGAGTGGTGGCGACCGATCGACCCGCGCGAGGTGCTGCTGTGGCTCAGCGACCGCGAGCGGCTCGGCCGCTACGTGCGAGGGATCCTGAGCGCAGAGGAGGCCGAGGCGCTCGCGGCGTCATACGACCTGGCCCTGGAGGTCGGCACCTGGTCGGTCGCCGACGCCGCCCTGGTCGACGACCTGTCGGCCCGCCTCGGGGTCGTGCCGGATGCGCCACGCGAGGAGCGTGGCTTCTACGAGATCGACGAGCTGGAGAATGTCTCCCAGTTCGGTGTCGCCGAGGTCGAGGTCGCCGGCAGCCGCACGCAAAGCTCCGACGTGCAATACCGCGTCACCCCGCAGGACATGCGAGATCGCTTGTTGGACGGGCGAATTGACCGCTGGGGCGAATACGCGCACGTGCTCGTGGACGAGGCACAGGACCTGTCGCCGATGCAGTGGCGCGCCGTCGGCCGCCGGGGCCGCTATGCCTCCTGGACCGTGGTCGGCGACGCCGCCCAGTCCTCCTGGCCGGATGCCGACGAGGCACGCCAGGCCCGCGAGGAGGCCTTCGGCAGCAAGGAGCGCCGTGGCTTCCGGATGACGACCAACTACCGCAACGCGCGGGAGATCTTCGACTACGCCGCGGACGTCATCCGGCGCGAGGTGCCGGACGCCGACATCCCCGATGCCGTGCGCGAGACCGGCGTCGACCCCCGGATCGTGCAGACCGGCCCGGCCGAGGTGGTGCGCACCGTCTCGAGCGCGGTCACCGAACTGCTGGACGAGGTCGACGGCCTGATCGCGGTCGTCGCGCCCGAGCGCTGGCGTGCGTCGCTGGCGGCAGTGACCGAGGCCTTCGACGAGCGCGTGCTGCTCATCGACCCGATGTCGACCAAGGGCCTGGAGTATGACGCGACCGTGATCGTCGACCCGGCCGAGATCACTGCTGAGTCCCCCGGCGGCATCCGGGTCACGTATGTCGCGCTCACCCGCGCCGCCCACCGGATGACCGTCGTGGAGGTGACCTCGTGAACGAGGACGACATCCAGCTCGCCGTCTCGACCGAAACCGGTGCCACTGCCGATGAGGTGCTGACCGGCTACCGCCAGTCGATCGACAATATCGACGCGGCGCTGATCCACCTGCTGGCCGAGCGGTTCAAGATCACCCAGGCGGTGGGCCGCTACAAGGCCGCCCACGACCTGCCACCGGCCGATCCCGCGCGCGAGGAGCGCCAGATCAAGCGGCTGCGGGCGCTGGCCAAGGCCTCCCAGCTCGACCCGGAGTTCAGCGAGAAGTTCCTGCGCTTCGTGATCGACGAGGTCATCCACCACCACGAGCGCCTGCGCGAGGAGTGATCCGCCTCAGCGCTTGAGGGCGGCCGCCTCAGCTTCAGCGCCGGCGAGGATGAGGTCGAGACCGGCAAGGAACTGCTCACGCTCGTCGTGGGTGGCCATGACCGCGGAAAGCCTTGCGACATAAGGGAATTCGTCGGCGTATGCCGACATCCGGTCGGCGAGCACGCCCAGCACCTCTTCACGTGAGACATCACGCAGCGGGCTGTAGGCGATCCGCATCGACTGCATCGACATCGAGATCAGGTGCCCGAAGAGCGTCGAGGAAATGTAGAACGCACGGGTGTCGTCGAAGCCGAGCGAGCTGATCGTCTCACCGACCTCGCTCCACAGCCGCACCACCTGGGGCGCATCGGTGCCGACGGTCGCGCCGGACAGCGCCGCCATCCACGGGTGCTCCTCGACGGTGTCGAAATACGCCAGCAGCAACGCGCGGATCCGCTGCTGCCACTGCGGCCGCTTGTCCTTCGACCGTCGTCCACTCTCGAGCTCGGACTGCTCGCGCTCGGCCATAAAGACATCCATCGCGTGCGCGAAGCAGAGCTTCTCCAGGTCCTCCTTGTCGTCGACATACCAATAGAGCGAGGCGACGCCGACCCCGAGATCCCCCGCAAGCCGCCGGAAGGTCAGCGCGTCCGGACCGTCCTGGTCGAGGATCGCGACCGCCTGCTCGACGATGGCATCCACGCTGAGGCTGACCCGCGGGCGCCGGCCCCGACGCCGCTCGCTTGCAGACGTGCGGGCGCGGCTGGGGCGTTCGGAGTTCGGCATACGACCATCGAACCACACTCGACTTGTCGAACACTGTTCGCTTGTCGTACGGTGTTCGACGTCGGCTCGAACGTCGTTCGAGGAAGCCGAACACTGATCGAGAAAGGAGTGGTCTCATGACTGCCCCCACTCAGACTTCCGGCGCCGCCCCGGCGCCCAGCACCTCGCTGCGCGAGCACTGGCTGGTGCTGACCGCGATGATGCTCGCCCTGGTGACGGTGATGATGGACAACAGCATCCTCAACGTCGCCCTGCCCACCATCGGCCGCGACCTGCACGCCTCCTCCGGCGACCTGCAGTGGATCGTGGCCGCCTATTCGGTGACCTTCGGCGGCCTGCTGATGTCCACCGGCAACCTGTCGGACCGGATCGGCCGCCGCACGGTGATGCTCATCGGGCTCACCACGATGGCGCTGGCGTCCTTCGCCGTGCTGCTCGCGCACTCGGTGTGGATGGTGATCGCGGTGCGGCTGCTCGTCGGCGTCGGCGCGGCCTTCGTCATGCCGAGCACCCTGTCGCTGCTGTTCACCACCTTCACCGGTGAGGCCCGAGGCAAGGTGATGGGCATCTTCGGCATCGCGGCCATGGCCGGCTTCACCGTCGGGCCGGTGCTCGGCGGCTTCCTGCTCGGCCACCTCGCCTGGGAATGGCTGTTCCTGCTCAACGTGCCGGTCGCGCTGATCTGCATCCCGGTGCTGCTGCGGGCCGTGCCCGAGTCGACCGACGGCACCGCCGAGCCGGCCGACATCCCCGGCACGATCACCTCGGTGCTCACGGTGGGCGCCCTGATCTACGGGCTCACCTCCGGCCCGGAGTTCGGCTGGCTGTCGACCCGCACGCTGGGCTCGTTCGCAGCCGCCGTCGCCTTCGGCGCCCTCTTCGGATGGCGTCAGCTCACGGCGCAACACCCGATGCTGGACCTGCGGATGGTCGCCAACCGACGCTTCGCGACGCCGGCGCTCGTCGAGTCGATCGTCTTCTTCATCATGATGGCGACGATGTTCGTCAACACCCAGGTGCTGCAGCTGATCTTCGGATACAGCGCGCTGCACGCCGGGCTGCTGTCGCTGCCGACGGTCGCGGTGATGGTGCTGTCCAATGGCATCGTCGCCCGGGCCTCGACGGTCTTCGGCGACCGGTGGGCGACGGTGCTCGGCCTGGGCCTGTCAGCCGTCGGGGTGACGGTGGTGCTGAGCGGCATCCACCACGTCGCGCTCATCCTCGGCGGTATGGCGGTGATGTCGATCGGCAACCGGATGGCGATGACCACCGCCGCGATCCTGGTGATCGACGCGCTGCCCAAGGAGCGGGCCGGCATGGGCTCGGCCCTCAACGACACCTTCCAGGAGGTCGGCGGCGCCCTCGGCATCGGCGTGCTGGGCGCAGTGCTCAGCCAGGCCTTTCAGGGCGGTCTGCCGAGCTGGATGCCGGCCGGCGCGCGCACCTCGATCGTCGACGCGGTCGCCAGCGGCCGACCGGCGGTGATCGACGCGGCCCGCACCGCCTGGGTGCACGGCGCCCAGCTCACGCTGGGCATCGCCGCGGTGCTGTTGGTGGCCTGCGCGGTGATCGCGGCCTTCACCTTCCCGAGCGGTCACACCACCAAGGATGCGGCCGCGCCGGACGAGTCCGGCGAGCGCAAGGACGCCGAGCTCACCGCCGTCTGACTGCCGGGTTCAGCCGCCGAGCAGCGTGCGGACCCGCTCGGGGCCGATGGCCAGCAGCAGGGTGGGCAGCCGAGGACCGGTGTCCTTGCCTATCAACAGCTGGTAGAGCTGCTTGAAGAACGCGCGCTGGGCCGCGGACAACTCCTTGTCGCCCTTGACGATCTGGTCGGCGGCGAGGCCACGCTGGACCTTCGGCACGCCATAGACCTGATGGGTCAAACCGTCCAGGCTCCAGTCGTCCTCGATGCGGGAGAGGTCTTTTCCGTTGCCGTCCAACAGGATTCGCAACGCCTCGCGGTCGGCGCCGGCGAGCGCCTGCTCGTCGGGGGCCGTCCGGACCACTGTGCGGTCCTCCGGCGCCATCCGGGTCGCGACCCAGTGCTCGACGCAGTCCAGCCGCGGCCGCAGCGCGTCCAGGCCGGGCGCCGGGTCGGCCGGGTCGAGCTGGCGGACGATCCGCAGCGTCTGGTCCTCGTCGCCGGTCGTGATGTCGACGATCGAGGCGAGCGTGCGATAGGCAACCGGGTATGCCGTCTGCGGCAGCTCACCGTCGGCCGTCGAGATCGCGCGGGTCCATGCGGCGACGTCACCCGCCTGCCCGGCACCTTGAGAAACCTTGCGCGCCAAGGCATCCCACTCGTCATACATCCGCTGGATCTCGGCGTCGAAGGCGACGTCGAAGGCCTGGTTGGGGCGGCGGCGGGCATAGAGCCAGCGCAGCAGCGGCGGCTCCATGATCTGCAGGGCTTCGGCCGGGATCGGCACCCCGCCCTTGGAGGAGGACATCTTGGCCATGCCCTTGATGCCGACGAAGGCGTACATCGGCCCGATCGGCCGCTCCCAACCGAAGATCGGCGCGAGCTGCTTGCCGACGACATACGACGAGCCGGGCGACTGGTGGTCGACGCCGGAGGGCTCGAAGACGACCTTCTCGTAGGCCCACCGCATCGGCCAGTCGACCTTCCAGACCAGCTTGCCGTGGTGGAAGGTGTGCAGGTCGACCGTTTCGGTGTGGCCGCAACGACAGGTGTAGGTGAGCTCGGCAGTCGCGTCGTTGTAGGCGGTGACTGTGGTGAAGTCGGTGTTGCAGACCGTGCAGAACGGCTTGTAGGGGAAATAACCGGAGGTGGTCGCGCCGTCGTCCTCGGTCGCGGCGCCGGAGCCCTCGGCCGCTTCTGCTGCGGCCGCCTCCTGGTCGGCGTCGAGCTTCTGCTGCGGCTTCGGGGCATCGGCCCGCTGCAGCGTGCGGTACTGGTCGAGCACCTTGTCGATCTCTGAGCGCTGCGACATCGCGAAGATCACCTGATCGGCATACGCCCCGGAGGTGTACTGCTGCGTCTGGCTGATGCCGCGATAGCGGATGCCGAGGTCGGCGAGCGCGCCCTCAAGCTGGCGGCGGAAGTGCTCGGCCCAGGACGAGGCGTCCGAACCGCGCGGCGGCGGCACTGCGGTCAACGGCTTGCCGATGTGCTCGGCCCAGGAGTCATCCACGCCCTCGATGCCGCGCGGCACCTTGCGGAAGCGGTCGTAGTCGTCCCAGCTGATGATGTGTTCGCAGTCGATGCCGCGCCGGCGCACCTCGTCGGCGACCAGGTGCGGCGTCATCACCTCGCGCAGGTTGCCGAGATGGATCGGGCCGGACGGACTGATGCCGGAGGCGCAGACGACCTTGATGCCGCGGCTCTTCGCGTCGGCGATCACCTCGTCGGCGAGGCGGGAAACCCAGTCGTCCAGTTGCTGCTCCGTCACGGCAGGTCAGTCTAGGCGGGGATTCAGCCCTCCTTGCGCGGGCCCTTCTTGCCACGGACGGTGTCGTAGACCGCGCCGAACCAGCCCCGGGTCGCGACCGCACCGGGCAGCCCGCCCTGCATGACGCCCGCAGCGGTCGTCGACTGCAGCCCGCTGCACCGCTGGCACACCGTCCGTCCGGTGAGCGTCGTCCGCGGCGTTCCGTTGATGAGCTTGCGGCACTCCTGGCACCTGGCCATCTCGACCTCCCGTGGTCTTGGATGCGCTCAGCGTATGCCGACCGGCTCGCCTTACCAGGTCACACCGATGGCCCAGTTGAGCAGGAAGAGGCCGACGACCCCGGCCGGTATGCCGGCCATGGTCAGGCAGGTGAGTTTGCCGCGCTGCTCGGGTGTGGCGGTGGAGCGGCCGCGCCACCAGGCGACGGCGCCGACCACGGCGAGCGCGAGGAAGATGACGGTCAGCGCCCACAAGGTGATGAGGAAGGTCAACGGCGGGGCGTTGCCGCTGAGCGTGCGCGCGATCATCAGTCGCCGAGCAGGTCGTGCCGCACGACGATCTCGTCGCGACCGGGGCCGACGCCGATCACCGAAATGCGCGCACCGATCTGCTCCTCGATGAACTCGACATAGCGCCGGCAGTTCTCCGGCAACTCGGCATAGCTGCGCGCCGCAGAGATGTCCTCGAACCAGCCGGGCAGGTTTTCGTAGATCGGCACCGCGTGGTGGAAGTCGCTCTGGTTCATCGGCATCTCGTCGTGCCGGACGCCGTCGACGTCATACGCGACACACACCGGCACCTCCTCCAGGCCGGTCATCACGTCCAGCTTGGTGAGCACGAAGTCGGTGACCCCGTTGACCCTCGCTGCGTAGCGGCCGATCACCGTGTCGACCCAGCCGCAGCGGCGCGGCCGGCCGGTGGTGGTGCCATATTCCGCGCCGGTCTTGCGCAGGAACTCGCCCTTGTCGTCGTGCAGTTCGGTCGGGAACGGGCCCTCGCCGACCCGGGTGGTGTAGGCCTTGAAGATCGCGATCACCCGATCGATCCGGGTCGGCGGTATGCCGGCGCCGGTGCACGCGCCGCCGGAGATCGCGTTGGAGGAGGTCACATAGGGATAGGTGCCGTGGTCGACGTCGAGCAGGGTCGCCTGCCCCGCCTCGCACACGACGGTGTCGCCGCGGTCCAGCGCCTGGGCGAGCTCCAGCGAAGTGTCCGTGACCATGGGACGCAAGCGCTCGACATACTGCAGCAGGTCCTCGACGACCTCGTCGACAGTGACCGCGCGCCGGTTGTACTTCTTGACCAGCAACTCGTTCTTGACGTCGAGCGCGGCCTCGACCTTCTGCCGCAGGATCGAGGGATCGAACAGGTCCTGCACCCGGATGCCGATGCGGTTGATCTTGTCGGCGTAGGTCGGGCCGATGCCGCGGCCGGTGGTGCCGATCCGGCGCGAGCCGAGGAATCGCTCGGTCACCTTGTCGAGCACCTTGTTGTATGCCGCGATCACGTGCGCGTCACCGCTGATCCGCAGGCGGGAGGTGTCGATGCCGCGGGCCTCGAGACCGTCGATCTCCTCGAAGAGCACACCGAGGTCGACCACGACACCGTTGGCGATGACCGGCGTGACTCCGTCGGTGAGGATGCCGGAGGGCAGCAGGTGCAGCGCGTACTTCTCGCGGCTGCCGTCGGGCTGCTCGATGACCACGGTGTGCCCGGCGTTGTTGCCGCCGTTGAACTTCACGACATAGTCGATGCGGCTGCCGAGCAGGTCGGTCGCCTTGCCCTTGCCTTCGTCGCCCCATTGGGCGCCGACGAGCACGATCGCTGGCATGTAGTGCCGTCCCTTTGATCTTCTGCGGTGGTGAGCAGTGCCTCAGGCTACCGGGCGCGCGACCTACTTCTTATAGAGGTTGGTGGGACCGGCATCCATCCGCACCACGCCGTTGGTCACCGTCGGCCGGCGCTCGGAGCCCTTCTGCGAGTACAGCTCGAGCGCTTGCACACGCACCTCGGCGCCGGCGTTGATGATGATGCCGGGGACGCAGGTGTAGACGAAGCGCGAGGAGTTGGCGTCGACCGAGGAGATGTGGACCTGGCCGCCCGAGCCGTTGTCGATGTCCATGCTCACTTGGTACTTCTTGAAACTGCCGAGACCGTTGCCCTGCGCCGAATAGACGAACGGCACGACACCGCGGATCGAGTCGTTGAGCGCGATCTCGATCGTCTCCGTCGCCACCTCACCGCCGCCACGCTTGATGTCACCGAGATGGCGCACCGCACCGTCCGCGGTCTGCGGGCGCCAGCCGTCCGGGGCGTCGGTCGTGCCGAACTGGGAGACCGTCTCCACGTGGCCGTCGGCGTACTCCACGAGGGCGAGCACGTCGTAGTCGGTCTTGGTCGGCCAGGTGCAGGTCGCCCGGATGACGGCGGTCTTGGCCAGGTTGATCGAGGCGCCCTTGGTGAGGTTGATGACACCGGCGGGTGCAGGCGGCGCGGGAGTGGGAGCGGCTGGCTCAGGCTCATCCTCGACGGAGATGCCGAAATCCGTTGCGATGCCTGCCAATCCGCTGCTGTAGCCCTGCCCAACGGCGCGCAGCTTCCATCCACCGCCTCGCCGGTAGAGCTCGCCGCAGAGGAATGCCGTCTCGGCTTCGGCGGTCATCGGGAAGGTCGCGGCCGGCATACCGTCGGCGGTGGCAAGTTCGAGCACCAGGCCCGGCACCTGGCCGAAGGTGCCGCCGTCGGCGGACGCCGCGAGCACGATGCGTTCGACCTCGGCCGGGACGGCGGGCAGATCGACTGCGAGCGCGTCGGCCCCGGGCGTCTTGCCCTCGTGCCGCACCGACCCCGAGGTATGCCGCGGCTGGTTGTAGAACACGAAGTCGGCGTCCGAGGCGACCTTGCCGTCGGCGCCGAGCAGCAGCGCCGAGGCGTCGACATCGGGCACGCCAGGCCCCGGCTGCCAGCGCAGCGTGGCCTTCAGCGCACTGTCGGGGACTGTCGTGTTGGCACCCTTGGCGAGCTCCGTCATACCTCCACCCTCTCAGGCAACGACCAGGAACTGCAGGAGTAGATCGGCGTTCGTGCCGAACGCCGGGCGCCCGGACGCGTCACGGATCCGCCAAACCTGTTGGCACAGAACTGGATTCGCTGCGGTGCGCACATCGACGCCGACGACGACCGTCTGACCGGGCCGGACCGCGGGCACCGGCACCCGGTCGGTGCTCTCGCAGCCGCCGGTGCTGCTCACGCGGTGCAGCATGCGCGCCGGCCAGGTGCCCCTGCCCGTGTTGTGCACCTTCCAGGTCTTGTGCACCCGAGTCGCCGGGCGCACGGACGCACAGGACTGCGCCTGGCCGTCACTGACCTGTATGCCGTCCGCTCCGGCCGTTGCCGTGGCGCCGGACCACCCGGGGCTTGCTTCGCAGGTGACTGCGGCGGCTTGGCCACCGGCCACCATCGCGTTGACGACCATGGCGTCGGGGTTGACCGGACGCATCGCGATGAACGCGACGATGCCCATGAGCGCGCCGATGAGCCCAGCCCCGACCGCGACGATGGGCGAGCGCCGGCGGGATCGCTGCTGGGGTGCGGACGGCGGCTCGGGTGCGGGCGCCGGCTCGGGTGCGGGCGCTGGACGAGTGCGCTGGAGCAGCCGGTTGCACCGTTCCCATTCGCCGCGCCAGCGCGCGGGGTCGTGATCGCAGGCGAGCAGGAACTGCCGAGTGGTCGCCCAGGTGGGGAACCGCCGGCCCTGGGTCGCCTCGTGCAGCGTGGCGTGCGAGATGCAGCCGGACCGCGCTGCCATCTGACGAAAGGACGGGGCTCCCGCCTCCTGACGGAGGTCGGACAGCAGCTGCGCAAAGCGCCGCGTCACGACCTGGCGTTCATCGAGCGTGGTCATCGCAATGTGGCCTTCGGGTGCTGAGGACAGGGGGTGAACTCGTCCGGTCTGACGTCCGGCATACGTCAACGGCTCCGTCAGATCCGGGTCCTGACAGGACCTGACGGCCCTCGTAGCGGTGCCGGTCGGCGAGCACCCCCGCTCTCCGGATGACCGGCTTCACCCAACCACTGGAGGAATCTCATGCGCAGCATCAAGAAGACCCTCGCGCTCACCGTCTCGGGCGCGGCGGTGGTCACCGGCGGCATTGTCGGCGTCGACATGGCCACATCCCAGGCAGCCGGCAGCGGCACGGTCCACACGGTGCGCGACCCGCTCACGGTTCGTGCGAAGCCGACCACGCATTCCCGGGCCGTCGGTGCCCTCCGCAAGGGCACCAAGGTCACCATCTACTGCCAGCAGCGCGGCCAGCGGGTCACCAGCCCGTGGGGCAGCACGACCTGGTGGGACAAGATCGGCACCAATCGCTGGGTGTCCGATGCCTATGTCTCCACCGGCCACCGCGGCCGCTTCACCAAGCTGTGCAACGGCAGCACCGGCGGTGACACGGGCACGGGCAAGATGCCGGGTGCACCGCGGGCCAACCCCTATCCGCCGGCGATGAGCCGGGCACCGCATCTCACCAAGCGCGCGGCCTTCGTTCGCGCCGAGATGCAGAAGGCCTTCCCCGGCATCCGGTGTGACGTCAGCGCCTATCGGCCCGGCAGCAAGACCGACCACAACAGCGGCAACGCACTCGACTGCTTCCCCGGCAGGTTCGGCTCCTTCGCCAAGGGCGCGAACTTGAAGGAGGGCAACACCGCCGCCGCGTGGCTGCGCAAGTATGCCGGCCGCCTCGACGTGCAGTACGTGATCTGGCAGAACCGGATCTGGAACATGTCGCGGGCGAGCGAGGGCTGGCGCGACTACGGCCGCCCCGGCCAGGTCACCCAGGGTCACTACGACCACATCCACATCTCGGTCAACGCGCCGGTCCAGCACTGAGCGATCGAGAAAGGACAGCGATCGTGAAGAATCTGAAGAGAACGCTCGCGCTGGGTGCCGCCGGCACCACGATGCTCGCGGGCGGAGTGGTCGGTATCGGCGTTGCCACCTCACAGGCGGCGAACGGCACGGTCCACACCGCGTCGGCTCCGCTGACCGTGCGAGCCAAGGCGACCACACATTCCAAGGCAGTAGGCACCCTGAAGAAGGGCGCCAAGGTCACCATCGTCTGCCAGGCCCGTGGACAGCGGGTCACGGGCACCTACGGCAGCTCGACCTGGTGGGACAAGATCGGCAATGGCCGCTGGGTCTCTGACGCCTATGTGTACACCGGCTCCAATACCCGTGTGGCGCCGCTGTGCAAGGGCGCCAAGAACCCACCGCCTGCCACGAACCCCGGTGGGGTCAAGCGCACGTGGGGCCAGACGATCGGCCACAACACCGGCAGCGGTGGTCAGTGCACCTGGGGCGCCTACGAGAAGTTCAAGGCCTACTCCGGCAAGTACCCATTGGTCATGGGCAACGCCAAGGACATGGCCCGCAACGCCAAGGCCCGAGGGTGGACGGTGACCTATAAGCCGTACGCCCACTCGATGGTGGTCTTCCAGCCCGGCGTGCACGGCGCCAACCGGACGTATGGCCACGTGGCGTGGGTCAAGGCGGTCCATGGCAACAAGATCGACATCGTCGAGATGAACTTCCGTGGCGAGTGGGTGTGGAGCACCCGCACTGTCACCGACGTGTCGGGCATGCAGTACATCCTGGCTCCGGCCAAGCGGTAACCCTGCGAATCTCCTCCCAGCCGACTCGCCCCGGCGGCCCTCAGCGGTCGTCGGGGCGCGTCGCGTCGTCACCCTCGCGGCGGGCGAGTTCGAGCGCGAGCTGGAAGCGGGTGTCGACCTGGTGCTCGGCCATGAGCGTCGCGATCCGCCGGCGCACGGTGCGCAGGGAGACCCCGAGCACCCGAGCGATCGCCTCGTCCTTCAGGCCCTGCCGCATGAGTTGCAGCAGGCTCTCCTCGGTGGCACCGGTGTCGACGACCGCGGCGGTCTGCCACACCCGGTCGAAGAGTTCGACGAAGGCCGCCACCACCATCGGGTCGCGCAGCACGACGAAGTCACCGTCCGCGCGACCCCACTCGGTCGTCGCCAGGGCGCACTCGGTGCCGAAACAGACGAATTCCGACGGCAACTGCTTGGTGACCCGCTGCTGCTCGCCCGCGTCGGCCCATTCGCGCATCCAGTCCCCGGCGGCATCGACGATGCTCTCGAGATAGAGCGCTCGCTGCTCCCGCCCGGCGTGCACCTGTTGCAAGGCCCCCGGCAGATCACTCGGCCGCTCGGCAGGCACGGTGCGCACCGCGACCCGCACTGTGCCGTCGGTCGAAGCCATCAACTGCTCGCGCACCGCCGCGACAACGGCCGCGTCCACCCGCTCGCGCGGAGCCACGGTGGAGGACGAACGCTCTTGTCCCACACGGTAATCCGCAGCGAAGGCATCGATCGAGTCGCGCACTCTCGCGAGCTGTTGGCGGCGGGTGGCGAGCTGCGCCTCCTCGATGCTGACCACCCGTTCGAGAGCAGCCCGCGGGTGGTCAGCGCTGACCACACCGTCGTCACCCACCCGCACCAGCCGCAGCCGCTGCAGGTCGGCCAGCGCTGCTTCGGCATCGGTCAGCGAGCACCCGATCCGGTGCGCGTGCGCGGCCAGCGGCTCACCCGGCATACGCAAGACCTGTCGATACAGCGCCTCGCCGTCGGGACCCAGCCCGAGCACGGTCAACCGTCCGTCCACGAATCCGACTGTAGGACCTCGGACAGGAGGGGCGAGGGGTCGGTAGGTTGGCGGTCATGTCCGTGCTGTTGCTCGTGCGCCATGGCCAGGCGTCCTTCGGCAAACGGGACTACGACCAACTCTCCGAGATCGGCCTTCGGCAGGCGGCCGCGCTGGGCCGGGCGCTGCGGGCGCGCGGTGTCGCGCCGGAGCGGATCGTGACCGGTGCGATGAAGCGCCACCAGCAGACCGCCCGCACGATGCGCGCCGCCGCCGGGTGGCGGATGGAGATCGAGGAAGACCCCGGCTGGGACGAATACGACCACGACGCGATCCTGCGGGCCTACCGCCCCGCCTACCGCCATCGCTCGGTGCTGATGGCGGACATGGCGCGGACGCTGCACCCGCGGCGCGCCTTCCAGAGCGTCTTCACCGCGGCGGTGGAGCGGTGGACCTCGGGCGAGTTCGCGGACTACGAGGAGTCGTTCCAGGGCTTTCGCGCGCGGGTCGCCGAGGCGAGTGAGCGATGTCTCGATCGCGACGGTATGACGATCGCGGTCACCTCGGGGGGCCCGGTCGCCTCGATCGCGACCGGTCTGTTGGGCGACCACGCCGATGTGTGGACGCGATTGCAGGAGGTCTGCATGAACTCGTCGGTCACCAAAGTCGTTGCCGGTCAAGGCGATTCGCCCACCCTGGTGAGTTTCAACGACCACAGTCATCTGGAATCCCAACCCGAACTCATGACCTACCGCTGAGGAGCAGCCATGCGCGCGATCCACTTCGTCTCGACCGAGGGCCCGAGCGTGGCGCAGGTGGTCGACCTGCCCGAGCCGGACGCAACGGACAAGGTGATCGTCGACGTCCAGGTGGCCGGCGTGAGCTTCCCGGACCTGTTGCAGTCCAAGGGCGAATACCAGATCCAGCCGCCGACGCCGTACGTGCCGGGCGCCGAGGTGAGCGGCGTCGTGCGGTCGGCGCCGGGCGGGTCCGGCTTCGCCGCAGGTGATCGGGTGGCGGCGTTCCCGGGCTTCGGCGGGTTCGCTGAAACGGTTGCGGTGGACCCGGCGATGGTGTTCCCGCTGCCGGATGCGGTGTCCTTCGAGGCGGCCGCGGCGCTGCCGATGAACTACCTCACCTGCCTCTTCGCGCTGTTGCACCGCGGCGGCCTGCGATCGGGTGAGACGGTGCTCGTGCACGGTGCCGCCGGCGGCATCGGCACCGCCGCGCTGCAGATCGCGCGTGCGGCCGGAGCACGGACCATCGCGGTGGTGTCCTCGGACGACAAGGAGGCGGTGGCGCGGGCCGCCGGCGCTGATGAAGTGGTGCGCGCCGACGGTTTCAAGGACGCGGTCAAGGAGCTCACCGACGGCCGTGGCGTCGACGTCGTGCTGGACCCGGTCGGTGGGGATCGGTTCACCGACTCGCTGCGCTCGCTCGCGACGCTCGGGCGGCTCCTGGTCATCGGTTTCACCGGCGGTGAGATTCCCACGGTGAAGGTGAATCGGTTGCTGCTCAACAACATCAGCGTGGTCGGCGTCGGCTGGGGTGCCTACTGGATGCCGCGACCGGCCGAGGTGCGCAAGCAGTGGGACGAGTTGGTGGCGCTCTTCGGCGGCCGATTCGACCCGCCGATCGGTGCGCGCTTCCCCCTCGACCAGCTCGGCGAGGCGCTGACCGCCCTGGCCGAACGCCGGGTCACCGGCAAGGTCCTGCTCACCGTCCGATGAGCGATCGGCTGGACCGCGTCCGGCGATACTTCCTGGAGTTCGCCGCCGGTCACGACCTGCCGCTGTATGCCGCGATCTGCCGCGGCGCCGCCGACGATCCCGACGTGCTGGGGCTGATGTCGTCGGCGCAGCCCGGTCAGGCGCGGCCGGTCCTCTTCCTTGCCGCGGTGCACGACCTGGTGCTGCGCAACCCGGATCTGCCTGCGGCGCAATGGTTTCCGTCGGTCGCCGCTACCCCGCCGCAGGGTGACCCATGGGCCACGGTGCGGCAGACGGCCCTGGACCACGCGGACGAGCTGCGGCATACGATCGCGACGCGCACGACGCAGACCAACGAGGTCAACCGGGCGACCTATCTCGCGGCCTTGTTGCACGCGGCGACCTGCGACCGGCCCGATCAGCCGATCACGCTGCTCGAGGTCGGCGCGAGTGCCGGGTTGCTGCTCGGAGTCGACCGCTATCGCGTGCGGCTGTCATCGGGAGTCGCCGTGGGTCCGGAGGACTCGCCGGTCGACTGCTTCGGCGAAGACCGTTCTGCGACAACGGTTTCCAGCCTCGACTTCCCACCGATCGTCGACCGCCGCGGACTCGACCGCGACCCGATCTCGCTCGACGACGTCGACCGGCTGGCGTGGTTGCGCGCCTGCCTGTGGCCCGAGGTGCCGGGGCGGGTCGAGCGCTTTGACGCCGCGGTCGAGTTGCTGCGGACCGATCCGCCGCGGGTCGACCGAGGCGACATGGTCGCGGACCTGCCGGACGTCATACGCGATCTCGCCGACGCAACCACCCACCTGGTGGTGTTCTCGTCGTGGGCGTTGACCTATGTCGCTCCCGACCAGCGGGCCGCGGTGCTCACGGCCATCGGTGCCGCGCCCGGTGCGGTGAGCTATGTCAGCGCTGAGCCGCCGTCGTGCGTGCCCGGCCTGCCGTCGGACCTCCCCCAGGGCACGGCCGAGACCGTGCTCGGGCTGCACCGTTGGCGCGACGGCTCTGCACTCACGCCGGTCACGCTGGGCACCTGCCAGTCGCACGGCGCCTGGCTGGCGCTCGACTAGAGGCCGAGCTCGCGCGCCCCGGTCGCCGAAGAGTCGCGCAGGAAGTCGGCGCACCGGCGCTGTTCGTCGGTCTCGCCGATCGCACCGGCGGCCTTGGACAACGCCGCGAGCGCCCGCAGGAAGCCGCGGTTGGGCTCGTGCTCCCACGGCACCGGTCCCTGCCCGCGCCAGCCCGCGCGGCGCAGTGCGTCCAGGCCCCGGTGATAGCCGGTGCGGGCATAGGCGTATGCCGCGATCGCGTCGTCGCGCTGCAGCGCGTCCTCGGCGAGCGTGGCCCACGCCAGCGACGAGGCCGGGTGATCGCGCGCCACGTCGGCGGGCGCGACACCCCGTGCCAGCGCGGCCGCCGCTGGATCCGGCTCCAGCCGGGTCTCGGGGATGCCGAGCAGGTTGTCGCCGCTCACTTGCCGGACCGACCCGCCGAGCCGAGGTGCTCGCACGCCTCGACCACACGGGCCGCCATACCGGCCTCGGCTTCCTTGCCCCAGGCGCGCGGGTCGTACTTCTTCTTGTCGCCGACCTCGCCGTCGATCTTCAGCACGCCGTCGTAGTTGGACAGCATCCATCCGGCGACCGGGCGGGTGAAGGCGTACTGGGTGTCGGTGTCGACGTTCATCTTCACGACGCCGTAGGAGACGGCCGCCTTGATCTCCTCGGCGGTCGAGCCCGAGCCGCCGTGGAAGACCAGGTGGAAGGGCTTGTCGTCGTCGGTCTTGAACTCCTTGTGCACCGCGTCCTGGGCGTTCTTCAGCACCTCGGGGCGCAGCTTGACGTTGCCCGGCTTGTAGACGCCGTGCACATTGCCGAAGGTGAGCGCGGTCATGTAGTAGCCGTTCTCACCGGTGCCGAGCGCCTTGGCGGTCGCGATGGCGTCCTCGGGGGTGGAGTAGAGCTTGTCGTTGATCTCGTTGGCGACGCCGTCCTCCTCACCACCGACGACGCCGACCTCGATCTCGAGGATCACCTTGGCGGCCGCGCACAGGTCGAGCAGCTCCTTGGCGATCGTGAGGTTCTCCTCCAGCGGCACCGCCGAGCCGTCCCACATGTGCGACTGGAAGTAGGGCAGGCCGCCGTTCTTCACCCGCTCGGTCGAGGCCTGCAGCAGCGGCCGGACGAAGCCGTCCAGCTTGTCCTTGGGGCAGTGGTCGGTGTGCAGCGCGATATTGACGTCATAGTTCTTTGCGACCTCGTGCGCGTAGGCCGCGAGCGCCAGCGAACCGGCGACCATGTCCTTGACGGTCGGCCCCGACAGATATTCCGCGCCGCCGGTGGACACCTGGACGATCCCGTCACTGCCCGCCTCGGCGAAGCCACGGATGGCGGCGTTGAGGGTCTGGCTGCTGCTGACGTTGATCGCCGGGTAGGCGAACGAGCCCTTCTTGGCCCGGTCGAGCATGTCGGCGTAGACCTCGGGGGTTGCGATCGGCATGGTGAACTCCGTTTCGACGCTTCGGTGCCGTTGGGCTCATCCTTCCAGTTCATTGAGCTTGCGGCGCAGATGGGCCCGTTCGGGCTCCCGGCATACCGTCAACGCCGCCTAAACCTCGACCTCCACGACCGGTCGCACCTCGAGGGAGTAGCAGCTCGGCAGCATCTCGCACCAGCCGAGCACCTGCTGCTGGCTGACCGCCTCGAGCAGGTAGTAGCCGCCGATCATCTCGGTCGTCTCGGCGAACGGCCCGGCCGTCACTCGCGGCTCGCCGTCCTGCAAGCGCACGGTCCGCGCGGTCGAGGCGTCCGCGAGCGCCTCGCCGGACAGGATCCGGTCGCCCAGAGCGCGGTGGAAGTCGACGTGGTCCTGGTGCCAGGCGGCGCGTTGTTCCGCGGATGCGTCGTTCCACGCATTGGGCTCGAAGGCGATGAGCACGAAGAACTTGCTCACTTCTGGTTACGACCGATCGCTGGCGTATGCCGCGCCTGCGGCGAGGGCGGTCACCGCGGCGACCGAGGGCCAGGCGCCGATCTTCTTGGCGAGCGGGTGGCTGGCTCCGAAGGCACCCAGGTATGCCGCCCCGAGCGCGCCCGCGATGCCGGGGCCGTTCTTGGCATACCAGCTGCGGGCGGCGAAGGCACCGCAACCGGCGAGCAGCACGCCGCCGAGCGGGCGAATGCCGGTCTCACGGGCGACGAGGTAGCCGCCGACCAGCCCGAGGGCAACGATCGGTGCGGTCTGCACGTCGGCGGGTGCACGCAGGGTCATTCCGTCCATAACCGTCAACCTACGTCGCCGGTTGCCCGAAGACGTGACGGCGCACCCAGGCGTGCATCGCGATCGCCGCCGCGGCGCCGGCGTTGATCGACCGGGTGGAGCCGAACTGCTCGATGTGCAGCACCACCTCACACGCCGCCCGCATCGGCTCGCTGAGGCCGGGGCCCTCCTGGCCGAAGACCAGCACGCATCGCCGCGGCAGGTCGTAGGTCTCGATCGGCAGCGACCCGGGCAGGTTGTCCACGCCGACCAGCACGAGGCCCTCGGCGGCGGCCCACTCCACGAGATCCTCGACGCGCGGGTGGTGGAACTCGTGCTGGTAGCGATCGGTGACCATCGCGCCACGCCGATTCCACCGGCGCTTGCCGACGATGTGAAAAGCCTTGGCGTTGAACGCATTCGCGGTCCGTATGACGGAGCCGATGTTGAAGTCGTGACCCCAGTTCTCCACCGCGACATGGAAGTCATGTCGGTGATCGTCGAGGTCGGCAACGATGGCCGACATTCGCCAATAGCGGTAGCGGTCAGCCACATTGCGGCGGTCTCCGTCGCGCAACAGCTCCGGGTCAAAGCGCTCGTCCGTGGGCCACTCCCCCTCCCAGGGCCCGACACCCACCTCGGTCATCGCACCCCGTCGGCTGCGACCTCGGCCACGTCGCGCCGCGGTGTGCGGGGTGTCTCGCCGGCGGCACGGCCGATGGCGGTCAGCGTGCGGATCCGCCAACCGGGCGCGACCTGCAGATCCTGCTCGAGTGCTGCCAGGTCGAAAGCGCGAAACTGCCTGCAGGACAAGCCGATCGAGTGAGCGTGCAGGATCATGTGAGCCACCGCCTGACCCAGGTCGTAGTCGGCGAACTCGGAGAACTCCATCCCGCTGTCCTCCACCTCGACGTGCGCGAGGTTGACGACCAGCGCGGACGCGGCCGGGGCCCAGCGCGCGCTGCTCGGGGCGAGCCGGTCGATGACCATCCGGTGGCCGGCGCTGCCCCTCGGCCAGAGGTGGAACGCCCAGGGTTGGGAGTTGCCGGCCGACGGCGCCCACCGGGCGGCCTCCAGCAGGCTCTGCACCGTCGCCGGGTCGAGGTCGTGCGCCGGGTCGAACGCCAGTGGGCTCACGCGCGACCTGATCAACGGCAGCAGCCCGGCGTCCTCCACATCGGTCAACTTACGGGACGAGCGCACCGACGCGCGCGGGCGGCATACCGGCGCAGCGCGGCCTGCAGGGGCGGACAGTCGAGCACGCGGAAGTCCAGGTCGAGGCGCATCAGGTGCACGGCCATGGCGTCGGCGTTGTCGGCGCCGACGACCAGCCGGGCCCGGTCGCGTGCGAGTGCGGTGACGGTGCCCACCGACGGCGGGATGCGTGCGCTCACCTCGTCGGCGCTCGCCTCGACCTCGAGGGTCGCGACCAGGTCGTACGGCGACTGGGTGATCGACCGCCGCACGTAGTCCTCCAAGTCCGGGGTCTTGCGCGGCCGGAACCGGAAGGTCGTCGCCCGCACCTCGCCCATCCGGTCCAGCCGCAGCGTCCGCCAGTCGTCCCGGCCGAGGTCGAAACCGACCAGATACCAACGGTTTCGGGTCGCCGCGAGGCGATAGGGCTCCAACCTGCGCTCGGTCTCGGCACCGGACCGGTCGACATACGTGAGAGACACCTGAACCGTCTCCCGGATGGCTCGCGCGAGGACGAGCAGCACGTCCGGATCGACCTGGGGGCCCCGGGCGTCGAGGGTGAACGTCGCCTCCTGGACGGCCGCGACCTGCGCCCGCAGCCGCGCAGGCAGCACCTGGTCGAGCTTGCCGAGGGTGCGCACGGCGGCCTCGCCGATGCCCGCGACCGTGCCCGTCGCGGCCAGCCGCAGGCAGACGGCGACGGCGACGGCCTCGTCCTGGTCGAGCAGCAACGGCGGCAGCGCTCGACCCGCCCCGAGCCGGTAGCCACCGGCGACGCCACGCTCGGCCTCGACCGGGTAGCCGAGTTCGCGCAAACGGTCGACATCGCGTCGCACGGACCTCGTGGTCACACCGAGCCGCTCGGCCAGGTCGGTCCCGCTCCACACCGGGCGCGACTGCAGCAAGCCGAGCAGTTGCAGCACGCGGGCCGTCGTTTCGCTCATGTCCTCCAGCATGCGGCACCCAGCGGACAGGAACTGTCCTATTTCGTCGACAGCATGGTGATCACCACCGAAACCCAAGGAGCGCAGACCATGCCCGCACACGTCCCCTCTCTCACCACCGAGCCCGAGCTGCTCGGCGCCTACATCAATCAGCAGCTCGACGGCATCCGCGGCGCGGCCTACGGCCTCACCGAGGAGCAGGCGCACGCGACTCCGACAAAGAGCACCCTGTCGATCGCCGCGCTGGTCAACCACGTGACGAACGCGTCGAACTCCTGGCTGGACCGCGTCGAGGCCGCGCCGGGCGAGCCGACGAAAATCGCCAGCGCTGACGAGGCTGCGGCGCAGTATGCCGCCGAGTGGAACCCGACCGAGTCGCTCGCCGAGTTGGACGCCTCCGTGCAACAGCTGCAGCAGCGCGTCACCGACGTCTGCGGCCGGGTCGACATGACAACGGAGGTGCCGGTGCCCTCGGACGCCCCGTGGTGGCCCAAGGACACCCAGACCTGGCAGGTGCGCTGGGTGCTGCTGCACCTGGTCGAGGAGGTCGCCCGGCACGCCGGCCACGCCGACATCATCCGCGAATCCATCGACGGCGCAACGATGTACGAGCTCAAGGCCGGCCTGGAGGGCTGGCCCGAAACCGACTGGCTCAAGCCCTGGGCACCTGACCGGGCCTAGAGCGCGAGGCTCGCGACGCTCGGCATACGCCCAGCGCGCTCACAGCCGGCTCACTTACGCTGGCGCCGTGATGCACTCCCTCGGCCCGTGGTTCATGGACCCCAACCAACTGCTCGCCCAGTTCGGGGGTGCGTTCTTCTGGGTGTCGCTCGCGATCGTCTTCATCGAGTGTGGCTTGTTCTTCCCGTTCCTGCCTGGCGACTCGTTGCTGTTCGCGATCGGGCTGTTCTCGGTGACCGACACCGGGTTCGACGTGCCGCTGTTCGTGTCGGTGCCGGCGCTGATCGTGGCGGCCTTCGCCGGCAATGTGGTCGGTTACGAGATCGGCCGGGCCGTCGGTGCTCCCCTTTATGAGCGGGACGGCCGGATCCTCAAGAAGAAGTACTTCGAACAGACGTCGGCGTTCTTCGACAAGCACGGCAACAAGGCGCTGGTCATCGGGCGGTTCGTGCCGGTTGTGCGTACGTTCATCACCATCGTCGCGGGCGTCTCGCGGATGGATCGCAAGCGGTTCTTCACCTGGTCGGCGGTCGGCGCCGTGCTCTGGGTCGCCCTCGTCGTCGCGCTCGGCGCCTCGCTCGGCAAGGCCTTCCCCGGCCTCGGCAAGAACATCGACATCGCGATCCTCGTGATCGTCTTCCTGTCGATCGTGCCGATGCTGATCGAGTGGTGGCGCCACCGCAAGCAGGCCTCCGCCATGGCCGACGAGGTCGGCGACGCGGTCGACGACCTCACCGACTGAGCCCGAGACCGCACGTCGTACGTCACCCCGGCGGGGCTGGCGGCTGTCTGCGGATTCCTCAGGTATGCCGTCGTCATCGCCTGCCGCTTTTACGTCCGTAGTAGAGGGATCCGGCGGTTATCGCGACCACATTCTCGGGTGTGACTGTTTCGTGTTGCGTCGGCCTCTCCTTCGCCGACTTCTCGTTCCCCGCGAGTTATCGAGCGGCGAGTTGTCGTCGCCCGAGCGGGCACCAACCACCGGCCGAGCGGCGAGTTTTGGTCGACTGGCGATGGCCTCTCGTGCCCTACATCCGTAGTAGAGAAATGTGGCGGTTATAGCGACGAGTTTGCGTCGTGCCCCCGCCACCTTGTCCGGCCGCCCGCCGCAGTGGCGACTCCCGGGAGGAGGGGCCAGAACGCCGAGCCGTGTAGGTCCAAAGCGGATGGCTGCTGGGCCGGTCGATCCGGCAGTCGTCGTCGGCAGCCTCGGTGCCTGGCCGCCGGACTGCCTGCCGATCCGGCTGCCGTGAGATCGCCTCGCGTTCGCTACACCCGTAGTAGAGGAATCCGGCGGTAATAGCGACCCCTCTCGTCGTGCTCCTGCCACCTCGTCCGCCCGCCCGCCGCAGTGGCGACTCCCGAGGGCGGGGCCAGAACGCCGAGCCGTGTAGGTCCAAAGCGGATGGCTGCTGGGCCGGTCGATCCGGCAGTCGTCGTCGGCGAGCTCAGTGCTTGCCTGCCGGACTGCCTACCTACCTACCTGCCTGCCTGTCTGCTGATCCGGTTGCCGTGAGCTCGCCTCGCGTGCTCTACATCCGTAGTAGAGGAATGTGGCGGTGATAGCGACCACTTCCCGGCCCTTCGGGCGGAGGTTCTGTCGTTCCGGAATTGGGTGCCGGTGGCGGCCGTCAAGAAGCACACACGGGACCACGCTAACCGGCACCACTGACAGCCTCGAATGTTCGCTCTCAGCGTAAATAAACCCTGTGAAAAACGCTGACAATGTCACACCGGGCAGCTAGAATAGAAACATGTTCGAAGCACGCGACAACACCCCCACGTCAGGGCCGGACCCGGCCGCCGGCGCGGACAGTGCGCGCTCGAACAACACCAACAACGCCTCCGACATCCACGCCGGTCACGTCGGCGACCCGGTCTCCGCCACTACGCCGGCCGCCATGTCGGACGGCGCGGCGGATGTCGTGTCGGAGGCCACCTCGGCGCCCACCTCGGCACCCGCCGCTGCGGCCGCCCCGACATGTGATGGGGCGTTGTCGGCGCCGACCGCTGCGGAGTTGCGCGCCTTGATCGAGCGGTTAGCCGCCCTGGACGAGACCAGCCTGAGCATGGCCTGTGCCGCCGCAGCTTCTCCCACCGGCGCAGGGCGGCCGGATGATGGGTGTCACGCCGGTGATGACACCGACGCCACGACGGCCACCGCTGCCGATGCCGTTGCCGGTGCTGCCGACCCCGCTGATCCTGGTGCTGCCGCTGATTCGGGCGCCCCGGATTTGACCGGTGCGGTGCTGGTGGAGGCGATCACGGTGTTGGAGCGGG
>NZ_JAAOIV010000003.1 GCF_011440275.1 Metallococcus carri | reverse complement strand
CGACGCCCCTGCGAGGACGGCATCAACGGAGCAATCAGCTCCCACTGCGCATCAGTCAGCAACTCCGTTCGAGACACACACCGAGCGTTCCAGCGACCAGCCCAAACCTTTGGGAGACACGCCCTAGCGGAGACCGTCCAGGCACGCAAAGCCCAAGCGCCAACATGCTTGCCTTGGTCGACGAAGCGTTGGATGACGACCAGGTATCAGTGGAACTCGTCGCCCGAGGAGTCGATGTCACATCCGTGCGCGTAGACCAGTTCGCCGAGGAACTGCACGATCGGCGCCGCCGGTTTACCGAGGCGTCCGCGCTCAGGCTTGAGACCGAAGCCAAGCTCGCGGGACGCAAGAAGGTCGAGGATGACCTCGCCGAAGTGAACCGCAAGCTCGCCGCGCTTGACGACGAGGAAGAGAAGAAGAAACTCACATCCGCCCAAGCTGTCCTTACCGACAAGGCTGGAATCCTCCGCTATTCGTCCAAGGCCGACGAGCTGGCAACGACACTAGAGCAGATCGTTCAGCCTGAACGCCCGAATCTCACCACCGACGCAGGAGCTCATTTCTTCGCCCCACTGGAGCAGTTGGCAGAGCGCGCGTCATCCGCGGTCGCGGACCTTGTCACAGAGATTCGACGGGTCACGGGTGCGGCGCGGGCGGGGCTCGACTCGGAAACGGACGAGTTCGCGAAGACCATTGCCGCCGCCGAAGCCGTCAAGACGGCTTACGAAGCGAGGCTTGCTGAACTGGGCGTCGATCTCTCTCAATACGGCGCGCTCGGCGTGGAGAAGGTTGCGTTCACAGATGAACTCGCGACTCTTGATGACCTCGCCAAGCAACAGCCGAAGCAGGTTGAGGACGAAGCGGCCGCCTGGGCAGCGATCAACGAGCTGTTCGCCCAAAGACGGTCAGCCCGTGACTCCTTCACTGAGCTTGTTTCGTCGCGGACGCCTGGCCTCCGATTCTCTGTCGATGCCCATGCGGATCATGCGAGCTGGCGCCAGGCCATTCACACCGAGCTCGGCTTTCGACAGGGTGACCACGTTGATTCGCTGCTCAGCGTTGCTGAGTGGATATGGGGAGCCAGCCTCGATTTGGATACGCGCCTCGCGCGGTCTCAGGTTTGGCGAGATGCGCTGCTCAGCAACGACTACACGCCGTTGTCCGACGCCCACCTGTCAAGCTCCTTCGTCTCGCGGCTCAAGCAGGCGACTGAGACGGTACGCATCGGCTTGGCGACACTGAGTGCTGATGACGCACTCGACATGCGCTTCCTTAAAGAGGGCAACGACCCAGCGGATGAGCGATCGTGGCAAACCGTGACTGACGGTAGCCCCGGTCAACGCAGCGCCGCGATGCTCGCCTTCACACTGAGCTATGGCGATAGCCCACTGGTACTGGACCAGCCCGAGGACGACCTTGATAGCGCGCTCGTGAGCGAACTCATCGTTACTCAGTTCCGGAAGGCGCGCTGGAAACGCCAACTCATCGTGGTAACCCACGAAGCGAACATCCCGGTCAACACTGACGCTGAGGTGGTCGTCGTGCTTGAGAATGCAGAAGGCCAACTCCGAATCATGAAGCGGGAGGGTGAGGTCACCACTGGACCGATCGACAATCCTGAGGTGCGTAAGAGCATCCAAGAGCTCCTCGAAGGTGGCGTCCGGGCGTTCGTCAACCGCGAACGCAGGTACGACAACGAACTGTCCAAGTACCGCATCGATGTCGGCATGCTTGCCCGACGCAGGTCAGGCGACTCCTAGTAGATCGCTCGACCTCCTCGACCGCTTCATTCAGAGGTGGACCGGGCCGGGATAGGGAAGCTGTGGCGATCCGCTTCTACCGACAATCGGCGAACGGGTCCACGACGGTGTGGACTCCGTGGGTGGGGCAGATGAACGAAACACGGACGCCGGCACCGGCGCTGTCGAATAGAACTGGCTCGCAGTCGAGCCCGCACTGCGGGCAGGTGCGGTAGTCGTCTCCATCCGGCATGAGCGTGATTTGAGCCTATTGACCAGTCAGGGGGACAGCGGTTGCTGTCCTAGCCACTAAGACCCGATGGTTGCGTAGCGGGCGGACTTCATCGCGTCGCTTCGCCGGCGTGCGCGGCGGCGTTCGGCCGCTTCGTGGAGTCGGATGCGAACCAGGTGGGCGAGGCTGACCGGCCCGATGAGGATGAACTTGAGCGCGTTCCAGATGAACAGGATCACGAGGAGGTTGAGCCAGCCGGGGCCGCCGTCTGCGATGAGGTTGGTGCAGATGCTCGCGGCGAGCAGGTAGGGGGCGGCGAGGAGCATCGCGGGCAGACCCCACTTGAGGCCGCGGCGGGTGCGGATGCGGTCGAGGAGGACGTTGGCGGGCATGTAGCGGCGCAGGAAGTAGCGGGTGCGGACGCTGGCCGCCCAGAGCAGTCGGAACATGGTCGGGCCTCTCATCAGGACGTGTTTCTCCGTCGAGGAGGCAGAAACTTTGATGAGTGGCCCCGAAGGGACTGTCCCGAAGGACCCGCAGAGATGTGAAACGCTGCCTCCCTTCCAGGGTACGACTTCCCGGCGACATTCGTAAGGGCAGTTACGGGTTCCGTCCGCCAGCAGGGTGCCTACAGCCTCGGTCCGAGCGGTCGCGTCGTGGTGCGTCGAGGCCGTTCGCGTTCGGTTCGGCCGGTGTCTGACAGCGTGCGGGCGCGGTCGAGGGCTGCGCGGGCGCGGGCGGCGTCGATCTTCTGCGCGTCGTTCTCGGCCGGTGCGCCGAGCGGTGCGGCGTCCGTGATGTCGTAGCGGTCGCGGTACGCGATGACGGTGCGGGCGGCCTGCCGCCATGCGGCCACGGTGCGGAGCTGCTTCGGAGGAGCGCCGAGTGCCTTGGTCCAGCCTTCGTGTTCGGTGAGCGCGGTGTCCAGGAGTGCGTCGGTTCGGGCCTCGATGAGGTCGCGCCGTTCGGTGAGGGCGTGGCGGAACTCGGCGCTCATGATGCCAGTGGCCTCGGGGATGAGCCCGGCGATCAGCCGCGGGGTCTTCCGGGTCCGGCCCGATCCGGCAGGCCGTTGTGTCGCGCGGGCGAGGCGGTAGTGGAGGACGGCGGCGATGTCGTCGGCGTCCTGGAACCCGCGTGCTCGCACCAGGCGAGGCAACAGGTTCTCGATGTCGTGGTTGTTGGCCTCGGCACGGCGTAGTTCTGCGGTGAGTGCCCCGAACGCTGGGGAATGGATCGCGGCTTCTGTCTCCTCGTCGGTGAGCCCGGAGGAGGAGATGAGCGTGAGCCATCGGTCGCGTTGTGCGGCGGCGGCGATCGTCTCGTACTCGCCGGCAAGCTGGCCGATGTTCGCCCAGGTGTCTTGCTCGGCGGTGATGGTCTCGTGTGCGGAGAGCTCGGCGCCGACATGTGAGAGCACGCCGAACAGCACGCTTCGTGCGGTCGCTTCGGTGTTGTCGGCGGGGTGCGGGCCGTCGTGGGAGTCGTCGGGCTTGTCGATGGCGACGTAGGCGATGTTCGTTTGCCTGCCGCGGGTGAGCGCGACATACAGGTTCTCCCTGGTCATGGCGGCGTCGACCACGACGTGCGCGGTGTCGACGGTGATGCCCTGTGCCCGGTGCGAGGTCACGGCATACCCCAGGTCGAGGTGTTCGGCCACATAGTCAGCCGGGAGGACGACCGATGCTCCCCAGCGGGCCGTGGCGCGGCGGAGTGTGAGAGAGCCGTCGTCTCGGACCTCGGTGACCGTCCACCTGTCGCCGTTGCGCACCCACCCGCGGCCGGCGCGCAGGCGGCGATCGTTGCGGCGGCTGATGACGCTGTCACTGACCGCGGCGCGGGTGCCGTCGTGGAGTTCGACTTCGCGGCGGGGGTTCACGGTGCCGTCGAGGATCAGGTCCGTGCGGGCACGCTGGTTGAGGGCGAGGACGGATTCGTTCGAGTCGGAGACCAGCACCGTCGCCTGCCTGGCCTGCCGGTCGGCCCGCCAGGCGGCGTATGCGGCATCGACCATCGCCTCCGTCTCACCGCCGTGGACGCGCTCGTGGTCCAGGTAGGTGTCGATGACCTCGGTGCGGCCATGCCGCAGGCCCAGGGAAGCGGTCTTCTCCCACTCGTTGGCGAAGCGGTGCACGTCGACCAGTTCCGGGGCGTCGTCGCGGTCGCGGACGAGCAGTGAGAACGCACCGCCGGCATCGACGGACTGGAGTTGGGCGTAATCGCCGACCAGCAGCACCTTCGCCCCGGCCTCGGCGGCAAGGCTGGTGATGCGGTCAAGGGACACGGTGCCGGCGAGGGAGGCTTCGTCCACGATGACGAGCTGCCCTATGCCGAACGTGTCGCCGTACATGAGGTGGTTCTGCCACCATTTCGCGGTGTTCTCGGTCTGGATGCCGAGGTCGTCGGCGAGGACCTGCGCCGCGACCGCGGACGGCGCCAGCCCGACCACGCTGCCTGCGCCGTGTTCGTGCTCCCACGCGCGGCGTAGCGCGGACATGGCCGTGGTCTTGCCCGCGCCGGCAGGGCCGACGAGGACATCGACGAGCCGGCCGGAGACGGCGACCTTCGCCAGCGCGGCCGCCTGGTCATCACCGAGGGCGTGGCCCTTCCTGTCCGGTCGCGCCGCGATCTTCTCGACGGTGGCAAGCGGGACGGTCGGGCCGGTGGTCGTGCGGGCACGCTCGAGGAGTCGGTCTTCGGCGGCCAGCAGCGTCTCGGAGGAGAACACCGCCGAGTTCTTCGGCCGGAACACGCTGCTCCCGTCCGGGCGGCGGAACACGGCCGGGCTGGATTCGAGGTCGGGCGGGGTCAGCCGCAGGGATGCGGCTTCGGCGGCGTCCACGACCATCCCGACGATCGCTTCCCGATCCGTGGTGGACGCGAACCTGTAGCGCATCGTCTGCCGCGCCGCCTCGGCCGTGAGGTTCCACCGCCGCCACGTCGATCGCTTCTCGCCCACGACATCCACGACCGACTGCCCGAGCGTGCCGATCACGTCCAACGGCACGTCGTCCGCGCGCAGCAGCAGAGGCGCGTCGTTCGCCGTCACGGTGCGCGCCCATGAGGTTGCGTTCTGCCCGAGGATGCGCCCGGCCCGCGCCCGCCACTCAGCGGTCAGGTCCGCGAGGGAACGAACCTGCTTCTCCGGGCGGGTGCTGAGCGTGGCCTGCGCGCGCAGTTTGATGATCGTCGCCGCAGACGGCTGCCGACCATGCCGGGCGACGTACTCGGCGATCAGTCGATCCTTCTCGACCTCGATGTGCCGGGACCGGGACGAGAACTCTGAGACCAGTTCCTGCGGTACCGAGGCGACCGCCCAGGCGGGGTTGCGGTCGCGGCCCATCTCCCGCGCCTCCCACTCCACGCCGAACGCGCGGGTCAGGTGGTCGGCGAACACCGCCTCGTGCAGCTCCGACAGAGCGACGGTCGCGGCGTGCATCGGACGGCCGTCCAGGCTTCGCCATTTGCCGTCGAGGACGGTCTGCACCTTGTTCGAGATGACGACGTGCGTGTGCAAATGCGGGTCACCCGCACGGGAGTCGTAGTGGTCGAACGCTGTGGCGATCAGCCCGTGGACATCGACCTGCGCAACCGCGCCGTCGCGGCCGGTTGCACCGGCGCGGGTGGCTGCAACCTCCCGCTCCATGAACGCAACCACCTCTGCAACCGCCGCATGATGCGCGTCCGCGATCAGCGCTTGCGTCCCGGCGTCGGCAACCGCCCACAACACGGAGGCGGACTTCGGCACTGAGAACGTGAAGTCGTATCCCGCGACCGCGCGGCGCGTCCCGCGCGCCGCCTCCTCGGCCTGGATCGCTGCGACCGCCTCGGTCCGGGTGGCCGGCCCGATCGTCGGA
The DNA here is from genome assembly GCF_011440275.1 of Metallococcus carri. GTDB lineage: Bacteria > Actinomycetota > Actinomycetes > Actinomycetales > Dermatophilaceae > Metallococcus > Metallococcus carri. The sequence continues at coordinate 381,404 of NZ_JAAOIV010000003.1, read as the reverse complement.
TCGAGGGCCGAGACACGCTCCGCGACGCGCTCGGCCACCGCCCGGTACTCGGGGTACGCCCGGCCCAACGGTGCCCCGGTGATCGGGTCACGCCCCATGCCGACCAAGAGCTGGAGCTGGGCTTCGGAGACCTGATCGCCTTGTGCGATCTGCCCGCCACCGAGAGTCCCAACGCCGGAACCGAGCCAGAAACCGGGCGGGCTTCCCTCCTCGGCGTAGTAGCGCGTCAACGGCGTCGAGAGCGACCTGTCGCCGTCGCCCGCAGCGACGGTGCGCAGCAGGTACTTATAGCCGTCACCCGCCGACATCACACGCATCGAGACCGTCACTCAGGCCGCCTCCCTCCCGCTCGCTGAGGAGGTGAGCGGAGGCGGTCTGTCGCATCAGATGCGACACGGCGAATCGCGCGGCGCCCTCGATCTGCAAGACGCGTGGCAGCTCAGAAGCGGGGACGTAAGCGACGGCTCCGGGATTAGACGGCAGGCGGGGTGACGGGGTCCGGGGAGCGCGGTGAGCACCTGGCAGGTGACCAGCCCGGCGTTGAACTCGTGTGCAGAGGACCGCCAGGATCACCCGATCGGCGGAGTCCGTATGTCAGAAGTCGAGAACACTAACGACGGTCGCCTACGGGTAGGGTCGCTGTTCTCCGGCTACGGCGGGCTCGACCTCGCCGTCGAGGAAATCTTCCACGCCCGCACCATCTGGTTCTCCGAAATCAACCAGCCCATCGCCCGCGTCTTCTCCCACCACTGGCCCGACGCCCCCAATCTCGGCGACATCACCACCATCAACTGGAATACCGTCCCGCCGGTGGACATCCTCTGCGGCGGCTTTCCTTGCCAGGACGTGTCGACGGTCGGGAAGATGGCCGGCCTCAAGCCCGGCACTCGCTCCGGACTCTGGTCTCACATGGCCGCAGCAATCGATGCTCTGCAACCGGAGTGGGTCGTGATCGAGAACGTCCGCGGGCTGCTATCTGCACCCGCGATCCGCACGATCCCCGAAGGAGACAACGATGAGCAACGCAACCCCAGAGGTGCAACTCCCAGCGGCGCAACCCCTCGCGGTGTGGAATCCGACTCGTGGCATGTGGGAGAAACCGCAGCTCGACCTCTTCGGGCAGCAGGAGCAGTTCTGGGAGACCTGGCCGACCTCCGGTGTGACGCGCAATGGATCGGTCTACCCGCCACCGCCATCGGCGCACCCCATCCCCGATACCGGGTCTTCATCCTCGCCCATCGCACTCTTCCGAACCCCACTGGCGTCGGACGCGTCCCGTGGCGGGGAGAGTTTGCAGCAGGTGAAAGCACGGCGGGGCACGATTGCGCTGAGCCATCAGATCATCGACCTTGCCCTCCACGGTCCGAACGGCTACCCGCGCCCAGACGAGTCCGAGAGCCTGTGGTCGTTGATCGGGCAGCTTTTCGACGCTGGGGACGATACGCCGAAGCCGTGACTCGGTGGGAGCAGATCACTAGCCGCGCTGCTCCTTCTCCGGCGATTCTGAGCGACGAGACCGGCCCTCGTCCGGCGCCCCTATTCGTCGAATGGCTTATGGGGCTACCGTCGGGATGGGTGACCGATGCAAGTCATGGGCTCACCACCAACCAACAACTTGCGTCGCTCGGGAATGGTGTTCTCCCGAGGCAAGCTGTCGCGGCTTTGAGAACTGCCCGGAAGATGTTCAACTCTTGAGAGACTCCTGCTTTGCAAGGACCCGCTGGTTGCCGGCATGTTCACCGAGGCTGAGCGCGGCTAAGCTGCTCCCGGGGTGGCGTCCCCTGGGGTGGTGTAGTTTCCCGGCTCGGGTGTCACGTCGTGGACGTGGTGAGCCATCGTGCGATGGTCAGTGAGAACTGTGTAGGAATCTCACGGAAGGACACAAACGCACGATGGCTCTTGACCAGTCTGCCCTCCTCGAGCTACTCGGGGAACTGAAACTCACCGATGTGAACGACCGGATCCGGGTCGCGACCGAGACGCTCTACCAGGAGCTGATCGACGCGGAAGCAGCTGCGTTCATCGGCGCTGCCCCGTTCGAACGCTCCCCGGACCGTACGACGCAGCGCAACGGGACCCGGCTGCGGACCCTCACCACCACCGCGGGGGAGCTGGAGTTGCGGATCCCGAAGCTGCGGCAGGGATCGTTTTTCCCGTCGCTGCTGGAACGCCGCCGCCGGGTCGATCAGGCCCTGTTCGCGGTCGTGATGGAGGCGTACGTCCACGGCGTCTCCACCCGCAAGGTCGACGACCTGGTGAAGGCGCTCGGTGCCGACACCGGGATCAGCAAGTCGGAGGTGTCGCGGATCTGCAGCAACCTCGACGAGGACGTCGCGGCGTTCCGCGATCGGCCGCTCGCGGACAGCACGTACCCGTACGTGTTCCTCGACGCGACCTACTGCAAAGCCCGCGTCGGCCGGCGGGTCGTCTCCCAAGCCGTCGTCGTCGCGGTCGGTGTCGCCGCCGACGGGCGCAGGGAAGTCCTCGGCTTCGAGGTCGGGGACACCGAATCGCAACCGTTCTGGACCGCGTTCCTTCGCTCGCTGAAGGCCCGCGGGCTGGGCGGAGTGAAGCTGGTGATCTCCGACGCGCACACCGGGCTGATCGCGGCGATCGACACCGTCTTCCAAGGCTCGTCATGGCAGCGGTGTCGGGTCCACTTCATGCGCAACGTGCTTGCCAACGTCCCCAAGACCGCTGGGCCGATGGTCGCGTCGATCATCCGCACGATCTTCGCCCAGCCAGACACCGAGCACGTGTTCACCCAATTCCACGAAGTCGTCCGCATGCTCTCGAGGTCGCACCCGAAGATCGCCGGCATGCTCGAGGACGCGCAGAACGACATCCTCGCGTTCTGTCAGTTTCCCGCCACACACTGGCGGCAGATCTGGTCCACGAACCCGCTCGAGCGGGTCAACAAGGAGATCAAACGCCGCACCGACGTCGTCGGCACATTCCCCAACCCCGCCGCGTTGCTGCGCCTGGCCGGACACGTCCTGATCGAGCAACACGACGAATGGGACGGCGCTGACCGCCGCTACTTCAGCGAGCACTCCATGAAGCTCCTGAACGTCACCGAAGAGGAGGTCGCGATCCCGGAACTCGCTGCGGCATAATCACAACAGCTGACCCGCACGGTGTTGAGAAACTCCACCACTCAGCGGGACGTCACCTGCTCCCGGTGTCGCATTCGATTGAGATGCGACAGCCAACGGATGGAAACAGGGAGCAGCTCCTACTGTCTTGTGCGGAGCGGCGCGCGGGCGTTGGTGTTGGGATTGCGTTAGCAAGCCGAGGCGATCTGTGGGTTTGCTGCATGGGGTCCGTATGGTGCTCTCGCGGTGATTTCGTGATCGAGCAAGCATCAGTGCATGTCTCTCGTAGGTCCCACAGATAGCCGGGCACCATTTCATAGCGGCTCCCGGCTTCCACGACCCGTGCACTGGGGGTCCGTTTATCACGCTGTTGCGCGTCACGGGGTCGGGACGTCCCGGTTGGTCGTGTACTCGCCGGTGTCGTCAGAGCGTGAACGGTTCTGGGCTCGGTTGGCGAGTGCTTTCGCGCCGGTGGCCCTAAGCGTGGGCCTATTGCTGTGGATTCTGCTTGTCGCGGTTGGCGCGTCTCCTGAGGCGTCGGCGGTCGGTATCGTGCTGGCAGGGGTTTCGACCGGTGCGTTCCTTTGGTGGAAGGCGCGTCCGCTTCGCGGACGCGTGGCAACAGCATGGTCGAGCCGGTTCGTGCTCTGGCCTCGTCGTGATGATGAGGATCGTGAAGAGATGATCATCACGCTGTCGTTGCTGATGGAGCGCGCAACAGAGGATCTTCGTCGAGGGAGGATCACGCGAAGCGTGTACGACCACGTGTGGATGGCCGTCTACGAGGAGACGCATGCACTGTCTCCTGGGAGAGACAAGTAAGCACCCGGACTCGCCCTGAGAGTCGGCGCCCGTGACCATCGATGGGTCCAAGGTAGGGCTTCCGCGACGCTAGAGAAGTGCTTCTGCGGCGGCGGCGGCAATGGATCTGTGTGCGATCTGATCCCAGGAGGTCGCGTAGTGGCTCTCGAGGGGTGTTGTGGTGACCCTCTGGTCTACGCGTTCGGCGAGTGCTTCGGGGTCGGTGCGGCAGGTGGTGACGATTCCGGTGATGCAGATGTCGCGACCGTGGCGCATTTCGATCTCGGCGTGGTGTGCGCAGATCGCTGCGGACAATGCGTTGACGGCGCGGTCAGGGGTCGGTGAGTCAGAGGGGACTTCGACGATGTAGAAGATGTGCCGCACCAGGGGGTGCGTGCGCAGCGGTTTCGTGAGGATGTCGTGCGCTGCTCGGAGCTGACTCCGGAGCGCTTGCCGAGGGTGGTTGGTGTCGGGCACGCGGATTCCCACGATCATGGTTCGCGCCCTCCGATCGTCGAGTGCGCCGTGACTGTGAGGAGCGGCCGCAGCAAGATAGGCGAGGCTGTCGAGCGAGTCGCCGTAGAGGAGCAAACGAGCCTGCCCAGGCTGCGGGCCTGCCGGGGACGAGCGGGTGGTGTGTCGGATGGTGTCCATTATTTGAGGCACCTGCCTTGCCACGGCTCGTCGTCACTGCCCGGGTGGATGCGGGCGGGGTGGCTGGTGATCTGCCCGAGTGCGATCGTGCCTTCGCAGGTGAGGGCGAGGAGGTCACCGGGGGCGCAGGTCTGCGGAAGCAGCACCCTGATGGCGGTCTGCGTGTGCGGGGAGCGCAGCAGGGTCGTCTTGCGGTGCCGCGCGTTCGGGCACTGCAGGGGCAGGACGTCGAGGACGCGGGAGTCGAGGGCGCCAAGGTCGCAGTTGACCGTCAGCTCCATGGGGTGCCGTAGCCCGCGGCGCGGTGTGCGGTCGAGAATCGTTGTAATGACGACAGTTCGGTACTCCTCTCCTCGCGCCGATGCGCTGCTGGGCGCGATAAGGAGGCAGGGGGTGCCGCGCTGTGCTGCGAGGGCGGTGAGTGATTGCGCGCCGATGCTGATGTCGTGGTCAGTGAAGGCGGTGTCTGCGGGCCAGGGCGGGCAGTCCTCGTACAGGGCGGCAAGAGCCATCGCCCGAGAGGAGATCAGCGTGTGCGTGATGCTCATCGGGTCACCGCGAGTTCCCGGACCCGTTCGGCGGGGGCGAAGGCTTCCTGCGGGCGTGGGCGCACGTCGCTGAGCGTGACCGCGCCGGCGCAGGGGACGGCGAGGAGGTCGCCTTGGTGGACGTCTGTAGGAAGGGTGACGATCGGGTACGGCCAGGGCGCAGACCCGGTTTCGCCGGGGATGAGTTCGATGGTGGTGCTCTTCGCGGTCGAGGTGCGGCCGATGAGCCGGCACTCGTCCCAGCACGGGGTCACCCGGTCGAATCCGCAGTCGGTGAGGGCGACGCGTTTATCGGTGTCGGTGTCGATACGGAGGGTGACCTGAAAGATGAGGACAGTGACATCGTTGCCGATCCCCTGAGCGCGCGCCTCGGCCGGTTTCGGGTGGGGCAGGTCTCCGGTGAGCAGCGACGGGGTGCCGCTGATCTCCACCAGCCTTGTCAGGGATACTCCGCCGATCACGACATCTGAGACCGTGGGGACGGTGTGTTCGGGCCAATGTCGGGGTTGGAGGGGGTCGGGGATGCTGAGTCTGAGGGTGGGGAGGATGGCGGTGAGGGTCATGCCTCCACTTCTACGCGGCACCCATCAGGCAGGGAACATCCCCTGACGGAACTCATGCGCCTTCTCGGCCTGCCGCTAACAGCACCACCCTGAGGGGCGGCGACCAGGACCCGTGCCATCAGAGCGCTCTGCGGGCTGTCGTGTTAGCGGGCTGTCAGAGTCCGTCCGATCCTCGTATGGGTTCTGTTAGGACGCCTGTTTCGGGGGTGTGGGCGGGTGTTTGATCGTGAGTTGCGCCCGCTGTTTCGGGTTGCGCGGCTAGTGGTCCTGCTGTCGCTTGTTATCCGAATGGAGCTTGTTGTGCTTGACATCGTCTACGTGCTCGGCGTGATCGCCTTGTTCGTGGTCGTCGGGCTGCTGGGGAAGGCGGTGGAGAAGCTGTGATCGTCTTTGAACTTCTCGCCGCCGGTCTCGGGGTCGCGGCGATCGTGTATCTCGTGTTCGCTCTCGTGAAACCGGAGCGCTTCTGATGACCTGGGTGTACGCGCTTCTCGCCCTCGCCACCGTCGCCATCATCCTGGGCGTGCTCTACCGCCCGTTCGGTGACTACATGGCCTGGGTCTACACGTCCCGCAAGGACTGGAAGGTCGAACGCGGGATTTACAAGATCATTGGCGTCGATTCCAAGACCGAGCAGACTTGGCAGGCGTATCTGCGCAGCGTGCTCGCGTTCTCCGCGATCGGCCTGCTGATCGTATACGGTCTGCAACGTCTCCAACAGTGGCTGCCGTACTCGCTGGGCTTGGAGGCTCCGTCTGAGCATCTGTCATTCAACACCGCAGCCTCGTTCGTCGGCAACACGAACTGGCAGTCCTACTCGCCGGAGCTCACCGTCGGCTACACCGTACAGTTCGCGGGTCTCGCGGTGCAGAACTTCGTGTCCGCCGCCGTGGGTATCGCGGTCGCGATCGCCCTGGTGCGCGGCTTCGCCTACCGACGATCCGGCACGATCGGGAACTTCTGGGTCGATCTGATCCGCGGCACGCTGCGCATTCTGCTGCCGATCGCCGTCGTCGGTGCGATCGTGCTGATGATCGGCGGGGTGATCCAGAACTTCAACGGATTCACCTCCGTCACCACGATCACCGGCGCCACGCAGACGATCCCCGGCGGGCCGACGGCTTCGCAGGAGGTCATCAAGCTGCTCGGCACCAACGGGGGCGGATTCTTCAACGCAAACTCCTCGCACCCGTTCGAGAACCCCACAGCGTGGACGAACGTGTTCGAGGTGCTGTTGATGCTCGTCATCCCCTTCTCCCTTCCCCGCACCTTCGGGCGGATGGTGGGTGACAACCGTCAGGGGTACGCGATCCTCTCCGTGATGGCGATCCTGTACGTAGCGTCGTTCAGCATCCTCACCGCGCTGGAATCCGCCGGCATGGGCACCGCTCCCGAGCTTGCCGGTGGCGCGATGGAAGGCAAGGAACAGCGACTCGGAATCATCGGCTCGACGCTCTTCACCACCACCAGCACGGGAACCTCGACCGGTGCGGTCGCTGCAATGCACGACTCGTACACCGGGCTCGGCGGGATGATGCCGATGCTGAACATGATGCTCGGTGAAGTCACTCCGGGCGGCGTCGGCTCCGGGATCTACGCGATCCTGATCCTCGCGGTCATCGCCGTGTTCATCTCTGGCTTGCTGATCGGACGCACTCCGGAGTACCTGGGCAAGAAGATCGGCCCGCGCGAGATCAAGCTCGCCGCGCTCTACATCCTCGTCATGCCCACCCTGGTGCTGGCCGGTACGGCGCTGAGCTTCGCGATCCCCGGTGTCCGGGAAGAGGTGGAAAACACCTCGATCTGGAACCCTGGCATCCACGGCATGTCCGAGGTGCTGTACGCGTTCACGTCTGCGGCGAACAACAACGGTTCCGCGTTCGCGGGTCTCACCGCGAACACGCCGTGGCTGAACACCACGCTGGGTCTCGCGATCTTGCTGGGACGGTTCGTGCCGATCGTGTTCGTCCTCGCCCTGGCGGGCTCTCTGGCCGCTCAGGACAAGGTTCCTAGCACCTCCGGCACCCTCCCCACGCACCGTCCGATGTTCATCGGGCTGCTGACCGTGGTCACGATCCTGGTGACCGCACTGACCTTCTTCCCCGTTCTCGCGCTAGGTCCGCTAGCGGAAGGGCTGATGTAAACCATGTCCACCATCACCGAACCCCGCCCGAAAACGGCGGGTACCCCCACCCGGAAGGGCGGGTTCACCTGGGAACAGGTCCGGGCAGCCCTGCCCGGCGCGTTCCGCAAACTCAACCCCAAAGAGCAGTGGCGCAACCCCGTCATGTTCCTCGTCTGGGTCGGTGCCGCGCTCACCACGGTCCTCGCCGTCGCTGAGCCGTTCATCGGCGGACCTGCCGATTCCGGCGGCACGGTCGTGCCGTGGTCGTTCACCTGGGCGATCGCGGCGTGGCTGTGGCTGACCGTGCTGTTCGCGAACCTCGCCGAGTCTGTCGCCGAAGGCCGCGGCAAAGCGCAGGCGGAAACCCTCCGCAAGACCCGCACCAGCACCATGGCCAGCCGAGTCACCAGCTACGACCCGAAGGCCGATGCCGCTGCGGAGCGGGCCACAACCACGCAGGTGTCCTCTTCGGATCTCACGCTCGGTGATGTGGTTGTCGTGACCGCGGGTGAGCTGATCCCCGGCGACGGGGACATCGTGTGGGGCATCGCGTCGGTAGACGAGTCGGCCATCACGGGCGAATCCGCCCCGGTGGTACGCGAGTCCGGCGGCGACCGTTCCGCGGTCACCGGTGGCACACGGGTGCTGTCGGATCGGATCGTGGTGCGCATCACCTCCAAGCCGGGTGAGACGTTCGTGGACCGGATGATCTCTCTCGTCGAGGGTGCCGCGCGGCAGAAGACGCCGAACGAGATCGCGTTGAACATCCTGCTCGCGTCCCTGTCGATCATCTTCGTCGTCGTCGCGCTCACCCTGAACCCGATCGCGTCCTACGCGGCCGCCCCCGTGAGCGTCACCGTGTTGGTCGCGCTGCTGGTGTGTCTGATCCCGACGACGATTGGGGCGCTGTTGTCGGCGATCGGTATCGCCGGGATGGACCGGCTCGTGCAGCGCAACGTGCTGGCGATGTCCGGGCGTGCGGTCGAAGCGGCCGGCGATGTGACGACGCTGCTGCTGGACAAGACCGGCACCATCACCTACGGCAACCGGCGCGCCAGCGCGTTCGTCCGTCTCGGCGGGGTGAGGGAGCAGGAGCTGGTCCGTGCCGCCGCGTTGTCCTCGCTGGCGGACCCGACCCCAGAGGGCGTGTCGATCGTCGAGCTCGCCGAGCAGGAGCACGGAGAGTTCGACCGGAACACCACTGGAGAGATCGTCCCGTTCACGGCGCAGACGCGCATGTCGGGCCTGGACCTGCCCGATGGCACCCAGATCCGTAAGGGCGCCGGCTCTGCCGTGATGGCGTGGCTGGAAGAGGGCGGTGAACGGTTGCCGTCGTCGCTGGTCGCGGAGCTCGACGAGTATGTCGAGCGCATCTCCCAGTCCGGCGGCACCCCGCTCGTCGTCGCGACCAAGGACGCGACCGGTGCGGGGCGTCTGCTCGGGGTGGTGCACCTCAAGGATGTCGTCAAGGAGGGGCTGCCGGCGAAGTTCGCCGAGATGCGGGCGATGGGTATCCGCACGGTGATGATCACCGGCGACAACCCCCTCACCGCGGCCGCCATCGCGAAGGAAGCCGGCGTCGACGACTTCCTCGCCGAAGCCACCCCGGAGGACAAGCTCGCCTACATCCGTAAGGAGCAGGAGGGCGGGAATCTCGTCGCGATGACCGGTGACGGCACCAACGACGCCCCGGCGCTGGCGCAGGCCGATGTCGGGGTCGCGATGAACTCCGGCACGTCGGCGGCGAAAGAGGCCGGGAACATGGTCGACCTCGATTCCGACCCGTCCAAGCTCATCGACGTGGTGCGGATCGGGAAGCAGCTGCTGATCACCCGCGGGGCGTTGACGACGTTCTCGATCGCGAACGATATCGCGAAGTACTTCGCGATCATCCCCGCGATGTTCATGGGCGTGTTCCCGCAGCTCGCCGCGCTGAACATCATGGGCCTGCACTCGCCTGCCTCGGCGGTGCTGTCGGCGATCATCTTCAACGCGATCGTGATCGTGTTCCTCATCCCGCTCGCGTTGCGTGGAGTGAAGTACCGGCCCGGGAACGCGTCCAGCATCCTCGGCCGCAACCTCGCCATCTACGGGCTGGGCGGCGTGGTCGCCCCGTTCGTCGGGATCTGGTTGATCGACCTGCTCGTCCGGCTCATCCCCGGCTTCTGACACACCTTCGGAAAGAAGAGAACATCATGAACACACAAGCTCGTGGAGTCGGGCGCACCATCTGGGTCGCCACCCGCGCCATGGCGCTCCTGACCCTTGTCCTAGGTGTCGGCTACACCCTGGTGATCACCGGCATCGGGCAGGTCGCTTTGCCCGCCCAGGCCAACGGGTCGATCATCACCAACCAGGACGGTGACCCGGTCGGGTCGTCGCTGATCGGCCAGTCCTTCACCGACGCGGACGGCAACCCGCTGCCCGAGTACTTCCAGTCGCGGCCCTCCGCCGCCGGCGACGGGTACGACGGAGGCGCCTCCTCCGGGTCGAACTACGGGCCGGAGAACGAGGACCTGATCGCCGCGATCACCGAACGCAAAGCCCAGGTCGCAGAGTTCAACGGCGTCACCGAGGCCGAAGTCCCCGTGGATGCGGTCACCGCGTCCTCGTCGGGACTGGACCCGCACATCAGCCCCGCGTACGCGCAGATCCAGATCGACCGGGTCGCCGACGCACGCGGGATCCCCGTGGAGCAGGTACGGGAGCTCGTCGCGGCACACACCCAGGGCCCGGATGCCGGGTATTTGGGAGAATCGAGGGTGAACGTTCTGGAACTGAACCTCGCCCTGGACGAGTTGGAGGACTGATCATGCCGAAACGGGGGCAGCTTCGGGTGTTGCTCGGCGCTGCCCCCGGCGTCGGCAAGACCTTCACCATGCTGGAAGAAGGGCGACGCCTCCTCGGGAACGGGAAAGATGTCGTCGTCGGGATCGTGGAAACCCACGGCCGCGCCGCGACGGCGGCGATGACCGCGGGAATCCCGGCCGTCCCGCGCACACGCATCGAACATCGCGGGATTGCCCTCGAGGAGATGGACCTGCAGGCGGTGCTGGATCGTCGCCCCGGTATTGCGCTCGTCGACGAGCTCGCGCACACCAACGCGCCCGGCTCGAAGAACGACAAACGCTGGCAAGACGTCGAAGAACTCCTCACCGCCGGCATCGACGTCATCTCCACCCTCAACATCCAGCACATCGAATCCCTCAACGACGTCGTCGAACAGATCACCGGCGTCCCGCAACGAGAGACCGTCCCCGACAGCTTCCTCCGCGGTGCGGAACAGATCGAGGTCGTCGACCTCGCCCCGCAAGCGCTCCGCGACCGGCTCAGCGGCGGATTCGTGTACCCGGCTGAACGCATCGACGCCGCCTTGTCGAACTACTTCCGCCTCGGGAACCTCACCGCGTTGCGTGAGCTCGCCCTGATCTGGCTCGCGGACGAGGTCGATCAGGCGCTGAAGGGATACCGCAAGGATCACGGCATCGACAGCACCTGGGAAGCCCGCGAACGCGTCGTCGTCGCCCTCACCGGCGGCCCCGAAGGCGAGACGCTGCTGCGCCGCGGCGCGCGGATCGCGGCCCGCTCCGCCGGCGGCGAGCTCATCGCTGTGCACATCACCAGTCAAGACGGGCTCCGCAGCGGGAACCCGGCGACCCTTGCCGAGCAGCGTGCGCTCGTCGAGAAACTCAACGGCACCTACCATCAGGTCATCGGGGAGGACATCCCCACCGCGCTGGTGGAGTTCGCCCGCTCGGTCAACGCCACGCAGCTCGTTCTCGGTGCCAGCCGCCGTGGACGCGTCACCGCCGCGTTTACTGGACCCGGGATCGGCGCGACCGTCGTCCGTGAATCCGGGGACATCGACGTGCACATGGTCAACCATGCTGCCGCCGGCAAACGCTTCACCCTGCCCCCTCTGACCGGAGCGCTCACCCGTAAACGACGCATCCTCGGGTTCGTGGTCGCGCTCCTGGGCGGGCCCGCGCTTACCGCACTGCTGAGCGTGTTCCGCAGCGAAGACTCGATCACCACCGACGTCCTCAGTTACCAGCTCCTGGTCGTCGTCGTCGCACTTGTCGGAGGGATCTGGCCAGCCCTGTTCGCCGCCGTCCTGTCGGGGATCACGCTCGATTTCCTGTTCATCGAACCGCTGTACACGATCCACATTCACCAGCCGCATCATCTGCTGTCCCTGGTCCTGTACGTCCTTATCGCGGGCCTGGTGAGTTTCGTCGTCGACCGGGCTGCCCGTTACACCCGAGCCGCCCGACGCTCCGCCGCCGAATCTGAACTCATCCAGACCATCGCTGGCAGCGTCCTTCGCGGAGACAACGCGATCCAAGCACTCATCGACCGCACCCGCGAAGCCTTCCAACTCCCCGGCGTGCGGCTCATGCGCGGCGAAGACGTCCTCGCCCGGTCCGGGGAACCGCTGCCCGACAATTATCACGCCAGTATCCGGATCACCGACGACACCACCTTAGAACTGCACGGCCCGGACCTTGCCGCGTCCGAGCAACGCCTCCTTGCCGTCGTCACCGCGCAACTCGCCGCGACCTTGGAACACGAGCACCTCACCGAGACGGCGAAGCAGATCGAGCCGATCGCGGCATCGGATCGGGTGCGCGGTGCGCTCCTGTCCGCGCTCAGTCATGATCTGCGTCGCCCGCTCGCGGCTGCATCCGCCGCTGTCGGGGGTCTCAAAGCGGCAGGGCCCGACTTGGCGTCCGCGCAGAAGAGGGAACTGCTCGACACCGCCGAGGAGAGCCTCGGCGCTCTCGCGACTCTGGTCACTGACCTCCTCGATGTCAGCAGGCTGCAGGCGGGCGTGCTCACTATCGCGGAGATCCCGACCGATCCCGCCGAGACCATCGCGCCCGCCCTCGACGAACTCCACCTCGGGCCCACCGACGTGACTCTCGCGCTGAATCACGGTGACGCGGTGGCGCATGCCGACCCGGTCCTGCTTCAACGTGTGCTCGTCAACCTCCTCACCAATGCGCACCGCTACAGCCCGGCCGGCACCCCCATCCACGTCAGCACCAGCACGTTCGGAGACCGTCTCGAAATCCGTATCGTCGACCGCGGACCCGGCATCCCGCCCGAGAAACTGGACGATATCTTCCTGCCGTTCCAACGCCTCGGCGACACCGACAACACCACCGGCCTGGGCCTGGGCCTTGCCCTCTCGCGCGGTTTTATCGAAGCCATGCACGGCACCCTCACCCCCGAGGACACCCCCGGTGGCGGACTCACCATGGTCATCTCCCTCCCCACGATCTCCACGAGCCAGGAGCCGTCATGAAGATCCTCATCGCCGACGACGACCCCCAGATCCTCCGCGCCCTGCGCATCACCCTCACCGCCAAGGGGTACCAGATCTTCACCGCAGCCGACGGCGCCCAGGCGATTACGGCAGCCATCGACCATCACCCGGACATCTTCCTCATCGACCTCGGCATGCCCGAACTCGACGGCATCGAAGTCATCCACGGCATCCGCGGCTGGTCCCAGGCCCCCATCCTCGTCGTGTCCGGCCGCGCCGGTGCCGCCGACAAGGTCGAAGCCCTCGATGCCGGCGCCGACGACTACATCACCAAACCCTTCGCCGTCGAAGAACTCCTCGCTCGCATCCGCGCCCTTACACGGCGTGTTCCCCAAGAAGACGCTACGCCCGTGGTGCACCTCGGCAACGTCACCATCGACCTCGCCGCCCACAGCGTCACCCGCGACACCTCCGACGGGCAGAAACAGATTCGGCTCACCCCCACCGAGTGGCAGTTCATCGACATCCTCATCCGCAACGCCGGGAAACTCGTCACCCGCCAAACCATCCTCACCACCATCTGGGGCACCGAACACGCCGAAGACACCGGCTACCTCCGCCTCTATGTCTCCCAACTCCGCCGCAAACTCGAAGAAGACCCCAGCAACCCTGCCCACCTGCTCACCGAACCCGGCATGGGCTACCGGCTCGACGGCATGACCATCTAGCCTCAAAGCACGCCGCAGCGATGAGCATCACCGACACCATCGGCATCATTGGCGAAATGCTGTCCTGGATCGGTGCAATCATCGGCATCCCCTTCCTGATCGCAGCGCTCATCATCGCCGCCATCGATGGTCCGCGCACCCCAACGAACGTCACCATCGTCGAGGACCTCGATCAGCAGCAGATCGCGATATGGAGCGCGAAGGAACGCACCTATACGCGCCCCCTCACACCCCGCGATGATCTTCGCGACCACGATTCGACCACCGTCACCGGATACGTTCCCGAACGCCGGCCCGACCGACTCCGCCTGCACAAACGCTCCCACCCGGAACGTCTCTGCCAGACCCTAGCGATCACCATGCTCTGCACCGCAGCAGTAGGATTCCTCGCATCTCTCCTCCCGATGGTCTGGTGACCTTACCTCGGCGCAAACTGCACGCAAACTGTTCAACGTGAGGTAGCCGTTAGGGTTCTGGCAAGCGTCATATGAGTACCGTTAGGGGTACTCGATTCTCAGACGCGAGTGCCCTTCGATTGCCAACTATGACTGGCGATGTTCGGTGGGAGGGGCCTACGGAGTCTGCTGGTGTGCCGGCGGCGCCGGTGGCCGCGTTCTCGCCGTTGCTCGCCCGAACGCAAGTCGCGCACGATCCGGTTGAGCCAATCGCTTTCGATTGCGTCAAGTTCATTGTCATACGGGCGGGTCGGGCTCGACTCTTCAGTGAGTTTGGCGCGCACTTTGTCAGCGTCGGTGATGTCGTTGTTCTGGCGGCAAACACTCTCTGTGGTGCTGAACCCGACGGGTGGGTAGCGACCACGACGCTCTATCTCGACCGAGACTATGTCATTGACCAAGTGTTTTGGCAGTACGCTTCACGGTTCCAAGAGCGACTCGACGCGAGCCAGTTCCTCGATACGCATTATGCGGAACCCACCCAGGTTCTGCGCATCGGTAAGCACCGGGCGGGGCTGATGATGCCGTGGCTTGACGAGTTGGCTGCGTTGAGTGTCGAGGGCGTGCCTCCTGATCGTTTCTATCGGGCGCAATCGCTAGTTTCTGCCGTATTCGATGTCTTGGTTCCGTTTCTCGTGGTCGCCAATGAGGGAACCGCTGTCGCGCGGCGAAACGCGTCGGTTCCCACCGTGCCGCGGCATCGCCTCTTCCGCCCTGTACGTCCTGAGGCGTTGGATATTGCACGGTCCTTGCGTGTGGAGTTGGATCGTCATTGGACGGTGACCGAGCTCGCGGCGCGAGCGCATCTGTCGGTGTCTCAGCTGCGTCGAGTTTTCGTCGATGCGTTTGGGAAATCGCCGATCTCGTACCTGACGATGCTCCGTGCCGAACGAATGGCCCACCTCCTGCGCGTGGAGAATTCACCTATCTCGGACATCGCCGCCAGGGTGGGTTGGAACGACCCTGACTTCGCTGCACGTCAGTTCCGCAGGAGCATCGGCGTGTGCCCGTCGGAGTATCGCAGAATCAGCAGTGGTGCTCCGGCACGCTCAAACCCTGACTGAACGCGCGTATGCCCAGGCGAAACGCTCATGTTTTGGTGCTCAGATCGCCAGGGCGCCAGCGGATGATGTAGACCGAGTTTGACCACGTCGGGTTCAGCGCTGCGCCTGGCGGTCGCCAACTTTGCCCGTCGTCCGTCTCGACCTTCGCTGTTCCTCTTGGCGCACCTTCTGGTCGCAGGAGTCATCCGCCGTGTGCGGTGTGACACGCCGGGAGGAGGACACCGATGGCCGCGACCGAGGATCAGCGGGCCGCGCGGGATGCGAAGCTCGACGCGCTGCATGAACGGCTGGCGGCTGCGGTCGGTCAGCTTTCCTCCGGGGACGACTGGCGTCGCGCGCTCGAGTTCGCAGCCCGGTTCCGGTCGCGGTCGTTTGGGAACACGCTGCTGATCTGGGCTCAGCATCTCGACGCTTTCGAGCAGGGGCGGGTGTCGGCGACGGAGCCGACGTATGTCGCCGGGTACAAGCAGTGGCAGACACTCGGCCGTCAGGTGGAGAAGGGCCAGCCGGGGTACATGATCTTCGCCCCGGTGACGGGCCGGTTCGCGTCCTCGACCCCGCGGGACTCGTTGTCGTGGCGCCGGCTGGGGCGGT
This sequence comes from Metallococcus carri, assembly GCF_011440275.1. Lineage (GTDB taxonomy): Bacteria > Actinomycetota > Actinomycetes > Actinomycetales > Dermatophilaceae > Metallococcus > Metallococcus carri. The sequence continues at coordinate 365,508 of NZ_JAAOIV010000003.1, read as the reverse complement.
TCGAGAAGCCGAAGCCGGGCGAGGCGGTGCGCTCCCGGATGGTCGGCGCGAAGCCGGCCTATGTCTGGGACGTGTCGCAGACGACGGGTGATCCGATCCCTGAGCGCGCTGCGCCGGTGCTGCTGGAAGGCGCCGCGCCCGAAGGGCTATGGGAGGGCTTGGCCGGCCTGGTGGAAGCGGAAGGATTCGCGGTGCTGCGGGTCGAGCGCGCCGGGCTGATCCACGGCGCGAACGGCCTGACCGACTACACGAATCGCACGGTCTCGGTGCGGATGGACATGGACGATGCCGCGCAGGTGAAGACCCTCGCGCACGAGCTCGCGCATGTGCGCCTGCACGGCCCCGACAACCCGGATGCGACACGGCATCGCGGGATCGGGGAGGTGGAGGCGGAGTCGGTGGCGTTGATGATCGGCGCCGCGCACGGCATGGACACCAGCTCGTACACGATCCCGTATGTGTCGGGGTGGGCCGGGACGGTGAAGGACAAGGACCCCGCCGAGGTGGTGCAGGCCACCGGAGAGCGGGTCCGCAAGACCGCCGGGGCGATCCTCGATGCCCTCCCGACCGTGCAGCTCGGCGGAGGCGACCCGCCCGGCCTGAACCGCGACGCCCCGCGTACCGAACGCCCTGCGCGGGCGGAGCGGCCTGCGACGGCGGCGCGGGTGGAGCCGGCGCGGGCGTCTCGGGCGGCGGATACCGCGGTGAGGGGCTTGTGATGCGGGCCGCGTCGCTGTTCACCGAGGCAGCGGGCCTGCCGTTGCCTGCGGCCGCGGCACGGTTCGCGGACGCTGGGGTGCCGGTGTTCCCGTGCGTGCCGGGCGGCAAGCGCCCCCTGACCGGGCACGGGTTCCACGACGCGAGCACCGATCCCGCCCAGGTGTCGGCGTGGTGGCGACGGTGGCCGGGCGCGAACATCGCCGTCCCCACGGGGGCGCCGTCCGGGCTGGTGGTGGTGGATGTGGACGTGCACGGCCCGGTCGACGGGCGGGCGAGCTTCCGCCGTGCCGGCGACGCGGGTCTGGTCGAGGGTTGGGAGCTGCTGGTGCGCACCCCCACGGGCGGCATGCACGCCTACTACCCGGCGACACCGGGCACCGCGCAACGGTCCTGGCAGGCCGGGCGCGCGGGAGTCGATTTCCGTGGCGACGGCGGATACATCATCGTCCCGCCCTCGTCCCGACCCATCGGCGCCGCCACGGTCGGATACCGCATTGTCCAGGTCGCCCCCGGCCCGGGACGCGAGCCGGATGCGGGCAGGTTGCGGGACTTCCTCGACCCCCACCCTCCGATCCGCCCCCGTCCGGTCGGCGGGCAGCGGGTGGGTCGGGAGGATGCGGAGCGGTTGGCGCGGTGGGTGGACCGGCAGGACACCGACCGCAATCTCAAACTGTTCTGGGCGTCGTGCCGACTGGCCGAAGGCGGCGTCCCGCTCGCTGATGCCCTCGATGCGGTGCTGACGGCAGCGAAGTCGGACTTTGGGCCGCGGGAGATCACCGCGACCGTCCGATCCGCCTACCGCGCCGTTCACCCCGACCCCGTCAGGCGCACGACGACCTCCGCGACGCAGACCGCGTCACCGGCAGGGGTCGGCTGGTTCGACCGCCGCCCCGGGTCGGCCCGCCCGGCCGTACCGGGGAGGGGGTTGTGATGGCGGTTCAGGCGGGGAGGCGGTGGGCGGTGGTGACCGCGGCGGGCGGGACGGTGTTCATCGCCGCGGGAGCGTTCTGGCTGTCGTTCACCGCTCTGGCGGACCTGGCCCGGCGTTCCGGGATCGAGGCGGGGCAGGCGTGGGCGTGGCCGCTGATCGTGGACGGCATCATCGTGGTCGCAACCGTCGCCGTGGTCGCCCTGGCCGGGCACCGGCAGGCGTGGTACCCGTGGGGGCTGCTGGCCGCCGGAGCGGTGGTGTCGGTGACGGCCAACGCGATCCATGCCGTCGTCGCCGCCGACGCCGACGTGCCGGCGGTGCTCGCCGCGTCCGTCGCGGCGGTGCCCCCGCTGGTGCTGCTGGCGATCACCCACCTCACCGTCATCCTCACCCGCCCCGTCCCCGCGCCCGCATCCGACCCTTCTGCCGAGCCGCCGACAGCGGCGGATGTCCCCGTGGGTCAGCCGGTGATGCCGTCCGTCCCGGTGGCGACGGCGGCGGTATCGCGGGGTGAGGGGCGTGAGGCGGCGGTGCTGCTGCGGGACGAGGAGGGCTGGTCGAACAAGCAGATCGCCCGCCACCTGGGCGTGCACCCGTCCACGGTGGGCCGCTGGTTCGCCCGGCCGGCGATGACCGGCCCCGACTCGGAGGAGACAACATGAACGACGACAACCAGACCCCTGCCACGCACGAGCAGCATCCCGTTCCCGTCCGCCAGGGACACCGCGATGAGTCGGCGCCGGCGACCGAGGAGCCGAGGCGAGGCGGGGACGGGGAGGTGTCGGAGTTGGCCCGGCATGGCGACCCGTCCGTGACGAAGCCGAAGGCCGACGCGGAGGCGGGGCGGCGACGGTCGGGGGTGGAGTGGGTGCGGCCCACCGATCTGCTGGCCGCGCGGACGGGCAGGGTCGCCGAGCAGGGCATCGACTTCCATGCCGAGCTCGCCCGCCGAGCCCGCCGGGCCCCCGGACAGGCGTACCGGGGTGCGCGCACCGTCGCCCGCTCAGGGGCACGGGTGGTGAGCGAGAGGGCACGTCGCCTGCCCCCGGTGACTGCATTCGGTCGCGGCGGGAGCCCCCGGCACTCGTGGGTGTCGCGGTCCGGAATCGGGTTGGGGTAGCCGTGTCCACCCCGGATCGGTCGACGCGCACGGCGTCGGGTGGGAGTCCTGGTGCACCTGCTGTGCAGGAGGTTGTGTGATGACACCGGAAAGCCCCCGCGAACAGCGGGCGAGATTCGAGGACTCGGAGGCGCTGCGCGCGCTCCTGAACCGGCTGCACGAGGCGGGCAAGGGCGCGTGGCGGCACGACCCGGAGGCCGCCTTGCTGATGCGGCACGCCGCCGACAAGTACGCCGCGCTCGCCAAGAAGCACGGTCTGGACCCGTGGGAGGCTGCCTCGGCCGCGTTCGAGGCTATGCGGGGAGCGGCGACCCGCCGCGCGGATGACCCGTGGGCGGTGGTCACCCGCGCGGTACAGGTGACTTGCATCGGCGAGGAACGCGGCAACGGGCTGCTGTGCTCGGTGCACCAGGCACGCCGCCCCCGCTACTCGGTGTTCCACGACGCCGAGCGGTTCAGCGACCGGGAGAACCCGCTGCCCGACTACCACCCCGCCTTTCACATCGCCCCCTTCGCCGACACCGACACCGACGATGAGGAGAACGGTGGTGAGGTGGTGCCGGAGCGTGCGGTGAACGTCACCGCCGCGGTGGAGGACACGATTGCGCTGCTGTCCTGGGTGGGCTGGGAGCCGGCGACGGCACGAGCCGCGGTGGAGTACATCACCGGACGGCTTGCGGAGTCCGTCTCGCGGGCGTCGGCGTTCGAGACGCTGCGCCGCGACCGGCAGGCCCGCGCCCTGCTGGACCTGCCGGGCTCGTCGTGGACGACGCTGCTGCGGATCGTGCTCGGCCACCCCGACCCTGCACTGTCCGGCACCAACACCGGGCGCGGCCTGCTGCTACGGCTGCTGAACGGCGAACCCCTCCGCGCGCTGCTGCGCGACGACGACCTCGTACTCACCGCAGGGCTCGCCGCCCCCGACACCGGGGACGATCTGCCATGAGCACCACGCCCGGCGGACACATCGAGCTGGAGCGGGCCGTCGATGCCATCGGCGTCGGGTCTCGGCACCGGCAGGACTACGGCGACCTGGCACCGCTGGTCGAGTCGATCCGCCGCAACGGGCTGCTGCAACCGATCACGATCACCCTCGACGGGCACCTGATCTGCGGTGCCCGCCGCCTCGCGGCGATCCGCCAGCTCGGGTGGAAGACCGTCAACGTGTGGGTCCGGTCCGGGGTGTCCGACCGGCTCGGGCAACTCCTGGCCGAGCAGGACGACAACCTGCTGCACAAACCGCTGACCCAGCTCGAAGCCGCCGCCCTCTACCGGGAGCTCAAAGCCCTCCTGACCGAAGGGGCCACGCTGCGACAGGAGGCCACCCGATTCCAGCCCGCCGGCGCGAACGAGAAGAACGGTGCCGTTAACTTAACGGCACCGTGGGCGGGCTTTGGGGAGGCGGCGGTGCAGGCCGCGCAGATGGTCACCGGCCGCGACTCCCACACCACGATGGAACGCATCGTGCGCCTCGAAGACCTCGCCGCCGACCCCGACCAGCCCGACGCTGTCCGGCAGCGTGCGGCGGAGGAGGTGGAGCGGATCAGAGCCGGCGGGAAGGTCTACCCCGCTCACCTGCGCATGAACGCCGAACTGTCCCTCGCCGAGCTCGACCAGCTCGCCGCCGACCCCACCCAGCCGGCGGAGCTGTGCGAGCAGGCCAGGGCGGAGGCCGCCGGTGTGCGGGCCGCGGAACGGGACGCGCGCGCTGTGGAGCTGGAGCACCTCGCCAAAGACGCGCTCGCCCGCGTGCGAGCGGCGAAGAAGACGGGCCGCAAACCCCGTCCCCGGCTCACAGCGGTCGAGCCGGGCGAGGTGGTGCCGTACCCGCTGACCGTCTTCCTCGCGATCTGGGACGACCTCGCCGGCTGGTGGACCCACCACGACCCCGCCGAGGTCGGCCCGGCGCTCACCGACGAGCAATGGGCGCGGTTCGAGGACACCATCGCCGGCACCGTCGCGTTCGCTGACGCCGCACGCGCGTCCCGGCAGGCACAGCGCCTGGGCGAACACATCGCCTGACCGGCACCGACCTGACCGGCGCCGATTTGATCGGCTCTCGGGGTGGCGGGGTGCACCTTCCTGGCGACCACTTCTGTCGCCTTCTGGGAGGACCCTCGCATGGACCCCACCGCCCCTGCCGATGATCGTCGCCGCCGCCGTGTGCTGATCGCCCTGATCGCCGCAGGTCTCGTCCTCGCCCTGCTGGTCAGTGTCGGCATCTACGGGCTGCTGCGCGGCCCCGCACCCCGCACAGAACCCGCCCCCACCGGCACGGCGGCCCCGACCATCACGGCCCCGCCAACCGGAACGTCCCCGGCCGGGCCAGCGCCCGTGTCACAGCTCGGCGGGCCGGAGACGTTCGCCCGTCAGGTCGCCCAGGCACTATTCGGCTGGGACACCACCAACGGGTACGGCCCGGCCGACTACGCCCAGGTCATCGTGGATGTCGCCGCCGGCGAAGAGGCGGACGTGCTGGCCGGCGACGTCCGCGCCTACCTGCCCGGCGCCGAGGCGTGGGCGCAGCTCCGACAGCACCAGACCCGGCAATGGCTGAGCATCCAGGAGATGTTCGTGCCGGAGGCGTGGGAGACCGCGACCTCGCAGGCAGCCCCCGGCCAGATACCCGAAGGGGCCGTTGCCTACACCATCGAGGGGACCCGGCATCGGGACGGCACCTGGGGCACCGAACCCGTCGAGGCCTCCCGCCCGATCGTCTTCACGGTGTTCATCGTCTGTGCCCCGGTTGTCACCAACCGAGGGATCACCGGCACGCACTGTGAGCTGCTGCGGCTGTCCCAGCTCGACAACCCCCTGCGATAGACGGGCGGTGTCCTGATGTGGAAGAAGCTCGCCGCCGCCGCGATCGTTCTGCTGTTTCTGGCCCCCTCGGTCGTGCTCGTCGGGGTCGCTGCGGTGGTCAACCCAGCGATGACCGCCTGCGCGCCGGGATCGCTGATCGTCGGCCCGATCCCGGATTCCCTGACCGCCACCACCCGCAACGGGGAGACCATCACCCTGAACAAGACGCAGCTCACGCACGCGGCGACGATCATCACCACAGGCTCCCAGACCGCCGGAGTCGGCCGGCCCGGCGTGGTGATCGCGCTGATGGCGGCGCTGACCGAGTCCACGCTGCGGATGCTCGCCAACACCGGCACCTACCCCGAATCGGCGGACTACCCGAACGACGGCAACGGCGGTGACCGCGACAGCCTGGGCCTGTTCCAGATGCGCCCGCAATCCGGGTGGGGCACCGTCGCCGACCTCATGGACCCGACCTATCAGGCGCGCGCGTTCTACGGCGGACCCACCGGCCCCAACTACCCCTCGCCGCGCGGCCTGCTCGACATCCCCGGTTGGCAGAGCATGGACCCCGGCGAAGCCGCGCAAGCCGTCGAAGTCTCCGCGTACCCGGACAGGTATCAGAACTATCAACCGGTCGCCGAAGCCATCCTCGCCGCCCTCACCCGCCCCGCACCCACCGGGGTCGGTGGTGCCCCGGTGGTGCCGGAGACCACCCGGATCGTGTTCCCGCTGCCGGAGGGGACGTGGGTGCGCACGAGCCCGTTCGGGTGGCGCACACACCCGACCACCGGGGAACGCTCCTTCCACACCGGCTCGGACTTCGCCGCCGCGGACGGCACCCCGATCCTCGCCGCCGCAGACGGCGTCGTGGTGCTGGCGGAGTTCTCCGGCGGCTACGGCGGCCTGATCGTCATCGAGCACACCGTGGGCGGGCAGCGGGTCGCGTCGTACTACGCGCACATGTGGGAGCACGGCATCCACGTCACCGGAGGGCAGACGGTCACCGCCGGGCAGCACATCGGCGATGTCGGCTCCTCCGGCCAGTCCACGGGGCCGCACCTGCACTTCGAGATCTACCCCGGCGGGCGAGGCGCTGAACCCGTCGACGGGGACGCCTGGTTGACCGACCACGGCGCGGAAGGCATAAGTGGCGGCGCCACCACCCTGGCCTCCTGCACGGCAGGCGGTGGGCTCTGATGGACGTGTTCCCCGACTTCGGCGGCGTCGGCGGCGCGAGCGACCTACGCGCGATCGTCGGCGCGCTGCTGATGTTCGTCCTCGTGATCGCCGTGCTGATGCTGATCGTCTGCTCGATCGTCTGGGCAACAGCCTCATCCTCCGGCAACTACCAGGCCGCCACCAAAGCCCGCACCGGCCTGTTCGTCTCCCTCGGCGCCGCAGCCCTCGCCGGCGCCGGGGTCGCCTGGGTCAACTTCCTCCTCGGCGTCGGCGAACAGCTCTGACCGCGGACGCAGCCGATCAGTCCGAGCCGGACCGGGTTCGACGGGCGATGATCGCCCCGTGCGGCCGGGCGCCGGGGTCCGTGCGCGTGTACCGCGCAGTCACGGTGAACCCGGCTTCCTCCACCGCTTGTGCGAGCGCGTCGATAGTCCAGACGTAGGCGGTGGTCACCGCGTGATCGAACGCGGCGACCACCGGGCCGTCGAAGAATCCGAGTGCGAGCGACCCGTCCGGAGTGAGGGCGCGGGCGAGGGCGCCGAGCACGGCCGGGACACGGGCGGGGTCGGTGTGGATGAGCGAGTACCAGGCCAGGATGCCGCCGAGACTGGCGTCCGCGACGTGCAGGTGCTCGGCTTGTCCGACACGGAACGGGACATTCGGGTAGGTCGCCGTGGCGTGGTCGATGAATGCGGGCACCGGGTCGATGCCTTCGATGTCGTGACCTCGTTGGTGCAGCCACGCCGTCCAGTGTCCCGGCCCGCACCCGACATCGAGGATCAGGCCGGGGACGTCCTCCGCCCATTCCCCGATCAGTTCCCTGTCTTGCTCGGCCGTGGCCTCGATGAACCCTAGGGCGTCGATGTACTCGCCCGCACGCTTCGCATACGCGGCCCCCACTCGACTCACTGACACGTCTCCACGATACGAGCCACCATCCGCGCTGCTCTCGGTGCGGGGTGACGGGGTGCACCTGACCGTCGAGAACACGTCTCGTGAACAGTCAGGAGCACCCTCGTGATCGACATCGACCCCAACAGCTCGGGCCTTCCCGGTATCGAGCAACTGCGCATCATCGTCGGCGCGGTGATGACCGTGGGCCTGATCCTTTCCGTCCTCGCGCTGATCGTCTCGGCGATCGTGTGGGGGTTCGGCGCCAACTCCTCCAACCCGCACCTCGCCTCCCGCGGGAAGGTCGGTGTGCTCGTGTCGTGCGGGGCGGCGATCATCTGCGGTGCCGCGGTGACGCTCATCAATTTCTTCTGGGGCGTCGGGCAGGCCGTCTGATGACCACCCGAGCAAGGCACCATCCGTGGGGGTGGGTGCGGTGAGCATCTGCGATGTCCCGGTCATCTCCTCGGTCTGCGATGCGGTCGGCGAGGGCACCGCGTCGCTGATCGCGGCACCGTTCGACTGGCTCGGGCAGGCGATGGCCGGTGCTGCCGCGTGGCTGTTCGAGGCGGTGTGGTGGGTGTTCGATACCACCACTCTCGTCGACGTCACGTCCGCGGAGTATGTCGGCGTCTACAACGTCCTGTTCGGTGTCGCGATCTTCGTGATGCTCGTGTTCTTCTGCTTGCAGCTCATCACCGGCCTCATCCACCGCGACCCCACCGCGCTCAGTCGTGCCGCCCTCGGCCTCGCCAAGAGCGTGCTCGGGTCGTTCCTGGTCATCACCCTGACCGCGCTGCTGCTGGAAGTGACCGATCAGCTCGCGGTGGGGATCGTGCAGGCGACCGGGAACACGATGGAAGGGATGGGGACCCAGATCGGGCTCCTCGCCACGGGACTTGCCGGGATCAACATCGCCGCCCCTGGCGTCGGCGCGATCCTGACCATCTTCCTCGCCGGCCTTGCCATCAGTGCGGCGGCAATCGTCTGGTTCTCCCTCCTCATAAGGAAGGCGCTGCTGCTGGTCGCGATCGTGTTCGGACCCATCGCCTTGGCCGGGGCGACGTGGGATGCGACCAAGGGCTGGTTCGGCAAGTGGGCGGCGTTCGTGATCGCGCTGATTCTCTCCAAGCTCGTCCTGGTGGTGATCTTCCTGGTCGCCATCGGCCAGGTGTCCGCCCCGATCGAGGCGGACCTTGCCTCGATCAGCGACCCGATCGCGGGGGTGGTGCTGATGTTCGTTGCGGCGTTCGCGCCGTACATCACCTACAAGTTCCTGTCGTTCGTGGGGTTCGACATGTACCACGCGATGAGCTCGGAACAAGAGGCGAAGTCGGCGCTGAACCGGCCCGTCCCCGTCCCGTCCGCCCCGCAGGGCGACACCGCCAAGAAAGTCCTCGACGGCGGCAACCCCGGCACCGGCGCCAGCGGTGCCGGTGGAGGCGGGGCGGCTCCGAAGGGCGCCGCCGGGACCACGGCCAGCGCGGGAACGACAGGGACCGCCGCAGGCACAACCGCTGCATCCGGCGGAGCGAGTGCCGGCGCTGGCGCCGGCGCGGGTGCGGGGGCCGGCGCTGCGGGTGCTGGGGCGGCGGCTGGTCCGGTCGGTGCGGCCGTGATCGTCGGGGGCGCGGTCGTCAAGGGCGCCGCGACCGCCGGGCCGAAGGCCGGGACCGCCGTCGGCGGAGCCGCCGACGGCCACGCCGGGGCAGCAGCGGAGCAGGCCGCTCCGCCGCCGGTCCCGCCCGCCACCGCGAACCCCGCCCCGACCGTGCCGCCCTCCTCCGGGTCTGCGCCGCGCCGTTCCCAGCCGGCACCGCCGCCGTCGACCAAGCCTGCCGCTTCTGGGAAGGAGTGACCCCTGATGGCCACCACTACGCACGCCGACTACCCGCTGGCCCCGGTGCAGTTCTCTCGTCTCACGCGCCGTGGAATCTTGCTGGGCCTGTCGTTGCCGCAACTGATCGTCCTCGGCATCGCGATCCTCATCGTCGTCGCCTCCCTCTACACGGCAGGGGGCATGGGTCTGGCCTGGACCTCCCCTGTCTGGGCCGGCGCTGCGCTTCTCGCGGTCATCCCCGCCGGCGGGCGGAAGGTGATCGAGTGGGTGCCCATCCTTGCCCGCTGGGCGGCGCGAACCTATCTCGGGCAGCTCATCCACCGCCGCCGGGTCATCGCCCCGCGCCCAGCCGGAACCCTCGCCCTGCCCGGGGATGCCGCGGCCCTGCGGGAGTGGGAGGACCCGGAGACCGGGGCGGGCATGATCCACGACCCCCACGCGCAGACCCTCACCGTCATCCTCGGCGTCTCCCATCCCGCGTTCGTGCTCCTGGACCCCGGCGAGCAGCAGCGCCGCGTGTCCGGGTGGGGGCGCGTGCTGGCCGCCTCGTGCCGGTCCGGACGAATCGCGCGGATTCAGGTGTCCGAACGGACCCTGCCCGACTCCGGGACCGGGCTCGCGGAGTGGTGGGCCACCCACGGCACCGACGACGGCTCGTGGGCTGCAACCACCTACGCCGAACTCATCGACCGGGCCGGCCCCGCCGGGGAACGCCACGCCACCACCATCAGCCTCGCACTCGACATGAAAGCCGCCGCCCGGCAGATCAGGACCGCCGGCGGCGGGATAAGAGGCGCCGCGGCGGTGCTGCGGCAGGAGATGACCACGCTCACGACGGCGCTGCGCGCGGCGGAGCTGTCCAGCACCGGTTGGCTCACGCCAGGAGAGGTCGCCGTCATCCTCCGCTCCGCCTACGACCCCGCCGCCGCGCCCGCCCTGGAACGACACGGCGATCTCGGCCGCGACCTCGCCACCGCAGGCCCGGTCGCGGTCACCGAGACGTGGGAACGGCTGCGGTCGGATTCCGCGCACCATGCAGTGCTGTGGATCACCGAATGGCCCCGCTCCCAGGTCTATCCGGGGTTCCTGGCCCCGCTCGTGCTCACCGGCGGCATCCTGCGCACCCTCTCCCTGCACTACACCCCCGTCCGCGCCGACCAGGCCGCCCGCGACCTGCGGAAGAAGAAAACCGAACTCATCAGCGATGCCGCCCAGCGCCGCAAGATCGGGCAGATCGAAGACGCAGGCGCATCCGCCGAGTTGGACGACGTGCTGCAACAGGAGGCCGATCTGACCGCCGGGCACGGCGTCCTGCGCGTCACCGGCCTCATCAGCATCTCCGCGCCCACCGTCGATGAGCTCGACGCCGCGGTCGCCGCGGTCGAGCAGTCCGCGATCCAAGCGTCCTGCGAAACCCGCCGCCTGGTCGGCCAGCAAGCCCAGGCGTTCACCGCCGCCGCGCTGCCGCTGTGCCGAAACGTCTGACCACCCCCACCCGACCGCACTTGCGAGGAGTTCCGATCATGCCGACCTTCACCCATCCGGTAGACGACGCCGCCGAGGCATCCCAGGCGCTGCGGGGGCTCGCCCACGCGACTCGCACGTTCGCCGACCCGGCTGACACTTACGCGGTGCTCGGTGATCTGCTGGCGGGGGTGCGGTCGCTGCGGCAGGTGCTCGACCAGCTCGCCGCCGCCCACATCGGCGGTCGGTCCCGCGCGCATGACGACGCCGGCAACCAGACCGCCGGGGCGACCGCTGCGCTGGCGGCTGCCGACGAGCTGCACCAGGCCGGCACCCTGCTGGATGCGGTGCATGACCGGGTGGACGCGGCAATGTCGCAGTCCGGGCGGATCGCCTGGCACCCCGCACCGGAACCGCTCGACACCTCCGGCGCCGTGCGTGCCACGGTGCAGGCCGGGGAGCTGACGTTGACAGTGTGGCCGGACGTGCCGCTGGGTGAGCACCAGCGGTACGCGTACCTGATCCAGCACCCCGCCACCGGGCAGAGCATCGAAGGGCGGGACCTGTTCACCGGGACCGGAGCGCCGGTGTCCCCGGCGCGGGCGCTGCGGGAGCTCGCGGTGTTCCTATCCGCCGCCGGCGATTCCCGCCAGTACGCGCTCGATCACCCCGGCGACCACACCGACCACGACGGGGCGTTCCCCGAATGGGTGGCCGACGCCGCCCGCCGCGACCCCGACAGCCTGGCCGAGCTGATCGACCACGACCCCGACCTGCCCGACACGACCGACCGGCGATGGGTGAGTGTCGTGTTCCTCCAAGGGGAGGACGCGGACCGTGTGCTCGACATCATCGACCGAGACGGCACGGACGCCGCGATCGACCACCTCACCGGCTACGACTTCGGGGAGGAGACGACCCAGGCCGCGCTCGAGAACGGATACGTCTACGACACACCCCCTGTCGGGACCCTCGACCGCACCGCGACCCACGGCACCTACACCCTCACCTACAGTCCCTTCCTCAGCCACGTCTCCCTGCTGCGTGCCCACCACGCTGCCCCCGACCCGGAGCTGGGCGCGGTCGCCGCACCGGCCCCCGCCTCGGCGTCGGTATCGGCCGCGGGGACGTCGGAGCGTGCGCAGGCGCGGACGCGGCGATCGGAGGGGAAGGACTGGTTCGCGCGCCGGCCGGGCGCGTCTGCGTCGCAGGGGCGGGGGCTGGCGCTGTGACCGGGCAGGAGGAGGGCCGGCTGCATACGGCGGTGCTGGTCGGCCCGGAAGGCGAACGCCGCCGGCACCGCAAGGCCCGCAGACAGGCCGCGACCCGGATCGAGACCACCGCCCGCGAGATGCGGAAGGCGCAGGCGAAAGCCCGCTGGCAGGCCGAGCAGGCCGAGAAACGCGCCACCACCTACCTGCCCGCCGCCGGCGAGCCGGGACCGGCGGCGCTGCGGACACCGGTCCGGTTCCGACTCCCCAAGCACCAAGACACGAGTGCGACCCTCGCCGGCCAGTACCCGTTCCTCGCCGAAGGCGGCCTCGGCAGCCAAGGGGTGTTCGTCGGCCAAGACCTCTACTCCGGCGGGTCGTTCGTGTACGACCCGTGGGTGCTCTACCAGCGGGGCCTCATCACCGCCCCAAATGTCGTGCTGGCCGGGATCGTCGGGTCGGGGAAGTCGTCGCTGGCGAAGTCCCTCTACACCCGCTCCCTCCCGTTCGGCCGTCGCGTGTACGTTCCCGGCGACCCGAAAGGCGAGCACACCGCCGTCGCCGAAGCAGTCGGCGGACGAGCGATCGTCCTCGGCCACGGCCTGTCGAACCGCCTCAACCCACTCGATGAGGGACACCGGCCTTCCGCCGTGTCGGATGCGGAATGGGCGATGCAGGTCGCCTCCCGCCGCCGCGACCTGATCGGCGCTCTCGCGGAGACCGTGCTGGACCGGCCGCTCTCGCCGCTGGAGCACACCGCCATCGACCTCGCCCTGAGGGACGCCGTGAGGTCGGCGGAGGTGCCGATCCTGCCGATGGTCGTCGACCGCATCCTCGCCCCCAACCCCGCCGACGACGAAGACGGGCGCCTCGCCGAAGACGGCCGCCTGGTCGGACATGCTCTGCGTCGCCTGGTCGCCGGAGACCTCCAAGGACTCTTCGACGGCCCCTCGACGGTCCGGTTCGACCCGTCCCTGCCGATGGTGTCCCTGGACCTGTCGAGGGTCGCGGAGAACGCCACGCTCATCTCCGTGCTGATGACGTGTTCCTCCGCGTGGATGGAGTCGGCGCTGTCGGACCCGGACGGCGGCCAACGGTGGGTGATCTACGACGAAGCCTGGCGCCTCATGCAATACCCCGCCCTGCTGCGCCGCATGGACGCCCAATGGAGGCTCGCGAGGCATTTCGGGATCGCGAACATGCTGATCTTCCACAAGCTCACCGACCTCGACAACGTCGGCGACCAAGGTTCCGCCATGCGCGCCCTCGCCTCGTCCTTATTGGCGAACGCCGAGACCAGGATCATCTACCGGCAAGAGCCCGACCAGCTCGGCGCGACCGCGACCGCGCTCGGGCTCACCGGCACGGAGCAGAAGCTGCTCCCCGGGCTCGGCACCGGGCAGGGCCTGTGGCGGATCAAGGACCGCTCCTTCGTCGTCCAGCACCAGCTCCACCCCGCCGAACTCGCCGCGTTCGACACCACCGGACGCATGACCCAGAAAGGCCGCGAGTTCAGGAATCTCGACGGTTCTTCGGGAATCTCGAACGATCGGCAGGAATCCTGATGGCCCGCCCGCGCTACAAGCGCACCACCCCCAACCCCGACCCAGACCGTGAGAGCGAGACACCGCCGGTCCCGGTCGTGCTGCCACAAGTGGTCATCACCGTCGCGCCTACCGGGACCTTGACGGTCACCGTGGACGGGGAGCCGGTGGCGCCGGAACCGTTCGCACCAGCGTGGCGGCGGGAGGACTTCGCCCGCGTGCTCGACCAGCTCACCGACACGCACCGTTCGGCGGTGAGGGTCGAGGTCCGTGAGGCGGACGGAACGGTGTTCACCGACATCATCACCCCCAGCACACGCCGCCGCCGGCCCGCACCCGACCCTACCCCGGACCGCCCTGCACGTCAGGCGATGCCGGAGCTGGTCGTCCTGCACGGGGCGGGCTTCGTGCCCGGTGAGGATGTCGCCATAGCGGTGGTCATCGCGCACGGCGATGCCGCCCCGGACGGGACCATGCGCGCCCTGCTCACCGCCGAACAGGCTGGCGCGTCTCCGACCCGCGAGGTGATCCTGCTCGGCCGCGTCTCCGGCACCCTCACGATCGGGCACCCCGGATGAGCACCCCCAGGCCATCCGGGTCCCTCGGCGACGAGCTCAGCAACCTCGGCATCGGCATCCTCATCTCAGCCGCGATCCTCGCCGCCATCCTCCGCGGCGCCGGGTCCGTCGCCGCCTGGATCACCGGCACCACCCAACCCGCCGGCGGTATCGAGGCCGGCCTGGGCGTGCTGCTGAACCCCGGCGACCCGGCCACCGCGCTCGACGCCCCAGGTCTGGGCGCGGTCGCGTACTGGATCACCGCGAGCGTCCTCATCCTCACCGCAGGCGCGGCCGGGTGGTGGGGGTGGCGGCTGCTGCGCGATCACGGCCGGCAGGTGAAGACCGACCCGTACCGGATCGCCGGGATCGCCACCCGCACCGAGGTCGCACGCGCCGGCTCCGAGAAGGCGCTGCTGCACCGGGCCGGACACCTGCGCCCCTCCCTGGACACCCCGCAACCCACAGATGTCGGATACCGGATCGGCGCGTCCCGCGGGCACGGAGTATGGGCGTCGGTGGAGGACTCGATTCTCCTGCTCGGCCCGCCCCGGTCCGGCAAAGGCGCCCATATCGTCATCAACGCGATCCTTGACGCGCCCGGCGCGGTGGTCACCACCAGCACCCGCCCGGACAACCTCGCCGCGACCCTCCGCGCCCGTGAGCGCCGCGGCGGGCCGGTGGCGGTGTTCGACCCTCAGCACCTCGCCGAAGGCGTCCCCGCCGGCCTGCGCTGGTCACCGATCCGCGGATGCGAGGACCCGCTGACGGCGATGATCCGCGCCACCGGACTCGCCGCCGGCACCGGCCTGTCCGCCGGCGGTGTCGAAGGCGGCGGATTCTGGGAAGGGAAGACCCGCACCGCTCTCCAAGCCCTCCTGCACGCCGCCGCCCTCGACTACCGTCCACCGGGCGAGCTGTTCCGGTGGACCCTCGACCCGTCCGCCGCCGCGGACGCGGTCGCGATCCTCACCGCGAACCCGAACGCGGCAGTCGGGTGGGCGGAAGGCTTGCAAGCGATGATCGACTCCGACCCCCGCACCCGCGACTCCATCTGGCAAGGCGTCTCCCTCGCCCTGGCCGCCCTCGCAGACCCCCGCGTCCTCGACGCCGTATCCCCACGGGAGGGCGAGGACTTCGACCCCGAAGCGTTCCTCCGCGCCAAAGGCACCCTCTACCTCCTCGCGACCGGCGCGGGAGCCAACAACTCCGCCGCACTGGTCGCGGCATTCGTGGAGGATGTCGTGGAAGCCGCACGCCGGATCGCCGCGACCAGCCCC
Source organism: Metallococcus carri (assembly GCF_011440275.1). Classification (GTDB taxonomy): domain Bacteria; phylum Actinomycetota; class Actinomycetes; order Actinomycetales; family Dermatophilaceae; genus Metallococcus; species Metallococcus carri. The sequence continues at coordinate 349,963 of NZ_JAAOIV010000003.1, read as the reverse complement.
GGCGCACGCCTGGACCCGCCGCTGCTGCTCGCGCTGGATGAGGTCGGCAACCTCGCCCCGCTCCCGTCGCTGCCGACCCTGATGGCCGAAGGAGGCGGCACCGGGATCACCACCATGCCCGTCCTCCAAAGCCTCGCCCAAGCTCGCGAGAAGTGGTCCGAGAACGCCGCCGGTGCCATCTGGGACGCCAGCATTGTGAAGATCATCCTCGGCGGCGCATCGAACTCGAAAGACCTCCACGACCTCACCACCCTCATCGGCGAGCGGGACGAGGTGACCGACTCCACCACCGTCGGCGACCACGGGTCCCGCACCGCGCAACGCTCCATCCGGCGGGTGCCGATCATGCCACCTGACGCGATCCGCACCCTCCCGTTCGGCACCGCCCTCGTCCTACTCCGATCCGCCCCGCCCATCGTCACCAGGCTCCGCACCTGGACCCAGCGACCCGACGCGACCAGGCTGCGCGCGGACCGCACGGAGGTCGAGGCACTGCTGCAACAGCGACCGTAGGGGCGGGTGAGCGCACCTGCCTGGCATGGAGGCCCCGGATTCTCGGGGTCGTTGATGTCAGGAGGAAGTCTGATGGCTGTCCGCACTCACCAGTCCTTGTCGGGGTATGTCGCCACGGAGCCGTCCACGGACCCGGCCCGCGACGGCACGCCCCGCTTCTACGCCCGCGCCGGCCAGCGGCAGGGCCGCCGGGAACGGGACGGCACCTACACGAAACTGCCCACCGAGTACGTCCCTATCGTCGCCTACGGCGACGCCGCCGAGGAAGCGGCCGCGCTGCTGTCCAAGGGGACCGGGTTCGTCGCCGAGGGCCGGTTCCGCCCGGTCCGGGACCGCACCGACCCAGCCACGATCACCGGGCAGGAGTTCGAGATGTGGAAGGTCGGACGCCGCCCCACCGCCGCCGTCCCCGACGTCCCGACCGATCAGCCCACCCGGCACCGTGACCTGCCCGTGCAGTTCACCGCACCACGCAGCACCCGCCCGTCCGCACCCGCCCCGGCTCTGTGAGGCTGAGATGACCGAGCACACCGCTACCGCGCCTGAACCCGACGACGCGCCAGAGCCTCCCACCGACATCGACGCCGAAACCGAGGACGCCGCGGAGGAGTCGAATGAGAGCGGCCAGGGCGAGGAACTGCCCGAGCCGCCGCATCCGGTCAACTGGAACCTGCTCACCGCCGACGAGGCCAAGGTCGAGTGGCGGGAGCTGAATAAGTGGGTGAACTGGTTGCGCCGCACCTACGGGCTTCCCGCCAGCGTCCTCCCGCCGTTCTGGCACCGGCATGCAGAGCTGGTATGGGAGCTGAGCGCGTTGCATCTGCACTGGCTGTGCGCGTATGACCCGGAGGAGAACGGGTCCGCGCCGCTGGGCTGGCACCGCGACTTCGCCGAGGCACGAGGACGACTGCGGGAGTGGGTCGCCGCGTCCGGCACCCGCCTGGACCGCGACCGTCCCACACGGCAGACCGCCTGGCCCGGCGAGAAGCCCGCCCCATCCGTCGAGGACATCGTCATCCCGCACCGCGATGCCGACTTCGCACAGTTCACGGGGGAGGATATCACCGCCCGCCGTCAGGCCGAGGACGAGTTCTACGCCGGCCTCAACCCGGACACCGGAGAGTTGCCGTGACCACCACCCTGCGGCCCGAGCCTCGCCTGGACGCGATACCAGACGGTGCTGGCGCGGCCCCGCGGACGCCGGCACTCGCCGGGGACTTCGACATTCGAGAGTGGACGCGGCAGGCGTGCGAGGCATCCGGGGTGTCCTTCGCGGTCACCGATCCAGTGGCACTCGACCGGCTCCGCGCGCTCGTTGCCCACCCCGGATGATGCCCGCCCGCCGTGCGCGGGCGGCTGCCGGTCAGGCTTTGAAGGTGAGCTGGACCCGTCCGGGCCGGAACCGGGAGCCGCAGTTCGGGTCCGGGAGGACAACGAGCGTGTCGATCAGCGCGTTCAGGATCGCCCGCTTCTGCCCGACCGTCCACTCCTCGTACCAAGCGTGCCGCAGAGCGGCCTCGTCGCCGATGGGGAGTCCTTTGAGGGCGTCGCCGCGGTTCAGGGTGCCGAGGGTGGTTTCGGCTTCTCTGACGGCGTTCTGCGCCGCGACACGGCCCGCGTGGTATTCGCTGCGGGCCAGCAGCCCCGCGCCGTAGTCGCGGGCTAGGTCTTCCATCCGGTGCCGTGCCGCCATGATCCGCCCCATCGCCTCCGCGACCGCACCGCCCGTCTTGCCGTCATCGGCGGGCAGGGTCGTCGCCGCGAGCCGGGCGATCACCGCCTCAGACACCACCGTCTCCAACCCGGTCGCCGTCACCGAAAGGCCGCCGCGTTCTGGGTGGCCGGGGACGGGCATGCAACGGTAGTAGCGGCGCTTCGCATCCGAGGGGCCGCGACGGTTCTTGCCCGACACCAGCCCGGAGCCACACTTCCCGCACGTCGCGATCGCCGACAACAGGTTGATCGAGGACGCCCCGACCCGGCGGTCCGGGTGGGAGAGCATCGCCCGGATACGGGTCGTCTCCTCTGGGGTGATGATCGCCTCCCAGCTCCCCGGACCCAGAATCTCCCGCCCCGCCGGAGCATCCCCACGCTTCCGTGCCGGCTCGTAGGCGCGCTGACCCGAGATACGCGCGGACACCAGGATCGACTTCACCGTCGTCGCGTGCCACACCCCGAGCGTCTTGCCCGTGTGCGCCTGCGGGGCCGGGAACCCCGACTCCTCGTTCAGCCACGCCGTGATCGACCGCAACGACTGGCCCGCCAGGAACCTGTCAGCCATTTCACGGATCACCGCCGCCTGCTCCGGGATCAACACGCCGCCGGTGCCGTACCCGAACTTCGCCGCCCCATGCCAATCACCACGCTCGGCCTTCTGCCGGTTCGCGCGCCTGATCCGGTCGGCCTTGTGCCCGGACTCGTACGCGGCCATCGCGACGAGCTGGCGAGCCATCAACCGGCCCTCATGCGTGTTCAGATCGAACGCGCCCCCCATCACCGCCTCGATACGGATCGGGTGCGACTCCACCAAGTCGATCAAGTCTTCCAACTCGCGCGGGCGCCGGTAGAGGCGATCCACATGCCAGACCACGACCCGCGACGGACCCTGCCTGACACGAGCCAGCATCTTCTCGAACTCGGGGCGCTTCTTGTTCAGATACGCCGACGTGTCGTTGTCCATAAACACGTCCCCAGCGGCCACATCCAGGCCAAGGCGACCGCACAGGGCCAGGCAGTCATCGCGCTGCCGCTCGACGCCGGCCTCCTCGCCCGTCCGGTCCTCGCTGATCCGCAGATACACCAGCACCTGCTCCGCGACACCAGTAACCTCGCCCGTCCGCGGCCTCTCCAACTCACTCATCGCCATCTCGACACCTCCACTCAACAGGTGCGTCATTCGCACCAAGTGGAGAAGACCACGCTGCTCGGGGCGATGCTGCGCGAAGTGCCCGCCGACGAGCGGATCGTGCTGGTGGAGGACGTGCGCGAGTTGCGCATCGAGCACCCGCATGTCGTGCGGTTGGAGGGTCGGGCACCCAACGTCGAGGGGGTCGGCGAGATCACCCTGTCGGTGCTGGTGCGACAGGCCCTGCGGATGCGTCCGGATCGCATCGTCGTCGGGGAGGTGCGCGGCGCCGAGGTGCGCGAGCTGATGAGCGCCCTCAACACCGGCCACGAGGGTGGGTGCGGCACCGTGCACGCCAACGCCCCCGCCGACGTCATCGCGCGGTTCGAAGCCCTCGGGGCGCTCGCGGCAATGTCGCCGGAGGCGGTGCGCACCCAGCTCGCCAGCGCGCTACAGGTCGTGATCCATCTCGACCGCAGCGGTGGCCAGCGCCGGGTGGCCGAGGTGGGCGTGATCGGCCGGGACCCGAGTGGACAACTGGTGGTGCGTGCTGCGGTGGGAGGTGGCCCGGAGGGCCTGCGGCGCGGTCCCGCCTGGCCCGATCTGCAGCGGTGGTTGGGGTCGTGGTGACACTGCTCGCTCTCCTGCTCGGGGCGGGCCTGTGCTGGCCGGGTGTGCTGCCCCGGCCAAGACTTGCGGTGCCACGGGTGCGGCGGCGGCCTGCGCCCGACGACGAACAGTTGGTCGCGCTCGTGGAGGCGCTGGCGACCGCGGTGGGTGCCGGCGTGATGCCGGCGACGGCCGTCGCCGTCGCCGGGCGCCAGACGCTCGAGCGGCTCGGCGACGCACACCTGCGAGCGGCGCTCGCGCAGGTCGTGACCGCTGCCGAGCACGGTGGCGATCTCACCCGGATGTGGTGGCGGCTGGCGGCCGTCGGTCGGCAGCCGGTCATCGTCGGGGTGGCCCGCACCTGGGCGTTGTCGGAAGCAACCGGCTGTCCGCTGGCCCGGTCGCTGCGGCTGGCCGCCCGCCTCGGGCGTTTCGAGATTGACCAGCGCCGCCGGCTGCGCATCGTGACCGCAGCTCCGCGCGCGTCGATGCAGTTGCTGACCGGTCTGCCGGTGCTCGGCGTCCTGCTCGCCACCGCCCTCGGCGCGGACCCCCTCACCGTGTATGCCGGGCCGCTGGCGCTCGTCACCCTGCTGCCCGGAGTCGCGCTGGTGCTCGCCGGTCGCCGGGCCACCGGCTGGATGATCCGGCGGGCGACGGCGGTGCCATCGCTATGACGACGGCGGAGGTGACGACGACGGCCGCGCCGAGGACGGTCGGCGACGCACCGGCCGGTCCGGAGACGGTGCTCGACGTGGCGGTGGCGATCGACCTGATCGCGATCGGTCTCTCCGGCGGTGCGGCGCTGGTGGATGCCGTCGCGGCCGTCGCTGAAGTGTCCGGGCCGGTGATCGGCTCGCACCTGCGCCAGGTGGTGGCCGCGCTGCGGTGGGGTGTCCTCGGCGCGGCGGCCTGGGCGGACCTGCCCGAGGTCTGGCAGCGCGCCGCCGCCGCTCTGGTGCTGGCCGAGGAGGCCGGCGTGCCACCGCGCGACCTGTTGCACGATGCCGCCGACGCCTTGCGCGCCGACGAAGCAGCCCGGCAGGAAGCCGCCGCCGCACGGCTGGGGGTGGCGCTCGTCATACCGCTCGGGCTGTTCTTCCTCCCGGCCTTCGGGCTGCTCGCCGTGGTGCCGGTGATCGCCGCCCTCGCCCGGGACGTCCTCAGCGGCGTGACATGACCGCGGCAACGGATCGACCGGGCAGCTCGCCCGGCGCACCGGGGGCGACCGCTCCCGGTGCATGGAGCGGCCCGCTGGGGCCGCCGGAGGAAGGGAGCACGGATGAGCAGAACGTCGACGCGAGGTGGGCTGCAGTTGGTGGCCCGTTGGCAGCGGATGGTCGCCCTGGGCCGAGACGCCGGGATGGCCACCTCGGAATATGCCGTCGGCATTCTCGCCGCGGTGAGTTTCGCGGTGGTGCTGATCGGCATCGTGAAGTCCGGTGCGGTGAAGGGCGCGCTGATCAGCATCATCACCGGCGCGCTCAACGTCGCCGGCTGATGGCTCGCGGGCGGCTCCGCCGGGACCGAGCGATGGTCTCGGCGGAGTTCGCCGCCGCCGTGCCCGCTGTCGTGCTGGTGCTGGTCGCCGCTCTCACCGCAGTGCAATGGGGTGTGGGCGTCGTGCGGGCGCAGGACACCGCCCGGCTCGTTGCTCGGGCCGCGGCTCGCGGCGACCCGCCCAGTGCGCTCGCCGACCTGGTCGCCCGCAATGCTCCACCGGGCACCACCTGGCGGGTGGCGCCGCAGGGCGATCGGGTGCGGGTCCGGGTCGAGGTGCCGCTGCGAGGGGCCGGTGGGTGGGTGCTCGGTGGCCGGACCGCGGTGGCCGACGCCACCGGACTGCGTGAGGACAGCAGCGGGGTGCCGCCGTGATCTGGGGTGAGCGGTGCGACCGCGGGTCGGGCACCGTCGTGGCCGCCGGGCTGATCGGGATGCTGGTGACCCTGCTGCTCACCGTGCTGGCTCTGCTCGCTGCGGTCCGGGCCAGCACGACCGCCCGCACCGCCGCCGACCTCGGAGCCCTCGCCGGCGCGGGTCGCCTCGTTGCTGGCGAAAACGCCTGTGCTGCAGCCGAATCCATCATCCGCGCCAATGGCGCAGCCATGACTGGTTGTCGGGTGGCGGGCTCCGAGGTGACCGTGACCACCGCGGTGAGCTCGCGGATGCCCGGCTGGCCGGACGCCATCGCGATCGCGCGAGCCGGTCCCCCAATTCAGCCAACCGGGCCACCGACGCGGCGCCAACCTGGGAAACTTCCGGTGCGGCGGCCCGCGATGACGAGCCGCCGCGGGCCGCCACCGCCGAGGATCGGAGCGATCTCATGACCGGTCACGACCAGCCGACGTCATACCGGGACCAGCAGTCCTGGCGCGACCTGCAGACCTTCCTGCCGCCTGACTATCGACTCGATGACAGCACCGCGCCGGAGGAGGAGTTCTGGGCCTGGCGCGGCCACCGGGTGCACCTCGAGCGTTATGCCCGGCCCGAGTCGCCGGTCAAGGTCGTGCTGCACCATGGCGTCGGCACCAATGGCCGGCAGATGTCGCTGGTCCTTGGCCACCCGCTCGCGGCCAGCGGCATCGAGACGGTCGCGGTCGACAACCTGGGCTACGGCCTCACCCAGGTCGACCCGTCGGCGAAGATCACCTACGACGACTGGGTCGAGTTGATGGTCGACTTTGTGCGCGCCGAGCGGCAGCGCGATGACCGGCCGCTCTATCTCTTCGGCCTGTCCGCGGGCGGCATGCTGGCCTACCACGTCGCCGCGCGGATGACCTCCGCGGACATCAGCGGCATCGTCGGGATGACCTTCCTGGACCAGCGGGACCCGAAGGTGCGCCGGGAGACGGCGCGCTTCCCGCTGCTCGGTGCGACGAGTGGCGCCCTCGCTCCGCTCGCAGCCTCACCGCTCGGTGGCCTGCAGGTGCCGATGAGCTGGCCGTCGAAGATGAGCGCCCTCGCCAACGACCCCGGGGCGATGAAGGTCTTCATGGCTGATCGCACGTCGGCGGCCAACCGAGTGAGCGTGCGCTTCCTGCACAGCTACATGTCCTACACGCCCGCGGTCGAGCCGGCGCAATTCGCCACCTGCCCGGTGCTGCTGACCCAGCCGGAGCTGGACCGGTGGACCCCGGCACGCCTCAGCGAGCCGGTGCTCAGCCGGATCCAGCAGGTCCCGGTCGAGCGGGTGACGCTCGGCGGCGCCGGCCATTACCCGCTCGAGCAGCCCGGTCTGACCCAACTGCACGACGCCGTGCACGAGTTCGTCACGCGCGGCAGGTCAGGCGTCGCGCAGTAACCGGCGCAGGACCGCGACCGCGCCAGCTTTGTCCAGCGGCTGGTTGCCGTTGCCACATTTCGGTGATTGCACGCACGCCGGGCAGCCACTGCGGCAGGCGCACCCGGCGATCGCCTCGGCGGTGGCCGCGAGCCAGGTCTGCGCCGCTGCGTAACCCCGGTCGGCGAAGCCGGCGCCGCCCGGGTAGCCGTCATACACCACCACCGTCGGCTGCCCGGTGTCCGGATGCAGAGCCGTCGACACCCCGCCGATATCCCACCGATCGCATTGGGCGACCAGGGACATCAACCCGATCGCGGCATGTTCGGCCGCATGCAGGGCTCCCGGCCACGCCGCCTCCTCGACGCCGGCCTCGGCGAGTGCACCCTCGGGCAGCGTCCACCACACCCCGCGTGTCACCAGGGTCCGCGGCTCGAAGTCCAGCCGGTGCTCACCGATCACCTCGCCGCTCGGCAGCCGCCGCACGAACGAGGTGACCTGGTCGACGACGCGCAGCCGGCCGACATGGAGCTGGGCGTCACCCCAGGCCGTATGCCGGTCGCTGCCGAGGATGCGGAACTCGCTGCGCGAGCGCGCCTGGGTGGACCAGCCCGGATCGCCGGGCACGGCGTGAGCGCTGCCGTCGGCGAGGTCGAGGTCGCGCACGACATACGGCTGGCCCTGGTGCACGTAGACCGCTCCAGGATGCACGGTCGAGGGGGCGCGCGCCGCGTCCACGGTGCCGAGCACCCGGCCGGTGCGGGTCTCGGTGATCCGCACATCGGGATCATCACCGCCGCGCAGCTGGACGTGATCACCGGGGCGGTCATCCCGGTCCCAGAACCAGCCGCGCGGACGCCGGCGCAGGATGCCCGCTTCGGCCAAGGCGTCGGCCAGCACGGTGAGTTCGGGCCCGAACCACTGCTCGTCGTCCCGGGTCAGTGGCAGCTCGTAGGCGGCCGCGGACAGGTGGGGGGCGAGCACGTGCCGGTTGAGCGGATCGAGCACGGCCGCGTCGACCGGACGTCCGAGCATCGCCTCCGGGTGGTGCACGAGATAGGTGTCCAATGGGTCGTCGGCCGCCACGAAGACGACCAGGGACGGGGTGTCGCCTCGCCCGGCGCGGCCGGCCTGCTGCCACCAGGACGCGACGGTGCCCGGCCAGCCGGCGACGACGACCGCGTCCAGTCCGCTGATGTCGATGCCGAGCTCCAGCGCGTTGGTCGCGGCCAGGCCGCGCACCCGGCCGCTGCGCAGACCGTTTTCGAGCGCCCGGCGCTCCTCGGGCAGATAACCACCGCGATAGGCCGCCACCGTGTCCTGGTCATCGAGCGCCAGCCCGAGCCGCGAGCGCACCCGCGCCGCGACCGTCTCCACGCCCACGCGGGAGCGGGCGAAGGTCAGGGTCTGCACGCCATGCTCGACGAGCGTCGTGGTGAGGTCGGCCGCCTCGGCGACCGCGCTGCGCCGGGCACCGTCGGCGTCGACCGATCCGGGCTCCCACAACGCGATGGTGGTCGACGGCCGTGGTGAGCCGTCCTCGGTCACCGCCTGCACCGGGCGCCCCGCCAGCGCGGTCGCGTGTGCAGCCGGGTCGGCGACCGTCGCGCTCGCGAAGACCAGGGTGGGCTCGGCGCCATACCGCGCGGCGACGCGCATCAGCCGGCGCAGCACGAGCGCGACATGGGTGCCGAAGACCCCGCGGTAACGGTGGCATTCGTCGATGACGACATAGCGCAGCTTGCGCAGGAAGGACGCCCACGACTCATGCGCCGGCAGCAGGCTGTGGTGCAGCAGGTCGGGGTTGGTGAGGATGAGCTGGGCGTGGTCGCGGATCCACCGGCGCTCGTCCGGCGGGGTGTCACCGTCGAGCACCGCCGCGCGCAGGCCCGGCACGGCCAGGGCGTGCAGCCGGGCGTATTGGTCACCGGCGAGCGCCTTCGTCGGCGACAGGTAGATCGCCGTCGCGCCCCTCCCGGTCGGCGCCATCGCACCCTCGACCACGGCGGTGAGCACCGGCAACTGGTAGCCCAGGCTCTTGCCGGACGCGGTCCCGGTCGCGACGACGACGTCATGGCCGTCGTGCGCGAGGTCGGCCACCCGGCGCTGGTGCGACCACAGCTGCGTCACCCCTGTGCCACACAGCGCCGTCTCAACCACTGGATCCACCCACGACGGCCAGTCGGTGGTGCGGGCGGTGCGTGCCGGGAGGGTCTGCAGATGGCGCAGGGCACCGGTGCCCGAGCCGTCCAGCCATCGCACGGCCTCGGTCGGATCGAAGGGTGTGCGCATGGCTGGACCCACGCTAGCCGCTTCACGGGATGGGACAACGCGCCCGACACCGGCTAGGGTTTGCCGCGCCGTTGCCCGACCTCACGCAGTAGGGGGAAGCCGTGGATCTCAACTTCGAGACCAGTGAACACGACGGGTGCGCCGTCCTCGCGGTGACCGGTGAGGTCGATGTCGCGACCGCGCCGCGGCTGCGGGAGGAGATCCTGCGGCTGCAGGACGAGGGCAATGTGCGACTCGTGCTCGACCTGACCGGTGTCCCCTTCATCGACTCGACCGGGCTCGGGGTGCTCGTCGGCCGGCTGAAGGCCGCCCGTGCCGCCGGCGGCGACCTCGCCCTGGTTGTCACCGCCGAGCGCCTGCTGCGCAACCTCGGCATCACCGGGCTCGACAAGGTCTTCGTGATCGCCGACTCGGTGCCGGACGCGGTCGCCGCGAGCAAGTCGGCGTCCTGACCGGGACGACGCTGCTCCCGGACCGCGCGCCGGACACACTGGCCGCCGATCTGCGGGCGGCGAATTTCACCGCCGATGGCCTGCAGGCCCACCTCGGGTCGGTCGCTGCCGCGGCGCTGCACCGCGAGCAGGTCGTGCCGGCCCTGCGCGCGACCGACGACGATCGGCCGCTGTCGGTCCTGATCCGCTTCTTTTGCCTCGGTATGCCGATGCCGGCCGGCCTGCTCGACCGCGCTCTGCCCTCGACCGGCGCTGCAGGGCTCGTCGCCCACGGCTTGGCGACGCGAGACGGCGAGGCGCTGGCGCCGGCATACGACTTGCGGCCCTATGGCGACGAGGACCACGACTGGTGGGTGCTGTCGGACCTGTCGGAGGTGGCGACCAGGGCTCCGTTGCGCGAGGACCACGTGCTCGGCATCGGCGGCGCGTCCACCACGCTGGCCAGCTGGACGCCGCGCCGACGAGCCCGCCGCGCCCTCGATCTCGGCACCGGCAGCGGGGTGCAGACGCTGCACCTCGCCCAGCACTGCGACCAGATCGTGGCGACGGACCTGTCTGAAAGAGCTTGTGCCACAGCGCAATTCACTGCTTCGATCAACGGTCTCGACATGGTCGAGGTGCGGCGGGGCAGTCTGTTCGAGCCGGTCGCCGGCGAGCGTTTCGACCTGATCGTGAGCAATCCGCCGTTCGTCATCACTCCGCGTGCGCCCGGCGTGCCGGAGTACGAATACCGTGACGGCGGACTGGTCGGTGACGCGATCGTGCGCACGGTCGTGCAGCAGGCCGAGCAGCATCTCCAGCCGGGCGGCATCGCCCAGCTGCTGGGCAACTGGGAGGTGCCGCGCGGGCGCGACTGGGCCGATGTCGTGGGGGACTGGCTCGCGCCGACCGGGCTGGACGCGTGGGTGGTCCAGCGCGACAGCCAGGACCCGGCCGAATACGCCGAGCTGTGGGCGAGCGACGGCGGCCACCGCACCGGCGAGATCTACGAGCGGATGTATGCCGCGTGGCTGGACGACTTCGCCGCCCGCGAGGTCGAGCGCATCGGCTTCGGCATCATCACGCTGCGCCGCCCCGAAACCGATCGGCCGGCCGTCCGGCGGCTGGAGGAGGTTGGCGGCCCGGTGGCCAGCCCGATGGGCCCGACGATCGACGCTGGCCTGCGCGTCCTGGAGTGGACTGCCACCCACGAGGTGCTCGACGCCCGGTGGATGGTCGCCGCCGATGTCACCGAGGAACGCTTCGGTCGGCCCGGAGCCGCCGACCCGAGCGTGATCCGGCTGACGCAGGGAGGAGGGCTGCGGCATACGGTCCAGATCGACACGGCCACGGCGGCCTTCGTGAGCGTCGCCGACGGCGAACTCACCGCGCGCCAGGCGTATGCCGCGATCGCCGCCCTCCTCGATCAGGACGCCGAGGAGTTGCTCGCCGAGCAGCGCCCGATCGTCCAAGGGCTGGTCGAACGCGGCTTCCTGGTGCCCGTCGAGGGCGAGTGAGTCAGGTCACATGAGCGCCTCGGGTACGTTTCCCTCGAACCGGCACACCGAGGTCACGACGAATCCGTGACCCGCCGGGGGATCGAAGGAGCGCCCGTGGCCACCAAGCTCGTCATCGTCGAGTCGCCCAGCAAGGTCAAGAACATCTCCTCCTATCTGGGGGAGGGATTTGTCGTCGACGCCAGCGTCGGGCACATCCGCGACCTGCCCAATCCCTCCGAGCTGCCGGCGGACATGAAGAAGGGCCCCTACGGCAAGTTCGCGGTCAATGTCGACGACGGCTTCGACCCCTATTACGTGGTCGATGCGGACAAGCGCAAGAAGGTCACCGAGCTCAAGCGGCTGCTCAAGGACGCCGACGAGCTCTATCTCGCGACCGACGAGGACCGCGAGGGCGAGGCGATCGCCTGGCACCTGCTGCAGGTGCTCAAGCCCAAGGTGCCGGTCAAGCGGATGGTCTTCAACGAGATCACCAAGGAGGCGATCCAGCGCGCGGTCGCCAACACCCGCGAGCTGGATGACCGGCTCGTCGACGCGCAGGAGACCCGGCGCATCCTGGACCGGCTCTACGGCTACGAGGTCAGCCCGGTGCTGTGGCGCAAGGTGCGCCAGGGCCTGTCGGCCGGTCGCGTGCAGTCGGTCGCGACCCGGATGGTGGTCGAGCGCGAGCGTGAGCGGATGGCCTTCCGGGCCGCGTCCTATTGGGACATCGACGGCGAGTTCGCGGCCGGCTCGGGCAATGCCTTCACCGCGCGGCTGTCCGCGCTCGATGGCACCCGGGTGGCCACCGGACGCGATTTCGACGACCTCGGCCGGCTGACGACCTCCAGCGTCGTGCACCTGGACTCCCAGCGTGCGACCGCGCTCGCCGAGGCGGTCAAGGCCTCCGACGCGCGGGTCACCTCGGTGCAGGAGAAGCCCTACACCCGCCGCCCGAGCGCGCCGTTCACCACGAGCACGCTGCAGCAGGAGGCCTCGCGCAAGCTGCGGCTGTCGAGCAAGAACGCGATGCGCGTGGCCCAGCGCCTCTACGAGAACGGCTACATCACCTACATGCGCACCGACTCGGTGACGCTGTCCTCGGCCGCCACCAGTGCCGCCCGTCAGCAGGCGCGGGACCTGTATGGCGCGGAGTACGTGCCCGACAAGCCCCGGGTGTATGCCGGGAAGGCCAAGAACGCCCAGGAAGCGCACGAGGCGATTCGTCCGGCCGGGGATCGTTTCCGCACGCCCGCCCAGGTGGCCGGTGAATTGCGGGGCGATGAGTTCGCGCTCTACGAGCTGATCTGGAAGCGCACCGTGGCCTCGCAAATGGCCGACGCACGTGGGTCCACCGCGACCGTCCGGCTCGAGGTGCCGGTGGACGCGGCCGGTGCGAAGGTTGCCGAGTTCTCCGCCAGCGGCACCGTTATCACCTTCCGCGGCTTCCTCGCGGCCTACGAAGAGGGTCGCGACGCGGTCCGCAATGCCGACGACAGCACGGCCGAGCGCCGGCTGCCGAAGCTGTCCGAAGGTGTCGAGCTCGACGTGCTGGACGCCGAGGCCAAGGGCCACGAGACCTCCCCGCCGCCGCGCTACACCGAGGCGACGCTGGTGAAAGCCATGGAGGAGAAGGGGATCGGCCGCCCGTCGACCTATGCCGCGACCGTCGGCACGATCCAGGACCGCGGTTATGTGCAAAACCGCGGGTCGGCGCTGGTGCCGACCTGGCTGGCGTTCGCGGTGACCCAGCTGCTCGAGCAGCATTTCCCGAGCCTGGTCGACTACGACTTCACCGCCTCGATGGAGGAGGGCCTGGACCAGATCGCCGCCGGCGACGAGGACCGGGTGGCCTGGCTGACCCGGTTCTACTTCGGCGACCAGGCCAAGACCGCCGAGGGCCTGCGCGAGATGGTCGACGACCTGGGCGAGATCGACGCCCGCGGCATCTCCACCATCCCGATCGGCGAGGACATCGTCGTGCGGGTCGGCCGTTACGGTCCGTATGTCGAGGCCCTCCAGGTCGACACCTCGACCGGCGAGGTCACCGGCGACCCGAAGCGGGCCTCGATCACCGACGACATCGCCCCCGACGAGATGACGCCGGAGAAGGCCCGCGAGTTGTTGGCCGCGGCCGACGACGACGGCCGGGTGCTCGGCACCGACCCCGAGAGCGGCCACGAGATCGTCGCCAAAGCCGGCCGCTACGGCCCCTATGTCACCGAGGTGCTGCCCCAGACCGAGGACGCCGCGCCCAAGAAGGGCAAGAAGGCGGCCGGTCCGAAGCCGCGCACCGCCTCGCTCTTCAAGGACATGGACCTGTCCTCGATCGACCTGGCGACGGCGCTGCGGTTGCTGTCCCTGCCGCGCGTCGTCGGCGAGGTGACCGAGGGTGAGGGTGAGGACGCCAAGACCGTCCAGATCACCGCGCAGAACGGCCGCTACGGGCCCTACCTGAAGAAGGGTTCGGACTCGCGCTCGCTGCAGACCGAGCAGCAGATCTTCGACATCACTCTGCCCGAGGCGCTCGCGATCTATGCCGAGCCCAAGCGCCGCGGCGCGGCGGCCAAGCCGCCGTTGAAGGAGCTCGGGCAGGACCCGGTCTCGGGCAAGCCGGTGGTGGTCAAGGACGGCCGGTTCGGGCCCTATGTCACCGACGGCGAGACCAATGCGACCCTGCGCAAGGGTGACGAGCCGGAGACGATCACCCCCGAGCGCGGCTTCGAGTTGCTCGCCGAGAAGCGGGCGAAGGGCCCGACCACCCGCAAGCGGGCGGCCAAGAAGACCGCCAAGAAGACCGCGAAGAAGGCGGCCAAGAAGACGGCCTCGCGAGCGGCGAAGAAATAGCCACCTGATCTTTGCCACAATGCCGCACGTTGGGGAGATCGCGGAACCAGCCAGGGGGACGACGCCGTCATACCGTCGATCCGCTGGGAACACAAAGGGAGAATCACGTCACCATGAACACCTCGCTCATTCGCCGCGTGGCCGCTGCCGGCATCGTCGCCGCCACCACGGTCGGCATGACCGCCTGCAATTCGGACAACACCGTCACCGAGCCGTCGTCGACGTCCAGCTCGACGACCAGCTCGTCGTCCTCGTCCTCGGAGACCAGCTCGGACACCAGCTCCTCGGAGACCAGCTCGGACACGAGCTCGTCGGACACCAGCTCCGACTCGAGCTCGTCGGACACCAGCTCGGATTCGAGCTCTGACTCCAGCTCGACCGCCGACAGCGGCCCGACCGACCCGTCGGCCAAGGACGCGAGCTTCAGCTTCGGCCAGCCGGCCGTCATCGCCGACTCCTCGCAGACCTTCCGGCTGACCGTCAAGAGCCTGAAGAAGGCTCCCGACTCGGTCTACAGCAGCACCAGCCTGAAGAAGGAAGACGGCACCGTCTACTTCATCGACTACGAGGTGACCCCGCTGAAGTTCGACAAGTTCTTCAGCAACACCACGGTCAACGGTCTGTTCCTCTACCCGACCTTCGACTCCTCGCAGAAGGCCAAGCGGCTGTATGGCGACGCGCCGGGTTGCTCGAGCGAGTCCAAGGAACTCAAGGTCGGTGAGACCGGGTCGGCGTGCTACGTCTACCAGGTCACCGGCAAGGAGGCCTCGACGGTCACCTACAACAACTACACCTACCGGCTGACCTGGAAGTAGGCGTCAGCTGCACCGAGAGCCGGGCCCGCGCGATCTGCGCGGGCCCGGCTTCGTTCAGCCGAGGGCGGTGAACGGTTGCGGGTCGCGAGTGAACTTGTAGGTCGCCCAATTCAGTTGTCGCACAGCGCCGTTCGCGTCCCGGTGCACCACGAGGCGCTCGCCCCTCTCGCGGCCGGCGATGGTGCGGAACTCGTCCTCGCCGTCGCGTTCGAAGCGCGACCATGGCGCGCTGTCGGGCGCCCGGTCCAGTCGCGCACGCAGTTCGCCCTCGGCGATGACGAAGGTGAAGCCCATCCCCTCGGAGAACCAGCGGCCGGTCAGGTCGACCAGATCCGCGGGCTCCAGGGTGCCGGGCATCCACGGCTCAGGCAGGCGCGGATCGTGCTGTGCGACATACGAACCGAGTCGTATGGCGGTCGCGTCCGGTCCCAGCGCGGAGGTGTTGTTCATCAGCACCCCGGCGCTGAGGCCGGGCTCGCGAGTGGAGAAGAAGCCGGTGATCGCACCGGGGAGCCCGCCGGTGTGACCGAACCAGATGTCGTCGTCCTTGCGGACCAGCTGGAAGCCCAGGCCCCACGCCGACTGCCAGCCGGCGTCGACCGGGATATGCGGCACGAGCATCTCCTCGAGGGTGTCCGGGGACAGGATCGAGGAGTCCGGGTCGAGCAGGAAGGCGTGCCAGGCGAGCATGTCGTGCAGGGTGCTGACGATTGCTCCGGCGGCGTCGGTGGCGCCCTTGTCGAGCACCGGCTCGCGCACCGGGACGTCGCTGAAGGGCGGCACGAAATATTGCGCGGAGTGCGGCGGCTCAAGGGCAAAACCGGTGCGGCGCAAGCCGATTGGGTCGATCAGCCGAGCCTTGATCGACTCGGCCCAGGGGCGTTCGTCCAGCCGGGCGATGACCTCGCCGAGCAGGGCGTAACACAGGTTGGAGTAGTGCCAGGTGCGGTGCGGCGGCAGCACTCGGGCCGCCTGGTTCCAGCCGTCGAGCAGTTGTGCGCGGTCGGGGAAGACCAGGGTGTCCCAGACGTCGCCGACGGGTTCGCGCTGCATGCCGCTGACGTGGGCGAGCATCTGCCGGATCGTCACCGCGCCGTGCGCCACCTCGGGCAGGTGCCGGTCAATGCGGTCCTCCAGGCCGAGGCGGCCCTCGTCGCGCAGCTGCATGATCGCCACCGCGGTGAAGGTTTTGGTGTTGGACGCGACCGGAAACTGGGTGTCACCGTCGAGCGGCACCGACGGGTCGGACAGGTCGGCGCTCCCGATCGCGGTCTCCCACTCCACCCTGCCGTCACGGCGCACCCCGGCGACGAAAGCCGGTGTGCGACTTGCTCTTTGGGCCTCGAGAGAGATGCGATCGAGGGCGGTCACCACGGTGTCGGGCAGGCTCCGGCTCATGCGGTTGACCCTACGCCCGGCCGCGGAACGTCACGCGCCCGTCATGTTGCCGTTCCCTTGTGGTCGATTCGGTCGCCGACGATCGGGTGTCAGACCACCAGTGGTGACGAGGAGGCCGGTCCATGGTGCTGCCTTTCGTCGAACCACGCCCGCTCCCGGAGTCGGGGCTGCGGGCCGTGGGTGATGTCGGAATCATCCGGCTGCACTGGCGAGCCCAAACGGGTGTGTGCGGCTACGAGGTCCACGGGGTCAGCGGAGCCGCGGGGGACTGGCGTCCCAGCCCCGGCACCCTCCTGGCCACCGTGGACGAACCGCGGTTCGCCCACCGCGGGCTCGGCGCGCTCGCCCAGCGGTGGAGCTACCGGGTCCTGCCGGCCGGCGTGCTGCCCTCGCCGCTGCCGCCCCCGCAGCCGGCCGTCTCGCGCACCTCGGTGACCGTGACCGGCATACCTCTGGCGACGGTGGGCAGCTTCGATGGCAGCGGACTCGAACTCGCTTTGGCACCAACGGGTTTCGTGCACTACCAGTCGACCTTCCCGCGCGACGTCGACTTCCGGCATGGCCTCGACCGGGCCGATGTGCGGTGGAGCTATCTGCAGCCCGGGCCGGACGACGCGTGGGCCGGCCGGCGGGGCCACCGCTTCCGGTTGCGCTTCGATTTGGACGAGGTGCCCGACCACGATGTCGACCTCGCGCTCTGGCTGGTGGATCGGCACCCGAGCCGAGCGGGCTCGGCGACCGTCAGCCTCAACGGCACCCGCGTCGACACGCTCTTCTTCGACGAGCCCGCGACCGCGCAGGTCGAAGGTGCGGTCCGCCCGGGAGCCGGCGCGGGTCCGGCATACCTCGAGCACCCGATCGGCCGCGAGCACCTGCAGCTCGGCGAGAACGTCCTCGACATCGAGAAGGACCAGGGCAGCTGGATCGCGTATGACGCGCTCGGCGTCTTCGGGCGGCCCCGCTGAGCCTGTCGGTCCCGCGGCCTACCCTGTCCCGTATGCCGTCCGCCTCGCCTGCCGCTGCCCGCGGACTTTTCGTGGTCTTCGAGGGCGGCGACGGCGCAGGCAAGTCCACCCAGGTCCGGCTGCTCGCCGACTGGCTGGCGCAGCAGGGGCGCGAGGTGGTCAGCACCTTCGAGCCCGGCGGCACCGCGCTCGGCAAGGACATCCGGCAGGTGCTGCTGCACGGTGATCACGTCGATGCGCGGGCCGAGGCGTTGCTCTTCGCCGCCGACCGCGCCCACCACATCGAGACCCTGGTGCGGCCCGCCCTGAAGCGTGGCGCGGTGGTCGTGCAGGACCGCTATCTCGACTCCTCGGTGGCCTATCAGGGTGCCGGGCGCGAGCTCGACGCAGCCGAGGTGCGCGGGCTGTCGTTGTGGGCGACCCGCGACCTGCTGCCCGACCTGACCGTGCTGCTGGACGTGGATCCCGTTGTGGCACAAGGGCGTCGGCAGCGTGAGTCGGACCGTCTGGAGCGCGAGGGTGAGGACTTCCAGCGCCGGGTGCGCGAGCACTTCCGCGCCCTAGCCGCGGCCGAGCCGGAGCGCTATCTCGTGCTCGATGCCACCGAGCCGCCCGAGGTGATCGCTGCCGCGGTGCGCGACCGGTTGGCCGGCCTGGTGAGGACGACATGAGCGTCTGGGCCGATGTCGTCGGCCAGCCCGAGGTGGTCGACGAATTGCAGCGGGCCGTCGACGACCCGGCCCGGATGACCCACGCCTGGTTGCTCACCGGGCCACCGGGGTCGGGCCGGTCCACCGCCGCGCGTGCCTTCGCCGCCGCCTTGCAGTGCCCGCAGGGCGGTTGCGGAGAGTGCCGCGAGTGCCGCACCGCGCTCGACGGCAGCCACGCCGATGTGACCGTGCTGGCCACCCAGGGGTTGTCGATCCAGGTCAAGGACGCCCGCGAGCTGGCCGCTCTCGCCCAGCGCAGCCCGCAGGTCGGACAGTGGCAGGTCATCATCATCGAGGACGCCGACCGGCTGACCGAGCGCGCCGCCGATGCTCTCCTCAAGGCGCTCGAGGAGCCGGTCGCCCGCACCGTGTGGGTGCTGTGTGCGCCGTCGCTGGAGGATGTCATCGTCACCATCCGCAGCCGGTCCCGGCACGTGCGCTTGCGCATCCCGTCGGTCGAGGCGGTCGCCGAGCTGCTCCACCGCCGCGATGGCATCGAGCTCGACACCGCCCGCGTCGCGGCCCGCGCCGCTCAGTCCCATGTCGGGCTGGCCCGGCGGCTCGCCCGCGACGAGGGCGCCCGCTCTCGTCGGCGCTCCACCCTCGCGTTGCCCGCCGGGTTGCGTGGGCTGGGCGACGCGCTGCGGGCAGCCGCCGACCTGGACACCCTGGCCAAGGAGGAGTCGGCCTCCTCCACCGGCGAGCGCGACGCGGCCGAGAAGGCCCGGCTGCTCGAACAGCTCGGTGCCGATCCGGCGGCACGCACGCAGCCGCCATACATCCGCTCGCAGGTCGCCGCGCTCGAACGCGACCAGAAGACCCGGGCGACCCGGTTGTCCCGCGACGTCATCGACCGCTCGCTGGTCGACCTGCTGTCGTTCTATCGCGATGCGCTGGTCGTGCAGTGGGGCGGCCCGGTCGAGCTGGTCAACGCCGACTTGCGGATGAGCGTGCAGGATCTCGCCAACGCGCTGCCGCCCGAGGCGCTGGTGCAGGCGATGGACGCGATCGGCACCGCGCGCGAGCGCATCGAGGCCAATGTCGCGCCGCTGCTGGCCCTGGAGGCGATGATGATCTCGCTGCAGGCCGTCGGCGCACCGATGACGTAGCGTTCGGGGGTATGCCGAGCTCTTCGCGTGTCGTCACCCTCGTCGCCGCCGCCGGACTCGCCCTGGCCGGGTGTTCCGGCGGATCGGGTTCCTCGTCGAGTTCCGCTGCGTCACCTACCTCCTCGGCGACCACCTCGTCGGTGTCCAGCGGTTCGTCGCCGGCATCGTCCAGCGCGACCGGCGGCGGGCAGAGCGACCCGGCGCTGGCCCGGTTCTACGACCAGAAGCTGCAGTGGTCGCAGTGCGGTGACGTCGAGTGCGCCAAGCTGACCGTGCCGGTCGACTACGCCGCACCGACCGGAGCGACGATCCAGCTCGCGGTCGACCGGGTGAAGGCCAAGGGCGGTGCGACCAAGGGGTCGCTGGTGCTCAACCCCGGCGGCCCGGGCGGTTCGGGCTATGACTATGCGGCCGCGGTCGCCGATCCGTCGATCGCCGATCAGGTGGTCGGGCGCGATGTGCGCGAGCAGTATGACGTGATCGGTTTCGACCCGCGGGGCGTGCAGCGCTCGGCCCCGATCACCTGCGTGTCCGACAAGGACATGGACAGCTATCTCGGCGCGGACCCGACGCCGGACGACAAGGGTGAGGAGCAGGCGCTCGCCACCTCGGCCAAGCAGTTCGGGCAGGCCTGCCAGCAGCGCGCCGGGGGGTTGCTCGGGCACGTCTCGACCGTCGAGGCCGCCAAGGACATGGACGTGCTGCGCGCCGCACTCGGCGACGACAAGCTCAACTATCTCGGCAAGTCCTATGGCACCTTCCTCGGCGCGACCTATGCCGACCTGTTCCCGAAGCGGGTGGGCCGGTTCGTCCTCGACGGTGTCGTCGCGCCGAACCTCACGCCGGACCAGACCAGCCTCGGCCAGGCCAACGGCTTCGAGACCGCGACCCGGGCCTACGTCAAGGACTGTGTCGCCAAGGGCAACTGTCCGCTCGGCTCGACCGAGGACGCGGCGATGACCCGCATCCAGTCCTGGCTGAAGCAGCTCGACGCCACGCCGATGCCGGTCTCCGGTCAGGGCGGTGTCACCCAGCTGACCGAGGGCTGGGCCACCCTCGGCATCGCCGATGCGATGTATGCGATCTGGCGCTGGCCCGACCTCACCGACGCCTTCCGGCAGGCGTTCAACGGTGACGCGAAGCCGATGATGATGCTCGCCAACGAATACGCCGATCGCAATCCCGACGGGTCCTACAACGGCAACACCATGCAGGCGATCAACGCCATCTCCTGCCTGGACCGCAGCGCACCCGCCGACCTCGGCCACTACGAGCAGGAGGCGACGAGCTTCGCCAAGACCGCGCCCACGTGGGGTCGGATGCTCGCGTGGGGCGGGATCATGTGCGGCCAGTGGCCGGTCAAGGCGACCGGCGCGCCGAAGAAGATCACCGCCGCCGGGTCGGGCCCGATCGTGGTCGTCGGCACCACGCGGGACCCGGCGACGCCATACGCCCAGGCCAAGGATCTCGCCTCCCAGCTGCAGAACGGGCACCTGATCACGTATGACGGCGACGGCCACACCGCGTATGGCGGCGCCAGCCGGTGTGTCGACCAGGCCGTCGACGCCTACCTGGTGAACGGCACGGTGCCGCCGGACGGGAAGACCTGCTAGCGGACGTGCTCGCGGACGACCTCGACGGTGAGCGGCGCGAGGTCGTCCGGCAGGTCACCGGCCGGGTCCAGCCAGCGCAGTTCCTCCAGCTCGGCGGCGACCTGCTCGACCGGCACGCTCGGGTGTTCGAACACCGACGCCTCGAGCCGGTGGTCGCGCTCGTTGGCGGCCCAGGTCCGCCATACGCCGAGGTCAACCAGGCGCGCGGGGTCCAGGTCGAGCCCGAGCTCCTCCTGGCATTCGCGCACCGCGGTCTGGGCCGGCGTCTCACCCGGCTCGGGCTTGCCGCCCGGCAGCATGAACCGGTCGGTGCCGCGCTTGCGGACGGTCAGCACATGGCCCCGCGCGTCCCGCAACAGCACGGCGCTGACGACGATGACGGGGTGCTCCACAGCCAGCGAGCGTAGGCCGCCGCTCGATTCGGACGCACGCCGGGCCGTGCGTATACTCGGTGCCGCTCCGCCGCAGGTGGGGCCTGCCGCTTTAGCTCAGTTGGCCAGAGCGATTCACTCGTAATGAATAGGTCGTCGGTTCGATTCCGACAAGCGGCTCCATCAGCGCCCGCCGGTCTCGGCGGGCGTTTTCCGTATGCCGGCGTTGAAAACCAGCCTCCTCGCCGGCGATGGGGTGGGTTCCGGCACGCCTATATCGTGATTCATACACCAGTGAGAGGGGCCGACGATGGCTGTGACCAGTGTCCATCTGGACGCTGAGTTGTTGAAGCGGGCTCGAGCGCTGACCGGCGAGCGGTCGAACCGGGCAGTCTTGGATCTGGCGCTGCGCCGGCTGATTGCGTCCAAGCAGAAGGCCGCGATGGTCGAGGGCATCGCGGAGCTAGCTGATGTGCCTGCCGAGATCGACGCGCCCGTGGTTACGCCGCAGCCAGCGGCCGACTGACCGACCATCTCGTCGACAACTCGGCGTGGGCCAGGCTCACCGCCAGGGACCCGGCCGTCACCACATTGCCCAAGTGACTGACCTGCAGCACGAGAACGTCGCGCCGTCGTCGTGACCCCTGCGACGGGTGTGATTGCGGTCTGGACGTAGAACTGCCCGGTTACGATGGCAGGGTGAGTCGCTTGGACCGCATCACCTCTGACCCAGACATCTGCCATGGGCAGCCGGTCGTGCGTGGGCTGCGCTACCCGGTGCAGATGCTGCTGGAGTTGCTGTCCTCGGGCATGACGTTCGAGGAGATCCTGGGCGACTACGAGGATCTGGAACGCGACGACCTTCTGGCTGCCTTGGAGTATGGCGCTGTAACCGTGGGTGGGCACACGGCCCAGCTGGGGAATGCCGACCTTCCGGGTCATTAGCCTCCACCAAACTCGGCGCGAATTAGGCGGTGACCCCGCCGTCAATCACGATGTCCTGGCCGACAACGAAAGAGGACTCGTCCGAGGCGAGCCACAGGACTGCGTTGACGATCTCGTCCACCTGTCCGACTCGACCGATGGGCACCACCGCGGCGAGCCGTTGAGCGCGGTCCTCCTCAGTCTCGCCCGGTCGCAGCGACATTTGGGTGGCAGTGGCGCCGGGGCTCACGGCGTTGATCCGGATGCCGTCACCGATGTGGTCAAGCGCCGCGACCGCGGTGAGTGCGGACACGGCCGCCTTGCTCGCCGCGTACGCCGCTACGCCGGGCCTCCGGCCGTGCGCGCCGATGTTCGATGCAGTGTTGACGATGACGCCGTGGCCGCGGGGCCTCATGACCGTAACTTCAGCCCGCAGCGCGTGGAAGACGCCGGTCAGGTTGACCGCCACGGTGTCCTCCCAGGTGCTGGTGTCCAGGTCGCCGAGCGGGCGCGGCGCGGGGAACACACCGGCGTTGTTGTGTGCGACGTCCAGGCGGCCGTGGGTGCGCACGACCTCCTCGACCAGTGCCTCGACCTGGCCCTCGTCGGTCACGTCGACCGCGATTGCGGCAGCGCTGCCGCCGGCGGCCCTGATGACCTCGACCGTCTCATCGAGGGCCTCCTTGCTGCGCCCGGTGACGACCGCAGTCGCGCCGGCTGCGGCGAAGGCCCGGGCGGTGGCCCGGCCGATGCCCGATCCGGCGCCGGTGACCAGGACTACACGGTCGGCGAAGTCATAGGTGATGCTCATGCGAGATATCCCATCTGGTTGCGACGTCCCAACCGAGCGGAAGGGACGAGGACGGCGAGGATCAGTGCGACGGCGAGGTATGCCGCGCCGCTGAGGTGCAGGGCTGAGGCGAAGCCGTCGGACGTGTCGGCGGCACTGGGCGCCGCCGTGCGGGCGTAGGTGATTGCGGTCGCGAGCGAAGTGATCGCGGCCAGACCGAACGTGGGGCCGGCTTCCATCACAGCGTTGAGAAGGCCGCCGGCGCGTCCGGCCGTCGTACCGTCCACGTCGGCCATGCCAACGACGGTGGAGGCGGCGAACATCACGGCCGCACCGCACGGCAGGACGAGCAGCCCTGGCAGCAGGACGACGTAGTCGTCGACCGCGATCCCGGTGCCGACCAGCCAGAGACCGACGGCGGTGAGCGCCGTGCCCGCCGGGAGGCCCCAGGGCGGGATGCCCGGGAGGCGCTTCACCACGCGGCTCGTCAGCAGGCTGGCGGCGAACAGAGCCGCGCCGATTGGCACGAAACCCAGCGAGGTCTGCAACTCGTTCCAGTTCAGCACTTGCTGGAAGTGCACCGCCAGCATGAAGAAGCTCGTCGTCACCGCAGTCGAGGCCAGGAAGACCGTGGACGCGAACCGTCGGTCGGGATCGGCATTGCCACGGTTGAAGACCTTGGCATTTCCATATTTCCGGAAGTGTAGAATCTCTCGAGAGCGCGGTCAATGAACTGATGACGACAGATGGAAGTACTGGTCATGGACACCATGCACACGGACAACGCTGACGAGCTCGCGGCGATCATGCGAGCACTCGCCGACCCTGTCCGGATCCGAATCCTGCGTCTCGTCGCTGACGCTGGCGAGCTCACCTGCTCTCCGCTCGCCGAGGCACTCGACCTGCCCCAGTCGACCCTGTCGCGCCACCTCCGGGTGCTGCGGGAGAGTGGGCTCGCCTACTCGCGCCCCGACGGCGCCCACCGCTGGGTGGGTGTCAACGCGGATGCCGTCAACGCCCGGCACCCCGGGCTGCTCGCCTCGCTCCTGGCTCTCGGCTGAATCCCAGTCGGATGCTCACGCACGAAGCGGGCGTGTATGCGCGGGACGATCCGCGGAGCGTCGCTACCGTATGAGGCATCTAATTCTCGGCCACCCAGGAGAAACGCCTGAACCCGTCCATCGCCGTCATTGGCGGCCTGGCTGCCGTGATCGAGTTCAGGAAGCGCGGGTTTGCCGTATGCCGGGGTTGCCGCCCTCCGAGGTCGATCAGGTCACGCCCAGATCACCGCGCAAGGCTCGTCGCCAATGGTCTCGGGGGTGGTTGGATACGACACCGCAGTGCCGGACGCGTATCGGGCGGCTGTCCAGGAGACGACGGCTGCGTCGAGCACATCATCGACCGCGGCCATCGCTCCGGCCTCCCCGACATCCGCGGGGAGAACGATGCCGACGGCGGCGAGTAGCGCCAGTCGTTCTTGGGCTCCGGACCAGGTCGACTTCGGGTGCTCCAATGGGTGACCCGCGATGGTCGCGAACGACACCTCGGGATGCGCTTCGATCACCGTCCGGTCGGTCGCCCGGGTCCACGTGTCAACCTCGAGGATTTTAGGGCCAAGCCGGTGCGCCTGCTGTGAGATGCCTTTGCCGGTAGCGGCCAAGGAGAGGGCGGTCGCCTCAGCGTGAGTAGCTGCCTCCAGGGCAGCCCTGATGGGCGTCCCGAAGACCGATTGCCAACGCTTCCCGACCAGCGACCTCGCCAGCCGGTCCGCCTCGCGCGGGCCCGACGTCGGCAGCCCGATGGGAATGTCGATCGCCACCACCGCCAACGGAGGACCGTCAGCTTCGGCAGTGGCTACGAGCTTGTCGATGGTCACCCCGAAATACACCCGCACATCGCTGGACGCGCCCACCCACCCCTTTGTGCAGGCGTCGACGCCAAGCACGCGCGGCGAGGGGGTGGATTCCGGCACGTCTACATCATGATTCATGCGCCAGCGAGAGGGGTCACGCTGGCTGTGACCAGTGTCGATCCGAACCCTGAGTTGGTATGCCGGGGTCGGCGTCCACAGACTCGCCGCGCACAATGGCTCCCGTGATCGCCGCACTCGCCGCCAAGCTGGACCAGCCCGACCACCCGATTGGGATGGGCCGACTGTTCGTGCTCATTGTGGTCGGCTTCGCCGTGCTGTTCATGGTGACGGTGCTGATCGGGCGCGTCCGCGACCAGAAGCGCGGCCCGCAGGAGCCCTTCGGCGAGCCAGTGCTGCTGCGCGACGACAAGCGGCGCGGCCGCAAGAAGTAGCCTGCCGGGCGGCCCTACAACGCCCGCCCGAGCACCGCGTCCGCCACCTCGGTCGCGTGCGTCTCGGGGATCCAGTGCCCGGCGTCCAGTTCCACGAAGCGGTAGTCCGGGCCGACATACGACGCAGTCCGCTCCGCCGCGTCCCGGCCGAGCGCGAAATCACGCGCACCCCACACATAGGTCGTCGGCACGGTGATCGTGGCGCCTGCGCTCTCCGGCGAGGAGGTGTTGCGCAGGAACGACAACGACGCCATCGCGCGATACCAGTTGAGCGGACCGGTGAGGGAAGACGGCGAGGCGAACCGGTCGGCATACTGCCTTGCGAAAACCTCCGGCAGACCGGTGCGGGAGAAGAGCTTCGGCAGACTGCGCGCGACCTGCCGTTCGGCGATCACCGGCACCTGGAAGCCCAGCATGTAGCGGCTGCGGCGCGCCTGGTCACCGTGCCGCATCGCCCAGACCATCGCGCTCGGGTGCGGCGTCGAGCAGACCGTCACCGACGCAACCCGGTCCGGTCGCATCCCAGCAACGCCCCACGCAACCGCGCCGCCCCAGTCGTGTCCGACGATGTGGGCACGCTCGTGGCCGGCTGCGTCGATGAGTGCGACAACATCGCGGACGAGCTGGGACATGCGGTAGTTGGACCGCCCCTTCGGCATCGCACCGGGGGAGTAGCCGCGCTGGTCGGGTGCGATGGTGCGCAGCCCGGCGTCGTTGAGCCGCGGGCGCACCAGGTCCCAGCACCGCCGGTCCTGCGGGAAGCCGTGCAGCAGCACCACGAGGTCCCCGCCCTCCGGTCCGCTGTCGGTGACGTCGAAGGTGAGATCCCCGTTGCTGTAGGTCTGCATGGGCACCAGCCTGACGTATGCCGCGCGCCCGCCGTGGTCGGTATCACCCCTTCCGTGGTCCGGAGCACCGTTTCCGCCGTGAGAAAATAGTGGAGCTATGGGATCGGAGTTGCGGTATCCGCTCGGCGGTCGCCGGGCCTGGGTGGTCTGGGCGAGCGCCATCGCCGTCTACGTGCTCGCGGTCTTCCACCGCACCTCCCTCGGCGTCGCCGGACTGCTCGCGGCCGACCGGTTCCAGATCAGCGCGGCCCAGCTCGCGACCTTCGCAGTGGTCCAACTACTCGTCTACGCCGCGATGCAGGTGCCGGTCGGTGCGCTGCTCGACCAATTCGGCTCACGGGTCATGCTCGTCACCGGCGCGGCTTTGATGAGCGCCGCGCAGGCCGGTTTCGCCTTCGCGCATAGCTTCGGCGCCGGCATTCTCGCGCGCGTCTTCGTGGGCATGGGCGATGCGATGGTCTTCGTCTCGGTCCTGCGGCTGGTGGCACTGTGGTTCCCGCCCGCGCGCACCCCGATCGTCACCCAGGTGACCGGCTGGGTCGGCCAGCTCGGTGCGATCGCCGCCGCGGGTCCGCTCGCCGCCGCGCTCAAACACCTCGGCTGGGAGCACTCCTTCCTGCTCGCGTCCGGCCTCGGGGTCGTGCTCGGGGTCGTGCTGGTCCTCGTCGTGCGCGACAGTCCGTATGCCGACCCGCACCGGGCGCAGGTGCAGATCCGGGGCGTGGCGCGTGCCGTGCGAGTGGCCTGGCGCCACCCCGGGACCCAGCTCGGGCTGTGGAGTCATTTCACCGCGCAGTTCAGCACCAACGTCTTCGCGATCATGTGGGGCTACCCGTATTTGACCAGGGGACAAGGGCTTTCGGCCGACACGGCCAGCCTGCTGCTGACCTTGATGGTGGTCGCGAGCATCGTGGCGAGCCCGTTTTATGGCGTCTTCGTGACGCGCTATCCCTACTCACGCTCCAGCCTCGTGCTCGGCACGGTCGCCGCGATGGTGACCGTCTGGACCGCGGTGCTCGCCTGGCCGGGCCGTGCCCCGCTGTGGCTGCTGGTCGTGCTGGTCGCGGTGACCGCCGTCGGTGGGCCGGGCTCGATGGTCGGCTTCGACCTGGCCCGCACCTTCAACCCGCCCGCGCGCCTCGGGTCGGCCACCGGCATCGTCAATGTCGGCGGCTTCTTCGCCGCGCTGTGCACGGTGCTGCTGATCGGGGTAGTGCTCGACCAGGTGGCACCCGGTGGCCCGGCGACCTACACCGTCGACAGCTTCCGAGCTGCGTGGTGCGTGCAATATCTCGTCTGGGCGATCGGGGTCGTGCAGATCATCCGCTGGCGCCGACGGGTGCGGACCATGATCGACACCGACGAGGACACCCCGGACCACCTGCGCCGGCGCGTCAGCCGACGGGTGGCCTGAACCCGGTCAGTCCTTCGCGGTCGACTTCGGGGCGCCGTAGACCAGCTCGACATACTCCGGGTGGTGCCCGATCCAGCCCTTGATGAACGGGCAGATCGGCAGCACCTTGCGCTGGCTCTGGTTGTCGCGCACATCGTCCAGCGCGAACCGGGCGAGCTTGGACCCGATGCCCTGACCCTCGAACTTCGGGTCGACTTCGGTGTGGGTGAAGACGATCAGCTGGTCGGTCAGCTGGTACTGCGCGAAGCCGGCGACCTCGCCGTCCACCAGCGCCTCGTACCGCTTCTCGTCAGGGTTGTTGCGGGTCTCAACGTCGCTCATCGTGTTCCTCTCGTGGTCTGTTTCTCAGTCACCCGCCGGGTTCCTTTTGGCGGGTTCCTCATCGCTCTGATCTGCCTCGCAGGCTCGGCAGTTCATTCGCTTGATCGTCACCCGCCGATACGCCCCAGCCGGTTGCGGGGGCGCAGACGGATCGGTGGGATCGGCGGGGCGGGGATGCGATCGACGGCCCCGGCATACCCCGGGACCTGGCCGAAGCGGTCGCTGCCGCGCTCATACTCCTCGCGGGCGGCGACGATCTCCTCGTGGCTGCGGCCCACGAAATTCCACCACATGACGATCTCCTCCTCGAAGGGTTCGCCGCCGAGCAGCACCACGCGCGCGGGCTCGTCGCCGGCGCTCAGGTGCAGCGTCGCAGAGCCCGGGTCGACGCAGCCGAGGTCTCCCCGGCTGAGCGGCGAGCCTTCGAGGGTCACCTCGCCACTGTCGACGAGGACGGCGTGCTCGAAATCGGTGCGCACGTCCAACTCCAGCGTGGCGCCCGCCGCGAGCCGCAGTTCGGCCCCGAGCAGCGGGGTGAAGGTGCGCACCGGCGAACTGCCGACGCCAGCGAGGTCGCCGAGGAAGACCAGCGCGGTGCCGGCATCACCGGGCAGCGAAACCTCCTGCGGCGCGTGATGCTGGAAGTCGCGCAATTGCTCGCGATCGGACTCCGGCAGCGCCACCCACAACTGCACGCCGTGCAGCCGCTGGGTGTCCGGCGTGGACACCTCGGAGTGAGCGATGCCGTGGCCGCCGGTCATCAGGTTCATCTCGCCCGGGCGCACGAAGGCGTGCACCCCGGCGGAGTCGCGATGCTCGATCGCGCCCTCGAAGAGCCACGACACCGTCTGCAGCCCGGTGTGCGGATGCGGCGGCACGTCCATGCCGTCACGGGCGGCGTCGATCACCTGGGTCGGTCCGTAGTGGTCGGCGAAACACCAGGCACCGACGAACGATCGGTCCTTGTGCGGCAGGGTGCGCCGCACCTCGAGCGAGCGTATGCCGCCCAGCGGCACGGTCCGCGGGGCCAGCACCTGCACCGCGTCGGTCATGAGCCGGAGTTGTCGAACTGGACGCCCTCGGCCTGGTCCAGCTGCTGCTTCTTGGGGAAATACCAGTTCATCACCGTGCGCAGGTTGTCGGCGTCGGTGCGCGCCCAGTTGCGCATCAGCTCCGCGCCGAAGGAGATCGCGGTGATCGGCTGCGCGCCGGCCGCGACCATCCGCTCGAGCGCCCGCTCGTGCGAGGTGGTGCTGATGCCGCCGACCGCGTCGGCGACGGGATACACGTCATACCCCTCGGCGAGCATGTCCAGCGTCGGGAAGGTGAGACAGACCTCGGTCCACAGCCCGGCGATCACGACCTTCTTGCGGCCGCTGCCCTCGATCGCGGCGCGGAAATCCGCGTCCTCCCAGGCGTTCACCCCGGTGCGGTCGATCTCCTGCACCCCGGGCAACTCGTCGCGGATCACCTGCGCGGTGCCCTCGTTGACACCGAGGTCGACGCCGACCGTCGACAGGACGACCGGGACGTCGTATGCCGTCGCCAGCTTGCAGAGCGCGATGACATTGAGGTCGATGCGGTCGCGGGAGGTCGAGGTGATGGTGTGGTACTGCTCGGGCTGGTAGTCGATCAGCGCGAGCACGCAGTTGGCGGGGTTCAGCAGGTGGTCGGTGGCCTGGTCGCGGACGGGCTCTTGCTCGGTCTTGGCCATCGGCATACCTCTCGGACGGGGACGGGACGGTGCTCGCTCAACGGTGCCATCCGGCGCACCTGGCGAGCAATGGGGTTCACCCTTGGTGGGTGCGACCAGTCGTTGCTCCAGGCTGCCGACTCCCTCGACGGTCGAGGTCAAGGTCTGGCCCGGCTGCAGATAACGCTGCGGTTCGCGGCCCATGCCGACGCCGTCCGGTGTGCCGGTGAAGATCAGGTCGCCGGGATAGAGCGTGATGACCTGGGTGAGGCCTTCGATGAGCTTGGCCACCGGGAAGAGCAGGCGGGAGGTGCGGCCGTCCTGCACGGTCTCACCGTCGAGCACGCAGGTGAGCGCGACGTCGTCGCGGTCGGCGAACTCGTCCGGGGTGACCACGACCGGGCCGGTCGGCGCGAACCCGGGGTGAGACTTGGCGAGGCCGAATTGCGCTGCGGGACCACGCAATTGGCCGATCCGTTCGGACAGATCCTGACCGCCGGTGAGCCCGGCGACATAGTCCCAGGCGTGGTCCGCGCTCACCTGGTGTGCCTGCTTGCCGATGACCACGACGAGCTCGACCTCCCAGTCGGTGTGGCCACCGTCGGGCAGCGTGACCTCGCCGACCGGCCCGGTCAGGCTGCTCAGGAACTTTGGGAAGACCGGTGGCAGGTGCTCCGGCGGCTCGAAGCCGGACTCGGCCGCGTGCGCGCCGTAGTTGAGCCCGATGCCGAGGATCTGCCGGGGCGCAGGTGAGGGCGGCCCGAGCTCGTCGGTGCGGTATGCCGTGCCCTCGGCCAGCTTGGCGCCCTGGGCCCAGGCGACCACCTCGGCCCACTGGTCGTAGACGCCGGCGAGGTCGGGGCCGAACCGGCCGTCGCTGGCCTGGTGCAGATCGACGGCTCGGTCGGGCGCGGTGACGA
This sequence comes from Metallococcus carri, assembly GCF_011440275.1. Taxonomy (GTDB): domain Bacteria; phylum Actinomycetota; class Actinomycetes; order Actinomycetales; family Dermatophilaceae; genus Metallococcus; species Metallococcus carri. Next base: position 319,455 of record NZ_JAAOIV010000003.1, on the reverse strand, counting down.
TGGCGGCGCGGCCGCGCAGGTTGGCGAGCTTCATGCCGCACACCGTGTCAGGGGATCAGTCACCAATCAAGCCAATGTTCGAATGTTGGTCTCGGTAGGGTGAGGCCTCGTGACAGTGAGCAAGCTGCGGGCGAGCGCCGCCAGCGTGTATGACGGGCTGCGCGGCGACGTGCTCGGTGGCATCTTCCGGCCGGGCGAGCGGCTGAAGTTCGCGCCGCTGTGCGAGCGCTATGGCGCGAGTGTCTCGGTGGTGCGCGAGGCGCTCAGCCGCCTCGCCGAACAGGGTCTGGTCGAGGCCGAGCCCAATGTCGGCTTCCGGGTGCGGACGGTGTCGACCGAAGACTTGCTCGACCTCACCCGCACCCGCATCGAGATCGAATCGCTCGCGCTGCGCCGCTCGATCGCCGAGGGCGACGCGCACTGGGAGGCCCGGTTGCTCGCCGCCCACCACGTGCTCGCCGCGACCCCGATCGTTGCCGCCGAAGGGCCACCGCGGATGTCGGACGAGTGGGAGACCGCCCACGCGGCCTTTCATGCCGCCTTGCTCGAGGGTGGCGCGGGTCCGTGGCTGCGCTCGGTGGCGGCGACCCTGCGCGACGCTTCGGAGTTCTACCGCCGCCTGTCCCAGGTCCGCGCGCCCGGCCGCGACGAGGCGGCCGAACACCGCGCGATCCTCGACGCGGCGCTCGCTCACGACGCCGACCTGGCGGTCGAGTTGCTGCGCGCGCACTACGACCGGACGGCGCAGATCCTGCTGGGCTCGGTCGAGTTCGGCTGAGAGCCGGTCCAGCCCGCCGGGGTAACCTGCCCGTCGAATCTGGCCGGTCATCGTGCGGGGGAGGATGTATGCCGCGAGCTCGCGTCGTCGGCGCTGCCGCGACCGCGGTCGTCCTCGCCGTCGGTGGGTATGGGGTGCTCGACGCCTACGACGTCGTGCCCGGCATCCTCACCACCGCCGACGCCCCGCAACAGCCGGTGCCGCCCCCCGGCAGCACCACAGCCGGCCCGAGTGTGGCGCCGCCGGGACCGGCCGACGCTCCGTCGATCGCGCCGGCGGCGGCCGGCGCGGTGCCGGTGCCGGCGAAGGTCGTCGCCCAGGTGAAGTCGGCGCTGGCGGCCAAGGGCTTGCCGGCCAAGACGGCCCTCGTCGTGCGGGACGGCCAGACCGGGTCAATGCTGTTGGACCGCAACGGTTCCGCGGCGTGGACGCCTGCATCGATCACCAAGCTCGTTTCGTCGTGGGCGATCGCCAAGACGCTGCCGCTGGAGCAGACGCTCACCACCAAGGTGGTCGCCGGATCGCCGGGGCGCATCACCCTGGTCGCCGGCGGCGACACGGTGCTCGCGCCGGGCAAGGGTGATCCCAACGCCATCGCCGGCCATGCCGGGGTTGCCGACCTCGCCGCCCAGATCGCCGCCGCGCTGAAACGCCAGGGCAGCACCGCGGTCACCCTCGACCTCGACACGTCCTACGCTCCCGGCCCGCTGACTGCACCTGGCTGGGCGCCGGACTACCTGCAGCTGGGGTTCACCGCGCGCATTGCCGAGCTCGGTCTGGCCACCGAGCGCGAGCGTCCTCCGACACCGGCGGTGGCCGACCCCAACCGCAGCGTGGCGAATGCCTTGGTGAAAGCCCTTGCGGCACAAGGGATTACGGCCAAAGTCGGCGGCAGCGCGACCGCCGGCAAGGACGCGACCGTGCTCGGTGCCGTGCACTCTGCGCCGATCGCCGACCTCGTCGGACTGGCCCTGCAGGACAGCGACAACGCGATGATCGAATCGCTCACCCGGCAGGCGGCGTTCAAGGCCGGCGTCAAGGGCGACAGCGCATCGGTCACCGGCTGGGTGCTCAACACCCTTAAGACCGCGGGCTTCGACACCACCGGGGTGAAGCTCTCCGACGCCAGCGGGCTGTCGCCGGGCACGACGATCCCGGCCCGGCTGATCGGTGACCTGCTCGTCACCGGGACCACCGGCAAAGACCCGGCATACGCCGAATTGCTGTCGCGGCTCGCGGTCGGCGGCTGGAATGGCACGCTCCATGACCGGATCCTGTTGCCCGCGGGGGAGGTGCGCGCCAAGACCGGCTCGCTGCCCGGGGTGGCCTCGCTCGCCGGCACCGTGGTCGACCGCAGCGGGCGGGTGCTCGTCTTCGTGATGGTGCTCAACAGCGCGTCGAACGCGAGCCAGTGGGACCTGCGCGCCTACCTCGACCGGACGGTTGCGGCGCTGCAGTCCTGCGGCTGCAGCTGAGCGACGGCATACGGTGGTGCCCATGGCCGATGAGAAGTATGTCGACTGGGAGCTCGCGAGCCGCACCGCCCGACGGCTGTTGCCGGACGGGCCCAAGGTCTCCCTCGGTGAGGCGCACGCGACCGTCGAGGACCTGCGCGATGCCGCGCGCCGGGCCCACGATCCCGTGGCAACAACCGCCCAGCTCGACACCAGCGGCCGACCCGACAGCCCGGTGCATGTGGTCGACCGGGCCCACTGGATCGACGTCAACGTCGCGTCCATGTCGGCTCTGCTCGACCCGGTCGTCGACAAGATGACCGCCAAGCGCAAGGCCGGTGCCGCCGCCCGCGCAGTGAGCGCCAAGGTCTCCGGGGCCGAGGCCGGTGCGGTGATGGGGTGGGTGTCGACCAAGGTGCTGGGGCAATACGACCTGGCGCCCGACGGTCAGCCGAGCCTGCTGCTCGTCGCGCCGAATATCGTTGCGGCAGAACGCCAATTGAAGGTCGACCCGGCCGACTTCCGGCTGTGGGTGTGCCTGCACGAGGAGACCCACCGGGTGCAGTTCACCGCGGTGCCCTGGCTGCGCGAACACCTCGTGCAGCGGGTGCGCACGCTGATGGTCGACCTGGTGCCCGAGCCGGACGAACTGCCCCAACGGCTGCAGGAGATCCTCGGCCGGCTGCCCGAGGCGCTGCGCGAGGGGGGCACCGGCCTTGCCGACCTCGTCACCACCCCGGAGCAGCGCGAACAGCTCGCCAATGTGACCGCCGTCATGTCCCTGCTCGAAGGCCACGCCGATGTCGTGATGGACGACGTCGGCCCGCAGATCGTGCCGACCGTCGAGGAGATCCGCCGCCGCTTCGACAAGCGCCGGCAGGGTGCCGGTGCGGTCGACCGGCTGCTGCGCCGACTGCTCGGCATGGAGGCCAAGATGCGGCAATACCGCGACGGCGCGAAGTTCTGCCGGACCGTGCAGGACCGCGTCGGTGTCGAGGGGTTCAACGCGGTGTGGACCTCCCCGCAGACGCTGCCGACCGCCCGGGAGATCGAGGCGCCGCTCGCCTGGATCGAGCGCGTGCACGGCTGATGGCCGGGCCGCACCCCGCCGTCGCCGCCACCCGGGTCGCGGTGCGCCCGCTGCTCGATCATCCGGTGTTGGTGGCGTGCTCGGGAGGTGCGGACTCGCTGGCGCTCGCGGCAGCGGTGGCCTTCGAGGCGCCGCGTGCAGGTGTCGTCGCCGGAGCGGTCGTGGTGGACCACGGATTGCAGAACGACTCCGCCGAAATCGCCGAAACCGCTGCGGCACAATGCCGTTCGCTCGGCTTAGCGCCGGTGACTGTGTCCCGGGTCAGCGTCGGTGGCGCCGGTGGTCCGGAGGCGGCCGCCCGGTCAGCGCGTTACGACGCGCTGCACGCGGCGTCCGCCGCTCACGACGATGCGCTCGTGCTGCTCGGTCACACCCGCGACGACCAGGCCGAGTCCGTGTTGCTCGCGATGGCGCGCGGGTCCGGCATACGGTCCCTCTCCGGTATGGCGGCCGCCGGGCCGGGCGTGCTGCGTCGCCCTTTCTTGTCGGTCACCCGGGCGCAGACCCGCGAAGCTTGTCTCCACCTCGGGTTGCAGCCGTGGGACGACCCGCACAACGAGGACCCGGCATACCGCCGGGTGCGGGTGCGAAAAGCGTTGGGGGAGTTGGAAAGTCTGCTCGGCCCGGGGCTTGTCTCCGGTCTTGCGCGCACCGCCGCGCTGGCGCGCGAGGACGCCGACCTGCTCGACGAACTCGCGGCCGACGCGGCCGACCGGCTCGGTGCACCGCCGTGGCCGGTCGACGAGCTCGCCGCCCTGCCGCGGCCCGTCCGCACCCGGGCATGGCGGCTGCTGATGAACCGCTGCGGTGCCACGACGATGGATGTCTCCTCCACCCAGGTGGGCTGGCTGGACGAACTGATCACCCGGTGGCGCGGCCAAGGGGCGATCGACGTGGCCGGCGGCCTGCGCGTCGCGCGCACCGACGGTCAGATCACGGTGAGCCGCCCGCGTCGGCTTGAATAGCCCCATGGACTCCTCGCACATGGGCGACGACCTCGACCACGTCCTGTTCACCGAAGCCCAGATCCACGCGCGGCTGGACGAACTGGCCCAGGACATCTGGCGCGACTACGAGGGCAAGGACGTGCTGCTCGTCGGCGTGCTCAAGGGCGCGATCCTGGTGATGGCCGACCTGATGCGCGCACTGCCCGGCAGCGTGCCGATGGACTGGATGGCGGTGTCGTCCTATGGCTCGGGCACCAAATCCTCCGGCGTGGTGCGCATCCTCAAGGACCTCGACACCGACATCACCGGTCGTGACGTGCTCATCGTCGAAGACATCATCGACTCCGGGCTCACGCTCAACTGGATCCGCTCCAACCTGCTCTCGCGCAACCCCGCGTCGCTCGAGATCTGCACCCTGCTGCGCAAGCCCGAGGCCGCCAAGGTGCAGATCGACTGCAAATACGTCGGCTTCGACATCCCCAACGAGTTCGTCGTCGGCTACGGCCTCGACTACGACGAGCGCTTCCGCAACCTGCGCGACATCGGAAGGCTGGCGGCTCACGTGTATTCGTAGGTCGCTAGCGCTCCCTCACGAATACCCGTGAGCCGGCCGCCATTCCTTTGGCGGCGGTTCCTCCTCCGGACCGGGCTCGCAGGCTCGCCCGCCCGGCATCGTCACCCCCGCGCCCGGCTCACGTCTACTCCTGACTCGCAGGCTCGCTCACGGGCACCCGCGCGGGGCTCGCCAGCTCGCCCGCCCGGCATACGACGTCCCGAAATGGAACACCGCTTCGAGGCGGTGCGTTCAGTTTGCGAGAATGGCTCGATGGCCGACGCCCGCCAACCCCGGTGTAGCGTCGGCGAAGCCTGACGCATCACGCCCGAGCAGGAGGATCGGGGCCTTCGTGCCCCGCACATACATGAACGCCAAACGCCTCGTCCGCAGCCCCGCACTGTGGATCTTCGTCGCCGTGATGTTCGTCTTCATGTGGTTCTCCTTCGGCAATGTCGGCGGCTACCAGCAGGTCGACACCTCGGTCGCGCAGCAGTTGATCGCCCAGGACAAGGTCGCCTCCGCCAAGCTCACGCCCGACACGATCAACCTGACGCTGAAGGACAAGCAGGATGTCGCGGGCAACAAGGGCGTCGACAAGGTCCAGGCCAACTACGTCTCCGCCCGTGGCGCGCAGATGGTCGACCTGCTCACCAAGAACCCGCCGCGTGATGGCTTCACCGACGACCCGGCCAAACAGAACATCTTCGTCTCGCTGCTGTTCACCGTGCTGCCGCTGCTGCTGGTGCTGGGCGTCTTCTGGCTGATTCTGTCCCAGATGCAAGGCGGCGGCTCGCGGGTCATGCAGTTCGGCAAGTCCAAGGCCAAGCTGCTCACCAAGGACATGCCCAAGGTGACCTTCGCCGACGTGGCCGGCGCCGACGAGGCGGTCGAGGAACTCCACGAGATCACCGAGTTCCTCACCCAGCCCAAGAAGTTCCTCGACGTGGGCGCCAAGATCCCCAAGGGCGTGCTGCTCTACGGGCCGCCCGGCACCGGCAAGACCCTGCTCGCCCGCGCGGTGGCCGGTGAGGCCGGCGTGCCGTTCTACTCCATCTCCGGCTCGGACTTCGTCGAGATGTTCGTCGGTGTCGGCGCCAGCCGCGTGCGCGACCTGTTCGAGCAGGCCAAGGCCAATGCGCCCGCGATCATCTTCGTCGACGAGATCGACGCCGTCGGCCGCCACCGCGGCGCCGGCCTCGGCGGCGGTCACGACGAGCGCGAGCAGACCCTCAACCAGTTGCTGGTCGAGATGGACGGCTTCGACGTCAAGACCAATGTCATCCTGATCGCGGCGACCAACCGCCCCGACATCCTCGACCCGGCACTCCTGCGCCCCGGCCGGTTCGACCGTCAGGTCGCAGTCGAGGCCCCGGACATGGCCGGCCGTCACCACATCCTGCAGGTGCACGCCAAGGGCAAGCCGATGGCCAACGACATCGACCTGCTCGCCGTCGCCCGCCGCACCCCGGGCTTCTCCGGTGCCGACCTGGCCAATGTGCTCAACGAGGCCGCCCTGCTGACCGCTCGCTCCGGGGCGCAGATCATCGACAACCGGGCCCTGGACGAGGCGATCGACCGCGTCATGGCCGGCCCGCAGAAGCGGACCCGGGTGATGAGCGCCAAGGAGCGCAAGATCACGGCATACCACGAGGGCGGGCACGCCCTGGTCGCCGCGGCGCTCAACTACACCGACCCGGTCAGCAAGATCACCATCCTGCCCCGCGGCCGCGCCCTCGGTTACACCATGGTGCTGCCGGTGGATGACAAATACTCCACCACCCGCAACGAGCTGCTCGACCAGCTCGCCTACGCCCTCGGCGGGCGGGTCGCCGAGGAGATCGTCTTCCACGACCCGTCGACCGGTGCGGCCAACGACATCGAGAAGGCGACCGGCCTGGCCCGGCAGATGGTCACCCAATACGGCATGAGCGAGCGCGTCGGCGCGGTGAAGCTCGGCCAGGGCAACTCCGAGGTCTTCCTCGGCCGCGACATGGGCCACGAGCGCGACTACTCCGAGACCCTCGCCGGCGTCGTCGACGAGGAGGTGCGCCGCCTGATCGAGGCCGCGCACGACGAGGCCTGGCAGGCGCTCAACGACAACCGCGATGTGCTCGACAACCTCGTGCTCGAACTGCTCGAGAAGGAAACGCTCAACGCCGAGCAGCTCGCCGAGATGTTCTCGGTGGTGCGCAAGCGGCCGCGTCGTCAGGTGTGGCTGTCGAGCGACCGCCGGTTCGTGAGCGACCGCCCGCCGGTGCTCACCCCGGCCGAGAAGCGTGCCGTCGCCAATGGCGTCGACCTGGACAAGCTGGACAAGAAGCAGCAGGCCGAGGTGCACCCGCCCGAGGCGACCATCGAGATCCCGGACGGCGGGTATGTCGACCCACCCGGCCGTTGATCTGGAGCGGGCGACCGCCGCGGTCCGCGAGCTGCTGGTCGCCCTGGGCGAAGACCCCGAGCGCGAGGGACTGGTCGACACCCCGGGCCGCGTCGCCCGGGCGTATGCCGAGATGTTCGCCGGGATGCATCAAGAGCCCGCCGACGTGCTCAACCGCACCTTCGACGTTGATCACGACGAGCTGGTGATCGTCAAGGACATCGAGCTGTACTCCACCTGCGAGCACCACCTGGTGCCCTTCCACGGCGTGGCCCATGTCGCCTACATCCCGGCCCGCGACGGCCGGGTCACCGGGCTGTCCAAGATCGCCCGCCTCGTGGACGTCTTCGCCAAGCGGCCGCAGGTGCAAGAACGGCTCACCACCCAGATCGCCGACGCTCTGGTCACCCACCTGCGGGCGCAGGGCGTGCTGGTCGTCGTGGAGTGCGAGCACCTGTGCATGTCGATGCGCGGCGTGCGCAAACCCGGCGCGACCACCGTGACCTCAGCGGTCCGCGGCCAGCTGCGCGACCCGGCCACCCGCGCCGAGACCACCAGCTTGATGATCGGCCGACGGCACGCATGAGCCGCTTGCCGCAGCGACCGGGGGATCGGCCGCTCGTCATGGGCGTCGTCAATGTCACGCCGGATTCCTTCTCCGATGGCGGGCGCTGGCTGGACCCGGCATCCGCCATCGAGCACGGGCTCGCCCTGCTGCAGGAGGGCGCCGACCTGCTCGACATCGGCGGCGAATCCACCCGCCCCGGTGCGTCCCGCCCGGCCCCGCAGGAGGAGATCGATCGGGTCGTCCCCGTCGTGCGCGGGCTGGCCGCTCTCGGCGCGGTCGTCTCGGTCGACACGATGCGCGCGCAGGTCGCGACCGCCGCGCTGGAGGCCGGTGCCGCGATCGTCAACGATGTGAGCGGTGGCCTGGCCGATGAGGCGATGGCGGCCACGGTCGCCGCCGCCGGTGTGCCCTTCGTCGCGATGCACTGGCGCGGCCACAGCAAGGACATGCAGTCGCGCACCCACTACGACGATGTCGTCCAGGACGTATGCCGGGAGCTCGCGTCCCGTCGGGACGCGCTGTTGGCCGCCGGGATCGCTGCCGACCAGTTGGTGCTGGACCCGGGACTCGGCTTCGCCAAGACCGCCGCCCAGAACTGGACGCTGCTCGGCGCCATCGACACCTTCACCGCCTTGGGCCAGCCCCTGCTGGTCGGCGCCTCGCGCAAGTCCTTCCTCGGCACGGTCGGTTCGGTCGACGGATCGGTGGTGCCGGCCGACCAGCGCGACGCGGCCACCGCGGCGGTGAGTGTGTTGCTTGCCCAGGCGGAGGTCTGGGGCATCCGGGTGCACGAAGTGCACTCGACCCGGGCGGCCTGTGATGTGATCGCCCGGGTGCGAGAGGCGGGGCGCGGATGAGCGATCACATCGGCATCACCGGGCTGGAGGTGACCACCTGCCACGGCGTGCTGCCCGAGGAGAAGACCTCGCCCCAGCGGTTCCTCGCCGATATCGACCTCGAGCTCGACCTGCAACCGGCCGGCGCCACCGACGACCTGCAGCGGTCGGTGAGCTATGCCGAGATCGCCCAGGCCGCGGAGGCGATCCTGCGCGGCGCACCCGTCGACCTGATCGAGAACCTCGCCGAGCGCATCGCCACCATGTGCCTGCAGCGCCGCGAGGTCGAGGCCGCCACGGTCACCATCCGCAAGCCACAGGCCCCGGCCGGCGTGCCCTTCCACGACGCGGCGCTCGGCGGCCCGTCGGTGACGGTGCACCGGGCGCAGGACCGCCCCGTGGTCATCGCGGCCGGGGCCAATCTCGGTGACCGGCAGGCCACCATCGAGGCGGCGGTCCGCCTGCTCGGCCAGGTCGACGGCCTGACGATCATCGGCGTCGCGCCCTTTGTCGAGACCGATCCGGTCGGCGGCCCGGAGCAGCCGGACTATCTCAACACCGTCCTCGTCGGCCGCACCCGGCTGGCGCCATGGACGCTGTTGCGACACCTGCACCGGATCGAGTCCTACTTCCGCCGCGAGCGCGAAATCCGTTGGGGCGCAAGGACACTCGACCTCGACCTGATCCAGCTCGGCGATCCTGCCGAGGGCACCGAGTGGACCGTCGACGGCGACCTCCAGCTGCCCCACCCGCGCGCGACCGAGCGGGCCTTCGTGCTGCAGCCCTGGTCACGCGTCGACCCCGGCGCGCACGCGAGCGACGTGGACGGCCAGGTGCGCCCGGTGGTCGGCATACTCGAGCAGCTCGGGACCGATGGCGTGCGGGAGGCGAGGCGATGAAAAACACCGGGGTCGCGATCAAGCACGTCGTGCTCGGCGGGCTGATCGCCTTCGTGCTGTCCTTCGGCGGCCTGCGGCTGTGGACCTCGTGGGGTCACCCGATGCCGGATGTGTCGTGGTTTGCCGTGGCCGTGCTCGTGCTGATGGCCGCGGTGATGCTCGCCGGCGGCTGGCAGATCCGCGCCTATCGCCGGCACGAGTCGGTGCGCATTCCCTCACCGCAGCTCGCCCGCCGCACCCTGGTCGCCGGGCAGGCCTGCGCGTGGGTCGGCGCGATCATGGCTGGTTGGTATGCCGGACACGCGGCGGTCGACGCCCGTCATCTGGACTCCGACCATGCCCGGTCGATGCTGCTCGTCTCCGGCGTCGCCGCGCTGGCGGCGATCGCGCTGTCGGTCGTCGGCCTGCTCACCCAGCACTGGTGCCGGATCGACGAGGACGGCCAGGACGAGGACGACGACGCGGACGCGCTGCGGACCTACTGAGTCCGGGTGAAGCGGTGCGCCGCGAACTCGTGCATGCCGGAGCGACCGTCGCCCCACTCGGGGAACTGTGACATCCGCGCCTGCCGCACCAGGCGCAGGCCGCGACCGGTGAAGATCTCCTGCACATTGTGCGGGTACTGCCGGTGGGTGAGCCGCCCGTCGGGCTCGATGGTCAGCACCTCACGGGAGGTGCGCACCATCTCATCGAAGATGTGCGCCTCGTCGGGGTGGATGTGCTCGATGACCGCCATCGTGAAGACCAGGTCGAGGCTGTCGTCCGGCAGCAGCGGCAGTTGCTCGCCCGCCGGGCCGACGTGGATCGGCACGTCCGCCAGCTGCGGGTAGGTCTCGCGCAGCAGGTCGACCGCGTGCTGGTTGATCTCGATGCCTTGCAGGTTGTGGTAGCCCTGGTCGTGCAGATAGGCCAGGTTGCGGCCGACATTGCAGCCGACCTCGAGGATGCGCGCGTCCTTGGGCAGGTCCTTGATCAACTCGTGCAGGGCCTTGCTGCGCCCGACCTGCGCGATATAGGTCTGCGGGACATTGCCGACGGGCGCCGGCTGACGCCAGAACGCGTGCAGCGTGCTCTGCCGGTCCATCCGGCGGAAGATCTCCACCCGCGACGAGGTGCCCGCGGTGTCCCAGCTCGTCATCCCGCGCGAGGTCAAGGCCTCGGCCGAATCGCCCGCGGGTTGGGCCACCGCGCTCGCAGCGCGGATCAACTCGTCCCACTGCTCGGCGGTCAGGTCGAGCGGCCGATCGGTGACGACCAGGCTGATGCTGTCATCCGGCGCCGCCGCGGCGACCGCGGCCAGCCGGGCCGGGGCCACGACGCGGACATCCTGGTATCCGTGGGCGATCAGTGCGGTCGCGATCGGCGAGTCGCCGGCGGCGACCACGACGAGCGACGCGGTCCGCTCCATGCGCGGACGGGTCACATCGAGCATCGGCTGCACCCAGGGATGCGGAGCGCTCGCGGGGGCGTCGCTGCCACGGATCAGGCGGCCACGGGCGGACCGCAGCGCGCGTTTGGCGAGGGACGTGGATGCTGTCCGAGCGGACATGGCGAGTCTCCTGATCGCAGGCTGTGACGCAGCTCATTATTTCCCGACAGGACGCTCGACGAGCGGACCTCGAGTTCTCGCGCGCGTCGGGCGCTACTTGTCGATATCGCCGACGACGAAGAACATCGAGCCGAGGATCGCGACCATGTCGGCGATCAGGGTGCCCGGCAGCAACTCGCCGAGGACCGCGACATTGTTGAAGGACGCCGAGCGCAGCTTCAGCCGCCACGGCGTCTTGTCGCCGCGCGAGACCAGGTAATAACCGTTGAACCCCAACGGATTCTCGGTGGCGACATAGTCCCAGCCCTCCGGCACCTTCAGCACCTTGGGCAGCTTGACGTTGACCGGTCCAGCGGGCAGGGCGGCGAGCCGGTCCAGGCAGGCCTGGGCCAGGTCCAGGCTCACGTGCACCTGCTCGAGCAGCACCTCCAGCCGGGCGAGGCAGTCACCGGCCGAGCGCACCACGACGCGGCCGGGGCCGCCCGGGGCGAAGAGCTCGGCATACGCCAGATAGGGACGATCGCGGCGCAGGTCGACGTCCACGCCGCTGGCGCGAGCGATCGGCCCGGACACGCCATACGCCTCGATGAGCTCGGGAGAGAGCACGCCGACACCTCGGGTGCGCGCGCGCAAGATCTCGTTGCCGACCAGCAGTGACTCCAGATCGGGCAGCCGGCGGCGGACCGCCGCGATCGAGGCGGCGACCCGGCCGAGCCAGCCGGCGGGCAAGTCGTCGCGCAGGCCGCCGACCCGGCTGAACATGTAATGCATCCGGCCACCGGAGATCTCCTCCATGACCGCCTGCAGTTCCTCGCGCTCGCGGAAGGAGTAGAAGATCGGGGTGATCGCGCCGAGCTCGAGCGGGTAGGACCCGAGGAACATCAGGTGGTTGAGCACCCGGTTGAGTTCGGCGAGCAGGGTGCGGGTCCAGGTCGCCCGCTCTGGCACGTCCATGCCGAGCATCCGCTCGACCGTCAGGGCGACGCCGATCTCGTTGGAGAACGCCGACAGCCAGTCGTGCCGGTTGGCGAGCACCATGATCTGCCGGTAGTCGCGCACCTCGAACAGCTTCTCCGCGCCCCGGTGCATATAACCGACGATCGGCTCGGCGCGGCGAATTCGCTCACCGTCCAAGGTGATTCGCAACCGCAGGACGCCGTGGGTGGCCGGATGCTGCGGCCCGATGTTGAGCACCATGTCGGCGCTCGCCAGCCCGCCGGCGCCGACGCCGACCATGACTTCGCGCGCTGACATGGCGGCCAGTCTAGGTACCCTGAACGACGTGACTGATCACATGGGGGGAAACGCGCAGGGGCCGGGCGACCCGCAGAGCCGCTATTACGACCGCTACCTGCACGACGAGTCGCGCAATGGCGGTGGGCCGGGCAAGGGCTCGAACAAGGGCCTGATCATCGGCATCGGCGCGCTCATCGCCGCCTTGATCATCGCAGGCACGGTGTATGCCGTGACCTCCGGCGGTGACGAGCCGCAGCAGGCCCAGACCACGACCGGGCCGACCACGACCGCTCAGAGCAGCACGGAGAGAACCACCACGAGCGAGAGTTCGTCCACCAGCAGTTCCTCGAGCACCACCGACCCGGCGGCCGCGTACGGTCCGGCCACCCAGCCGGGCTGGAAGACGATCGTCGGCAAGGAGGGCACCGACGACGCGGCCTTCGACGTGCCGAGCACCGGCGACTGGAATTCCGCCAAGCTGGGTTATGTCGGCTGGACACCCGACAACCCGGACGACAAGTCGGTCATTGCGCGCTATGTCGCGCGGTTCGGGGAGGGCAACTGCCCGACGCTCAGCAACGACCAGCAAGGTTTCGTCGGCTTCATCGACATTGGCAGCCGCGACCTGGTCGACGCGGCCGAAGCCGTGGTGAACAACGCCGCCAACAACATTGCGATCAAGAAGGACAAGAAGACCTACGCAGCGCGCGGCACCGCGTCGACCAAGCAGATCACCGTCGGTCCGGGCAAGATCACCGCCGTGCAGTCCGAACTCACCGCGACCGTCGGCGATCCCGACTCCAAGAAATGTGACCCGGAGAAGGTCGATGTGCGGGCGGTCGCCTTCACCTCCAACGGTCACTCGGCGCTGCTCTTCCTCGCCCGCAACGCCGGCAAGAACACCAAGAAGGCGCTGCCGAACGACATCTGGGACAAGATCACCCAGTCCGTCCGGATCAAGAAGTGACCACCGTCGTCGCCCACCAGAAGCCGCCGAGACCCCAGGGATCGGTCGCCGCCGACCACGCCGACCGAGCGGCCAGCGCAGCCAGATAGCCGGCCGGGTCGGTGCGCGCCAGGCCGTATGCCGGGGCCGCCGGCGGCGAGAGCAACTCGGCGAACATCTCGCCCTGGGTCGCGAGCCGGGTGGCGCCGAGGCTGTCCATCGCGACATGGGCGGTGATATCGGTGCTGCCGTCGAACTGCGGCGGGCACACCACGCCGGCCCGGTAGCCGGCGAGCGTGCCGCCCCAGGGCCGGTCGCCCGCGAGGTGGCCGTAGTCGATCGCGAGCACCGCACCACTGCTCACCCGGGAGACCAGTTCGCCGTATGCCGCATCGCGCGGCCGCCCGACCTCGACCACCTCGCCGTCGGGCCACCAGCGCTCCGCCCATGCTCGGTCGGCGGCCTCGGCCAGCGGCCCGTCGGAGTCGTCAATCGTCAACTGCCGCAACGCTTTTGGGGTGCGGGTGAGCACCGGGCAGGGCACCACGTCGAGCCATTCGTGCGCGACGACGAGCGTCTGCTCGAGATCGCGCAGAGGATCGGGCAGCGCCGCGCCGCCGGGTGATTCCAGCCAGGCGATGCGCTCCGGCAGGCCGCCGGGCCGCGCCACGACATCGCACCCGGTGAGCACCAGATCCGGCCGAAGGCCGGCCAGCTGCCGCAACAGTTCACCCCGCCCGGCACCCAGGTCGAGGATCGAGGTGCAGGCGAGGCGGTCGGCATACGCCGAAATGGCTTGGGCGAGAAGCGAATCCACCCCGGGCACCCCCTGCACGGAGGTCGCGAAGTGGTCGGCGGGCGCCGAGCGGCGATAGAAGCCGTCCGGCCCGTAGAGAGCCTCACCCCAGGCCTGTTCGATCGTGCGCACCGCACTAGCGTGGGCGATCATGTCGGCCATGAACAATCCACCGAGCCTGCGCGTCGCCATCATCGGGTGCGGCAAGGTCGGCTCGGTCCTCGGCGCCGCCCTCGCCGCGGCCGGCCACGAGGTGGTCGCCGTCTCGGCTACGAGCGACGCCTCGCTGGAGCGCGCGGCGACCTTGCTGCCGGGCGTTCCGGTGCTGCCGATCCCGCAGGTGGCGCGCGCCGGGGAGGTGGTGCTGATGACCGTGCCGGACGACGCGCTCGGCCCCCTCGCGGCGGGACTCGCCACCGAGGGTGCCTGGGACGGCGGCCGACTTGTGGTGCACGCCAGCGGTTTTCACGGCACGGCAGTGCTCGAGCCGGTGCTGCACGCGGGCGGCGACGTCATCGCGATGCACCCGGCGATGACCTTCGCGGGCACGCCCAAGGACCTCGAGCGGATCAGCGGCACGCCCTTCGCGGTGACCGCCTCACCCGGTGCCGAACTCGTCGGGCAGGCCCTCGCGATCGACATCGGCGGCGACCCGTTCCTGCTCGCCGAAGAGGACCGGCCGAAATATCACGCTGCCCTCAGTCACGGCTCCAACCATCTGGTCACCCTCGTCGCGCAGGCCCAGCAACTGCTGCGCGAGGTCGGCATCGACGACCCGAGCCGGCTGCTGTCGCCGCTGCTGCAGGCCAGCCTGGACAACTCACTCGAGCGCGGCGACAAGGCGCTCACCGGCCCGGTGTCGCGGGGCGATGTCGCCACCGTCGCCGCGCACCTGCGGGTGCTCGCCGGCAGCGAGGACGTCGAGATGGCCTATCGTGCGATGGCGCGCGCCACCGCGATGCGCACCGCTCGGCGGCGGGCCATGCCTGCCGAATCCGTCCAGCCGCTGCTCGAGGAGCTGTCCTAGGAGGACGCCGTATGCCGATGACCGTCGCGCACACCCGTGACGAACTGCACCAGGCCCGGGCCGCGCTCTCCGGGACGGTCGGCGTCACGATGACCATGGGCGCCCTGCACGCCGGTCACGCCGAGCTGATCAAGCGCGCGCGGGAGGACGTCGACCACGTCATCGTCACGATCTTCCTCAACCCGCTGCAGTTCGCGCCCGGCGAGGACCTGTCGCGCTATCCCCGCACCTTCGACGACGACGTCGCCCTGTGCGAGGAGTATGGCGCCGCGCTGGTCTTCGCGCCGACCCCCGATGTGGTCTATCCGGACGGTGAACCGGGCATCCGCGTGTCGGCCGGTGAACTCGGCTCGGTGCTCGAAGGCGCTTCTCGCCCAGGGCATTTCGACGGTGTGCTCACCGTGGTCGCCAAGCTGATGCATCTCACCCGGCCGGATGCCGCCTACTTCGGCCAGAAGGATGCCCAGCAATTGCTGCTGATCCGGCGGATGGTGCGCGATCTGGATTTCCCGACCCGGATCGTCCCGGTGGCGACCGTGCGCGAACCCGACGGGCTGGCCCTTTCCAGCCGCAACACCTATCTGTCGCAGTCCGATCGCGAGGTCGCGCTGTCCCTCTCGCGCGCCCTGAACGCCGGTGCCGAGATGGCCGAGGCCGGCCCCGCTGCGATCCGCCGGGCGGCCCGTGACGTGCTCGTGCGGGAGCCGCTCGTGCTCGTCGACTACCTCGTGCTCGTGCATCCGACGACGCTGCAGGAGGTGCCGGAGTGGTATCGCGGCCCGGCCCTGCTCGCGGTCGCCGGCAAGGTCGGCACCACCCGCCTCATCGACAACCTGCCGCTGGTCGTCGGTCCGGGCGGTGGACCGCGTCCGGTCGCCGACGCGGAGTGAACCGCACCGGGACCGTGCGGCTGGCGTTCACCCCGCCGCTGCTGCCCGACAACCTCTTCGGTCACCTGGTCGCGACCGGCGTGCCCGGCGTCGAGGAATGGCGTGCCGGCGCCTATCGCCGCACCGTCCGGCTCGCCCATGGGCCGGCGATCGTCGCCCTGCGGCCCGGAGCCGAGCACGTCGAGCTCAGCTACGCGATCCACCCCAGCGACGATCTCGACGAGCTCATCGCCGTATGCCGCTTCCTCCTTGACCTGGACGCTGACCCTGGGCCCATCGACACCCGCCTGGCGCAAGACCCCCTGCTGGCGCCGTTGATCGCGGCGGCGCCCGGCCGGCGGGTGCCGCGCACGGTCGACCCGGCCGAACTGCTCGTGCGGCTGGTGCTCGGCCAGCAGATTTCCACCAAGGCCGCGCGCACCCACGCCGCCCGGCTGGTGCACGCCGCCGGCGACCGGGTCGAGGACCCGGGCGGCGGGCTCACCCAGCTGTGGCCGCGCCCGGAGGCGATCGCCGCGGTGGCCGACGAGGCGCTCGCGATGCCGGTCCGCCGTCGCGCGACCGTCCGTGCGGTGGCGACCGCGCTCGCCGACGGTGGCCTGCTCGACGGAGCGCTGGCGCAGGTGCGTGCGCGGGTGCTGGCACTGCCGGGGATCGGTCCGTGGACGGTGGAGAACCTCGCGATGCGCGGTCTCGGCGATGCCGACGCCTTCCCGGCGACCGACCTCGGCGTGGCCGCCGCGCTGCGTCAGCTGCACCGGACCGCGCGCGATGCCGAGCGGTGGCGGCCCTACCGGGCGTATGCCGTGCAGCACCTGTGGGCTCTCGGTGATCACGAGGTCAACGACCTGCCGGGGCCGCACGAGGCTTAGGGTGGACTTCGTGTGGCCCGCCATTTTGACCCTGCTGCCCACGATCGGGCTGCTCTTCCTGTTCTACGTCATCATGAAGCACATCATGGAGGGCGACCGCCGCGAGCGAATTGCGCAGCGGCAATGGGAGCAGGAACATTCCGACGAAATGTCGGCGGACAAGCGCGCCGATAAATCCTGAACTCCGCGCGATATTGGCGCAATAGTTCGTGCTAATCTCGGTCGGACAGACCATTCACGAACAGGAGTCACTGCATGGCACAGCGTGTGCAAATCCAGCTGGTCGACGACCTCGATCAATCCGAGGCCGACGAGACCGTGACCTTCGGCCTCGACGGCGTCACCTACGAGATCGACTTGTCGAAGGGCAATGCGGCCCGGCTGCGCGACGACCTGGCGACCTGGGTGGCTCACGGCCGCAAGGTGAGCGGACGCCGCGGCGGCAGCGGCGCGCGCCGTGGCGCCAGCGCCGGCGGTCGCGACGATCTCAACCGGATGCGCGAATGGGGCCGTGCGAACGGTTACCAGGTGAGCGACCGCGGTCGGGTTTCGGCGAAGCTGCAAGAGGCGTACGCCGCCGCTCACAAGTAAATCCTAGGTTTCGGTCAACGAAGCCATCAGATCGCCGAGATCATCGAGGCGGTCCATCACCTCGGTGATATCGAGCTGGCGCAGGGTGTCGGGTGCTCCGGCACCCTGTTCCATTTCCTCCCAGGTGCGCGGCGCCGCCACCGTGGGCCGATCCTTCCCGCGCATCGAATACGGGCAGATCGTCGTCTTGGCCGCGGTGTTCTGGCTCCAGTCGAGCAGGATCTTGCCTTTGCGCAATGAGGTCGTCATCTTCCACACGACCCGCTCGGGTTGGGCCTTGGTCAATTCCTGAGCCAGGGTGCGCATGTCGTCACGCACCTCGTCGCTGGTCGCCGATCCCGGCAGGGCGGCATACACCTGCAGTCCTTTGGAGCCGGAGGTGACCGGCACGGTGCGGTCGTAGCCGCGGTCGGCGAGCCGCTCGCGCACCAGCAGGGCGAGCTCGGCGCATTCGGGCAGGCCGGCCGGCGCGCCCGGGTCCAGGTCGACCACCAGCCGGTCCGGATTGACCGCATCCCCGTCCTGCACCCGCCACTGCGGCACGTGGAACTCCAGCGAGGCGAGATTGGCCAGATAGGTCAGCCCGGCCAGATCGTCCACCAGGGGGTAGGTGACCGAATCGCCACCCCCTCGGCTGCCGCTGGAGGCGAAGGTGACCCGGTCGAGCCAGTCGGGTGCGCCGGAGGGCAGGTTCTTTTCGAAGAAGCTGATGCCGCCCACGCCCTCGGGCCACCGGATCCGGGTGACCGGCCGGTGCGCGAGCTGCGGCAGCAGCACCGGCGCGACGGTCGCGTAATAGTGCAGCACCTCGCCCTTGGTCGTCTCCGTGGCCGGATAGAGGATCTTGTCCAGATTGCCGATCGCCAGCCTGCGGCCGGCGACCTCGACCTGCTGCTTGTCGTTCATCCCTCCTCCTTCGGTATGCCGAGGTCGGTCGGCGTGAAGTCGGTGCGCAGGCCCTGCCAGGTCGGCTGGCGCAGCCGCCCGCCGTCGCCGCGACCCAGGTGCTCCACCTCGGCCACCAGCTCGGGGCGCACCCACCGGGTGCCGACCCGGTCCTCGCGCGGCGGTGCCTCGCGCAGCGGGCACTCGTCGGTCTCCAGCGCCTTGAGCCGGGGAAGCAACGCCGCGCCGGTCGCACCGGCCAAGCCGGAGCCGACCCGGCCCCGGAAGACCAGCCCGTCGGCGGAGGGTGAGGCGACCAGCAGCGCGCCCAGCGCGGAGCCGCCGGTCTCCGGTCGCCAGCCGACGACGATGACCGAGTCGCGCAGCCGGTGCACCGACTTGCGCCAGTCCTCGCTGCGCACGCCCGGGCGGTAGATCGAGCCGACCCGCTTGGACACCACGCCCTCCAAGCCCTGAGCAGCGGTCGCCTCCATCAGGTCCACGCCGTCGGTGAAGACCGGCGGCACCTGCACCCAGCGTGAGCCCAGGCCGGCGCCCTCGAGCAGTTCACGACGCTGCGCCCACGGGCGGGTGGTCACCTCGCGACCCATCACCCGCAGCACGTCGAAGACGATCGCGGTGACAGGCGCGGACGCGGCGAGGGCCGCCGCCACCTGCGGTCCGGTCACGTTGAACCTTTCGGCGAGCGCGCCGAACGAGGGGCGACCCGCGGTCATGACGACGATCTCGCAGTCGAGCAACAGGTCGGCATACATCGTCAGGCCGGCCGCGGGGGCGACGATCTCGGGGAAGGCGACGGTCACATCACGTTCGGTGCGGGAGGTGACCCGCACGGCGCCGTCGCGCACGTCCAGCAGGGCCCGCATGCCGTCCCATTTGACCTCGTGCCGCCAGTCCTCGCCGGTCGGCACCCGCGATGCGGGTGTGGCGAGCATCGGGCGCATGGGGCAATCTTGCCCGTATGCGAGCCATCTGGAAGGGCGCGGTGTCGTTCGGACTGGTCAACGTGCCGGTGCGGCTGTACTCGGCGACCGAGAACCACGACGTGCAATTCCGCCAGGTCCACCGCGAGGACGGCGGCCGGATCAAATACCAGCGGGTCTGCTCCATCGACGGCGAGCAGGTGTCCTATGACGACATCGCCAAGGGCTATGAGACCCCGGACGGTCAGATGGTGGTGCTCACCGACGAGGACCTGGCCGATCTGCCGATCTCCACGACCAAGGAGATCGCGGTGGACAAGTTCGTGCCGGCCGACCAGATCGACCCCCTTTATCTGGACAAGTGCTACTACCTCGAGCCGGACAAGAGCGCGATCAAGCCCTACGCGCTGCTGCGCGAGGCGCTGAGCTCCACCGACCGGATGGCGCTGGTCACCGTCAGCCTGCGCACCCGGATGACGGTCGCGGTGCTGCGCGTGCGCGACGACGTGATCGTGCTGCAGACGCTGCTGTGGCCCGACGAGGTGCGGCCGGCGGAGTTCGGCGTGCTGGACGAGGAGCCGGCCGAGCCGAACAAGAAGGAAGTGCAGATGGCGCACCTGCTCGTGGAGTCGATGGCCGGTGACTACGAGCCGGAGGATTACACCGACGACTACGAGGAAGCGGTGAAGGCGGTCGTGCAGGCCAAGCTGGAGGGCGGCGAGGTCGCGACGCCGCCGGAGGCCGCCGACGACGATGGCCAGGTCATCGACCTGCTCGCCGCGCTGCAGCAGAGCGTGGACCGCGCCAAGAAGAAGCGCGGCGAGAAGACCGGCTAGATTGCCGTCCGTGCCCTCGCTGCTGTTTGTCTGCACCGGCAACATCTGCCGGTCTGCCTTCGCCGAGAGGTATGCCGCCCGCCTGGCCGGGCCGTCGAGTCCCTGGACTTTCGTGAGCGCGGGCACGCAGGCGCTGCGCGGAGCGGCGATGGACCCCCTCATGGTGGCGGAGCTGCAGGCTCGTGGTGGCTCGGCGGACGGCTTCGTCTCGCGCCAGCTGGCCCCGGAGCTGGTGCAGGGCGCGGACCTGGTGCTCGGGATGGAGCGGCACCACCGCACGGTGGTGCTGGACGACTTCCCGGCGCGGCTGCGCTCGGTCTACACGCTGCGCCAGTTCGGGCGCGGGGCCCGCTCGACGATCGCTCGGGGCGAGGATCTGCTGACCGAGGTGGCGGCGCTGAGGCCGCCGTCGCGCTCGGGCGACGATGTTGCCGACCCCTTCCGGCGCGGCGAGCGGGCGATGGCCCAGATCGCCGAGGAGATCGCGGCGGAGCTCGACGCCTGGGTGCCGCGCCTCGTCTCCTGACCGGCCTCGATCAACCGATCCGCTGCAGCAGGCCGTGCTGCAGCATCGCGCGCACCGTCTCGCGCACGATCCGGCCCGAGTCCGGGTGGGCGCCGAAGGTCTCCTCGCACACCTGCTCCAGTTCGGGCAGCTCGGTCGCCCGCGCGGTGGTCCGCCAGATCACGTCGCCGACGCCGGCGAGCCCGAAGGGATGGTTGCCGACGAGCACCAGCACGTTGTCCTCGTCGGCGACCGCGTCGGCATACGGGCCGCGCAGATAGAGCGCGAACTCCGGCAACTCCTCGTCCGCAGGTGTCGGCAGCGGCGTCGCCGGGGGACCGGCGGGATCACTCTGCGGCGGCAGGTCCTCGGCATACACCTCGGTCGCCGTCGAGGGGTCCATCGCCCGCTCGATCAGCGCCGCCGCGTCGGCGATCTCGCGATAGCGCAGCCGGACCGCCCCGCCGGTCTCCTGCAAGTGCCGGGCCAGGGTGCGCAGGGGCGCCGGCTGCGAGGGGAGGGCGGAGGTCTGCGGGATGAGCGCGAGCAGCGAGTCCACCAGCCCGACCGGCTCGAGGCCCGGCTCGCCGCCGAAATCGTCATCCCGCTCGAGCAAGATGACGCGGCCGAGCCGCAGCTGCCCGCGCGGCACGCCCAGGCCGAGCTCGTCCGGGCTGTGCTGATGCTTGGGCCGCCCCGCGCCGCGGATCACCGACAGCGGCTTGGGGTATGGCGTCACGGCGCCGTCCGCGTCGATCGCCACGGTCTCATCGGAGACATAACCCCAGCCCCGTTCGCACAGATATCTGGCCGCGGTGGTCTTGCCGGTGCCGGAGGCGGCGACCAGCGCGGCGACCCGGCCCTCGGCGTCGGACACGCCCGCGGCGTGCAGCATCGTCAGCCGCCCCGCCTGCTGGGTGATTGCCGCGACCGTGACCTGGGTGGTGAGCTCGTAGTCAGCGTCGGCGCCGCCGCGAGTCTCGATCGTCTCGGCGGGTTCAGGCCCGACGCCGTCGAGGCACCGCGACCACTGCTCGCGCAGCCTCGGCAGATCGTCCTCCGGCGCGCGCACCTCAAGCGAGACCCCCACCGCGCTCAACCTGAGCTTCCCCATAGCGCAGGATCGTAGGGCGAAAGTAAAGATTCGGTATAGCGGTTCGGCCGGAACAACCTCGGCATCGCTCGCGTTGTCCACCTCGAAGTTCGGTCGGCCCGCGCCAGGCGTGGTCGGTCCGACTAGCATCGTGAGTGATCAGCCAGAGCAGGGAGACATCTGATGTTCGAACGGTTTACCGACCGTGCCCGGCGCGTTGTCGTGCTCGCCCAGGAAGAGGCGCGCATGCTCAACCACAACTACATCGGCACGGAACACATCCTCCTGGGTCTGATCCACGAGGGGGAGGGCGTTGCCGCCCAGGCTCTGGAGAGCCTCGGCATTTCCTTGGAGGCTGTGCGCGAGCAGGTCCAGGAGATCATCGGCCCCTCGCACCAGACCCAGTCCGGCCACATCCCGTTCACGCCCCGCGCCAAGAAGGTGCTGGAGCTGTCGTTGCGGGAGGGCCTGCAGCTCAACCACTCCTATATCGGCACCGAGCACATCCTGCTCGGCCTGATCCGTGAGGGCGAGGGTGTTGCTGCGCAGGTGCTCGTCAAGATGGGCGCCGACCTGCCGCGCGTGCGCCAGCAGGTCATCCAGCTCGTGTCCGGCTACCAGGGCGGGCAGGGCGAGAAGGCCGGCGCCGGTGTCGGCGGCCCCAACCCGGAGGCCGGGACCCCGGCCGGTTCGTTGGTCCTGGACCAGTTCGGCCGCAACCTGACCCAGGCCGCGCGCGAAGGCAAGCTCGACCCGGTGATCGGGCGCGAGAAGGAAATTGAGCGCGTCATGCAGGTCCTGTCGCGCCGCACCAAGAACAACCCGGTCCTCATCGGTGAGCCCGGCGTCGGCAAGACCGCCGTCGTCGAGGGGCTCGCGGCCGACATCGTGCGCGGTGACGTGCCCGAGACGCTGAAGGACAAGCAGCTCTACACCCTCGACCTCGGGTCGTTGGTCGCCGGCTCGCGCTACCGCGGTGACTTCGAGGAGCGCCTGAAGAAGGTGCTCAAGGAGATCCGCACCCGCGGCGACATCATCTTGTTCATCGACGAGATCCACACCCTCGTCGGTGCCGGTGCTGCCGAGGGCGCCATCGACGCCGCGTCGATCCTCAAGCCGATGCTGGCTCGTGGCGAGCTGCAGACCATCGGTGCGACGACGCTCGACGAATACCGCAAGCACATCGAGAAGGACGCCGCGCTGGAGCGCCGGTTCCAGCCGATCCAGGTGGCCGAGCCCTCGATCCCGCACGCCATCGAGATCCTCAAGGGCCTGCGCGACCGCTACGAGGCACACCACCGGGTGACGATCACCGACGCCGCGCTGGTGTCGGCGGTCAACCTGGCCGACCGCTATGTCAACGACCGGCACCTGCCGGACAAGGCGATCGACCTGGTCGACGAGGCGGGCGCGCGCCTGCGCATCCGCCGGATGACAGCTCCGGCCGATCTGCGCGAGTTCGACGAGAAGATCGCGCACGTGCGCCGGGAGAAGGAATCGGCCATCGACGGCCAGGACTTCGAGAAGGCCGCCTCGCTGCGTGACGACGAGAAGAAGCTCATCGAGGCCAAGGCCAACCGGGAGAAGGAATGGCGTGCTGGTGACCAGGACGTCGTGGCCGAGGTCGACGACGAGCTGATCGCCGAGGTGCTGGCCGCTTCGACCGGCATACCGGTCTTCCAGTTGACCGAGGAGGAGTCGGCTCGCCTGCTGCGCATGGAGGACGAGCTGCACAAGCGGATCGTCGGCAACGACGACGCCATCAAGGCGCTGTCGCAGGCCATCCGCCGCACCCGTGCTGGTCTGAAGGACCCGCGCCGTCCCGGTGGCTCGTTCATCTTCGCCGGTCCGACCGGTGTCGGTAAGACCGAGCTGGCGCGGGCGCTCGCGGAGTTCCTCTTCGGCGACGACGACGCGCTCATCACGCTCGACATGTCCGAATACGGCGAGAAGCACACGGTCTCGCGACTGTTCGGCTCCCCGCCCGGGTATGTCGGCTACGAGGAGGGCGGCCAGCTCACCGAGAAGGTGCGCCGCAAGCCGTTCTCGGTGGTGCTCTTCGATGAGATCGAGAAGGCACACCCGGACATCTTCAACAGCCTGTTGCAGATCCTGGAGGACGGTCGCCTGACCGACAGCCAGGGCCGGGTGGTCGACTTCAAGAACACCATCATCATCATGACCACCAACCTCGGCACGCGTGACATCGCCAAGGGCGTCTCGCTGGGCTTCGCGTCCGGCAACGACACGGCCACGTCATACGAGAAGATGAAGGCGAAGGTCAACGAGGAGCTGAAGCAGCACTTCCGCCCCGAGTTCCTGAACCGTGTCGATGACACCATCGTCTTCCCGCAGCTGAGCGAGGCCGAGATCGTCCAGATCGTCGACCTGATGGTGGCCAAGCTGGACGAGCGCCTGAAGGACAAGGACATGGCGATCGAGCTGACCCCGGCGGCCAAGAAGCTGCTCGCCAAGCGCGGCTATGACCCGGCCCTGGGTGCGCGCCCGCTGCGTCGCACGATCCAGCGCGAGATCGAGGACGCCCTGTCGGAGAAGATCCTGTATGGCGAGCTCGCCTCCGGCGAGATCGTCCTGGTCGACACCGACGGCGACGGCAAGGACGCGACCTTCACCTTCCGCGGCACGCCGCGCGCGACGGCTCCGGACTCCCTCGAGGCCGAGACCGCCGCGATCAGCGAGGGCGGCTCGTCCTCGGGTTCGGGTGAGGTCAACCTCGACAAGGACTGAGTCCTGCAAACGCGGGGGCCGGGTGGTGAACGCCACCCGGCCCCTTCGTCATCTGTCGATATCGTGCGCGCGTGAGCTTCCTGATCCGCCCCGCGACGGCGCATGACGTGCGGGCCATGCGCGAGATCGTCCGGCCGTATGTCGAGTCGCGCGCGATCGTGCCCAAGCCGGCGGTGTCCTATTACGAGTCGGTGCAGGAGTTCCTGGTCGCCGAGCGCGATGGCGAGCTGGTCGGCTGCGGCGCGCTGCACGTGATGTGGGAGGACGTGGCGGAGGTGCGCACGCTCGCAGTCTCGCCGGCGGTGCGCGGGCTCGGAGTGGGGCATGGGCTGCTCGCCCAGTTGCTGGACCGGGCGCGAGCCCTCGGTGTCGAGCGGGTCTTCTGCCTCACCTTCGAGACGGAGTTCTTCGCCGCGCACGGCTTCGAGGAGATGGACGGCGCGCCCGCCGAGCCCGAGGTGTATGCCGAGCTGCTGCAGTCCTACGACGAAGGTGTCGCCGAGTTCCTCGACCTGGACCGGGTGAAGCCGAACACGCTCGGCAACACCCGGATGCTGCTGACCTTCTAACCACTGACTCCCGGCAACGGCCCGAGCTCTGCCTCGGCGGCGTTCGCCACCTCGGCCAGGTCGGCGCGGAAATCCTTGATGCGACAACCCAATTCGTTGGGTTTGACGGTGATGCCCTCCTCCGCCCAGATCGCGAATCCCTCGTCGCGCAGGTGGCGCGGCAGGTCGCCATACGAGCTGGTGATCCGCCACCACGGCAGCTCGTCCTCCGGGCGGCTGGCCGCCATGATCTGGCCGACCTGGCGCGGGTTGATCAGCAGCATGCCGGCGATGTCGCCGTAGCTGACGACCCGGCCGGGCGGCACCAGCCGGGCGATCGTGTGGACCTGCTCGCGGACGACCTCGTTCATCGGGCCTCGTTCATCGCGCCGCGGAGTAAATCCGCCGCACGACGTCCTCGATGTCCGGCTCCTCGATCGACAGATCACGCACCTCCGCGCGCTCACTCGCCTGCGCCAAAACCGTTGCGGCAGTGACCTTTTCGGCGTCGAACGGGATCCTTTGCCGCGTCCCGTCGGCCAGGTCCACCACCAGCACCCGCTGGGCGCCGACCGTGCGGGACAGGCCGGCGAGCGAGCCGTCATACGCCAGACGGCCGTGGTCGACGACGAGGACGCGCTCGCAGAGGCGCTCGATGTCGCCCATGTCGTGGGTGGTGAGCAGCAGGGTGGTGCCGTGGCGGCGGCGTTCGGCGACCAGGAAGTCGCGCAGCCGCTGCTTGGACAGCACGTCGAGGCCGATCGTCGGCTCGTCCAGGATGATCAGTTGCGGCGAATGCAGCAGTGCCGCAGCGACTTCCGCGCGCATCCGCTGGCCGAGGGACAGTTGCCGGACCGGGGTCGAGAGGAACTCGCCGAGCTCGAGTTGCTCGACGAGTTCGTCGCGGCGGGCGGTGAGTTCGGTGCGGCCGAGGTGGTGGATCGCGCCGAGGATCGTGAACGACTCGGCCGTCGGCAGATCCCACCACAGCTGCGAGCGCTGGCCGAAGACCACGCCCACGCGGCGGGCGAGTTCGCGCCGCTGCTTCAGCGGGTCGAGTCCGCAAGTGCGCACGCTGCCGCTGGTCGGCACGAGGATGCCGGTGAGCATCTTGATCGTGGTCGACTTGCCAGCACCGTTGGCACCGATATAGCCGACGGTCTCGCCCGGCTCGACCCGGATGTCCAAGTGGTCGACGGCTACCAGCTTGGGCTTGCCGCGCCGCTTGAATTCCCTTGTCAGCTGGTCGGTTTCGATGATCACCCGCCACCCCCTTGATAGTGCCGCACCCCGAACCGCCAGAATGCCAGGCCGAAGATCCAGCTCCACGCCGCGAAGAGCGGTGTCGTCCAGGCGAGCCACGCGGGCAGCCAGGACGGCCCCGGCAGGCCGAGCAGGGCGAGCGTCGGGACATAGGCGGTGATCGCCATCGGGAAGATGAACCCGAAGACCACCTTCAGCGGCTTGTTCCAGACCGAGGCGGGCTGCGTCGCAGCATACCGCCCGCCGTAGACGAAGGCGTTGGTGAACTCCGCCCCGTTGACGAGGAAGAACTGCGCGCCGGCAGCCCAGACGTAGACCGCGCAGTAGATCGCGGTCGAGCAGATCATGGTCATCGCGAGCAACCCGACGGTGGCCGCGCTCCAGTGAATGTCGTTGAGCCACAGCGCGATCACCATGCTGGCGAGTCCGACCGAGGCGCGCGAGAGCCGTCGCAGGGAGATGTCGCTGGTGATCAGTTGCAGCAGCAACGGCTGGGGTCGCAGGTAGAACACGTCGAGCGTGCCCTGCCGCAGGTAGGTCGGCAGCGAGTCCAGGTGGCCGAAGAACATATCGGCCAGCGAGAAGCAGACATCGGCGATGCCGAAGACCAGCAGCACCTGGGTGAAGGTCAGCCCGCCGAGCGCCTTGACGTTGTGGAAGACCAGCCACACCTCGGCGAGTTCGACGAAGCCGACGAGGAACGAACTGCCCAGGTCGATCAGGAAGTTCGCGCGATAGCTGCGCTGGCTGCGCAGCCGTGAGCCGAGGACCGCCCGGTAGGCGGTGAGATCGGAGGTGGTCAGCGGCCCTGCTCCTCGTCGACGGTGAAGTAGCCGTTGACGGCCTCGAGCGTGTGCCGGTATGCCGAGCCGTCCGTGCGTGCGGTGTAGACCTGCTTGCTGTGGGAGCTCGCAGTGCGCTGCTCACGCGGCACGCCATACAGCCAACTCGCTTGTCCGGTAAAGGTATTCGTCGTCGTCAGACCCGGCTGGGGCCGGCCGTAGACGGTCGACTGCTCGTCCCGGTTGATGCCGATCGTGAGGTCGGTGGTGATGTCGTAGGCGTCCGGGATGCCCGGGTGCGGCAGGAAGGTGATGTAACCCTTCTTGGACCAGTCGAGCGCGGTGGTGGCGACCGAGGGCTTGCGGTTCTTCTCGGCGGAGGTGACGACCTGCTTGTCGGACCAGTTCGCGTCGAGGTCGTCCCGGCTCTCCCCATCGGTCCAGGTATGCCGGGAGGCATTGGTGAGTGTGCGCTGCACGGTGGTGGTGACCCGCCCGCGTGCGGTGTCGACCCACCCGGTCGCGGTGAAGCTGCGGCGCGCGTCCATGGTGACCGAGCCGGCGTTGTCGTTCTGGCCGGTGACCTGGGACCGGATCGCGGCGGGTGAGCCGCTCGTGCTGACCAGCTGCGCGGGGAGCGTCCGGCCGAGCGGGTCGGTCCACACCTGCATCACGGCGGCGAGGCTCCACCCGGATCCGTTGCTCGGGCCGCCCGCGACCTGGACGCGCACCTCATGGGCCTTGCCGTCGTTCAGCACCCCGACGAAGGGCGTGAGGTCGTACTCCAGCGGTGCCATGTTGAATGCGCCGGGGGAGGGGATGTTGTACCAGAGAAAGGGGTTGGACCAGCCGCCCGTGTAGACATACGCGATCGGCAGCGCGGCACCGGCGAGCTTGCCGTCGATCAGCACGTCGACCTCGCGATACGGCAGCCCGTCGGGGCAGGAGTAGCCGGTCGAGGCCGGAGCCGAGGTGTCCCAGAACTCCTCGCACCCGCCGCCGGAGCCGGTGGCGTAGACCTGCGCGGTGACGCGTTCGCTGCTGCGCGGGGCGGTGATGGTGCCGACCAGATCGCCGCTCTCGGATCGTGTGCCGGCGAGTGGCAGCACCTGATCGGCGGTGCTGGCCGCCTTGACCGGGCCCTGCGCGATGTAGAAGTCGATGGTGACCTTGACGTTGAACACACCGGTGTAGGTGTCGTTGACGACATTGCCGATCGCCATCGCGCTCGTGCCGCTCTTGGTGAGCACTGGCAGCAGGTCGGTGACGTCCTTCTCGGTGTGCCAGGTGATGCCTGCCGCGCTCGGTTCCGGCGTCGAGGTGGTGAGCACCCGCACGCCGTTGATGTCCAGGCGGCCGAGCCGGTCGTATTGCCGTCCCTTGACCGAGCCGTCGAGCTTGAGCACGGCCTTGGCGTAGCCCTTCGTGCCGCAGGTCGGCGCAGTGTAGGGCGTCTTCACCACATCGAAGTTGTCGAAACCGTGGGTGAGCACGGTGACCGAGCAGGACGGGGTGTTCGGCACCGGGACCGGCTGCTCCGCGGTGCGCGGGCTGTCCCAGGTCGGGCCGAAGGTGGCGGGCGGGTTGCTCGTCACCGGGCCAGTGTCGGCCGCGGCGGACGAGGTGACGGCGAACGGCGCGACGGCAAGCGCGAACGCGGCGGGCAGGAGTATGGCGGGGTGACGGTTCGGCATACCTGGAACGTAGTCCTCAACGAGCTATCTGGCTAAGCTCCGCGCCCGGGTCCGGTCCTCGCTGCGCTGCGGTTCCTCCCCGGGCTTTCGCTTAGCCGCCCTGTATCTCTACCTTGCGACGACCCGCCAGCGTCAACACGTGGCCGAGCACCGCGGTGACCAGCAACCACAGCAGCTGCACTCCGAGCAGCGCGTAGGCACCTGAACCGGTGACCCGGCCGGAGACGATGTCGATCGGGAACATCATCATCGACGGGAACGGCGTCGCCTGCGCGATCGCCAGCAGCCAGCCCGGGAAGAACGAGATCGGCACGAACAGCCCGGCGAAGAAGCCCGACACCACCATGTAGAGCACCTGCACGCCGCGCGTCTCCACCAGCCAGAAGCCGGTGGTGTTGAGCGCGTATGCCGTGGTCGCCGAGATGACAAAACCCAGCAGGAGCGACACCACGCCCAGGAGGTAGGGCAGGGGGGTAACCGGCATCGTCATACCGACGACGAGCGCGCCGATGGCGACCGACGGCAGCCCGCGCGGGAGCAGGGCGTAGACCGACTTGCCGACCTCGGTGGCGACCTGACCCCACTGCACGTTCATCGGCCGGGCGAAGTCGATCGCGATGTCGCCGGTCTTGATCCGGTCGGCGAAGGCGGTGCGGCCGTTGAGGTTGATCGAGCCGAGCAGTCCCTGCGACAGCCAGATGTAGGCGCTCATCTCGCCGATGTCGTATCCCTGGATCTCACCGCCCGCCGCGCGCACGGTGGCGAGCAGCATCGCGACCTTGAGGAAGCCGAAGGTGGTGTTGGCGACCAGTCCGCCGAACATCGCCAGGCGGTAGGTCGACTGCTGCCGGATGCCCGCGAGGAAGAGGCGCCAGTAGGGCGCGAGCGTCGCAGGCACAATCGGCGAAGCTACCGTGGTCGCCGGATGTCTGCAATGAAAGTGTGAGGTCATGGCCGCTGCGAACAACGTCTCCGTCCAGTCGATCATCGTGATGGGGGTGTCCGGGTCTGGCAAGACCACGCTCGCTGAGGGCATCGCCCGACGGCTGGGCTGGATGTATGCCGAGGGCGACGACTTCCACCCCGCCGCGAACGTCGCCAAGATGCGGGCCGGCATACCGCTCACCGACGAGGACCGGTGGCCATGGCTGCGGCAGATCGGGGAGTGGATCACCCAGCAGGAGAAGTCCGGCCGCAGTGCCGTCATCACGTGCTCGGCGCTCAAACGCAGCTACCGGGATCTGTTGCGGGAGAACCGTCCCGGCGTCCGGTTCCTCTACCTGGACGTGCCGCGTGAGGTGCTCGCGCAGCGGCTGGCCGAGCGCAAGGGCCACTACATGCCGGCGTCCTTGCTCGACTCGCAGCTCGACACGCTCGAAGCGCTCCAGCCGGACGAGCCGGGCGTGGTCGTGCGCGCGCACGGTTCGCCCGAGGATGCGCTCAACGATGCGCTCGCGGCGCTTGGCCTCGACTAGCCGGGCAGCGCAAAACGGCCGTCGTCGAGCGGCTCGACCAGACCGTCCTCGATGAGCCCGGCGAGGCACCGATCCCGTTGTGCCGCAACGTCCCACGCGGCGTCGAGGCTCACGCGCTCGACCGGGCCGTGAGCCTCGCGTAGCACCTGCAGCAGCCGTCCGCGCACCTGCCGATCGGTGCCCGCCCACTTCTGCCCCTTCCGCGGTGGACCGTCGTATGCCGGGGCGCCGGCGAGTTGCCAGGCACACATCGACCGCACCGGGCAGCGATCGCACGCCGGGGTCCGCGCCGTGCAGATCAACGCGCCGAGCTCCATCACCGCGACATTCCAGGTGGCTGCGTCGGTGTCGTCTTTGGGGAGGAGCTCGGCCGCCAGCTTGGTCTCGGCTGCAGTCAGGGTGGCCGCCGGCAGGGGTTCACCACTGACGAGGCGGGCTTCGACGCGCCGCACATTGGTGTCGACCACGACCGTTCGCACGCCGAACGCAAAGGCCGCCACCGCTGCCGCCGTATAGGCGCCGATGCCCGGAAGTGATTGCAGCACAACGGGATCCGATGGAACCTCACCGTCGTGCTCATCGCGTATGGCGGTCGCCGCCGCATGCAGCCGCAGCGCACGACGTGGATAGCCCAGGCGTCCCCAATGCCGCACCGCATCACCTGGAGCGGCATTCGCCAGGTCGGTCGGCGTCGGCCAGCGCGCCATCCACTCCTCCCAGACCGGCTGCACCCGAGCCACTGGAGTCTGTTGGAGCATCACCTCCGACACAAGCACACCCCAGGGCGAGCGGTCGGCGCGGCGCCACGGCAAGTCGCGCCGCGCTCCGGCATACCAGGAAAGGATCGCCTCG
This sequence comes from Metallococcus carri, assembly GCF_011440275.1. Classification (GTDB taxonomy): domain Bacteria; phylum Actinomycetota; class Actinomycetes; order Actinomycetales; family Dermatophilaceae; genus Metallococcus; species Metallococcus carri. The sequence goes on along the minus strand of NZ_JAAOIV010000003.1, from coordinate 288,418 downwards.
TGCAGCTGCTCGTTCACACGTAACGTTCGAGCAGGCTCGACTCGGCGAGGCGGGCGAGGCCCTCGCGGACGGCGCGGGCGCGCAGGTCGCCGACGCCGTCGACGGCCAGCAGTTCGTCGGGGTCGGCCGCCATCAGCTTCGGCAGCGTGCCGAACTGGCCGACCAGCCGGTCGATGATCGCGGCGGGCAGGCGGGGCACCTTGGACAGCAGGCGATAGCCCGACGGCGTCACAGCGAGGTCGAGATTGTCGCCGACGACCGGATAGCCGAGCGCGCGTGTCGGGGCGGCCAGATCGAGCAGGTCGGTGGCGCTCAGCTCGGTGAGATTGGCCATCGCTTCTTCGACCGAGGTGCCGGTGCGGTCGGCGCCGGCATAGTCGCGGATGAGCAACTCCCGGTCGTCGTCCAGGCCGGACGCGAGTTCGTCGACCTGCAGCGAGATCAACCGGCCGTCGACACCGAGCTCGACGACATAGGCGTTGATCTCGTCCGAAATTCGCCGCACCATCTCCATCCGCTGCAGCACGGCGGCAACATCGCGGACGGTGACCAGGTCCTCGATTTCCAGCGCGGAGAGGGTGCCAGTGACCTCATCGAGGCGGACCTTGTAGCGCTCGAGCGTCTGCAGCGCCTGGTTGGCGCGCGACAGGATCGCGGTCGAGTCCTCCAGCACGTGCCGCAGGTTGCCGACATAGATCGCAATGATCTGCATCGACTGGCTGACCGTGATCACCGGGTAGCCGGTCTGCTTGGCGACCCGCTCAGCGGTGCGGTGCCGGGTGCCCGACTCGCGCGTCTCGATCGAGGGGTCGGGCACGAGTTGCGTTGCGGCGCGGACGATTCGGGTGAGGTCCTGGTCGACAACGATCGCGCCGTCCATCTTGGCCAGCTCGCGCAGACGGGTCGCCGACAACTCGATGTCGAGCGGGAAACCGCCGGTCGAGATCTCGTCGACCACCCGGTCGCTGCCGAGCACGATCAGCGCGCCCGTGCGCCCACGAAGGATCCGCTCGAGCGCCTCGCGCAGCACGGTTCCGGGAGCTGCGGCGGCCAGGGTCTCGTGCAAAATCTCGTCAGGGGTGCGCTCCACGGTGGTCACTGTAGGTGACGAGCCGCCGCCATCGGTGGACTCGCCTGTCCGTCCGCTCCCTCAGCCGGTATGCCGGGTGCTCACCTGTCGCATCCGTAGGTGATTTTCGCCGCCCGACCAGTCACGTCGTCGTCTACACCCGTAGTAGAGGAATCTGGCGGTTATAGCGACCACTTTCCGCCCCTCCCGCTCGCGCAGTCGTTTTCTCGTTCCTGGCGAGTTATCGAGCGGCGACTCTTTGCCGGACGAGCGGCGAGTTTTGGTCGCCCGAGCGGGCACCAATCACCGGCCGAGCGGCGAGTTTTCGTTGCCCGAGCGGGCGCCAATCACCGGCCGTGCGGCGAGTTTTGGTCGGCTGGCGGTGGCCTCTCATGCTCTACATCCGTAGTAGAGAAATGTGGCGGTTATAGCGACCCCTCTGGTCGCGCGCTCCTACCACCTTGTCCGCCCGCCCCACCAGGGCGGCGACTCGCGCGAGCAGCGGGCCAGAACGCCGAGCCGTGTGGGTCCCCAGGGGGACTGGCCGGTGGGCCGGCCGATCCGTTAGTCGTCATCGGCAGCCTCAGTGCCTGCCTGCCGGACTGCCTGCCTGCCGATCCGGCTGCCGTGAGCTCACCTCGCGTTCGCTACACCCGTAGTAGAGGAATGTGGCGGTGATAGCGACCACTTCCCGGCCCTTCGGGCGGAGGTTCTGTCGTTCCGGAATTGGGTGCCGGTCGCGGCCGTCAAAAAGCACACACGGGACCACGCTAACCGGCACCACTGACAGCCTCGAATGTTCGCTCTCAGCGTAAATAAAACCTGTGAAAAATGCTGACAGTGTCCCACCGGGCAGCTAGAATAGAAACATGTTCGAAGCGCGTGAGAACACCCCGACGCCAGGGCCGGAACCGGCCGCCGGCGCGGACAGTGCGCGCTCGAACAACACCAACAACACCTCCGCCACTGCGCCGCACGCCATGTCGGACGCCACCTCCGCACCCGCCACCGCGGCCGCCCCGACATGTGATGGGGCGTTGTCGGCGCCGACCGCTGCGGAGTTGCGCGCCTTGATCGAGCGGTTAGCTGCCCTGGATGAGGTCAGCTTGAGTGTGTCCCCGCCCACCGACACTGCCGACCCCGCTGATCCTGGTGCTGCCGCTGATTCGGGCGCCCCGGATCTGACGGGTGCGGTGCTGGTGGAGGCGATCACGGTGTTGGAGCGGGTGAAGAACGCGTGCGCGGCCGCGCAAGCCCGCCTGGCCGTGGACTTGGACCGGGTGCAGACCGGCCGGGACCAGGCCCGCGGGCTGGATGAGCAGGTGAGCCGCCGGTCGGTGGCCGCGCAAGTCGGGTTAGCCCGGCGGTGTTCCCCATCCCAGGGGCGGCGCCTGCTCGGGGTCGCTGAGGCGTTGGTGGACCGGTTACCGGGCACGTTGGCGGCGATGACGCGTGGGGAATTGTCCGAAGACGCCGCCGCGCAGATCGCCCGGGCGACCGCGCACACTTCCCGGCACACCGCAGGAGTGGTGGATGCCCGGTTGCACGCCGAAGGGTGCACCCGGTGGGCGGCCCGGCGGGTCGGGCGACGCGCCCGGGCCCTGGTCGATGAACACGAACCCGGTGCGGCCGCACACCGGCACGCTGCGGCCGTGACCCGGCGGCGGGTCAGCGTGCGGGACCTGGGTGATGGGATGGCCGCGTTGACCGCGATCGTGCCGTTCACCGAAGCCGTCGCCGCGAAATTCGCGGTACGCGATGCCGCCGCGGCCGTGTACGCCACCCAGCCCGGGCAGGTGCCCGAAGCCATGGGTGGCACCCGGCGCACTAGGGCGCAGATCGAAGCCGACCTGTTCATCGAACGCCTCACCGGCCGGAACCCCGTCACCAGTGGGTGCGACGTGACCATCGGGGTGCTGATGACCCCCGACACGCTGGTCGGCGCGAGCAACACCCCCGCGAGGGTCGAGAACATGGGCACCCTGCCCGGGATCCTGGCCCGCAAACTCGCCGCGACCGGCACCACCCGACCCACCGCGAGGCCGCCCGGTGTCGATATGCCAGCCTCGGGCTCCCCACCTGACGATCGGGAGTACCGGGCGTCCAGGGCGTTGATCCGGCGGTTGTTCACCGACCCCGACGACCCCGACCTCGTGCGAGTCGAATCCACCTCGAGGACCTTCACCGGGCTGCTGCGCCAAGCGATCAGCCTGCGCGACGAAGTGTGCCGCACCCCCTACTGCGACGCCCCCATCCGCCACATCGACCACATCCGCCGCCACACCGACGGCGGACCCACCAGCATGGACAACGGCCAAGGCCTGTGCGCCAGCTGCAACTACCTCAAAGAACACCCCGACTGGCACACCCGACGCGACACCCAAGACGACAGCGACAGCGGCAGTCGGCGGCATACCGTCAGCACCACCACCCCGACCGGACACGCGTACACCAGCACCCCACCACCCCTGCCACTCCCCACCATCAATCCCCGGCAGCACAGCGACCTCGAACACCGCATCTTCCAGATGATTACCGCAGCCTGAAAACGCGGGCGGGCGCAACGACTTTCACGACTGCGCCGAGGTCCTCCCCTGGCTGTCGACCGGCCGACCCGGGCTGTCGATCAGCCGGACGGCGGTGGCGATGTCGGTGACCTCGCGGACCGTCATACCGGCTGGCGGGGAGCCGTCGAGGCAACCGACCGGGATGATCGCGCGGGTGAAGCCGACCCGTGCCGCTTCGGCGAGGCGACGCGAGACACCACCGACCGGGCGGACCTCCCCGGCAAGACCGACCTCGCCGACGGCGAGGGTCTGGGCAGGCAGAGGCCGGTCCAACGCAGAACCGGCCATCGCGAGCGCAAGCGCGAGATCGGCGGCCGGTTCGGCGACGCGGACGCCGCCCACGGTCGAGACATAGCAGTCCGACTGACGCACCTGCGACAACCGCGCATGCCGCTCGAGCACGGCCAGGATCATCGCCGTGCGCGACGACTCGACCCCGCTGGTGGTGCGACGCGGCGAACCGCCAGCGCCTGGCGCCACCAGCGCCTGCACCTCGGTCACCAACGGCCGCCGCCCCTCGAGGGTGACGGTGACGCAGGTGCCGGCGATGGGTTCGGGGGAGCGACTGAGGAAGAGCCCGCTGGGATCGGGCAACCCGACGATCCCCACATCGGACAGGTCGAAACAGCCGACCTCGTCAGTGGGACCGAAGCGGTTCTTCACCGCCCGCACCATCCGCAACCTCGAATGCCGCTCACCCTCGAACTGCACGACGACGTCAACGAGATGCTCCAGCACCCGCGGACCGGCGATCGAGCCGTCCTTGGTGACATGCCCCACGAGCAGCACGCTGATGCCGCGCTCCTTGGCGATCTGGATGATGCTCGCCGCCACCTCGCGGATCTGCCCGACATTGCCGGGCGCGCCCTCGATGTCAGCCGAGGCGATCGTCTGCACCGAGTCGATGATGAGCAGCGTCGGTTTGACCTGATCGACCTGCGCGAGCACGGTGGCCAGATCGGTTTCGGCCGCCAGATAGAGCGTGCGCGCCAGAGCCTCGATGCGCTCGGCCCGCAACCGCACCTGCGCCGCCGACTCCTCACCGCTGACGTAGAGCACCTGCCGGTCCTCGCGGGCCGCGCGCGCCGCCACGTCCAGCAGGAGGGTCGACTTGCCGATGCCGGGTTCACCCGCGACGAGCACGACCGCGCCGGTCACCAGACCCCCGCCCAGCACCCGATCGAACTCGCCGACCCCGGTCGGGCGTGCACTCGCCCGGGTCGCGTCGACCTCGCCGATCGGTTGCGCCGGCCGGGCCACGTGCGCGGCGGGCGTCGTGCGCGGCTTGACCTCGCCCACCTCGGCGACTGTGCCCCAGGCCTGACATTCGCCGCAGCGACCCACCCACTTGATCGCGGTCCAGCCGCACTCCGTGCAGCGGTATGCCGGGGTCGTCCGTTTGCTCGCCATGCGCGTCAACGTAGACGCCCGCACCGACAGCCATCGTCGGGCCAGGCGGTTGCTAGCGCTGAGCCCGCCTCTGGGCCGCAAGCGTTGCCGGGTGCACGAGCAGCGGCAGCAGCTTGCGGTCGCCGGATTCGCGGGCCGCGCGCACCCCGGCGAGATGCGCCTCGCACCGGCGGCGCAGTTCGGCATACGCTTTCTTGCCCATCAGCGAGACCAGCTCCGGCTTGTTGGACACATAGACCGGCTCCCGACCGACATGCGCCTCGGGGTTGCCCGAGCAGTACCAATCCAGGTCGTGCCCGCCCGGCCCCCAGCCGCGCCGGTCGTATTCGCCGATCGAAATCTCCAGGTATGACGTGTCGTCGGCCAGCTCGACCGTGCGGAAGGTCCGCCGGATCGGCAGCTGCCAACACACATCGGGCTTCATCGTGTGCGGCGGCTTCCCCTCGGCCATCGCGTGCTGGTGCAACGCACACCCGGCACCAGCGGGAAAGCCGGGCCGGTTGAGGAAGATGCACGCGCCCTCGACCACGCGGGTCTTGGTGGCGTCGTCCTCCTTCTGGGTCCAGCCGGCCTTGGAATGCCCCTCGTCGTAGAACTGCCACTCGTCCGGCCCGAGCTCGCGCGCGACATCGCGGACCAGCTTGAGGTCCTGCTTGCCGGTGAAATGCGCGCCGAGCGTGCAGCAACCGTCGTCCGGCCGGGTCTCGTAGATGCCCTGGCAGCCGGCACCGAAGATGCAGGTCCAGGAGGAGGTCAGCCAGGTGAGGTCACACCGGAAGCGCTCGTTCTCATCCTCGGGATTGTCGAACTCGACCCAGACGCGCGGCGTCTGCAGGGGTGACTCACTCACGCGCGCATTCTTGCCGATAGCCTCGGTGACATGCGGCTCGGTGTCATCGACGTGGGCTCCAACACGGTTCACCTGCTCGTGGTTGACGCTCACCGAGGCGCCCACCCGCTGCCGGCGTTCTCCCACAAGCGCGAGCTGCGGCTGTCGGAGCACACCACCGACGAGGGCCTGATCGACCCCGAGGGCGCGCGCCTGCTGGTGGAGTTCGTCGCCGAATGCCAGACCATCGCCGACGACCACGGCATCGAGGACCTGCTCGCCTTCGCGACCAGCGCCATCCGCGAGGCACCCAACGGCGACGAGGTGCTCACCGCGGTCCGCACCGAGGCCGGCGTCGATCTGCAGGTGCTCGACGGTCCGGCCGAAGCCACGCTGACCTTCCTGGCCGTCCGCCGCTGGTTCGGCTGGTCGGCCGGCCGGCTGCTGGTCGTCGACATCGGCGGTGGCTCGCTCGAACTCGCCGTCGGCATCGACGAGGAGCCCGACGCCGCCGTCAGCCTGCCCCTCGGTGCCGGCCGGCTCACCCGCTCCCTGCCCGGTGATCCGCCCGACCCGGCCGCGATCAAGGCCCTGCGCCGGTCGATCCGCTCCGATATCGCCCGCAGCCTGCGCGATCTCACCAAGGTCGGCGCGCCCGATCATGTCGTCGGCACCAGCAAGACGATCCGCTCGCTCGCCCGCGTCTGCGGCGCGGCCCCGCGCGACGAGGGTCCGTATGTCGAGCGCACCCTCGCCCGCGAGGATCTGCACGGTCTCGTGCACCGCCTCGCCGGTATGCCGGCCGCCCAGCGGGCGGAGTTGCCCGGCGTCTCCGCCTCCCGCGCGCGACAGTTGCTGGCTGGGGCGATGGTGGTCGAGGCGGCGATGGACCTGCTCGACGTCGACCAGTTGGCTCTGTGTCCATGGGCGTTGCGCGAGGGTGTCATCCTGCGCCGCCTGGACTGGCTCGAGGCCTGAACGGTGGTGGTGCGGGTGCCGGACGCTGCTGTCGCCCTGTCGACGGCCTCGGTCTATCCACTCGGGGTGGCGGGGGCTTTCGACCTGGCCGAGCGGCTCGGCTATGACGGCATCGAGGTCATGGTCTGGACCGAGACGGTCAGCCAGGAGGCCGGTGCGCTGAGCCGGTTGGTGGACCACTACGGCATACCGATCGTGTCGGTGCACGCGCCGACTTTGCTTCTGACACAACGGGTTTGGGGGCCAGACCCCTGGGTCAAGGTGGACAACTCGATCCAGCTCGCTCAGGAGGTCGGCGCCTCGACCGTGGTGGTGCACCCACCCTTTCGCTGGCAGCGCGACTATGCCGCCGAGTTCGTCGAGGGCGTCGCGCAGCGCGAAGCCGACACCGGCATCCACGTCGCGGTCGAGAACATGTTTCCCTGGCGGGCGCGTGGCCGGGAGATGCAGGCCTATCTGCCCCACTGGGACCCGGTCGGCGAGGACTACCAGCACGTCACCCTCGACCTGTCGCACACCGCCACCGCCGGCTCGGACGCCGTGCAGATGGTGCGCGATCTCGGGCCACGGTTGTCGCACCTGCATCTCGCCGACGGCCTGGGCTCCTTCAAGGACGAGCATCTGGTGCCCGGGCGGGGTGGTCAGCCGTGCGCCGAAGTGCTGGAAATGCTTGCGGCACAAGGGTTTGACGGATCCATCGTGGTCGAGGTTGGCACCCGCAAGCTCACCGACGAGCAGCGCGAGATCGACCTGGCCGAAGCGCTCGCCTTCGCCCGTCTGCACTTTGCCTCGTCGGCCTGACCCGCGGTTCGCTACGGTCAGCGTGTGAGCGCGATTTTCGACGGATATCAGCCGCGCCCCGCGACCTACGACGAGATGTTCCAGGCGCAGGAGCAGGTGCGTGGGGCGTATGCCGGTGTCCAGCGGCAGGTGCAGGGCCTCACCCTGGCCGACCTCAGCGCTCGGGCGGAATACCTCTCGCACACCTACCTCGACCAGGGCGTCACCTTCGACCTCGGTGGCGAGGAGCGCCCGTTCCCCATCGACATCGTGCCGCGGCTCATCGATAACCAGTCCTGGCAGGCCGTCGAAACCGGTGTGGCACAACGGGTTGCGGCGCTCGAGGCCTTCCTCTCCGATATCTACGGCGAGGGTCAGGTCTTCAACGACCGGGTCATCCCGCGACGGGTGGTGACGAGCAGCCCGCACTTCCTGCGCGTCGCCAAGGGCGTCGAGCCGCCCGGCAAGGTGCGGGTGCACGTGGCCGGCATCGACCTGATCCGGGACAGCGACGGCACCTTCCGGGTGCTCGAGGACAATGTCCGCATCCCGTCGGGGGTGTCCTATGTCATGACCAACCGCCGGGCGATGTCGGCCGCGCTGCCGGAAGCCTTCGCCCACCACCGGATCCGGCCGGTCTCGCAATATCCGGGCAAGCTGCTGGCGGCGCTGCGCGCGTGCGCCCCCTCCGGCGTCACCGACCCGACCGTCGTCGTGCTCACCCCGGGCGCCTACAACGCGGCCTATTTCGAGCACGCGTTGCTCGCCCGGCTGATGGGCGTCCGATTGGTGGAGGGCCGGGATCTGCTCGCGCAGGGCGGTCGGGTGATGGTGCGCACCACGCACGGCCTGTTCCCGGTGCACGTCATCTATCGCCGGGTCGACGACGACTTCCTGGATCCCGTTGCGTTCCGGCGGGATTCGGTGCTTGGCGTCCCCGGCCTGCTCAACGCGGCGCGCAGCGGCAATGTGACGATCGCCAACGCCGTGGGCAATGGCGTCGCGGACGACAAGCTGGTCTACACCTACGTGCCCGACCTCATCCGCTACTACCTCGGCCAGGAACCGATCCTGCCCAATGTCGACACCTGGCGGATGGAGGACCCCGAGCACCGCGCCCAGGTGCTCGACCGGCTGGACGAACTCGTCCTCAAACCGGTCGACGGTGCCGGCGGCAAGGGCATCGTGATCGGCCCGCGCGCCACCAAGGCCGAGCTCGCCGACCTGCGCGCCCGGCTGCTCGCCGACCCGCGCGGCTGGATCGCTCAGCCGGTCGTGCAACTGTCCACCGTGCCCACCCTGGTCGGCGACCGGCTCGCACCGCGCCATGTCGACCTGCGCCCGTTCGCGATCAACGACGGCGAGAAGGTCTGGGTGTTGCCCGGCGGCCTCACCCGCGTCGCCCTCCCGGAGGGCGAGCTCATCGTGAACTCCTCCCAGGGCGGCGGCTCCAAGGACACCTGGGTGCTTGCGGCCGAGCCGACCGACACCCAGATTCAGGTGCAAAGCGCCGCCGAGGGTGCGGTGCTGCACCCCGGCCTGCGGGCCGGGCGGATGGGTCAGGCGCAGACCCCGACCGGGATGGTGCAGTCCATGGGCGGCATGACCCAGGTCCTCGGCACCCCCTTCGGAAGCGAGCACTGATGCTGAGCCGGATCGCCGAGGCGCTGTTTTGGATCGGCCGGTATGTCGAGCGCGCGGACGCCCTCGCCCGCCTGCTGGACGTCTATCTGCAGCTGCTGGTGGAGGACCCGGTCATCGACCGCGAGGCCACCTGCCGGTCGATCTTCGCCGCGATGGGCGCCCAGCACGACGGCGTCAACGATCCGGACGCGGTGCTGCGAGTTCTGTTGTGGGACAGCACATCTCCCAGTTCCATCGCCTTCGCACTGGAGACCGCCAGGGAAAACGCCCGGCGCTCCCGTGAGGTCGTCTCGACCGAGCTGTGGGAGGGCCTCAACACCACGTACTACATGGTGAGCAACTGCCAGCTGTCCGGCCCGCGGCCCGCCGACGGCTTCCGGCTGGTGCGGGAGCGCGCCAACCTGATCACCGCGCTCGCCGACCAGACCCAAAGCCACGACGACGGGTGGCAGTTCATCGTCCTCGGCCGCAGCATCGAGCGCATCGACATGACCTCGCGGATGATCCAGATGACGACCTATGCCACCGCGCCGTCCGCGTCGTGGCTGCTCACCTTGCGTGCTTGCGGTGGTGCACACGCCTTCACCCGCACCTATCGAGCGATCGAATCGCCCCGCGCCGCAGCCGAATTCCTGCTGCAGGACCGGCTCTTCCCGCGCTCGATCGCCTACTCGCTCGGCCAGGCGGCGGCCTGCCTCGAGGTGCTCGACCCCCGCCAGCGCCGGGTGGGCTTCGGCGGCGACGCCGCGCGGATCATCGGACGCGCTCGCGCCCGGATGGACTATCTGTCGCTCACCGAGCTGTTGTCCGACCTGGCGGGGGAGATGAGCGCCCTGCAGAGCATGTGCGGTGAGGCGACCGAGGCGGTCGCCCACCGCTACTTCGAGGGCGCAGTCGCCCCCGAGTGGTTGGGAGGCCCCCTGTGAGCGTCACCCTCCGGCTGGTCCACCGGGCCGGCTATACCTACAGCGGGCCGGCGACGGCGTCATACAACGAGGCGCGCATGGTCCCGCGCAGCACGGCGGGACAGACCGTCCAGCACACGCGGCTGGAGATCACACCGACCCCCTGGCAGGAGAGCTGGACCGACTATTTCGGCACCCGCGTCACGACCTTCGAGCTGCACGAACCGCACGACGCGCTCACCGCGGTGGCGACGAGCACCGTCGAGGTGGACCGCAAGCCCGTCGACGGCCGGCGGCTCACCTGGGAGCAACTCACGGGCAGCGAGGTCACTGACGACCTCGAGGAGTTCCTGGCGATCGGCGACCGGTGCGAACCCGGGCCGGAGCTGCGCGCGGCCGCAGCCGAGCTCCGCGGGGCCAGCGCGACACCGGCGCAGTTCGTCGCAGCGGTGCTCGACCAGGTGCGCAGCGGGGCTAGGGCGAGCAAGGATCGCGCCCACGTGGTCATCGGCATGCTGCGCAGCCAGGGCGTGCCGGCCCGGTTCGTCGCCGGTTACGTCCTGCCCGACCGCGACGCCGCGATCGGCGACGTGCTCGACGGTGAGGCGCAGGCCTGGATCGAGTGGTGGGACGGCGCCTGGGTGGCGGTCGACCCCGTCAACGGTCGTGCGCCGGACGACTTCTACATTGAGGTGGCGCATGGGCGGGACTACACCGACGTGGTCCCTCTGCGGGGCATCTTCACCGGCACACCGGGCAGCAAGATGGTCGTGACCGTGGAGATCTCACGCCTGGCCTGACAACGACGGAGGCATCCCACCCGTGATCGATCCCAAGGCCGTCCTCCGGCAGAGTCTGCTCGGCGTGAGCCGCAACAAGGCGGTCCGCACGACGATCACCCAGGCGCCCGTCAGCCGCAGCGTCGTTGCCCGTTTCGTCCCCGGCGAAACCACCGACCACGCGGTCTCGGCCTGCTCGCAACTGGGGAGCGACGGACTGCTCGGCACCATCGACTTCCTCGGCGAGGACACCCTCGACCTGCAGCAGGCCCAGGCCACCCGCGATGCCTACCTCACCCTCCTCGCCGAGCTGGCCGAGTCCGGCCTGACCGAGAACGGGCGGTTCGAGGTGAGCGTCAAGCTGTCCGCGATCGGCCAGTTCCTCGGCGCCGACGGCGACCGGATCGCCCTCGACCATGCCCGCGTCATCTGCGAGGCCGCGCAGCTCGCCGGCACCACGGTCACCATCGACATGGAGGACCACACCACCACCGACCGCACCCTGGAGTCCGTGCGCGAGTTGCGCACGGACTATCCCTGGGTCGGTGCGGTGCTGCAGGCCTACCTCAAGCGCACCGAGGCCGACTGCCGTGACCTGGCCACCGAGGGCAGCCGGGTCCGGTTGTGCAAGGGCGCGTATGACGAGCCCGCGTCGGTCGCCTTCCAGGACAAGGCGGAGGTCGACCTGTCCTATGTCCGCTGCCTCAAGGTGCTGATGGAAGGCGACGGCTACCCGATGGTCGCCAGCCACGACCCGCGGATCATCGCCATCGCCGGCTCGCTCGCGACCCGCACGCTGCGCACCCCGGACACCTTCGAATACCAGATGCTCTACGGCATCCGCCCCAAGGAGCAGCGCCGCCTCGCCGCGACCGGCGCGCAGATGCGCGTCTACGTCCCGTATGGCGATGAGTGGTACGGCTACCTCATGCGCCGGATGGCCGAGCGCCCCGCCAACACCGCCTTCTTCCTGCGCGGACTCGCGACCCGGGGATGATGGTCGTATGACGACCGCGCGCGACCACTCGCCCATCGCCCTGCTCGGGGCCGGAGTGATGGGCGAAGCCCTGCTGTCCGGCCTGCTGCGCGCCGGCCACCCCGCCCGCCTGGTGACGGTGTCCGACCGCAACCCCGAGCGCACCGCCCAGCTGAAGAAGGGCTATGGCGTGCGCGTCGGCAGCACCGCCGACGCGGTGGCCGGCGCCGACACCGTCGTGATCGCGGTCAAGCCGCAGGACATGACGACGTTGCTGCGCGATGTCAGCGACCACCTGCGCCCCGGCACGCTCGTGGTCTCCCTGGCGGCCGGCATCACCACGACCTTCCTGCAGGACCGGCTGCCCGACGGCACCCCGGTCGCCCGGGTGATGCCCAACACCCCCGCCCTCGTCGACGAGGGAATGGCCGCGGTCAGTGCGGGCACGCACTGCGACGAGGCGCACGTGCAGATCGCCACCGACCTGATGCGCGCCTGCGGCCGGGTCGTCGCCGTGCCGGAGCACTACCAGGACGCGGTCACCGCGATCAGCGGCAGCGGACCGGCATACATCTTCTATGTCGTGGAGGCGATGATCGAGGCGGGCGTGCTGCTCGGGCTGCCGCGCGCCACCGCGACCGAGCTCGTGGTGCAGACGCTCTACGGCGCCGCGACGATGCTGAAGGAGACCGGCACCCACCCGACGGTGCTGCGCGAGCAGGTCTCCTCGCCCGGAGGCACCACGATGAGCGCGCTGCGCGAGCTGGACGACCACAAGGTGCGCGCGGCCTTCCTCACCGCGATGGAGGCCGCCGCCCGGCGGTCGGCCGAACTCGCGCAGGGTTGAGCCTGCTCGTTAGGGTGTGATCGCCGATCTCGGCACTGCCCCTGCCTGACGGGGTTCCAGGCATGCATGGAAAGGTGTGCAGCATGAGCGACATCACGGTTCGCCTCCTGGGCGATGAGGACTGGCAGACCTATCGGGACGTCCGCCTGGCCGCGCTCAAGGAGTCGCCCGAGGCGTTCTCCGCCTCCGCCGCCGAGGAACAGCAGTATGACGAGGAGCTGTGGCGCCGCCGCATGCAGCGCTCCACCCGGCTGGTCGCCCAGGACGGCGATGACGTCGTGGGCGTGGTGTCGGTGGGTGGCTTCGAAGCCGAGGACGCCGACGACCGGGTGGCCGAGCTGTTCGGCCTGTGGGTCAACCCCGACCTGCGCGGCAAGGGCGTCGCCTGGAAGCTCGTGCAGGCCGGCGCCGAGCAGGCCAAGGCCGACGACTACGGCCACCTCGTCTACTGGGTCGCCACCGACAACGGTCGCGCCGTGGCCTTCGCGAGCAGCTTCGGCTTCCGCCCTACCGACGCCCGGCGCACGATGAAGCACGCCAGCCCCAACGCCCCGGACGACGAGGAGATGGCGATGGTCTACCCCCTCGGCGACGACCCCGGTGCGGTGCCGAACTCGCTGCAGTAGAAGGGTTTTCGCGCGGTGACCGCCAATGGTGCGCCGGTCCAGCTGATCTGGGACCAGGCGTTCACGCGCTATGACTTCGGCGCTCACCACCCGATGAACCCGCTGCGGCTCGACCTCACCACCCGGCTGGCGCGCTCGCTCGGCGTGCTCGATCACCTGCAGGTCGTCCCGCCCGTGCTGCCCGACGACGTCGACGCCATGCTGCACCGCGTCCACACCCCCGAGTTCGTCCGGGCGGTCAAGGCGGCCTCGCTCGACCCGGCGAACGCCGACGAGTCCTACGGGCTCGGCACCGAGGACGACCCGGCCTTCCGTGGCATGCACGAATCGTCCGCGCTGATCGCCGCCGCGACCGTCCAGGCCGCCCAAGCCGTATGGCGGGGCGAGGCGGCGCATGTCGTGAACTACAGCGGCGGACTGCACCACGCGATGCGGGACAAGGCGTCCGGCTTTTGCATCTACAACGACGCGGCGCTCGGCATCGACTGGCTGCTGCGCAATGGCGCCGAGCGGGTCGCCTATCTCGACCTGGACGTGCACCACGGCGACGGGGTGGAGCGGATCTTCTGGGACGACCCGCGGGTGCTCACGATGTCGGTGCACGAGACCGGCCGGGTGCTCTTTCCCGGCACCGGTTTCCCCGGCGAGATCGGCGGTCCCGGCGCGGAGGGTATGGCGGTCAACCTCGCCCTCCCGCCGGGCACCGGCGACGCCGCCTGGCTGCGGGCCGTGCACGCGGTGATCCCGCCGGTGGTGCGCGCCTTCCAGCCGCAGATCCTGGTCACCCAGCAAGGCTGCGACAGTCACTACTCCGACCCACTCGCGCACATGGCGTTGTCGGTCGACGCACAGCGGACGGCATACGAGACGATGCACGACCTGGCCCACCAGGTCTGCGACGGCAAGTGGATCGCGCTCGGCGGTGGCGGCTACGAGCTGGTCGACGTGGTGCCCCGCGCGTGGTCCCATCTCACCGCGATCGCCGCCCATCAGCCGGTGGAGCTCACCACGCCGGTGCCGGCCGATTGGCGCGAGCACGTGCAGGAGATCGTCGGCCGGCCGGGGCCGCCTCGGATGGGCGACGGCGTCGCCGACAACGGGGTGGTCTGGTATCGCTCGTGGGCGCTCGGCGCCGACCCGGAGGACGCGGTCGACCGGGCGGTGATGGCGACCCGGGAGGCGGTCTTCCCCCACCACGGTCTCGACATCTGGTTCGACTGAAAAATCGGCGCCCGCTCGGCGTGTCGACTGGACGAGTTGCCCCCAGTACTTTCCACAGAGGCCCCACAGCCCCTAGTCTGCACCCCAGACAACATCCGTCTCAGCAAAAAAAGCCCGAAAGGCCCGGTGCCCATGGAGCAAGAGCGCCAGCTCGGCGAGGTCACGTTCATGACCGTCGCCGAGGTCGCCGCCGTGATGCGCGTGTCGAAGATGACCGTGTACCGGCTCGTGCACAGCGGGGAGTTGCCTGCCGTGCGCGTCGGGCGTTCGTTCCGGGTGCCCGAGGATGCTGTCGACACCTATCTCAAGCAGTCCTATATGGGCACCGCCTGAGCGATTTTGGGCCGGTTCGACCTCCTGCCGTAAGCTAGGAGGAGTGCCTCGTGGCGCCTCCGACCAGCATTCGATCACCAGTAAGGACACCGACGACGCATGGGTTCCGTCATCAAGAAGCGCCGCAAGCGCATGGCCAAGAAGAAGCACCGCAAGCTGCTGCGCAAGACGCGCCACCAGCGTCGCAACAAGAAGTGACGTCCACGTCGTGAACGCTTCGGCCCCGGAGTCCTCGCACTGAGGACGCCGGGGCCTGCTGCATCATAGGATCGGCGCGCTGCGGCAAGGGAGGGGCAAGCAATGGGCAAGGTGGTCCTGATCACCGGTGTGTCCCGGCTCGTCGGCGGTATGACGGCCCAGCGCCTCAGCCTCGACCCGGACATCGACCGGGTCATCGCGGTCGACGCGGTGCCGCCCACGCACTCGATCGGCAACGCCCAGTTCGTGCGTGCCGACATCCGCAACCCGATGATCGGGCGCATCATCGCCCACGAGAAGGTCGACACCGTGCTGCACCTCGGGGTGATCATGACGCCGCGGCAGGCCGGCGGCCGCACCTCCCAAAAGGACATCAACGTCATCGGGACGATGCAGTTGCTGGCCGCCTGCCAGCGTGCGGAATCCCTCCAGCGCTTGGTCGTGAAATCCTCCTCGGCTGTCTACGGCTCCTCCCCGGGGGACCCGGCGATGTTCACCGAGGAGATGCAGGCCCGGCATACCCCGGTCGGGGGGTTCGGCAAGGACTCGGCCGAGGTCGAGAACTACGTGCGGGGTTTCGCTCGCCGCCGCCCGGACGTGCAGGTGTGCACGTTGCGGATGGCCAATGTCATCGACCGCTCGCTGCGCACCCCGCTCGCCGACTACTTCTCGATGCCGGTGCTGCCGGTGCCGCTCGGCTTCGACGGCCGCTTCCAGGTGCTGCACCTCGAGGACGCGCTCGAGGCGCTGCGCACCGCCGCGCTGTCCTCGCTCGGCGGCACGATCAATGTCGCGGCGGACGGCATACTCACCGTGCGCCAGGCCGCCCGGATCGCGCGCAAGCCGTTCGTGCCGGTGCTGCCGTTCACCGCGGCTGCCGTGCAGCAGGTCGGCGCCCGGCTCGGCCTCGGCCAGTTCGACGCCAACCAGATGCCCTTCTTGTGCTTCGGCCGCGGCATGGACACCACCCGGATGCGCACCGACCTTGGCTTCGAACCCGCCATGACCACCCGCGAAGCGTTCACCGACGTCTTCGCACCGGCCGCGCGTCGCGCGGCTGTCGCGATGGGAGCACAGCGTGGCTGACCGGCCCCCCAAGAAGGTCACCTCGACCGCGACGCCGTCGGCGGCGGCCAAGCGCGCGGCGAGCGCCGCGGCCAAACGCGCCAAGAAGTCCCAGCATCCCTCCGGCGGCGGCCGCCGGTTGCAGGTGGTGCCCGATCCGCCCGAGGTCGAGCCGCAAGCCTCCGGGAGTGGCCTGCCGGTCGACCCCGAGGCTTTGGTGGCGATGCTCGTCGGCGTCTTGCGTGCGGCCGGCAGCTCGGCCGGGCTGACCGGCGAGGACCTCGAGCGACGGGTCGCTCAGGCGCTGGCCTTCCTGCGCCGCCGGATGACCGGCGACTATGTCGTCGACGAGTTCGGCTTCGACGAGGACTTCACCGAGAACGTCTGGCTGCCCCTGCTGCGGCCGCTCTACAAGCGATGGTTCCGGGTCGAGGTGCGCGGCATCGAGAACATCCCGGACACCGGCCGAGCACTCATCGTCGCCAACCACAGCGGGACGATGCCGATCGACGGGCTGATGACCCAGGTCGCGGTGCACGACACGCACCCCCAGCACCGCTTCGTGCGGATGCTGGGCGCCGACCTGGTCTTCCAGAGCCCGTTCGTCGGCGAGCTTTCGCGCAAGTCCGGCGCCACGCTGGCGGCCAACGCCGACGCCGAGCGGCTGCTCGCCCAGGACGAACTCGTCGCCGTGTGGCCCGAGGGATTCAAGGGCATCGGCAAGCCGTTCAGCGACCGTTATCGGCTGCAGCGCTTCGGTCGGGGTGGTTTCGTTTCCGCCGCGATCCGCACCGGCGCCCCGATCATCCCGTGCGCCATCGTGGGCGCCGAGGAGATCTACCCGATGATCGGCAACGCCAAGAGCATTGCGCGGATGTTCGGCTTCCCGTATTTCCCGCTCACGCCCACCTTCCCGTGGTTCGGCCCGCTCGGGCTGATCCCGTTGCCGAGCAAGTGGATCATTGAGTTCGGCGCCCCGGTCGAGACCGCGGGGCTCGGTCCGGCGGCCGCCGACGACTCGCAGCTGCTGTTCGATGTGACCGACCAGGTGCGCGAGACGATCCAGCAGTCGCTCTACGCCCTGCTGATGCAGCGCCGCTCGGTCTTCTTCTGATGCAGGTCACGCTCTACTCGCGCGAAGGCTGTCACCTGTGCGAGGAGGCGCTGGAGGTCGTGCGGGCCGAATGCACCGCGGCGGGGGTGCCGTGGCAGGTCGTCGACATTGCGGACGATCCCGTGCTGCAGCAGCGGTATGCCGAGCTGATCCCGGTCGTGCTCGTCGACGGCCGCGAGGTGGGCCACTGGCGGATCGAGGTCAGCGCGTTGCGGCGGGCGCTGCGGCCGCGGTGGTGGCAGCGTGGCGCCGCGCGCTCTCGGCGATGACGGCCGACACCACGGCCGCGCCGGCGCCACCCACCAGCACCCACGACGGGTCGAACCGCTCCGACAGCGCCGAGATCGTGGTCGGCGCGAAGAAGCCGAGATAGGTGAGGCAGTAGAACACCGCGTTGGTCATCGCCAGCTCGCCCAGGGGCGTGGTGTGCTCCACCCGCACCAGCCCGCCCACCAGGTTGAGGCCGTAGCCGGCACCGAGCACCACGCTCACCAGGATCGTCAGCCACAGCAGGTGCTGGCGCGCGACGACTGCGAGGCAGAGCAGGCCGACGACCGTCGCCGCCATGCCGAGCAGGGTCACCAGCCCGGGATGGCGGGCCTCGATCCGCCGGGCGGGTTGCTGCACGAGCACGCCGGTGCCGAGCGTCAGCGCCGCGGTCAGCCCGAGGAAGACCAGCTCCCACCCGGCCAGGTCGGCCTCGAGGAAGGACGGACCGACCAGGAAGCCGACCGTCGCGCAGGTGAAGACCCAGGGCGCCATCGGCGCGATCCGCCACCAGAACTGCCCGCTCCAGGCCGTATGCCGAGCGCGCATCGTGCCGCTGCCAGGAACCGCGACCGGTCGCGCCGGTTGGGGCGCCGACCAGACGAGCGCCCCGGCGACCAGCATCAAAGCGATGTGGACGGCATACGGCAGGACGGTGGGCGCGGGCAGGAACTGGGCGATCAGCCCGCTCGCGAGCGGCCCGGCGCCGAAGCCGGCGGACATCGACATGGCCGCGCGGCGGGCGCCGGTGCCAGTCGGCGCGTCGAAGGACAGCTCCTTGACCCAGGTGGTGGCCGGTGCCATCGAGGCGCCCATCATCAGTCCGTAGATCGCCCGGCCGACGAAGAGCGCCGCCGGACTCTGCGCGCCGGCGGCGAGGATCGCCGAGGCCACGATCGCGCCGACGACGACCGGTCGCAGCACCGCCCGGTGCCCGAATCGGCCGGACAGCCGGGCGGCGACGATCAGCGCGGGGATGAGACCGATGACGTAGGCGGCGAAGATCGCGGTGACCGTGGTCTGGCTCAACCCGTCCTCGCGGCGGTAGACCGGCAGCAGGGCGGAGAACTGGTTGGCGCCCCAGCCGATGGCGAACAACGTGAGGGCCACGCGCGTCCAGGAACGGTCGGTGGGCATCCCAACGGCATACCAGAGGGTGGGGAGCGCGGGGAATGCGGGGTGCCGTTAGCACGTTTTGCCCTCTGACGCGACTTTGTGCCGGTGTTCACAAGCGCCTACAGTGCCGGGGGTCAAGCACCCGGTGCGTCGAGTCGTTTGGTATAGGCCCCGCACCGCACGCCGAAGGAGTTCGAGCGCCCGTGTCCACTGCGCCCGCACCGCGGCGGGAGATCCCCGACGCGACCGTGGCCCGGCTACCGGTCTACCTGCGGGTGTTGCGCACTCTTCTTGCGGACGGCGTCGATGTGGTGTCTTCCGAAGAGCTCGCCGAGGCGGCGGGCGTGCGCTCCGCGGGTCTGCGCCGTGACCTGTCCTATCTCGGGTCGTATGGCGTGCGCGGTGTCGGTTACGACGTGGCGCGGCTGGCCGATGAGATCGCTCGCGAGCTCGGCCTCACCCAGGACCGGTTCGTCGCGATCGTCGGGATGGGCAACCTGGGCCACGCCCTGGCGGCCTACAGCGGCTTCGCCACCCGAGGGTTCGAGGTGCGCTGGCTGGTCGACAACGACCCCGCCATCGTCGGCACCCAGATCGCCGAGCGGTGCGTGGTCGCGCTGGAGGAGCTCACCCGGCAAGACCCCGACGGTCTCATTGTGGTCATCGCCACACCGCCGGCCCAAGCCCAGGATGTGGCCGATGCCGTCGTGGCGATGGGTGTTCGGTCCATCCTGAACTTCGCCCCGTGCGTGCTGACCGTCCCCGACGGTGTCGAGGTGCGCAAGGTGGACCTGGCGACCGAGCTGCAGATCCTGGCCTTTCACGAGCAGCGCGGCCGCGACGACCTGCGGGAGGTGAACCCATGAGCCTGATCGCCCTCGGCCTGTCCCATCGCAGCGCGCCGGTGGAGCTGCTCGAGCGCGCGTCGCTGACGCCCGAGCGCAGCGAGCTGATCGATCGTCAGCTGCGTGCGGCGGAGCATCTGCACGAGTGGATGGTGGTGTCCACCTGCAACCGGGTCGAGATCTACGGCGATGTCGCGACCTTCCACGGCTCGGTCGTGCAGATCACCGATGCCCTCGCCCAGGCGACCGGTCTCAGCGTCGACGAATTGCGCGACTCGCTTTATGTGCACTTCGAGGACCGCGCGGTCGCGCATCTGTTCTCGGTCGCCGCAGGCTTGGACTCCCTCGCCGTCGGTGAGGCACAGATCCTCGGTCAGCTGCGGACCGCGCTGCGGCTCAGCCGCGAGCACGGCCACATCGGCCCGGTGCTGGAAACCGTTGCGCAGCAAGCACTTCGGGTCGGCAAGCGGGTGCACGCCGAGACCGAGATCGACACCATCAGCCGCTCCCTCGTGCACCGCGGACTCGACGTCGCTGCCGCCGAACTCGGTGACCTGAGCCGGGTGCGTGCCGCGGTCGTGGGCGCCGGTGCGATGAGCGCCCTCGCCGCGCACACCCTGACCCGCGCCGGCATCGGCAGTCTGACGATCGTCAATCGCACGCGGGCCAACGCCGAGCGCCTGGCCGAGGCGACCGGCGCTGCCGTGCGCGACTGGGCCGAGCTCGACCTGGTGCTCAGCGAGGCACAGCTGGTGGTCACCTGCACCGGGGCGGTGGGCCATGTGCTGAGCGCCGACCAGGTGATCGCAGCGCACGGCCAGGCCCGGCAGGTCTATGTCGACCTCGCGCTGCCCCGCGACATCGAACCGGGTGCCGACGGCGTGCCCGGCGTGAGCATCGTGTCGCTCGAGCGCTTGCAGCAACTCGATGCGGGTGCGGGCGCCGAGCGCCTGGCCGGCGTCGAGGACCTGGTCACCGGTGAGGTCGCCGAATTCCTCGCCTCCCGCCGGGCCGCGACCGTCGGGCCGACGGTGGCCGCGCTGCGGGCGTATGCCGCCGACGTGGTCGCCGCCGAGCTCTCCCGCCTGGACGGGCGCACCACCTTGTCCGAGAGCGACCGGGCCCAGGTGCAGCTGGCCGTCCACCGCGTCGTGGAGAAGCTGCTGCACACCCCGACCGTGCGGATGAAGGAACTGGCGAGCGGCGACCAGGACTACGCCGCGCTCGTGCGCACCCTCTTCGACCTCGACCCGCACAGTTCGCGGGTCTCCCAGATCCCTCCGGGGGTGAGCGGCGTATGACGATCCTGCGCCTCGGCACTCGCCGGTCCGCCCTCGCCACCACCCAGTCGGGTTGGGTGGCCGATCGGCTCCGCGCGGCCGGCCACCAGGTCGAGCTGGTGGAGATCACCACCCACGGCGACGTGAGCACCGCACCGCTGGCGACGATCGGTGGCACCGGCGTCTTCGCCGCGGCCATCCGCCAGGCGCTGCTCGACGGCGAGGTGGACCTCGCCGTGCACTCGCTGAAGGACCTGCCGGTCGCACCGCACCCCGGCCTGGAGATCGCCGCGATCCCGGTGCGTGAGGACGTGCGCGACGCGCTCGTCGCCCGGGACGGGCTGACCCTCGGCGAACTTCCCGCGGACGCGGTCGTTGGCACCGGCTCGCCGCGCCGGGTCGCCGCGCTCAACGCGCTCGGCCTCGGGCTGCGGGTGCAGGACCTGCGCGGCAATGTCGACACCCGATTGCGCCGGGTCGCCGAGGGTGACCTCGACGCGGTGATCCTCGCCTGCGCCGGGCTGCGCCGCCTCGGTCTGCAGGAGCGCATCACCGAAGCGATCGACCCGCTGCAGATGCTGCCCGCACCGGGCCAGGGCGCCCTCGCCCTCGAGATCCGCAGCGACGACGATCAGGCGCGCGCGGCCGTCATACCGCTGGACGATCCGGACACCCGCGCGGCCGTGACCGCCGAACGCGCGCTGCTCGCCGGCCTCGGAGCCGGCTGCTCGGCGCCGGTCGGAGCGCTCGCGGAGATCGTGGAGGAGATGGACGGCTCGCTGCACGTCTCCCTGCGCGGCTTCGTCGGCGCGATCGACGGCAGCCTGGACCTGCGCCGGTCGGTGACCGGCCCCATCGAGCGCGCCGAGGACCTCGGCCACGAGCTCGCCCGCACCCTGCTCGAGGACGGCGCCCGCGCGGTGATCCCGCGCTCGGAAGAGCCCGAGCGACCAGCCGGAGCCAGCAGACCTGGCGGCCCCCAGAACACCTCGTCATCTGTCCACAACGACCTGGAGCAGAACCTGTGAGCACCACCACCAAGATCCCGGCCAGCATCGCCTTCATCGGGTCCGGCCCCGGCGACCCCGGGCTGTTGACCCTGCGCGCCGCCGAGCTGCTGGGTCGCGCCGATGTCGTCGTCACCGACACGGTCGCCCGCGAGGACTTCCTCGCCGCGCACGTGCGCGAGGACGTCGAGATCGTCGACGCCAGCCACGGCGACACCGGGGCGCCCCTCACGGTCGCCTCGCGCGCCAAGCTGATCGTCCGCACCGCCAAGGCGGCGGCCCGCGCCGACCGCGGCACCCTCGTCGTGCGCCTCATGGACGGCGACCCGGCGACCTTCAACGGCCTCGCCGAGGAGGCGCTCGCCTGTCACAAGGCCGGCTTCTCGTTCGAGATCGTGCCGGGCGTCAGTGCCGTCTCGGCCGTCCCGGCGTATGCCGGAGTTCCGTTGACCCAGAACGGTTCTCGCGCCATCCACGTGCTCAGTGCGGGTGACAGCAAGATCGACTGGTCGCGCTCGGCCGATGACGCGACCACGGTCGTGCTGCTCGGCGCGCTCGACTGCCTGCGTGACGGGCTGACCAAGCTGGCCGCCGCCGGCCGGTCGGAGGAGACCCAGGTCGCCCTCACCGTCTCCGGCACGACGATCCACCAGTCGACCATCACCTTCACCCTCGCCGAGGTGGCCAAGGCGACCAAGGCCATCGCCACCGACCGCCCGGTGGTGGCTGTCGTCGGCGCGCCCGTCGCCCTGCGCGAGCAGTTGTCGTGGTGGGAGCGCAAGCCGCTCTTCGGCTGGAACGTCCTGGTGCCGCGCACCAAGGACCAGGCCGGCTCGATGGTGCACCGCCTGGCCGACTTCGGTGCGACCAGCGATGTCGTGCCGACCATCTCGGTCGAGCCGCCGCGCACCCCGCAGCAGATGGAGCGGGCGATCAAGGGCCTGGTGACCGGTCGCTACGAGTGGATCGGTTTCACCTCCGCCAATGCCGTGCGCGCCGTGCGCGAGAAGTTCGTCGAATACGGCCTGGACGCTCGTGCCTTCGCGGGGCTGAAGATCGCCGCCGTCGGCGGGGTGACGGCCGAGTCGCTGCGCGAGTGGGGCCTCGAGCCCGACCTCGTGCCGAGCGGTGAGCAGTCCGCCAAGGGTCTGCTCGAGGAATGGCCGGAGTTCGATGAGGTCCTCGACCCGATCAACCGGGTCTTCCTGCCGCGCGCCGATATCGCCACCGACACCCTCGTCGCCGGCCTGCAGGAGATGGGCTGGGAGGTCGACGACGTGACGGCATACCGCACGGTGCGGGCCGCCCCGCCGGCGCCCGAGGTGCGCGAGGCGATCAAGACCGGCAAATTCGACGCGGTCTGCTTCACCTCCTCCTCGACCGTGCGCAACCTGGTCGGTATTGCTGGCAAGCCGCACGCGACGACCGTGGTCGCCTGCATCGGTCCGGCGACCGCCAAGACCGCCGAGGAGCACGGCCTGCGCGTCGACGTGATGGCGAGCGAGCCGACCGCCGAGGCGCTGGTCGAGGCGCTCGCCGAC
Source organism: Metallococcus carri (assembly GCF_011440275.1). Classification (GTDB taxonomy): domain Bacteria; phylum Actinomycetota; class Actinomycetes; order Actinomycetales; family Dermatophilaceae; genus Metallococcus; species Metallococcus carri. The sequence goes on along the minus strand of NZ_JAAOIV010000003.1, from coordinate 265,021 downwards.
TACGGCCGCTCGCTCGCGCTCGCCGCCGAAGAGGCCGGTGAGCCGCTGCGCCGCCCGAGCGAGAAGAAGGCCACCTCGCGCCGCAAGGCGAAGGCCTGACCCGGATGTCCCTGCGTCCTGGCGCTCCGCGGCCGCGACGACTGCGGCAGAACCCTGCCGTGCGCCGCCTGGTCGCGCAGACCCGGCTGCACCCGGCGGACCTGGTGCTGCCGATGTTCGTCAAGGAGGGGCTCGCCGAGCCCGCTGCGATCGGCTCGATGCCCGGCGTCGTCCAGCACACCATGGACTCGCTCGTGGTCGCCGCGACCGAAGCCGTCGAGGCCGGCGTCGGGGGCCTGATGCTCTTCGGCGTGCCCGACAAGCGTGACGAAATCGGTTCTGGCGCAACGGATCCGGACGGCATCCTCAATGTCGCGCTGCGCCGGTTGCGCTCCAAGCTCGGCAACGACACGGTGCTGATCGGCGACCTGTGCCTGGACGAGTTCACCTCGCACGGCCACTGCGGCGTGCTCGCCGCGGACGGCTCGGTCGACAACGACGCGACCCTGCGGCGGTATGACGAGATGGCCCTCGCGCAGGCCGAGGCGGGCGCGCACATGATCGGCATGTCCGGGATGATGGACGGCCAGGTCGGCTCGGCGCGGGTCGCGCTCGATGAGGCCGGGCACCTCGACACGATGATCCTGGCGTATGCCGCCAAATACGCCTCGGCGGCCTTCGGGCCGTTCCGGGAGGCCGTGGACTCGGCGCTGCAGGGTGACCGCGCGACCTACCAACAGGACCCGGCCAATGCGACCGAATCGCTGCGCGAGGTTCTGCTGGACCTCGCGGAGGGCGCGGACATCGTGATGGTCAAGCCGGCGTTGCCCTATCTCGACATCATCGCCCGGGTCGCGCCCGAGGTGGACGTGCCGCTGGCGGCCTACCAGGTGAGCGGCGAGCTGGCGATGATCGAGGCGGCCGCCGCCAACGGCTGGATCGACCGCGACCGGATGATCCGCGAGACGCTCACCTCGATCCGGCGCGCCGGCGCGCAGATCATCGCGACCTACTACGCAACGCAGATCGCCCGCACCCTTCGCTAGAAGGGGCGGGCGATCGGGCGGGGATTGCTCAGGCCTTGACGAGCTCGATGTCGAGCAGGATCTTGACCTTGTCGCCGACGACGGCGCCGCCGCCCTCGAGCGGCATGTCGATGGTGACGCCGAAGTCCTTGCGGTTGATCTCGGTGCTGGCCTCGAAGCCCGCACGGGTGCCGCCCCACGGGTCGGAGCCGACGCCACCGAAGTCGAGGTCGAAGCTCACCGGACGGGTGATGCCCTTGATGGTGAGGTCGCCGACGAGGGTGTCGGCGGTCACCTGGGTGGCCTTGAAGGTCATCGTCGGGAACTTGTCGATCTCGAAGAAGTCGTTGGTGCGCAGGTGGTTGTCGCGGTCGGCGACACCGGTGTTGACCGACGCCATCTGCACCACGGCGTCGACCGTGGTGTCGGCGAGCTGCTCACCGGTGTTGACGGTGACGGTGAAGTCCTCGAACTTGCCGCGGACCTTGCTGACCATCAGGTGCCGGACGGTGAAGGCGATCTCGCTGTGCGCCGGGTCGGCGTTCCAGGTGCCAGCGGTCAGGCCGGGAAGGACGGAGGTCAGGGTCTGTTCGGTCATCGAAGCTCCTTGGGAAGCGGTAGTGATGTCAATTGACACCATGGCATAAGATGGTTGAATGTTCAAATATTCCGGGCGCGGCGTATCCTTGCCGGTCATGACAGGGGAGACGCCATGGCTGACTGACGCGCAGCAGATCGCTTGGCGCAACTATCTGCGCGGAGCACGCGCGCTCGAAGTCCGCCTCGACGCCGAGCTGCAGGCTCGGTCGGGCATGTCGCTCGCCGAATACGAACTGCTGTCGATGCTGTCCGAGGCGCCGAGCCGGCGGATGCGCATGAGCGCGCTCGCCGACATGGTCATCCAGTCCCGCAGCCGGGTCACCCACACCGCCAACCGGTTGCAAGAGCGTGACTGGGTGCGGCGGCAACCGTGCGCCAACGACGGCCGCGGGGTCGAGCTCGTGCTCACCGCCGCCGGTCTCGCCGCGGTGAAAGACGCCTCCGATGTGCACGTGCGCGGCGTCCAGGAGCACCTGATCGGCCAGCTGAGCGCCGAGGAGTTCGCCACCGTCGGCAACGCGATGGCGAAGGTCCGCGCGGGCCTCACCTGAGCGCGGCCCCGGCATACGGCCTTGCGACAATCGAGGGTATGACGGACCGCACCACCCAGCCCACCGCACGTTCGACCGCGCTGCTTGAGCGCGCCCGGACGGTGATCCCCGGAGGGGTCAACTCACCGGTGCGCGCGTTCCGCGCGGTCGGGGGCACACCGCGGTTCATGGCGTCGGCCACCGGACCGTGGCTGACCGACGTCGACGGCAATCGGTATGTCGACCTGATCTGCTCGTGGGGGCCGATGATCCTCGGGCATGCCCACCCGCAGGTCGAGGCCGCGGTGCGGGAGGCGGCCGGCCGGGGTTTCTCCTTCGGCACCCCGAGTGAGAACGAGGTCGCGCTCGCCGAGGAGATCGTCGCCCGCGTCGAGCCGGTGGAGCAGGTGCGGCTGGTGAGCTCGGGGACCGAGGCGACGATGTCGGCGCTGCGGCTGGCGCGCGGCGCGACCCGGCGCAACAAGGTGGTGAAATTCGCCGGCTGCTATCACGGGCATGTCGACGCCCTGCTGGCTCAGGCGGGCTCGGGGGTGGCGACCTTCGCGCTGCCGGACTCCGCGGGCGTGCCCGAGTCCAACGCACACGACACGATCGTGTTGCCCTACAACGATATTGCCGCCCTGGAGACCGCGTTCGCCGAGCACGGCGCCGAGATCGCTTGCGTCATCACCGAGGCCAGCCCCGGCAATATGGGTGTGGTCCCGCCGCAGCCCGGCTTCACCGCCGCGATCCGCCGGCTGACCCGTGAGCACGGCGCGCTGATGATCAGCGACGAGGTCATGACCGGCTTCCGCTGCAGCCGCGCCGGGTGGTTCGGCCTGGAGGGGGAGCAGGACGGCGCGCCCGATCTGTTCACCTTCGGCAAGGTGATGGGCGGCGGTTTCCCGGCGGCGGCCTTCGGCGGTCGCGCCGACCTGATGCGGTTGCTCGCGCCGGAAGGCCCGGTCTACCAGGCCGGCACCCTGTCCGGGAACCCGATCGCCACCGCCGCCGGCCTGGCCACGCTGCAGGGCTGCACCGACGAGGTCTACGCCCGCCTCGACACCGTCGCCCACGCGATCGCCGGCGGTGTAAGCGAGACCTTCACCGCGGCCGGCATACCTCATGTCATCCAGTGGGCCGGCTCGATGTTCTCGGTCTTCTTCCGCGACCAGCCGGTGCGGTCGTATGCCGACGCCCAAGCCCAGGACACCGCGGCCTTCGGGCGCTTCTTCCACGCGATGCTCGAGCAGGGCGTGCACCTGCCGCCGAGCGCGTTCGAGGCGTGGTTCGTGAGCGCCGCGCACGACGACCAAGCGGTCGAGCAGGTGCTGCGGGCGCTGCCGGCAGCGGCTCGGGCGGTCACAGCTTCGGATGCGACACTCGGCGCATGATCCGGGCGCAACAGACCGTCGTCCACCTGGTGCGGCATGGCGAGGTCGACAATCCCCGGCGCGTTCTCTACGGCCGGATGCCGGGCTTTCGGCTGTCCGCGCTCGGCCGCCAGATGGCCGCGCGCCTGGCCGACCACCTGCGCGGCAACGACATCACCCATCTGGTGTCCTCGCCGATGGAGCGCGCCCAGGAGACGATCGAGCCGCTCGCCGAGGCGCTGCACCTGCCGGTGACGCTCGACGAGCGGGTCATCGAGGCGGGCAATGACTTCGAGGGGCTGACCGTCGGCGCCGACCCCAAGCAGTTGCTGCGGCCGCGGATGTGGCCCAAGCTGATCAACCCGCTCACGCCCTCGTGGGGTGAGCCGTATGCCGAGATCGCCGCCCGGATGGGGGACGCCGTCGCCGACGCGCGGGCTGCCGCGAGCGGCCACCAGGCGGTCATCGTCAGTCACCAGTTGCCGATCTGGACCCTGCGGCAGGACCTGGAGGGCAAGCGCCTCTGGCACGACCCGCGCCGGCGGGAGTGCGCGCTGGTCTCGATCACCTCGCTGGTTTACGACGGCGACCGACTGGTCGCGGTGCAGTATGCCGAGCCGGCGGCGGACCTGCTGCCGATGGCCACCAAGGTGCCGGGCGCATGAGGCGCACCCGGATTGTCGCCACCGTCCTGGCGGCCGGCGTCGGACTCGGCGCGGTCGCCGGCTGCTCCAGCGACCCCAACTCGGTGGCGGCTCAGGCCGCCAAGGGCGACGACAAGGGCTATATCGCCGGCGATGGCACGATCGCGCAGGTGCCGCCGGACCAGCGCGGCGCTCCGGTGCAGGTCAGCGGCACACTGCTGGACGGCCGGCCTTGGTCGCTTGAGGAGGCCAAGGGCAAGGTCGTGGTGCTGAACGTGTGGGGTTCGTGGTGCGCCCCGTGCCAGACCGAGATCCCGCAGTTGCAGGCCGCTTGGGCGGGCTGGCAGCGGGCCAAGGCCCCGGTCCTGCTGATGGGCCTGGACCAAAAGGAAGGCCCGGAGTCGGGCAAAGCGCTGCTGAAGGCCAAGAAGGCGACCTATCCCTCCCTCGCCGACGACGGGGGAGCGGCGCTGCTCGGCCTGCAGGGCAAGGTCTCCAGCTATCCGACCACCCTCGTGCTCGACCGCCAGCGCCGCATCGCAGCCCGGGTGTCCGGACCGGTCACCACCGCCACCATCACCGCCCTGGTCGACGACGTGCTCAAGGGCAAATAAGTGTTGTCCTCTCCCGCATCGATCGTCATGCACGGCAGCCTTCCGCTGGCCGTGGCGCTCGCGCTCGCCGCCGGGGTGGTGTCCTTCGCCTCGCCGTGCGTGCTGCCGCTGGTGCCGGGGTTCCTGGGCTATGTCACCGGCCTCACCGATGAGCGTCGCCGCACCCGATTGGTCTGGGGCGCAACGCTTTTCGTGCTGGGGTTCAGTCTGGTGCTGGTGGGCTTCGCGGCCGCTTGGGGGTGGCTGACCACGGTGGCCTACGGCCACCGCGACCTGATGACCCGGCTCAGCGGGGTGCTGGTGATCCTGCTCGCCCTGGTGTTCCTCGGTTTCATCGGCCAGCGCGGCATCCCGGTGCGGTGGCGGCCGAAGGCGGGCCTGGTCGGTGCGCCCTTGCTCGGTGTGGCTTTCGGTCTGGGTATGACGCCGTGCATCGGCCCGGTCTACGGGGCGATCTTGAACTTGCTCAACCCGATCGGTGGCGAGGGCGGGGTGAGCCGCGGGATGACGCTGGCGGTCGCCTACAGCCTCGGCCTCGGGGTGCCGTTCGTCCTGATCGCAGCCGGCTGGTCGCGGGCCGAACGCGCCTCGCGATGGCTGCGCGAGCGGCACCGCGTCATACAACTGGTCGGCGGTGGCCTGATGCTCGCGGTGGGGGTCTTGATGGTCGCCGGCGTGTGGACCCACCTGGTGGCCTGGGTGCAGACCCAACTGGTCGGCTCCGGCGGATTCGAGACGGTGATCTAGTGACCTCGACCAAGGACGACACCAAGGCCGTGGTCACCCAGCCCAAGCTCGGCGTGCTCGGCGGGTTGCGGTGGTTCTGGCGCCAGCTGACCTCGATGCGCACCGCGCTCTTCTTGCTGCTGATGCTGTCGGTGGCCGCGGTGCCGGGCTCGATCTTCCCGCAGCGCGGCATCAGTGCCCAGCGGGTGACGACTTATCTCGACCAGCACAAGACCGCCGGCCCGATCCTGGACAAGATCGGTCTGTTCGATGTCTACACCACGCCCTGGTTCGCGGCGATCTACCTGCTGCTGGTGGTGTCGCTGCTCGGCTGCGTGATCCCCCGAATTCGCTTGCAGGCCAAGACTCTTCGCGCTCCCGTGCCGAAGGTCCCGCGGCGGTTGTCCCGGCTGGCCGGCCATGTCGAGCGGGAGGTGGCCGCCCCGCCACAGGAGGTGCTGGCTGCGGCGCGCGCGGCGTTGTCGCGGCGGCGCTACCGGCTGCGCGAGGACGCCGTCGCCGAGGGTGCACCACTCGAGCTCGCTGCCGAGGGCGGCCGGATGCGCGAGACCGGCAACCTGCTGTTCCACCTGTGCCTGATCATCGTGATCATCGCGCTCGCCCTGGGCCGCCTGCTCGGCTGGCGGGGTGACGTGATCGTGCCGGTGGGCTCGTCCTTCTCCTCGGTGGGTGCGCGCTATGACACCCTGCAGCCCGGCGCCTGGGTCGACACGGCGAAATTCGAGCCGTGGTCGATGAAGGTCAACAACCTCGACGTCGAGTTCGAGGACCAGGTCGACCCCAGCTCGGCCCAGTGGGGGCAGCCGCGGCATTTCACCGCCTCGGTGACCACCAGCCTGCCCGGCCAGGCACCGCGGCAGCGCACCCTCGGCGTCAACTCACCGCTGGCGATCGGGGGCGCCTCGGTCTTCCTGCTCGGCAATGGCTACGCGCCCCGGGTCACGGTTCGCGACGCCAAGGGCACTGTGCTGTATGACGAAGCCACGCCCTTCCTGCCCCAGGACAACACCTATCGCTCGGTCGGGGCGATCAAGGTGCCGGCGGCGTCACCGAAGCAGCTCGGCTTCTTCGGCTTCTTCCTGCCGACGGCCGCGTTCAGCAAGACCCAGGGCCCGGTCTCGATCTTCCCCGACACCCGCGCCCCGGCGCTGGTGCTCGGGCTCTACGAGGGCACGCTGTTCCCGGGCGGGCGACCCCAGTCGGTCTACACCCTCGACACCGCGTCGATGTCCCAGGTCAAGGATACCAAGGGGCAGCCGCTGCGGATCCTGCTGCGGCAGGGCCAGACCTACCAGTTGCCAGGCGGGCGGGGCTCGATCAGTTTCGACAACGCCCCGCGCTGGGCCGGGCTGTCGATCCGCTCCGACCCCGGCAAGATGCCCGCGCTCGCAGGCGCCCTGTTGGGGCTGCTCGGCCTGGTCATGTCGATGTCCTTGCGCCGGCGCCGGATCTTCCTGCGCGTGACGCCTGAGGGTGCCGGCTCCCGGCTGCAGATCGGCGGGCTGGCCAAGGGCGACGACCCGCGGCTGCAGGTCGCGCTCGAGCAGCTGGCGGACACCATCGGCGCGCGCGCCGCACCCCCACGTACCCTGGATCCAGCGTCCGAGCGAAAGAAGTGACCTCCATGACCACTCTGGCCGCGGCCGACGCCGCGAACCCGAGCCTGTCGATGACCTCCGGCCACCTGCTGTGGTCCTCGGCGGCCGTGCTCGCCCTGGCGATGCTGGCTTTCTGCGTCGACCTCGCCGGTGGCCCGGGCCGGGAGGCGCGCGCCGCCGCCCGGCGCGAGCAGGCGGCCACCGCTGTCGCTGCCGACGGTGGCGACACCGCCGTCCTCACCCAGGTCGAGGCTCCGGCCGAGGTCCCGGAGAAGCGGCAGTGGGCCGGCATCGGGATGTCGCTGGCCTGGCTTGGCACCTTCCTGCTGCTCGGTGCGGTGCTCACCCGCGGCCTGTCGGTGATGCGCCCGCCGCTGGGCAATATGTACGAATTCGCGCTCGCCGGCTCCTCCTTCGCGATGGTCTGCTACCTGCTGTGGTCGCTGCGGCGCGACGTGCGCTGGCTCGGCGCCTTCGTCACCGGCGCGGTGGTGCTCGTGCAGATGGCCGCGGCCCTGATCTTCTACACCGCCGCCTCCCAGCTGATGCCCTCGCTGCAAAGCCCGTGGCTGTCGATCCACGTCACCGTGGCCACCTTGTCGGTCGGCCTGTTCATCCTGGCCGCCGCGGTGCACCTGCTGTATTTCCTGCAGGCCAAGCGCGAGGACGGTGGCCTGCGCCGCTTCGGCTTCCTGCGCTCGGTGCCGGACGCGGCCACGCTCGACCGGACGGCATACGGCGTCTTGATCGTCGCCTTCCCGCTGTGGACCTTCACCTTGATCGCGGGGGCGATCTGGGCGGACAAGGCCTGGGGTCGTTACTGGGGCTGGGACCCCAAGGAGGTCTGGACCCTGGTGATCTGGGTGCTGTATGCCGCCTACCTGCACGCCCGGATGACCGCGGGCTGGTCGGGCCGCAAGGCAGCGTGGGTCGCGATGGCCGGCTTCGCCTGCGTGCTGATCAACTACGGCATCGTCAACGTGTACTTCGTCGGTCAGCACTCGTATTCGGGGATGTGAGGCGTGCGCTACACGCTGCTGCGCATCCTGCTGTTCTTCGGGGTGCTCATCGTGTGCTGGTTCCTCGGGCTGCGCGGCTGGCCGCTGCTGCTGATCGCCGCGGTGGCCTCCTCGATCGTGTCGCTGGTGGCCTTGCGCGGGCCCCGTGAGCAGTTCGCCGCGCAGATCGAGCAACGGGTGGCGGACAAGCGGCTCAAGGCCGACCAGCACCGCACCCTCGAGGACGAGGACGAATAGCGCTTAGCGCGGAGCAACCTGCTGGGCGTAGCCGCGGACCTGCTCGACGACCTGCTCGGCCGGGGCCGGCAGCCGCAAGGGCGGCACGGTGAGGTCGTAACCGCCGGACATATCGCGGGTCCACCGCATCACGGCCGGCACCCACACCGCCGGGTCGCCCTTGGCCGGCGGGCACCCGAGCATCCGGCCGGCCTTCGCGGCGCGCCGCATGCCTTTCAGGCCGGATTCGGACAGCGAGGCCGTCCACTGGTCCAGGTCGCCGATGCGCACCCCGAGGCCCGGCATGGGCCGCGGGCCACCGGGGATCATCGCGACACCGATGGACTCCACGTTGTGCCAGGGCAGCGGGTCGGTGCCGACGATCTGCAGCGCCGTCGGCGTGCCCCGGACGACCGTGCGGTCTCTGAGTTGCTTGTAGGCCGCGAACGAGCCGAGGACACCGAAAAACAGGATCCCGAGGATGCCGAATGGCGCGTACTCGCTGAAGAGCGTCACGACCGAGGCGAGCGTCATCACCACCACGAGGACGATGAACAGCACGACCTTGCGGGCCGGGGTGCGCAGGACCAGGTCGGGCATGGTGGACCTCTCAGCCGAGACGGTAGGTGAGATAGAGACCGAGGCCGAAGAGCACGCCATACAGCAGGGACGCCAGGCCGCTCGCGGACAGCGCGGGGATCAGGTCGCGGCCCCGGGCGCCCTCCAACACCCGCTTCATCGCGGGGACCGCCGGGAGCAGACCGAGGGCGCCGATCGCGGCAAACGGGTGGATGAAGGCCGTCACACCGACGCAGGCCAGCGCCACCACGAAGAAGGCAACGAAGAGCGCTCGCGTCGCGCGGTCACCGATGCGCACCGCCAGGGTGCGCTTGCCCGCCGCAGTGTCACCGGGGATGTCACGCAGGTTGTTGACCACCAGGATCGCGCAGGCGACCGCACCGACGCCGACCGCGCCGAGCACGCTGGTCGCGTCGATCCGGTGCGCCTGGGTGTAGGTCGTGCCGAGGGTGGCCACCAGGCCGAAGAAGCAGAAGACGAAAACCTCACCCAGGCCGAGATAGCCGTAGGGATTGTTGCCGCCGGTGTACTTCCACGCCGCCCAGATCGAGGCGATGCCGACCAGGATCAGCCAGAAGGTGTTGCTCAGCGCCACCAGCGCGAGCCCGCACATCGCCGCCCAGAAGAAGCTGATGAAGGCGGCCAGCTTGACGTTCTTGGCGGTGGCCAGGCCCTGTCCGACGAGGCGGACCGGCCCGACCCGGCTGTGGTCGGTGCCGCGCACGCCATCGGAATAGTCGTTGGCGTAGTTCACCCCGATCTGCAGCAGCACCGCGACGAGGAGGGCGAGAACGGCATAGCCCGGGTTGGCGTGCTTCATCACGTATGCCGAGCCGGTGCCGACCGCGACGGGCGCGACGGCTGCGGGCAGGGTGCGGGGCCGGGCTCCGGCGGTCCATTGCTGGAGGGTGGCCATGGCTGCGCCGTGCTCCTTGCTGATCGGGTGGTCGGGGGCTCGCTAAGTTTGCCACCCGGTCGCGGCAGCCAAGGCACGACGGTCCGGTTTGCCCGGCCCTCGCAGCGGCAGGGCGGCCAGGTTGAGCAGCCGTCGCGGCAAGGCGTATGCCGGCAGCTGGTCGCGTAGCGCTGCCCGCGCCGCGGCCGTGGTCCACGGGTGGTCGGCGACCACGGCCAGGCCCACCGCGTGTCCCCATTCGTCGTCGGGCAGCCCGAGGGCGCATGCCTCGTGGACGCCCTCCAGGGTGCGGGCGGCCTCCTCGACGACGCGGGGTGCGACCTTGAGACCGCCGGTGATGATCAGATCGTCGGCGCGGCCGAGCACGCGCAGCCTGCCATCGGTCCCGAACTCGCCGAGGTCGCCGGTGCGGAAGCCGCGCGGAGGCCCGTCCTCGAAGGCCGCCGCGGTGCGCTCCGGATCGCCGAGATAGCCCTGGGCGATCGTCGGTCCCCGCAGCACGATCTGACCGTCGTCGAGGCCGATCGTGGTGTCTCGCAACGGGATTCCGTCATAGACGCACCCACCGGCGGTCTCGCTCATGCCATAGGTCGTGAGCGCGCGCACGCCGGCGTCGAGGGCCTCGGCCAGCAGCCGCGGGTCGGTCGCCGCCCCGCCGATCAGCACGCCGTCGAAGGACAGCAGCGCCGACCGGCCAGCGTCGTCGGCCAGCAGCCGGCGCAGCTGGGTGGGCACGATCGCGGTGTAACGCCGCGGTCCGTCGAGCCCCCCGGTCGCCGCCACGAACTCCGCCTCGGACCACCGCTCGAGCACGATCGGCTGGGTCCCGGCGCGGATGCTGCGCACCAGCACCTGGGTGCCGGCGATGTGCTGCGCGGGCATCGGCAACAGCCACACTCCCGGGCCGCCGAGCCGCTCGTGCGTGGCATCGGCGCTCGCGATCAGGTTGTCCCTGCTGAGGATTGCCCGCTTCGGGGTGCCGGTCGAGCCGGAGGTCGACACCACGAGTGCCGTGCCGTCCGGCACCTCGTCCGGCAGCATCGGCGCGGTCCCGGTGAACGGAGCGAGCGCCGGGCCGCCGCCGTCAACAGCGGCAGCCAGCGCGTCCCGATAACCCGGCCCGCTCACGTCATACGGGATCAAACGCGTCACGACCGGCAGCCTAGGCTGGGGACCCGTGAGCAGACGACTGGCAGTGGTGACCGGGGCGAGCAGCGGGATCGGACGGGCGTCGGCGCGACGGCTGGCGGCCGACGGCTTCGAGGTGATCTGTGCGGCCCGGCGCACCGACCGGATCGAGGCCCTCGCCGCCGAGATCGGCGGCCGTGCGGTGACCTGCGATGTGACCAAGGCCGAGGACATCGCGCGGCTGGCCGCCGAGACCGGCGACCGGCTGGACGTGCTCGTCGCCAATGCGGGCGGCGCCTTCGGCACCGAGACCGTTGCGGAGGCTGATTTCGACGACTGGCGCGCGATGTACGAGACCAACGTCATCGGCGTCGCCGCCTCGATCCAGACGCTGCTGCCCGCGCTGATCGCGGCACATGGCGTGATCATCACCATCGGGTCGTATGCCGGCCACGTCGCCTACGAGGGCGGCGCGGGATACACCGGCGTCAAGCACGCGGTGCGCGCGCTGATGCAGTCGCTGCGGCTGGAGGTCTTCGACCAGCCGGTGCGGGTGTGCGAGATCGACCCGGGGCTGGTGCACTCCGATGAGTTCTCCCTGGTGCGCTATCGCGGCGACGCGGCCAAGGCCGAGGCGGTGTATGCCGGGGTCGTCGATCCCCTCCAGCAGGAGGATGTCGCCGAATGCGTGGCGTTCGCGGCGAGCCGGCCGGAGCACGTCAATATCGACCCGTTGATGGTCCGGCCGAGGGCCCAAGCCGCGGTGCACAAGCTGCACCGGCATAGTTGAGGCCATGGACAACGACGCGGTCCTGGAGCTGCTCCAGGAGGTCGCCGCCACCATCGTCACCCCACGTTTCCGTTCGCTGCGCGCGGACCAGATCATGGAGAAGAATCCCGGCGACCTGGTCACCGTCGCCGACCGGGAGGCGGAGGTCGAGATCACCCGCCGGCTGCAGGCGGCCTATCCCGATGCGCTGATCGTCGGGGAGGAGGCGGTGTCGGCGGATCCGTCGATCCTGCAACGGGTTTCGGGAGTCGACCACTGGTTCACCGTCGACCCGATCGACGGCACCAAGAACTTCGTGCACGGCTCGCCCGACCATGCGCTGATGGTCGCCGAGATGCGCGGCTCCTCGGTGATGCGGGCGTTCATCTGGCAACCGGAGCACCAGGCGGCCTATGTCGCCGAGCGCGATGCGGGGGCGACCCGCAATGGTGTCGCGCTGCCTTCGATTCCGCGGTCGCCGGACGACCTGCACGGTCGCACCTCGCGCCGGGCGATGCTCGGCAAGCGCATCGGTGGCCTGCCCGCGCTCGATCTGTCCTGGGTGTGCTGCGGGGTGGACTATCCGCATATCGCCGAGGGCGACGCCGACTTCCTGCTGTATGGCGGGTCGATGCCCTGGGACCACGCGCCGGGTTCGCTCGTGCTCACCGAGGCGGGCGGCGTCGTGGGCTATGCCGACGGGTCGGCATACGACCCGACCTCGCTGCAGACGCCGATCATCGCGGCCGGCGACCGGGCGACCTACGAGCGAGTGTGCTCGGCGCTCGCCGACGACACCGCCTGGACCGCCTAACCGCGAAACGTCAGTAATGCATCGCGAAACGTCAGTAATGCATCGCGAGACGTCACGTCAGGCCCCGTCAGACCACCGCAGCACGCGCAGCGCGCGCAGGGTGATCCAGCGGCTCGGGCTCCCCTCGGCCTCCAACGCGAAGTGCACCAACCCCGGGTGGGTGGCGCCGAGCAGCCAGCGGCCATCCGGCTGCTGCGCCGCTCGCACCAGCTCGATCGCGTCGCCGAGTCGCGGATCGGGCGCGCCGCCGAGCGAGCGGAAGTAATCCAGGCCCCACAGCAGGTCGTAATGCCACTGGGTGGGGAAGGCGAACCGCAGGAACTCCTCGTCGGCCACCTCGCCGGTGCTCAGCCGCCGGAAGAGGCCGCGCTCGAGCAGATATTCCTCGCCGCGCTGCCGGGCCTCGCTCACTTCGAGGCTGCCGCCGGCCCGTTCGTATTCCGCCAAGCCGTCGAGCACGCAGATCGTCGAGTGGTATGACGACCGGGTCGAGCCGCGCTCGGCCTCGCAGTTCCAGCCGCCATCCGGCAGCTGCTCGCCGATCAGGCGCTGCACGAGCGGAGTCATGTCGACACCACCGAAGTAGGCACCGAGCGCGACCGTGCCGCCGTTGATGCACGGCTCGACCTCGCCGTCGAAGAAGGGCTCACCGGCATACTCCCAGCGCGCGTGCTCGCGGACACCCTCGACGGCGGCGCGCACCCGCGGGTCGGCGGGGTCGATGCCGAACTCGCGCAGCAGCCGCAGGGTCGGCAGCGTCGCGGTCCACGGCTGCGCGTCCGGATCGCCGGTGACTTCGGGCGAAGGCTGCCAGTCCTCCCCGGGGAAGCACGCGCCGTCGGCCCACTGACCGTTGACCTGCAGGTCGAGCAGCCGCCGGCCCCAGCCCTCGGTCGCCACTCTCGCGCGCTCGGCAGCCACCTCGTTTGCGGGGGCGTCGGTGAGATCGCGCATCACCTGCCAGCGGATCGCCGGGTCCGCGTCGAGCAGCCATTCAGTCGTCGTCATGGCCGCAGGTTAGGAGCCGTTGCGGACGGTCGCCTTCCAGATCGGGTATGCCGCGCGCACCCGCTCGCGCCACCAGTCTGCGCGGTCGGTCGGTGCGGCCCACCGTGCGACCAGCGCGGGATCCACCTCGGGACGTATGACGGGCAGCGAACCTCCTTGTGGCACAAGCGAATCGGTCACCACATCACCCTCGAACAGCTCGATGGTGCCGAGGCCGCAGGCGTGTTCCAGCCTCGGAAGGGCGGCGGCCAGCGCCACGCCGGCGGCCATGCCGACGCTGGTGTCGAGCGCGCTCGACACCACGACCGGCAGGCCGGCCTGCTGGGCGACGGTCAGCGCAGGCCGCACCCCGCCCATCGGCGCGACCTTGACCACCGCGATGTCGGCGGCGCCGAGCCGGGCCACCCGCAGCGGGTCGTCCGCCTTGCGGATCGACTCGTCAGCCGCCACCGGCAGGTCGATCCCGTTGCGCGCCAATGACATTCGCAGTGAGGCGAGCTCCTCGACCGAGGCGCAGGGCTGCTCGGCATACTCCAGGTCGAAGGCCGAGAGCCGGCCGAGCGCGGCGAGCGCGTCGTCGACCGACCAGCCGCCGTTGGCGTCCACCCGCACCTTCGCATCGCGGCCCATCACCTCGCGCACCGCGGCCACCCGGGCCAGGTCGTCAGTGAGCGACTGACCCGCTTCAGCGACCTTGACCTTCGCGGTGCGGCAGCCGTCATACCGCGCGATCACGGCCGGCACCTCGGCCGCGGACACCGCCGGCACGGTCGCGTTGACCGGCACCCGATCGCGCACAGGAGGCGGCCACCCGGCATACGCCGCCTCGATCGCGGCACCCAGCCAGCGGGAGGCTTCCGCTGGGCCGTACTCGATGAAGGGTGCGAATTCGCCTGTGCCACAAGGGCCGTCGATGATTGCAACCTCGCGATAGGTGACTCCGCGAAACTTCGTGTTCAGCGGCAAGCGGACCACGCGGAGGGTCGCGAGCAGATCGTCGAGGGAGGGCAGAGGCACGCTGTCGATGGTAGGACGGTGGCGCGCGACGCCGCTGGCCCGCACGATAAGCACATGCGACCAGACCGACTCCTCAAGCACGCCGCGGGCATCGCGGTGGTCTGGCTCGGTTCGCAGCTCGCGCATCGCGTGCGGTTTGGCATCAGCGACGCGATCCCGTCGGACGGTCCGGTGATCATCGTCGCCAACCACCTGACGACGACCGAGCCGCTGGCGGTCGCGCGGCTGGTGCTGGGGCACCGGCGGTTCCCCCATTTCCTGGCGATGCGCGAGGTGTTCAGCTGGCCGGTGATCGGCTGGCTCGCTCGGGGCACCGGCCAGATCCCCGTGGCGCGGGGCACGGCGTCCGCCGCCGAGGCGCTCGCCGGTGCGAGCGAGCAACTCGCCGCCGGTCGCGTGGTCGCGCTCTATCCCGAGGGTCGCCTCACCGACGCACCCGACCAGATGCCCGGCCCGGGCCGCACCGGCGCGGCTCGCCTCGCCCTGCTGCATCCCGCCGTGCCGGTGATCCCGGTCGGCACGTGGGGTCCGAAGCAGGGGCGAGCACACCGGTGGCACCGGCATACCGCCTGCTTGTGCGTCGGCGAACCGGTCGACCTCAGCGCGTATGCCGGCCGCACCGACGAGCGGGCCGCGCAGGAGGCGACCGCGGTGATCATGGCGGCGATCCGCGCCCAGGTCGTGCGGGCGCAAGGCGAATATCGACGACAGCGCCGCCTCGCTGCGCTGCAGGCACACTAGGGTCGGACATCGTGACCGACGCTGACCAGCCCTTCGACGCCTCCCAGTGGGATGAGGTCGAGGGTTTCGACTTCACCGACATCACCTACCACCGCGCCAAGGACCTCGGCTGCGTGCGGATCGCCTTCGACCGGCCCGAGGTGCTCAACGCCTTCCGGCCGCACACCGTCGATGAGCTCTATCGGGCACTGGACCATGCGCGCCGCACCCCTGATGTCGGCGTGGTGCTGCTCACCGGCAATGGTCCGAGCGAGACGGGCAAGTGGTCGTTCTGCTCCGGTGGCGATCAACGCATCCGCGGCCGCAGCGGTTATCAGTATGCCGACGGCGACACCGCCGACACCGTTGACGAGCGCCGGGTCAAGGCCGAGGGTGGGCGGTTGCACATCCTGGAGGTGCAGCGGCTGATCCGCACCATGCCCAAGATCGTCATCGCGGTCGTGCCGGGCTGGGCGGCCGGCGGCGGTCACTCGCTGCACGTGGTGTGCGATCTGACGATCGCCAGCCGGCAGCACGCCCGGTTCAAGCAGACCGACGCCGACGTCGGCAGCTTCGACGCGGGCTACGGGTCGGCATACCTCGCGAAAATGGTCGGGCAGAAGTTCGCACGCGAGATCTTCTTCCTCGGGCGCACCTACACCGCCGAGGACATGCACCGGATGGGCGCGGTCAACCTCGTCGCCGACCACGCCGAGCTCGAGACCGAGTCGCTCCAAGCGGCGCGCGAGATCATGGGCAAATCGCCGCAGGCACAACGGATGCTGAAGTTCGCGTTCAATCTCACCGACGACGGGCTGATGGGTCAGCAGGTGTTTGCCGGCGAGGCGACCCGGTTGGCGTACATGACCGACGAGGCCGTCGAGGGCCGCGACCAGTTCCTGCAGAAGCGCGACCCCGACTGGTCGCCCTTCCCCTGGTATTTCTGAGCCGCCTCACTGGCGCAAAACGCCCAAGTGGGCGATCGGTGCCTCGTTCGCGCGGCGGCGGTGACACAAAACGCCCAACTGGGCGATCGGTGCCTTGTTCGGGCGGAGCGGCTGGCGCAAAACGCCCAAGTGGGCGATCGGTGCGGGGTCCGGGCGGCGGGGGTGACGCAAAACGCCCAAGTGGGCGATGGGTGCCGAGTTCGGGGCGGCGGCGGTGACACAAAACGCCCAAGTGGGCGATCGGTGCCTTGTTCGGGCGGTGCGGCTGGCGCAAAACGCCCAACTGGGCGATCGGTGCCGGGTTCGGGCGGCGGCGGTGACGCAAAACGTCCAAGTGGGCGATGGGTGCCGGGTCCGGGCGGCGGGGGTGACACAAAACGCCCAACTGGGCGATCGGTGCCTTGTTCGGGCGGCGGCGGTGACACAAAACGCCCAACTGGGCAGTGAACGCGACGAGGGCACCCGGATGGTCCCGGGTGCCCTCGTCGGTGTGCTTCTGGTCAGCGCAGCCGGTCGTCGCGGGGGAGGTCGCCCCGGCCGTCGCGGTGCGCGGCGTCGCCATAGCCCGCGCGCGTGTCGTCGGGGTAACCGGCACGGTGGTCGTCGGCGTAGCCCGCGCGCGAGTCGGTGGCGGCGCGGTCGTCATACCCACGGTTGTCATACCCACGGCTGTCGGCGGGAGCGACCTGGTCACGCTCGCGGGCCGCTTCGCGGTCGCTGAGCGCACTGTCGCGCTCGCGCACGAGCTCCTTGCGCTCGCGGCGGCGGCGCAGGCCGCGCTTGCCGCCGGCGACGAAGGCGCGCGTCGCGGCCCAGACGAGCGCCAGCGCGATCGCACCGGCGACGAACATCGTGAGCGGGCTGACGTTGAGGTCGATGCCGAGGATCGACTTGTCGATCGATGGTCCTGAGGTCCCTCCGGCGAAGATCGCCCACAGGGTCAGCAATGCGGCCAGGATGAGCAAGAAAACACCGAGAACGGCCATGAACGAAACTCCTTGGTCGATGGTGGGACTGGTTCCAGGTTAGGGCGCCACCAGGGGCTTGCGGGTGTTTGCGAGGTGTGGCGGGCGCTACCTTTTGCCACCATGACGACGCGACTGCTGGTCACCCGCCACGGTGACGCGGACTATCCGGTCCGCGGAGTGCTGTCCGATGAGGGTGGTTGGCTCACCGACAAGGGCAAGGCCCAGGTCGACGAGCTCGCCCGCTCGCTGACCGGCCGTGGCGTCACCGGCGTCTACTCCTCCACGATGCAGCGGGCGGTCGAGTCAGCCCGGCGGGCTGCCGCCATCCTCGGAGTGTCCGCGCAGGTCGTCGACGGCCTGCAGGAGTACTCGGTCGGGCAGTATGCCGGTCTGCCGTATGGCGATCCGCGCCCGCAACAGGTCTTCAACGCCTGGCTGGCGGGTGACCTCTCCCAGGGATTGCCTGGCGGGGAGACCGGGCAGCAGGTGGTGGACCGCTACCGGATCGGTCTGGACGAGGTCGCCGACGCCACCGCAGACGGCACCGCCCTGGTCTTCAGCCACGGCGGGGTGATGTCCCTCGTCATACCTCGGCTGTCGGTCAATGTGCGCGACGACCTGGCGGCTCAACGCTTCCTGCCCAATTGCGTGCCGGCCGAGGTCGAGGTCGACGGCGAGCAATGGCGGGTGATCTCCTGGCCGGGCTCGACCGATAAGTCGGTGGTCTGAGGGGATGAACCAACACCTCGCCTGGCGCGTCGCAGTGCGTGACAATGAACCGGCGCACCGTGCGCCAGGGGAGGAGCACAGCCGTGGAACCCAAACGCAAGGGCCGCGCGATGACGATCATCGGCGCGATCATGTTGGTGTTGGCCCCGATCATCTTCTTCGGTGGCACCTTCATCGGTGTGGCCGGTCTCGCCAACGAGTTCAAGAACTACCAGCCGCTCGACCCGGGGGCGAGCGTGCAGGCCGACGGCAATGTGCGCCAGGACATCTACGCGGCCGGCAGCTCCAGCACCTCCACCACAGAAGCGTCCGACTGCACCGTGACCGGTCCGCAGGGTGAGGTGTCGGTCAGCGGACCCAACTCCTCCACCAGTTATTCCTCCGGTGACACCTCCGCCACGAAGATCGGTTCGTTCACGCCGCCGGAGACCGGCAGCTACACCGTCGACTGCGGCACCCAGGTGCGGGTGCTGCCCCAGGCGGTGTCGGACAAGGTCACCCAGAACATCCTCGCCTCGATCGGCTTCGCCTTCGCCGGTGCTCTCGTGCTCGGTGTCCTCGGCCTGATCCTGCTCATCATCGGCATCATCCGCTGGACGGGCTCCAACAAGGCACGCAGCCAATGGCGGATGCAGCAGCAGGCCGCTCAGTGGGGCGGGTATGGCGGCCCCGGCGGGTATGGCGGTCAGCCGCCCTATAACACCCGCTGACGCAGGCGCACCGGGGTCGGCATACGGTGCGATCACCATGAGCACCATCGGTTTCGACCTCGACATGACCCTCGTCGACTCCCGGCTCGGCATCGCCCGCTGCATGCAATCGGCGATCCGCGCGCACGGCGGTGACGCGACCGAGGAGGAGTTGTGGCCGCTGATCGGCATCCCGTTGCGCGACACCCTGGCCCACTTCCTGCCCGCGCCGGTCCTGGAGGACGCGGCGCGGCAGTATCGGCGCGAATATCCCTCGATCGCGGTGCCGATCACGACCGCGCTGCCCGGGGCGGCCGCGCTGGTGAGCGGGCTGCGCGCGGGCGGTCACCGGGTGATCGTGGTGAGCGCCAAGGTCGCCGACGCCGTTCGGCAGGTGCTCGACCACGTCGGCATCCCGGTGGATGAGATCGCCGGCGGTGTCTTCGCCCACGACAAGGCCGCACCGCTGCGCGACCGCGCCACCATCGCCTATGTCGGTGACCACGAGGGCGACATGATCGCCGCGACCGACGCCGGGGCGCTCGGCGTCGGCGTGCTCACCGGTCCGCACGATGAGGCGCGGTTGCGAGCGGCCGGCGCGCGGGTCGTCATACCGTCGCTGACCGCGCTCGGGCCGGATCCGGACCGGTGGGTCCGCTGAATTGGATTCGTGAGGCGAGCCGCGGAGGCGTTAGCCTTGCGCGGCAGTATCTCGACGAACGAGTAGGTGGATCGTGCCCAGCGGCAAGGTGAAATTCTTCGACGCGGACAAGGGCTTCGGCTTTGTGTCCGGCGACGACGGGCAGGACGTCTTCCTGCCCGCGCGAGCGCTGCCCGCCGGCACCACCACGCTCAAGGGTGGCACCCGGATCGAATACTCGGTGGCCGAAGGCCGCCGCGGCGCCGAGGCGTTGTCGGTGCGCGTGCTCGAAGCCGCACCCTCGCTGGCCGCCCGTCACCGCAAGCCCGCCGACGACATGGCCGTCATCGTCGAAGACCTGATCAAGCTGCTCGACGGGGTCGGCAACGGCCTGCGCCGCGGCCGCTATCCCGACTCCCGCAACGCCGGCAAGGTCGCGGCCGTGCTGCGCGCCGTCGCCGACGACCTCGAGGCCTGAGATGCCTGCGGTGAAGCCGGACAAGGTGCTGCTCGACGCCGTCGAGCTGGCGCGCGAGGCAGCGATCGCCATTGCGCCGAGCGCGGACTCGGTCGGCGAACATCTCGGTGGCGAGATGCTCGGCGAGCGCCTGGCGATGCACTCCTTCGCGTGCACCGACAAGGGTTATGTCGGCTGGCATTGGGCCGTGTCGGTCGCCCGGGTGCCGCGCGGCAAGGTCGCCACGATCTGCGAGACCAATCTGCTGCCCGGCGACGCCGCGGTGCTCTCGCCCGAGTGGCTGCCGTATGCCGACCGCCTCGCCCCTGGCGATCTGCGGCCGGGTGACGTCACGCCATATGTCGAGGCCGACCCGCTGCTGGAGGCGGGTTATGAGGCCACCGGTGACGAGGACGTCGACCAGATGGCGATCTTCGAGCTCGGGCTCGGCCGCCCGCGTGTTTTGTCAGCCGAGGGGCGCGACGCCGCGGCCACCCGGTGGTATGACGGCGAGCACGGCCCGGGCGCGTCCGTCGCCGCCCAGGCTTCGGGCGCGTGCTCGACCTGCGGTTACTTCCTGCCGATGCCGGGCGCGCTGCGGGCGGTGTTCGGGGTGTGCGCCAACGAATGGTCGCCCTCGGACGGCCAGGTGGTCTCGCTCGACCACGGTTGCGGCGCGCACAGCGAGGTGGACGTCGCCCAGCCCAAGCCGGAGCAGATCGACCCGCCGGTCCTCGACGACTACGCCCTCGAGATCACCACCGGCGGCTGACCGGCCGTCAGGACGTCGGCTCGCGCCACTTGCGCTCGAACGGCAGCCGCCAGGCGGCCGGGGCGATCAGCTGGTGGATCTGGTTCGGACCCCACGAGCCCGGTTCGTAGGGACGCACCGGCGGCGGGTTGTCGAGCAGCGGCTGGCTGATCTCCCACAACCGCTCGATGCCCTCGGCCGTGGTGAACAGCGTGTGGTCGCCGCGCACCGCGTCGTAGATCAGCCGCTCGTAGGCCTCCAGCACCGCGTGCGCGCCGGTCGACTCGTTCATCGCGAACTGCATCGACAACTTGTCCAGCCGGAAGCCCGGGCCGGGACGTTTTCCGTAGAACGACAACGACATTCGCGCCTTGTCGGCGAGGTCGAAGGTCAGATGGTCCGGCCCGTGCTGGGAGACGCCGGACCCGGCGGGGAACATCGACTTGGGCGGTTCGCGGAAGGCGACCGAGATGATCCGCTGGCCCTCGGCGAGCTTCTTGCCGGTGCGCAGGTAGAACGGCACGCCCGCCCACCGCCAGTTGTCGATCCGGCACTTGAGCGCGATGAAGGTCTCGGTCTCCGACTCCGGCGCGACGCCCTCCAGCTGGCGGTAACCCTGGAACTGGCCACGCACCACATCGCCCGTGGAGATCGGCAGCATCGACCGGAAGACCTTGTTCTTCTCCTCGGTAATCGCTTCTGGCTCAAGGGAAGTCGGCGGTTCCATGGCGGTGAACGCGAGGATCTGGAACAGGTGGGTGACCACCATGTCGCGGTAGGCGCCGGTGGACTCGTAGAAATTCGCGCGGGTCTCGATGCCGAGCGTCTCGGGCACGTCGATCTGCACATGCTGGATGTTGTTGCGGTGCCAGATGGGCTCGAACAGGCCGTTGGCGAAGCGGAACGCCAGGATGTTGAGCGCCGCCTCCTTGCCGAGGAAGTGATCGATGCGGAAGATCTGGGATTCATCAAAGATCTCGTGCAGCGCGGCGTTGAGCTTGCGGGCCGAGGCGAGGTCGGTGCCGAACGGCTTTTCCATCACCACCCGGCTGCGGTCGGCCAGCCCGGCGTCCTGCAACTGCTGTATGACGGACAGCGCGGCCTTCGGGGGCACCGACAGGTAGTGCAGTCGGCGGGGGGTCTCGGTGAAGGCCGACTCCGCCTCCTCGACCACCTTGCGCAGCGCGTCCGGGCCGGCATCGGAGCGCACGAAGTAGAGGCGCTCGGCGAAGGCGTCGGTGTTCTTCTCCACATCGGGGTGGGAGGAGAACTCGGCGATCGACTTGCGGGCGAAGTCGATGAACGACTCCCGGTCGAAATCGTCCAGCGAGGTGCCGACGACGCGCACGTCGTTGAGCAGACCGCTGTTGAACAGGTGCAGCAGCCCGGGCAGCAGTTTGCGGCGAGCGAGGTCGCCGGTGGCACCGAACAAGATGATGGTCGTCGGACGATCCGCAGCCATGTCCCTACCTTCTCTCACGCGCTCGAAGCGTTGCCGCGGCCCCGCCATACATAGAGATAACCCAGACCGCCGAGGATCAGCCCGCACACGCAACTCCACGGCCACCACTGCCGCGCGCCGGTGTGCAGGGCCGGGACGGCCAGGGTGAGCACAAGCGCGAGCGCCCAGACGCCGAGGCCGACCAGGATCAGCCGCAGGACATCGATGCGCATCGGCTCCGGCGGGGCGGTGTTGGTCACGTCACCCAGGCTAGCCATAGCGGGAAGGCTCGCCGCAGCCCTACGCTCGCGCTCATGTCGAGCAGCACCGCCGCCCCGTCCAGCGCCCTCGATCGCTACTTCAAGATCAGTGAGCGCGGGTCCACCGTGGCGCGCGAGATCCGGGGCGGCTTGGTCACCTTCTTCACGATGGCCTATATCGTCGCGCTCAACCCGCTGATCATCGGCAGCGTCAAGGACGGCACCGGGCACTTCCTCGGCGGCAGCACCGACAAGCCCAACTTCGCGCTCGTCGCGGCGTGCACGGCCCTGGTGGCCGGGGTGATGTCGATCGCGATGGGCGCCATCGCCAACTACCCACTGGCGATCGCAACAGGCTTGGGGCTCAACGCTTTTGTCACCTTCGGGGTCGCCGCGCTGCCCAACATGACCTGGCAGGCCGCGATGGGTCTGGTGGTGCTCGAGGGCGTGGTCATCCTGGCCTTGGTGCTGTCCGGCTTCCGGGTCGCCGCGTTCAAGGCGCTGCCACCGCCGATGAAGACCGCGATCTCGGTGGGCATCGGCCTGTTCATCGCCTTCATCGGGGTGTTCGACGCCGGCTTCGCCCGGGCCGCGCCCGCGACGCCGGTGCAACTCGGCATCGACGGACGGCTGCAGGGCTGGCCGATCGTGGTGTTCATCGTCGGCTTCTTCCTGCTGGTCGCGCTCTACGTGCGCCGGGTGAAGGGCGCCATCCTCATCGCGATCATGGGCGCGACCGTGCTGGCCATCATCATCGAGTCGATCGCCAATATCGGCCCGCGCTTCGGACCCACCGGCAAGCTGCTCAACCCGCGGGCCTGGGGGCTGAACGTGCCCGAGGTGCCCAGCTCCGTCATACAGACTCCGGACTTCTCCCTGATCGGGCAGGTGGACCTGTTCGGCGGCTTCGCCAAGGCGGGCGTCATCGCCGCGGTGCTGATCGTCTTCTCCCTCGTGCTCGCCGACTTCTTCGACACGATGGGCACGATGGTCGCGATCGGCGCCGAGGGCGGCCTGCTCGACGAGAACGGCAACCCGCCGGACACCCAGAAGATCCTGGTCGTCGACTCGGTCGCGGCGGCCGCGGGTGGTTTCGGCGGCGTCAGCTCCAACACCGGCTACATCGAGTCGGCCTCCGGTGTCGGCGAGGGCGCGCGCACCGGCCTGGCGGCGATCGTCACCGGCGTGCTCTTCCTGCTCACGACCTTCCTCGCCCCGCTGGTCGAGGTGATCCCCTACGAGGCGGCGACGCCCGCGTTGGTCTTCGTCGGCTTCTTGATGATGCGTCAGGTCGATGAGATCGACTGGAAGAACGTCGAGATCGCGCTGCCGGCCTTCCTCACCATCGTGCTGATGCCGTTCACCTACTCGATCACCGTCGGCATCGGCGCGGGCACGCTCGCCTATTTCGCGATCAAGATCTTCCGCGGCAAGTGGCGCGAGATCCCGGTGGTGCTGTGGATCATCTCGGCCTGCTTCATCGCCTATTTCGCGATCGACCCGATCCGCCAGCTGACCGGCGTCTCCTAGGCGACGACCGGCTAGGACTCGGCGCCGAGGGCCTGGTTGATCCGGGTCGAGGAGTCGGCCTTGGCGGTGCCGCCGGCGTCGAACACCATGGTGATGCCGTGCTCCTCGCAGACCGCGGCCTCGGGCACCGCCTGAGACGAGTCGCGGTCACCACCGTTGGCGAAGATGAGGTCGTCGCCCGGGTATTGCCCGGCCACCATCGCCAGGGTGCGGATGATCGTGGGGTCCTCGTCGATCGACAGGATGACGGTGTCGACCCCCTTGAGAGCACGCATCAGCCGCAGCCGGTTGCTCTCATCGAGGATGATCTTGCCCTTCTTCAGCAACTGCTGCCGATCGTTGTTGACGATCACGATCAGCCGGTCGCCGAGTTTGGCGGCCGACTCGATCATGTCCAGATGCCCCCCGTGCAGTGGATTGAAGTAACCACTGACCACTACCACCTTCATGGCAGGCGAGGATACCGGGCGCTCGTGGTGAGCCGGATCACTCGTCGAGATCGTCGGCGTCGACGATGCGGTAGGCGTAGCCCTGCTCGGCGAGGAATCGCTGCCGGTGCGCGGCGAACTCGGCATCGACGGTGTCCCGGGTGACCACGGTGTAGAAGTGCGCGGTGCGGCCGTCAGCCTTGGGCCGCAACACCCGGCCGAGCCGTTGCGCCTCCTCCTGGCGGGACCCGAAGGTGCCGCTCACCTGGATCGCGACGCTCGCCTCGGGCAGGTCGATGGAGAAGTTGGCCACCTTGCTCACCACGAGCAGGGAGATCTCGCCCTCGCGGAAGGACTGGAACAGCTTCTGCCGTATGCCGACCGCGGTCTCGCCGGTGATCAGATCGGCACCGAGCCGTGCGGCCAGTCCCTCGAGCTGGTCGAGATATTGGCCGATGACCAGCGTCGGCTGGCCGCGGTGCTGCTCGACGATCCGCTCGACCACCTCGTCCTTGACCGGGGCGCTGGAGGCGAACCGGTAGCGCTCGTCCGGCTCGGCGGTGGCATAGGCCATCCGCTCGCTGTCGGACAGGGAGACCCGCACCTCCACGCAGTCCGCGGGGGCGATATAGCCCTGGGTTTCGATGTCCTTCCACGGCGCGTCGTAGCGCTTGGGCCCGATCAGGCTGAAGACATCCTCTTCGCGGCCGTCCTCGCGCACGAGGGTCGCGGTGAGCCCGAGCCGGCGCCTCGCCTGCAGGTCGGCGGTCATCCGGAAGATCGGGGCTGGGAGGAGGTGCACCTCGTCATACACGATCAGGCCCCAGTCACGGGCGTCGAGCAGCTCGAGGTGCGGGAAGACGCCCTTCCGTTTGTGGGTGAGCACCTGATAGGTCGCGATGGTGACCGGGCGGATCTCCTTGCGAGCGCCGCTGTATTCGCCGATCTCGTTGTCGGTCAACGACGTTCGCTTGAGCAGCTCGTCGCGCCACTGGCGGGCGGAGACGGTATTGGTGACCAGGATGAGCGTGGTCGCCTTGGCCGCGGCCATCGCGCCGGCGCCGACGAGTGTCTTGCCGGCACCGCAGGGCAGCACGACGACCCCCGACCCGCCATGCCAGAAGCCCTCGACGGCCTGCTGCTGATAGGGGCGCAGCGACCAGTCCTCCTGGCGCAGGTCGATGTCGTGGGCCTCACCGTCGACATAACCCGCCTCGTCCTCGGCCGGCCAGCCGACCTTGATGAGCTGCTGCTTGATCGCGCCGCGCTCGGAGGGATGCACCAGCACGGTGAGGTCGTCGATCCGGTCACCGACGAGCGGGGCAATCTTCTTGTGCCGCAACACTTCTTCGAGCACCGGCTTGTCGTCGGAGACCAGGATGAGCCGCCCGGCGTCGTCCTTGCGCAGGCTGAGCCGGCCGTAGCGCGACATCGTCTCGGCGACGTCGATGAGCAGCGCCTGCGGCACCGGATAGCGGCTGTAGCGGATCAGCGTGTCGACCACGCCCTCGGCGTCGTGGCCGGCGGCACGGGCGTTCCACAGCCCGAGCGGGGTGATCCGGTAGGTGTGGATGTGCTCGGGGGCGCGCTCCAGCTCGGCGAACGCGGCGATCGCGTGTCGAGCATCCTGCGAGAGCGGGTGATCGACCTCGAGAAGCACGGTCTTGTCGCTCTGGACGATGAGGGGTCCGTCGGTCATCTTGCTCCCTGCCGCTGAAGACTGCCGAGAGGGTAACGATCCGCGGCGGGGCGGCATTCCAGCCGGGGTGCGAGGATGAGAGCCATGTCACTGCCGATGGTGGAGCCGATGGCCGGGTTGCCGGACCGCATCACGATCTACGAGGTCGGTGCGCGCGACGGTCTGCAGAACGAGAAGGCGGTCGTCCCGACCCCGGTCAAGGCCGAGTTCATTCGCCGTATGGCGGGTGCCGGGCTCTCGAGCATCGAGACCACCTCGTTCGTGCCGCCGTCGTGGATCCCGCAGCTCGCCGACGCACCGGCCCTGCTCGATGAGTTGGGCGCCGTGGGCACGGGTCCGACGCGCCCGGTGCTGGTGCCCAACGAGCGGGGTCTGGACAACGCGATCGCGGCCGGTGTGGGTGCCATCGCCGTCTTCGGCTCGGCGACCGAGACCTTCGCCCAGCGCAATCTCAACCGCTCGGTCGAGGAGTCGCTGCAGATGTTCGCGCCGGTGGTCAAGCGGGCCAAGGACGACGGGCTGTGGGTGCGCGGTTATGTCTCGATGTGCTTCGGCGACCCTTGGGAGGGACCGGTGCCGATCGAGCAGGTCGTGTCGGTGTGTGAGCGCCTCATGGCGCTCGGCTGCGACCAGCTCAGTCTCGGCGACACGATCGGGGTGGGCACGGCCGGCCACGTCATACGGCTGCTGGAAGCGTTGGCGGACAAGGGAATCGGCCCGGAGCTGATCGGGGTGCACTTCCACGACACCTACGGTCAGGCGCTCGCCAACACCCTCACCGCGTTGCAGCACGGGGTCACCGTGGTCGACGCCTCGACCGGGGGCCTGGGTGGGTGCCCCTACGCCAAATCCGCCACCGGCAATCTGGCGACCGAGGACCTGGTGTGGCTGTGCCGCGGCCTCGGCATCGAGACCGGGGTGGACCTGGACGCGCTGGTGCAGACCAGCGGCTGGATGGCGCAGCAGCTCGGCCGGCCCTCGCCGTCGCGCGTGGTGCGCGCGCTCGCCGGGGCCTGAGCGGCGCGCGCGGGTCGGGGATAGGTTGAGGCCAAGCACAACGACATCCCAAGGAGCACCATGCCGGCCGAAGCCCCGAAGTCGGGAATCATCGCCACGCTCGATCCGTCGATCCGCCCGCAGGATGACCTGTTCGGTTATGTCAACCACCAGTGGGTGAAGGACACCGAGATCCCGAGCGACCGCGCGCGCTACGGGACCTTCGACCGGTTGCGTGAGCAGTCCGAGCAGGCCGTGCGCCAGATCGTCGAGGCGGCATCCTCCGGAACCGCCGAGGACGGCACCGAGGAGCGCAAGGTGGGCGACCTCTACGCCTCGTTCATGGACACCGAGGCGATCGAGCGCCTCGGCAGCACACCCCTCGACGCACCCATCGAGCGCATCCGCGGCACCAAGAGCGTGAGCCAACTCCTCGGTGTCGCAGGCGAACTCGCGCGCACCGGGGTCAGCGGAGCGGTCGTCTTCTATGTCACCGCCGACGCGAAGAACCCGCAGGAGTATGTCGTCTACCTCGAGCAGGCGGGCATCGGTCTGCCGGACGAGTCCTACTACCGCGAGGAGAGCTACGCCGAGGTCCGCGACGCCTATGTCGCCCACATCG
The DNA here is from genome assembly GCF_011440275.1 of Metallococcus carri. GTDB lineage: Bacteria > Actinomycetota > Actinomycetes > Actinomycetales > Dermatophilaceae > Metallococcus > Metallococcus carri. The sequence continues at coordinate 237,508 of NZ_JAAOIV010000003.1, read as the reverse complement.
CCCGGCAGGCCGAGGGCCTCGGTTTCGAGGACCCGCAGGGTTTCGCCGAGCGGGTGATGGAGGTCGAGACCCGCATCGCCCGGCAGCACTGGGATGTCGTGGCCACCCGCGATGCGATCAAGACCTACAACAAGCACACGCTCGCCGAGCTCAAGGAGCGCGCGCCCGGCTATGACTGGGACGTCTGGCTGGAGGGGCTGCAGGCGCCCGGCGGATCGTTCGCGCAGGTCGTCGTGCACGAGCCGTCATTCCTGGAGGGGCTGTCCACGGCGCTGCAGGAGATCGGGCTTCCGCTGTGGCAGGACTGGCTGGTATGGCGAGTGGTGACCTCGCTCGCGCCATACCTGAACGAGCAGGTGGTCGACGAGAATTTCGACTTCTTCGGCAAGACCCTCTCGGGCACGCCGCAGCTGCGCGAGCGGTGGAAGCGCGGCGTCGGCCTGGTCGAGGACGCTCTCGGTGAAGCGGTCGGCAAAATCTATGTCTCGCAACACTTTCCGCCGCATGCCAAGGAACGCATGCTGCAGCTGGTGGACAACCTGGTCGAGGCCTACCGGCGCGATTTCGACGACCTGCCGTGGATGAGCCCGCAGACCCGGGAGAAGGCGCTGGACAAGCTCGGCAAGTTCCGCACCAAGATCGGCTATCCGGACAAGTGGCGCGACTACAGCGCGCTGGAGGTGCACCGCGACGACCTGGTCGGCAATGTGGCCCGGGCATCGGCCTTCGAGGTGGACCGCGAGCTGGGCAAGATCGGCGGCCCGATCGACCGCGACGAGTGGCTGATGAGCCCGCAGACGGTCAACGCGTATTACCACCCGATGATGAACGAGATCGTCTTCCCGGCCGCGATCCTGCAGCCGCCGTTCTTCGACGCCGATGCCGACGACGCGGTCAACTACGGCGGCATCGGCGCGGTCATCGGGCACGAGATCGGCCACGGCTTCGACGACCAGGGGTCGCGCTTCGCCGGCGACGGCAGCCTCACCGATTGGTGGACGCCGCAGGACCGGGAGCGCTTCGATGCGTTGGCGCAGAAGCTGATCGAGCAGTTCAACCAGGAGGAGCCGGCTGACTCCCCGGGCACCAAGGTCAACGGCGGGCTCACCGTCGGGGAGAACATCGGTGACCTCGGCGGTCTCACCATCGGTTACAAGGCCTACCAGATCGCCCAGGAGACCGCGCCCGCCCCGGAGCTCGACGGGCTCACCGGCGACCAGCGGTTCTTCATCGGCTGGGCGCAGGTGTGGTGTGGCAAGGCGCGGCCGGAGGAGGCCAAGCGGCTGGTCGCGATCGACCCGCACGCGCCGATGAACTGCCGGGCCAATGTGGCGCGCAACCTGCGGGAGTTCCAGGAGGTGTTCGGCGTGGCCGAGGGCGACGGGATGTATCTCGCGCCCGACGACCAAGTCCGGATCTTCTAACGGTTGTCACCGCTGCCGCCGAGCACCGCGCGCTGCTGGCGGTCGGCGAGCTTGGCGATATTGACGCTGCCGACCTCCTCCAGTGGTATGCCGAAGTGGTCGGCGATGACGGCGACATACCAGAGGGTGTCGCCGAGTTCCTTGGTGAGATCGGCGCGGTCCCACGCGGTGAAGTCGCTGTCGCGGTCGCGCACGATCTTCTTGGCCTTCTCGGCGATCTCCCCGGTCTCACCGACCAGGCCGAGCAGCAGGTGGAAGACCTCGTTGTGCTTGTCGCGCGGCGCGGCCGTGCGCAGCGCCGCCTGTTGGTAGTCGTTCAGCTCCACGGCAGGCAACTCTAGGCGGGCACGACGCCGGTGATGCGGTGGACCGAAAAGCTGCGCCTGGTGTCGCCGACCAGGCCGGTCGTGCGGCCGCCGTCGACCCGCTCGGGGTGGAAGAGCGCGCGCTTGAGATCTCCTGATGCGTCGACGAATCCGATCCACACCGGCATCCGGTCGGCCGCGGCTTCCTGCAGGATCGACAGGGTGTCGCTCGGCTCGGTGTGCGGGATGCGCGGCTCTCCGGGGCGGGCTGCCTCGGCGGACCGCTGCTGCGCGCTCATCAGCCGCTCGACTAGGGCGGACGCGGCGGCGCTGTCGGTCGACCGGGTGACCACCGGCGCGGGCGGAGCCGGGTTGGGAGCGCGGGCGCTGTCCTGCCTGGTGGTGACGAGGACCCCGCCGTCGGAGGTCTCGGCCAGGGCGCTGTGTCCCGCCCTTGCCAGCAGGTCGAGCAGGGTGGCGGCCGGCATCCGGCTGACGAGCACGCCAGGCGCGAGGGAGCGCAGGCCGAGCGCGCCCAGGCTCGGGTCGGCGAGCAGCGTCGCCACGAGGGCGGGATCGTCGCAGCGCAGATAGCTGCCTGCGGCACCGACACGCAGCCGACCGTGGCGGCGGGCGACATCGTCGATGAGATAGGTGAGCGGCTGCGGCAACGGAGTGAGGCTCGCGGCGGTCAGTCGCTCGCGCAATTCAGCGGCGTCGATGCCGGAGTCCAGGGCGCGCCGCACCGAGTCCTCGTCGAAGCGGTAAACCGTTGCGCCACCACGGGATTCGACCTCAGCGGAGCACTGGAGGAGGCGGTGCAGCGAGTCGTCGGGCGGCCCCGGCACCACCGCGGTGAGGTCGGCCTGCACCATCATCCGGTCCACCGTCGCGGGCAGCAGTTCATCGAGGTCGACGTCGTCACCCGCCACGATCGCGCGACCGGCCGACGACAGCGCGCCATGCGCCACCAGACCCAGCCAGCTCGCTTCGCGCAGCACGACACCAGTGTGCGTCGGGGCACCCGGCGGCAGCCGCAACGGCCGCGACCAATGCAGCAGCGCATCGAGCGAACCCACGCTCGGGGCGAAGTCGACGGGCAGGCGGCCGAGCACGGTGAGCACGTCGTGCCGACGGGTGCGCATCAGCGGCCAGGACGCCTCCGGACCGAGGACGTTGACGACCGTGCCCGCCTCGGTGCGGGAACCGGCCAACGAGGGTGCACGCACGGTGCGCCACCAGGCGTCGGCCAGCTGGCGCCAGCGCTCACCGCGGGAGGCCTCCAGCCAGTCATCGAAACCCCGAGTGGGCAGGAAGGACGGCTCAGCCTGCCGGTCGTCGGCGAAAAGCCCTGCGGCACTAGCGATTTCGAGCACGAACGCGACATGCTCGGTGTCCAGCCCGAGTGCTGACGCGGTGCGCCGGTGGTCGCGCACCGACAACCCACCCGAGCGCAGCACCCGGGGCGGGTCCTCAGCCCACAACTGTGCGACGCTCTCGACCTGCCAGAGCAACTCCGTCGCGGCCATGCCGGCCGTGGCATCCACCTGCTGCACGATCTGCCCGGCCGGCTCGGGTGGGGTGAGCCCATCGGCATACAGCACGCCGCCGCGCACGTGCAGGGCGACGGCCCGCGGCACGACGACCGTGTTGTCGTCCTCCCGGACGACCAGCTCGGCGTCAACGAGAGCCGGGATCCCTTCTGCGACAACGCCTTCGACGGTGGCGCGCGGATGTTGCCAGGCGAGCCGGTCGAGCAGACGGCGCGCCTCGTCGGGCAGGGCGGCATACCGCTCGGCCAGATCGGCCGGGGCGGGAAGGTCGGGACCGAGGGAGGCCGGGAAGGGCAAGATCTCGCCCACTGCCCGCGAGGGCACCCGGCCGTCCGGGCTGTCCCACACGAGCGCGCGATCCCACAAGTCCTCGACGACGTCGGCGATATCGGCACCGCCGAGCAGAGCTGCGGCGTCGGTGGGAGAGACGAGCAACGCCTCCAGCACGCGCAGCCGGTCGGCGGGCAGTGCTTCTAGCGCTCGCGCCGTGCTGCCCCTGGTCGCCGCCCGCGCAGCGAGCGCCGTCACGTCGGCGGGGGCGGGGTGGGCGACATCGGGGCGCAGCACGATCAGCCGGGTCAGCTGGTCGGCGCTGCGCGCACGGATGTCGTCGGCGAAGCTGCGGGCGGGCACCGGCCCACGGTAGTCCGCGAGCCGTGCGGCGGTGTGCTGCGATGGGGGTATGACGACCGACAGCCGCCCGCTCGCCCCTCCCGTCGCGCCGAGCGGGACCCAGTGGACCCTGCAGGCGCACGACCAGGAGCTCACCGTGGTCGAGGTCGGCGGCGGCATCCGCAGCTACGCCCGCGGCGGCCGGGAGGTGCTGTATGGCTATCCGGTCGAGGCGAAGGCGGACGCCGGACGCGGTCAGCTGCTGATGCCCTGGCCCAACCGGGTGCGGGACGGGAGGTTCAGCTTCGGCGGTCGCGACGAGCAGCTCGCGCTGTCCGAGCCGGCCCGCGACAACGCCAGCCACGGGCTGGTGCGCTGGGCGAACTGGCGGTTGGTCGAACGGTCGGCGGACAGCCTGGTCGTGGCGCACACGCTGCTGCCGCAGCAGGGCTGGGACTGGCCGTTGGACCTCAGCTGTCGCTACACCCTCACCGAGACCGGACTGGTCGTCGAGCCGTCCGCGACCAACCTCGGCACCGAGCCGGCACCCTTCGGTTTCGGCGCTCACCCCTATCTCACCGCCGGCGAGGCGCGGGTGGACGACCTGCAGCTCACCCTGCCCGCCGACACCGTGCTCGAGGTGGACGACCGGCTGATCCCGACCGGGCAAGCGTCGGTGCCGGCCGAGCTCGACTTCCGCGCGGGCCGCCGCATCGAGGGCACACAACTCGACCACGCCTTCACCGACCTCGCCGGCGAGCGTTGGGAGATCACGATCGCGCACGGCGACCGGCGGGTGACGCTGTGGGCCGACGGCACGGCATACCCCTTCGCTCAGGTCTTCACCGGTGACTCGCTGCCCGGTGACCGAGCTCGCCGCACCGGCATCGCGGTGGAGCCGATGACCTGCCCGGCGAATGCGCTCGCGACCGGCGATTCGCTGATCGTCTTGCAGCCGGGTGAGCGGTGGGGCGCGCCGTGGGGCGTGCGGGAGGATGCCTGACGTGAATCCCTCCCTCGCGCTCGCCACGGTCGTCGTGGACGAACTCATCCGGCACGGCGTGCGGGATGTCGTGCTCGCGCCCGGCTCGCGGTCGGCACCCCTGGCGTATGCCGTCGACGCCGCCGCCCGGGAGGGCCGGCTGCGGTTGCACGTGCGCGTCGATGAACGCTCGGCGGGATATCTGGCGCTCGGGATGGCCAAGGTGACCCGCGTGCCGGTGCCGGTGATCACCACGAGTGGCACCGCGGTCGCCAACCTGCACCCCTCGGTGCTGGAGGCCGCGCACGCGTCGGTGCCGATGCTGCTGCTCACCGCCGATCGGCCGCCGGACCTGCGCGGCGTGGGCGCGAATCAGGCGACCGACCAGGTGGGCGTCTTCGGCGGCGCGACGCGCTGGTTCCACGAGTTCGGGGTGCCCGAACGCCGCGTGGGTCAGAACGGCATGTGGCGCTCGATCGTCGGGCGGGCGGTCGCCGAATCGACCGGTATGCCGGCCGGTGACGCCGGGCCGGTGCATCTGAACGTGCCGCTGCGCGAGCCGCTGGTGCCGACCGAGGACGAGCCGGAGTGGCCGGAGTCGCTCGATGGCCGGCCGCGTGGCGAGACCTGGCTGTCGTTGCGAAACCCCTTGAGCCACAAGCAATCCGTCGTCTCCGGGCCGGTGATCGCGCCGGTGCCCCGCACTCTGGTGGTGCTCGGTGACCTGCCCGACCCGGCTCAGGCGGCGCAACTGTCCGCGCTCGCCGACGCGGCCGGCTGGCCGGTGATGGCCGAACCCTTCGGGCAATACCACCGGGGCCGGGCGACTCCGCACGGAGCGCTGATCCTGCGGGCGGAGGATTGGCTGGCCGCGCACCTGCCCGAGCGGGTGCTCGTCGGCGGCCGGCTGACCCTCGACCGGCGGGTGGCCGCACTGCTGCGCCACCCGGACGTCGAGGTCGAGATCGTCACGCCGGGCACGTCCTGGCCCGACCCGGGCCATGTCGTCAGCCGGGTGCACCGCTGGGAGGACATCGAGCGCAGCCACACCGCGGTGAGCTCCTGTGTCGATCGGGCCTGGGGCGCCGCCTGGCGCACCGCCGGCGGGGTGATCGGGCGCGCCGTCGGACCGGTCGTGGAGGCCAGCTGGCCGTCCGGGCCGGCCGTCGCTCGCACCATCGCCCATGCGATGCCGGAGAACAGCGGTCTGTATGTCGGGCCGTCCAACGCCGTGCGCGACCTCGACCTGTCCCGCGACCCGCATCTGATCGCCAAAGGCGTTGTCTCCGTGGGCAATCGGGGTCTGGCCGGCATCGACGGTGTGGTGTCGTCGGCGATCGGGATGGCGTTGTCGCGGCCGGGCGCTCCGGCATACGCCCTGATGGGGGACCTGACCTTCCTGCACGACGTGAACGGGCTTCTGGTGGGTGAGGGCGAGACCCGGCCGGATCTGACGATCGTGCTCGTCAACGACGACGGCGGCGGGATCTTCGGCACGCTGGAGCCCGGGCAGAAGGGGCTGTCCGAACCCTTCGAGCGGATCTTCGGCACGCCGACCGGGGTGGACTTCGAGCAGGTCTGCGCGGCCCGTGGGGTGCCCTACGAACTGGTCGGTGACCAGGCCACCCTGAAGGAGCGAATCGCCAATCCTGGCAAGGGGATTCGCGTCCTGGAGGTCAAGGTGCCGCGCACCGGTCAGCGTGAGCTGCTCGAGCTGATGGGTCGCACCGCCGCGGACGCGCTCAAGGACTCCGCATGAGCTATGTGCCGCATTTCAACCGGGTTGAAGACGAGGCCGAGATCCGGGAGTTCGTGCGGGACCGGTCGGTCGCGACCCTGATCACCGCCGGTGCCGACGGCGTGCCGGATGCGACGCTGCTGCCGATCGTGTGGGACGGCGACGAGGCCATCGCCCATGTCGCGCGCGCCAACGACCACTGGCGACGGATCGCCGACGGCGCTGCCGGGCTGTTCGTGGTCCAGGGGGTTGACGGCTACGTCAGCCCAGGTTGGTATGCGAGCAAGCGCGAACACGGCAAGGTCGTGCCGACCTGGAACTACTCGGCGGTGCACCTGCGCGGCCCGGTGACCGTGCACGATGACGCCGACTGGAAGCGCGCCGCGGTGTCGCGCCTCACCGCCGTCCACGAGGCATCCCGTCAGCAGCCGTGGGCCGTCACCGACGCGCCCGAGCAGTACGTCGAGGGGCAGCTCCGCGCGATCGTCGGCATCTCGATGCGGGTGGAAACCGTTGATGCCAAAGCGAAATGGAGCCAGAAGCGCTCGGACGAGGATCGCGCCGGTGTGGTCGCCGGGATGCGAGCCGATGGTGCGGTGGACGCGGCCGACCACACGCAGACCGGCCGGCTCTGATCAGGCGAGCACACCCGGCATACCGTGGCCTCATGACTGACACCACCCGCGTCGTGCTGGCGCAGCGCCCGCACGGCGAACCCACGGACAGCGACCTGGTCGTCGAGCAGGCGACCCTGCCGGACCCCCAGCCCGGGCAGGCGCTCCTGCAGACGCTCTATCTCTCGCTCGACCCATATATGCGCGGACGGATGAGCGACGCGAAGTCCTATGCCCCGCCCGTCGAGATCGGCGGCACGATGGTCGGCGCGACCGTGTCCCGCGTGATCGATTGTCCCGCAGGCGAATTCGCGCCTGGCGACATCGTGCTCGGGTATGGCGGGTGGCAGACCTACTCGGTCGAGCCGACGTCCTATCTGCGTCGCCTGGACCCGGAGCAGGCGCCGGTGACCACCGCCCTCGGGGTGCTGGGGATGCCGGGCATGACGGCATACGCCGGTCTGCTGGAGATCGGCCGCCCGCAGGCAGGGGAGACCGTCGTGGTCGCGGCTGCGACCGGGCCGGTCGGGTCGGCGGTCGGTCAGATCGCTCGAGCCAAGGGCGCCCGCGCGGTGGGCATCGCCGGCGGCCCGGAGAAGGTGGCCTATCTGCGCGAGTTGGGTTTCGACGCGGCGGTCGACCACCGGGCGCCGGACTTCGTCGAGCAGCTCGCAGCGGCTACGCCCGACGGCATCGACGTCTACTTCGAGAATGTCGGCGGCGCGGTCTTCGACGCGGTCTTCCCGCGGATGAACACCTTCGGGCGAATCCCGGTGTGCGGCTTGGTGTCCGGCTATAACGCGACGGAGTTGCCGGACGGTCCGGACCGCGTCGGCTGGCTGATGAGCCAGGTGCTGCGCAAGAGCTTGACCGTGCGCGGCTTTATCCAGAGCGAGTTCGCCGACCGGCTGGCCGATGACTTCCAGCAGGACATGAGCGGCTGGATCGCCGACGGCACGGTCAAATACCGCGAGGACATCGTCGACGGTTTCGACAACGTGCGCGACGCCTTCCGCGGCCTGCTCAAGGGCGGCAACTTCGGCAAGCTCGTCGTCAAGATCGCCGACTGACCGTCAGCGGCTGGCTGACGCGGTGCGGCTCAGCCGCGTCGGCCGGCGCGCGATCGAGACGAGAAGGCCGCAGCGCCGCCGCCGGATCGACCGGATGCCGCCGGCCGCTGGGTGGAGGCGCCGGAGCGGTTGTTCGCCCGCGGAGCGTTGTCCGAGCGCGGAGCCGCATTCGACCGCGAGCCGCTGCCAGAGCGGCGGCCGGACTGGCGGCCCCGTCCGGAGCGGCCACCGGTGGACCGCTGCTGCCCATTGCCCGAAGTCGCCGCACCGGGGGTGGCGAACGCACCGGGGAACGCGCGCTCGCCGGGCGCGAGCTCGGTCAGCAGCGGGTGGGCGGCGTCGACCTTGGTGGTGACCGGCTTGACGCCCGCCTTGCGGGTCAGGTCGCGCACCTCGCGGGTCTGCGCGTCGGTCATCAAGGTGACCACGGTGCCGGAGTTGCCGGCCCGGGCGGTGCGACCGGAGCGGTGCAGATAGGCCTTGTGCTCGACCGGCGGGTCGGCGTGAATCACCAGGCCCACGTCGTCGACGTGGATGCCGCGGGCTGCGATGTCGGTGGCGACCAGGGTCGGCGCGGCGCCGCTGTGGAAGGCGTCCATGGTGCGGATGCGGGCGTTCTGGCTGAGGTTGCCGTGCAACTCCACCGCGGGGACGCCGTGCGCGTTGAGTTGCCGGGCGAGCTTCTTGGCCCGGTGCTTGGTGCGGGTGAAGACGACCTTGCGGCCCGGAGCGGCGGCGAGGTCGACGAGCACCGGCAGATGCGCGTCCTGGGTCACTTGCAGCACGTGGTGGCTCATGGTGCCGACCGGCGACTGGGCCGAGTCGGCCTCGTGGGTCACCGGCGCGGTGAGGAAACGCTTGACGAGGGTGTTGATGCCGGCGTCCAGGGTGGCCGAGAAGAGCATCCGCTGGCCGTCGCGAGGCGTGCGGTCGAGGATGCGCTTGACTGCGGGCAGGAAGCCGAGGTCGGCCATGTGGTCGGCCTCGTCGAGCACGGTGATCTCGATGGCGTCCAGCGACAGATGTCCCTGGGCGATGAGGTCTTCCAGGCGACCGGGGCAGGCGACCACGATGTCGACACCGCGGGCGAGGGCACGCACCTGCGGGTTCTGACCCACGCCACCGAAGATGGTGGTCGAGGTCAGACCCAGCGGCGCCGCGAGCGGCGTGAGGGCTTCGTTGATCTGGGTGGCGAGCTCGCGGGTCGGGGCCAGGATGAGCCCGCGCGGGCGCTTCGGCGCCGAGCGCTTGCTCTTGCCCGCCAAGCGGGTCAGCGCAGGCAGCACGAAGGCGTAGGTCTTGCCCGACCCGGTGCGGCCGCGGCCGAGCACGTCTCGGCCGGCGAGGCTGTCCGGCAGCGTCGCGGCTTGGATCGGTGTCGGCTCGGTGATGCCTCGGTCGGCAAGGACGGCCACGAGGGCGTCGGGGACGCCGAGTGAAGCGAAAGTGGTGGGGTGGGTGTCATGGGACACGCGAAAAACTCCAGACGGTTGAGTGCGGCATCCTGCCGGCGCGCTGGGGGCCGACGATGCTCGTCGGCAATGGAAGCCAGCTTCTCCTCGGTTGCGGCCCATCGGCATCGGCAACGTGCAAGGAGCGGATCCGAGGCAGAACGGCGCGGATCTCTGAGTTCACCCTAGTGCCTCGGCCACAGTTGTCCGAATCGCGGTCGGCGCGAGTGGGCCGTTCAACGCCGGGATTCGTCATTACGATCAGACGATGATGCCTCTCGTCGACTCGGGACTGCGCCTTGGTGCTGCGGTTGCGGGTCGGTCCTTGTCGGTGCTGATCAATCAGCTCTACGGGCGGGGTCGGCCCCGTCCCCTGCACCCGGTGGGGGTGACTCGCGACGCCACCTGGCTGGTGCATTCCGACCCTGAAACACCGGTCGGCGTTCCGATCATCGATGACGCAGGCTCGCGGCCGTGCGTGCTGCGGCACAGTCGCGCGATCGGGCTGCCCGCGGGTGCCCCGGACATCGAAGGCCTCGCGGTGCATCTCCCTGGCCCTGGTGGCGGCGATCTGTTGTTTGCCGGCACGGGCGACAGCCCGTTGGGTCGGCACGTCTTGGTGCCGCGCGTGGCAGAGGGCTCGTGCTCGACGCTGATCCCGATGCGCACGACCACCGGGCCGATCCTGCTGCGCATGACACCAGCTACGACACTGGTGGCCGGGTCGCGTCGGTGACGGACCCGACCGGCACGGTGACTTACGCCTATGACGGGACCGACGCGGCCGGGAAGACCGATCGGCGTGGGCTGGTCACCACCCTCACCGTCACCCGTGCCGGGTCCGGGGGCGCGCTGACCTACCAGGGTGCGTATGACGAGGCGGGGACGCTGGTGCGCCAGGATCTGCCCGGTCAGGTCACCGCCACCGTCACCACGAATGAGTTGAAGCAGCCGGTCGGGCAGGCGTATGCCGGGCAGATCACCCCGGTCACCGCGACCACCGACCCGAACACCGGTGAAGTGACCTGGACCCCGGGCACCCCGACCACCGGCACCTGGCTGGCGTGGAGCATCGACCGGGACGGGCTGGGCCGGATCGCCCGCGAATACACCGGCGCGGGTGCCGGGTTCGACGGCGACCCCGGCATCCCCGCCGACGGGGACACCTCCCACATGACTGTGGGCAACGGGTCCGCGTTCGACCGGGCTTACACCTACGACCCGGCGGGCCCGTTGACCAAGGTCACTGACCGGACCGCGACCGCGGGCAGCGGCCCGCTGGAGCCGTCCGACCCGGCCGCCCCGAGTGCGCCGTGTCAGGTGCGCACCTACGGGTTCACCACCAATGGGGCCCGGTCCACCTTGAAGGTCGACACGCACGCTGATGGTGACTGCGCGTCCACCACCGGGGTCACCAGCACCAGCATCGGGTACAGCTACGACAGCGCGGACCGGTTCACCGCCGCCGCCAGCATCAACGGCACCACCGCTGGGGCCTATGTCTATGACGCGCTGGGACGGCAGACGATCATCCCGGGCAGTGACGCCCCCGGTGGTGGGTCGGCGGGGAACATCACGTTGACGTACTACGCGGACGACCTGCCCGCCTCCGTCAGCCAAGCCGGGGTGGCCACCAGTTTCACCCTGGACAGTGCCGGGCGCCGGGCCACGCAAAGCACCACCGGGGGCCCGAACGGTGGCACCAGCATTGACCGGCATTACGGGGACGACTCGGACAACCCCGCCTGGGAAACCACCACCCCCGCCACCGGGGCGGCCTCGACCACCCGGTTCACCCCGGACATCAGCGGGGACCTCGGGGCGATGATCACCGACACCGGGGAGGTCACGATCGCGTTGGCCGACCCGCACGGGGACAACGTCACCGCGATCAGCATCCCCGCGGCCACCACCAGTGGCACGGCATGTGTCGGGATCACCGGGTGGAACAGCTACACCGAATACGGGCAACCCACCGCGGGCACAAGCACCGACCCGACCGTGACCGGGCCGCTGGGGTACGGGTGGCTCGGCTCCAACGAACGCGCCACCGGACCCGACACCGCCGGCCTCACGTTGATGGGTGTCCGCTACTACAACCCTGCCACCGGCACCTTCACCGGCCCAGACCCCATCCCCGGCGGTAACGACACCAGCTACGGCTACCCCAACGACCCCACCAACAAGGACGATGTTTCGGGCTTGTCCTGGGCGATTGAACGCATGGGGGGCGCCTATGGAGGATTCGCGGGAGCACGCGCAGGTAGGCCAAGTATCTCGGTAAACGGTCGAATCATAACCGGGGTGTCAGGAATCGCTCTCGCCAATCTACTAAAAAGGATCCCGCGACCGGGTGGGCCGAAGCGGTTCAAGCGATATCAAGTCTACGAGATCCAGTACCAAGAAAGGGTTCCAGGGGGGCGTTACCGTTACCTCACGTGGAAGTATGGCATTACCGGTGCTGGAGCGGAAGAGGCCCAGGCTGCAATTGAACATTTGTTCATCTTCTACCGGAGGGCGCCCTTGCCGCTATCTCTGGCGGGCCAATGCTCAGTCTTATTACCATGCCCGGTCAGTCGAGTACGGCTACATTTATGGCTATGCACGCAGGTATGGGCATTGCCCGCCCGGGCAATTCAAATCTTGCAAGTAGGTGTGCGCAGTTGGTGAGATTCATTGGTTTAGAGATCTGGCCCGATGCACCTCTCTCGGCGCCGATGTACCAGGGGCGGAAGGTCCGCCAGTTCGCGATTGACGGGATGCTGTCTGCAGCAAACCTGACCATATGGGGGCGGCAACTGCAGCTCACATGTAGGAGACGGGGCTCCAGTCGGCTAATTGTCAATCAACAGTCAAGCTCGGCCATGAAGGATTGGGATCCGAGGGAATCTCAGACGATGGCGCCGGATGGTAGTGTCGGCACGCTGTATGCCCCGGTTGACTACGAGGCACAGAGCGTGAGTAGTCGGAATTCGTTCTACGCCAGAGCGTGGTTCCGTGCTCTCGGCTTGATAGGTGCCGACTGCGATGAGGCTGATTTTCCTGCCAACCTTCTTGGTCCAGTGGAAGTCAATATTCCTCTTAAGGGACTTGGCAAGCGGTACTCAGATATTAGCGCAACGGGGTTCCTCGAGACTGATGGAAATGCAGGAGTAGCATTCTATCGCAGAGCACCTGACGGCCAGCAGAAACTGTTGCGGAGGCTGGACGAGTTGCAGCCAACAGTCACCACCTGGCTTAGCCTGGGTCGAGATTTGCGGGTCACCTCAGGCGTCGTTCAGATCGAGGCCCCCTACGAGGATCCCGTTGTTCTCTTTCGCGTGTGACCTTCGGCGACCCTCGGAATTTACAGGCGCGCTCGGTGTCCCTGGAGGAGGCGGCGACCTCTGGCGGGTGGTGGCCTTGGGGTCTGTCCGGCGAACGGTGTAACTGGCCTGACACGCCGACCGTGGTGGTTGGTGAGGAAGGTCTGTGATGACCGAAACACTGGCGGGCGTGCCGCCTGAAGACGATCCTGGCCGTGATGTTCCCGACGAGGCCGTGGTGGCTGCCGAGGCAGCCGCTGCGGTGGAGGTGATGCTGCCGAGCGAGCGGGCGATGATCGCTCAGCTCGTGCGTGCTGCTCGGGCCAGGGGTGATGACCTGACCGGCCCGGACGGGTTGCTGAAACTGTTCACCAAGACGGTGCTGGAAACCGCCCTGGATGAAGAGATGAACGACCACCTGGGCTACGACAAGCACGCTGTGGCGGGTCGTGATGGCGGCAACTCCCGCAACGGAACCCGTACCAAGACCGTGCTGACCGATAACGTCGGCCCGATCACGATCGAGGTGCCACGCGACCGCGACGCCTCGGGGACTGCTGCACGGATAGGTGACAGGTTGGGTCACGCAGCCTGAGTGGCTGGCGTGGTCATGATGGTCCCGAGCTCCACAGGGATCAATCGTCCGAGCGCGGCATGTCTGCGGCGCCGGTGGTAGGTCTTCTCGATCCATGTCACGATCGCGATCCGCAGCTGTTCGCGGGTAGCCCAGGCGCGGCGGTCCAGGACGTTCTTTTGCAGCAGGCTGAAGAAGGATTCCATCGCGGCGTTGTCGCCGCAGGCACCGACGCGGCCCATCGATCCGACCATCTGGTGGCGGTTGATCGCGCGCACGAACTTCCGGCTGCGGAACTGGCTGCCCCGATCGCTGTGCACGATGCAGCCGACCACGTCCTCACCCGCAGCCAGCGGTAGTAGGGCTGGCGAGCGATCTTCAGTACCCGACACGTCACCGCGACCGGCACCCGCACAGGGGCATCGGCAGCGGCCAGCTCACGGACGAGCGGGTACATCATTTTCCCGGCAGGTTCGCCTGCGACAGGTACGCAGCCGCCCGGCGCAGGACCTCGTTCTCCTGCTCCAGCAGCCGCAGCCGCTTCTTCAACTCGCGGTTCTCGACACGATCGGCATCGGTCAGCCCAGGGGCGTTGCCGTCCTCGATATCGGCCTTCTTCATCCAGTTCGTCAGGCATGACTCAGAGATCCCGAAGTCCTTCGCGATCTGAGCCAGCGTGGTGTCCGCGTCACGATTCCGGGCAACCCGGACCACGTCCTCGCGGAACTCCTTGGGGTAGGGCTTGGGCACGAAGCACATCCTTCCAGTGGTGCTGCTCAGCACCACAGATCAGATGTCACCTATCCGGGCAGCAGTCCCATCGCCGCGTTCCCCGCCTTCCTGCACACCTACAATTACGACCGCGGCCACACCGCACTCAACAGCGCTTCACCCGCCGACCGCGTGCCCAACCTGGCGGGTCAGTACAGCTAGTCGCTACCGTGATCGGTGTGAGCTTCTTCGTCCAGCACTACGACCCATACGGGGGCAGGAACGGTGGCCCGCCAAAGGAAGTCAGACGCCTCCTCCAGGCGCGTGCGGCGATCATCACCGAACACTCGCGCCTGGACGACGGGTGGACCGTCTGGGCCGGTCGCCGCAACCGAAGGTTGCAGTTGGATGTGTTCCTCTCGGAGAAGCCGGCATCGAGCGGTCTGAAGCTCGACGGGGACTGGTGGTACGCCGACCTGAACCTCGGTGCTGACCACTTCTCGGAGCTTCCGGTCGGTCCGCAGGTCGGACTGCGGCTGGTCTCCACCATCGAGGCCGTCCTGGTGGCTTTATCGCACACCGTGGACGACCCACCTCCTACCGCGCTGAAGAGGACCAAGCGGGAGATCGAGTGGCTCGCAGCCGGCGGTGTAGACCCTGGGCCAGGGGCCGTGCCGCAGCTTCGAGTCCATCGCGCACGGTGTGCGATGTCAGTCGAGCGATTCTGGGGCCTCATTGCCGCGACCAGCGACAACGAGACCGGCGCCCTTCTCCTGTCGTCGGAGGAAGCCGACAAGTTCACCGCACGCATGCGACTACTGGTCGACGACCTCGATTCATCCGATCACATGACAGCCGCTGAGGTGGCGATGGGTTGGGTCAGCGACGACGTGTGGGAAAACGTCCGAGCATCCGTGGTCAGTCTCGGGAGGGACGCGTACGAGCAGGTGCGTACGACACCGGCGGCGCTCACCGAGCTGATCACAGCGACCGATGCGTTCGAGGGTGGCGAGAGCGATCGGGGCGAGGGTCTGCTCTACCTCCACGGAACCGACTGATGTCGGGCTCGGCCGTGCGGCGCAGACCCGTCGCATCCCTGCAACACCGGACTCGCGTTCCGAATCGATCGTTTCGAGCAGGCGGGAGACCCCCTGAGGACATGTCGACGAAGACTGTCTGATAACCCCTGCTCACTGACCTTCCTGCTCGAAACTTCTCATTTGCCGCCGGAACGGTGCAGGTGATGCCGCCACGCCCCCTCGCGAAATTTCGGGAGCATGAGGGGCATTGGGGGGATGACCTTCAAGACGACATGTTCGTCTTATTTCGGCCAGGCGATCTGCGCGAGGGGAAGACCGAGACGTCGGATGCGGGGAACACGCCGGTGTTGGCCTCTGAATGGGCGCAGTGCCGTTCTTGACAGCGATGCTGGCTCCGTTCAACGAGCTCGATGGCTTACCTGAAAGGCCATTGAATACGACGCCGGAGCTCGGCGGCGATACTCGGCATATCCGCGAGCCGGTGACGCTGACACGAGCCACCGCACGGGACGACGTGGCAGAGTGAGTCGCATGTCGTTCTTCGATCGCATCTTCGGCCGTTCTCAGGAACCTCGCGCCGACCGCAGCCCCGGACCAGCCATGGCGAAACCGGGCGCACCGCAACCGAGTTCGACGCCGGGCGATGCTGACCAGCGTGCGATCGAGCGCTACCAATACCTGCTGAGGACCGCTCCACCGGACAAGATCGAGCAAGCCCACCAGGAGGCCTTCTCCCAGCTCACCCCGCAGCAACGTCAACAGGTGCTGCAGGCCTTGAGCCAGGCCTCGCCAGCTGATCGACCGCAGAGCGACTCGGCGGCCGATCTGGCTCGCAGCGCGACCCGGGTCGAGATGCAGCGCCCGGGCAGCCTGACCCAGATTTTCGGCGGGCGCGGCATGGGCGTGGGCGGCGGGATGGGGATGGGCGGCATCGGCATGGGTATCGGCGGCATGCTGCTCGCTTCGGTGGCCGGCTCGTTCATCGGCACGGCTATCGCCCAGGAGATGTTCGACGACAACGACGGCGGCGATGTCAGCAGCGACACCGGTGACAACTCCGGCGACCAGCAGGACGACGCCACTCAAGACGCCGGGTCCGACATGTCGGCCAGCGACCAGTCCACCTTCGCGGACGACGGCTCGGCCGGATACGACAGCACGGGCTTCGACAGTGGCGGTTTCGACTCCGGCTTTGGCGGGGGCGATTTCGGCGGGGGAGACTTCTAGTTAGTCGGCGAGGAGGGCCGCGACGGTGCCGCCGAGGTCGTATGCCGCCTCGCGCGCCTGCTCGTCCACGTCACCGACAACGTCGAGCACGTCTCGCACCTGACGCCAGCCGAGCGCACCGGTGATCGACAGCACCGACCGGATCGCACCGGTGGTGTCGTAGCGGCCGTGCACGAACAGCCCGAACGGCCGGCCACTGGTCGCCCCGCCCGAGCTGGAGCCGCCCAAACCCGAGCCAGGCGAGCCGTCGTCGGACAGCGACCCGCCGACCCGCAGGAAGGTCGTGTCGAAGAAGTGCTTGAGCGCGCCGGACATATAGCCGAAGTTCGCCGAGGTGCCGAGGACATAACCATCGGCCGCGAGCACATCGTCGGCGGTGGCCTCCAGCGCCGGCCGGGCGACGACCTCGACCCCCTCGATCGCATCGTCACCGGCGCCGGCGAGCACCTGGTCGAGCAACGCGGTCAGTGACCGCGTCGGAGTGTGGTGCACCACCAGCAGGCGAGGCATCACACCGCCCCGAGCGCCGACCTCATCGGCAGTAGCTTGGCGTCGGACTCGGCCAGCTCGGCCTCCGGCTCCGAGCCCGCGACAATGCCGCAACCGGCGAAAAGCCTGATGCCACAAGGGTTTTCGGCGTCCAGCATGCCCGACCGCAAGGCAATGCCCCACTCGCCGTCGCCGTCGGTGTCGAGCCAGCCGACCGGCCCGGCATACCGCCCGCGATCCATGTGCTCGAGGTCCTCGATCACCTGCGCCGCGCGCATCGTGGGCGTGCCGCACACCGCCGCCGACGGGTGCAGCGCCGCGGCGAGCTCGAGCGAGGTCGCCTCGTCGCCGGCGACGCCGGCCACATCGGTCGCCAGGTGCATCACATTGGGCAGATGCAGCACAAACGGCGACTCCGGCACGTTCATCGACGAGCAGTGCGGCCGCAGCGCCTCGGCGACCGAGCGCACCGCATATTCGTGCTCCTCCAAGTCCTTCGAGGAGCGCGCCAGCCCCGCGGCGAGCGCCAGATCGTGCTCGTCGTCGCCCGTGCGCCGGATGGTGCCGGCCAGGATCCGCGAGGTCACCAGTCCCTTCTCGCGGCGCACGAGCAGCTCGGGAGTCGCCCCCAGCATGCCGTCCACGCTGAACGTCCAGGTGTTGTCGTATGCCGACGCCAGTCGCCCGAGTAGGTATCTCGGGTCGATCGGGTCGGCCCCGACGGCGTGCACATCGCGGGCCATGACGACCTTGTCGAGTTCGCCCGCACGGATCAGCTCCACGGAGCGACCCACCGCAGCCACCCACTCGGCGCGTGACAGCGAACCATCACGCATCGCCACCTCGCCCGGCGAGGCCGCCTCGGCAGGTGCGGGCAGCGAGACGGTGCGCGGCAGTCGGGCCGAGCCGGCGATCTGGGTCACCCAGGCGGTCCCGTCGCGCCGACCGACGATCGTCGAGGGCACGACCAGCGTGCTGGACTGGCCGGAGCGGCGGCTGAACGCGAAGGTGCCGAAGGCGACCAGGCCGGTGCCGGGCAGGTCCAGCTCACGGCGCACCACCGCGTGTGCGGCAACGCCCTGCCACCACGCGCTGGCCTCGGCGAACCGGTCCGGTCCGGTCGCGGTCAGCGTGGCCGCGCGACCCCACCCGACGACGCCTTCACCACGACGGATCCAGCACAACAGGTCATGAGGGGCGGCATCGGCGGGCAGCAACCGGGTGAGGTCACCGGGGTCGTCGATGCGAGTGGTGCGCGCGACCAGAGTGGGTGCGGCATCGAGGACGGGCAAGGTCACAGCCGATGAGCCTACGCCGCGGTAGCGCAGGTGCGGGCGGCACCCGGCATACGCGAGGATGAGGATCATGAACCGCGCCAGTCTCGACAAGCAGCCCCAGGACGTCGCCCGGATGTTCGACGACGTGGCGCCGCGCTACGACCTCACCAACGACATCATGTCCTTCGGGCAGGACCGCCGCTGGCGCACCGAGGTCCTGCGCGCGGTCGACCCCCAGCCGGGGCAGCGCGTGCTCGACATCGCCGCCGGCACCGGCACCTCCTCGCTGCCGTTCCGGGCCAAGGGCGCCCACGTCGTGCCCGCCGACTTCTCGCTCGGCATGCTGCGCCAGGGCAAGAAGCAGGCGAGCGGCCTGCCGTTCGTCGCGGCCGACGCGATGCGGCTGCCCTTCGCCGACGACAGCTTCGATGCGGTGACGATGTCCTTCGGGCTGCGCAATGTGGTGGACGCGCAAGGGGCGCTCGCGGAGTTCCTGCGGGTGACCAAGCCCGGCGGGCGCGTGGTGATCTGCGAGTTCTCGACCCCGACGCAGCCGCTCTTTCGCAAGATCTACTCCGAATACCTGATGACCGCGCTGCCCAAGGTCGCGGCCCGCACCGGCAGCAACGCGCCCTCCTATGTCTATCTGGCCGAGTCGATCGCTGCCTGGCCGGACCAGGCCGGTCTCGGTGCGGTCCTGCAGGACGCCGGCTGGTCGCAGGTCGAATGGCGCAATTTGACCGGCGGCATCGTCGCGCTGCACCGGGGAACCAAGGGTGTGGGTTAGGTGGGCCTTAGTAGGTCGTTCGGCGCGGCGGGGCATAGAGTGCCGCAGTTAGTGAACGCCTTCACAAGCAGGACGAGGGAGCACCGTGAGTCAGCCTGAAACCGCCGACGTCATCGTCGTCGGTGCCGGACCCGGAGGCTCGGCGACCGCGGCATACCTCGCGATGTCCGGACTCGACGTCCTGCTGCTGGAGAAGACCCACTTCCCGCGCGAGAAGGTCTGCGGTGATGGGCTCACCCCGCGCGCGGTCCGCGAACTGGTCACCCTCGGCGTCCCGACGCCCGAGGAGGACGGCTGGATTCGCAACAAGGGCCTGCGGATCATCGGCGGCGGCATGCGACTGCAACTGGACTGGCCGGAGAACGCGAGCTTCCCGCCCTACGGCCTGGTCCGCACCCGCCAGGACTTCGATGACATCCTTGCCCAGCACGCGGTCAAGCACGGCGCGCGGCTGCTGCAGGGCATGAATGTCGTCGCACCGATGCTCGACGGCGGCCGGATCGCCGGGGTCGAGGCCAAGGTGATGAATGCCGAGGGCCGCGCCACCGGCGAGACCCGCGAGTTCCGCGCCCCGCTGGTGGTCGCCGCGGATGGCAATTCCTCCCGGCTCTCGCTCGCGATGGGCCGGGAGAAGCGCGAGGACCGGCCGCTCGGCGTCGCGGTCCGCGCCTACTACACCAGCCCGCGCCACGACGACGACTACCTCGAGTCCTGGCTCGAGCTGTGGTCCACCGACCAGGACGGCAACAAGATCCTGCTGCCCGGTTATGGCTGGATCTTCGGTGTCGGCGACGGCACCAGCAATGTCGGCCTCGGCATCCTCAACACCTCCACGGCCTTCGGTCGCACCGACTACAAGGACGTCATGAAGCGCTGGGTCGCCACCATGCCGGCCGAGTGGACCTATTCCGATGAGACCATCACCGGCCCGATCCGCGGGGCTGCGCTGCCGATGGGCTTCAACCGCCAGCCGCACTATGCTGACGGGCTGCTGCTGGTCGGTGACGCGGGCGGCATGGTCAACCCGTTCAACGGCGAGGGCATCGCCTATGCGATGGAGTCCGGGCGGCTGGCCGCCGAGGTCATCGCCCAGGCCTTCGCCCGCGCCGACGACGAGGGCCGCGAACGGGTGCTGCGCTCCTACCCGGGCGTCATGAAGGACGCGCTCGGCGGTTACTACACGATGGGCCGCTGGTTCGCCCGGATGATCGGCAACCCCGAGGTCATGCGGCTCGCGGTGAAATACGGCCTGCCGCGCCAGACGATGATGCGCTTCCTGCTCAAGGTGATGGCCAACCTGGGCGACGAGCACGGCGGCAAGGCCGACGACCGGCTGCTCGCCATACTGTCGAAGGTGACGCCGGCGGCGTGATGAATACCATGTGTGCGCACGCTTCGGCGAGGAAGGAGTCGGCCCCCCGATGACCAACTACTCCTACGGTCCGCTGCTGTTCTTCGCAGCGATCGGTCTGGGTTTCGCGGCCTTCTCGGTCGTCGCCGGTGCGCTGGCCGGTCCGAAGCGCTACAACCGCGCCAAGGCCGACGCCTACGAGTGCGGCATCCAGCCCTCGCCGCACGCCGAGGGTGGCGGTCGCGTGCCGATCAAGTACTACCTGACGGCGATGCTGTTCATCGTCTTCGACATCGAGTCGGTCTTCCTCTATCCGTTCGCGGTTGCCTTCGACCGGATGGGACTGTTCGCGCTGATCGAGATGGTGCTGTTCATCCTGACCGTCTTCGTCGCCTACGCCTATGTATGGCGGCGCGGCGGCCTCGAGTGGGATTGATCGAGGCGATGACCTCCGCGAAGGATCAAAACCCTTGCGCGGCAACGATTTTCGTGTGTTTGGAAGCATGAGGCGGTAGACGAATGGGTATCGAGGAGAAGCTCCCAGCGGGCTTCCTGCTGACGACCGTCGAGAAGGTCGCCGGCTACATGCGCAAGAGCTCGGTGTGGCCGGCCACTTTCGGTCTGGCCTGCTGCGCGATCGAGATGATGGCGGTCGGCACGCCCGACTACGACATCGCGCGGTTCGGCATGGAGCGCTTCAGTGCGACCCCGCGCCAGGCCGACCTGATGATCGTCGCCGGCCGCGTGAGCCAGAAGATGGCCCCGGTCGTGCGCCAGGTCTACGACCAGATGCCCGAGCCGAAGTGGGTCATCTCGATGGGCGTGTGCGCCAGCTCCGGCGGCATGTTCAACAACTACGCGATCGTGCAGGGCGTCGACCACGTGATCCCGGTCGACATCTACCTGCCCGGCTGCCCGCCGCGGCCGGAGATGCTGCTCAACGCGATCCTCGAGCTGCACCAGCACATCCAGGACTCCAAGCTGGGCGTGAACCGGGTCGAGGCGGCGCGCGCCGCCGAGCGGGCGGCCCTGGAGGCGACTCCCACTCACCAGATGAAGGGGTTGCTTGCCTGATGGCGGATAACGGCAAGAACGAGCAGGACAAGCCGACCGTCGGCGACCCGGCGACCGGCCCGGTCGTCGAGCCGCCGACCGAGACCCGTCCGCCGGCGCAGCTGGCCCAGGAGGCCGGCCGGATCGTCGAGCCGCCGCAGGACAGCGAGCCGGTGAAGGTCGCCGAGCGGCACGGCATGTTCGGCCCGTCGCTCGGTGGTGACACCTCGGGGTATGGCGGGCTGGAGCGGCCGGTGCTCTTCCCGGGCGCAGCGCAGCGGCCCTATGGCGGTTACTTCGACGAGATCGCCGACCGGGTGGAAGGCGTTGTCGCACAAGGCATCGAGCGCGTGGTGATCGACCGCGGCGAGATGACCTTGTTCGTCCGCCGCGAGGATCTGCCGGCCGTGGCGCGGGCGATGCGGGATGAGCCGGGTTTGCGGTTCGAGATGTGTATGTCGGTGAGTGGCGTGCACTACCCGCAGGAGACCGGTCGCGAGCTGCACGCGGTCTACCACCTGATTTCGCTGACCAACGACAGCCGCCGGGTCCGTCTCGAGGTCACCGTCCCGGAGACCGACCCGCGCATCCCGAGCGTGGTCGAGATCTGGCCGGGCGCCGACTGGCACGAGCGGGAGACCTGGGACATGTTCGGGATCATTTTCGAGGGCCACCCGTCGCTGACCCGGATCTTGATGCCGGACGACTGGCCGGGCCACCCGCAGCGCAAGGACTACCCGCTCGGCGGCGTGCCGGTCGAGTACAAGGGCGCGACGGTGCCGCCGGCGGATGAGCGGAGGAGTTACACGTGAGCGGTAGCACGACGACTCAGAACGACGCGTTCGGCGCGTCCACGCCGGGCGATGCGCCCGAGGACACCCCGGTCATCAATGCCGTTGGCGGCGACTGGGATTCGGTGACCGACGAAGCGACCGCGCTGCACGAAGAACGCATCGTGGTCAACATGGGTCCGCAGCATCCCTCGACCCACGGCGTGCTCCGGCTCATCCTCGAGCTCGACGGTGAGACGGTGACCGAGGCCCGCGCGGGCATCGGCTACCTGCACACCGGCATCGAGAAGAACATGGAGTTCCGCACCTGGACGCAGGGCGTGACCTTCTGCACCCGGATGGACTACGTGATGCCGCTGTTCAACGAGGCGGCATACTGCCTGGCGGTTGAGAAGGTGCTCGGCATCACCGACCAGATCCCCGAGCGGGCCAATGTCATCCGGGTGATGATGATGGAGCTCAACCGGATCACCTCCCACCTCGTCGCCCTCGCGACCGGCGGCATGGAGATGGGCGCCACCACGGTGATGACCATCGGCTTCCGCGAGCGCGAGCGCATCCTGCGGATCTTCGAGATGGTCACCGGCCTGCGGATGAACAACTCCTACATTCGTCCCGGCGGCGTCGCCCAGGACATTCCGGCCGGTTGCATCGACGCGATCCGCGAGATGATGCCGTTGCTGCGCAAGGGAATCGGCGAACTCGAAGCCCTGCTCAACGAAAACCCGATCCTCAAGGGGCGCACGGTCGACGTCGGCTATCTCGATCTGACCGGCTGCATCGCCCTCGGCGTCACCGGACCGGTGCTGCGCTCGACCGGCTACCCGCACGACCTGCGCAAGTCCGAGCCCTACTGCGGTTACGAGACCTACGACTTCGACGTGCCGACCGCGGACACCTGCGATGCCTACGGCCGGCTGCGGATCCGCCTGGACGAGATGTACCAGTCGATGCGGATCGTCGAGCAGGCCGTGCAGCGGCTGGACGACACCCCCGGCCCGGTCATGGTGGCGGACAAGAAGATCGCCTGGCCGGCGCAACTCGCGGTCGGCAGCGACGGTCAGGGCAACAGCCTGGACCACATCCGCGAGATCATGGGCGAGTCGATGGAGTCGCTGATCCACCACTTCAAGCTGGTCACCGAAGGTTTCCGGGTCCCGCCGGGTCAGGCGTATGCCGCGGTCGAGAGTCCCAAGGGCGAGCTCGGCTGCCATGTCGTGTCGACGGGCGGCACTCGCCCCTACCGGGCGCACTTCCGCGACCCGTCCTTCAACAACCTGCAGGCCGTGGCGGCGATGAGCGAGGGCGGCGCGGTTGCCGACGTCATCGTCGCGGTGGCCTCTATTGATCCCGTGATGGGAGGGGTTGACCGCTGATGGGTGGTTGCAACCGAACGGAATTGCGGGGTCCCCGCGAAGTACCGAGCGAGGAACGAGTGAGGACTTCGTGGGGTGTGGGGATGGGAGGCGTCGATCGCTGATGGTCGATCACAGCCCGCTGCACGAACTCACGCCGCTGCAGGCCAGCGACCAGCCGTACACCGCTGAGCAGCTCGCCCAGCTCAACGCCGACTCCGATGCGATCATCGCGCGCTACCCGCAGAAGCGCTCCGCGCTGCTGCCGATGCTGCACCTGATCCAGAGCGTCGACGGCTATGTCACCGGCCGCGGCGTGACCTTCTGCGCCGAGAAGCTCGAGCTCACCGACGCAGAGGTGTCCGGTGTGGCGACCTTCTACACGCAGTACAAGCGCCACCCCAACGGCGAATACACCGTCGGCGTCTGCACCAACACGCTGTGCGCGATCATGGGCGGCGACGCCATCTGGGAGTCGGTGAGCGAGCACCTCGGCATCGGTCACGACGAGACGACGCCGGACGGCAAGGTCACCCTCGAGCGGATCGAGTGCAATGCCGCGTGCGATTACGCCCCGGTGGTCATGGCCAACTGGGAGTTCTTCGACAACATGACGCCGGAGTCGACCAACCGCCTGGTCGACGACCTGCGCGAGGGCGCCGAGGTGCGCCCGAGCCGCGGGCCGAACCGCGTGTGCACCTTCAAGCAGATGTCGCGCACGCTCGCCGGCTTCCCGGACGGCCTGGCCGACCAGGGCCCGGGCGCCGGCCCCGCCTCCCTCGAGGGCCTCAAGCTCGCCCACGAGCGTGGTTGGGTTGCCCCCGGCTCCGCGAACGAGGTGGGCGGCGAGCACCAGGCGACCGAGCAGGCCTCCGGCATACAGCAGGAGAATCTGCCGGGCACGACCCAATCCAGCACCGAGGGCCACGGCACCCCGGAAGCAGCGAAGGGTGAGCAGAATGACTGACCTCACGCCGATCCTCACCAAGTTCTGGGACGCCGCCCAGAGCTGGACCTTGCAGACCTATCTGGACAACGAGGGCTACCAGGCGCTCGACAAGGCGCTCGGCATGAGCCAGGAGGATCTGGTCGCGATGGCCAAGGACTCCGGGCTGCGCGGCCGTGGCGGCGCGGGCTTCCCGACCGGCATGAAGTGGGGCTTCCTGCCCAAGCCGGACGGCGGCCCTCGCTATCTCGTGGTCAACGCCGATGAGTCCGAGCCGGGCACCTGCAAGGACATCCCGCTGATGATGGCCGCGCCGCACTTCCTCATCGAGGGCGTGGCGATCACCTCCTACGCCATCGGCTGCAACCACGCCTTCATCTACGTGCGCGGCGAGGTCGTGCACGTCTACCGGCGGCTGCAGAAGGCGGTCGAGGAGGCGTATGCCGCGGGCCACCTCGGCAAGAACATCCACGGCACCGGTTTCGACCTCGATGTAACCGTGCACGCCGGCGCGGGCGCTTACATCTGCGGCGAGGAGACCGCGCTGCTCGACAGTCTCGAGGGCCGTCGCGGCCAGCCGCGCCTGAAGCCGCCGTTCCCGGCCGTCGCCGGTCTCTACGCCCGCCCGACCGTCGTCAACAATGTCGAATCGATCGCGTCGGTGCCGCCGATCCTGTTGCACGGCGCGGACTGGTTCAAGGGCATGGGCACCGAGAAGTCCAGCGGTTTCGGCATCTTCAGCCTGTCCGGCCACGTGACCCGCCCCGGCCAGTACGAAGCCCCGCTCGGCATCACGCTGCGCGAGCTGATCGACATGGCCGGTGGCATGCGTAATGGTCACCAGCTGAAGTTCTGGACGCCGGGCGGATCCTCGACGCCGATCTTCACCGCCGAGCACCTGGACGTGCCGCTCGACTTCGAGTCGGTCGCCGCGGCCGGCTCGATGCTCGGCACCCGTGCGCTGCAGATCTTCGACGAGACCGTCTCGGTCGTGCGCGCGGTGAGCCGCTGGATCGACTTCTATGCCCACGAGTCCTGCGGCAAATGCACCCCCTGCCGCGAGGGCACCTTCTGGCTGAAGCAGATCATGACCCGCCTGGAGCACGGGCAGGGCACGCAAGGGGACATCGACACCCTGCTCGACGTCTGTGACAACATCCTCGGCCGCAGCTTCTGCGCGCTCGGCGACGGCGCGACCAGCCCCGTCACCTCTGCGGTGCAGTACTTCCGCGAGGAGTTCGAAACCGGCATGCACACGCCCTGGTGGGTCGCCTTCCCGCCGGAGCGTTCGGTGCTGTTCGACACGAAGGAGACCGT
This sequence comes from Metallococcus carri, assembly GCF_011440275.1. Taxonomy (GTDB): domain Bacteria; phylum Actinomycetota; class Actinomycetes; order Actinomycetales; family Dermatophilaceae; genus Metallococcus; species Metallococcus carri. The sequence goes on along the minus strand of NZ_JAAOIV010000003.1, from coordinate 211,536 downwards.
CTCCGTATGACGACCGTCACCTCTCCCTCCGCCGGCGGCAATGCCGTCGACAAGGGTGGCAACGCCGCGCCGCCCATCGCGGCCGACGACATCACGCTGACCATCGACGGTGTGCCGGTGAGCGTGCCCAAGGGCACGCTCGTCATTCGCGCCGCCGAGAAGGTCGGCGTGCAGATCCCGCGGTTCTGCGACCACCCGCTGCTCGACCCGATCGGCGCCTGCCGGCAGTGCCTGGTCGAGGTGTCGACCAAGGGCCCGGACGGCTCGATGAAGCCGATGCCCAAGCCGCAGGCGTCCTGCACCCTCGAGGTCAGCGACGGCATGGAGGTCAAGACCCAGCAGACCTCGCCGGTGGCCGACAAGGCCCAGCAGGGCGTGATGGAGCTGCTGCTCATCAACCACCCGCTCGACTGCCCGGTGTGTGACAAGGGCGGCGAATGCCCGTTGCAGAACCAGGCGATGAGCAACGGCCGGCCGATCTCGCGCTTCGAGGACATCAAGCGCACCTACCCCAAGCCGATCAACATCTCCTCCCAGGTGCTGCTCGACCGGGAGCGCTGCGTGCTGTGTGCCCGCTGCACCCGGTTCTCCGACCAGGTCGCCGGTGATCCCTTCATCGCGCTGATCGAGCGCGGTGCGTTGCAGCAGGTCGGCATCTACGAAGAACAGCCGTTCGAGTCGTATTTCTCGGGCAACACGGTGCAGATCTGCCCGGTCGGCGCGCTCACCGGCTCGGCATACCGCTTCCGGTCCCGCCCGTTCGACCTGGTGTCGACCCCGAGCGTGTGCGAGCACTGCGCGAGCGGCTGCTCGCTGCGCACCGACCACCGACGCGGCGTCGTGCTGCGCCGGATGGCGCTGCTGGACGTCGACGTCAACGAGGAGTGGAACTGCGACAAGGGCCGCTGGGCCTTCCAGTACGCCACCCGCGACCGCGTGCAGACCCCGATGGTGCGCGACGCGAACGGCGAGCTGCGGGTCGCCGGCTGGCCTGAGGCGCTCGAGGCGGCTGCGCGCGGTCTCGCCGCGGCGCGGGACGCCCGGGGCGTCGGTGTGCTCACCGGTGGGCGCATCAGCGCCGAAGACGCCTATGCCTACAGCAAGTTCACCCGGCTGGTGCTCGGCACCAATGACATCGACTTCCGGGCTCGGCCGCACTCGGCCGAGGAAGCCGACTTCCTGGCTCACCAGGTCGTCGCCACCGGCCCCGAGGGCGGAGCCGTCACATATGCCGACCTCGAGCACGCCCCGTCGGTGCTGCTCGTGGGCTTCGAGCCCGAGGACGAGAGCCCGATCGTCTTCCTGCGCCTGCGCAAGGGAGCCCGCAAGGGCAAGGTCAAGGTCTTCTCGCTGGCGCCCTTCGCCAGCCGCGGCCTGGGCAAGCTGGGCGGAACCCTCGTGCCGACCGCACCCGGCACCGAGGCCGAGGTGCTCGACGCGCTGGCCAACCCCGGCGGTGGCCTGGACGAGGTCGCGGGCGAGTTCTCCTCCGGCAGCGTGATCCTCGTCGGTGAGCGGATGGCGAGCGTGCCCGGCGCGCTGTCGGCCGTGCTCGCCCTCGCCGCCGCCAAGGACGCCCGGGTGGCGTGGGTGCCGCGTCGCGCCGGTGAGCGCGGTGCGCTCGAAGCCGGTGCGCTGCCGACGCTGCTGCCCGGCGGCCGCAGCGTCGACAACCCGCAGGCCCGCGACCAGGTCGCCACCGTGTGGGGCGCCACCGACCTGCCCGCGCAGCCCGGCCGGGACGGCAACGCGATCGTGCGCGCCGCGGCGGACGGCTCCCTGTCCGGTCTGGTCGTGGGCGGCGTCGACCCGCACGACCTGCTCGACCAGGACGTCGTGCGCGCTGCGCTGCAGCGTGCTTTCGTGGTGTCCCTCGAAGTCCGCGATTCGGCGGTGGCCGAGCACGCTGACGTCATACTCCCGGTGGCTCCCCAGCAGGAGAAGGCCGGCATGTATGTCGACTGGGAGGGTCGCGTGCGCCCCTTCGAGCGCGCTCTGGACACCCAGGCGATGGCCGACCACCGCGTGCTCGACCTGCTGTCCGCCGAGATGGGCGACTTCCTCGGCACCCGGTCGGTGGACCAGGTGCGCGCCGAGATGGCCGAGCTCGGCCCGTGGACGGGGGAGCGCGTGGTCCGCCCGCGCGCCCGCCGCGGCCCGGCCCCGCGCCCGCTCGTCGGCGAAGCGGTGCTCGCCACCTGGGCGCAACTGCTCGACGCCGGGCGGCTGCAGGACGGCGAGCCCTATCTCGCCGGCACCGCCCGCCCGACCATCGCCCGCGTGTCGGCGGCGACCGCGGCCGGCGCCGGTGTCCGCGACGGCGACGCGCTCACCTTGTCCACCAAGATCGGCGAGGTCACCCTCCCGGTGCTGGTGACCGAGATGCCCGACCACGTGGTGTGGGTGCCGACCAATTCCCGCGACTGCGCGGTCCGCTCGATGCTCGGCGTCGACGCGGGCGCGCCGGTCGCCCTCCGCAAGGCAGGTGCCCGATGAACGCGCTGGCGAGCGTGACCGACAACCCGGTCGCCGACTTCAGCGACACCCCGTGGTGGTTGTCGCTGATCAAGGCGCTCATGCTGTTCGTCTTCCTGCTGCTCAACACCCTGCTCGTGATCTGGTTCGAGCGGCGGGTCATCGGCCGGATGCAGCAGCGTCCCGGCCCGAACCGCACCGGCCCGTTCGGTCTGCTGCAGACCCTTGCCGACGGCGTGAAGCTGGCGCTCAAGGAGGACATCGTCCCCAAGAACGCCGACAAGCTGATGTTCTGGCTGGCGCCGGCGATCGCCGGGGCGATGGCGTTCGTGTCCTTCGCGATCATCCCGCTGTCCAATGAAGTGTGGATGTTCGGCCACCGCACCCCGCTGCAGCTCACCGACACCCCGGTCGCCACGCTGCTCGTGCTGGCCGTCGCGGGCGTGGGTGTCTACGGCATCGTGCTGGCGGGCTGGTCCTCCGGCTCGACCTACCCGCTGCTCGGTGGGCTGCGCAGCTCGGCGCAGGTGATCTCCTACGAGATCGCGATGGGCCTGTCGCTGGTCGCGGTCTTCCTCTACTCCGGCTCGATGTCCACCTCGCAGGTCGTCACCTCGCAAAAGAGCCTGTGGCACGTGCTGCCGATGTTCTTCTCGTTCATCGTCTACGTCATCACCATGGTCGGCGAGACCAACCGGTTGCCCTTCGACCTCGCCGAGGGTGAGGGCGAGTTGACCGGTGGCTTCCACACCGAATACTCCTCGCTGAAGTTCGCGATGTTCTTCCTCGGCGAGTACGTCAACATGTTCACGGTCTCCGCCCTGGCGACCACGCTCTTCCTCGGCGGCTGGCAGGCACCTCCCGGGTTCGCCGCGCTCGGCATGAACGGCGGCTGGTGGGGCCTGCTGTGGTTCTTTATCAAGCTGTGGATGTTCATGTTCTTCTTCGTCTGGCTGCGTGGCTCGCTGCCGCGCGTCCGCTACGACCAGTTCATGCGCCTCGGCTGGAAGGTGCTGATCCCGCTGACCCTGGCCTGGGTGGTCGCGGTGGCGTTCATGCGCGCCGCCAACAACGGCTTCCTCGGCAACGGGCAGATCTCGTTGGGCTTCACCGACATTCGCCGCTCGCTGCTGCTCGTCATCGCGGCCGTCATCATCGTGGTCTTCGCCGCGGCATGGGCCTTCGATGTGCGCCGCTCGCGGGCCGAGGCGGAGAAGGCACCCCGCCAGCCGGAGGAGATCGACCCCTTCGCCGGCGGTCACCCGGTCCCGCCGATGCCGGGCCAGCGACTGCGTGAGTCGCGTCCCGCGTTGACCGGCGCCCGCACCACCACCGACCCGGAGGAACCCCGTGGCTGACAACGGCAACCGACGCCCCGATCCCGACAAGGGCGGGTCCTTCAAGGACCTCTTCGCGCCCGTCGCCGGGTTCGGCGTCACCTTCGCGACGATGTTCCGCAAGGTGCAGACCGAGGAATACCCCGAGCAGAAGCGCCCGACCCAGCTGCGCTTCCACGGCCGGCACCAGCTCAACCGCCACCCGGACGGGCTGGAGAAATGCGTCGGCTGCGAGCTGTGCGCGTGGGCCTGCCCGGCCGACGCCATCCTGGTCGAGGGCGCCAACAACGACGACGCGGCAGGGGAGCGGTTTAGCCCCGGCGAGCGCTACGGCCGCGTCTACCAGATCAACTACCTGCGCTGCATCTTCTGCGGCCTGTGCATCGAGGCCTGCCCGACCCGCGCGCTCACGATGACCAACGAGTACGAACTCGCCGACGACAACCGCGCCGACCTGATCTTCACCAAGGACCAGTTGCTCGCGCCGGTGTTGTCCGGCATGCTGCCCGCGCCGCACCCGATGGTCGAGGGCATGGACGAGCGCGACTACTACCTCGGCAAGGTCACCGGCGCCACCCCGGCCCAGCAGGAATGGGTCGAGCGGCACGACGGCGACACGACCGTCGATGAGCCGGACACCCTCCCGGTGGAGCACCAGGAGGCAGGACAACACGCTGGGGAGGGCCGCCCGTGATGAAGCTCGGGGGTGCCGAGTCCACCCTGTTCGCGCTTGCCGCACCGCTGTCGGTGATCGGTGCGCTCGCGCTGCTCTTCGCCCGCAAGGCGGTGCACGCCGCGATGGGTATGGCGCTGACGATGGTCGTGCTGGGCATCTTCTATATCGCCCAGCAGGCCGAGTTCCTCGGCGTCATCCAGATCTTCGTCTACTCCGGCGCGGTGATGATGCTGTTCCTGTTCGTCATCATGCTGGTCGGCGTCGACAGCTCCGACTCGCTGGTCGAGACCATCCGCGGTCAGCGCTGGGCCGGGTTACTGCTGGGCCTGGCCCTCGCCGCGCTCGGTCTGGCGACCATCGGCAAGGCCACCTTCCCCGCGGGCACCGGCCTGGACCGGGCCAACTCGCAGGGCAATGTCAGCGGCATCGCCCGGCTGATCTTCGGCAACTACGTCTGGGTCTTCGAGGCCACCTCCGCGCTGCTGATCACCGCCGCGCTCGGCGCGATGATGCTCGCTCACCGCGAGCGGCTGTCCGAGCGCCCGAGCCAGGCCGACTGGTCGCGCGCCCGGATCAAGAGCGGTCGCAATGTCGCCGGCCTGCCGGCGCCCGGTGTCTATGCCCGGCACAACGCGGTCGACACCCCGGCGCTGCTGCCCGACGGCAGCACCAGCGAGCTGTCGATCTCGCGCGTGCTCAAGGCGCGCGGCCAGGTCGCGACGGCGGACAAGGAGCTCGCCATCTCCCAGGAGCTCGAAGGCGAGACCGGTGACATGACCCGCCGCGGGAACGGAGACGACAAGTGAACATCACCGTCTACGTCTACCTGTCGACGATCCTCTTCGCGATCGGCGCGACCACGGTGCTGCTGCGCCGCAACGCGATCATCGTGTTCATGGGCGTCGAGCTGATGCTCAATGCCGCCAACCTGGCGTTCGTGACCTTCGCGCGCATGCAAGGCTCGCTCGACGGCCAGGTCATCGCCCTGTTCGTGATGGTCGTGGCGGCGGCCGAGGTCGTGGTCGGCCTCGCCATCATCATGGCCATCTTCCGTGCTCGCCGGTCGGCCTCGGTCGACGACGCGAACCTGCTGAAGCTGTAAAGAAGGAGCGGTGACCGGAGTGCTCTCCCTATCCCCCCACGTCGCGAGTCTGGCCGCCGAGGGTTCGGCGTTGACGACCCGTGACGCGTCGGGCGCCTCGGCGATCGGCTGGCTGATGATCGCGCTGCCGCTCGCCGGCGCCGCGCTGCTGCTCGTCGGTGGCAAGGCGCTCAACAAGATCGGTCCACTGCTGGCGACCGCCCTGTCCTGGGCGTCCTTCGGTGTCGGCGTCGCCGTGCTGCTTCAGCTGATGGGTATGGCGGCCGGCGAGCGGTCGCTGCACCTGAACCTCTACTCGTGGATCCCCGCCGGCAAGCTCGACGTGAACTTCGGCATGCTGATGGACCCGCTGTCGATGACCTTCGTCATGCTGATCACCTTCGTCGGCTCGCTGATCCACGTCTACTCCCTCGGCTACATGGAGCACGACCCGGACAAGCGCCGCTTCTTCGCCTACCTGAACCTGTTCATCGCGGCGATGCTCACGCTGGTGCTCGCCGACTCCTACCTCGGCCTCTTCCTGGGCTGGGAGGGGGTGGGCCTCGCGTCATACCTGCTGATCGGCTTCTGGAACTGGAACCCGGCCTACGCGACCGCCGCCAACAAGGCCTTCATCATGAACCGTGTCGGCGACCTCGGCCTGCTGCTCGCGATGTTCACGATGTTCGCCACCTTCGGCAAGCTCGACTTCGCCAGCGTGAATGCGAGCGTGGCCGGCGCCGGCAAGGGCACCCTGACGATCATCGGCATCCTGCTGCTCGTCGCCGCCTGCGGTAAGTCCGCGCAGTTCCCGCTGCAGGCCTGGCTCGGTGATGCGATGGCCGGCCCGACGCCGGTGTCCGCGCTGATCCACGCCGCGACCATGGTGACCGCCGGCGTCTACCTGATCGTGCGCAGCAATGCCATCTACACCGCGACCCCGGACGCGCGCCTGGCCGTCTGCATCGTCGGGGCGATCACGCTGATGTTCGGCGCCATCGTCGGTTGCGCCAAGGACGACCTGAAGAAGGCGCTCGCCGCCTCGACGATGAGCCAGATCGGCTACATGATCCTGGCCGCCGGGCTGGGCCCGGTCGGCTACGCCTTCGCGATCTTCCACCTCGTCACGCACGGCTTCTTCAAGGCCGGGATGTTCCTCGGTGCCGGGTCGGTCATGCACGGCATGAACGACCAGGTCGACATGCGCCGCTTCGGCGGGCTGTCCGCGGTCATGAAGATCACCTGGATCACCTTCGGCCTCGGCTGGCTGGCGATCATCGGTGTGCCCGGCCTGTCCGGCTTCTGGTCCAAGGACAAGATCATCGAGGCGGCCTTCATCGGCGAGGGCTGGCGGCCCTGGGTCTTCGGCCTGGCCGCGCTGATCTGCGCCGGCATCACCGCGTTCTACATGTCCCGGCTGTTCTTCATGACCTTCCACGGCAAGCGCCGCTGGACCGACGACGTGCACCCGCACGAGTCGCCGCTCACCATGACGATCCCGATGATGGTGCTCGCGGTCGGCTCGGCCCTGCTGGGTCTGGCGATCGGCCCGACGGGCATCATCACCGACTGGCTCGCTCCGGTGACCGGCGCGCACGAGGAGGGTGAGCCCGTCATACCGGTGCCGGTCTTGATCGTCCTCACGTTGCTGCTCGTCGCCGCGGGCGTCGCGCTGGCCTGGATGCGGTATGTCCGTGACGCGGTGCCGGTGGTGCCGCCGGTCGGGTCGCTCGCGACCCGCGCCGCGCGCAAGGACCTCTACCAGGACGACGTCAACGAGGCGATCTTCGCCCGCCCGGGTCTGCACCTGACCCGCGGTCTGGTCTTCGCCGACAACAAGGGCGTCGATGGTGCCGCCGGCGGCACGGCCGCGCTCATCGGCGGAAGTTCCTCGCGCCTGGCCAAGCTGCAGAACGGTTTCGTGCGCTCGTATGCCCTGACGATGCTCACCGGCGTCGTCGCCATCCTCGGTCTGGTCTGGGTGATTCAGTGATGTCGAGTAGTTTCCCCTGGCTGACGACGATCGGCCTGCTGCCGCTCATCGGTGCCATCGTCGTCGCGGCCCTGCCCAAGGCGGCCGCGGCGTCGGCACGGATGGTGGCGCTGGTCTTCTCGCTCGTCACCCTGGTGCTCGGCATCGCCGCCGCGACCCAGTACAAGTCCGGCAGCACCGCGCAGTTCCAGCTCACCGAGACGCACTCGTGGATCCCGCAGTTCGGGGTGTCCTACGCGCTCGGCGTCGACGGCATCTCACTCAGCCTGATCCTGATGAGCCTGGTGCTCGTGCCGATCTCGATCTTCGCCGCGTGGAAGGACGTCGACGGCCCGCGGGCGCGCGGCTATTTCGCGCTCATGCTGTCGCTGGAGACCTTCATGGTCGGCGTCTTCGCCGCCACGGACGTCTTCTTGTTCTACGTCTTCTTCGAGGCGATGCTGATCCCGGTCTACTTCCTGATCGGCAGCTTCGGCGGCCCGCGCCGGCAGTATGCCGCGGTCAAGTTCCTGATCTTCTCGCTGCTCGGCGGGCTGATCATGCTGGTCGCCGTGATCGGGCTGTTCCAGCAGGGACCCGGCGGTGACCAGGGCTTCCTGGTGACCAACCTGCACGGCCTGCGGATGTCGGCCACCACCGAGCGGCTGCTCTTCCTCGGCTTCTTCTTCGCCTTCGCGGTGAAGGCGCCGATGGTGCCGGTGCACACCTGGCTGCCCGACGCGGCCGCCGAGTCGCGCCCGGCCACGGCCGTGCTGCTCGTCGGCGTGCTCGACAAGGTCGGCACCTACGGGATGATCCGCTTCTGCCTCGAGATCTTCCCGAATGCCTCCAAGTGGGCGACGCCGGTCGTGATCACCCTCGCGCTGATCTCGATCGTGTATGCCGCGCTGGTCGCCATCGGCCAGAGCGACATGATGCGCCTGATCGCTTACACCTCGGTCAGCCACTTCGGCTTCATCGTGCTCGGCATCTTCGCGATGACCTCGACCTCGCAGGTCGGCGCGAACCTCTACATGATCAACCACGGCTTCACCACCGCGGCGCTCTTCCTCTTCGCCGGGTTCCTGATCGCCCGTGGGGGCAGCCGCAAGATCGAGGACTACGGCGGCTGGCAGCGGGTCACCCCCGTGCTCGCCGGGGTGTTCCTCATCGCCGGCCTGTCCGGCCTGGCCCTGCCCGGCATGAACTCCTTCGTCTCGGAGTTCCTCGTGATGATCGGCACCTTCAGCAAGTACAAGGTGGCCGGTGTCATCGCGGCGACCGGTGTCATCTGGGCGGCGCTCTACATCCTGCTGCTCTACAAGCGGGTGATGACCGGGCCCAAGCCGGAGCGGGCCGCCGTCGCCGACCTCGGCCCGCGGGAGAAGGTCGTCGCCGGAGCGTTGATCGCGATCATGGTCGTGCTCGGGTTCTTCCCGAAGCCGGCCCTCGACCTGCTGCGCCCCGCGGTGAAGACCACGCTGCAGCATGTCGGAGTCCAGGACCCCGCGCCCACCGGCGCGGCCGTTGACGGGAGCCACAACTGATGGGCGAGTTCGTCGCCACGAAGATCAACTACGCGGCGGTGCTGCCGATGCTGATCGTGTTCGCGGCCGCGATGATCGGGGTGCTCGTGGAGGCCTTCGTGCCGCGCGCGTCGCGGTATGTCGCGCAGCTGCCCCTCACGCTGATCGGCCTGGCCGGTGCGCTCGCCGCGCTGTTGCTGAACTCCCGGGACAACCAGGGCATCACCGCCGCCGGCGCGGTCGTCGTCGACGGCCCGACGCTGATGTTCCAGGGCATCGTGCTCGCGCTCAGCATCCTCGCGGTGCTGGTGATGGCCGAGCGGCTGGACCGGGAGGGCGCGGATGCCTTCACCCAGTCCGGTGCGTCCGTGCCGGGCTCGCCGCTGGAGGCCCAGGCCGAGCGGCTCGGAGCCACCACCACCGAGGTCTTCCCGCTGACGCTCTTCGCGGTGGGCGGCATGATGCTCTTCCCCGCCTCGGGCAATCTGCTCACGATGTTCGTGGCGCTCGAGGTGCTCTCGCTGCCGCTTTACATCATGACCGGGCTGGCGCGGCGCCGCCGGTTGCTGTCGCAGGAAGCCGCGCTGAAGTACTTCCTGCTCGGTGCGTTCTCCTCGGCGTTCTTCATCTTCGGCGCGGCGTTGATTTATGGCGCCACCACCAGCACCGACCTGAGCGTCATCGCCAAGGCCGTCGGGCAGGTCACCGGTCTGGACTCGCTGCTGGTGCCGGGCATCCTGCTCGTCGCCGTCGGGCTGCTGTTCAAGGTCGGCGCGGTGCCCTTCCACTCCTGGACCCCGGATGTCTACCAGGGCGCACCGAGCCCGGTGACCGGTTTCATGGCCGCCTGCACCAAGATCGCCGCCTTCGGCGCGATGGCCCGGGTGTTCTACGTCGGCTTCGAGGCGCTGCGCTGGAACTGGCAGCCGGTGCTCGCTGTCGTCGCCGCGCTGACCATGGTCGTCGGTGCCGTGCTGTCGATCACCCAGAAGGACGTCAAGCGACTGCTCGCCTACAGCTCGATCACCCACGCGGGCTTCCTGCTGCTCGGCATCGTGGCGATGGACCGCACCTCGATCGCCGGCCTGATGTTCTACCTGGCTGCCTACGGCATCAGCACCATCACCGCCTTCGCGCTGATCGCGCTCGTGCGCCAGTCCGGCGCCGAGGCCACGCATCTGTCGCAGTGGGCCGGCCTCGGCCGCACCAGCCCGGTCGTGGCCGCGGTCTTCGCGTTCATGATGCTGTCCTTCGCGGGCATCCCGCTCACCTCCGGCTTCACCGCCAAGTTCGCGCTCTTCGCCCCGGCGGTGGCGCACGGCGGGGTGTGGCTGGTCGTGCTCGCGATGCTCGCCAGCGCCGTGACCGCCTTCGTCTACGTGCGGGTCATCGTGCTGATGTACTTCTCCGACCCGATCGACGGCGTCTCGGTCGTGAACCCGTCCTATCTCACGTATGCCGCCGTCGCGGTCGGTGCCGCTCTCACGCTGATGCTCGGCGTGCTGCCGTCGCCGCTGCTCGACGCCGCGAAGTCGGCGTCGATCTTCCTGCGATGAGCGGGCCGACCGTCGCCCTGCCCGGGGCGACCGACGCGCTCAGCGAGCGGTTGGTCGAGGGCCTCGCGGCCGTCGGGCGCCGGCTGGACGAGGTCGTCGCCCACGACGACGACTTCATCGACGGTGCCTCTCGGCATCTGCTGGACGCGGGCGGCAAGCGCTTCCGGCCGATGCTCACTCTGCTGGCCGCCGAGGTCGGTGCCGGCGCGAACCCGCAGGTGGTCGACGCCGCCGTCGGGGTCGAGCTCACCCACCTCGCCTCGCTCTACCACGACGACGTCATGGACGAGGCCGAGGTGCGACGCGGGGTGACCAGCGCGAACGCGGCATACGGCAACACGACCGCGATCCTGGTGGGCGATCTGCTCTTCGGGCGGGCCTCGGAGGTCGTCGCCGGGCTCGGTGCGGAAGCGGTGCTGATCCAGGCCCGGACCTTCGTGCGGCTGTGCTCCGGGCAGATCGGCGATGACCGGCAGGCGCCGCCCGGTGCGGACCCGCTGCAGCACTACCTGGGCGTGCTGGCGGACAAGACCGGCTCGCTGATCGCGACCGCGGCGCGCTATGGCGCGATGTTCGGCGGCTGCGATGCCGCGACCGTCGAATTGCTCGCGGAGTATGGCGAGAAGGTCGGCATGGTCTTCCAGCTCGCCGACGACATCCTCGACATCGCGTCCGACACCTCCGGCAAGGAGCCCGGCACCGACCTGCGCGAGGGCGTGGTCACGTTGCCGGTGCTCTACCTGCAGGCCTCGACCGACCCCGCCGACGCGCGGCTGCGTGACCTGGTGTCCCGGCCGCTCACCGACCCGGCCGAGCACGCCGAGGCGCTGGCGTTGATGCGCGCACACCCGGCGCTGGAGCAGGCGCGCGAGCACACCGAGCGGATCGCGCGGGAGGCGACCGCGCTGCTCGACCCATTGCCGGACACCGATGCGGTGCGCGCCCTGCGCGAACTGCCGGGGTCGGTGGCCCGCCGGCTGAGCTAGTGCTACTCACGAGTTCTTGAACACACGTTCAACAGCTCGGCTACTGTGACCGCCATGGCACGGGTGGCGGCAGAGGTCCGACGTGGAGAGCTGGTGCAGGCGGCGATCCGGGTCGGCCTGGACGAGGGTCTCGAGGCGGCGACCGTCCGCCGGATCGCGCGTGAGGCCGGGGTTTCGCTGGGCACGGTGCATTACTGCTTCGGATCCAAGCGAGCGCTGTTCGAAGCGGTGGTCGAGAGCATCTCCCAGCCCTCGCTGGAGCTCGGCGACATCGAGCGGGACGATCCGCTGACGGTGATCCGCGCAGCCTTCGAGTCCTACTGGACCGAGGCGGGCGGCAACCGGGACCGGCAGCGGCTGGTCTATGAGTTGGTCACCCATCTGGTCCGCCAGGAGGACCCGGGCCCGGATCTGGCACGGATGATGTTCCGTCAGGCGTACGAGACGGTCGAGCAGTTCGTCGATCACTACGCGCTGCGGATCGACGGGCTGCCCGTCGACCGCGAGACAGTGGCCCGGATGGTCGTGGCGATGACCGACGGGGTGGCCCTCGCCTGGATCGCGGACGGGGACGACCAGGCAGCGCTGCGGGTGCTGGATGCCTATGCCTTGATGTTCGCCGCCACCCTGGGGCTGGGCCGGCGCACGTGATCTCGCCGCCGTGGGATGTGGTGCGCGGCGCCGGGGCTCCGGTCGCGGTGGTCGACCTGGACGCCTTCGACGCCAACGCCGACGCGCTGGAATCCGCCGCCGGGGGCGTGCCGCTGCGGGTCGCGAGCAAGTCGGTGCGGGTGCCGGAGCTGATCCGGCGGGTGCTGGCGCGGCCCGGCTGGCAGGGCGTGCTCGCCTATTCGGTCGCCGAGGCAATCATGTTGGCGCGCAACGGAATTGACGACGTAGTCGTCGCCTATCCGAGCGTGGACCGCGCGGCGATTGCCGAGGTGGCCGGCTCGCCCTCGCTCGCCGCGGCGGTGACCTTCATGGTCGATCTGCCCGAGCACCTGCGGCTGCTCGACGAGCTCGCGGCCGGGACACCCTTGCGCGTCTGCCTCGACATCGACTGCTCGCTGCGGATCGGTCGGCTGCGGGTCGGCGCGCACCGCTCGTCGCTGGGCACGCCAGCCGCCTCGAGTGCCCTCGCCCGGCTCGCCTCCGGTATGCCGGGGGTGCGCGTCATCGGCCTGATGTTCTACGAAGCCCAGGTGGCCGGGGTGCCGGACGACCACCAGGCAGGGGTCCGCGCGATGAAGCGAGCCTCACTGCGGCAGCTGCGCCGAGACCGGGCCCGGCATACCGCCGCGGTGGGGGAGCACGCGCGGCTGGAGTTCGTCAACGGGGGCGGCACGGGCTCGCTCGCGCAGACCCGCCTCGACCCGGTGGTCACCGAACTCGCAGCAGGCTCAGGCCTTTTCAAGCCAGCGAGCTTCGACGGCTTCGACGACAGCGGGCTCGTGCCGGCCGCGTGGTTCGCCTCGCCGGTCGTGCGCAAGCCGCGGCCTGATGTCGCGGTCACCTTCTCCGGCGGGTATGCCGCCTCGGGCGCGGCCGGCGCTTCGAGGTCACCGTCGCCGGTTTTCCCCTCGGGGTTGCGCTACTTCGGCTCCGAAGGCGCCGGCGAGGTGCAGACGCCGCTGCGGGGTGAGGCGGCGCGCTCACTCGAGGTCGGCGACCTGGTGTGGTTCCGGCATACCAAAGCAGGTGAGATGTGCGAACGATTCGACACGGTGACGCTCGTCAGCGCAGGCGAGGTCGTGGGGTCGGCGAAGACCTACCGGGGTGAGGGGCACAACTTTGGCTGAGTGGAGCAACTGGTCGGGCACCGTTGTGGCACAACCGGATCGCATCATCGCGGTGCGCGATGTGGCGCACGTGCAGGAGATCTGCGCGACGGCGACGCGGGATGGCTTGCGGGTCAAGCCGATTGGGTCCGGGCATTCGTTCACCGGGATCGGGGAGCCGGTCGACATCCAGCTGCGGATGGACGCGCTGGCCGGCATCCGGTCGGTCGACGAGGAGGCGGGGCGGGTGTGGCTCGGTGCGGGCACCCGGCTGGCCGATGCGGTCGTCGACCTGCATGCCCGCGGGCTCGCGCTGGCCAACCAAGGCGACTACGACCGGCAGACCTTGTCGGGTGCGACCTCCACCGGCACGCATGGCACTGGCATCGGGCTGACCGGCTTCGCCGGGATGGTGCGCGGGGTCGAGCTGGTGCTGGCCGACGGGTCGCTGCTGCGCATCACCGACACCTCGCACGCTGACTGGCTGCCGGGGGCGGCGTTGACGTTGGGCGCGCTCGGTGTGCTCACCGCAATCGAATTCCAGTGTGTCCCAAGCTATTTGCTGACCTCGGTGGAAAAGCCGATGGAGCTGGCGGAGGTGCTCGGCGGCCTGGACGACCTGGTGGACTCCCACGACCATTTCGAGTTCTTCTGGTTTCCGGCGAGCCGTCGCGTGCTCGCGAAGCTGAACGAGCGGCATACCGACCTGGCGCGCCGCGACCCCCTGCCGGGCTGGAAGGCGCGGCTGGACGACGACCTGATCGCCAACAGGCTGTTCGGGGTCGTCAACGAGCTCACCACGCGAGTGCCCCGGCTGTCCGCCCCGCTCAACCGGGTCAGCACGATGGCGCTGTCCGGCCGCAGCTACACCGACTGGTCGCACATCGTCTATCCGACCGACCGCGACGTGCGCTTCCGGGAGAGCGAGTTCTCGGTCCCGCGGGCGGCGGTGGCGCCGGTGCTGCGCGAGCTCGACGGCTGGCTGCGGCGGCATTCCTCCATCACCTCCTTCCCGCTGGAGGTGCGCTTCACCGCGGCGGACGATCGGTGGCTGTCCACCGCCTACGGGCGCGCCTCGGGGTATATCGCGGTGCACCAGTTCCACAAGCGCCCGCACCAGGACTATTTCGAGGCGTTCTGGTGGATCCTGCGCGCGCACTGCGGGGACGAGGCGCGCCCGCACTGGGGCAAGATGCACGATCTGGATGCCGCACGGCTGCGCGCGGCATACCCGAAGTTCGACGACTTCGTCGCGCTGCGCGACCGGCTCGACCCGGCGCGGACCTTCGCCAATCCCTATCTCGACCGGGTGCTCGGCGCCTGAGTTCAGCAGGCGGCGCCCTGGGCGGCGCGGGCCAGGCGGCGAGCGCGGGTGGTGGCCTGCAGCGAGTCGACGGTGAGGATCGCGAGGGCCACCCAGACGATCGCGAAGCCGATCCAGCGGGCGAGGTTCATGTGCTCGCCGAGCACGAGGACGCCGCAGAGCAACTGCAGCACCGGCGTGATGAACTGCAGCAGCCCGATGGTCACCAGCGGCACGCGCGAGGCCGCGGCGGCGAAGAGCAGCAATGGCACAGCGGTCGCGATGCCGGTGCTGAGCAGCAGCAGCGTGTGCCCGACGCCCTGGGTGGTGAAGGTCGTCTCGCCGCGCGCGGTGATGACCGCCAGGATCACCACGGCCACCGGAGCGAGGACGGCGCTCTCGGCGGCGAGGCTTTGCAGGGCGTTCGCGGAGCCGCCGATGCGCTTTTTCATCAGGCCGTATGCCGCGAAGGTCAGTGCCAGCGTGATCGAGATGAGCGGCGGACGGCCGTAGTCGATGGCGAGATAGACGCAGGCGATGACGCCGACGCCCACCGCGACCCACTGCAGGGGGCGCAGCTTCTCCCGCAGCACGATCACGCCGAGCGCGACGGTGACCAGCGGGTTGAGGAAGTAACCGAGGGCCGCCTCGACGGTGTGGCCGGTGACGACCGCGAAGATGTAGACGACCCAATTGATCGCGATGAGCACGCCCGCAACCGCCATGGTGCCAAGGCGGCGCGGGTCGCGTGCGAGGTCGCGCAGGAAGCGCAGCTGCTTGGTCGCCGCCAGGGCAATCAGGCAGACGACCAGCGTCCACAGGATGCGGTGGCACAGCACCTCGAAGGCGGTCGCCGGCTTGAGCGCGGCGAAGTAGAGCGGGAAGGCGCCCCACAGCAGATAGGCGAGGAAGCCGTACACGGTGCCCTGGCTCTGCTCACTGCGTTGCTTCACGAGCCGACGCTAGTGCAAAGCTTCGAAGTGCAATACATCGGTCTGCGATCCGAGCGCTGCCACCGTTGTCGCTGGTTGAGCAAGCGGGGGAGCGAAGCGGAGGAGCGCGTCGAAACCGCGCTGGCGAGACTTCACCGTGGCGCTGGGTGCCGCCTACCTCCCGCCTGCTCGCGCGGTGATGGGTGCCCGCTCGGTTAGACCGTCCAGGTGTCGTTGCCGGCGAGCAGCGTGGCCAGGTCTGTGTCGCTGTGGTGACCCTCACCGGAGGCGGCGGCGAGCTGGCGACGCACGCCGTCGTCATACGTCGGGCGGTCGACGGAGCGGAAGATCCCCATCGGCACGTGCGCGAACGACGGGTCGTCCAGTCGCGAGATCGCGAACGCGGTCGAGGGGTCCGGGTCGTCGACGCGGTGCCGTATGACGGCCGCCGGGTCCGCGTCCTGCTCCGGCACCACGCGCAGCCCGTCGACGTCACGCACCACGACGCGGGCGTCGGCACCCTCGCCGGCGCGGATGGGTTCGCCGTCAACGAGGTGCAGCAGCCGGGCCTGCGCCTCGTCGCGATCCTTCAGCAACTGGAAGGCGCCGTCGTTGAAGATCGGGCAGTTCTGGTAGATCTCCACCAGCGAGGCGCCCCGGTGCGCGGCGGCGGCACGCAGCACGTCGGTGAGATGCTTGCGGTCCGAATCCATCGTGCGCGCAACGAAACTCGCCTCCGCACCGAGCGCGAGCGACACCGGATTGAAGGGCGCATCGACCGACCCCACCGGCGTCGACTTGGTGATCGCGCCGACATCGGAGGTGGGGGAGTACTGGCCCTTGGTGAGGCCGTAGATCTTGTTGTTGAACAACAGAATCGTGATGTTGACATTGCGGCGCAGTGCGTGGATCAGGTGGTTGCCGCCGATCGACAGCGCGTCACCGTCACCAGTCACCACCCAGACCGACAGGTCCTCGCGGCTGGTCGCCAGCCCGGTCGCGATCGCCGGCGCCCGCCCGTGGATCGAGTGCATGCCGTAGGTGTCGAGGTAGTAGGGGAAGCGCGACGAGCAGCCGATGCCCGACACGAAGACGATGTTCTCCCGCTTCAATCCCAGCTCGGGCAGGAAGCCCTGCACCGCCGCGAGGATCGCATAGTCACCACATCCCGGGCACCACCGCACTTCCTGATCGGAGGTGAAGTCCTTGCGGGACAACGCTTCTCCGTCGGGCAGGCGGGGCACGCCGGAAGTCCCCACACTCGGCATACCAATATCAACGCTCACTTCAGCTCCTCCAACTGCTCGCCGATCGCGGTCGCGAGTTCGGCGGCGGTGAACGGCAGCCCGCGGACCGCCGTGTGCGAGTGGATGTCGACGAGATACCTGCCGCGCAGCAGCAGCGCGAGCTGGCCGAGGTTCATCTCCGGCAGCACGACGCGGTCATAGCCGCGCAGCACCTCGCCGAGGTTGGCCGGGAACGGGTTGAGGTGCCGCAGGTGCGCCGTCGCCACCCGCTCACCCCCGTTGCGCAGCAACCGCGCCGCGGCCTGGATCGGACCGTAGGTCGACCCCCAGCCGAGCACCAGCAGCCGTGCGTCGCCGCTCGGGTCGTCGACCGCCAGGTCGGGCACCTCGATGCCGGCGATCTTCGCCGCGCGGGTGCGGACCATGTGGTCGTGGTTGGTCGGGTCGTAACTAATGTTGCCGGTGATGTCGGCCTTCTCGATGCCGCCCACGCGATGTTCCAGTCCGGGAGTGCCCGGCACCGCCCACGGCCGCGCGAGCGTCTCGGGGTCGCGCTTGTAACCGTGGAAGACCGGTTTGCCTTGTGCGTCAACGTCATTCGGCTCGGTGGTGAACTCCACCGGCATCGTCGGCAGCGTCTCGACCGCGGGGATCCGCCACGGCTCGGAGCCATTGGCCAGGTAACCATCGGACAGCACGATCACCGGCGTGCGGTATGCCGTCGCGATGCGCGCCGCCTCCAGCGCGATGTCGAAGCAGTCGGCCGGCGTGGACGGCGCGATGACGGCGACCGGCGATTCACCATTGCGACCGAACATCGCCTGCAACAGGTCGGCCTGCTCGGTCTTGGTGGGCAGGCCCGTCGAAGGTCCGCCGCGCTGCACGTCGACCACGATGAGCGGCAACTCCAGGGAGACCCCGAGACCGATCGTCTCGGCCTTCAGCGCGAGGCCCGGGCCGGAGGTGGTCGTCACACCGAGCGAGCCACCGAAGGACGCACCGAGCGCCGCACCGACCGCGGCGATCTCGTCCTCGGCCTGCAGGGTCATCACGCCGAAACGTTTCAGACCCGACAGCGTGTGCAGCAGATCGGAGGCGGGCGTGATCGGATAGGACCCGAGCACCAGCCGCAGGCCGGTCTGATGCGCAGCCGCCACCAAGCCATAGGCCAAGGCGAGATTGCCGGTGATATTGCGGTAGGTGCCCCCCGGCATACGGGCCGGGGCGACGGCATACTGCACCGCGAAGGTCTCAGTCGTCTCGCCATAGGCGTGCCCCGCCTTGAGCGCGGCCAGGTTGGCCGCGAGGATCTCCGGCTTGGTCGCGAACTTGCGTTCGAGGAAGGAGACCGTGCCGTCGAGCGGGCGGGTGTAGAGCCAGGACAGCAGGCCGAGCGCAAACATATTCTTCGCGCGCTCCTTGTCCTTGCGGGTGAGCGCGTCGTGCTCGGCCAGGGCCTCGACCGTGATCGACGTCAGCGGCACGGCATGCACCTGCCAGGACTCGAGCGAGTCGTCCTCGAGCGGGTTGTCGGCATACCCGACCTTGGCGAGATTGCGCTTGGTGAACTCGTCGCTGTTGGCGATGATCGTCGCGCCGCGCGGCAGATCGCCGAGATTCGCTTTGAGCGCAGCGGGATTCATCGCGACGAGCACGTCCGGCGCGTCACCCGGGGTGAGCACGTCGTGGTCGGCGAAGTGCAGCTGGAAGCTCGAGACGCCCGGCAGGGTGCCCTGCGGCGCGCGGATCTCGGCGGGAAAATTGGGCAGCGTCGACAGGTCGTTGCCGAGCACCGCGGAGTCGGAGGTGAACCGGTCGCCGGTGAGTTGCATGCCATCGCCGGAGTCGCCGGCGAAGCGGATGACGACGCGGTCGAGCGTCTGGGTGGTCTTGCTGGTCACGGTGCCTGCACTGCTCCGTTCGCTGGGTCGGGGCCTGATCTCCACGGTACGCCGCGGCCGGTGCAACACAGCGGGTAGTCAGCCCGATTCCATAGGCTGGCCAGGTGTCCAGATGGTGGTCGCTCTATGTCGTCGACGCAGGCAAACTGCCGCTGGCCGTGTGCTTCGCGTCGTTCGTGCTCACCTTCCTCGGCACGCGGGCCGTCACCCGGCTGATCCGCAGCGGTCGTGGACCCTTCCGCAACCAGGCGCTGCCCGACGGCACGCGCGTGCACCACGCCGTGCCCGGCATCGTCTTGCTGCTGGCCGGCGCGATCACCGCGCTCGCCTCATCCCACCTCGTGCCCCTGATCATCGCCGGCGTGCTCGTGGGTTCCGGCGGCTCGCTCGTGCTCGACGAGTTCGCGCTGATCCTGCATCTGGACGACGTGTATTGGGCGCACGAGGGGCGCGCCTCGGTGCAGGCGGTCGCCTTGACCTGCATGTGTTTTGCCCTGTTGCTGCTCGGCTACACGCCAGCCTCGGTCGAAGCCCTCACCGACCGCGACGCGGCCGTGCGCTATGTCGTGCTCACCGTCGTGCTGCTGACGATCGTGTTCTGCATCGTCTGTGCGATGAAGGGCAAATACCGGCTGGTGCTGCTCGCGGTCTTTCTGCCGATCGTGGCGATCGTGGGGGCGTGCCGGCTCGCGCGACCCGGGTCGCCGTGGTTCCGGCGGTAGGCCGAGGGCTCCCGCAAACAGCGTCGGGCCGTGCGCCGCGCCGACCGGTTCGACCGGCACGTCGACCAGCGCCTCACCTGGCTCGGTGACCTCGTGGCGGGCGCTCCCGACGAAGACCGCACCCCCTATCCCCGCCACGACTGAGCCCCGATCTGAGTCGCCCACTCCTCGAAGGTTGCGTCCAGCGCGGTGTCATGAGCCCGTATGCCGACCGCGCGGGCTACCGCTCCCGGCTGCGCCAGCCGGAACGCGCGGGTGGTCGCCGCGGGTCGGGCACCGAGCAGGGTCACGGTGTCGATCACCCGGTGGGCGCCGAGCATGCCGGGCAGCGTGGCGTCGGCCAGGTCGAGTCGCTCGACCAGGGCAGGGCGCCCGGCATAGGTCAGCTCGGTGTCGCAGACGATGTCGCCGCCGGTCTCGCCGGAGCGTCCCAGGACGAGCGTGTCGCGCATCAGCAGGCGACCGCCCTCGGCCACCGTGGCGTGGGTGGTGCGACGCACCGATGCGCCCTGGGAGAGCACCAGGGGTTCGGCGCGCCATACGAGTGAGGCACCTTCGGCCACATCGATCTCGTTGTCCCACCACGCTTCCCGTCCGCGGGAGTGATAGGCCACGGTGCCAGCGACATCGCGGATGACAAGGTGCATCCCAGCGTCAACGGCGAGCTCGATCCGGACGTGATCCCCGCCGAGCAACGTCGCGTTGGTGGCAACGAGCGCGACCTCCAAGCAGGTGGGGCCGCGCTGCAGCACCCGTGGCGCGAGCAGGCCGGCGACGAGTGTCTGGCCGTCCTGGCGCAGGTGGACCCGAGTCAGACTCAATGCGCGTGCACCGTGCCGTCAGCATGGAAGTGTGGCGCCATCGGGCCCGGGTCGGTGGCGACATGCTCGCCGTGGCGGTGCCGCGCGAGCAGGTGTCGGACCCAGGAGGTCAGCGCCGCGATCGAGTCAGCGTCGTTGCGGGACAACGCGATCACCGGTCGTCCCTCGCGCGCCTGCTCGCCCTCGCGGCGCATCCGGTCGGCGTCGACGCCCACGTGGGGCGCGAGGTCGGTCTTGTTGACCACCAGCAGGTCGGCGCGCGCGATGCCGGGGCCGCCCTTGCGCACCACATCGCCCCCGCCAGCGACATCGAGCACGAAGATCTGGGCGTCGACCAGGGCTGGGCTGAAGGTCGCGGTGAGGTTGTCACCGCCAGACTCGATCAGCACGAGTTCCGTTGCGGGATAGTCGGATTCGAGATCTTCGATGGCGATCGCGTTGGCGGTGATGTCGTCCCGGATGGCGGTGTGCGGGCAGGCGCCAGTCTCGACAGCGCGGATCCGGTCGGGGTCGAGCACGCCCGCGGCGCGCAGCATCCGGGCGTCCTCGTCGGTGTAGATGTCATTGGTGACGACGCCGAGCTCGATCGTGCCGCCGAGCTCGCGGCACAACAGGGCGATGAGCGAGGACTTGCCGGTGCCGACCGGTCCGGCGATGCCAAGGCGCAGGGCGCGGGTTTCAGGCACGGAACAACCTCCTGGTTGCGGTCGAGTGGGCGTGCTGCCATAGCTCCATGAGCGGAGCGGTGGTGGCCGGAATCTGTTGCGGCTCAGTGAGTTTGGCGACATCGGCGACGGCCTCGTCGATCGGGTCGGCGCAGGCGAGCAACCAGCCGACCGGCGTGGCCGGGTCCATCGGGGCAAGCTTGAGCGCCGCCGCGCAGGCCGTCTGCAGGTCGTCGTAGATCGCGACTCGGGCGACCTCGGCGGCGGCGAGCCCCAGGTCGCGCGCCAACGAGCCGAGCGCGATCGGGCGGGGCGTGTCCCGCGGGAGGAGGGAGGTCGGCATACCAAGGGTGCGCGCGAGGCGCAGGTAGCCGCGACCAGCCTCCACGGCGGCGGCGCGGACGACTTCGGACGGCGTGCGCGCGGCCCAGGCGTCGAGCACCTGCTCGACCGGTGCGCCCGCCCGGGTGACGACGGCGGTCGCCGCATCGACCCGGGCGCTGGTGGCCAACCGGGTGCGCAGGAACCCCGGGATGTCCGTTGGCTCGAGCCCGCCCAGGAGCGCGGGCTCCAGCCCCGCGGACTGGGTGTGGCCACCCGCCGGCAGACGCGCATCGGCCAGCAGCAGCGCAGCGATGCCGGACATCAGAAGAGCGAATACCGTTGTGCAAGAGGGAGTTCCGCCACAGGTGCGGGCTCGACCGGCTCGCCGTGGATGGCGATCGCGAAGGACTCGGGGTCGATCTCGATCGCGGGACACAGGTCGTTATTGACCATGTCCGCCTTGGTCACCGACCGGGTGTCGCGAACGACCTCGACCGGATGCCGCAGGCCGAGCTGGTCACCGATCCCCGCCGCCAGCGGGCCGACGAAAGTGATCGAGTTGTCGGCTGCGGCCTCGGTCACCAGAGCGGGCCGCATCAGCACCGGCTGCGGCGTCGGGATCGAGGCATTGGGATCGCCGAGGGCGGCCCAGACGATCGCGCCGCCCTTGACCACGATCGAGGGACGCACTCCGAAGAACGCCGGATCCCAGAGCACCAGGTCGGCCAGCTTGCCGACGTCGATCGAGCCGACGAGGTGGTCGATACCATGGGCCACCGCGGGATTGATCGTGTACTTCGCGACATAGCGCCGGGCGCGCTCGTTGTCCGCCTGCGCGCCGAGCGGCCCGCGCCGGGCCTTCATCACGTGCGCGACCTGCCAGGTGCGGGTGATGACCTCACCGATGCGGCCCATCGCCTGGGCGTCCGAGGAGGTCATCGACAGCGCGCCGAGGTCGTGCAGGATGTCCTCCGCAGCGATCGTCGTCGCGCGGATCCGGGACTCGGCGAAGGCCAGATCCTCCGGCACCGACGGGTTCAGGTGATGGCAGACCATCAACATGTCCAGGTGCTCGGCGACCGTGTTGATCGTGTGCGGCAGCGTCGGATTCGTCGATCCCGGAAGGACATTCGGCTGTCCGGCGATGCTCAGGATGTCCGGGGCGTGGCCGCCTCCGGCGCCCTCGGTGTGGAAGGCGTGGATCGTCCGCCCGCCGATCGCGGCGAGGGTCGAGTCGACATAGCCGCACTCGTTGAGCGAGTCCGAGTGCAAAGCCACCTGCAGGCCGAAGTCATCCGCCGCCCGCAGTGCGGCGTCGATCGCCGCCGGCGTCGCGCCCCAGTCCTCGTGCACCTTGTATGCCGCCGCGCCGGCCTCGGCCTGCTCGCGCAGTCCCGCTGTGCTCACCGTGTTGCCCTTGCCCATCAGCAGCAGGTTGACCGGCAGGTGGTCCAGGCCGCGCAAGACTGAGTGCAGATGCCAGGGGCCAGGAGTGACGGTCGTGGCCTTCGATCCCTCGGACGGGCCGGTGCCCCCACCGCCCAGAGTGGTCAGCCCGCTGGCGAGGGCCTCGTGCACCTGCGAGGTGGAGAGGAAATGCACGTGCAGGTCGATGCCACCGGCGGTGAGGATGCGGCCCTCACCCGCGATCACGTCCGTGCCAGGGCCGATCTCCAGATCCGGTGAAATTCCTTGCGCCACAGCGGGATTGCCCGCACGCCCGATGCCGGCGATGCGCCCATCGCGGATGCCGACATCGGCCCGCACAACACCCCAGTGGTCCAGGACCACCACCCCGGTGATGACGGTGTCCAGCGCGCCGTCGCCGCGGGTGCGGGTGCCCTGCGCCATCGACTCGCGCACTGTCTTGCCGCCACCGAAGATCGCCTCGTCGCCATAGGACACGCCACCACCCGGCAGCTGAGCCACCAGATCGCGCTCGACCTCGATCCACAGGTCGGTGTCGCCGAGGCGCACCTGATCGCCGACGGTCGGGCCGTAGAGCCCGGCATACCTCTGGCGGGACAGCCAGGCCATGTCAGGCCCGCCCGATCCGCAGGCCCGGCACCTCGCGGGTGCCCTGCAGCGTCACCGCCGAGACTCGACGGGACACCCCGGGCTCGAAACGCACCGACGTGCCCGCCGGCACATCCAGCCGAAACCCTTGTGCCGCTTGACGATCGAAGTCCAACGCGTCATTCGCGTCGGGCAGGTGCAGATGCGAGCCGACCTGGATCGGCCGGTCGCCGGTGTTGGTCACCACCAGCTCGATGCGTTCACCCTCGGGGCGCGGGTTGAGCTCGAGCTCGCCGTCGGCGGGACGCACGGCGCCCGGCCGGTCGGCCGGATCCCCCTGGATCGGATGGTGCAGCGTCACCAGCTTGCGGCCGTCGGGGAAGGTCGCCTCGACCTGCACATCAGTCACCATCTCGGCGACCCCCGGCATACAGTCACCCGCGGTCAGCACCTCACGGCCGCGCTCCATCAGCTCCGCCACGGTCGCGCCTTCCCGCGCCCGCTCGATCACCCAGGTCGACAACAGCGCCACGGCTTCGGGGTGATTGAGCCGGACACCGCGAGCCTGCCGGTCACGCGCCACCATCCCGGCCACGGCGAGCAGCAACTTCTCGGTGTCCGAGGGCATGAGATGCATGACCGTAGTCAACCGGGCCCGCATGTCCGGTGTGTTTCGGCGCCGCAAAGTGCTCGTAATGTGCGCTGCCCGGCGCCCGCCACGGGTGCGCTCGGTAGGCTGCGGGCCGTGCATACCGGACTCGGCGGCTATCTCGTGCTCGGCGGGGTCACCGTCGCGGCGCTGCTGCTCTTCGCCGCGGCGATGGTCGCCCGCCGGTTGCTCGCGCCTCGCGCGCCGGGCCTGACCAAACAGTCGACCTACGAGTCCGGCGTCGACCCGGTCGGCGGCGGCTGGGCCCAGACGCACGTGCGCTATCTCGCCTATGCCTTCTTGTATGTCGTCTTCGCCGTCGACGCGGCCTATCTGTTCCCGTGGGCGCTCGTGCTGCGCGATCAGCGGGTCGGCGTCGCCAGCCTGGTCGAGATGGGCATCTTCATCAGCGTGATCCTGGTGGGGCTGCTGCACTTCGCCCGCCGCCGCGCCCTGAGTTGGGATGACGATGACTGACCTGCCGATGCCACGCGTCGGCCCGCTGCAGGAGGCCACGCCCAAGCCGATGCGCCTGATCCTCAACTGGGGCCGGCGCTACTCGCTGTGGGTCTTCAACTTCGGATTGGCTTGCTGCGCCATCGAATTCATCGCCGCCTCGATGGCGCGCCACGACTTCATCCGGCTCGGTGTCATCCCGTTCGCCCCCGGTCCGCGCCAGGCCGACCTGATGGTCGTGAGCGGCACGGTGACCGACAAGATGGCGCCGGCGGTGCGTCGCCTCTACGACCAGATGCCCGAGCCGAAATATGTGATCAGCTTCGGCGCCTGCTCCAACTCCGGCGGCCCCTACTGGGACAGCTACTGCGTCACCAAGGGCGTCGACCAGCTCATCCCGGTAGACGTCTATGTGCCCGGCTGCCCGCCCCGCCCCGAGGCGCTCTTGCAGGGAATCCTGTTGCTGCAGCAGCGGATTGCCTCCGAGCAGCCGGCCTCGCGGTCCCTGCGCAAGAAGTCGTATGCCGACCGCCGCGCCGCCGCGGCCGTGCTCAGCCGGCCGTTCGTGTCCGCGCAGGACCGGGAGCGCCTCGCCGGAGCGCCGAGCGAGAGTGACGTTTCGCGGGGAACTAGTGACGCTTCGCGGGGAACTGGTGACGTTTCGCGGGGAACTGGTGACGTTTCGCGGGGATCTACTGACGTTTCGGGGGAAGCGTGAGCGAGAGCCCTGCGCGCACCGTCGAACCCGGGCAGTGGCTGGAGGCGGCCCGCGAGCTGCGTGAGGAAGGGTTCACCTTCTTCGACTTCCTCACCGCGGTGGACGAGACCGACACCGAGGCGGGCGGCTTCGAGGTGGTGCTGCACCTGTATGCCGTCGAGCCCGAGGGCCTGCGCGACACCTTCCTCACCACCCGCGTCCCCGATGGCGAGCTGCTGCCGAGCCTGACCGAGGTCTGGCCGGGCGCCGCGTGGCACGAGCGCGAGACCTTCGAGATGTTCGGCATCGGCTTCACCGACTTCGTCGACACCTCCGGCCTCGGGCTGCGACCGCTGCTGCTGCCGGACGGCTTCGAGGGCACGCCGCTGCGCAAATCCTTCGTGCTCACCGCCCGCGTCTCCAAGCCCTGGCCCGGCGCGAAGGACCCGGCCGACGCCAGCCACGGCGATCAGAAGGGCGACAAGAAGCCCGCCCGCGCCCCGCGCCGCCGGATGCAGCCGCCCGGCATACCGGACGAGTCCTGGGGCCCGCGCTGAGATGACCGTCACCGAAGTCGTGCTGCGCTGCCTGATCGTGCTGGTCGGGTTCCTCGTGCTGCCGCTGCTCATCGGGCAGACCGAGCACAAGTTGATGGCCCACATGCAGGGCCGTCTCGGCCCGATGTATGCCGGTGGTTTCCACGGCTGGGCGCAACTCGTCGCCGACGGCGTGAAGTTCGTGCAGAAGGAGGATGTCGTCCCAAGCGCGGCCGACAAGCCGGTCTTCCGGTTCGCGCCGGCGCTCGCGCTCGCGTCATACCTGATGGCGCTCGCGGTCGTCCCGCTCGGCCCGGTGACCTGGGGCGCCAATGTGCCCGGCTCGCTGGTGTGGGTGCTGGCGGTGGGCGGCATCGGTACCCTCGGCACGCTGATGGCCGGCTGGAGCTCGGGCAACAAATACTCGCTGCTCGGTGGTCTGCGCGCCGCGGCCCAGCTCATCTCCTACGAATTGCCGCTGATCCTCAGTTGCGCATCCTTCGCGATGGCCGCCGGCTCCCTGTCGCTGGTCGCCATCGGGCACGCCTGGACCCCCTGGTGGCTGATCTGGCAGTTGCCCGGCGCCCTGGTCTTCCTCGTCGCCGCGACCGCCGAGCTGCAGCGCCCGCCCTTCGACATGCCGGTCGCCGACTCCGAGCTGGTCTTCGGGCCCTACACCGAATACACCGGTCTGCGGTTCGCGTTCTTCCTGCTCGCCGAATATGCCGGGATCGTCGTCATGTCGCTGCTGCTGGCGGTGCTGTGGCTGGGCGGCTGGACCGGCCCCTTCGATCACCAGATCGGCGTGCTCTGGACGCTGCTCAAGGGCTTCGGTATCGCGCTGGTGATCTTGTGGATGCGGATGTCCTGGCCCCGACTGCGCGAGGACCAGCTGCAGCGGATTGCCTGGCTGTGGCTGGTGCCGCTCGCCCTACTTCAGATCGCCATCACCGCGGCCGGCGTCGTGCTGATGTCGCGCTGAGGTCGCACGGACGCGGTCCGCGCCGCGAGATGTTCGCGCGCATCGCCGCGGTCGCACCGGGCACGCCCACGTGCGGCAGGTACCGTTACCACCCGTTGCACCGCTCGAAGACCGGATCAGGAAGGGCTGCTCATGGCCAGGCAGGAGAAGGAATCGCGCGGCCTGGTGCCGGGCCTCCTCTCCGGTATGGCGACGACCGCCCGCACCGCCTTCCGCCCGACCCACACCCGGCAATATCCGGATGTCGCCCCCGACCTGCCGCCGCGCTCCCGCGGGGTCATCGCGCTGCTCGCCGACAACTGCACCAGCTGCATGCTGTGCGCCCGCGAATGCCCGGACTGGTGCATCTATATCGACTCGCACAAGGAGACGATCCCGCCGGCGAGCGAAGGCGGCCGGCCCCGGCAGCAGAACGTGCTGGACCGGTTCGCGATCGACTTCTCCCTGTGCATGTACTGCGGCATCTGCATCGAGGTCTGCCCGTTCGACGCGCTCTTTTGGAGCCCGGAGTTCGAATACGCCGAGACCGACATCCGTGACCTGTTGCATGAGAAGGAGCGGCTCGGGGAGTGGATGGCGACGGTGCCGCCGCCCGCGGCCTTCGAACCCGGCGCGCTCGAGGAGGTCGTGGTCGACGAGCCGGCCACCGAGGAGGACGCGACGCAGCCGCCCGAGGCGACCCGATGACGGCATACGACCTGTGTTTCGCGATCGTCGGCCTGCTGTCCGCCGCCAGCGGGCTGCTCGCGGTCACCACCAAGCACCTCACCCACGCGGCGCTGTGGCTGGTGGTCTGCCTCGGCAGCCTGGCCGGCTGCTATCTGGTGCTCGGTGCTGAGCTGGTCGCGCTCGTCCAGGTGCTGGTGTATGTCGGGGCCGTGGTCGTGCTGGTGCTCTTCGCGATGATGGTGACCCGCGCTCCCATCGGCCGCAGCACCGAGCACGACACCTCCCTCACCCAGCGCGCCGCGGCGGTGGTCGTTGCCGCTTCGACCGCTGTGCTGGTCGGTGCGGTGCTCGTCTCCCTCTTCAGCGGACCGGCCCGGCGGATCGACGTGGCCGGCACCCACGCCCTGGCCACCGAACTCTTCGGCACCTGGGTGTGGCCCTTCGAGCTGCTGTCGCTGCTGCTGCTCATCGCCGTCGTCACGGCGCTCGCGCTCACCCGGTTGCGCTCCGAAGCGCCGGAGGACGACCGGTGATCCACGCGTGGCTGCCCGCGGTGCTCGTCGCCGTGCTCTTCGGTCTCGGGCTGTATGGCGTCCTCGCCCGCCGCAACGCCGTCCTGGTGCTCATCGGGGTCGAGCTGATGATCGCCGCGGCCGGGCTGCTGCTCGTCACCTCCGGGGCGGTGCACCCCGACCCGCGCCGAGCCGGGCTAACCTTGACGCTCTTCCTCATCACCATCGCCGCGGCCGAGATCGCGGTGGCGCTCGGCGTGGTGATCGCGGTCTTCCGCGCCCGCGGCGATGTCGACATGTCGCTGGCCACCGGTGAGACCCGGGTGGTCGATGCCACCGATCCCAATATCCCGGTGATGAGCCAGAGGGACGGAGCGTGAACCTGCAGGCGTGGCCGGTGCAGCCCGGCCAGTTGGTCGTGCTCGTGCCCGCCGCCACGGCGGTGCTCATGGTGCTGCTCGCCCGGCGGAGCAATGCGGTCAACTTCGCGATCGCGATCCTCGGCGCGCTGCTCGGGCTGGGCGCGGCCGGGCTGCTCGCCGCCCAGGCGGCCCGCGGCCCGCTGCCGGCCGACCTGCCGACGATCGGCGCGCTGCCGGTGGGCCCCGGCATCGCGATCCCGCTGCGCCTGCACATCGACCACATCGCGGTGCTGGTGACCGGCGCGGTCGCGATCGTCAGCCTCACCGTGCAGGCCTTCGCCCGCTGGTATCTCTTCCACGACCCGCGCTACCGCCAGTTCGCCGCGACCGTCGCGCTGTTCACCGCCGCCATGCAACTCGTCGTGGTCTCCGACGACGTGCTGCTCACCCTGGTCGGCTGGGAACTCATGGGCTGGTGCTCCTACCTGCTCATCGGTCACGACTCCGAGCGCGAGAAGGCGAGGCGGGCGGCATACAAGGCCTTCCTGGTGACCCGGTTCGCGGACGCACCCTTCGTCGTCGGCATCGCCGCGCTCGCAGTCGTCGCGCAGACCACCTCGATCCGCGCGATCGTGCAGCACTGGAGCGCGCTCAGCGGTTCGCTCACGCTGACCGCCGCGCTGATCTGCATCATCTGCGGCGTGGCCGGCAAGTCCGCCCAGGTGCCCTTCCAGGACTGGCTGCCGGACGCGATGGAGGGCCCCACGCCCGCGTCTGCTCTGATCCACGCCGCGACGATGGTGGCCGCCGGCACGATCGTGCTCGCGCGGTTCGCCCCGCTGCTGGCCGGCAATGGCACCGCCCGGCTGGTGCTCGCGATCAGCGCCGGCCTGTCGACCGTATTCGCGGCCGCGCTCGCCTTCTGCCAGCATGACCTCAAGCGGCTGCTCGCCTGGTCGACGGTCTCGCAGGTCGGGCTGATGCTGCTCGCGATCGCGGCGCTGCGCCCGGGCGTCACGCCGGACCTCGCGGTGCTGCACCTGCTGTCGCACGCAGCCTTCAAGGCGCTGCTCTTCCTCGTCGTCGGCTGGCTGGCCGTCCTCACCGGCTCGACCGTGGTCGAGCGGTTGTCGGGCGCCGTCACCGACCACCCGCGCACCCGCCGGCTGGTCGCGGCCGGTTTGCTCGCCCTCGCCGGTGTGCCGCCGACGATGGGTTTCGTCTCCAAGGACCTCATCGTCGATGAGGCGCTGCGGTCGGCCGCCGATCGTGACGCCGCCTCGGTGGTGGCCGCGCTCGCGCTGATCATCGTCGTCCCGCTGACCGCGGCCTATGCGATGCGGGCCTGGCTGGTGCTCACCCACCGCACGGTGTCCGAGCGCTACCAGGAGCTCGACGTCATCGACGACTCGCGCTCGGTGCGCGAGGTCGGCCTGGCCGAGATGCTGCGCGAGGCCGAGCCGGTCGACGCGCACGGTCACGCCCTCGAGCCGGCCCCGGCGCCCGATCCCGAACCCGTCGACGACAGCCCGCGTCCGCCGATCCCGACCCGCGGCCTGCTGTGGGTGCTCGCGCTGGTCGCGGTCTTCGGCGGCGTGCTGATCCTCAGCCCCTGGCTCACGGTCGACTATCTGCACCCGAACTGGTGGATCGTCGCGTCCGCGCTGATGGCGATGGCCGCGGCCGCCATTCTGGTCCGGGCGATGGCGCTGCGCACGGTGTATGGCGACGCCGCAGCTCGCCTGCCGAGGTATGTCCGCTCGGTCGCCTCCCGCGGCCTGGACCTCGACCGGGTGTATGTCGCGCTCGTCGCCACCCCGGTCCTCGCGCTGGCGCGGGTCGTGGCCCGGCTTGACGGCGCAGGGGAGCGCGGTGTCGCTGCGCTGCCCGGTGCGGCCGAACGGTTCGGGCGGTGGTCGGAGACCAAGCACCGGCGCACGCCGACCACCGGGCTGGTCGCGGTCGCCCTCGGAGTGCTGGTGATCGGGCTGCTCGGGGTGACCTTGTGGTAGCTGCACTCTGGGTCGCCGGGGTCCTCCCGCTGCTGACCGCTGCTGTGCTGCTGGCCCTGAGCCGGCTGCCGCGCCGCGTGCCCGAGACCGCGGTCTTCGTGATCTCGCTGGCGAGCGCGGCGATCTCGCTGGTCGCCGCGGTGCTGGTGGTATGGCGCCGCCCCTCCGTCGACCTGCCCTGGGTGCCGGGCCTCGGATTGCGCTGGCAGCTGGGCGTGGACGGCATCAGCGGGCCGTTGCTCGTGCTCGCCGCCGCGGTCACCGTGCTCGCGGTGCTGCAAGTGCGCACCGAACCCACCAAGGGCGGCTCGCCCGCGCTGCACCAGGCCTGCCTGGCCGCCGTCCAGGGCGGCGCGGCGCTGACCTTCCTCGCGCGCGACGCGGTGCTCTTCTTCGTCGCCTTCGAGATCGTGCTCATCCCGATGTGGGTGCTCATCGCCGTCTTCGGCGACCGCAGTGAGCCGGGCCGGGCCAAGGCCGCCGCCACGACCTTCGTCCTCTACACCGTGGCGGGCTCCACGATCATGCTCACCGGCATCGTCGGCCTGGTGTATGCCGGGGGCACCGCCGATCTCGCCCGGCTGTCGGGCTCCGGCATACCTGCGGGGCAGCAGACCCTGCTCGCCGCGGTGCTGCTGCTCGGGCTCGCGGTGAAGGTGCCGCTGTGGCCGCTGCACTCCTGGCTGCCCGCCGCGCACACGACCGCGCCGACGAGCGGATCGATGGTGCTTGCGGCGGTGCTGCTCAAGATGGGCACTTATGGCGTCGTGCGGCTGGTGGTCGGGCCGCTGCACGAGGGCTTCGCCCGGCTGGCGCCGATCGTCGGCACCCTCGCGGTCATCGGCATCCTCTGGGCCGGGCTGATCTGCCTGGTGGAGCGCTCGCTCAAGCGGGTCATCGCGTATTCCTCGGTGGCCCACATGGGCGTGGTGATGCTCGCCCTCGCCTCCGGCAGCGCGCTCGGACTGCAGGCCGCGCTCTACGGCAATCTCGCGCACGGCGTGATCTCGGCGCTGCTCTTCGCCGTGGTGGGCGGGCTGAAGCACCGCTGGCACGGTGACGACCTGCAGCTCGCCCGGCCCGGTGCTCGCGACCTCAGCCCCCGCCTCGGACTCGCGCTGGTGCTCGGCCTGGCCGCCTCGCTCGGCGTGCCGGCGCTGGCGGGCTTCTGGGCCGAGTTCCTCACCGTGGTCGCCGCGTGGTCGCCCGCCGACGGCCGCAGCGTCGGCTACTTCCGCGTCCTCGCAGCGCTCGCTGCGCTGGGAGCCGTGCTCGGGGCGGCATACGCCTTGCGGGTCGCCCGGCTGGTGTGGGCCGGCTCGGACACCGGGGATGCCCGCGAGCCGGTGGCGAAATGGCCGGACCTGCACGCCGCCGAATGGGTGGTGGTGAGCACGCTGGCGCTCGCGGTCGTCGTGCTCGGCGTCTGGCCGAACGGGCTGATGCAGCTGGCCGCCCCCGTCGTGCGCGACCTGCTGGGGGTGGCCCGGTGAAGGTCTCGGTCAACTGGCTGACGCTGCTGCCGGTGCTCGTGCCCGCGCTCGCGGCGATCCTCGTGCTGCTCGTCGACGCCGTGCTGCCGCGGCGCACGGCGCTCCACTGGTGGTTCGCGGCGGCCGCGCTCGTCGGCGGGATGGTGGCGACCGTGCCGGCCGCACGTGCCCCGGTGCGCACCTTGTGCGGCTCCGGCCAACCATGCCTGTATGCCGCCGACCGGGTCACCGCGGCGCTGCAGCTGGCAGCCTTCGCGTGCTCGCTGGTGGCAGTGCTGCTCGCGGTGCCGGTGCGCCGGGCCTCCCGCCTCACCGCGGTGGAGGCGAGCGCGGTGCTGTCGGCGACGGCTGGTGCGGTGGGCGTCGGTGCTGCGCGTGATCTCGGCGCCTGGCTGGTGCTGCTCGAACTCGCGACGCTCCCGCTCGTGGCGCTGGTCGCGTTCCGGGCTCGGCGCACCGCGGTGGACGGTGCTCTGTCGATGCTGACGACGGCGCTGACCTCCTTCGGCGTGACCGCCGTGGGTGCGGCACTCTGGTTCAGCGCCACCGGCTCGGCGACCTTCCTCGGGGACGCCGCCGCGCAAGCGATGCTGGACGACGACAAACGCCGCGGTGTCGTGCTGGCGGTGCTGCTGCTCGTCGCGGGCGTGGCCTTCAAACTCTCGCTCGCGCCCTTCCACGCCTGGACCCCCGAAGCCTTCGACGGGGCCTCGACCCCGATCGGTGCGCTGCTTGCCACCACCTCCAAGATCGCGGCCGTCGCGGCGCTGGTGGTCGTGCTGCGCAGCGCGAGCGCGATCAGCAGTTCCACCCTCTATGTCCTCGGCGCGCTCGCCCTGGCGTCGATGACGCTTGGCAACCTGATGGCCCTGCGCGAGCAACGCACCCTGCGCTTCCTCGCCTGGTCCACCATCGCGCAGGCCGGCTGGGTGGTGCTGCCGCTGTCGACGGTCGACCGCCCTGGTCTGCCCGCCTCGGTCGCCTATCTCGTCGTGTATGCCGTCGCCACCCTCGTCGTCTTCGCGGTGGTGACCCTCGTGGCCCATGCCGACGGCCGGGATGCGGCGACCGACCTGTCGGCATACCGCGGGATCCTGCGCACCCGGCCGGTGGCCGGTCTGGCGCTGGCGCTGGCGTTGCTGGTGCTCGCGGGGCTGCCGCCGGGCGTGGTCGGGCTGGTCGCCAAGGTCGCCGCGATCGTGCCGGTGGTGCATCAGCACGCGTGGTGGCTGGCGATCGGTGCCGCGCTCAACGCGATGCTGGGTGTGGCGGTCTACCTGCGGTGGTTGTGGCTGCTGTGGCAACCGGCCGGTGCGGCGCAGCGCGACCCGGCGCATCCGGTGCACCGGGTGGTCGTGGCGCTTGGCCTGCTGGCGTTGGTGGTGACGAGCGTCCTGCCGGGGACGGTGCTGGCCTTCCTGCGCTGAGTGCCGCACTCGCCTGCGGTCGCCGCACTCGCATGCGGCTGGCGCTCTTGCAGACGCTCCGGCCACTCGCATGCGCTGACCACGGTCTGCAAGCGGCGTTACCGCATGCAAGTGGGTGCATGGCATGCGAGTGCGCCGCACATCTGGCACACCACCTCAGATCTGGCACCGCACCTCAGATCTGGCACCGCACACCGTGCCAGACGTGCACATAGGTGCCAGATCTGCCCGCCCCGGCCGGAGCCTGAGCAGGCGGGCCGGAAGCGTGCGGTGACCGGCGGCGGCATACGGAACAACGGGGCTTCTCCTAGCCGTTGGAGGGGACGTGCGTTCCCATTT
This sequence comes from Metallococcus carri, assembly GCF_011440275.1. Lineage (GTDB taxonomy): Bacteria > Actinomycetota > Actinomycetes > Actinomycetales > Dermatophilaceae > Metallococcus > Metallococcus carri. The sequence continues at coordinate 178,084 of NZ_JAAOIV010000003.1, read as the reverse complement.
CAACGGCCTCAAGACCGCCGCGCTCTTCGGCGGCATCTGGGTGCTGCTGCTCGGCATCGGCAGCCTCGTGGCGGGCGGCCGGTTCATCTGGCTGTTCGCGCTGATCGGCGTCGCGACGACCTTCTGGAGTTACTGGAATAGCGACAAGATCGCCATCCGCGCCATGCAGGCCTATCCGGTCAACGAGCTGCAGGCGCCGCAGATGTACCGGATCGTGCGCGAGCTGTCGACGGCCGCCGGCAAGCCGATGCCGCAGTTGTATATCTCACCGACCCAGGCGCCCAACGCGTTCGCCACCGGCCGCAACCCGAGCCACGCCGCCGTCTGTTGCACCGAGGGCATCTTGAACCTGCTCGACGAGCGTGAGCTGCGCGGCGTGCTCGGCCACGAGCTGATGCATGTCTACAACCGCGACATCCTCACCTCCTCGATCGCGGCGGCGCTCGCGGGCATCATCACCTCGATCGCCCAGATGATGATGTTCGCCGGGATGTTCGGCGGCTCGCAGGACGACGACCGCCCCAACCCGATTGCGCTGCTCGCGATGTCCTTCCTCGCTCCGATCGCCGCAGCGCTGATCCAGCTGGCGATCTCGCGCACCCGCGAGTACGACGCCGACGAGGATGGCTCCAAACTCACCGGCGACCCGCTCGCACTTGCCTCCGCGCTGCACAAGATCGAGGTCGGAGTCTCCCGCGCACCGCTCGCGCCGACCCCAAGAGTGGTCAACGCCAGCCACATGATGATTGCCAATCCCTTTAGGGCACAGGACATTTCGCGGCTGATGTCGACCCACCCCGACACCGCCTCGCGGATCGAGCGGCTGGAGGAGATGGCGCGTCGCGGCCGGTGACCACCGAGCCACCGACCCAGGGATGGGAGAGTGACGGTCATGGCCGTCCTCACCCGCACCGAAGCTGTCGACCGCTCCGCCCTCATCGACGTCACGTCGTATGCCGTCGACCTCGACCTCACCCAGGGCGAGGAGCGGTTCGGCTCGCGCAGTGAGATCCGGTTCGTATGCCGGGAGCCGGGGGCGCAGACCTTCCTCGAGGTCAAAGCCGTCGAGGTGCGGTCAATCACGTTGAACGGCAACGCCATCGACCCAACCACCGTGACCGATGGCCGGGTCACGCTGAACAACCTGCAGGCCGACAACACCGTCGTCGTCGAGGCGACGATGGCCTATAGCCACGACGGTGAGGGCCTGCACCGGGCGGTCGACCCAGCCGACGGCTTGGTCTACACCTACGTGCAGGCCTTCCTCGACGCGGCGCCGGCGGTCTTCGCCTGCTTCGACCAGCCCGACCTCAAGGCGCCCTTCGAGGTCACGGTCACCGCGCCGCCGGACTGGATCGTCGCGGGCAACGGCGCGGCCACCCAGGAGCAGCCGGGCCACTGGCGCCTCGCGACGACGCGTCCCCTGGCGACCTACTTCTTCACGATCTGCGCCGGGCCTTATGTGAGCGTCACCGACGAGCACGACGGCATACCTCTGGGCGTGCACGCGCGGGCGTCGCTGCAGGACGAGCTCGTCAAGCACGCCCCGCACATGCTGCAGATCACCAAGCAGTCCTTCGACTACTACCACCGGCTCTTCGGCATCCGCTATCCCTGGGGGGAGTACCACCAGTTCTTCGTGCCTGAGTTCAACGCCGGCGCGATGGAGAACCCCGGGTGCGTCGTGCTGCGCGACCAATATGTCTTCCGCGGCGCGGCGACCCGCGCCGACGTGCTGCTGCGGTCCAACACGATCTCGCACGAGATGGCGCACATGTGGTTCGGCGACCTCGTCACGCTGAAGTGGTGGGACGACGTGTGGCTCAACGAATCGTTCGCCGAATATATGGCGCACCGCTGCGTCTCCGAAGCCACCGAATTCGCCGAGGCGTGGGTCGACTTCGGCGTCGCCCGCAAGCACTGGGGGTATGGCGCGGACCGCTCGCCCTCCACCCACCCGATCGCCGGCACCCCGGCCGAGGACGGCAATGCGGCGCTGACCAACTTCGACGGCATCAGCTACGCCAAGGGCGCTTCCGCGCTGCGGCAGCTCGCCGCCTATGTCGGCGACGAGGCTTTCATCGCCGGCGTGCGCGACCACCTGACCAAGCACTCCTTCGGCAATGCCACGCTCGCCGACTTCCTCGCCGCGGTGAGCAGGGCCAGCGGCAAGGACCTCGACCGCTGGGCCACGGCCTGGCTGCGCACGCCCGGCACCGACACCATCGCGGTCCGCTCGGGCGACGGCGAGCAGATGAGCGGCGTGCAGATCGTGCGGGCGACGCCAGCGCAGTTCCCCGCGGAGCGACCGCATGTGCTTGACGTCGCGGGCTTCACCGACGGTGCGCAGATCTGGCGCGAGGGTCCGTTCACGCTCGACTCGGCCGCCGAATCGCTGCCCGACCTCGACGGCAAACTGCGGCCAAAACTGTTGATTCCCAACGCTTCTGACCTCACCTGGGCAATCCCGAGCTTCGACATCGCGACGGTCGAAGCGATGGCCGACCAGCTCGGCCGGGTCACCGACTCGCAAGCGCGGCAGATCGCCTGGTCCGGCCTGCTCAACGGGATGGCGACCTCGACCGTCGACCCGCGCGTCGTGCTCGACGTCTTCACCGCGGCCTGGCCGGTCGAGACCGACGAGTCACTGCGGCAGATCCTCGCCGCTCGCGTGCCCCTGGGCCTCGAGGTGTTCCTGCCGTATGCCGAGCGCGAGTCCGCGACCGCCCAGTTGGCCGACGCGGCGCGCCGCTCGCTGGAGTCGAGCACCGGTCCGCAGCAGGTGGTCGCCGCCCGGCTGCTGGCGCAGACCTCCGCCGAGGAGGAGCTGCTCGGCCGGTGGGCGTCCGGCCGCGACCTGCCTCCGGCGCTGGAGGGCGATATCGACTTCCGCTGGGCGGCGATGCTGCGCCTGGCCGCCCTCGGTGCCGCCGACGAAGCACGCATCACCGAGCTTGCTGACGAGGACGGCACGATGAGCGGCCGCCAGTCGACCTTGGGCTGCCTGACCGCCCGGCCAACTCGCGAAGCCAAGGACTGGGCCTGGGACCAGCTGGAGCACCACACCGAGCTGTCCAATTACGAAGCGCTGGCGATCGCCGGTCAGCTCTTCGTGGCCTCCGATCCCGACCTAGTGCGCCGGGACGTCGAGCGCTATTTCACGGTGATCCCCGCCCTGGCCGGTCGCTACGGCGAGTTCGCGGTGAAGCGCATCGCGATGGCGGCCTTCCCGCTCACGCTCACCGAATCCGCCGCCGTGCAAGCGGTGCACACCGCGCTGGCCGCCGACCAGGAGATGACCGCGGGGGTGCGGCGGGCTCTCGTTGACTGCGCCGCCCGGCTGGATGAGGCGATGCTGTCCCAGCAGCGCTTCACCACCCCCGCGAAGCGTCAGTAAATCCCCGCGAAGCGTCACCAGTTCCTCGCGAAGCGTCACCAGTTCCTCGCGAAGCGTCACTTGATCCTCGCGAAGCGTCACTCGTTCTCCGCGAAGCGTCACTAGATCTTCGCGAAGCGTCACTAGATCCTCGCGAAGCGTCACTCGTTCCTCGCGAAGCGGATGCCGCCGACCACGCCGAGCGAACGGCATACTCGCTAGTCGGCGCGGACGGTGACAGGCTCTGGGACGTGGCTTCTTCAGGTGCTTCTTTCTCGCGGATCGCGATCGTCAACCGGGGTGAGAGCGCGATGCGGCTCATCCACGCCGTGCGCGACCACAACGCCGCCCTGCCCCCCGGCGAACCCCGGATCGAAACCATCGCGTTGCATACCGAAGGTGAGAAGCGCGCGATGTTCGTGCGCGAGGCGGACCATGCCTACAACCTCGGCCCGGCAGCGAACCGGCCCTACCTGGATTACGCCGTCCTCGAGCGCGCCCTGACCGACACCGAGGCCGACGCCGCCTGGGTCGGATGGGGCTTCGTCGCCGAGGATCCCGGCTTCGCCGAACTGTGCGAACGCATCGGCGTCACCTTCGTCGGGCCGAGCCCGGAGGCGATGCGCAAGCTCGGCGACAAGATTGGCTCGAAGCTGATTGCCGAGGAGGTCGGCGTGCCCGTCGCGCCGTGGAGCCGCGGCGGCGTCGACACCTTGGCGGATGCCAAGGCGGCGGCTGAGCGCATCGGATATCCGTTGATGCTCAAGGCAACTGCCGGTGGCGGCGGTCGCGGCATCCGGCGGGTCGACTCCGAGGCCGACCTCACCGACGCCTACGAACGCACCCGCGACGAGGCGGCCCGGGCGTTCGGCTCCGGTGTCGTCTTCCTCGAGCGGCTGGTCACCGGTGCCCGCCACATCGAGGTGCAGGTCATCGCCGACGGCCAGGGCACGGCGTGGGCGATCGGCGTGCGTGACTGCTCGGTGCAACGCCGCAATCAGAAGGTCATCGAGGAGTCGGCCTCGCCCGTGCTCGCGCCCGAGCAGGTCGCCGAGGTGAAGGCCGCCGCCGAGCGACTCGCCATCGCCGTCGGGTATGCCGGAGCCGGCACCGTCGAGTTCCTCTATCACCCGGGGGAGAAGTTCTTCGCCTTCCTCGAGGTCAACACCCGGTTGCAGGTGGAACACCCGATCACCGAGGCGACGACGGCCACCGACCTGGTCCGGTTGCAGCTGCACGTCGCCGCCGGTGGCCGGCTCGAGGGTGACCGCCCCACCGAGGACGGGCATGCCGTCGAGGCCCGACTCAACGCCGAGGACGCCGACCGCGATTTCGCGCCGTCGCCGGGACGGATCAGCCGTCTCGACCTTCCCTCCGGTCCTGGCATCCGGGTGGATACCGGTGTGGCAGAAGGGGATTCGATCCCCGCAGATTTCGACTCGATGATCGCCAAGATCATCGCGGTGGGCCGTGACCGGGACGAGGCGCTCGCCCGCCTGCGCCGCGCCATGGCCGAGACCACCGTCGTGATCGACGGCGGCGCGTCCAACAAATCCTTCATCCTCGACCTGCTCGACCAGCCCGAGGTGATCGACGGCAGCGCCGACACCGGCTGGATCGACCGGGTGCGCGCCGAAGGCCGGTTGCAGTCCCGCCGCCACTCCGGCATCGCCCTGGTGATGGCCGGCATCGAAGGCTACGAGGAGGAGGAAGGCGTCGAGCGCACCCGCCTGCTCGAGACGGCGCGCGGCGGCCGCCCGCAGGTGCAGCACCGCACCGCGCTCGCGATCGACCTCAAACTGCGCGGGACGGCATACAAGGTGACCGTCTCCCAGACCGGGCCGCACCGCTTCCGGGTGGTGCTCGCACACGGCGCGACCGAGGAGACCGTCGACGCCGAGCTCGACCGGCTGGACGACTTCACCGCGCGCATCACCGTCGGCGGTCGCACCCACCGGGTGATCACCGCGACCCACGGCCCGGTGCACTTCGTCGAGGTCGACGGCGTCGCCCACCGCGTGAGCCGCGACGAGGGTGGCGTGCTGCGGTCGCCCGTGCCCGCGCTCGTCGTCGCCACGCCGGTCTCGGTCGGCGCCGAGGTCGCCGCCGGTGCGCCGGTGCTCGTGCTCGAGTCGATGAAGATGGAGACCGTGCTCCCCGCGCCGTTCAAGGCGCGCGTCAAAGAGCTGCTGGTCTCGGCCGGCAGCCAGGTAGAGACCGGCACGCCGATGGTGCGCCTGGAGCCGGTGGGCGACGCCGAAGAAGCGGTCGCGGCTGCTCCGACCGACGCCGTCGAGCTGGATCTGCCGGTGGTCGACCCGGAGTCGACGGGTGCCGCTCAGCGGGCCTCCCGCTCGTGGTCGGACTTGCGCGCCATGGTCCTCGGGTATGACGTGGACCCCCGCGACGAGGGCGCCACGCTGCGCCGCTACCTCACGGCTCGGGACGAGCTCGCTGCCGACGGTCAGCCGCAGCTGGCGGCCGAGGTCGACCTGCTCGAGGTCTTCGCCGATATCGCCGAGTTGGGCCGCAACCGACCCGCCGGTGAGGAGGCACATGTCGAGCACCGGGTGCACAGCCCCCGCGAGCACCTGCACACCTATCTGCAGAGTCTCGACGCCGACCGCGGACACCTGCCGGCGGAGTTCCGCACCAAGCTCGAACGCGCCCTGCGCCACTACGACGTGGACGGTTTGGAGGTGACGCCTGACCTGCAGGAGGCGGTCTTCCGGCTGTTCCTCGCCCAGCAGCGCACGGCGCCGTCGATCTCGCTGGCGTCGGCGCTGCTGCAGCGCTGGGCCACCGACCCCGCGCCCGAAACGCCGCTGGATGCCCGCGCCCACGAGGTGCTCGACCGGGTGCTGCTCGCCACCCAGCTGCGCTTCCCGGCCCTCGGTGACCTCGCGCGCAGCGTGCGCTTCCGCTGGTTCGACCAACCCGCGGTCGACGGCGAGCGACTCGCCGTGCTGGGTGGTGTCCCCGACGAGCTCGCGTCGATCGCGGCGCTGCCCGACGGTCCGGAGCGGTCCGCCCGCACCGATGCGCTGGCCCAGATCCCGGAGCAGATCGTGAGCTTCCTCGGTCGGCGACTGGCGGGCGGCATACCGGATCGTGAACCCATGCTCGCGGTGCTGATCAAGCGGCACTATCGCGACCACGAACTCACTGATCTCGTTGAATCGCAACGGGATCGGCGGGCATACGCGACAGCCGACTATGTCCTCGACGATCGGCCGGCGCATCTGGTGAGCACGGTCGGCGCGGTCGATGAGCTCGACGCGGGATCTGCGCTGGTCGACCTGGTGACCGACCTGAGCGCCGGCGGCGATCAGGGCCAGTCGCGGGCTGTCGATCTCTACCTCACCTGGACCGACCAGCCGGAAAGTGTGGACGATGCGTCGGCTGCGCTCGCGCAGCGGCTGAGCCGGCTGCCCTTCGCGCGCGGCTCGCGGCGGATCACGGTGGCGGTGTTCCCCGGCGGCGATCGACCGGTCGGCTATTTCACCTTCCGCCCCTCCGGCGACGGGCTGGTCGAGGACGTGCTCGTGCGCGGCGTGCACCCGATGGTCGGCCGCCGGCTCGACCTGTGGCGGTTGCGCGATTTCGACATCGTGCGGCTCGAAGCGCCTCAGGACGTGCTGCTCTACCAGTGCACCGCGCACGACAACGCCGCCGACCAGCGGCTCGTCGCGCTCGCACAGGTGCGGCAGTTCTCGGTGATCCGCGACGACGACGGCACGGTCACTGCGCTGCCGCAGCTCGAGCGCGCCATCGCCAACTGCCTCGAGGCGATCCGGCGCGCCCGCAGTGCCCGCGGCGCGGCCGGCACCCGGCTGGACATGAACCACGTCTGGATCACCATCTGGCCAACCGTCGAGGCCGACCTGGACCAGTTGACGCAGTTGCAGGCGAAGATCGCGCCCCTCACCGCCGGTGCGGGCATCGAGGAGTTGCTGATCAACGGCCGGATCGCGGTCGGTGGCGGCGAGCGGCCGGTCTCGGTCCGCTTCGGTTACCAGCCCGGCTCCGGGGTCTCCTTCACCGTCGAGGACCAGCCGACCGATCGTCTCAAGCCGCTCGACGGGTATGCCGAAAAGGTGGTCCGCGCCCGTCGGCGCGGTGGCGTCTACCCCTACGAACTCCAGTCGATGATCGCCGGATCCGGTGGCACCGCAACGGAATACGACCTCGACGACACCGGTGTGCTGGTGCCGGTCGACCGGCCGAAGGGCCTCAACAAGGCCGGCATCATCGTCGGCGTCATCAGCTCGCCGACGCAGCGCTATCCCGAGGGCGTGACCCGGGTGCTGCTGTGCGGTGACCCGCTCAAGGCGCTCGGGGCGGTCAGTGAGGCTGAGTGCACCCGGATCATCGCCGCGCTCGACCTGGCCGAGCGGATGCAGGTGCCGGTGGAGTGGTTCGCGGTCTCGGCCGGTGCGCGCATCTCGATGGAGTCCGGCACCGAGAACATGGACTGGGTCGCGCGGGCGCTGAAGCGGATCGTGGAGTTCACCCAGGGCGGTGGCGAGATCAACATCGTGGTGGCCGGCATCAACGTGGGCGCCCAGCCCTACTGGAACGCCGAGGCCACGATGCTCATGCACACCAAGGGAATCCTGGTGATGACGCCCGACAGTGCGATGGTGCTGACCGGCAAGCAGTCGCTGGACTTCTCTGGTGGAGTCTCGGCCGAGGACAACTTCGGCATCGGCGGTTACGACCGGGTGATGGGGCCCAACGGTCAGGCGCAGTACTGGGCGAACGACCTCGTCGGGGCCCGCGACGTGCTGATGGCGCACTACGACCACACCTATGTGCACCCGGGGGAGTCCGGCCCGCGCCGAGCTCGCACCAGCGACCCGGTCGATCGCGATGTGTCGAGCTTCCCGCATGTCGCCGACGGGTCCGACTTCGCCACCGTGGGTGACATCTTCAGCCCGGCGACCAACCCGGACCGCAAGAAGCCCTTCGACATCCGCGTGCTGATGGCCGCCGTCGCCGACCAGGATCACCCGACCCTGGAGCGCTGGGCCGGTATGGCGGACGCCGAGACGGCCGTCGTGCAGGACGCCCACCTCGGCGGAATCCCGGTGTGCCTGTTGGGGATTGAGTCCAAGGCGGTGCCGCGGCGCGGCTTCCCGCCCACCGACGGCCCGGACACCTACACCGCCGGCACGCTGTTCCCGCGGTCGTCGAAGAAGGCGGCACGCGCGATCAACGCGGCCTCGGGCAACCGCCCGCTCGTGGTGCTGGCGAATCTGTCGGGCTTCGACGGATCACCGGAGTCGATGCGCCAACTGCAGTTGGAGTATGGCGCGGAGATCGGCCGGGCGATCGTCAACTTCGAGGGCCCGATCGTGTTCGTGGTGGTGAGTCGCTACCACGGCGGGGCGTTCGTGGTGTTCTCCAAGGCGCTCAACCCGCAGATGACGGTGCTGGCTGTGGAGGGCTCCTTCGCCTCGGTGCTCGGTGGGGCACCGGCGGCCGCGGTCGTCTTCTCCCGCGATGTCGACGCCCGCACGGCGGCCGACCCGCGGGTGAAGGAGGTCGAGGAGCAGCTCGCCACCGCCGACGACACGCAGCGGGCGGGGCTGGCCGCGCGGCTGGCCGAGCTGCGCACGTCGGTGCGAGCGGAGAAGCTGACCGAGGTGGCGCAGGAGTTCGACCGGGTGCACAGCATCCACCGTGCGGTGACGGTGGGCTCGGTCGATCGGGTCATCGCTCCGGAGGAGTTGCGCCCGGCCATCATCGAGGCCCTCGGCGGCTGAGTCGGAGCACACAGCAAGAAGGCCCGCGTCGAAATCGCCTGTCCGGCAGGGGTTTTCGACGCGGGCTCTCGCTTGTCGCCCCGACTACGGGACGATGAGCGTGATGGTCTCGGCGACCAGCGCGGGGCGGTCGGATCCTTCGATCTCCACGGTGACCTTCATCGTGCACTGAGCACCCTTGGGCCCGGACTCGACCGAGCCGACCTCGACGCCGGCGCGCACCTTCGACCCCACCGGCACCGGCGCGGGGAAGCGCACCTTGTTGGAGCCGTAGTTGATGCCCATCGAGATGCCCTCGACTTTGTAGATCTCCCACACCAGCATCGGCACCATCGACAGGGTCAGGTAGCCGTGGGCAATGGTCCCGCCGAACGGGCCGGCCTTGGCCTTGTCGACGTCGACGTGGATCCACTGGTGGTCACCGGTGGCGTCGGCGAAGGTGTCCACCTGCTCCTGGGTGATCTCGTGCCACGAGGAGTAGCCGAGGTGCTCGCCGACGGCGGCCTGGATCTCGTCAATCCCGTTGAAAACCTTCATGATTCAGTCCCGTGGCCCGCCGGCGACATACAGCACCTGACCGCTGACGTAACCGTTCTCCTCGCGGCAGAAGAAGGACGCGGCGGCGGCGATGTCCTCGGGGTAGCCCACGCGGGCGACCGGGATCTGCGAGGCGGCAGCCTTCTTGAACTCCTCGTAGTCCATCCCGACCCGGTCGGCGGTCGCCTTGGTCATGTCGGTGACGATGAATCCCGGGGCGATGGCGTTGGCAGTGACGCCGAACTTGCCGAGCTCGATCGCGAGGGTCTTGGTGAAGCCCTGCATGCCGGCCTTGGCGGCGGCGTAGTTGACCTGGCCGCGGTTGCCGAGCGCGGAGGTGGAGGACAGGTTGACGATGCGGCCGAACTTCGCCTCCGTCATGTGCTTCTGCGCGGCGCGAGTCATCAGGAAGGAGCCGCGCAGGTGCACGTTCATCACCGTGTCCCAGTCGTCCGCGCTCATCTTGAAGATGAGGTTGTCGCGCAACACGCCCGCGTTGTTGACCAGCACGGTCGGCGCGCCTAGCTCGCTCGCCACCCGCTCGACCGCGGCGTTGACAGCCTCCTCGTCGGACACATCGCAGCCCACGGCCAGCGCCTCACCACCGTCGCTCTTGATCTGGTCGACAACCTGCTGGCAGGCGCTCTCGTCGAGGTCGATGACGGCAACCTTCATGCCGTCCTTCGCGAGTCGCTGCGCCACCGCCGCGCCGATGCCGCGGGCGGCTCCGGTCACGATCGCAGTGCGCTGCTGGGTTGCTTCGGTCACGATGACTCCTTCGTCGTTGTATGCCGGGTCGCAGGCTATCGACCACCGCGTGGGGCCCGGGTGGGATCACCCGCAGGCGCCGCACGCCGGCTCCGTCGTCTGCTGATGCCCAAACTAAGCGATCGCTCAGCGTGACACGCCGGCACGGTACGGTCAACGCTGACGAACGGAGGTCCGATGTCCACCGACGACATGCTGCCGGCGCGGCAACGCCTCCTGGAGGCTGCGCAAAAGTCCTTTGCCGACAAGGGTTTTCACGGCACGAGCACGCGCGACATCGCCTCGGCGGCGGGCCTCAGCCCCGGCGGCGTCTATGTCCACCACCGCTCCAAGGAGGACATGCTCTTCGAGCTGTCCCTGGCGGGCCACGAGCAGATCGTCCGGCTGCTGGAGGAGGCCAAGGCCGACCACCCGGACGATCCTCGACAGCAATTGCACCGGATGGTCCACCAGTTGGTGCTCATGCACGCCCGCGACAACTCGGTGGCCCGGGTCGTCAACTACGAACTGGCCGCGCTGAACGCGCCACACCGCGAGCAGATCGACGCACTCCGTCACCGCATCCAGGAGTTGCTGCGCGAGGCCATCGAATCCGGTGTCACCGCAGGTGTTTTCGTCGTCGACGAGGTCGGCATGACCGCCAACGCGATCTCCGGGATGAGTGTCGACGTCGGCCGGTGGTACCGCCCGGACGCGCACTGGACGCCCGAACGGTTGGCGGTGCATTTCGCCGATCTCGCCCTGCGGATGGTGTCCGCGGCCTGACAATGGCGGGGCGCCCAGGCATTCACCTGAGCGTCAACCGGACGTTGCCTCCGGTCGGCCTCGGTCCGTCACGCTGGACGACGCACCTGCTCAGAATCAGCCTGCTCGGAGTCAGCCGCATCTCGCACAGGGAGTCCCCCATGACCCGGATCAACCGCCGCACACTGCTGCTCGGAGGTGTCGCGGGCCTCGGCTCGGCGACCCTCGCCCGGGGCAGCGCCGCCGCCCTCGACCGCGCCGCGACGACGACCGCCCGGCGCACGGTCGCGCCGATCGCCGGGACGACGCTGCAGCAGGCGGCCACCCCGGTGAAGGCGAGCGGCTATTCGCGACTGACGGCCGGGCCGGCATACCCCTTGGTCGTGCGCACCGAACTGTGCCCTGCCCAGGCGACCCGCGACGACACCCGCACCGCGCTGGCGAGCATCGTGCAGTTCACCGACCTGCACATGGTCGACGCCCAGTCCCCGGTGCGCTTCGAGTGGCTGCACGGTTACACCGGCTCGGCCTTCCGTCCGCAGGAGGCGCTCGGCACCCAGGGTGCGGCGCAGCTGGTCCGCCGGGTCAACCAGGTGCAGCGTGGGCCCTTCGGCGGGCGGCGCTTCGACTGCGTCGTCTCGACCGGGGACAACACCGACAACCACGAGCAGATCGAGCTCGACTGGTTCCTCGCCGCGATGAGCGGTGGCTCGATCACCCCCAACACCGGCGCCACGGCGTGGGAGGGCGTGCAGACCGGCGGTGACACCTACTACTACAACCCGGAGTTGCCGGTCGTCGACGACTACAAGAAGGCCGGCTTCCCCCAGGTCGGTGGCTTCTTCGCGCGCGCGACCGCCACGCACACCAGCCCGGGGCTGAACACGCCGTGGTTCAGCGTCTTCGGCAACCACGACGACTCGATCGAGGGCACGCTGCCGTCCAACTTCCCGGTGCTGTCGCAGATGTACACCGGCAACATCAAGTTCACCGGCTTCGCCGACCCGATCTCCAACACCGCCCTGCGCGCGGCGCTGCAGACCGGTGACCGGAGCATCCTCAACCTGAGCGTGAGCGCCACCAACAAGTGGATCGTCACCCCGGACTCCCGTCGCCGGCCGTTCACCCCGCTGGAGTTCGTGCAGGCCCATTTCCGTTCTGGCGCAACGGGTCCCGGCCCGGTCGGGCACGGCTTCACCCAGCAGAACCTTGCCGACGACACCGGCTATTACGCCTTTTCGATCGCGCCCGGCGTCACCGGCATCGCGATGGACTCGACCAACCGCGCAGGCTTCACCGAGGGCTCGATCGGCGACGCGCAGTGGCGATGGATCCAGCGCCGGCTGGCCCAGGGCAGCTCGCTCTACTACGACGCGTCCGGCGCTGCCGTGCGCACCAGCGCGACCGACGAACTCTTCGTGCTCTTCAGCCACCACACCAGCGGGTCGATGAACAACCTGCTGCTCGACCCCGCGCTGCCGCTCGACACCCGCCACTCCGGCAGCGAACTCGTCACCATGCTGCAGCGCTTCCCCAATGTCGTCGCGTGGGTCAACGGCCACACCCACCGCAACCAGATCACCCCGCACGGCCACGCCGACCCCGCGCGCAGCTTCTGGGAGATCAACACCGCCTCCCACATCGACTACCCGCACCACGCGCGGATCATCGAAGTCAGCGACAACCGCGACGGCACGGTGTCGCTGTTCACCACGCTGCTCGAGTCGGCCGCGCCCTACCAGGCGTCCTACAGCGACGGCTCCCAGGCGGGGCTCGCCTCGGTCTATCGCGAGTGGGCCTACAACGACATCGAGGGCGATCCCTCCCAGCTGGGTGCCGCCGGCGACCGCAATACCGAACTGTTGCTCGCCCGCCCGCGCGGCTGACCCCGGCATACCGCGCTGCGCGCCAGCGGTATGCCGGACCGCCGCGCCTACCGCTGTCCCGGCAGCGTGGCGCGGTGCAGGACGGTGCGCTTGGTCGGGCGGTAACCGAGGTGTTCATACAGGCCCATTGCGCCCGAGGGGTTCTGGGTGTCGACGCCGAGCTCGGCAGCGTCCATGCCGTCGTCGGCGAACAGCCGCATCGATCGCAGCAGCAGGGCCGAGGCGAGCCCGCGGCCGCGATGACTACGCAGCACGCCGAGCCCATCGGTGTAACCCGACCGGTGCCCGGCCTGCCAGTCCTGCTCCCACGCAGCGTTGAGCGCGTAGCCGACGACCTCCTCGCCGTCGAGCGCGATCAGTGACCAGGCGGGCCGGAAGCCGTGCGAAGTGATGTGTTCCTTCCACTGCTGCTCGTCCATGGGCAGCGTCGACCAGTGGTCGGCGAAGGCGGTGTTGTGGGCGACCCGCACCTGCTCCGAGCGCGCCGGGTCCCAGCCGACGATGTCGACGCCGTCGACCGCCGGCACGTCATAGGACTCACCCGGGAGGAGCGGGCGCGACATCTCGGTGAACCAGCGCACCGCCGGCAGCCCGAAGCGCTCGGCGAGCCGCTGATGGTCGGTGGCCGCCTCCTCGGCATACGCGCTCAGCGACAGCTCGCCGTAGCCGTCCTGGCGGGTCTGGGCGTCCCAGGATTTCGCGTGCTCGATCTCCCAGCGCATGATCGCCCGGCCGAGGCCCTGCCCGCGACGGCTCGGAGTCACCGACCCGATGAGCGTCACCCGCCGCTCGGTGGTGGCGCTGTCGTTGGGCCGGCTCTGCGCGAGGGCGACGACCGCGCCGCTGCCGTCGCGGCCGACCAGGTCGTGCAGCTCGGGGTGGCTGCGAGGGGAGTCGAAGTACTCCTGCAGATCCGTGAGGGACTGCCGCTCTGCCGCGTCCTCGTGCTCGTAGACCCGCTCCAGCATCGCGGCGACATCCGGCAGGTCGTCGCGGGTCAGCGCCGACCAGGTGAGGTCGGGCAGCTCATCGAGCTGCGCGCGGGCGGCGACTTCGGCGGGCGAGGCGAGGTGGGTCGGCATACCTGCGACCCTGCGGCAACCCGCCCCGCCCGGCAACCCATTTACTCCCCCCGAAACGTCACTTATGCGCGCCGAAACGTCACTTATGCGCCGCGAGACGTCACTTATGCGCCGCGAGACGTCACTTATGCGCCGCGAGACGTCACTACGGCAACCGGCAGTGACGTCTCGCGGTGCATTACTGACGTTTCGGCGAGGGGTCAGCGGTAGTTGACGAACTGCAGCGCCACGTCGAGGTCGGCGCTCTTCAGCAACCGCTGCACCTCCTGCAGGTCATCGCGCGACTTGGAGGTGACGCGCAGCTCGTCGCCCTCGATGCGCGATTTGACCGACTTGGGGCCTTCCTCGCGGATGATCTTGGAGATCTTCTTGGCGTTCTCGGCGCTGATGCCGTCCTTCAGCGTGCCCTCGAGGCGGTACTCCTTGCCGAACAGCTTGGGCTCGCCGTCGTCGGACAGCTCGATCGACTTCAGCGAGACGCCGCGCTTGACCAGCTTGGTCTGGAACACATCGAGCACGGCCAGGCAGCGCTCCACCGCATTGGCGCGCATGACGATTTTCTCCCCGGACCACTCGATCGAGGCCCCGACGTTCTTGAAGTCGTAGCGGGTGGAGATCTCCTTGGCGGCCTGGTTGAGGGCGTTGGCGACCTCCTGCTTGTCGGTCTTGCTGACGATGTCGAAGGACGAGTCGGCCATGGCGGTCTCCTTGCGTCGGCGGTGGATATCTGCGCCAGTATGCCGGGTGCCGCGCCCGCCGCTGCGACCCGAACGCGGGTGCCCGGTGCCCGATTGGCCGCACCCGAGCGTCGTTGTTATCCTTGCGGCGCACTCATGCCAGGTTGCCCGAGCGGCCAATGGGAGCGGACTGTAAATCCGTCGCGAAAGCTACGAAGGTTCGAATCCTTCACCTGGCACCAGTGCGAAGGCCCGTCCCGGATCCGGGACGGGCCTTCGATCATCATCGGCGGTTGCGAGGGGGCGGCGTGAGCGGCACAGCGCTGGGCCTGGTGCTCGCCGCCGCTCTGTGTCACGCCATCTGGAATATCGCGGCCAAGCGGGTGCGCGGCGACGGCTATGTCTTCGTCTGGTGGTATGACGTGTGGTCGGCAATCGTGTGGGTGCCGGTCGGGCTGGTGATCCTCGCGCGCGCCGGCTGGCCCTGGTCCTGGGGCCTGCTCTATGCCCCACTGGTGTCCGCGGTCGCGCACATCGCCTACCAATTGTTCCTGCAGACCGGTTACGACAAGGCCGACCTCGGCGTGGTCTACCCGGTGGCGCGCGGCGTCGGGCCGCTGCTCACGATGGCGGTCGCCCTGCTCGCCTTTCAGGAGCGACCGGGTTGGCTGGGTGTGCTCGGCGGGCTGGTGATCATTGCCGGCATCGTCGTGGTGGCCACGGGGCGCGGCAGCGCGCATCGTCACCGGACCGCCGACGGCATCCTCTGGGGCGGTCTCACCGGCGCGGCGATCGCGGCATACACCTTGTGGGACGACCACGCGGTGACCACGCTCGCGCTGCTGCCGGTGACCTATTTCGCGTTCGGCACGTTGTGGCAGGCGGTGCTGATGGCGCCGGGCCTGCGCCGCCACCGGGAGGCCGGGCTGGTCGCGGTGCTGCGCCGCTACCGGTGGGAGGTCGGCATCGTGGCGATCCTGTCGCCCTTCGCCTACATCCTGGTGCTGGAGGCGATGCGCACGACGCCGGTCGCGCTGGTGGCGCCCGCTCGCGAGTCGAGCATCGTGGTCGGTTCGCTGCTCGCGTGGTGGCTGTTCAAGGAGCCCAACCCGGTGCGCAAGCTCGTCGGTGCAGCCGTCGTGCTGAGCGGCATCGCCCTCATCGTCGCCTGACCGGCGTCAGTCCTCGTCGATATCGCGCGGAGCGGCGTCCTGCATCAGCCGGTCGACCTCGGCGAGCGCCTCCCGCGCCCACTGGCGCTGTTCGGGGGTGCCCACCCGGTCGGCGAGATCCGCCGCGTGCTCGAACTCCTCGTAGGCCTGTACCAGGTCGCCGCGCTCGCGGTGGGTCCAGCCCAGGTTGTTGTGCAGCGACACCTGCCAGCGCTGGGTGCGCGCGTCCCCGCGTTCGGCGACGGCGAGCGCGTGCCAGGTCCATGCCTCCGCCTGCGCAGAGTCGGCGATCGCGAGCATGTGCAGCGCGTCCACCTCGAGGAACCGGTCGCCGGCCCGCCGCGCGAGTTTGGCGGCCTGCTTGAACATCGGTATGGCGCCCGCCGGGTCACCGGCGCTGTTGCGCACCCGGCCGTTCTCCAGGGCCACCCTGGCCTGCACGATCGGGTCGGTGGAGGTCACCGCGGCGAGTTCGCGCTCGGCTTGCATCCACTCACCCTGCAGGCCGAGGGCGCGGGCGACCTGAGTCTGCAGTTCGGCGCGTTCATCCGGATCGGTGCTGGTGTCCGCAGCGCCGCGCAGCCGCTGCTCCGAGCTCTGCGGGTCGGCGAAGTCCCACAGCTCGTCGAGGCGTTCCTGACGCAACACCCTTGCATCGTGGCACAGGTCGCCGCTGCCGCGCCCTCCTTGACGTTCGCGCGCGGCGCCCGGGTCGGTCGGGAAGCGGACCGCCAGGGCTAAGGTGCGCTGGTGAACGCTCCTGACGAACCGTTGCGCCTGCACGAACCTGCCGGCCGTCGGTTGCTCGCCACCACGGTGCTCGGCTCTGGGGTGGTCTTCCTCGACGGCACGGTGACCAATGTCGCCCTGCCGCATATCGGCACCGAACTGCACGCCGACCTGGCCGGGCTGCAATGGGTGATCAATGGCTACACGCTGGCGCTGGCCTCGCTGATCCTGGTCGGTGGTTCGCTCGGTGACCGGTTCGGCCGCAAACGCGTCTTCGCTTGGGGGACAGCGGGTTTCGCCGTCGCGTCGGTGCTGACCGCACTCGCTCCGACGATCGAACTGCTGGTGGGAGCCCGCGTGCTGCAGGGCATCGCGGCGGCGATGCTCACACCCGGGAGCCTGGCGATGCTGCAGTCCTCCTTCCACCCCGACGACCGCATGAAGGCGATCGGCGCGTGGACCGGCACGCTCGGGGTCGCGACCGCGGGAGGTCCGCTGCTCGGTGGCTGGCTGGTCGGCATCGACTGGCGCTGGGCGTTCTGGATCAACCTGCCGCTGGGTCTGCTGGTGCTGTGGTTGCTGCGCCCGGCTCCGGAGACCCGTGACCCGAAGGCCGCACACCATCTCGACCTCGCCGGGCTGGTGCTCACCCCGGTCACGCTCGCCGGCATCACCTGGGCGCTGACGGTCTGGCCAGCGCGCAGTGCCGTGGTCGCTGGAGTGGTCGGCCTGCTGGCGGCGGTGGCCTTCGTGGTGGCCGAGCGGCGGGAACGCGCGCCGATGGTGCCGCTCGGGCTCTTCGCCGACCGGGTGTTCGCGGCGATCAACCTGGTGACCCTGTTCATCTACGCCGCGTTGTCCGGGTCGATGCTCTTCCTCGCGATCTTCCTCCAGGTGAGCGCGGGGTGGACGCCCTTGGCAGCCGGCGCCGCCACGGTCCCGCTGTCGATCGTGATGCTCTTTCTCGCATCCCGGGGCGGCGACCTCGCGACCAAGATCGGCGCCCGCACCCCGATGGTCGCCGGCGCGCTGGTGCTGGCGGCCGGCCTCGCCCTGCTGGCGTTCGCGCCGGACCACCCACGCTTCCTGGTCAACATCCTGCCGGGCGTGCTGCTGATGGGTTTCGGCCTGTCGTTGCTCGTCGCACCGCTCACCGGCACCGTGCTCGCGGCCGCCCCCGACGAGTTGTCCGGCCTGGCGAGCGGCATCAACAACGCGGTATCCCGCACCGCCGGGTTGCTCGCCGTCGCCGCGCTGCCGCTGCTGGTGGGGCTGAGCGGTGAGGCCTACCGCAACGGCCCGGCGGTGGCGTCGGCATACCGCCAGTCGATGTGGTGGTGCTGCGGGCTCGTCCTGCTCGGTGCCGCTCTCACCTTCCTCGGCCTCACCCCGAAACGTCGCTAAAACCTCGCGAAACGTCACCAAGTCCCCGCGAAACGTCACCAAATCCCCGCGAAACGTCAGTAATGCTCTGCGAGACGTCGCGGGTGACGTTTCGGCGCGCACAAGTGACGTTTCGGCGCGCACAAGTGACGTTTCGGCGCGCACAAGTGACGTTTCGCGAGGAACTACTGACGCTTCGCGAGGAACTACTGACGTTTCGGGGTCAGGCGTTGGAGGTGGTCCGCTCCCCGGTCGCGATCGGCGCAGTGATCAACTGCTCCGGTATGCCGAGCCCGTCCACCAGGTCGTCGACGTCGCCACGCAGTTCACCGCACAGGTCGTTGATCGCCGCGGTGACCTGGCGCGACCGGGTGGTGTTGAGCCGCCCGTGCTCGAGGAACCACGCCTTGTCCTTCTCGATCGAGGACAGCGCATAGAGCGACAGCACTCGGCCGAGCAGGTCCTTCGCCGGACCGTCGGGCATCTCGGCGTGCGCCTCTTGCGCGTCCTCCAGCACACACCGGTCGATGTGCGCCCGCGCCGCGAACAGCACGTGGTCCTGAGCGTTGTTGAACAGCTCAAAAGCGTTGTCCTTGTTGGCTTTTCGCAACCGCTTGCCGACCGTTTCCAACGCGTGGTCGGCGCGCTGCTCGAACATCGACAGCTGCCAGCCGGCGTCGTCCATCGCGCTCTCGTCGTCGCGGCCCTTGGCGATATCGCGCAACCGCTGCAGACCGGCCCGCCCGGTGGTGCGCTCGACCAGCCCCTCGGCGACCTGCTTGGTCACCAGGGACGCCAGCTCGGCCATCGCCAGGTCGCCGAACATCTCCTTGAACTCCGTCAGCAGGCCCTTGGCGACGAGCTGCAGCAGCACCGTGTTGTCGCCCTCGAAGGTCGCGAAGACGTCGACATCGGCGCGCATCTGGGTGAGCTGGTTCTCGGCGATATAACCGGCGCCACCACATGCCTCGCGCGCCGCCTGGATGGTGTCCACGGCGTGCCAGGTGGTGATCGCCTTGAGCCCCGCGACGCGCGTCTCCATCTCGCGCCCGGCCTCCTTGGGCAGCTCGCCCTCGGGGTGCTCCACCCCGTGCAGCTCCTGCAGGGTCTCGGTGATCGCGTTCTGCGCCAAGGCCAGGGCGTATGACGTCGCCAGCCGTGGGAGCAGCTTGCGCTGGTGCGCCAGGTAGTCGAGGATCACGATTTCCTGCGCGTCCCCCGGGGCCTGGAACTGGCGGCGCTTCTGCCCATACCGCAACGCGATCAACAGCGCCTTGCGGGCGGCCGCACCGGCGCCACCGCCGACGCACACCCGCCCACGCACGAGCGTGCCGAGCATGGTGAAGAACCGCCGGTTCTCGTTGTCGATCGGCGAGACATAGCGGCCGTTCTCGTCGATGCCGCCGTATTTGTCGAGCAGCATCTCGCGTGGCACGCGGACCTCGTCGAAGGAGAAGGTGCCGTTGTCGACACCGGGCAGACCGCCCTTGGCGCCGTTGTCCTCGATCGTGACGCCCGGCATCGTCGCGCCGTTCTCGTCGCGCACCGGCACGAGGATCGCGTGGACGCCGAAATCGCCCTCGGCAGAACGCAATTGGGCGAAGACGACCGCCAGGCGGGCATCGCGCGCCGCGTTGCCGATGTAGGTCTTGGTGGCCGACGGGGTGGGGGAGTCGATGACCAGCTCGTCGGTGGCCGGGTCGTAGGTCGCGGTCGTCTCGATGTGCTGGACGTTGGACCCGTGGCCGATCTCGGTCATCGCGAAGGAGCCGAGGATCTTGCCGGTCATGATGTCTTCGAGGTACTTCTCGTGGTGGCGTGCGGTGCCGAGGCGCGCCACCGCACCGCCGAAGAGGCCGAACTGCACGCCGGCCTTCACCTGCAGCGACAGATCGCCATAGCCCTGCATCTCGAAGAGCACGCAGGAGGCGCCGTAGTCGTAGGTGCCGCCATACGCCTCGGGGAAGCCCACCCGGCCGAGGCCCTCGTCGCAGATGATGCCGATCTGCTTGGTGACGCGTTCGCGTTGTGCCTCAATGGATTCGCCGGGTTCGCCGAGCACCCACTCGGGGCGCACGCGCTCGCGGAACTCCTGGCGGATGTCCTTCCAGCGGCCGTCGAGCGCGTCGCGCAGGGCAAGGGCACGGGGGGAGGGGGAGGTCATGACCGTTCTCCTCGGTTGGGGGTCGGGGTCTGATCGAGGACGCCGGTGAGTCCGACGGCAGCGAATCGCGCCAGGTGTTCGACGACATCCTGGCGGGGCGGGCGGTCCGGTGTGGCCAACCAGCGGTCGGCCGCTTCGCGGACGAAACCGACCAGGCCGTGCGCCCAGTAGCGCGCACCGTCGGTCGGCGCCCCGCGCTCGGCGAGGCCGGCGGTGAACAACCCGGCCAGCCGGGTTGCGATCGCGTCGGTCAGGCCGGTCACCGGATCGGCCTCACCGGGCAGGTCCACGAGTGGTCGCCGGATGACGAAGCGATAGAGCTCGGGGTCGCGTTCGACCAGGCTCAGGTAGGAGTCGATGACCGCCCGGATCACGGCAAACGGATCACCGCGCAGCGGATCGCTCACTCCGGACTCCTGCGCACCGCGGGCGATCGCGGCGTCGAAGTCGCCGAGGATCTGGGCGTCGACCGCCTCGCACACGGCGAAATACAGGCCGAGCCGGTCGCCGAGGTGGCGGTAGATCACCGTCTTGCTGGTGGCCGCCTCGGACGCGATCTCCTCCATGCCGACGGTCGCCCCGTGGCGCCGGATCGCCTTGATGGCGGCCTCGACCAGGGTGCGGCGCCGTTTGACCCGATGGCTGGTCCAGCGGGCGTCGCGGCCGTCCACGCGCGGTTCGTCGACCGCGCCCGGCTCGTCGGGAGAAGGCGTCAGATCCATGATGTCCGTCAAGGTACCCGAAACTCGACGTACCTGCTACTGTCGGTATCGGTAAATCTGCTCGGTGCTCCTCAGCGCGCTCCGAGCTCGTCCCCGAGTGGAAGAGACCCACCATGAGCCTGCGTGACGTCTATGTCATCGGCGGTAACCGCATCCCCTTCGCGCGCTCCGGCGGCAAATACCTCAAGGCCTCCAACCAGGACATGCTGACCGCCGTCATCGACGGCCTGGTCGCCCGCTACGGCCTGGCCGGCGAGCGCCTCGGCGAGGTCGCGGCCGGCGCCGTCATCAAGCACGCGCGTGACTTCAACCTCACCCGCGAGGCCGTGCTCGGCTCGCACCTCAGCCCCGAAACCCCGGCGTATGACGTGCAGCAGGCCTGCGGGACCGGCCTGGAGACCGCGATCCTGGTCGCCAACAAGATCTCGCTCGGCCAGATCGACTCCGGCCTGGCCGGCGGCTCCGACACCACTTCGGACGCGCCGCTTGCGCTCAATGACGAACTGCGCCAGACCTTGATGCAGGCGAATTACGCCAAGACCCCGCAGCAGCGGATCAAGGCGCTGGCCAAGATCCGGCCGAATCAGCTCGTGCCCGAGCAGCCGCGCAACGCCGAGCCGCGCACCGGCCTGTCGATGGGCGAGCACATGGCGATCACCACCAAGGAGTGGGGCATCAGCCGCGAGGCCCAGGACGAGCTCACCGTCAACAGCCACCACAACCTGGCGGCGGCATACGACCGCGGTTTCTTCGACGACCTGGTGACTCCCTACCTCGGGCTCACCCGCGACCAGAACCTCCGCCCCGACTCCAGCGTCGAGAAGCTCGCCACGCTCAAGCCGGTGTTCGGCAAGGGCGAGGGCGCGACGATGACCGCGGGCAACTCGACCCCGCTGTCGGACGGCGCGAGCATGGTGCTGCTGTCCAGCAAGGAGTGGGCCGACGAGCACAAACTCACCCCGCTCGCCCGCTTCGTCGACGGTGAGGCCTCGGCGGTCGACTATGTGCACGGCAAGGAGGGCCTGCTGATGGCGCCGCCTTACGCGATCGCCCGCCTGCTCAAGCGCAACAACCTGACCCTGCAGGACTTCGACTTCTACGAGATCCACGAGGCCTTCGCCTCCACCGTGCTGTGCCACCTGGCCGCCATGGAGGACGCGGAGTTCTGCAAGACCCGCCTCGGTCTCGACGAGCCGCTCGGCGCGATCGACCGCAGCAAGCTCAACGTCAACGGCTCCTCGCTCGCCGCTGGCCACCCCTTCGCCGCGACCGGCGGCCGCATCGTTGCGACCCTCGCAAAGATGTTGCACGAGAAGGGTTCTGGCCGCGGACTCATTTCCATCTGTGCAGCCGGCGGCCAGGGGGTCGTCGCGATTCTGGAAGCAACTTCGGAGGACAACAAGTGAGTGACACCTACGCCAACCTCGTCAACAACGGCGTCGGCAAGGAGGTCGCCAACAAGCTCGGCCTCCCGCGCCCGGCGCAGCTGCGCCGCTACGAGAAGGGGCAGGACCTCGTCGATGGACCCGTCGCCGTGGGCGGCCTCGGTACCGCCCCCGTCGCGGCCACCGCGCGCACCGTGCTGAGCGGTGCGGGGGCCACCGTCGTCGAGGCGACCGCCGAGAGTTCGTATGACGGCCGCCTGGGTGCCGTGGTCTTCGACGCCTCCGCGGCCCGCACCCTGGATGAGCTCGAGGGCCTGCGCGCCGTGCTCGCACCGGCGGTGAAGAGCCTCGGCAAGAGCGCCCGGGTGATCGTGATCGGCACCCCGCCGGACCAGGTCGAGGGCGCTGAAGGGGCCGCGACGCAGCAGGCGCTCGAGGGCATCACCCGCTCGATCGGCAAGGAGCTGCGGGCCGGCGCCACGGCCAACCTGCTGTGGGTCGACACCGATGCCCAGTCCGACGCCGGGTCGCTCGCGGCTCCGCTGGAGTTCTTCGCCTCCAGCCGGTCGGCCTATGTCTCCGGCCAGCCGTTGCGGGTGCGCAAGGCGAGCGATGACCAGGCCAGCGACTGGCGTGCGCCCTTCGTCGGCGAGGTCGTCGTGGTGACCGGTGCCGCCCGCGGCATCGGCGCCGAGATCGCCAAGGTGTTCGCCCGTGGCGGCGCCAAGGTGATCGCGGTCGACATCCCTGCGGCTGGCGACGCGCTCGCCAAGGTCGCCAACACCATCGGCGGGGTGGCGCTGCAGCTCGACATCACCGCGGCCGACGCCGGCGAGCGGATCGCCAAGGCGGTCGCCCAGCACGCCGACAAGCTCGACGTCATCGTGCACAACGCCGGCATCACCCGCGACAAGCTGTTCGTCAACACCGACGCCGACCGGTGGGGCAGCGTGGTCAATGTCAACCTGCAAAGCCAGTTCCGGATCAACAAGGTGCTGCTCGACCCGGCCACCAAGGGCGGGTTGCGCGACGGCGGCCGGATCGTCTCGGTCGCCTCGACCAGCGGCATCGGCGGCAACCGCGGCCAGGCCAACTACGCGGCCTCCAAGGCCGGCGTGATCGGTCTGGTGCGCTCCCTGTCCGCCGAACTCGCCGACCGGCACATCACCGTCAACGCGGTCGCCCCTGGTTTCATCGAGACCGACATGACCAAGAAGATCCCGTTTGCCACGCGCGAGGTGGGCCGCCGGCTCAACTCGGTGCTGCAGGGTGGCCAGCCGGTCGACGTGGGCGAGGCCATCGCCTTCTTCGCCGAGCCGGGGTCGAGCGGTGTGACCGGCCAGGTGCTGCGTGTCTGCGGCCAGTCCCAAATCGGAGCATAAGTCACCCCACGAAGTTCTCCGCTCGTTCCTCGCTCCGATACTTCGCGAGGACCCCGACCACCCCACGAAGTTCTCCGCTCGTTCCTCGCTCCGATACTTCGCGGGGACCCCAACGAAAAAGAGAAACAAATGACTCGGACGATCGAACTGCGCTCGGCGCCCGCGCTCGGCCAGGTCTTCGCCAAGGCGGCGGCGACCGGCCCGATGCGCAAGGGGCGCACGCTGCCCGACCTGGAGGTGGTGCGCCGCGGCGTACGCATCGACCAGGGCGCGCTCGCGGCATACGACCAGGTGTGTGGCTTCCCGGTCACGCACCTGGTCCCCGCGACCTACCTGCACGTGCTGGTCTTCCCGCTACAGGTGACCCTGATGGCGGACAAGGAGTTCCCGTTCCCGTTGGTGGGCAGCGTGCACCTGTCCAACACGATCACCCAGCACCGCCGCGTGGACGCCCACGAGACGCTCGACCTGGCCGTGCGGATCGAGAACCTGCGCCCGCACCACCGCGGCGCGCAGGCCGACCTGATCGGCGAGGCGCGGGTGGGCGACGAACTCGTGTGGGAGGACCGCTCCACCTACCTCTTCCGCGGGCAGAAGGTCGACGGGCAGGCGGCGCCGCGCACCGAGGACCCCGAGCCGCCCAGCGGGCCGGGTGTCGTCTGGCCGCTCGCGGCCGACCTCGGGCGTCGGTATGCCGCTGTGTCCGGTGACGTCAACCCCATCCACATGCACCCGCTGACCGCCAAGGCCTTCGGCTTCCCCACCACGATCGTGCACGGCATGTGGACCAAGGCCCGCATGCTCGCCGCGGTGGACAACCGGTTGCCGGAGGCGTTCACGATCACCGTCGACTTCAAGAAGCCGGTGCTCATCCCGTCCAAGGTGCGCTTCACGGCAGCCGAAACCGACGGGCGCTGGCAGCTCGGTCTGGTGAACGCGGGCAAGGGGTCGGTGCACGCGCTCGGGTCCGTCATACCGGCGTCATGACGGCCGATTTCGCAGATCGTGGAGGGCTCGGGTAACCTCTTCGACGCGCTGCCCGCGGGCAGCGCGATGCCGCCCCTATAGCTCAGTCGGCAGAGCGTCTCCATGGTAAGGAGAAGGTCAACGGTTCGATTCCGTTTGGGGGCTCTGGTGCACGTCGGTGCCCGGGAATGCCACCGGGTGCGCAGGTGTTCCGCAGGGCGGGATAGCTCAGCTGGTTAGAGCGCACGACTCATAATCGTGAGGTCGCGGGATCGAGCCCCGCTCCCGCTACAACGTCCGTCCCAAGATCGCATACATCCGTTTTCGAGAGCAGGTAGCCCGGTGGCTAGCAAGAGTGCAGACGTCCGCCCCAAGATCACCTTGGCGTGCGTGGAGTGCAAGGAGCGCAACTACATCACCAAGAAGAACCGCCGCAACGATCCCGACCGGATCGAGCTGGCGAAGTTCTGCCCGCGCTGCGGCAAGCACACCGCGCACCGCGAAACTCGCTGACGCGCAAACAATCGCGTTCACGGCGGCGGTCACCCGAGCAGGGTGGCCGCCGCCGTTGCGTTTCCCCGTCGCTGGTTGAGCGAGCGCTTGTCGTTGGTTGAGGAAGGCCGAGGGACGAGGCCGCCTCGAAACCCTTGGGTTGAGGAAGGCCGAGGGACGAGGCCGCCTCGAAACCACCCCGATAGGCTCACTCGCATGCCGGTCAATGCTGAGATCGAGGGGCGCACCTATCCCGCCACCCCGCCCTACACGGTGTCCCGCGCCAAGATCGCCGAGTTCGCCGCGGCCGTCGGTGCGAGCGACGCCGCGCACACCGACCCGAAGGTCGCCCAAGAGCGGGGGTATGCCGATGTCATCGCCCCGCCGACCTTCGCCGTGCTCATCGCCCAGCAGGCCGAGGCCGCGGTGATGGTCGACCCCGAGGCCGGCATCGACTTCTCGATGCTCGTGCACGGCGAGGAGAACTTCACCCATCACCGGCCGCTCGTCGCCGGCGATGAGGTGACCGCCGCGACAACCGTGTCGAAAGTCCGCGCGGCCGGCGGCCACTCGATGGTCACCATGAGCACCGAAATCCACACCACCGCAGGCGAACTCGTGACCACCGCCGGTTCGGTCGTCGTCATCCGCGGAGGTGGCGCGTGAGCGAGGTGCAGGCCGGCCAGTCGATCGGCGAACTCAGCGTGCCCGTCGACCGCGCGCGTCTGGTGCGGTATGCCGGGGCCAGCGGCGACTTCAACCCGATCCACTGGGACGACCGCTTCGCGACCTCGGTCGGGCTGCCGGACGTCATCGCTCACGGCATGTGGACGATGGGCGCGGCCGCCGAACTCGTTGCGCGCTGGATCGGCGACGCGGGACGGATCACGTCATACGGCGTCCGGTTCAGCAAGCCGCTGCCGGTGCCCTACGAGGGCGGCGCGACGCTCACCGTCACCGGAGAGGTGAAGTCGGTCGACGGCGACACCGCGACGATCGCGATCACCGCCACGAACGGCGAGGAATCGGTGCTCACCCGCGCGCTCGCGACCGTGCGGCTGTGACGGCGACGATCGAGTCCGACGCCCCGCTCGCTCCGCTGACGACGATGCGCGTCGGCGGGCCGGCCGCGCGTCTGGTCACCGTCACCACGCCCGACGGGCTTGTCGACGCGGTGCGCGAGGTCGACGACGCCGACGAGCCATTGCTGCTGCTTTCGGGCGGTTCCAACCTGGTCATCGCCGACGACGGTTTCCCCGGCACGGTCGTGCGGATCGCCACCGAGGGCATCGAGGTCGAGTCGGCGGACGCCTGCGGCGGCGTCACCGTGCGAGTCGCCGCGGGGGAGTCGTGGGACTCCTTCGTGGAGCGAGCGTGCGGTGAGGGCTGGTCGGGAGTCGAGGCGCTGTCCGGCATACCGGGGCTGGTCGGCGCCACCCCGGTGCAGAACGTCGGCGCCTACGGCCAGGACGTCAGCCAGACCATCGCCCAGGTGCGGGTCTTCGACCGCGACCGGCAGACCGTGCGGACCTTCGCCAACGCCGACTGCGCGTTCACCTACCGCCACTCGGTCTTCAAGCAGACCGGCCGGTATGTCGTCCTCGATGTCACCTTCCAGCTCCGCCCGACCGAGCTGTCGCAACCGATCAGGTATGCCGATCTCGCCACGGGTCTCGGTGTGGCACAAGGGGATCGGGTGCCACTGGGTGATGCTCGCGAGGCGGTGCTGGAGCAGCGGCGCCGGCGCGGGATGGTGCTGGACGCAGCCGACCATGACACCTGGTCGTGTGGGTCGTTCTTCACCAACCCCATCCTGGCCGTGGCGGATTTCGCGGCCTTCGAGCGGCGAGCCGCCGAGCGGCTGGGCCCGGACGGACCGGTGCCGCCGCGCTTCCCCGAGGCGGACGGCCGGGTCAAGACCTCGGCCGCGTGGCTGATCGACAAGGCCGGTTTCGGCAAGGGTTTCGGCCTGCCCGGCCCGGCGGCGCTGTCGACCAAGCACACGCTTGCGGTGACCAACCGCGGCGCAGCGACCGCCGCCGACATCCGCGCGCTGGCAGGCGAGGTGCGCGACGGGGTGCAGGCGGCGTTCGGCATACGGCTGGTGAACGAACCGGTGTTCGTCGGTCACGAACTGTGACCTGTGTCACCTCCGCGGCGTACCGTCGTGGTGGAGGTGGTCACCATGCACCCGCTCGTCAACTACGCGGTGGTGTGTGCCCTGCCCGCCGTGCTCTTCGGCGTGATCGAGAAGGGTGCCCGGGTCTGGATGGGCACCTCGCCGATGCCCGGCCGTGCCCGACCGGTCGCGACCCCGGTTGCCGACACCGAAGGGCGGCGTTCGCGCCGGCCGATCGAGCAGCTCGCCGAGGATCTGCGGCGCATCGGTGACGAACTCACCCGGCTGAGGAGCGCCGACGGTTATGCCCGCCGCCACCGCCGGGAAGCCACGGCGCTGGCCTACGACGACGTGCTGCGCGAATGCGCCCGGGCGCTGGAAGTGCCGGTGCCACCGTGCCCGTTCGACGACGTGATGCGGCTGCAGGTCGAGGCCGATCTGGCCCGCGCCGGTCTGCTCTGGTAGCCGAGCGGGCACTGGTCCGCCGCTCGACGATCAAGAAATCGATCTGCGGAGCGGGCACCTATCGTCGCCCGAGCGGCGAGAAAAGGTTCACTCGGCGCGCAGTGCGGCGCGCAGCCCGCGGATCTCGTCCTCGCTCCAGCCCTGCGTGCGCAACCAGCCCGCGCTGCCGCCCCAGCGCTCGCGGATCGCGTCCAGCAGCCGGACCATCGTCTCGGCCTGCGGGACGTGCTGGTCCAGCGTCGTGCCCTGCATCGCCTCGGCGTATGCCGGGCGCCGGCCCAGACGCTCCACCACCCGCTCGATGCGTTCGGAAGTGAGGGCATATTCCTCGGCGATGACCTCCGGTGCGACGCCGGCCACGTCCAGTGCCATGGCCACGACGGTGCCGGTGCGATCCTTGCCGGCGGCGCAGTGCACCACCGTCGCGCCCTCGCTGGTGGCGACCACCCGCAGCGCCTCGGCGACGGCATCGGGCCGGTCCAGCAGGTAGCCGAAATACGGCCCGATCGCGATTTCGTCCGGTGATCGCTCGGGGCGGGTGCGGTCGGCATTCGGCGACCACGGCAGCACCGCGTCCTCGGCCACCTCGACCGCGTCCTGGCCCTCGTCCTCCGGCAGCAGCGAGAGGTGATGGTGGGTCACGTCATACCGCTGCAACGGCCCCTCGCCTTCGATGGCGCGCTCGATGTTGGCGCGCAGGTCGACGATGTCGGTGACGCCGAGCCCGGCCCGCAGGTGGTCGATGTCGGCCTCCGACAGATCCTGCAGGTTGTCGGCCCGGATCAGCCGGTGCTCGGCGATCCGGCCGCCGTCCTCGGTGGGGAGCCCGCCGACATCGCGGACATTGACGGCACCGTCGAGTTCGATCCACTGGGTCACCTGCCCGAGCCTAGGCGCCGGGGATGAACCGCTCGCTGACGTCTCGCGAGGGATAAGTGACGTTTCGCGAGGCATTGGTGACGTTTCGCGGGGTTAGGCGAGCCAGGCGTCGATGTCGCGCAGCGTCTGCGCCTTCACCTCGTCCGGCGCGAACGATGCCCGCACCGACCGGCGCGCCAATTCGGCCAGCTCCTCATCGGCGAAGCCGAGGGTCCGCGCGTTCTCGTATTGCGCCACCAGCCGCTGCCCGAACAACAGCGGGTCGTCGGCTCCGAGCGCGACGGTCGCACCCGCGTCATACAGCCGGCGCAGCGGCACGTGCTCCAGGTCGGGGTAGACCCCGAGCGCGATATTGGACCCGGGGCAGACCTCCAGGGCGACGCCCGCGTCGAGCACGCGCTGCAGCACGATGTCGGATTCGACCGCCCGCACGCCGTGCCCCAGCCGGGTCGGTGCGAGCGCGTCGAGCGTCTGGCTCACCGCCCGTGGCCCGAGCAGCTCGCCCGCGTGCGGTACCCCGGGCAGCCCCGCGTCCCGCGCGATCCGGAAGGCCGGCGCGAACTCCTCGGTCACCCCGCGCCGCTCGTCGTTCGAGAGCCCGAAACCCACCACCGCGCCGGTATGCCGGGCCGCCAGCCGCGCGAGTGTCCGGGCATCGAGCGGATGCCTGATCCGGGATGCGGCCACGATGACGCCCACCCCGAGCGGCAGTTCGCGCGAGCAGGCGGCCGCTTCGTCGAGCACGATCTCCAGGGCCGGCGTCAGGCCACCCACGCGGGCGGCATACGAGGTCGGGTCGACCTGCAACTCCAGCCAGCGCGACCCTTCGGCGGCGTCGTCCTCGGCTGCCTCCCGCACCAGCCGGCGCAGGTCGGCCTCGCCCTGCACGCAGGCGCGCGCGGCGTCATACAGCCGTTGGAAGCGAAACCACCCGCGCTCGTCCGCGCCCGACAGCTGTGGCGGCCAGCCCGCGGTCAGGGCTTCCGGCAGCCGCTGGCCGTGGTGGGCGGCGAGTTCGTGCAGGGTGCTCAACCGCAGCGAACCGGTGAAGTGCAGATGCAGGTGCGCCTTCGGCAACAACGCAAGATCGCGACCCGGCTCCGGCATAGGGGAACGCTAGTGGTCCGGGGACATAGAGGCGACGCGCCGCTCTCGCCAGCCAGGGCGAGTTGGAATGTTGCAACGGTCCTGCCGTAGACTGGCGTGTCGGTGGTCCCTCGGGCCACCACCTGTGTGCTGACCGCCCACCGCGGCCAGCGCGGAGGGCACTAGCTCAACTGGCAGAGCACCGGTCTCCAAAACCGGGGGTTGGGGGTTCAAGTCCCTCGTGCCCTGCATCGTCGGACCATCGAACGGGAGAATGACGTCGTGACGGACACGAGCACTACACCCGCTCGCGCCACCGAGTCGGCACCCGGCGGATTCTTCGGCCGCATCATCCTGTTCATCCGGCAGGTGATCGACGAGGTCCGCAAGGTCGTGCGCCCGACGCGCGAGGAACTGTGGAACTACACCGCGGTCGTGGTGGTGTTCGTCGTGCTGGTCATGTTGTTCGTGGTCGGCCTGGATCAGTTGTTCCAGCGTGTGGTCGAGTGGGTCTTCGGCTCCGGCAGTTGACCCGAGCGCCACGAGCACGCCATACCGGTCTGATGACCGACCCGAAGTAGACGAGAAGGAAGCAGGTCCATGACGCAGCACGACCTCGACGACCAGCAGGTCGAGCAGGCCGCCGACGAGGGCATGACCGCCCCCGTGGAGGGCGCTGCCGTCGACGCTCTGCACGCGCACGACGAGGCGGCAGACCCCGGCCAGGTCGCGGACGCCGAAGAAGAAGGTATGCCGGCCCGCGCCGACGACGTGGACGGCGAGGGCGAAGGCGAAGGCGACACCGCTGACGCCGAGCGCTCGGACGATGACGGCACCGACACGGCAGCATCAGCCGATGAAGCTGCCGACGCGCCCGCCGTCGACCCGCGCGAGGCCTTCATGACCGAGCTGCGCTCGCAGTTTGGCGACTGGTACGTCGTCCACTCCTACGCCGGCTACGAGAAGCGGGTGAAGTCCAACCTGGAGACCCGCATCACCTCGCTCGACATGGAGGACTACATCTTCCAGGTCGAGGTGCCGATGGAGGACTTCACCGAGATCAAGAACGGCCAGAAGAAGTCCGGCACCCGCGTGCGGATGCCCGGTTATGTGCTGGTCCGGATGGATCTCACCGACGCCAGCTGGGGCGCCGTGCGGCATACCCCGGGCGTCACCGGCTTCGTCGGCAACGCGCACGCGCCGTCGCCGCTGAGCCTGGATGAGGTCGTCACGATGCTCAACCCGGTCTTCGAGGAGCCCGAGGCTCCCGAGACCGGCGCCGCCGCGGCGAGCTCCGGTGGCGGTCGCGCCGCCAGCGCCCCGGCCGCCGAGGTCGACTTCGAGGTCGGCGAATCGGTCACCGTCATGGAGGGCCCGTTCGAGACCCTCCCGGCGACCATCTCCGAAATCAACACCGACACCCAAAAGCTCAAGGTGTTGGTCTCCATCTTCGGCCGGGAGACCCCGGTCGAGCTGGGCTTCAACCAGGTCGCCAAGATCTGACGCTGCCCCAGCACTGCAACCGGGTCATCGCCCACGGCGTGGGCCCATCACCAAAGGAAGAACATGCCTCCCAAGAAGAAGGTCGCAGGCTTCATCAAGCTGCAGATCCAGGCCGGTCAGGCCACCCCGGCGCCGCCCGTCGGTCCGGCACTCGGCCAGCACGGCGTCAACATCATGGAGTTCGTCAAGGCGTACAACGACGCCACGGCGGACCAGCGTGGCAACGTCATCCCGGTCGAGATCACGGTCTTCGAAGACCGCTCGTTCACCTTCATCACCAAGACCCCGCCGGCCGCGGAGCTGATCAAGAAGGCCGCCGGTGTCGCCAAGGGCTCGGGTGAGCCGCACAAGTCCAAGGTCGGCAAGCTGACCAAGGACCAGGTGCGCACCATCGCCGAGCAGAAGATGAAGGACCTCAACGCCCACGACCTGGACATGGCCGAGCGCATCATTGCCGGCACTGCCCGTTCGATGGGCATCGACGTTCAGTCCTGACGAAGGATGCAGCGGAGGTTGGGGGCGAGCGCAGCGAGCACCCGGCCGAAGCGGAATCCGAGGAAGGGCTGACAACGGCACAGTCCTGACGAAGGATGCAGCGGAGGTTGGGGGCGAGCGCAGCGAGCACCCGGCCGAAGCGGAATCCGAGGAAGGGCTGACAACGGCACAGTCGTGAACGTCGACGATCAGGTATGCCGGCCCGGCATACCTGGTCGTTCGTGGAAGGGCCCGCTTCGGCCCGTCACACCACACCTCACCCAAGAGAAAGAAGAAGCATGAAGCGCAGCAAGACCTACCGCGCAGCGGAGGAGAAGATCGAGGCCGGCAAGGTGTACCCGCCGCTGGCCGCCGTGCGTCTCGCCAAGGAGACCACCAAGACCAAGTACGACTCGACCGTCGAGGTCGCGATGCGCCTCGGTGTCGACCCGCGCAAGGCCGACCAGATGGTGCGCGGCACCGTCAACCTGCCCCACGGCACCGGCAAGACCGCCCGCGTGCTGGTGTTCGCCAATGGTGACAAGGCAGCAGCTGCCGAGGCCGCCGGTGCGGACTTCGTCGGCTCGGACGACCTGATCGCCAAGGTCGCCGGTGGCTGGACCGATTTCGACGCGGTCGTCGCCACCCCGGACCTGATGGGCAAGGTCGGCCGGCTGGGCAAGGTGCTCGGTCCGCGTGGCCTGATGCCGAACCCGAAGACCGGCACCGTGACGATGGACACCGCCAAGGCCGTGTCCGACATCAAGGGCGGCAAGATCGAGTTCCGCATCGACAAGCACGCCAACCTGCACTTCATCATCGGCAAGGCGTCCTTCGACGACAAGGCGCTGGTGGAGAACTACCAGAGCGCGCTTGAGGAGATCCTGCGGCTCAAGCCGGCCGCGTCCAAGGGTCGCTACATCACCAAGGCGACCCTGTCGACGACGATGGGCCCCGGCATCCCGCTGGACTTCACCAAGACCCGCAACCTGCTGGCCGAGGACACCCCGGTCGAGGCCTCCGAGATCGAAGAAGAGGCCTGAGCCGCAACGGCTTTCGCATCGAAGAGGCCGCCCACCGACGCACCGTCGGTGGGCGGCCTCTTCGTTGGTTGAGCGCCGTCCCTCCCGCTGGTTGAGCAAGGGCGCCCCTCGTTGGTTGAGCAAGGGCGCCCCTCGTTGGTTGAGCAAGGGCCGAGGAACGAGGCCCGCGTCGAAACCAGTCCCTCGCACTCGCATGCCACCACCGCACTGGCATGCCCCAACCCGACCTGCAGGCCGTGACCAGCGCATGCGAGTGAGGTCAACGCATGCAGGTGGCCACAACGCATGCAACCGGGCGTCAATCGGTGTCGGCGAACTGAGGTGCCCAGGTCGCGACGACCGCGACGCGCCGGCTTCGGCGATGATCCACCGATCGTGGCGAGGATGCGGCGAGCAGTTTCGCCGCGTCGACCTGGGGGACGGGCAGGTCGACATACGCCTGTCGCAGTTCCTCTTCGATGCTGTTCATGGCCGCGCCTTTCTGTCGGAGACCTGTCACCCCTCCAGACGCGATAGTCGGGTCCCCGGGTTACATCATCGCCCCGCCGGCCCGATTTGGCGGGTGGCCCCGTGCGCCGTACCCTTGAGGCACCAATGACCGCCGGTCGTCGCGTGCTGTTCGCAGCAAGCGGCCGAAGGTCCCGCCTCGAGGCGGGCGACCTGCGCAGGTGAGCCAGGCCGACGGCCTTCGTCATACATGCTCGTATGACGTGCCTCCGTGAGCCCCGTGCGCATCTGCGCCGGGGCTCTTCTCGTTGCAGGATCGGCGCCAGACCGGCCCAGCACCCGGAAGGAGGATCGCATGCCGAACCCGAGCAAGCAGGCCGCGATCTCGGAGCTGACGGAGAACTTCCGCAACTCCGGCGCTGCCGTGTTGACGGAGTACCGCGGGCTGAGCGTCGCTCAGCTGACGGAGCTGCGCAACTCGCTGCGCGAGCACGCGACCTACGCCGTGGTGAAGAACACGCTCACCCAGCGCGCGGCCAAGGAGGCGGGAGTCTCCGCCTTCGACGACCAGCTCGTTGGCCCGTCGGCCATCGCCTTCGTCACCGGTGACCCGGTCGAGGCGGCCAAGAGCCTGCGTGACTTCGCCAAGGCCAACCCCCTTCTCGTGATCAAGGGTGGTGTCCTCGACGGCAAGGCGTTGTCGGCCGAGGAGATCACCAAGCTCGCGAGCCTGGAATCCCGCGAGGTCCTGCTCGCCAAGCTGGCCGGCGCCATGAAGGCGTCGCTCAGCCAGGCGGTCTACCTCTTCGCGGCCCCGCTCAGCAAGACCGCCCGTGCGGTCGACGCGCTGCGGGCCAAGGTCGAGGCCGAGGGTCCCGCGACCCCCGAGTCCGACACCACCGAGGCGCCCGCTGCGGACGCCACGGACGAGGCGCCCGCCACGGACGCCGCTGCTGAGGCTCCCGCCGCGGACGCCGAGGCCACCACCGACGTCGCCGAGGGTGGCGACGAGAGCTGATTTCAGCTCGCTCACAACACCAGCCACTCACGGCATAACGAAAGGAAAGCCATCATGGCGAAGCTCAGCACCGACGAGCTGCTCGACGCGTTCAAGGAGATGACCCTCATTGAGCTGTCGGAGTTCGTGAAGCAGTTCGAGGAGACCTTCGACGTCACCGCTGCGGCCCCGGTTGCGGTTGCCGCTGCGGGTGCCCCGGCGGGCGGCGGCGACGGCGCCGGCGCGGCCGAGGAGCAGGACGAGTTCGACGTGGTCCTCGTGGCCGCGGGCGACAAGAAGATCGGCGTCATCAAGGAGGTGCGCGCGCTGACCTCCCTGGGCCTGAAGGAGGCCAAGGACCTGGTCGACGGTGCGCCGAAGCCGGTCCTGGAGAAGGTCGACAAGGCTGCGGCCGAGAAGGCCAAGGAGCAGCTCGAGGGCGCGGGCGCGACCGTCGAGCTCAAGTGAGCCCCGCGGGCTGAGCCCGCACTCACCGACTCCGCGAGGGCGGGGTCACCGTTCATCGGTGACCCCGCCCTCGTGCGTTGTCGGTATGCCGCTCGCGCCCGCACAAAACGCCCAGTTGGGCGTTCGGCGCCACCCCGAGCCGAGGCCACCGGCAGAAAACGCCCAGTTGGGCGATCGGCGCCACCCCGAGCCGGGGCCACCGGCACAAAACGCCCAACTGGGCGTTCGGCGCCACCCCGAGCCGAGGCCACCGGCACAAAACGCCCAGTTGGGCGTTCGGCGCGACCCCGAGCCGGGGCCACCGGCACAAAACGCCCAGTTGGGCGAAAATTGGGAGGCGCGCTGTCGGTGCCGACCCGTAGCGTTGCGGCGCGATGACCCTCACCACCACCCCTCCCTCCGCCGACCGGCTCCCCGTCACCGATTCC
This sequence comes from Metallococcus carri, assembly GCF_011440275.1. Lineage (GTDB taxonomy): Bacteria > Actinomycetota > Actinomycetes > Actinomycetales > Dermatophilaceae > Metallococcus > Metallococcus carri. The sequence continues at coordinate 142,942 of NZ_JAAOIV010000003.1, read as the reverse complement.
GTCACCTCGGATCCGCGTCGACAGGTCACCTGGCGGCGATTGCGTTCCGGCGTGGCCGGACTCGCCGTGTTCTGTCTGGCCATCGGCGCGCTCGGCACCACCCTCGGCACGGTCGTGGCCGGACGTCTGGCCGAGCATGCGACCGCCGCGCTGCTGTGGCTGCTTGTGTTCTGCGTCGTCGGCGGAGCGCTGCTCGACACGGTCGGGCGCTATGCCTGGGCCGGCGTCGTCGACCGCGCCGAAGGGCGGTTGCGCGAGGACCTGCTCGACGCCGCGCTCCACCAGCCGCTCGCCGCCCTCGGCGAACAAGCCGTCGGCGAAGTGCTGGACCGCGTCGACGACGACACCCACGAGGTCGGCACCCTGGTGCGGCAACAGTTCTGGATGGTGCTGCGCGCCGCGCTGTCGGTCATCCCGTTGTGGATCATCGGTGCGATCACCTGGTGGCCGGCGTGGTTCGTCTTCCCGATCGCGGCGACGCTCGTGGTGCTGGTCATGCGCCCGCTGCTGGGCAAGATCGCCGCCGCCAAGGTCATCGAGGAGATGGCCTGGACCGACCACGCCGCGGCGCTCGAGGAGAGCATCGCCGGCCGCGACGACCTGCGCACGAGCCTGGGTCAGTCGTTCGCGATCTCCCGGCTGACCAAGCTGTCCCAACTCGTCCACCAGCGCTTCTTCACGGTGATCACCCTGGAGCGGCGGGTGACGCTGCGCGCCGCGATGGTGCTGCACCTGTTGCTCGCGGTGGTGCTCGTGGTGGGCGCCTGGCTCACCAGTCGCGGCTCCCTCTCGGTCGGTGAACTGGTGACGCTCTTCCTGGTCACCAGCACCTTCGTCGGCCTGATCGGCAATGTCGCCCACCAGTTGCCGGACCTGCAGGCCGGGCTCGGCGCCGTCATCCGGCTGCGCCAGATGCTCGCGGTGGCACCGGAGCCGGCCGGGGGAGACGAACTGCCGGCCGGAGGCCTCGACCTGGACTTCCGCGACCTGCATTTCTCCTATGGCGAGGGCACCTTCGCGCTGCAGGGCATCACGATGCACGTGCCGAGCGGCCAGACCGTGGCCCTCGTCGGCCGCACCGGCTCGGGCAAGTCCACCCTGGCCTCGCTGATTTCCCGAGCAGTCGACCCCGAGCCCGGGTCGGTCCTGATCGGTGGGGAGGACGTGCTCGACCTCGACCTGCACGCGCTGCGCGACGCGGTCGGCGTGGTCACCCAGCGCACCGAGGTCCTGGCCGGCACCCTGCACGACAACATCACTCTCTTCGCACAGCGCTCCCGGACCGAGGTGGAGGCGGTCGTCGCCGAACTCGGTCTGCAGGACTGGGTCGCCGGTCTGCCCGAGGGTCTGGACACCCTGCTCGGCCCCGGCGGCACCTCGCTGTCGGCGGGCGAGGAGCAGTTGCTCGCCTTCGCCCGTCTGCTCGTGCGCGATGTGCGGGTGGTGGTGCTCGACGAGGCCACGGCGCGGATGGATCCCTTGACCGAAGCGCTCGTCGTGGCGGCCTCGGCACGGTTGTTGCGCGGGCGCACCGGCATACTCGTGGCGCACCGCCTGTCGACGATCGCGCGGGCCGACCTCGTCGCCGCGCTCGACCACGGCCGGCTCGTCCAGTTCGGCCCCCGGACGCGGCTGGCGAGCGAACCCGGCCCGTTCCGTGATCTGCTCACCGCCGCCGATGTCGACCACACCGACGATCCGGCGACGGTCGAGGACGGCACCGCCGTGGGAGGCGCGCGGCGTCGCGGCACCCCGCCCGAGCGCGCCGATGTCGGCACCGGGCCGTCGCTTGCGCGCGGCATCGCCCACGCTCTCAGCGTCACGCCGCGGTGGGGACTGCTGTCGATCGGCCTGTTCGCCGGCTTCGCACTCACCGGCGCGCTCGGCGCGATCACCGGTTATCTGTGGGGCCACACCGTGCAGTCGCTGCGGGGCGGCCAGCTGCACTGGCCGTGGGTGATCGGGGCGACGCTCAGCGTGCTGATCGGCCCCTACCTGCTGGCCGAGGCGATTTCGCGCTATCCCCGCTGGTGGGTCGAGATCCTGCTTCGCGTCCGTATGTCGGTGTTGCTCGGCCAGACCGCGCAACGTCGCCTCACCCGCACCCCGCCGGGGGAGGTGGTCGCGCGGGCGATGGACGCCGACCGTTATGCGCGGTATGCCGACCGCTGGGTCGACTTTTGCAATGGCCTGTTGATCGCGCTCGTCACGGCGATCGCCGGCGGCACCTACCTGGCCGGGCTGGTGCTCCTCGCGGTGATGGTGTGCGCTGCGTTGGCGTCCGCGGTCGGCCGACCGGTCGCGGGCCGCTCGGCAGCCCAGGCATCGGCGGCGCGCGCTCGGTTCGGGCGGGCGTTGGTCTCGACGCTGGAGTCGGTGCGCACGATCAAGCTCGCCGGCCGCACGCCGCAGGTGCATCGCCATCTGCGCGAGGTCGACGGCGGGCGCGTGGATGCCGCGGTCCGCGAACACCGGGTGCAGGCGGTGCTCGACGGCGTGCCGATCGTGATGGTCCAACTCGGTGCGGTGGCCGCCTGGGCAGCCCTGCTCGGCGGGGTCTGGGGCCTGGCGACCACGCTGCTGGTCGTCAATGCGGTCAACGGTTTCGACTGGTTCGGGCGCGTCGCCGGCTCAGTGGTCACCGAGGCGCCCGGCACGCGCGCCTGGCAGAAGGTCACCAGCCGGATGGCCGGTGGCACCGACCTGACCCGCATCCCCGCCGACATCGACCTGATCGAGGGCCGGTCGCCCGAGCCGCCGCAGGTGCAGCGCATCCCCTTGCAGACGCTCACGCTGCGTGGGCTCGGCGCGGTCCACGACGACGGCACGATCGGGGTGTCCGGCGCCGACCTGCAGGTGCAGCGGGGCGAGCTCGTGCTGCTGCTCGGTCAGGTCGGGTCCGGCAAGTCCAGCCTGTTGTCCGCGCTCGCCGGTCTGCTCGATCACACCGGCTCCCTGCAGTGGAACGGCATCGAGGTCGAGGACGCCGAGGTCTTCCTCCGGCCCGGTCAAGTGGCGCACGTCGCTCAGGTGCCGCGCGTGCTGTCGGGGTCCTTCGCCGACAACGTGCAGCTCGGCTTCGGCCGCGATTTCGACCAGCCGGTCGCCGATGCTCGGTTGGGCGGGGACGTCGCCGACGCCGGTGGACCGTTGGCGATCGTCGGCCATCGCGGCGTGCGACTGTCCGGCGGCCAGGTGCAGCGCCTCGCTCTCGCCCGGGCGCTTGCGACCGACGCCGAGCTGTTGCTCGCCGACGATGTGTCGAGCGCGCTCGACGCCCGCACCGAGATCGAGTTGTGGGCGGCGCTGCGGCAGCGTGCCACCACCGTGATCGGCGCGACCTCCAAGCGAGCGGCCCTCGCCCAGGCCGACCGCGTCGTCGTGCTGGTCGACGGCCAGGTGGCAGCGGTCGGTCCGTGGCAGCAGCTGAGCCCCGACTGGGCTCACCTCGCCGGCTGACGGGCGCCCGCGTGCGTCCGCGGCCGAGCATCACGGGTCGTGCGGAAGCGCGGACGCGTGGGGCGCCGCTGTCGCGCCCACCGAGGCCGAGGACACGCGGATCGGGCGAGATGCTTGACCACTGGGCCGGGCAGGTGTCAGGCTCGTGTCCAGCGTTCAGCGGGTAGGGATCTCTGTGTCCCCGAAGTGGACATGCCTTCCCATCTCATATATGCTCCTGCTTTGCGCTGCCCTCTTTCGGTCAACCTCCTTCCCTGCTCGGCGACCACGCTTCGCGTGCTGACGCCCTTGTCCTGCCCAGGACAAGTCCCTGGCATGGAATCCGGACGGCTGGAGCGGGCCTCGCGCCGAACCGCCCGCTGTTAGGCCTGTGGAAGGACCCTCCTTGGCTGCCTCGCGTACTGCGACCCCGTCCCTGTCCTCGGCAAAGACGGCTTCTGGCCGTTTGTCCTTCGCGAAGATTCGCGAACCTCTGGAGATGCCCGATCTGCTTGCACCGCAGACCGAGAGCTTCGACTGGTTGCTCGGCAACGAGCGCTGGCAGGCGCGCGTCGCCGAGGCGAAGGCCGAGGGCCGTGACGACATCAACGACCGTTCCGGTCTCGAAGAGATCTTCGAGGAGATCTCGCCGATCGAAGACTTCTCCCAGTCCATGAGCCTGTCCTTCCGGGACCACCGCTTCGAGGACGTGAAGTACTCCATCGACGAGTGCAAGGAGCGGGACATGACGTATGCCGCTCCGCTGTTCGTCACCGCGGAGTTCATGAACAACAACACCGGTGAGATCAAGAGCCAGACGGTGTTCATGGGCGACTTCCCGCTCATGACCGACCGCGGCACCTTCATCATCAACGGCACCGAGCGTGTCGTCGTCTCCCAGCTGGTCCGCAGCCCGGGTGTCTACTTCGAGCGTTCGCTCGACAAGACCTCCGACAAGGACATCTTCACCGCCAAGATCATCCCGAGCCGCGGTGCCTGGCTGGAGTTCGAGATCGACAAGCGCGACCAGGTCGGCGTGCGCGTCGACCGCAAGCGCAAGCAGTCGGTGACCGTGCTGCTCAAGGCCCTCGGCATGTCCGAGGCCGCGATCCTGGAGGAGTTCGGCGACTACGAGTCGATGCGCTCCACCCTGGAGAAGGACAGCACCGCCACCCAGGACGAGGCGCTGCTCGACATCTACCGCAAGCTGCGTCCGGGCGAGCCGCCGACCCGTGAGGCCGCCCAGACCCTGCTGGACAACCTCTACTTCAACGGCAAGCGCTACGACCTGGCCAAGGTCGGCCGCTACAAGATCGACAAGAAGCTCGGCGTCGACCTCGGTCTGTCCGAGTCCACGCTGACGCTGCAGGACGTCGTCGCCACCATCAAGTACCTCGTCGCGCTGCACGCCGGCGAGACCTCGATGAAGGGCACCCGCGACGGCCAGGAGGCCGACATCCGGGTCGAGGTCGACGACATCGACCACTTCGGCAACCGTCGCCTGCGCAATGTCGGTGAGCTCATCCAGAACCAGGTCCGCACCGGCCTGTCGCGCATGGAGCGGGTCGTGCGCGAGCGGATGACCACCCAGGACGTCGAGGCGATCACGCCGCAGACGCTGATCAACATCCGGCCGGTCGTTGCCTCCATCAAGGAGTTCTTCGGCACCAGCCAGCTGTCGCAGTTCATGGACCAGAACAACCCGCTCGCGGGCCTGACGCACAAGCGCCGGCTGTCCGCGCTCGGTCCGGGTGGTCTGTCCCGTGACCGCGCCGGCATGGAGGTCCGCGACGTCCACCCGAGCCACTACGGCCGCATGTGCCCGATCGAGACCCCGGAAGGCCCGAACATCGGCCTGATCGGCTCGCTCGCCTCCTACGGCCGGATCAACCCCTTCGGCTTCGTCGAGACGCCCTACCGCAAGGTCGTCGACGGCCAGGTCACCGACGAGGTGCAGTACCTCTCCGCCGACGAGGAGGACGAGTTCGTCATCGCCCAGGCCAACGCGGCCCTGGGTGACGACGGTCGTTTCGTCGAGGAGCGGGTGCTGGTGCGCACCAAGGGTGGCGAGGCGAGCGACGTCCCGGCCGGTGAGGTCGACTACATGGACGTCTCGGCCCGCCAGATGGTGTCGGCCTCGACCGCGCTGATCCCGTTCCTGGAGCACGACGACGCCAACCGTGCGCTCATGGGTGCCGCGATGCAGCGTCAGGCCGTGCCGCTGGTGCGCTCTGAGGCGCCGCTGGTCGGCACCGGCATGGAGTACCGCGCCGCGCTGGACTCCGGTGACGTCGTGCGGGCCGAGAAGGCCGGCGTCGTCGAGGAGGTCTCGGCCGACCTGGTGACCGTCGCCAATGACGACGGTTCGCGCACCACCTACCGGATCGCCAAGTTCGACCGCTCCAACGCGGGCACCTGCTACAACCAGCGGGTCGTCGTCGACACCGGCGACCGGCTCGAGCAGGGCGCGGTCATCGCCGACGGCCCGGCGACCGACGGCGGCGAGATGGCGCTCGGCAAGAACCTGCTCGTGGCGTTCATGCCCTGGGAGGGTTACAACTTCGAGGACGCGATCATCCTCAGCCAGCGTCTGGTGCAGGACGACGTGCTCTCCTCGATCCACATCGAGGAGCACGAGATCGATGCTCGTGACACCAAGCTGGGTCCGGAGGAGATCACCCGGGACATCCCGAATGTCTCCGAGGAAGTCCTGGCCGACCTCGACGAGCGGGGCATCATCCGCATCGGCGCCGAGGTCCGCGACGGCGACCTGCTGGTCGGCAAGGTCACGCCCAAGGGCGAGACCGAACTGACCCCGGAGGAGCGCCTGCTGCGCGCGATCTTCGGTGAGAAGGCGCGCGAGGTCCGCGACACCTCGATGAAGGTGCCGCACGGCGAGACCGGCACGGTCATCGGCGTCAAGGTCTTCGACCGTGAGGAGGGTGACGAGCTCGCCCCGGGCGTCAACCAGCTGGTGCGCGTCTATGTCGCCAACAAGCGCAAGATCACCGACGGTGACAAGCTCGCCGGCCGCCACGGCAACAAGGGCGTCATCGCCAAGATCCTGCCGGTGGAGGACATGCCCTTCCTCGAGGACGGCACCCCGGTGGATGTCATCCTCAACCCGCACGGTGTGCCGCGACGGATGAACCTCGGCCAGATCCTCGAGTTGCACCTCGGCTGGTCCGCCAGCCGCGGTTGGGACATCGAGGGCGACCCGGAGTGGGCCGCGCAGATCCCGAAGGACGCGCACACCGCGCCCGCCGGATCCCGCGTCGCCTCGCCGGTGTTCGACGGTGCGTCCGAGCAGGTCATCACCGGGCTGCTCGACTCGGCCACCCCGTCGCGTGATGGTGAGCGCCTGGTCGACGGCACGGGCAAGGCCCGGCTCTTCGACGGCCGCTCGGGCGAGCCGTTCCCGGAACCGGTGTCGGTGGGCTACATGTACATCCTCAAGCTGCACCACCTGGTCGACGACAAGATCCACGCGCGCTCGACCGGTCCGTACTCGATGATCACCCAGCAGCCGCTCGGCGGTAAGGCCCAGTTCGGTGGCCAGCGCTTCGGTGAGATGGAGGTGTGGGCGCTCGAGGCGTACGGCGCGGCATACGCACTGCAGGAGCTGTTGACGATCAAGTCCGACGACGTGACCGGCCGGGTCAAGGTCTACGAGGCGATCGTCAAGGGCGAGAACATCCCCGAGCCCGGCATCCCCGAGTCCTTCAAGGTGCTCATCAAGGAGATGCAGAGCCTGTGCCTCAACGTGGAGGTCCTCTCCAGCGACGGCCAGGCGATCGACTTGCGCGACTCCGACCAGGAGGTCTTCCGCGCAGCCGAGGAGCTCGGCATTGACCTGTCCCGGCGTGAGCCGAGCAGCGTCGAAGAGGTCTGACAAGCAGACAACCGGTGAGGTATGCCGGCTGCCCGCCAGTCGGCATACCTCACCAAAGCCCTTCATTCACAAGACTTTTCAGACTTCTCAAGAAACGAAAGAAGGAAGCACCAAGTGCTGGACGTCAACTTCTTCGATGAGCTTCGGATCGGCCTGGCCACCGCCGACGACATTCGCCAGTGGAGCCACGGTGAGGTCAAGAAGCCCGAGACCATCAACTACCGCACCCTCAAGCCGGAGAAGGACGGACTCTTCTGCGAGAAGATCTTCGGCCCGACCCGTGACTGGGAGTGCTACTGCGGCAAGTACAAGCGCGTCCGCTTCAAGGGCATCGTCTGTGAGCGCTGCGGCGTCGAGGTGACTCGCTCGGCCGTGCGTCGTGAGCGGATGGGTCACATCGAGCTGGCCGCACCGGTCACCCACATCTGGTACTTCAAGGGTGTCCCGAGCCGCCTCGGCTACCTGCTCGACCTGGCCCCGAAGGACCTGGAGAAGGTCATCTACTTCGCGGCCTACATGATCACCTCGGTCGACACCGAGCAGCGTCACAAGGACCTGCCGTCGCTCGAGGCGCAGATCGAGGTGGAGAAGAAGGAGATCGAGAACCGCCGCGACTCCGACATCAACACCCGCGCCGCCAAGCTCGAGGCCGACCTGGCCGAGCTGGAGAAGGAAGGCGCCAAGGCCGACGTGCGCCGCAAGGTGCGCGAGTCCGCCGAGCGTGAGATGAACCAGCTGCGCAAGCGCGCCGACCAGCAGGTCGAGCGGCTCGAGCAGGTGTGGGACCGCTTCAAGAACCTCAAGGTCCAAGACCTCGAGGGCGATGAGGTCCTCTACCGCGAGATGCGGGACCGGTTCGGTCTCTACTTCGAGGGTGGCATGGGCGCCGCGGCGCTGCAGAAGCGGCTGGAGACCTTCGACCTGGAGGCCGAGGCCGAATCGCTGCGCGAGATCATCGCCACCGGCAAGGGCCAGCGCAAGACCCGTGCGCTGAAGCGCCTGCGGGTCGTCACCGCCTTCCAGCAGACCACCAACAACCCCTCGGGGATGGTGCTGGACTGCGTGCCGGTGATCCCGCCGGACCTGCGCCCGATGGTGCAGCTGGACGGTGGCCGCTTTGCGACCTCCGACCTGAACGACCTCTACCGTCGCGTCATCAACCGCAACAACCGTCTCAAGCGGCTGCTCGACCTCGGTGCACCCGAGATCATCGTCAACAACGAGAAGCGAATGCTGCAGGAGGCCGTCGACAGCCTCTTCGACAACGGTCGTCGCGGTCGCCCGGTCACCGGGCCGGGCAACCGCCCGCTGAAGTCGCTGTCCGACATGCTCAAAGGCAAGCAGGGCCGGTTCCGCCAGAACCTGCTCGGCAAGCGCGTCGACTACTCCGGCCGTTCGGTCATCGTGGTCGGCCCGCAGCTGAAGCTGCACCAGTGCGGCCTGCCCAAGCAGATGGCGCTGGAGTTGTTCAAGCCGTTCGTGATGAAGCGGCTGGTCGACCTCGACCACGCCCAGAACATCAAGTCGGCCAAGCGCAAGGTCGAGCGCGCCAACCCGGTCGTGTGGGACGTCCTCGAAGAGGTCATCACCGAGCACCCGGTGCTGCTCAACCGGGCGCCCACGCTGCACCGACTCGGCATCCAGGCCTTCGAGCCGCAGCTGGTCGAGGGCAAGGCCGTGCAGATCCACCCGCTGGTCTGCACCGCGTTCAACGCCGACTTCGACGGTGACCAGATGGCGGTCCACGTGCCGCTGTCCGCCGAGGCCCAGGCCGAGGCTCGCATCCTGATGCTGTCGAGCAACAACGTCCTGAAGCCGGCCGACGGCCGCCCGGTCACCATGCCGAGCCAGGACATGATCACCGGCATTTTCCACCTGACGACGCCGGAGGACCCGATCCCGGCCGAGGGTGGGCAGGACGGCCAGCTGCGTTCGTTCGTCTCGGCCGCCGAGGCCCGGATGGCGTTCGACCGCGGTGAGATCAAGCTGGGCTCGCTGGTGTCGATCCGGTTGCGCGAGCAGGTCCCGCCGGCCGGCTTCGAGCTGCCCGAGGGCACGGAGACCGACGAGCTGGGCCGGGCGACCTTCGCCCTGGACACCAGCCTGGGCCGGGTGCTGTTCAACGAGGCGCTGCCGGAGGACTATCCCTACCTCAACGAGGTCGTGGACAAGAAGGCGCTCTCCGGTGTGGTCAACGACCTCGCCGAGCGCTACCCCAAGGTCCAGGTGGCCGCGTCGCTGGACGCGCTGAAGGAGGCCGGTTTCTACTGGGCGACCCGTTCGGGCTGCACGGTGGCCATCTCCGATGTGCAGACGCCGGACCGCAAGATCGAGATTCTCGGCAAGTACGAGCCCAAGGCCGCCAAGGTCCAGGGTCAGTACGAGCGCGGTCTGATCACCGACGAGGAGCGCCGCGAGGAGCTCGTTGAGATCTGGACGCAGGCCACCAACGAGGTCGCCGCGGAGATGCAGGCGAACTTCGGTGCCAAGAACCCGATCAACCGGATGGTGTCCTCGGGTGCTGGTGGTAACTGGTTCCAGGTGCGTCAGATCGCCGGCGCGCGAGGCCTGATGGCCAACCCGAAGGGCGAGATCATCCCGCGTCCGATCAAGTCCAACTTCCGCGAGGGCTTGTCGGTGCTGGAGTTCTTCATCTCCACCCACGGTGCGCGTAAGGGCCTGGCCGACACCGCGCTGCGGACCGCCGACTCGGGTTACCTGACCCGTCGTCTGGTGGACGTGTCGCAGGACGTCATCATCCGCGAGCTCGACTGTGGCACCGACCGTGGCCTCACGCTGCCGATCGCGCAGCGCGACGCCGACGGCCAGCTGGTCGAGCACGAGAATGTCGAGTCCTCGGTCTATGCCCGCACGCTCGCGGCCGACGTCGAGGTCGACGGCAATGTGCTCGCCAAGGCCGGTGACGACCTGGGTGACGTGAGCCTGGACAAGCTCATCGCTGCCGGTGTCGAGGACGTCAAGGTCCGCTCGGTGCTCACCTGTGAGTCCCGCGTCGGCACCTGCGCCAAGTGCTACGGCCGTTCGCTTGCGACCGGCAAGCTGGTCGACATCGGTGAGGCGGTCGGCATCATCGCCGCCCAGTCCATCGGTGAGCCCGGCACCCAGCTGACGATGCGGACCTTCCACACCGGTGGCGCCGCGGGTGACGACATCACCCAGGGTCTGCCGCGCGTCGTGGAGCTCTTCGAGGCCCGCACCCCCAAGGGTGTCGCGCCGATCGCCGAGGCGGCCGGTCGGGTCCAGGTCGAGGAGAACGACAAGGCTCGTCGCATCCTGCTCACCCCGGACGACGGCTCGGAGGAGCACGCCTACCCGGTGAGCAAGCGTGCGCGTCTGCTCGTGCAGGACGGCGACCACGTCGAGGTCGGCACGCTGCTCGTGCAGGGTGCCATCGACCCCAAGCAGGTGCTGCGCATCCAGGGTGCCCGCGAGGTGCAGAAGCACCTGGTGGACGAGGTCCAGGGTGTGTACCGCCAGCAGGGTGTGTCGATCCACGACAAGCACATCGAGGTCATCGTGCGGCAGATGCTGCGTCGCATCACGATCATCGAGGCGGGCGACACCGACCTGCTCCCGGGCGAGCTGGCCGAGCGTTCTCGCTTCGAGGACGCTTCGCGTCGCGCGGTCGCCGAAGGTGGCCGGCCGGCCTCGGGTCGCTCCGAGCTGATGGGCATCACCAAGGCGTCGCTCGCGACCGAGTCGTGGCTGTCGGCGGCCTCCTTCCAGGAGACCACCCGCGTCCTCACCGAGGCCGCGATGCAAGGCAAGCGCGACCCGCTGCTCGGCCTCAAGGAGAACGTCATCCTGGGCAAGCTCATCCCGGCCGGCACCGGGTTGACCCGGTACCGCAACCTGGCGGTCGAGCCCACCGAGGAGGCCAAGGCGGCGCTCTACGCCCTGCCGGACTACCAGCCCTACGACTACCCGATCTTCGGACCGGGCTCGGGCGAGGCGGTCCGTCTGGACGACGAGTCGCTCGGCTTCACCAGCTAAGCCGGATGGCGAGCGGCCCCGGTCACCCTTCGTGGGTGGCCGGGGCCGCTTCGTTATGCCGAATGCCGGTCAGGCATGCCGTATGCCGGTCACGGCCGGTTGAGCGTCCACACCGCCGCTGCGGGGTTCTGGTAGACCAGCCTCGCGTAGGGCGCCAACCGAGTGCGGGGGGTAGTCAGCTTGTCGACATAGATCCACCGCACCCCCCGGTTCCACAGCTCACGGGCCGCCTGGGGCGTGGGCGAGGTGTAGAAGCCGTCGTTCAACCGCAGCAGGGCCGGGTCGTTGAACGGCGCTGTGATCGAGGTGCGTCCCTTGACGTAGGCGGCGGTGATCGGCGGCGAATAGCCCCAGCCCTCGACGAGCACCTGTCGCCCGCTGAAGGCGGCCACGAGATACCACCGGCTCTCACACACGCCACGGACCGGGCGTGGCGTGGTGCAATGCCGGTTCGTCATCACCAGCGCGTCGGGTGAGGAATGGTTGCCGATATAGGTGGCGGCATCCAGCTGACCCTGCCGCACCGCGCCCGCGACGCCGGGAAGGACGGGGCCGGCGTAGTCGCCACGTCCGCCGAAACTGTCGGCCACCGACACCGCGCCGGTCAGCAGCAGCGCACCGGAGGTCACCGTTGCCGCCGTCAGGGCGCGTTGCCGGCGGTCCAGCGCGGCGACCACGGCACCGGCGAGCAGGCACAGGACGACGCCGAGCAGGACGACCAGAAAACTGGTGCTCGGTCGGTGCGGGCGGACCGGGACCCATGAGATCGGCAGCTGATAGGCCATCCAGGCGAGGATCGTGGCCGCAGCCACCGCGGCGACCAGTTGGACCCGCGATCGGTTGTGCCACCACAGGGTCAGCCCGGCGGCGCTCAGCACTGCCGCGAGCGGCAGGGCCTGGATCCGGAAGTAGTTCTGGCTCACGCCCGGTTGCACGAACAGGGCCGGCCCGAACGCGCCGGCGATGACCGAGCCGAGCAGGATCCACACGATCGGGTCGCGGCGGCCGAGCCGTTCGTCCGGCCGCCAGAGCAGCACCACGCCCAGCACGGCCTTGCTCAGCCCCCAGAGCACGAGGAAGACACCCCCGGCGAGCAGTACGGCGGTCGTGCTCGTGCCGCCGATCGCCGCGACCGGCCAACTGCGCTGCACCGCCTCGGTGGGGTTGAGCACCAGCCCATCGGTCGAGCCGTTGAAGATCACCTTCATGGTGACCAGCAGGCCAACGGTGACCAGGGCGAAGTCCACGAGCGGCCGGCTGATCGCGCGACGGTCCCACACGACGGCTGCGGCCACGGCGAGCGCGAGGCCGGCGACCACCAGCGGCGTCGCCGAACCCTTGGTGCCCGCAGCGACGATCGCCAGCGCAACGACCGCCGCCGCGCTCGCCGCATCACGGCGTTCGCCGCGCAGCCGGAAGGCCAGGACCGCGACGAGAGCGGTCAGCACGATCAGGCTGGGCGCCAGCGTGGGCGAGAACGGCGTGATCGGCAGGGCGGTGCCCGGCGCTCGCCATACGACCACGTAATTGGTGAACATCGACACCACCGCTGCGACCGCAGCGGCCGAGGCCCTCCCGGTGACGCGCAGGGCGAGGGCCGCGATGGCCGCCACGGCCAGCACCGGCAGCAGCGCCGGCGCGAAGCGCAGCACGACCTGGGCTGCGGGCACATCGGCGACGGCCGCGAGCTGGCCCATCCACGCGTGCGTGAACCAGTGGTAGTCCAGGCGTTCGCCGGCGATCATCGGCCAGCCGGCCGGACCGCGGAAGCGCAACTCGTTGGTGAGCGCGACCTGGAAGTACTGGTCGACATGGGGCCGGCCAGCAGTCTTGATCGGCCAGTCCAGCCGGTTTTGCCGGAAATAGCCAGACAGGTCGCGCACGCAGCCGAGGCTGGCGACTGCGATCACCACCGGTAGCCACCACGGGGTGCGGGTCCAGCGCGCGTCGAGGATCCGCCGCCGCGCCGCCGGCACGACCAGCAAGGCCAGCGCGACCAGGAGGGGGAGGCTCGCGCTCACGACTGCGCTGTCCAGGAAACCGCCGATGACCTGGGCCGGCACACTGAGGGCGAACCCGCAGGCGAAGCCGGCCGCGAGATCCTCGACCAGCCAGCCGTCCCGCGGGCGCAGGAATCGCCACAGCAGTATGCCGGGGAGCCATTGCACCACGACGGTCGTGACAAGGAGTCGAGCGAGCGATCCGGCGGGGAGTCCGGCGTACACGGCATACGCGCCAAAGAGGCCGACGGCCGCCAGGAGGATCAGGCCGGTCCAGGCGTCGCCGGCTGCGAGTGGAACGCGCGAAGGCCGCTCGGTCGAGGACGACACCGATCGGGTAGGTGCCGTGCCGTTCAGGGCCGTCGAGCCTTGACCCACAACGACACACCGGGCAGGGAGCGGACGGGCAGGTAGCGCTCGAGGGTCACGACGCCCTTCAGGGCGGTGTTGACCAAGGCCCCGGGCTCGTCCAGGTCGCTGCCGGAGGTGCTCTTGCGGCGCAGCGCCACGACGGGGCGCAGCAGCACCATCCAGGACGAGCATTCCTCGACGACCAGCCCATTGCGTTGCAACACATCGAGCAGCGCGGGCCGGGTGTAGCGGCGCACGTGGTTGACCGCGACATCGTGGGCCGACCACAGCTTGGGATCGGCCGGCACGGCGATCACCGCGGTGCCGCCGGGGCGCAGCACCCGCCGGATCTCGCTGACCGCAGCGTCGTCATCCTCGATGTGCTCGATGATGTCCAGGGCGGTCACCAGGTCTACCGACTCATCCGCCAGGGGCAGCTTGGTGGCGTCGGCCCGGGCCACATTGAGTCCGCGGGAGGCGCCGACCTGCGCGCCATCGGGACTGAGCTCGAAGGCGATCGCCCGCCAGCCGTGGTCGAGCAGCACGCGGGTGTTGCCACCGCCGGCCGCTCCGATATCGGCCGCGTCACCGGCGGGGAGGTCCTTGATCAGTTGCCCGACCAGGTGGCGGCGCTCGGCATACCACCAGTGTCGATCCTCGACAGCGGTGAGCTTGCGTACTTCATCGGCTCTCACGGCGGTCACCCTAACCCGGCCGGCTGCCGTCGGCCCGGATGCGCGCGCGGGACTCGCGCTGCGGATTTGGTCGTGTATCGGCGCGTCGGTAGACTCGTGGCTTGTGCGTGGGCTCTGCCCTGCCCGGTTCTTCGACGGGGCATCAGGCCCGCCACACGCTCTCGCCGGGCAGTCGCCCGGATCGACCGTGGTGCGCCTTGGCGTAACCCCGGCCGGCTCGGTGCGGAAGTGCGGGGGAGGGCGCCGTCGCGACACACCCGACCTCGGGTTACGGCCCGAGGGTAGCGCGCGGTCATCACCAAGGAGTCGGTCCCACCGCGGACCGGCGCGACAAGACACCGATCAGACGGAGAACAGGTTGCCTACCATCAACCAGCTCGTCCGCAAGGGCCGGCAGGACAAGATCACTAAGGTCTCGACCCCGGCCCTGAAGGGCAGCCCCCAGCGACGCGGCGTGTGCACCCGCGTCTACACCACGACCCCGAAGAAGCCGAACTCGGCGCTGCGGAAGGTGGCGCGTGTGCGCCTCACCTCCGGCATCGAGGTGACGGCCTACATCCCGGGCGTCGGCCACAACCTGCAGGAGCACTCGATCGTGCTCGTGCGTGGCGGCCGGGTGAAGGACCTCCCCGGCGTTCGCTACAAGATCATCCGCGGCGCGCTCGACACCCAGGGTGTCAAGAACCGCAACCAGTCCCGCTCCCGTTACGGCGCGAAGAAGGAGAAGAAGTAATGCCTCGTAAGGGCCCTGCTCCGAAGCGCCCCCTGGTCGTCGACCCGGTCTACGGCAGCCCGCTGGTGACCCAGCTGGTCAACAAGATCCTGCTCGACGGGAAGAAATCTGTCGCCGAGCGCATTGTGTATGGCGCACTCGAGGGCTGCCGTGAGAAGAACGGCACCGACCCGGTGGTCACCCTCAAGCGCGCGCTCGACAACATCAAGCCGAGCCTGGAAGTCAAGTCCCGCCGTGTCGGTGGTGCGACCTACCAGGTGCCGGTCGAGGTCAAGCCCGGCCGGGCGACCACCCTCAGCCTGCGGTGGCTGGTCGGTTACAGCCGTCAGCGCCGTGAGAAGACGATGACCGAGCGGCTGATGAACGAGATCCTGGACGCCTCCAACGGCCTGGGTGCCGCGGTGAAGCGTCGCGAGGACACGCACAAGATGGCCGAGTCCAACCGGGCCTTCGCGCACTACCGCTGGTGACCCGCGTGGTGCCCGGCCTCGGCCGGGCACCGGGTCCCCCAGGGGAACCGCACTAGGGCTGCCCACGCAGCCACCCGACATACGACGAACGAGATCGAGGACGACAGTGGCACAGGACGTGCTGACCGACCTGAAGAAGGTCCGCAACATCGGCATCATGGCGCACATCGATGCCGGTAAGACCACGACCACCGAGCGCATCCTGTTCTACACGGGTGTGAACCACAAGATCGGTGAGACGCACGACGGTGCCTCGACCACCGACTGGATGGAGCAGGAGAAGGAGCGCGGCATCACGATCACCTCCGCCGCGGTCACCAGCTTCTGGGAGGGCACCCAGATCAACATCATCGACACCCCGGGGCACGTCGACTTCACCGTCGAGGTGGAGCGGTCCCTGCGCGTGCTCGACGGTGCGGTCGCGGTGTTCGACGGCAAGGAGGGTGTCGAGCCGCAGTCGGAGACCGTGTGGCGGCAGGCCGACAAGTACGACGTCCCGCGCATCGCGTTCGTCAACAAGATGGACAAGATGGGCGCCGACTTCTACTTCACGGTGCAGACCATCAAGGACCGCCTCGGCGCGGAGCCGCTGGTGATGCAGCTGCCGATCGGTTCCGAGAGCGACTTCGTCGGTGTCGTCGACCTGCTCTACATGCGCGCGCTGGTCTGGCCGGGCGACGCCAAGGGTGACGTCACCATGGGCGCCAAGTACGAGATCCAGGAGATCCCGGCGGACCTGCAGGCCAAGGCCGAGGAATACCGCGAGCACCTCGTGGAGCGCGTCGCCGAGTCCGACGACGAGCTGATGGAGAAGTACCTCGGCGGCGAGGAGCTGTCGATCGACGAGCTCAAGGCCGGCATCCGCAAGCTCACCGTCAACTCCGAGCTCTACCCGGTCTTCTGCGGGTCGGCGTTCAAGAACCGTGGCGTGCAGCCGATGCTCGACGCGGTCGTGGACTACCTGCCGAGCCCGCTGGACGTGCCGCCGATGAAGGGGTACAAGCCGGGCGACGAGGAGACCGAGCTCACGCGTGCTCCGTCGGTCGACGAGCCCTTCTCGGCGCTGGCCTTCAAGGTTGCCGCGCACCCCTTCTTCGGGACGCTGACCTTCATCCGCGTGTACTCCGGCCGGGTGGCCGCGGGCTCGCAGGTGGTCAACAGCACCAAGGGCAAGAAGGAGCGCATCGGCAAGCTGTTCCAGATGCACGCCAACAAGGAAAACCCGGTCGACGAGGCGCTCGCCGGTCACATCTACGCGGCCATCGGTCTGAAGGAGACCACGACCGGTGACACGCTGAGCGACCCGAACCAGCAGATCGTGCTGGAGTCGATGAGCTTCCCCGAGCCGGTCATCTCGGTGGCCATCGAGCCCAAGACCAAGGGTGACCAGGAGAAGCTCGGCACCGCGATCCAGAAGCTGGCGCAGGAGGACCCGACCTTCCAGGTCGAGCTCGACGAGGAGACCGGCCAGACCATCATCAAGGGCATGGGCGAACTCCACCTCGACATCCTGGTCGACCGCATGAAGCGGGAGTTCAAGGTCGAGGCCAATGTCGGTGCCCCGCAGGTGGCCTACCGCGAGACCATCCGTCGTGCGGTCGAGAAGTACGACTACACGCACAAGAAGCAGACCGGTGGTTCGGGTCAGTTCGCCAAGGTGCAGGTCACCCTGGAGCCGCTGGACACCTCCGAGGGCGAGCTCTACGAGTTCGACAACGCCGTCACCGGTGGTCGTGTCCCGCGTGAGTACATCCCGTCTGTGGACGCCGGCATCCAGGAGGCCATGCAGCTCGGCATCCTCGCCGGTTACCCGGTCGTCGGCGTCAAGGCGACGCTGGTCGACGGTGCCTACCACGACGTCGACTCCTCCGAGATGGCGTTCAAGATCGCCGGTTCGATGGTCTTCAAGGAGGCCGCCCGCAAGGCCGACCCGGCCCTGCTCGAACCGATGATGGCCGTCGAGGTGCGCACGCCCGAGGACTACATGGGCGACGTCGTCGGCGACCTCAACTCCCGCCGTGGCCAGATCCAGGCCATGGAGGATGTGAGTGGCGCCAAGGTCGTTCGCGCTCTTGTGCCGCTGTCGGAGATGTTCGGGTACGTTGGCGACTTGCGGTCCAAGACCCAAGGTCGGGCGAACTACTCGATGCAGTTCGACTCGTACGCCGAGGTTCCCCGGAACGTCGCGGACGAGATCATCAAGAAGGTCCGGGGCGAGTGATCGCGGGCTTTTCGCCCTCGATCGGTTGACCCTTACGATTCACACCAACCCAGAAGTCGACGCCGCCCCGGCGTCAGTACCCAAGTCCTGAGGAGGACCAGCAGTGGCTAAGGCCAAGTTCGAGCGGACCAAGCCGCACGTCAACATCGGAACCATCGGTCACATCGACCACGGCAAGACGACGCTGACGGCTGCCATCTCGAAGGTTCTGCACGACAAGTACCCGGACCTGAACCCGCAGTTCGCGTTCGACGAGATCGACAAGGCGCCCGAGGAGAAGCAGCGCGGCATCACGATCTCGATCGCGCACATCGAGTACCAGACCGAGAAGCGTCACTACGCGCACGTCGACTGCCCGGGTCACGCCGACTACGTCAAGAACATGATCACCGGTGCGGCGCAGATGGACGGCGCCATCCTGGTCGTGGCGGCCACCGATGGCCCGATGCCGCAGACCAAGGAGCACGTCCTGCTCGCCCGTCAGGTGGGTGTGCCCTACATCGTCGTCGCGCTGAACAAGGCCGACATGGTCGACGACGAGGAGATCATGGAGCTCGTGGAGATGGAGGTCCGCGAACTGCTGTCCTCCTACGAGTTCCCCGGTGACGACCTGCCGGTCGTCAAGGTCTCCGCGCTCAAGGCCCTGGAGGGCGACGAGGAGTGGGGCAAGACCGTTCTCGAGCTCATGGACGCGGTCGACGAGTCGATCCCGGACCCGGAGCGCGAGACCGACAAGCCGTTCCTGATGCCGGTCGAGGACGTCTTTACGATCACCGGTCGTGGCACCGTCGTCACCGGTCGTATCGAGCGCGGCGTGCTCAACGTCAACGAGGAGGTCGAGATCGTCGGTCTGCACCAGACCGGTCCGGTCAAGACCACCGTGACCTCGATCGAGATGTTCAACAAGATGCTCGACAGCGGCCAGGCCGGCGACAACGCCGCCCTCCTGCTGCGCGGCATCAAGCGTGAGGACGTCGAGCGCGGCCAGGTCATCTCCAAGCCGGGCACCACGACGCCGCACACGAACTTCGAGGCGAGCGTCTACATCCTGTCCAAGGACGAGGGTGGCCGTCACACGCCGTTCTACGACAACTACCGTCCGCAGTTCTACTTCCGCACCACCGACGTCACCGGCGTCGTGAAGCTGCCGGAGGGCACCGAGATGGTCATGCCGGGTGACAACACCGAGATGTCGGTCGAGCTCATCCAGCCCATCGCGATGGACGAGGGTCTGCGGTTCGCGATCCGCGAGGGCGGTCGCACCGTCGGTGCGGGCCGCGTCACCAAGATCACCAAGTGATGATCTGAACCCGCGAGAGTGGCCCCGAGACTTCGGTCTCGGGGCCGCTTTTTCGTATGCCGCCACCGTCGCGCAGTTGTCGCGCGCTCGCATACGCGCAGCAGTGCGCGCCCGCGGAAGCTGCGCGATGGTGATTCACGCTGCCCGGAACCCACGCCGGCGCTTCGCGGCAGGCACATGCGCGAGCGGGGACCGCAGCCACTGCGCCCCACGGTCCGGTCGGATGCCGATCTCGCCGAGCCGGTGCAGCATCGGGACTCGAGTGAGCGCATCGGCCCAGATCCAGCGGGCGATCCGGTGGTTGCGTCTGATCCGGTCCTCGCGGGTCTTCTCCAGCGCGAGTGCGTTGGCCGGGCTACCAGCCGTCAGTCCGTACTTGACCATCCCGTCGAACTCGCCCACTGCCTGCTCCCACCCGAAGTCACTCCAGCCGATGAGTCCGTCGGCATCCCGCACCTCGACCTGCAGCTGCGGCTGCGGTAGCCCGCCGGCATACATCCCAGCGCGGCTCAGTGACTCGCCGACCGACTCCGAGCCGGCATCGGCAATGGCGATCACGGCGCGCGCAATGGGCAGACCCCGAGCTCGTCCGGGCACCGCAGCAAGCTCCGCATCCAGGTCCGCCGGCGTGCACAACTCATGGCGTAGGGCGGCATCGGCGATCACCAGGCCGGCGGCCAGCGAGCTCGACCGCACGACGTCCAGGACGGTGCGCGCCGCGCTGGTGACTGCGAATCCGGAGACGTACACCGGCTCGGGAAGGCTCGGCACATGCCATCGGTGGACGTGTCCGCTGGACCCTTGCCGGGTGTCGACCAACACGTCGATCCGCTGCGGCCACTTCCCGAGGATGGGCAGGCCCCAGACCGCCGCGGCTGCGTGATGCGACAGCAGCGGCTGGCTGCTCATGCTGTCCAGCGTGCCGATCACCAGCACCTGGTGGCGTTGCAGCGGTGACAGCTGATGCCACCGTGCGCTGTCGACATACGTGCCCCTGCGTGCGCGAGTGAAGGACGCGGCGGCGGCGCCGCGCCACGGTTCGATCCCGGACCGGATCAGCTCACGCGCGGTGTGCACCTCGTGTCCCTGGAGTGGCTCGGCCATCACCACACCGTGGCACGGCGCGCCCCGCAGTCGCCCGGGTTATCCACAGGGTCGCCGAGCATCGCGCAGCTCACGCGCTCTCGCGGCGCTGCGCCGGTGCGAGAGCGCGATAACTGCGCGAAGCGGCGCCGGGGCCGGGCGCTCATCCTCGGGCTCACCGCACGCAGCACCGCAAGGAGACCCGGACCTGTTGGTCCGGGCCTCCTTCGTGTTCTGCTCGCCGGTCAGCGACCGCCGACGAAGCACTTGGTCGGCTGGTAGCCCTGCTGCACACCCAGCATCTTCAGGGTGAACGGCGCCCAGTTGGAGCCGGACAGCGTCGGGGCGTTGTCGTCGTCGGCCTGCACCAGGCCCTGCGCGTCGGCACAGACCACGTTGATCGACATGATCATCCCGTCGCCGGACGCCTTGCGGATCTGGCCGGACACCGTCGGGACATTGGAGCTGCTGTCCCGACCGATCGACAGGCCCTTCACGTCGGACACGGCCGCGAACTGGTTCGCCTCGTTGGAGGTGATCGACAGCCGCACCATCTTGATCTTGCTGCGCTCGACGGGCAGCTTGCCCTTGGCATTGGTGATCTTCAGTTCGCCCTGGGTTCCGCCCACGGCGATGCTGTCGTCCACGCTGCCGAGCACCTGACCGTTCGCGTCGAGCATGTCGTAGCGCAACTTGACCAGGCCGTTGGTGGTGGAGTTGGTCTGCAGCACGGCATAGAAGGTGCCGTAGTCCGAGGACTGGCTCTGGCCGTCGCCGGAGTAACCGCCGAGCACCAGCACCTTGACCGCGTTGAGCGGGCCGGACGGCAGTGTGGTGACCTGGGCGTCGAGGCCGTTCTTGTCCTTGACGTCGCGGCTGCCGGCCGCATCGGTGGCGGTGCCGCCGGGAGCCGAGGACTGCGAGTCGCTGCTGCTCGAGGAGTCCGAGCTCGAGCTGCTCGAGCTGTCCGAACTGGTGCTGCTGCTCTGGTCCGAGGTCGGGCTCGAGCTGTCGGACGTCGAGCTGCTGCTCGACGAGGAGCTGGTGCTCGTGTTGTCACCCGAGCCGCTGGTCGAAGTGTTGCAAGCGGTCAGGCCGAGGGTCGCGGTGAGCGCGAGTCCGGCTAGCACTGTCGGTGTCTTCTTCATGGGTCCTCCCTGGGCGATGTAACGGTTGTGCCGCTTACGACGGCGAGGGGCAAGGCCGGGTTCCACTTGGAAACTCGCCGGTGTCAGCGATGCGGACGCGCCGGCACTGGTTCTCCCCCCTTTTGGGAGGATAGTGCGGTCAAGCTCGCACCACCCCCCTTGCAGGAGCAATCCACCGTGGCCCTCGCCGACCTGTCCACCCAAGAACTCGCTGCCCTCACCCAGTCGTTGCGTTCGTCGTATGACGAACTCGCCTCGCGCGGGCTGAAGCTCGACCTGACCCGCGGCAAGCCGTCGGCGGCGCAGCTGGACCTGTCCAACGAATTGCTTTCTCTGCCAAAGGGTTTCACCGCGAAAGACGGCACGGACACCCGCAATTACGGTGGCCTCGACGGCCTGCTCGAGCTGCGCGAGATCTTCGCCGAGCTCCTCTGGGTTGACCCCAATCAGCTTCTGGCACAAGGCAATTCGAGCCTGTCGCTGATGCAGCAGGTGCTGGTCGACTGCTTGCTGCACGGCGCGGTCGACTCCGAGCGGCCGTGGGCGGCCGAGGAGAAGATCCGCTTCGTGTGCCCGGTGCCGGGCTACGACCGGCACTTCTCGCTGCTGCACTCCTTCGGCATCGAGATGATCCCGGTGCCGATGCGTGCCGACGGCCCGGACGCCGACGCGATCGCGGCGCTGGTCAAGGACGACCCGAGCATCAAGGGCATGTGGGTGGTGCCGACCTACGCCAACCCGACCGGTGACACCGTCACCCAGGAGGTCGCGGTGCGGCTGGTGTCGATGCCGACGGCGGCCCCGGACTTCAAGATCTTCTGGGACAACGCCTACGCGCTGCACCACCTGACCGAGGAGGAGACCAAGACGGCCGATGTGCTCAGCCTGGCGTCGGCGAGCGGCAACCCCAACCGGCCGATCATGTTCGCCTCGACCTCCAAGATCACCTTCGCCGGTGCCGGCGTGGCCTTCCTCGCCGCCTCAACCGACAACATCGCCTGGTTCAAGAAGCACCTGTCGATGGCGTCCATCGGCCCGGACAAGATCAACCAGCTGCGGCACGCGCAGTTCTTCGGTGACGCCGAGGGCGTGCGGGCCCACATGCGCAAGCACGCGCAGATCATCGCGCCCAAGTTCGAGGCGGTGCACCGCATCCTCACCGAACGGCTCGGTGGCCAGGATGTCGCGGAGTGGACCCAGCCGATCGGCGGCTATTTCGTCAGCCTCGACGTGGTGCCCGGCACCGCATCGCGGGTGGTCGAACTCGCCAAGGAGGCAGGGATCGCGCTCACGCCGGCGGGCTCGTCATACCCCCTCGGGCAGGACCCGGATGACGCCAACATCCGGCTCGCGCCGACCATGCCTCCGCTGGAAGAGGTCGAGACCGCGATGGACGGGGTGGCGACCTGCGTGCTGCTCGCGGCCGTGGAGCACCTCGCCCGCTGAGGCGGTCCGCCCGTCCTGACAGGATGGGCGGTATGAAATACGCCGAGCACATCGCCGACCTCGTGGGCAACACCCCGCTGGTCCGGCTGAACAAGGTCACCGAGGGCATCACCCCCGCCACGGTCCTGGCCAAGGTCGAATACTTCAACCCGGGCGGATCGGTCAAGGACCGAATCGCGCTGCGGATGGTCGAGGCCGCCGAGGAGTCCGGTGCGCTGCAACCGGGCGGCACGATCGTCGAGCCGACCTCCGGCAACACCGGCGTGGGGCTGGCGCTCGTCGCCCAGCGCAAGGGCTACCAGTGCATCTTCGTCTGCCCCGACAAGGTCGGCGAGGACAAGATCAATGTGCTCAAGGCGTATGGCGCGCAGGTCGTGGTGACGCCCACCGCGGTGGCGCCGG
The DNA here is from genome assembly GCF_011440275.1 of Metallococcus carri. Classification (GTDB taxonomy): domain Bacteria; phylum Actinomycetota; class Actinomycetes; order Actinomycetales; family Dermatophilaceae; genus Metallococcus; species Metallococcus carri. The sequence continues at coordinate 119,749 of NZ_JAAOIV010000003.1, read as the reverse complement.
ACCACCCGGACAGCTACTACTCGGTCTCCGACCGGATCACCGCCGAGACCCCGGGGGCGTGGAAGCCGGACCAGTACTCCAATCCGAACGGTCCGAGGTCGCATTACGCCAGCACCGGCCCGGAGATCTGGGTGGACACCGACGGGCGCATCACGCATTTCGTGGCAGGCATCGGCACCGGCGGCACGATCACCGGCACCGGCCACTACCTGCGCGACATCAGCGCGGACCGGCCGAGCGGCCGGGTGCAGATCATCGGCGCGGACCCGACCGGGTCGGTCTACTCCGGCGGCAGCGGCCGGCCCTATCTCGTCGAGGGCGTGGGGGAGGACATGTGGCCGCGCGCCTACGACCCCAAGGTCGTCGACCGGGTCATCGCCGTCGATGACGCCGACAGCTTCGCGATGACCCGGCGGCTCGCCGAGGAGGAGGGGCTGCTCGTCGGCGGATCCTGCGGTATGGCGGTCGTGGCTGCCCTCGAGGTGGCCCGGGACCTGACCGCGGACGACGTGCTGGTGGTGCTGCTGCCGGACTCCGGCCGCGGCTACATGGGCAAGATCTTCAACGACGAGTGGATGAGCTCCTACGGCTTCCTGCGCACCGACGCGGGCCGCACGGCCGGGGACGTGCTGCGCGCGAAGTCCGACCAGTTGCCGCAGCTGGTGCACACCCACCCGAACGAGACGATCCGCGAGGCGATCGCGATCCTGCGCGAATACGGCGTCTCGCAGATGCCGGTCGTCAAGGCCGAGCCGCCGGTGACCTCCGGTGAGGTGGCGGGTGCGGTGTCCGAGCGCGAGCTGCTCGACCTGCTGTTCACCGGCAAGGCCCAGCTGTCCGATGCCGTCGGCGATCACCTCAGCCCGGGCCTGCCGCTGCTCGGCGCCGGCGAGCCGGTCGAGAATGCCCGGCGCGCCCTCGAGGACGCCGACGCCCTGCTCGTGGTGGAGGGCGGCAACCCGATCGGCGTGCTCACCCGGGTGGATTTGCTGCAATTCCTCGCCGAGTGACCCCGCCGCCTGCGCCAACCACGAAATGATGTGACCGCTATGACCGACCAGACCCTCGGCTTCTCCTCGCGCGCGATCCATGCGGGGCAGGAGCCCGACCCGACCACCGGCGCCGTCGTGCCGCCGATCTACGCCACCTCCACCTACAAGCAGGACGGCATCGGCGGCCTGCGCGGCGGCTATGAGTACTCCCGCTCGGCCAACCCGACCCGCACCGCGCTCGAGGAATGCCTCGCCGCGCTGGAGGGCGGTGAGCGCGGGTTTGCGTTCGCCTCCGGCCTGGCTGCCGAGGACACCCTGATCCGGTCCGTCCTCGCTCCGGGCGATCATGTGCTGCTGCCCTCCGACGCGTATGGCGGCACCCATCGCCTCTTCGACAAGGTCGCCCGGCCGTGGGGCATCTCGTTCGACACCCCGCCGCAGTCCGACCTGGATCGGGTCCGCGCCGCGGTGCGACCCGAGACGCGGCTGATCTGGGTGGAGACACCGACCAACCCGATGCTGGGCATCGCCGACATCGAGGCGCTCGCCACCATCGCGCATGACGCCGGCGCGCTGCTGGTGGTCGACAACACCTTCGCCTCGTCATACCTGCAGCAGCCGATCGCGCTCGGCGCGGATGTGGTGCTGCACAGCACCACCAAATACGCGGGTGGGCACAGCGATGTCGTGGGCGGCGCGCTCGTCGCCCGCCAGGGCGCCAAGACCGCCGCGGGCGACGACGTCAGCGAGCGGATCGGCTTCCACCAGAACTCCATGGGCGCGGTCGCCGGGCCGTTCGATGCCTGGCTGGTGCTGCGTGGCCTCAAGACGCTCGCGGTGCGGATGGAGCGGCACTGCGACAACGCCGAGAAGGTTGTGGACTTCCTGCTCAGCCACCCCGGCGTGAGCACGGTCCACTACCCGGGGCTGGCCGATCACCCCGGCCACGAGATCGCCAAGCGGCAGATGCGCCGCTTCGGCGGCATGGTGTCCTTCCAGCTCAAGGGCGGTGAGGACGTCGCTGCCAAGGTCGTCGCCGAGACGCAGCTGTGGACCCTCGGTGAATCGCTCGGTGGGGTCGAATCGCTCATCGAGCACCCCGGCCGGATGACGCATGCCTCGGTCGCGGGCACCGACCTGGCGGTGCCCGCCGACCTGGTGCGGCTGTCGGTCGGCATCGAGGACGCCGACGACCTGATCGCCGACCTGCGGCAGTCGCTGGACCGGTTGGCATGAACGATTCCGGTATGCCGTCCGCGGACCAGGAGCAGGAGCCGACGCCGGTCTTCTTCGTCGCGGGCGGCACCGGAATCTCCGCCGAGACCCTCGGCAACATGATGCTCGGGCAGTTCCCTGGGCTGCGCTTCGAGCGCACCAAGATCCCGTTCATCACCACGGTGGAGCGCGCGGCCGAGGTGGTCACCACGCTGGATGCGGCCAAGACCGACACGGTGACGCCGCTGGTCTTCTCGACCGTCGCCGACAACGACGTCCGCGACACCCTGATGCGCACCGAGTGCGCGTTCATCGACCTGTTCGGCTCCCACCTGGAGGCGGTCGAGCGGGTGCTGCACGTCAACGCCGCCCATGTCGCCGGCACCGTGCACGGCGTCGGTGACCAGGGCCGCTACGAGGCGCGGATGAAGGCCATCGACTACGCGATGGAGCACGACGACGGGCAGAGCCTGCGCAATCTCGAGGGTGCCGACCTGATCCTGATGGCGCCCTCGCGCTGCGGCAAGACGCCGACCTCGATGTACCTCGCCCTCCAGCACGGCCTGTTCGTGGCCAACTACCCGCTGGTGGAGGAGGACTTCGACTCCGCTGAGCTGCCCCGGCCGATCCGGCCCTATCAGGCCAAATGCTTCGGCATTCTGTCCACGCCCGCGCGCCTGTCGCAGGTGCGCGGGGAGCGCCGGCCGAACTCGACCTATGCCTCGATCCAGCAGTGCAGTTATGAGTTGCGCCGGGCCGAGGCGATGTTCCGCGCCCACCGGATCCCGACGATCAACTCCGCCTCCATGTCGGTGGAGGAGATGTCCGCGGTGATCCTGCAGTCCCGGCCGGGCACGCCCGGGTGAGCACCCGGCATACTGCCCCCCAAACTCCGAAATCCCCTCCCGAGAGGACGCGCGATGGCCCACGAAGAGAATGTCGTCTGGTTCAAGGACCTCGGCCTGGACGATGTCGACAGCGTCGGTGGCAAGAACGCCTCTCTCGGGGAGATGGTGCAGCACCTCGCCGAGGCGGGCGTGTCGGTGCCGGACGGTTTCGCGACGACCGCCTCGGCCTACAAGCGCTTCCTCGCCCACGAGGGCCTGGCCGACAAGATCAACGAGTCGCTGCGCGGGCTCGACGTCGACGACGTGCGGGCGCTCGCCGCGGCCGGAGCGCAGATCCGCGCCGATGTGGAGAACCAGCCCTTCCCGCCCGACCTCGAGGCCGACATCCGGACGGCCTACGAGAAGCTCGGCGGCGAAGAAGGCGTCTCCTGGGCGGTGCGCTCCAGCGCGACCGCCGAAGACCTGCCGGATGCCTCCTTCGCCGGTCAGCAGGAGACCTTCCTCAACATCAGCGGGATCGACAACATCCTGCACGCGATCAAGCTGGTCTTCGCCTCGCTGTACAACGACCGGGCGATCGCCTACCGCGTGCACCACGATTTCGACCACGAGCAGGTGCTGCTGTCGGCCGGCGTGCAGCGGATGGTGCGCTCCGACATCGGCGCCAGCGGCGTGATGTTCACCATCGACACCGAGTCCGGCTTCTCCGACGCGGTCTTCATCACCTCCTCCTACGGGCTCGGCGAGGCCGTCGTGCAGGGCGCGGTGAACCCCGACGAGTTCTATGTCTACAAGCCGGCGCTGCGGGCCGGGCGCCCCGCGATCCTCAAGCGCGGCATCGGGTCCAAGGCGACCAAGATGATCTACACCTCCGACGCCGAGGTCGGCCGCACCACCGAGTTCGTGCCGGTCGACGACGCCGAGCGACAGCGGTTCTCGATCACCGACGAGGACGTGACCACGCTCGCGGCATACGCGCTCAAGATCGAAGAGCACTACGGCCGGCCGATGGACATCGAGTGGGGCAAGGACGGCGAGGACGGCAAGCTCTACATCCTGCAGGCGCGCCCCGAGACGGTGAAATCGCGCCAGAGCGGCAGCACCACGCTGCAGCGGTTCGTGATGGGCAAGGAGCGCGGCGACGTGCGCGTCGAGGGTCGCGCGATCGGCCAGAAGATCGGTGCCGGCCAGGTCCGTCTGCTCGACCACATCGACAAGATGAGCGACTTCCAAGAAGGCGAGGTGCTCGTCGCCGACATGACCGACCCCGACTGGGAGCCGATCATGAAGCGCGCCTCGGCGATCGTCACCAACCGTGGCGGGCGCACCTGCCACGCGGCGATCATCGCCCGCGAGCTCGGCATACCGGCTGTGGTCGGCACCGGCACGGCCACCTCCGACCTCAAGGACGGCGACAAGGTCACCGTCTCGTGCGCCGAGGGCGACACCGGCTTCGTGTATGACGGCGAGCTGGACTTCGAGGTCAAGGAGACCTCGCTGGACTCGATGCCGGACATCCCGGTGAAGATCATGATGAACGTCGGCACCCCGGACCAGGCCTTCGAGTTCTCCCGGCTGCCCAACAAGGGCATCGGCCTGGCCCGGCTGGAGTTCATCATCAACCGGCAGATCGGCATCCACCCCCGGGCGCTGCTCGAACTGGACGACCAGGACGCGGCGGTGAAGGCACAGATCGAGCCGCTGATCGCGGCCTACAACAGCCCGCGCGATTTCTTCGTGCAGCGGGTCGCCGAGGGCGTCTCGATGCTCGCGGCGGCCTTCGCGCCCGAGCCGGTGATCGTGCGGATGAGCGACTTCAAGTCCAACGAATACGCCGGGATGATCGGCGGCGAGCGCTACGAGCCGCACGAGGAGAACCCGATGATCGGCTACCGCGGCGCGGCGCGGTATCTGTCGCCGGAGTTCGCCGACTGCTTCGCGATGGAGTGCGAGGCGCTGCGCTATGTGCGCGACGAGATGGGCCTGACCAACCTCAAGATCATGATCCCGTTCGTGCGGACCCTCGAGGAGGCGCAGGGCGTGATCGACCTGCTCGGCTCGCACGGGCTGAAGCGCGGCGAGAACGACCTGCAGGTCGTGATGATGTGCGAGGTGCCCTCCAATGCGGTCATCGCCGATCAATTCCTCGACCACTTCGACGGCTTCTCGATCGGCTCGAACGACATGACCCAGCTGACCCTCGGCCTGGATCGCGACTCCTCGCTGGTCGCCGGCTCGTTCGACGAGCGCAACCCGGCGGTCAAGCAGATGCTGTCGATGGCGATCACCGCCTGCCGCGAGCGCGGGAAGTATGTCGGGATCTGTGGCCAGGGCCCCTCGGACCACCCCGACCTCGCCGAATGGCTGATGGAGCAGGGCATCGAGTCGATGTCGCTCAACCCCGACACGGTCGTGGAGACCTGGATGGCGCTGGCCAAGAAGGGCTAAGGCCGACGGCAGCCCCGGCATACGCCACCATGGGCGCGTGACACAAGCAGCCACACCAGCACCAGCCAAGGCCCCGGGCGGCGAGAGCCTGCTCACGGTCATCGTCGCGTTCTCGGCCAACGCCATCATCGCCATCGCCAAGACCGTCGCCGCGGTGCTCAGCGGCTCGGCGTCGATGGTGGCCGAGGCGGCGCACTCGTGGGCCGACACCGGCAACGAGATCTTCCTGCTGATCGCCGAGAAGCGTGCGGGTCGGCCGCGCGACACCGACCATCCGTTCGGCTTCGGTCGGGAGGCCTATGTCTGGTCGATGTTCGCCGCCTTCGGGTTGTTCACCGTCGGTGCGGTGGTGTCGATCGCCCACGGCATACAGCAACTCGGGGCGGGGGAGGAGAGCGGGGACTATCTGCTCGGTTACCTCGTGCTCGGAGTGGCCTTCGTGCTGGAGGGCGTGTCCTTCCTGCAGGCCCTGCGCCAGACGCGCGGCGCGTCGCGGCGGATCGGGATGCGCACCCTGGGGTACATCAACATCACGTCCAATCCGACGCTGCGCGCGGTCTTCGCCGAGGACGCGGCGGCCCTCATCGGCCTGGTGATCGCGGCGCTCGGCATGGTGTTGCACCAGGTCACCGGCGAAGCGGCATACGACGCGATCGGTTCCATCCTCGTCGGCCTGCTGCTCGCCGTGGTCGCGGTCTTCCTGATCCGCCGCAACCGCGACTTCCTCACCGGCAAGCCCGGCTCGGACCGGCTGCGGCGCCTCGTGCTGGCCGATCTGCAGGCCGATCCGCGGGTTGCCGCGGTCACCTTCCTCCATCTGGAGTATGTCGGCGCCGATCGGGTGCTCGTGCTGGCCTCCCTCGATCTGGTCGGGGACGACGACGAGCCGACGCTCACCACCGAACACCAGGCGATCGAGGACCGGCTCGAGCAGTTGCCGTTCGTCGAGCGGGCCTTCGTCACGCTGCCGCGGCCGGGCGCCCAGCCGCTGCCTCCGGCCCAGAGCGAGGCCCGCTGACGGCGAGGCGGGTATCACGCCGGCTCGATTTGGCCGGTCCGCCACGCCTCTGGCACACTAGACAAGTTGCTTGACGCGCGATGGTTCGCGCGCCCGACCAGGTGTCGGGTGTGAGGGTCGTCGCCGCCTCGGAATCACGACCAGGTGAGGACCTCCGCAGCGAGGGCCGATGGGCGGGTCCGGGGAGCGCAAGCCCTGGCCCTTTCGGGCCGCTCGAAGACTCCAGGTCGGCAGGTCGAGTTCACGCATGTGCGTGCACGGGACGACACGCCCGACCTCGGGGGTCGGGGTGGTCGAGGGTCAGCCATAGACGGATCAGCAGTACGGCGAGAGAGAGACGCGACAAAGATGGCGGGACAGAAGATCCGCATCCGGCTGAAGTCGTATGACCACGAGGTCATCGACAGCTCGGCGCGCAAGATTGTCGACACGGTCACCCGTGCCGGCGCCACGGTGGTCGGCCCGGTGCCGCTCCCGACGGAGAAGAACGTCTTCTGCGTCGTCCGGTCGCCGCACAAGTACAAGGACAGCCGCGAGCACTTCGAGATGCGCACCCACAAGCGGCTCATCGACATCGTTGACCCGACGCCGAAGGCCGTCGACTCGCTCATGCGGCTCGACCTGCCGGCCGACGTCAACATCGAGATCAAGCTCTGAAAGGCGGGCTGACTCATGACTCACACCACTGAGCGCTCCGTCCAGGGCGTCCTCGGCGAGAAGCTCGGCATGACCCAGGTCTGGGACGAGAACAACCGGCTGGTGCCGGTGACCGTCATTCAGGCCGGTCCGTGCGTCGTCACCCAGGTCCGTGGTGACGAGGACGGCTACCACGCGGTCCAGATCGCCTACGGGCAGATCGACCCGCGCAAGGTCACCAAGCCGCTCACCGGTCACTTCGAGAAGGCCGGCGTCACCCCGCGCCGCCACGTGATCGAGATCCGCACCGCGGACGCCGGCTCCTACGAGCTCGGCCAGGAGATCACCGTCGAGTCCTTCGAGACCGGCTCGAAGGTCGACGTCGTCGGCCGCACCAAGGGCAAGGGCTTCGCCGGTGTTATGAAGCGTCACGGCTTTGCGGGCGTCAGCTCCAGCCACGGCGCGCACAAGAACCACCGCAAGCCGGGTTCGATCGGTGGCTGCGCCACCCCCGGCCGCGTGTTCAAGGGCATGCGTATGGCGGGCCGCATGGGCGGCGTGCGCCAGACCACCCAGAACCTCACGATCCACGCCGTCGACGCCGACAAGGGCGTGCTGCTGGTGAAGGGTGCCGTCCCCGGCCCCCGCGGCGGCATCGTCCTGGTCCGCACGGCCGTCAAGTCCGCGAAAGCTGAGGCCTGATTTCGATGACCACGATTGACATCGTGAGCCCGTCGGGCTCGGCGAACGGCTCGGTCGAGCTGCCCGCCGAGATCTTCGACGTGGCCACCAACGTCCCGCTGATCCACCAGGTTGTGGTGGCTCAGCTGGCCGCGGCCCGCCAGGGCACGCACGCCACCAAGACCCGCGGCGAGGTCCGCGGTGGTGGCCGCAAGCCCTACCGCCAGAAGGGCACCGGCCGCGCCCGTCAGGGTTCGACCCGGGCGCCGCAGTTCGCCGGCGGTGGCGTCGTGCACGGCCCGCAGCCGCGCGACTACAGCCAGCGCACCCCGAAGAAGATGAAGGCTGCCGCTCTGCGCGGAGCCCTGTCGGACCGGGCGCGTCATGGCCGCATCCACGTGCTCACCTCGATCGTCGACGGTGACACCCCGTCGGCGCGCACCGCTGCCAAGGTCCTGGCCGGTCTGACCGACCGCAAGAACCTGCTGGTCGTCGTGGACCGCGCCGAGGAGATCGCGGTGCTGTCGGTGCGCAACCTGGCCGGTGTCCACCTGCTGTGGGCCGACCAGCTCAACACCTACGACGTGCTGTGCTCCGACGACATCGTCTTCACCAAGGCGGCGCTGGACAGCTTCCTGGCCGGCCCGCTGCAGGCGGCCAAGCTGGACAAGGCTGAAGCCAAGCCGGTCAAGACTGAGGCGAAGCCGGGCAAGGCTGAGACGCCCGCGAAGGCTGCTCCGGCCGCGAAGGTGGAGGCTCCCGCCGCCGCGTCCTCGGACGCGACCGACGGTGGCTTTGGCGCCGAGTCGGCTGCCCCGCTGGCCGACGGCGCGTCGCCCGACCCGGCGAAGTTCCAGGTCAAGGGCAACAAGGACTCGATGAAGTACCACGTGCCCGGTTCGCGCTGGTATGACGCGACCGTCGCCGAGGTCTGGTTCACCACGGGTGAGGCTGCTGCCGCAGCCGGCTTCGCGCCGGCCGGTGGGGCCGCCGCCCAGCAGGTCAAGGAGGACGACAAGTGAGCAGCTTCGCGCTGAACAAGGACCCGCGCGACATTCTGATCGCGCCGGTTCTCACCGAGAAGTCGTACACGCTGCTCGACGAGGGCAAGTACACCTTCATCGTCGACCCGCGGGCGAACAAGACCGAGATCAAGATCGCCGTCGAGCGCATCTTCGACGTCAAGGTCGACTCGGTCCACACGATCAACCGTCAGGGCAAGACGCGCCGTACCCGGTACGGCATGGGCAAGCGCAAGGACACCAAGCGCGCCATCGTCTCGCTGAAGGAAGGCACCATCGACATCTTCGGCTCGGCGAGCTGAAGGTCGGGCGAAGGACATAAGGAACTAGCTGATGGGTATCCGTAAGTACAAGCCGACGACGCCGGGACGTCGCGGCTCGAGCGTGGCCGACTTCGTCGAAGTCACCCGCTCGACCCCCGAGAAGTCCCTGGTGCGCCCGCTGTCCAAGACCGGTGGCCGCAACGCCTCGGGCCGCATCACGACGCGCCACATCGGTGGCGGTCACAAGCGCGCCTACCGGGTGATCGACTTCCGCCGCGCCGACAAGGACGGCATCCCGGCGAAGGTCGCGCACATCGAGTACGACCCCAACCGCACCGCGCGCATCGCGCTGCTGCACTACGCCGACGGTGAGAAGCGCTACATCATCGCGCCGAACCGGCTGCGTCAGGGCGACGCGATCGAGAACGGTCCGGGCGCCGACATCAAGCCGGGCAACAACCTGCCGCTGCGCAATATCCCGACCGGTACGGTCGTCCACTGCATCGAGCTGCGGCCCGGTGGCGGTGCGAAGATCGCCCGCTCGGCCGGTTCGCGCGTGCAGCTGGTCGCCAAGGACGGTCCCTACGCCCAGCTGCGTATGCCGTCCGGTGAGATCCGCAATGTCGACGCGCGCTGCCGCGCCACCGTGGGCGAGGTCGGCAACGCCGAGCAGAGCAACATCAACTGGGGCAAGGCCGGCCGGATGCGGTGGAAGGGCAAGCGCCCGACCGTCCGTGGTGTGGCGATGAACCCCGTGGACCACCCGCACGGTGGTGGTGAGGGCAAGACCTCCGGTGGACGTAACCCGGTCAGCCCGTGGGGCCAGAAGGAAGGCCGCACCCGTCGCCCCGGCAAGCCGAGCGACAAGATGATCGTCCGCCGCCGTCGTACTGGAAAGAAGCGCTGAGCCATGCCTCGTAGCCTGAAGAAGGGCCCCTTCGTCGACGATCACCTCGCCAAGAAGGTCGAGGCTCAGAACGAAGCCGGCACCAAGAACGTCATCAAGACCTGGTCGCGCCGGTCGATGATCACCCCCGAGATGCTCGGCCACACCCTGGCTGTGCACGACGGCCGCAAGCACGTCCCGGTCTTCGTGACCGAGGCGATGGTCGGCCACAAGCTGGGTGAGTTCGCCCCGACTCGGACCTTCAAGGGTCACGAGAAGGACGACAGGAAGGGTCGCCGCCGCTGACGCGGCGGGGTGCATCCCTCATGACTGCAACTACTGAGAGCAAAGGACAGGCGATGGAAGCCAAGGCGCAGGCGCGGTTCGTTCGCGTGACGCCGATGAAGGCCCGCCGTGTCGTGGACCTCATCCGGGGCAAGAACGCCCAGGAGGCGATCAACGTGCTGACGTTCGCGCCGCAGACTGCGAGCGAGCCGGTGCTGAAGGTGCTCAACAGCGCCATCGCCAACGCCCGGGTCCAGGCCGACAAGCACTCGGTCGCGTTCGACGAGCGCACGCTCGTCGTGACCGCGGCCTTCGTGGACGAGGGTCCGACGATGAAGCGGTTCCGTCCGCGGGCGCAGGGCCGCGCGAGCCGCATCAACAAGCGCACGAGCCACATCACTGTGTTCGTGGCCCAGCCGAGCAAGAAGGACGGTGACCGCTGATGGGTCAGAAGGTCAACCCGAACGGCTTCCGCCTCGGTGTCACCACCGAGCACACCAGCCGCTGGTTCGCCGACAGCACCAAGACGGGTCAGCGGTACCGCGACTACGTCAAGGAGGACGTCGAGATCCGCAAGCTCATGTCCGAGGGCATGGAGCGCGCCGGCATCTCGCGCGTCGACATCGAGCGCACCCGCGACCGCGTGCGCGTCGACATCCACACCGCGCGTCCGGGCATCGTCATCGGCCGCCGTGGTGCGGAGGCCGACCGCCTGCGCAGCGCGCTGGAGAAGCTCACCAAGAAGCAGGTCCAGCTGAACATCCTCGAGGTGAAGAACCCCGAGGCCGACGCTCAGCTGGTCGCGCAGGGCATCGCCGAGCAGCTCGCTGCTCGCGTGAACTTCCGTCGTGCGACGCGCAAGGGCATCCAGTCCGCGCAGCGCGCCGGCGCGAAGGGCATCAAGGTGATGGTGTCCGGTCGCCTCAACGGCGCCGAGATGTCCCGCATGGAGCAGTACCGCGAGGGCCGTGTCCCGCTGCACACGCTGCGCGCCAACATCGACTACGGCTTCTACGAGGCCAAGACGACGTTCGGTCGCATCGGCGTGAAGGTGTGGATCTACAACGGTGACCTCACCGCCAAGGAGCTCGCCCGCGAGCAGGCCGCCGCGCCGTCGCGTCCGCAGCGCCGTCGTGGTGAGGGCGAGCGTGGCGCCCGCGGCCGTGGCCGTGGTCAGCGCGAGCAGCAGATCGCCGCAGAGAACAACGTGCCTGAGGCCACCGAGACCGTCCCGGCCTCCGGTGAGCAGCAGCAGACCGAAGGGGCTGAAGCCTGATGTTGATCCCCCGTCGTGTGAAGCACCGCAAGCAGCACCACCCCAAGCGGAGCGGGGCTGCGAAGGGCGGCACCGCCGTGTCCTTCGGTGACTACGGCATCCAGGCTCTCGAGCCGGCCTATGTCACCAACCGGCAGATCGAGTCCGCTCGTATTGCCATGACCCGTTACATCAAGCGAGGCGGAAAGGTGTGGATCAACATCTACCCCGACCGCCCGCTGACCAAGAAGCCGGCCGAGACCCGTATGGGTTCCGGTAAGGGTTCGCCCGAGTGGTGGGTCGCCAACGTCAAGCCCGGCCGCGTCATGTTCGAGCTGTCGGGTGTGTCCGAAGAGGTTGCACGCGAGGCCCTGCGCCTGGCGATGCACAAGCTGCCGATGAAGTGCCGCTTCGTCGCGCGTGAAGGTGGTGACTTCTGATGGCCGTCGGTTCCAAGGACCTGGCGCCCGCGAAGCTGCGCGAGCTGAACGACAACCAGCTCGTCGAGAAGCTCGGCGAGGCCAAGCAGGAGTTGTTCAACCTGCGCTTCCAGTCGGCCACCGGCCAGCTGGAGAACCACTCGCGGCTGCGCGCGGTCCGCAAGGACATCGCACGCATCTACACCGAGATGCGCGAGCGTGAGCTCGGCATCGGCCGCACCCAGTCCGACGATGTGAAGGCGGGCTGAGCATGACCGAGAAGACGGAGCAGGCAGTGAGCACCGACCGCAACTACCGCAAGACCCGCCGCGGCTACGTGGTGAGCGACAAGATGGACAAGACCGTCGTGGTCGAGGTGGAGGACCGCGTCAAGCACGCGCTCTACGGCAAGGTCCAGCGCAAGACCGCTCGCCTCAAGGCGCACGACGAGGCCAACGAATGTGGTGTCGGCGACCGCGTGCTGCTGATGGAGACCCGGCCGCTGTCGGCGCAGAAGCGCTGGCGGGTGGTGCAGGTGCTCGAGAAGGCCAAGTAGACCGCGTTCGCGCGCCTACGCGGATTTCGTCGTAGGGCGGCCCCCGGCCTAGACTGGATGGTCGCCCTACGGCACCCGCCCGCCGCGTGATCGGCAGGCGAAAGACATGTATCCGTTCCACCAGGCTCGGACCCCGATCCGAGGGCCGAGAACCAGTGAGACGACAGGAGAAGAACTGTGATCCAGCAGGAGTCGCGACTGCGCGTCGCCGACAACACCGGTGCCAAGGAGATCTTGTGCATCCGTGTGCTCGGTGGCTCCGGACGTCGCTACGCCGGCATCGGTGACACGATCGTGGCCACCGTGAAGGACGCCATCCCCGGCGGCAACGTCAAGAAGGGCGATGTCGTCAAGGCGGTCATCGTGCGCACCCGCAAGGAGAAGCGCCGCCCGGACGGCAGCTACATCCGCTTTGACGAGAACGCTGCGGTGATCCTCAAGAACGACGGTGACCCCCGGGGCACCCGCATCTTCGGCCCGGTGGGCCGCGAGCTGCGCGACAAGCGGTTCATGAAGATCATCTCGCTCGCGCCGGAGGTGCTCTGAAGCCATGGCGAAGATGAAGATCAAGAAGAACGACCTGGTCCAGGTCATCAGCGGCCCCGACAAGGGCAAGCAGGGCAAGGTCATCGGTGTCAAGACCGAGACCCAGCGGGTCACCGTCGAGGGTGTCAACCGCGTTACCAAGCACCTGCGTGCCGGTCAGCCGGGCCAGGCCAGCGGCGGCATCCAGGTCGTCGAGGCGCCGATCCACGTGAGCAACGTGATGATCGTGGACCCGGAGACCAACCAGCCCACCCGCATCCGCACCCGCGTCGAGCAGGTCGAGCGGGACGGCAAGACCAAGACCGTCCGGACCCGCGTGTCCGTGCGATCGGGCAAGGACTTCTGAGATGACCACCGAAGCCCCCGAGAAGACCGCGCCGCGTCTCAAGCAGCGCTACCAGGACGAGATCAAGCAGGCGCTGCAGAGCGAGTTCGAGTTCGCCAACGTCATGCAGGTGCCGACGGTGACCAAGGTCGTCGTCAACATGGGTGTCGGCGACGCCGCCCGGGACAGCAAGCTCATCGAGGGTGCGATCCGCGACCTGTCGGCGATCACCGGCCAGAAGCCGGCGGTCACCCGCGCCCGCAAGTCCATCGCGCAGTTCAAGCTGCGTGAGGGTATGCCGATCGGTGCCCACACCACCCTGCGCGGTGACCGGATGTGGGAGTTCCTCGACCGGCTCGTCTCGATCGCGCTGCCGCGAATCCGCGACTTCCGCGGTCTGTCGCCGAAGCAGTTCGACGGCAACGGCAACTACACCTTCGGTCTCAACGAGCAGTCGATGTTCCACGAGATCGACCAGGACAAGATCGACCGCGTGCGCGGCATGGACATCACCGTGGTGACCACCGCCCGCACCGACGACGAGGGTCGCGCGCTGCTGCGTCAGCTGGGCTTCCCGTTTAAGGAGAACTGAGCATGGCCAAGACTGCGCTCATCAACAAGGCGAACAAGAAGCCGAAGTTCGCGGTGCGGGCCTACACCCGCTGCCAGCGGTGCGGCCGTCCGCACTCGGTGTACCGCAAGTTCGGGCTGTGCCGTATCTGCCTGCGCGAGATGGCGCACCGTGGCGAACTGCCCGGCGTGACCAAGTCCAGCTGGTAAGCCAGCCACCCGTCATACATCACACTTTCGAAGAAGAACATCTGCACCGTAGGTCGGCCGCGCCAAGCGGCTGAAACCCCGGTGAGAGAGGGCGGAGCAGCCCCATGACCATGACCGATCCGATTGCGGACATGCTGACCCGGGTCCGGAACGCCAATTCGGCGCACCACGACTCGACCAAGATGCCGTACTCGAAGTTGAAGGCCCACATTGCCGAGATCCTGCAGGCGGAGGGCTATATCGCTGGCTTCCGCGTCGAGGACGCCGAGGTGGGCCAGACCCTGATCATCGACCTGAAGTACGGCCCCAACCGGGAGCGTTCCATCGCGGGCGTGCGCCGGGTGAGCAAGCCGGGCCTGCGGGTCTACGCCAAGTCCACCAACCTGCCCAAGGTGCTCGGTGGTCTGGGTGTGGCGATCATTTCCACGTCGTCCGGCCTCCTGACCGACAGGCAGGCGGCCTCCAAGGGTGTGGGCGGGGAAGTCCTCGCCTACGTCTGGTAATTCGGGAAAGAGGAGGAGAAGACAATGTCGCGAATCGGACGTCTCCCCGTCACGATCCCGAACGGTGTCGATGTGACCATCGAGGGTGACTCGGTGGCCGTCAAGGGCCCCAAGGGCGAGCTCGCGCTCACCGTGCCGGCACCCATCACCGTTGCCAAGGGCGACGACGGCTCGATCGAGGTCAGCCGCCCCGACGACGAGCGCGAATCGCGTTCGCGTCACGGCCTGACCCGCAGCCTGATCCACAACATGGTCGTCGGCGTGACCGATGGCTACACCAAGAAGCTGGAGATCCACGGCACGGGTTACCGCGTGACCGCCAAGGGTTCGGACCTGGAGTTCGCCCTCGGTTACAGCCACCCGATCCTGGTGAAGGCGCCGCAGGGCATCACCTTCGCGGTGGAGAACCCGACCCGGTTCTCGGTCTCCGGCATCGACAAGCAGCAGGTCGGCGAGGTTGCGGCGAACATCCGCAAGCTGCGCAAGCCCGACCCCTACAAGGCCAAGGGCGTGCGCTACGAAGGTGAGCACATCCGCCGCAAGGTCGGAAAGGCCGGTAAGTAAGTCATGGCACGCGCAAAAATCGTCAAGCGCTCCACCAGCAAGGCCGCGGCCCGGCTGCGGCGGCACGCCCGGCTGCGCAAGCGCCTGGCCGGCACCGCCGAGCGGCCCCGTCTGGTCGTGTCGCGGTCGTCGCGGCATGTCTTCGTGCAGGTCGTCGACGACAGCATCGGCAAGACCGTTGCGTCGGCGTCGACCATGGAGACCGACCTTCGCTCCTTCGAGGGTGACAAGACCGCCAAGGCGCGCAAGGTGGGCGAGCTGATCGCCTCCCGCGCCAAGGACGCGGGCGTCGACGCAGTCGTCTTCGACCGTGGTGGCAACCGGTATGCCGGTCGGGTGGCCGCGATCGCCGAGGGCGCTCGCGAAGCCGGTCTGGCCCTGTAAGGCTCGATGACCATGTCTATTGCGAAGAAGAGGAATCACTGATGGCTGGACCCCAGCGTCGAGGTGCCGCTGGCTCCGCCCAGGGCGCCGAGAACAGCGAGAACAACGACCGCCGCGGTCGGGGTAACGACCGCGGTGACCGTCGTGACAACCGTCGCGGCAACGACGACCGCAACCAGTACCTGGAGCGCGTCGTCACCATCAACCGCGTCGCCAAGGTCGTGCAGGGTGGCCGCCGCTTCAGCTTCACCGCGCTCGTCGTGGTGGGCGACGGTGAGGGCACCGTGGGCGTCGGCTACGGCAAGGCCAAGGAAGTCCCGACCGCGATCGCCAAGGGCGTCGAGGAGGCGAAGAAGAACTTCTTCCGCGTCCCGACCATCGGTGGCACCATCCCGCACCCGGTGCAGGGTGAGGCCGCTGCCGGTGTGGTGCTGCTGCGTCCGGCCTCGCCCGGTACCGGTGTCATCGCCGGTGGCCCGGTGCGCGCCGTGCTGGAGTGCGCCGGCATCCACGACGTGCTGAGCAAGTCGCTCGGTTCGGACAACGCGATCAACATCGTGCACGCCACGGTGACCGCGTTGAAGGAGCTCGAGCGGCCCGAGGCTGTCGCTGCCCGTCGCGGGCTGCCCGTCGACGCTGTCGCGCCCGTCGCGATGCAGCGGGCGATGGCCGCGGCCGCCGCAGAGAAGGCAGGTGCCTGATGGCGACCCTGAAGGTGACCCAGGTTCGTTCCGAGATCGGTAGCAAGCCGAAGGCCCGCGAGACGCTGCGCTCGCTCGGGCTGAAGCGCATCGGTCACACGGTGGAGAAGGAGGACCGCCCGGAGATCCGCGGCATGGTCCAGGCCGTTCGCCACCTGGTGACGGTGGAGGAGACGAAGTAACGATGGCTGAAGACAAGACCCACGCGCTGAAGGTCCACCACCTTCGGCCCGCGCCGGGTGCGAAGACCGCCAAGACCCGTGTTGGTCGTGGTGAGGGCAGCAAGGGCAAGACCGCCGGCCGCGGCACCAAGGGCACGAGCGCCCGTTACCAGGTGCCGGAGAGCTTCGAGGGTGGTCAGACCCCGCTGCACATGCGTCTGCCGAAGATGCGTGGCTTCAAGAACCCGTTCAAGGTCGAGTACCAGGTCGTGAACCTGGACAAGATCAACGCGCTCTTCCCGTCCGGCGGCGACGTCACGGTCGCCGACCTGGTCGAGGCGGGCGCGGTCCGCAAGGGCCGGCCGGTCAAGGTGCTCGGCACCGGCGAGATCTCGGTCGCGGTGAACCTCACCGTGACCAAGGTGTCGGACTCGGCCAAGCAGAAGATCGAGGCGGCGGGCGGTTCGGTCACCATCGCGTGACCCTGCCCCGCACCTGACGACGTCCCGCGCTGACCTTCGGCCGTATGCCGAAGCAGCCGGGACGTCGTCGCATCTCGGGGCGGCGCCCCGGGGCAGGCTCCTCACCGCCGGAGGGCGGCGAGAGCCTCGACATCCATCGGGTATCGTCAAGTCAGTTTGACCCCCACCGCTTGGCAGCGGCCGAGCATCCACCGTTCGACCCCGCGTGCGACGCGGGCCACGATCTTTAGGTCACGCCCCGGCGTGACTTCAGGAGGAACAGTTGCTCTCGGCTTTCGGTCGCGCCTTCCAGACGCCCGACCTGCGCAAGAAGATCCTCTTCACGCTGGCGATCATGGCGATCTTCCGGTTGGGATCGCATATCCCCACGCCCGGCATCGACTACAACTTGGTCGCGCAATGCCAGAAGGCGGCCGGTGGTGAGCAGACCCTGCTCGGCCTGGCCAACCTCTTCTCCGGCGGTGCGCTGCTGCAGCTGTCGATCTTCGCGCTCGGGATCATGCCGTACATCACGGCCAGCATCATCATCCAGTTGCTCACCGTGGTCATCCCGCGGTTCGAGCAGCTGAAGAAGGAGGGTCAGGCCGGTCAGACCAAGATGACGCAGTACACGCGTTATCTCACGATCGGTCTGGCGCTGCTGCAGTCCTCGACGCTGGTCGCCGGCGCCACCGCGGCGCCCTACCGGCTGCTTGGTGTGTCCCCGTCGGCCTGCCCGACCGTCACCACCGACGACAACATCCCGACCCTGGTGATCATGGTGCTGGTGCTCACCGCCGGCACCGGCCTGATCATGTGGCTCGCCGAGCAGGTGACCGAGCGCGGCGTCGGCAACGGCATGTCGCTGCTGATGCTGACCGCCATCGCGGCCCGCGTGCCCGGCTCGATCTGGTCGATCCGCAGCCAGGGCTGGGGCAAGTTCGCGCTGGTTGTGGTGATGGGCCTGGCGATCACCGTCGCGGTCGTCTTCGTGGAGAACTGCTTCCGGCGCATCCCGGTGCAGTACGCCAAGCGGATGATCGGCCGGCGGATGTATGGCGGCACCTCGACCTACATCCCGCTGAAGCTCAACATGGCCAACGTGATCCCGATCATCTTCGCCAGTTCACTGTTGTCGCTGCCGGTGATGATCACCCAGTTCGCCGGCAGTCAGTCGGGGTGGTCGCAGTGGGTGGCCGAATATCTGGCCCGGGGTGACACCCCGACCTATATGGCGATCTACACCGTGCTGGTGGTCTTCTTCACCTTCTTCTACGTCTCGATCACCTATCAGCCCGATGAGGTGGCCGACAACCTCAAGCAGAGCGGCTCCTTCATCCCGGGTGTCCGCGCAGGATCAGCGACCGCGAAGTACATCAACTACGTGCTGACCCGGGTCACCGTCGTCGGAGCGCTCTACCTGGCGGTCCTGGCACTGATCCCGTTGATCGCGCTCGCCCTGGTGGGTGCGAACTCCAACTTCCCGTTCGGTGGCGCCTCGATCCTCATCCTGGTGGGTGTGGGCCTCGAGACCGTCAAGCAGATCGACTCCAAGCTGCAGCAGCACCACTACGAAGGGTTCCTCCGGTAAATGAAACTCATCATTCTCGGGCCACCCGGGGCCGGCAAGGGCACGCAGGCCGAACGCCTCACGAGCGCACACGGCATACCGCATATCTCCACCGGTGACATCTTCCGGGAGAACATCAAGAACCAGACCGAGCTCGGCCGGCAGGTCAAGGGCATCCTCGACGCGGGCGGCTATGTCACCGACGACATCACCAACGCGATCGTCGCCGACCGGCTGGCGCAGGATGACGCCAAGGCCGGTTTCCTGCTCGACGGTTACCCGCGCACCATCGCCCAGGTGCAGGCGCTGGACGAGATCCTCGGCGACGACAGCCTGACCGCCGTGCTCGAACTCGTCGTCGACGACGAGGAGATCGTGCAGCGGCTGGTGAAGCGCGCCGAGACCAGTGGCCGCAGCGACGACACCGAGGACGTCATCCGCGAGCGGCAGGCGATCTATCACCGCGAGACGGCTCCGCTGTCGGCGGAATACCGCAAGCGCGGGCTGCTCGTCGAGGTCGACGGTGTGGGCTCGATGGACGAGGTCACGGCGCGGCTTGAGCAGGCTCTGGCGGAGCGCTGACCGCGGCGTGTTCGGCCGGGAGAAGCTGCCCACCAAGACCCCCGAGCAGCTGCGGGCGATGCGTCGCGCCGGGCTCGTGGTCGGTGGTTGCCTCGAGCAGCTGCGCGGTGTGGTCGCACCCGGTATGACGACCGCTCACCTCGACGCGGTCGCCGAGGACTTCATCCGGGGCCGGGGAGCAGTGCCCTCGTTCAAGGGTTACCACGGCTTTCCCGGCACGCTGTGTGTCTCGGTGAACGAGGAGGTCGTGCACGGCATACCCGGGCAGCGGGTGATCGAGTCGGGCGACCTGGTCTCCATCGACTGCGGCGCGATCGTCGACGGCTGGCACGGTGACTCGGCGATCACGGTCGCAGTCGGCGAGGTGGGCGCCGAGGACAAGGCTCTGTCACGGGCCACCGAGCAGGCCATGTGGGCCGGTATCGGTGGCTTCCGGGAAGGGCGCGGTGTCTATGAGCTCGGCGGTGACATCGAGGACTCGGTGCGGGCTTCCGGTCGGGAGGCGGGCCTCGCCTTCGAGATCGTCGACGGCTACACCGGCCACGGCATCGGCCAGCAGATGCACATGGAGCCGACCGTCTACAACGAGCGGGTGTCCGCCGCCGGGCCGAAGATCCGGGTGGGCGCGACGGTCGCGATCGAGCCGATGGTGACGCTTGGCGGTTGCGAGACGCACGAGCTCGAGGACGACTGGACCGTGGTCACCGACGATGGTGCGCGCGCCGCCCATTGGGAGCACACGGTCGCCCTGACCGAGCACGGTCTGTGGGTGCTCACCGCCCTCGACGGCGGGGAAGCCGAACTCACCGCGCGCGGCCTGCCCTTCGGCCCGCTGGACTGACCAGCTCGCTGCTGCACGCTCGCGCTGCTCCTGCCCTGAGTCGTTCGCAGCGGCTTGGGGCGGGTGGATGCCGCTGGTGCTGACGGCGTCATCAGGACCTGGCTTGTGTCAGTCGCTGCGGCTTTGTTCGTGCCGCTGGTGCTGACGGTCGGTCGTGGCGGGGCCTGGGGTCAGCGGCTGCGGCTTTGTTCGTGCCGCTGGTGCTGACGGGTCACCAGAACCCGGGCTTGTGTCAGCCGCAACGGGCTCCTTCATCTCGTCACCTGCGGACGCTGGCGGGTCGTTTGGCCAGGGTCCGTGTCAAGGAGCACTCCATGCGTCTGGGTTGCGGACGCTGGCGGGTCGCGGAGCGGGCGTCCGAACCTGGTATGGCGAGGTTGCACCCGCCCGCACCTTCCGCCGGGTCCGCCCGCTGGTTGCACCCGCGCTGTCAACGCGTCGATTTGGGCGGTGTGCCGGGGTCACGGTAATCTGGTGCGTCGGCCGGAGTGTGTCCAATGCTCCGTGCCGGCTTCGAGGTCCCGCTCAACCGGAGCGAGGCCGTCAGCACAGCCGTTCGGTGACCACGGGGGAGTCGATCCCTCGCGGGCGCAGAACGCAGGAGTATGTGGAGGATATGGCCAAGAAGGACGGTGTCATCGAGATCGAGGGCACGATCGTCGAGGCTCTCCCGAACGCAATGTTCCGGGTGGAGCTCACCAACGGTCACAAGGTGCTCGCTCACATCTCGGGCAAGATGCGCCAGCACTACATCCGGATCCTCCCCGAGGACCGTGTGGTGGTGGAGCTCAGCCCATATGACCTGACCCGCGGCCGCATCGTCTTCCGCTACCGCTAACCGACTCCGCTGACAACACCGTTCGCAACGCCGGGGAAACCCGGCCCGACTTCAAGACAAAAGGTGCGATGAAGGTCCAGCCGAGCGTCAAGAAGATCTGCGACAAGTGCAAGGTGATCCGCCGCAACGGCCGGGTCATGGTGATCTGCGAGAACGCCCGCCACAAGCAGCGGCAGGGCTGATCGCGCGCCATACCGCGCACGAGTCGTGTCTTCGTAGGACGCAGACGAACAACTGAATACCCCTAGATCCGCACCGCCCGACCCCGGCATACCTCTGCCGGACGGCACCCTCGGCTCGGAGGCCGAGGACCCGCACCACCCACTCCGGGTGACCACGGGACCGGCGAGTGCACCAGACCTCCGGACGATCAACCAAGGAGAACGCCACCATGGCACGACTCATCGGTGTCGACCTGCCGCGCGACAAGCGCGTCGAGGTCGGCCTGACCTACATCTTCGGCGTGGGCAAGACCCGCGCCGCGGAGGCGCTGGAAGCCACCGGCGTCAGCCCGGACACTCGCATCCGTGACCTCAGCGAGGAGGAGCTGGTCAAGCTCCGCGACCACTTGGAGCAGTACCGCCTCGAGGGCGACCTGCGCCGCGAGGTTGCTGCAGACATCCGTCGCAAGGTCGAAATCGGTTCCTACGCGGGCCTGCGCCACCGTCGTGGCCTGCCCGTCCACGGGCAGCGCACCAAGACCAACGCGCGCACCCGCAAGGGCCCGAAGAAGACCATCGCGGGCAAGAAGAAGAAGTAAGCCCGCGGACCACCGCTGACTTCACGAAGACGAGAGATTCGAGATAGCTATGCCTCCCAAGAGCCGTCAGGCCTCCGGCGCCAAGAAGGTGCGCCGCAAGGAGAAGAAGAACGTTGCTGCGGGCCACGCGTACATCCGCAGCACCTTCAACAACACCATCGTTTCCATCACCGACCCGACCGGTGCGGTGATCTCGTGGGCCTCGGCCGGCCAGGTCGGCTTCAAGGGCTCGCGTAAGTCCACCCCGTATGCCGCCCAGATGGCGGCCGAGGCCGCCGCCCGCCGCGCCATCGAGCACGGCATGCGCAAGGTCGAGGTGTTCGTCAAGGGCCCGGGCTCGGGCCGCGAGACCGCGATCCGCTCGTTGGCCGCTGCCGGCCTCGAGGTCGGCGCGATCCAGGACGTCACCCCGCAGGCCCACAACGGTGTCCGCCAGCCGAAGCGTCGCGGCTGACCCGACGAGACATCGAAGGAGAGATTGACCTATGGCCCGTTACACCGGACCCATCACCAAGAAGTCCCGTCGGCTCAAGACCGACCTCGTCGGTGGCGACAAGAACTTCGAAATGCGCCCCTTCCCGCCCGGCCAGCACGGCCGCGGCCGGGTGCAGGAGAAGGAATACCTGACCCAGCTGCAGGAGAAGCAGAAGGCCCGCTTCACCTACGGCGTGATGGAGAAGCAGTTCTCCCGCTACTACAAGGAGGCGGCGCGCCGCACCGGCAAGACCGGTGAGAACCTGCTGTCGATCCTGGAGTCGCGCCTCGACAACGTGATCTACCGCGCCGGTCTGGCCCGCACCCGTCGTGCCGCCCGCCAGCTGGTGACCCACGGTCACTTCGAGGTCAACGGCAAGCGCGTGGACGTCCCGTCATACCGCGTCTCGCAGTACGACATCATCACCGTGCGCGAGAACTCCCGGGAGATCTTCCCGCTGCAGCTTGCGCGGGAGACCTTCGGCGACCGCCCGATCCCGGCGTGGATGCACGTCGTGCCGGGCACGCTGCAGATCCTCATCCACAGCCTGCCCACCCGTGAGCAGATCGACATCCCGCTCACCGAGCAGCTCATCGTCGAGTACTACTCGAAGAACTGATCGTCCGGCGCTTCGCGCCGTCCGCTCAGTCCTTCGATTCCTTTTGTTCGATCTCCTCCTCCGGAAGGCGGGTCGCAAGCTCCCCGCCTCCCGGCATCGTCGATCGAACGAGGCCCGCTCGCACGCTCGCGGGTCGTGGGGAGGATGGCCGTTCTCGGCCGCCCCTCCCCGCCCCGCCGGTTGAGCAAGGCCGACGAAGGAGGCCGCGTCGAAACCTGGCGGGCTACAACTTCATACTGATCACTGCAATGGGCGTCATATAGCGGTCGCCCCACGCGAAAGGAAAATACGTGCTCATCGCACAGCGTCCCTCGCTCAGCGAGGAAGTCGTCGCCGAGAACCGCTCCCGGTTCGTCATCGAGCCGCTGGAGCCGGGCTTCGGCTACACCCTCGGCAACTCCCTGCGCCGCACCCTGCTCTCCAGCATCCCCGGCGCCTCCGTGACCAGCCTGCGCATCGACGGTGTGCAGCACGAGTTCTCCACGATCCCCGGGGTCAAGGAGGATGTCACCGAGATCATCCTGAACATCAAGGGCCTGGTCGTCTCCTCCGAGCACGACGAGCCGGTCGTCATGTACCTGCGCAAGCAGGGCCCCGGTGTGGTCACCGCCGCGGACATCGCGCCGCCGGCCGGTGTCGAGGTGCACAACCCCGACCTGGTTATCGCCACGCTCAACGACAAGGGCAAGATCGAGATGGAGCTGACCGTCGAGCGCGGCCGCGGCTACGTCTCGGCCCAGCAGAACAAGTCCGCTGACCAGGAGATCGGGCGCATCCCGGTCGACTCGATCTACAGCCCGGTGCTCGCCGTGACCTACAAGGTCGAGGCGACCCGTGTCGAGCAGCGCACCGACTTCGACAAGCTCATCGTCGACGTCGAGACCAAGAACTCGATGGCACCGCGCGACGCGATGGCGTCGGCCGGCAAGACCCTGGTCGAGCTGTTCGGCCTGGCCCGCGAGCTCAACGTCGAGGCCGAGGGCATCGACATGGGCCCGTCCGCCAGCGACGCCGCGATGGCCGCCGACATGGCGCTGCCGATCGAGGACCTCGACCTGACCGTCCGGTCCTACAACTGCCTCAAGCGCGAGGGCATCCACACCGTGGGTGAGCTCGTCGGGCGCAGCGAGGCCGACCTGCTCGACATCCGCAACTTCGGTGCGAAGTCGATCGACGAGGTCAAGGACAAGCTGACCGAGATGGGCCTGCAGCTGAAGGACAGCCCGCCCGGGTTCGACGCCTCGGTCATCGCCGACCGTTACGACGACGACTCGGACGCCGGCTTCGCCGAGGACGAGCAGTACTGAGCCGCTGAATCACGCTGTGGCACAGCGTGATTCGTAGACCAAGGAGAAATCATGCCTACCCCTACCAAGGGTCCCCGCATCGGCGGCGGTCCCGCGCACGAGCGGCTCATCCTGGCCAACCTGGCCACGGCGCTCTTCGAGCACGACCGCATCACCACCACCGAGGCCAAGGCCAAGCGGCTGCGTCCGCTCGCCGAGCGGCTGGTCACCTTCGCCAAGCGCGGTGACCTGCACGCTCGTCGCCGGGTGCTGACCGTCGTCCGCGACAAGGGCGTCGTGCACCGCCTGTTCACCGAGATCGCGCCGGACATGGCCGACCGCCAGGGTGGTTACACCCGGATCACCAAGATCGCGCCGCGCAAGGGCGACAACGCCCCGATGGCCGTGATCGAGCTCGTCCGCGAGCCGGTGAACGCCAAGCCGAAGCGCGCCGTCGTCGCCGAGGCGGAGGCCGCCACCAAGCGCTCCGCCAAAGACAAGGACGCCGCGGCCGAGGCGAAGGCCGAGGAGTCCACCGAGCCGGCGACGCTGGCCGAGGGTGCCGCGGCGACGGACGGCGGCTACGGTGCCGAGTCCGCCGCCCCGCTCGAGGACGGCGCATCGCCCGACCCCTCGAAGTTCGACGTCAAGGGCAACAAGGACTCGATGAAGTACCACGTGCCCGGTTCGCGCTGGTACGACTCGACCGTCGCCGAAGTGTGGTTCACCTCCGGTGAGGCCGCAGCCGCCGCCGGCTTCGAGCCGGCCGGTGGCGAGGACGCGCAGAAGGAAGACTGAGCGTCCGGCATACGCCGATAGTGAGGGGCCCTGCATCGATCACGGTGCGGGGCCTCTCGACGTTGTCGGTCAGGAAGGGCCGAAGCCGCCGTCGGAACCCCTCATGCCGGTCCGGTGCTGCTGCATGCTGCGGAACGCCTCGGGCGCGGCACTGCCGAGGTCTTGCTCAAACAACCGATCGCGACGCGCGCCGCGCAGGTTCCAGTGACCGTTGCGGACCTTGTCGATCACGAAGACGACCGCGCACAACACGACGATGAAACCGATGACCCACAACCAGAACATGGAGCCTCCCCTGAGTAGCCCGTCCGGCCTGGACGGTCTGGCGCACAGCGTATGCCGGTCGGGGCCGCGGGTGGCGACTCAGACGCGCACGGCGCCGTCGGTGGGACAGCGGCGTAGGCTCGCGGTCGTGCGGCTGCGGATCGATTTCGGGTATGACGGCACCGACTTCTCCGGGTGGGCCGCGCAGCCGGGGTTGCGCACGGTGGAGGACGTCTTGTCCGAAGGCTTCGGCCGGATCCTGCGCACTGACCCGCCGAGACTCACGGTCGCCGGTCGGACGGATGCCGGCGTGCACGCGCGGGGCGCGGTCTGTCACCTCGACGTGTTGCCCGAGGCGTATGCCGCCCTGCCGGGCCGCTCGACCCGTTCGCCGGCGGAGGCTGCGGTGACCCGGCTGAACGGCGTGCTGCCGGCGGATGTGCGGGTGCATCGGGTGGCCGAGGCGGCGGAGGGTTTCGATGCTCGCTTCTCGGCGACCTCGCGGCGCTACCTCTACCGGATCGCGGATGCTGAGGCGGTCCAGGATCCATTGCGCCGCCGCGACACGCTGTGGCTGCGGTCGGTGCTATCGGTCGATGCGTTGAATGCAGCATCGGCAAACCTGTTGGGGCTCAAGGACTTTGCCGCGTTCTGCAAGCAGCGCGAAGGTGCGACGACGGTGCGGACCTTGCTGGCGTATTCGTGGCGTCGGGCCTCCGACGGGGTGCTGGAAGGCACGGTCGTGGCCGACGCGTTCTGCCACTCGATGGTGCGCTCGCTGGTGGGCGCCGTGGTGCCGGTCGCCGAGGGCAAGCGCGGCGTTGAGTGGCCGGGGGAGGTGCTGGCTGCCGGTCGCCGCGACCCTGCGGTCGCGGTGATGCCGGCGCACGGTCTCAGCCTGGAAGAGGTCACCTACCCGCCCGATGCCAAACTCGCGGTGCGCGCGAACCAGGCACGCGCCATACGGACGCTTCCCGGCCCCGACTGAGCGAGCGGCGGGGAACGCTCTCGCCCGCAGCCATCGGGTGCCCGCGAAGGGCTAGCGCTGCCGTCGGACAAGTGGTTTCATGGTGGTCTGCGCGTAGGAGGCACGTCATGACCATCAAACGCGCTGTAGCGCTCGCAATGGCCGCGACGGTCGGGTCCTTCTTACTTGGGAGCTGTGGATCGGAGGTCGCTGCGCCTGGCCAGACGCAGGCCACCAAGCCGCCGCCGCCTGTGAAGACGAGCGAGCCGGAGGTCGGGGCGTCGGCGTTGCCCTCGGAGACTAACTTGGGACCGCGGCCAGGTCGTGCCCGGCTTGTTGTCAAGCGTGCTGGCGCTGGCTTGAGGTTCTCCGGCACTTGCCCGCTCCCATCGAAATCTGTTGCCATCAACGTGTCTGGGCGAAACGCTAGCGATGAATCGCTCGCGGTGTTGACTGCTGACGTCGACCCGCGCACGGGGAGATACACAGCACGCACCGTCCTTCTTTACGCGGCGGGACATGAGCGTGCCCCCTTCGAACGAGCGCAGACCCTCTGCTTTTCGAGCGGGCGTGGCGACAAGGCGCCGACCGATGCGGATTTGATCGCCTCAAGCACATTGACGCCAGTAAAATGAATTCACGCAAGAAGCCCACGATATGGAGCTATTTTGCTCCCGGGTATTTCGTCGCCAGTATGACGCTCGTGCTTGCGCTAGGAGGGTGTCGCTCCAGCAGTCAGGAAATCATCGTCGCAGGGGGCTCTGTTCAGTATCTAACCGCACCGGGCAAGGGGGTCGTGTCATACGTGGTCTTGCGCGGCTACTTTTCGATCAGCGGCCAGTGTTTGCAATTTGTCACAGTTGACGGGGAAGCGCACACGCCCGTCCTGTACACCAACGGCGTCAAGCCACTGGGCGAACCTCTCAACGCCATAGAGGTGACCGCCGAGAGTCGGCGTTACCCCCATTGGGCCGCGCGGCACTCGATACTGGCTCGCTAGTCAGTCTCGCTCCGACAACATGCCGGTCATCCGCGGATGTCCGCGAACCAGTCCAGTTGACGTGTTTGGCTGATGCAGTGATGAAATTTCGCTCTGCGGTAGTTCTTACCATCGTGATGGTTACAATGCTGGCTGTCGCAAACAGCACCATTGCCGTCGCTAGGGACTCGGCCAGTTCAAATGGGCGGTTTATCGTAATGCTCCAACCGGGGAGCGAGTGCCAGTGACCTCACCCGTGTTATAGATGACGCGCGCCGGATCGGTGCTGGCGTGGATCAATACTATACGCATCTGCGAGGTTTCTCTGGAATAATGACGACCGCGAGAGCCCTAGCACTACGAAAGAACCCGGCCGTCGCGATAGTTGAGCGGGATGGATGGTCGAGTATGTCGGACGTGCAGAACGGGGCCCCATGGGGGTTGGACAGGTTGGATCAACGATCGCTGCCATTGGACACAAAGTTCCGCTATTCATCTACGGGTCAGGGAGTCCAAGTTTACGTAGTTGACTCCGGAATAAACGCCGCCAGCGTTGATTTTTCGGGCCAGATTGGGGCGGGTTACGTGGCGGCATATGATGGCGGAACGGTTAATGACTGTGCGGGCCACGGAACACATGTGGCTGGAATTATTGCCGGCACCACGTACGGCGTCGCCAAGGCGGCCACAATCATCCCCGTGAGAATCTTCGCCTGTGGGTCCCAGTCTGCGCGAAACAGCGACATCATGAAAGGGTTAAACTGGATTCTTTCGCGGTCCCATGTTGGAGTTCGGGATGTTATCAACATGAGTTTTGGAACGGGTGGAGTGAGAGACCCTGCTATAGATTCGGCGGTCAGCTCTCTACATGACGCCGGTTTCACTATGGTTGCGTCAGGCCCGAATGCGAACATCGACGCGTGCAGCGAATCGCCCGGGGGAATCCCGGCGTAATATCGGTTGGAAGCACCGATTCTAACGACGTCAAGCAGGATGGATCCGGGTGGGGATCGTGCATTGGACTGTTCGCGCCAGGTGTGAATATCCAATCGGACTGGATAGGCGGTCCCGAGGCGACCGCGACGATTTCGGGGACGTCCATGGCCGCGCCTCACGTGGCAGGTGCAGCGGCCGCCTACCTGGCCGACAACTCGGCCAACACCTCTCCCGACACTGTCGCTAGCGCACTCTTGGGGAGGGCGACCGTGGGCGCCGTTGTCAACCCGGGAACGAACACCCCGAACCGCCTGCTGTACAGTCCGCCGCCGACAACAGGAAGTGTTGATGTAGTTAATGCTGGAGCGCTCTCTGCGTGGCGGTCGGCGATGTCCAATGCTGTCGGGCAGTCGGTAAAGCTGGGGGTCGCGGGAGATTCAGTGTTTGAGGGTCAAGGGGTCTCGCCCGGTCCGAGCGCTCTTAGTAACCGGGTGATCGAAAAGCTGCAGAGCAAGATCCGGGCTAAGAGTTCCATCCCGTACTGCTATACGGATCCGACTGTATATCGCAAATCGTCGACGCTCATTCCAGGTTGGTATCAGTCGTCTCCTCAGATGGAGTCGGCGGAGGTGCCGAAGAGCGGACCTGTGAACGATGCGTGGCTCCGCGACTCTACTGTCGGTCCTGGCGGCCGCGCTGCGCACCTGGAACTCAAAGGTGACAGCGCCTCTAATGTGCAGGCCCGAGGTACGAGCGCGACTTTCTCCGGCGTGTTCACCAAAGTTGATATCGACTACTACGCCAGCGCTTGGGGTCGGCGCATCGAGGTTGTCGTGGACGGCGTCGTTGTGCTCAATACTCCGACCTATCTTCAGCTCGGGGCATACGAGTACAAACCCATGCGATTCACGTGGAGTCAACCAAGTGGTGCTGCCGCCCAGCACACTGTGGTAGTAACTGCCATTAGGGATACGAGGTTCTTTGGAGGCTCAGTTGTCCTCGTGGGTTCACGCCCTATGATGCGGATCAGGCTCGCTGCGTGAAGGTCCTCGACCTAAGTCACGGCGGGTTTGGTGTTCACTTCCTGTTGACGTACTCGCCCCAGGTTGTCCGCGATAACGTCTTGGTGGGAGATGGTTCGGCCTCTCTGGCGGTGCGTCCGTTCCTCGGGGACTGGACTTGCTGGCTTTTGAGTATGGATACAACGACCCTGAATATTACACGCCAGCAGAGTTCGGAGTCGCGTTGCGACAATTGATCTCGCAGACTAGGGCGAACGGATATTCGGGCCCGATCGTATTGGTCGGAATGCCCCAGCCGAACATGGCGCCAGAATGGAAATCGAAAGACTGGGGGGCGTATCTGGCGGAAATGAAGGCGATCGCAGCGGTTCAATCCAATAACGTCGCATACATCGGATTGAACAACGCTATGCCTGCCTATCCGAATGGGCCCTATTGGGCAGACACGGTGCATCTTAATGAGGCTGGTTGTGACCTGGCGGCGCAGTTATTGACCAACGTGCTCGGGTAAGGATGTCTTCTATAGTTCGCCTCCGCCGCGTTGCCCGAGGCGTCCGAAACCGCGACCATTGCCGCCTCCGCATGATGCTCACCGGCGGCGCACTCACTCACCCTCACCTCAGGTAGGAAGAGCCCGTTAGAACGCGGCTCGACCGACGAGAAGGCGCCGTTCGGCCGACGATCTTCCGTCAACGTGAGTGGTGCTCTTTCGTCAGGTGGGGGTGTCCCTACGACGGGAGTGTCCGTTTAGCGGTGTAACTGGCGTTGTTCATTTAAAGGTTCTCCGCTGCGGGCATGCGGTCGGCGAAGGTGACGGCGAACGCGTTCAGCGCTGGCTTCCACCGCATGGTCCAGCGTGCCTGACCGGTGCCCTTGGGGTCCAGGGACCGGGTCACCAGGTACAGCGTCTTGAGCGCGGCTTGCTCGGTTGGGAAGTGCCCTTTGGCGGTGACAGCACGCCGGTAGCGGGCGTTCAACGACTCGATGACGTTGGTGCTGCATAGGACTCGGCGGATCTCCACGTCGTAGTCCAGGAAGGGAACGAACTACTCCCACGCGTCACGCCACAGCCGGGAGATCGCTGGGTACATCGCCGCCCAGGTTTCTTCGAACTGCTCGAACGCTGCCCATGCCGCGTCCGCTGAGGGTGCGGTGTAGATCGGGCGCAGGTCCTTAGCGATCCGCTCCCAGTACTTCTTGGAGGCGTACCGGAAGGTGCCGCGGATGAGGTGGATGATGCAGGTCTGGACGGTCGCGAGCGGGAACACTGCGTTCGCTGAGTCCGGGAGCCCCTTGAGCCCATCGCACACGATGAAGAACACGTCGGTCACGCCGCCGCCGCGTACACCGGCAGCAACGGGCGGGCACACCAGTCGGTCATCTCACCGATCACCCGGTCGGTGATCACGCTAATCCTGTCCTTGGACAACGACGCACCGTAGACCTCGGCGAAATGCGAACTGATCTCGCCGGTACTCAGGCCTTTGGCGTACAGCGATAACACCATGGTGTCGACATCGCCCAGGCGGCGTTGCCGCTTCTTGACGATGACCGGGCCGACGTTATCGGTCAGCACGGTCTTGGTACGGGTTCCGTTGCGGGAGTTGCCGCCATCACGACCCGCCACACGACCTTCATAGCATTTCTCAGACTCGCCGGTGGCGGGGTGTACCTCGACCGGCGATAAGGCGCCGCTCGACCGGCGATAACTACCTGCTCGGCGAGATGGGTCGCGTGAGTGGCGCTGTTTCGTCAGGCGGGCGGGTCGACGGGCAGCAGGGCGGCATAGGCGACGAGGCGTCGCGCCCCGGGGGAGCCAGCACCGATCCGGCGATAGCGCTCCAGCAATTCGTCGAGTTCGGCCGCGAACGCGGTCGCCTGGTCACCGGTCATCAGCAGCGGCTTGTCGCGCAGCCCGAGCAACTCCTGCCAGACGGCCGGCCAGTCGGCCGCAGCATCGATGAGGGCGTGCGAACGCTCGGCGAAGTGGTCGACGTAGTCGTGCTCCAGCCACCGGTCGGCGGCCAGCTCGTCGGGGTCGGTGGGCAGGTCCGGCTCCGCGTCGTCATCCTCGACCAGCGCCCACACCCGCGTCTTGGCATTGCCGAGCCCGGTGTCCTCGACCAGGCCGGCGCCCTCCAGCACCCGCAGGTGATAGGACGTCGCGCCGGTATTGGTGTCGAGCGCACGAGCGAGTTCCGCGCTGGTCGCGCCGCCCTCCAGCCGCAGGTGGGCGACCAGCCGGGAGCGCAAGGGGTGGGCCAGCACCCGCCGCGGTTGAGGAGCCATGGATTGCACAATACTTGTGCAATTACGGGGAAGGCAACTGGTGCGAATCGCCCAAAGACTGTCGTATGCCGTTGTGCCACAAGGGATCGGCGCGATTTGGGGGCCGCGCAGAGCCCTCCGTAGAATGGACGACTGTTGTGCTTCGAGCGCCGGGCCGGTTGCGGCCCACGCGACGAGGCGCGACGTAAGACCTGCGGCGGCCACGGTCGCCATACTCACCGATCAGAAGAGGGTACGAGAGTGCGCACCTACACGCCGAAGCCGGCGGAGGTCCAGGCTGACCGCGTCTGGCACATCATCGACGCGACCGACGTCGTGCTCGGCCGCCTGGCCACCCAGACCGCGACGCTGCTGCGCGGCAAGCACAAGCCGACGTTCGCCCCCCACGTGGACACCGGCGACTTCGTCATCATCATCAACGCCGACAAGGTCGCCCTCACCGGCGCCAAGCTGGAGAAGAAGAAGGCCTACCGCCACTCCGGCTTCCCGGGCGGTCTGAAGGCCGTCTCCTACACCGAGCTGATGGCCAAGGACCCGGCCAAGGCCGTCGAGAAGGCGGTCCGCGGCATGCTGCCCAAGACCACCCTCGGCCGCAACCAGCTCAGCAAGCTCAAGGTCTATGCCGGCGCGGAGCACCCGCACGCCGCGCAGCAGCCGAAGCCGTTCGAGATCACCCAGGTCGCGCAGTAATAGCCGCGCCCCGACGCTTACAGAAACTCAAGGAGAATCGTGGCTGACCAGACCACCGACGTCGAGGCCCTCGAGGCCGACGAGCCCCAGCTGACTTCCTACACTTCCGAGTCGTCCGCCGCCTCCAGCGACGAGCCGACCCGCCGCCCGTCCGCGTCCGCCCCGGGCGCCGGCACCGGCCGCCGCAAGCAGGCCATCGCCCGCGTGCGCATCGTGCCCGGCAGCGGCGAGTGGAAGATCAACGGCAAGTCGCTCGCGGAGTACTTCCCCAACAAGGTCCACCAGCAGATCGTCAACGAGCCGCTCCAGGCGCTCGAGCTCGACGGTGCGTATGACGTGCTCGTGCGCGTCCACGGTGGGGGCACCTCCGGCCAGGCCGGCGCGGTGCGCCTCGGTGTGGCCCGCTCGCTCAACGAGGTCGACGCCGAGCTCAACCGTCCGATCCTGAAGAAGGCCGGCTTCCTGACCCGTGACGCCCGCGTCCCGGAGCGCAAGAAGGCTGGTCTGAAGAAGGCCCGCAAGGCGCCTCAGTATTCCAAGCGCTGATCCGCTCCGCGCAAGTATTCAGCGCTTGGCTCCAGAAGCGCTGACCCCAGCGCAAGAGGGGCCCGACCGTTGTGGTCGGGCCCCTTTTCGTATGCCGGGCGTCCGCTGCTAGGAGACGGGCGGGATCAGCACGCCCGGGTTGAGCACGTCGTGCGGGTCGAGCTCGGCCTTCACCGCGCGCAGGATCCGCGCCCCCACCTCGCCGATCTCTTCCTCGAGGTAGTCGCGGTGGTCGCGTCCCACGGCGTGGTGATGGGTGATGGTGCCCTCGGCGGCGACGATCGCCGACGACGCCGCGGCCTTGACCGCGCGCCACTGCTCGGCCGGGTCGTCGGCTTCGCGCGCGAGATAGGTGAAGTAGAGCGACGCCCCCGAGTGGTAGACGTGGGAGATGTGGCATTGCACGATGCCAGATGTGTCCAGGCTGGCGAGCGCGGTCGAAATCGCTTGTCGCACAACGGCATACAGCCGCGGCAGGTTGCTCCAGGTGGTCGCTGTCTCGAGCGTCTCGACGAAGACACCACGGGTCATCAGCTCGTCGCGCAGATAGGGCGCGCGGAATCGTCCGTGCTCCCAGCCTCGGGCGATGCGCGCCGGCAACGCCACCGCTCCGTGCGCCCGCAGGATCGGGGTGGCGCGTTTGGCCCGTGCTGCCGCTGCCGCATCGGAGCTGTCATGCCACAGCAGGATCATCAGGCTGGCATCCGGCATACGGCGACCGCGCAGATAGCTCCCGAGCACGCGACCGGCCCGGCCGGCCAGCATCAGCGACACTCGCGTCTCGTCGGCGTCGGAGACCCGGGTGACATCCGGCTGTCCGTCGTGACCGAGCGTCTGCACCATCTCGCGCAGTGCCGCCGCGGCCGCCTCGAAGGACGGGAACGCGTAGGCCGCATGCCGGGTGGCCGACGGCGCGCGGTGCACCCGCAGCGTGGCCTGGGTGATCACGGCACACGCACCCTCGTTGCCGACGACCAGGTCGAGCAAACGCGGCCCGGCTGCCGTCGCGGGGGAGCGCTCGCCGAAGGCGACCTCCCCGGCCGGCGTGACCGCGCGGGCGGCCAGCACCATGTCGTCGATCCGGCCGTACCCGCTGGAGCTCTGCCCGGCCGAGCGCGTGGCGACGAATCCGCCGATGCTCGCCTGCTGATAGCTCTGCGGGTAGTGGCCGAGCGTCCAGCCGCGCTCGCGCAGCGCCCGCTCGGCGTCGATGGCGCGGGTGCCGGCGCCGAAGGTCGCGGTGCCGCTCACCTCGTCGAGCGCGACGAGCCCGGCGAGGCGCCGCAGGTCCAGGCTCAGATGAGGACGCGGGTCGGAGGCGGTGAGGCCGCCCACGACGCTGGTGCCGCCGCCATACGGGATGACCGTGAAGCCGTGCTCGGCCGCGAGCGCGAGCACTCCCGCGATCTGCTCACCGTCCGCGGGCAGCAGGACAGCGTCGGGCGCGTATGCCGTCTCACCGGTCCTCGCGCGCAGCAGGTCCAGGTAGCTCTTGCCGCCGGCATGCTCCATCCGGGCCCGGGGGTCGGTGAGCACGTGGTCGGCGCCGAGCAGCGCGGTGACGGCGTCGCGCGTGGCCGGGGTCCACCGGGGTGCCGGCAGGGACAGGTCGGCGAGGGCGACCGGCGGGCGGTGGACCTCGGACAGGGACAGTTCGTCGCGCAGCCGGCGCAGGGCAGTGGCCGGCACCGAACCCGCGCGAGCCGGGTCACCCCAGCCCCACCAGACCGAGCGGCCAACCTCTTCGAGCGTCACATCGTCCACGAGTGACAGTGTGACATACTCTGTCACTGTGTCACAGGACTCGGATCCGACCCACCAGACCTTGCTCGCTGCCGTGCGCGCCGAAGTCGTCGCCGGCGGCACGAGCCGCACGACCGTCACCTCGGTCGCCAAGCGCGCCGGCGTCTCGCGGATGACCGTCTATCGGCGCACCACCGGGCTCGAGCAGCTCTTCCGTGACGCACTGGCACAGGAGTTCGCCGACGCCGCGCAGCTCAGCGCGACCAACGGGACGGTGCGCGAGCAGATCGTGGCGCAAGCGCGGCAGATCGTGCACCGGCTGCGCGCCTCCGAGCTGTTGCGCACGCTCTTTCGCGATGAACCCGCGCTGATTGCGGCCTACCAGCGCGACCAGTTCGGTCGTGGGCAGGCGCTCTTCGCCGACCTGCTGCAGGACGCGATCGCCGAGGGGCAGCGCGACGGGTCAGTCTGCGCCGGCGATCCGGCGCTGCTCGCTCGCGTCCTGTTGATGGCCGTGTCACCCTTCGTGCTCGCCGAGCCGACGGTGCTCGGGCCGCCCCGGGAGTCCGCGCCGGACGACGACGCGCTGGATCGCGAACTCGCTCGGCTGGTCGATGGCTATCTGCGGCCGGACGCGTCGTGACCGCGCTCAACCGAAGCCAACGCGATCTCGCTCTCGCCCGGATGGCGCAGGAGCGGCTTGACCTGTTGGTCGTCGGCGGCGGCATCACCGGAGCCGGCGTCGCGCTCGACGCTGCCTCACGCGGTCTGCGCACCGGACTGGTCGAGGCCGACGACTACGCCTCGGGCACCTCGCAATGGAGTTCGAAGATGGTGCACGGCGGGCTGCGCTATCTCGCGACGGGGCAGGTCGGCATCGCTTGGGAGTCAGCCCGCGAACGGCATCACCTGCTGACCGTCATCGCACCGCACCTGGTGCGACCACGCCGCAGCCTCGCGCCCTTCCTGCCCGGCATGAGCCGGCCGGACGCGCGCATCATGCGCTCCGGCATCGGTGTCGCCGACCTGCTGCGCCGCGGGGCCCGCACGCCGTCGTCGGTGCTGCCCTCGCCGCGCACGCTCAGTGCCCGCGAGCTGGCCACCACCGCCCCGGCGCTCGCGGCCAGTGGCCAACGCGGCGGGGTGGAGTACTGGGACGGTGAGCTCGAGGACGACGCCCGCCTGGTGCTGACCGTGCTGCGGACGGCGGTGGCGCATGGGGCGTTGGTGGCCAACCACGCTGCGGCGTCGGACCTGCACTGCGATGGCGCGATCGTGCGAGATGCGTTGAGCGGCAACGAATTCGGCATACGGGCCCGGGTTGTCGTCAACGCAACCGGAGTGTGGGTGGCCGAGCACGAGAAGTCTCTGCACGTCATACCGAGTCGTGGCTCGCATCTCGTGGTCGATGCTGCTCGTCTGGGCGGGCTGGACGCGATGGTGAGCTTCCCGGTCGCCGGCGAGCGCGGCCGTTATGTGCTCGCCAAGCCGTATGCCGACGGGTTGGTGCTGATCGGACTGACCGACGAGGAGGACCGGGCCGCTGATGGTCACCGGCCCGCCGTGCCCGACGTGGACGAGAGGTTTCTGCTGGAGGCGGCGTCGGCGGGATTCGGGATCGAGCTGGGGCATGGCGATGTCGTCGGGCGATTCGCCGGGTTGCGGCCGCTGGTCGAGCAGGCCGGGCGCAGCACGGCCGATGTGTCCCGCGACCATGTCGTGGTGGACCAGCCGGACCGGCCGATCGCGATCGTCGGCGGCAAGCTGACGACCTATCGCGCGATGGCCCAGGATGTCGTCGACCGGGTCGTCGGCCGGCTCGGGCTGGAGCGCGACTGCCGCACGGCGACTCTGCCGCTGGTCGGAGCGGCCGCGCCTCAGGTGTTGCGCCGGCTGCCGGAGCGCCCGGAGTGGATCGCCCGTTACGGGACGCTCGCTCGTGATCTGGACGCGCTCGTCGCCGCCGACCCGCAGCTTGGGCTGCCCGCGGTCGAGGGCAGCCGGTTCACCCGCGCCGAACTCCGCTACGGCGTCACCCACGAGGGCGCGCTCACCGCCGAGGACGTCGTCGCCCGGAGGGCCAGGATCGGCCTGCGATCCCGCCTCGCGGACGCCGCGATGACAGTCGCGGAGGGCTTGCTGGCCTGCAGTGAGGCCCGTCACCCGGCGGGGTGAGGCCGCGCGAGGATTCCTGCGACCAGACGGGGAGCGGCTATCTTGGTCCGGTTCATCGCACGCAACGCGGAAGGCAACACCGGCTCCATGGCACGTCTCTTCGGCACCGATGGGGTGCGTGGACTCGCCAACGGCGACGTCATCACCGCAGATCTCGCGCTCAAGCTGTCGGAGGCGGCCGCCAAGGTCTTCGGTCGCTCCTCCAGCGTCCAGGACCACCGCCCGACCGCGGTGGTCGGCCGCGATCCGCGGGCGTCGGGTGAGTTCCTCGCTGCCGCTGTTGCCGCCGGTCTCGCCTCCAGCGGCATCGATGTGTATGACGTGGGCGTGCTGCCCACTCCCGCCGTCGCGTTCCTCACCGCCGACCTGGGCGCGGACTTCGGCGTGATGCTGTCCGCGTCGCACAACGCGATGCCCGACAACGGGATCAAGTTCTTCGCCCGCGGCGGTCACAAGCTGCCCGACGAGGTCGAGGACCGCATCGAGGCCGAGCTCGACGAAGCCCCGTGGCGGCCGACGGGAGCCGAGGTCGGCCGGGTGCGCCCGATCGACGATGGTGGCGAACGCTATGTGCAGCACCTCGTCGCGGCTGCGCCATACTCCCTCACGGGCCTGCACGTCGTGGTGGACGCCGCACACGGGGCCGCGAGCACGGTCGGCCCGGAGGTGTTGCGGCGCGCCGGTGCGCGGGTCACGGTCATCGGTGCCGAGCCGGACGGTCTCAACATCAACGACGGTTACGGCTCCACTCACCTCGACCGGCTGATGGCCGCCGTGCCGGAGGCGCGCGCCGACCTCGGCGTCGCCTTCGACGGTGACGCCGACCGTTGCCTCGCCGTCGACGCCGCCGGTCAGGTGGTGGACGGCGACCAGATCATGGCGATCCTCGCGATCGACCTCAAGGAGCGCGGAGAACTCGCCGGCGACACCCTCGTCGCCACCACGATGAGCAATCTCGGGCTGCTGCATGCGATGCGTGACGCGGGCGTGCACGTCGTGCAGGCCAATGTCGGCGACCGTTATGTGCTGGAGGAGATGCGCAAGGGCGGTTTCGTGCTGGGTGGCGAGCAGAGCGGGCACGTCATACAGCTGGCGCACGGCACGACCGGTGACGGGGTGCTCACCGCGCTGGTGCTCGCGGCGCGGGTGGCCGCGACCGGCAAACCGCTTGCCGACCTGGCCGCTTGTATGACGGTGCTGCCCCAGAAACTCGTCAACGTCAAGGGCGTCGACAAGCACGCGGTCGACGGCCATGCGGGAGTGCTTGCCGCGGTGGGTGAGGTCGAGCGTCAGCTCGGCGATCAGGGGCGCGTCCTGCTGCGCAAGTCCGGCACCGAACCGGTGGTGCGCGTGATGGTCGAGGCGCCGACTGCCGAACTCGCCAACAGCTTCGCCGACCACCTCGCCGGAGTCGTGCAGCGCGAACTCGCGCTCTAAGTCTCTGCTGCACGGGGGCTCGTGTCCGCGAGGGCGCATGTGTCCGCAGTTGTGCGTCAGGGGTGGTGCGGATCTGCGGACGCTTTCGCGTGGGTCGGCGGGTGTGTCCGCAGTTGTGCGTCAGCGGTCGTGCGGATCTGCGGACGCTTTCGCGTGGGTCGGCGGGTGTGTCCGCAGTTGTGCGTCAGCGGTCGTGCGGATCTGCGGACGCTGGTCGGTGGGCGCGGGGGTGTGTCCGCAGTTGTGCACCAGCGGTGGTGCGGATCTGCGGACGCTGGGCGCAGCTGCGCGTGGGCGTGCGTGGCTCGGAGCGGTTTTCGGGCCGCTGGTGCTGACGGTTTAGCGGTCGTGGGCTGATGTCAGGGGCGGCGACGCTCTGCCGACCGATGAGCCAACGCTGCCCGCATGGCAGGGAACGTCACCTCTCGGAAGCCAGCGCGTTCGTAGATGGTGCGGCCGCTCGCCGTGGCCATAAGTTCTGCCCGGCTGATGCCGAGCCGACCCGCCCACGACATCACCGCTTCGAAGGCTGCCTCGCCGTGTCCGCGACCACGGCTATCGGCGGTGCAGACATTGCTGATCAAGACGTCACGTCCATGCGGTGCTGACGGTGAGGGTGCGGCGTCTCGCACGGCCCCGACGGCACAACTCACGACTCGACCGTCCACCTCGACGACGGCGAAGCAGTAGTCGGCATCGTCGATGCGATCCTCGAACCACGTCGCGGCCTGTCTGCGCCATTCCTCGCCGGAGGCATCCGTCCCCATGGCCTCGAACATCGCGGCACGTAAGTCGACGAGCGCCGCCACGTCGGTGGGGCGGGCTCGTCGCACCATCGCTTCACCCACGTTGCCAGCGTAGGGAGCACGAGCACGTGGGAAGATCACCGGTCCGGTGGACGGTGGGCGTGGGCGACGGCGGTGTGTCCGCAGTTTTGCGTCAGGGGTCGTGCGGATCTGCGGACGCTTTCGCGTGGGTCGGCGGGTGTGTCCGCAGTTGCGCACCACGGTTCGTGCCGATCTGCGGACGCTCGGCGCAGGTCAGGCGGACGCTGGGCGTCCGGCACCGCGCTTGGGCGGTGCCGGACGACGTATTCAGGCCGCGACCGGCTTGCCGACAGCGTCGATCAGCGCCTGCACGGTGGCGCGCAGCGAGTCGTTGATCGGGGTGTGGGCCGACACGTCGACGTCAGCGAGTTCGCCGAGCGCGAAGGTCGAGCTCGCCTCGGGCAGGGGCCGGCCGCCGGCGATGGTCACCGCGAGGTGGGTGTGGTCGACGACGGTGCTGGTGTTGTGCGCCGCGGAGGCCACGGCGACCGGCTTGCCGCTCAGCGACGACTCGCCGTAGGGGCGCGACGCCCAGTCGATGGCGTTCTTGAGCACTGCGCTGAGCGTGCCGTTGTTGGCGGGGGAGAGCAGCAGCACGGCATCCGCGCCGCTCAGCCGGTTGCGCAGCCGCTGCACCGAGGACGGAGCAGGAGCGATGTCGAGGTCCTCGTTGTAGAAGGGCAAAGCGTCGAGCCCGTCGATGATCTGCACGTCGACGTCCTGGGGCGCCACGGCGGCGGCCACATCGGCGAGGCGACGGTGGATCGAGGCGGCGCGCGGGCTGCCGACGACGACGGCAAGGGTGGTGGTCATGGAGAGGGAGCCTTTCGAAGCGAAGTGATGATCCGTATCCGTAAACGGACCGTAGTCCGCTTTGTTCCCAACGCGCAACCCCGGATGGGACAATGGCCGTATGCCGACCCCGTCCCGCCTGCTGCCCGTGGCCGGTCCGCCGACCCGAGTGCGGCGTGATGCCGCCGCCAACTCCGACCGAATCCTTTGTGCCGCAGTCGAACTCGTGCAAAGCGAAGGCGTCGACGCGATCACCATGGACCGCGTGGCCGAGCGCGCCGGTGTGGGTAAGGGCACAGTGTTCCGCGCCTTCGGCAGCCGCAGCGGGCTGCTCGCGGCGCTGACCGACGAGACCGAGCGAGACTTCCAGCGCGGCATGCTCCAGGGCGCTCCACCCCTCGGCCCCGGCGCCGCGCCGCTCGACCGCTTGCTCGCCTTCGGCGAGGGGCGGCTGCGGTTGCATGCCGTCCACGGTCAGCTCTTCCGCGAGATCGCGCGCACACCGACCGGCAAGTATGACGTCCCCGCTCGCCAGGTCTCGATGACGCACGTGCGGATGCTGCTGCGACAGCTCGGCGTGGACGCGCACCTGGAGGTGCTATCCGAAGCCCTGGTCGGCACGCTCGACGCCGATGTCGTCAGCCAGCTGCTCGAGCGCGGTCTGAGCGAGGCCGAGCTCATCGCCGGCTGGCGCGACCTGGTGCTCCGCCTCGTCGGCGGGTGCCGGCCCTAACCGCCGGCCGACAGGATGCTGACCACCACGGCCAGCGCGTTGAACACCGCGTGCACCACGATGCCGGGCACGATCGAGTCGGTGGCGCGCACCAGCAGGCAGTTGACCAGGCCGAGCAGGAAGACCACCAGGCCCAGCGTGGCCGCACCGAGCAGTGTCGTCACCTGGTAGGTGTGCAGCAGGCCGAAGGCCGCCGACGACGCCACCGCGGCCGGCCAGAACGACCAGCGCCGGGCCAGCGCTCGCAGCAACAGCCCGCGGAAGAGGAATTCCTCGACGACCGGTGCGATCACGGCCGCCACCACCAGGAAGCCCAGCGCCGCCAACACCGGCATCCGTGGCAGGTGCAGGTTGCTCGACTCCTGCACCGCGCGCCCGTTCGTGAGCACCTGGGCGGCGACGCCGATCACCATCCGCGTCGCGAAGACCAGGGCCACGCCGGCCGCCGCCGCGGCGAGGTCGGACAGTCTGGGCCGGCGCACACCCCACGCGTCGCCCCAGCCGAAGCGCGCCGCCACCGGCCGGGCCGCCAGCAGCCCGAGGGCCCCGGCGAAGAGTTCCGCGCCGGCCATCAGGGCAAGCACCAGGCTGATGCGGGCGGCATACCCCGTGGGAAGCAGGCTCGCCGAGACGCCGGAGAGCACGAGCTGACCACCCACGATCGCGAGGACTGGCACGACGACGACCAGCCACCCGAACGGCCGAGGGTCGCGCGCGCGGAGCCGGCCCATCGTGCGGTCCATCGTGGCGAGCCGTTCGCCCGGCGTGGTCACCCGTTGCTGCACCGCGGGCGTCCAGCGCATCCCGTCCCACCAGCGCAACCGGTCGGGGTCGGCGGGGTCGGAATACCAGCCGGGTTGCGGGTCAGTCATCGACGATCACCGGATCGCCCACGCGGATCGTGCCCTCGCCGTCCGGCAGCAGATGGACCGCCATCCAGGTCTTGCCGTCCTCGCGACGGTGCCGAGCCAGGGTGCGAATCGGCTCCTTGCCCTTGACCGCCGACACCGGGTCGATGGTCGTCATCACGCAACGGTCGACCCGGCGGCCCACGCGGAAGGGCACCGCGCCGATGCGGATCCGCCGCCAGCCGTCCTCGGCGAACGCAGCTGCACCGCTGATCACGACGTTGGGCCGAAATCTGTTGTGCGACAACGGATCTGATCCGATCCACTCGTTGAGTTGTCGCACCGATTCCTCGCCGAGCAGGGTGACCGGTGAGTTGTCCTGGTATGCCGCGTGGTCGCCTTCGCGGGTGAAGGCCGGGTTGAGCGTGCGGCGGGTGGGGTCATCGCACCACACCAGGCGCAACCCGGCTCGGCCGGTCGCGGCCTCCAGCCAGGCGGTGGCCCGCGGGTCTGCCGGCCGGGCGGTCATCGGGGGCCGGGTGAACATCCGCACCGGCACAGCGCCCGCGGCGGGCCGAGGCACCTGCAGCTCAGGCAGCCCGTCGGCGCGCAGCCACAGGTCGCCCCGGTCGTCGCTGTCGGCGGTGATGCGAAACAGCGCCGGCAACTCGCGGGCGGTCACGAGTTGACCCTCCGCGTCGACGACCATCCACTCGCGGTCGCCGCGCAGGCCCGCGCGGCCGGCATACGCCTCGGGGACCGGACGGATCGCCGTGCTCTTGACGGGGTGGACGAACAGCCCGGTCACCTGCATGACCTCACCCTACGGTCCGCATGGTGGGCGAGCGGGAAGGGCAAGTGCGCACCGCTCGTTGGCGTCAGTGGACCCGGCCGACCCCGTGCCGGGCGCACACACCAAGGAGTTTCGATGCCGCACGAGTCCCTCAACGAGACGCTCTACACGATCGCCGCGACCTCCCAGGGCGGCCGCGACGGACGGGTCAAGAGCGAGGACGGTGTCGTCGACCTCGCCCTCGGCAAGCCGGGCAGCGCGAGCAACCCGAAGGCCAACCCGGAGACCCTCTTCGCGGCCGGCTATTCCGCCTGCTTCGGCGGCGCGCTGGCCAAGGTCGCCGAGGCCGAGGGCATCGACGCCAGCCAGGCGCCGGTCACCGCGGCCGCGACTCTCGGCAAGACCGACTCCGGCTTCGGCCTCGCCGTCGAGATCACCGCCCAGATCGCCGGCGTCGACGCCGAGACCGCCCAGCGCCTGGCCGAGAAGGCACACGAGGTGTGCCCCTACTCCAAGGCCACCCGCGGCAATATCGACGTCACCGTCAAGGGCGTCCCCGCCTGAGCCGACAGCGCTCTCACACGCGACGGTCGAGCAGCCCGGTGTCGACGTCGTAGATGAAACCAGCGCAGTCCACCCGCGCCGGGATGAGCGGGTGGCTGCGCACCTTGCCGACGTCCTCGCGCAACGCGCGCTCCTGGTCTTCGACCACGTGGAAGTGGCTCCAGTGCGCGTCGACGCCGGACAGTTCGGTGATCTTGTCCCGCAGTTGCGGCTCGGTCATCGAGGTCATCGCGCACCGCGTGTGCGGGATGACCAGGACACGCCGCACATTGAGCAGATGCACGCCGAGCACGAGCGCCTCCAGCGCCGCCTCTGAGACGCGGCCGCCGGGATTGCGGAAGATCTTCGCGTCGCCCGGCTTGAGTCCCAGCATCCCCAACGGGTCGATGCGGCTGTCCATGCAGGTCACGATCGCCACGCCAGCGGCCGCCACACCGTCAAAACCCTTGAGCGCGAACGAATCTGCGAACTTCCGGTTCGCTGCGATCAGGTCATCGAAGGCGTGCTCGCTAGCCATCGGTGCCGCCGCCGTGTCCTGCTCACTCGCTGCCTTGTGCGCGTCCGCTCCCATGCCAGCTCCTGTTCGCTCGAGGCCCTCTCCGATCACCCTAGTTGCGCTCGCCGAACGCGCTCTGGAGGGTCCACCCGAGAGGGTGCCGATCGCGGACCCTCGCCATACGTGCGGAATTCAGTAAGGTCGTATGTCGTGACATAGCTCACGACTGCGGTATAACGCGGGGTGAACAAAAGCCGAACCAACGGCAGGGAGCACAACATGAGAAGTCCCCGACCACGACGCGGAGTCGCCTTCGGGCTGGCCTCGGCGCTCGTCGCGAGCATGGGTGTCGCGGCGTGTGGCAGCAGTTCGAGCGGCGGCGCGCCGACGCTCACGTGGTACATCAACCCCGACGGCGGTGGCGCCGACCCCACCAAGGGTGGCCAGGCGCAGATCGCCAAGACGTGCACCAACGCGTCCGGTGGCAAGTACAAGATCAGCATCCAGCAGTTGCCCAACAGCGCGAGCGACCAGCGCACCCAGCTGCTGCGCCGCCTTGCGGCCGGTGACAGCAGCATGGACCTGATGAGCATCGACCCGGTGTTCGTGGCCGAATTCGCCGAGGCGGGCTATCTCGCACCGGTGCCGGCCGCGATGGAGCAGGACTTCACCGCCGACCGCGTGCAGTCCGCGATCGACGCGTCCAAGTGGAAGGGCAAGCTGGTCGCGGTGCCGTTCTGGGCCAACACCCAGTTGCTCTGGTATCGCAAGTCGGTCGCTCAGAAGGCCGGGCTCGACATGAGCAAGCCGGTGACCTGGGAGCAGATCATCGGTGCGGCCAAGAAGACCAACACCAAGATCGGCGTGCAGGGCAAGCTCTACGAGGGCTACACCGTGTGGATCAGCGCCCTGATCTCCGGCGCCGGCGGCAAGATCGTGTCCAACCCGGGTGCGAACTACGAGAACCTCAAGCTCGGCGTGGACAGCCAGGCGGGCAAGGACGCGGCCAAGATCATCAACCAGGTCGCCACCTCCGGGGTCGGCGGTCCGGCGGTCGGCTCGGCCGACGAGACCGCGGCGCTCAACCTGTTCCAGTCCAA
Source organism: Metallococcus carri (assembly GCF_011440275.1). GTDB lineage: Bacteria > Actinomycetota > Actinomycetes > Actinomycetales > Dermatophilaceae > Metallococcus > Metallococcus carri. Next base: position 75,830 of record NZ_JAAOIV010000003.1, on the reverse strand, counting down.
TTCCACCAGTGGGTTCCTGGTCAACTGGCCTTATGTGTATGCCGCGCTCAGTGGCACGACACCCAAGATCCCCTGGCTGAAGGATGTCGCCGCCACGGAATATCCGCAGACCGTCGCGGGCAAGACTTCGGCGCCACCCTTCGGTGGCATCGAGCTGGCGGTCGGCAAGTCCAGCAAGAACCCCGCCCTCGCGTATGACGCGATCAAGTGCATCACCTCCACCAAGAACCAGGCGATGTACATGGTCAAGACCGGCAACCCGGCCAGTTCCAAGTCGGTGTTCGATGACCCCGAGGTCAAGAAGGCCTTCCCGAACGGGATCGCCGACGTGATCCGCACGTCGCTCCAGCACGCGGTGCCGCGGCCGCAGTCGCAGTACTACGGCGATATCTCCACCGGGCTGCAGCAGAAGTTCAGCCCGCCCGGGTCGGTCAACCAGAGCACTCCTGGCCAGGCCCAGTCATTCATCCTCAACGTGTTGAAGGGGAAGTCGCTGCTATGAGCACCGCTATCGACACCGGCAGGTCCACCGCGGCAGGGCCGAAGAAGGCCAAGCTGTCGGACCGGGCGCGCGGTGAGCGCTCCCTCGGCTGGAAGCTCGCCGGGCCGGCCTTCCTGGTCATGCTGTTCGTCACGCTCTACCCGATCGTCTACGCGATCTACCTGTCGCTGTTCAACTACCGGCTCACCGACCCGACCGGACGCAGGTTCGTCTTCCTCGGCAACTATGTGACCGCGCTCGGTGACCCGCTGTTCTGGCAGGCCTTCGTGACGACCTTCATCATCGTGATCGTCACCCTGATCTTCGAGTTGATCCTCGGCATGGGCATCGCCATGGTGATGAACAAGATCGTCATACCGCGGCGGACGCTGCGCACGGTCGTGCTGATCCCGTACTCGATCATCACCGTGGTCTCGGCGTTCTCCTGGCTGTATGCCGCGAAATTCGACACCGGCTTCTTCAACCACTGGCTGAACTTCTTCACCTTCGGTGCCTGGGACCTCAACTACGACTGGTTCGGTGGCCGCTGGTCCTCGCTGCTGATCATCTGCCTGTCGGAGATCTGGAAGACCACGCCCTTCATGTCGCTGCTCCTGCTGGCCGGCCTGGCTCAGGTCGACAGCGCCCAGGAGGAGGCGGCGAAGGTCGACGGCGCCACCTGGTGGCAGCGCCTGACCAAGGTGATCCTGCCCAACATGAAGGCGGCGCTGATGGTGGCGGTGCTCTTCCGCACGCTGGACGCGGTCCGCATTTACGACAACCCCTATGTGATGACCGGCGGCGCGAACAAGACGCTCACGCTGTCGATGCTCGTCGGCACCGAGACGATCGACCGGGTCGAGATCGGCATGGGCTCGGCGCTCGCGGTGATCTTGTTCCTGATCGTCCTGATCATCGCGTTCATCTTCGTCAAACTCTTCAAGGTCGACCTGACCGGTGGGAGGAACTGAGCCGTGGAAAGCAATATCTCCGACAAGACCAAATGGGGTCTGGCGGCCGTCTCGATCCCGATCATGATCTGGACGATCATCCCGATCCTGTGGATCGTGGCGACCTCGCTGAAGAGCGACGCCGCACTGGCCGACCCGTCCAAGAACATGTTCGGCAACTTCTGGCCCAAGAGCCCGTCGCTGGACAACTACCGGCTGATCCTCACCGGTGGCGCGAGCGAGTTGTTCAACCCGGCGCTGCTGAACTCGATCATCATCTGCCTGGTCGCGACCTTCATCGCGGTGCTGCTCGCGACCTTCTGCGCCTACGCGATCTCCCGGCTGGACTTTCCGGGCAAGCGCCTCATCTTGACCACGGCGCTCGCGGTGTCCTTCTTCCCGGTCATCGCGATGGTGACGCCGCTGTTCAACCTGTGGCGGCAGATCGGGTTGTTCGACACCAAGATCGGCCTGATCATCCCCTACCTGTCGCTCACCGTGCCGCTGTCCATCTGGACGCTGTCGGCCTTCTTCCAGCAGATCCCGTGGGAGATGGAGCAGGCCGCGCAGGTCGACGGCGCCACCAGCTGGCAGGCCTTCCGCAAGGTCATCGCCCCGCTGGCCGCGCCGGGTGTCTTCACCACGGCGATCATCGCGTTCTTCACCGCGTGGAACGACTTCGTCTTCGCGGTGAACCTCACCTCGTCCAATAACGCGCGAACCGTGCCCGCCGCGCTGGCGTTCTTCACCGGAGCCAGTCAGTTCACCCAGCCGACCGGAGCGATCTGTGCGGCCGCGGTCATCGTCACCATCCCGGTCGTGATCCTGGTGCTGCTCTTCCAGCGGCGGATCGTGGCCGGCCTGACCTCCGGCGCCGTCAAGGGCTGACCGGGCCCATCGTCATACGAGATCTTCTCGAAAGCAGGAGAAACCAATGTCAAGCATCGAGCTGAAGAACATCGTCAAGAAGTACGGCGACGGATTCCCGGCAGTCAACGACGTGTCCCTGGACATCGCCGACGGGGAATTCATGATCCTCGTGGGCCCGTCCGGGTGCGGCAAGTCGACGCTGCTGCGGATGGTTGTGGGTCTGGAGGACATCACCTCCGGAGACCTGCTGATCAACGGCAAGCGGGTCAACGACCTCGCGCCGCGGGACCGCAACCTGTCGATGGTGTTCCAGAACTACGCGCTCTACCCGCACCTCACGGTGTTCGAGAACATCGCCTTCCCGCTGCGACTGGCCAAGGGCAAGCACAGCGACGACGAGATCCGCTCCAAGGTCAACGACGCGGCGAACATGCTGGAGTTGAAGGACCACCTCGAGCGCAAGCCGGCGAACCTGTCCGGTGGTCAGCGGCAGCGCGTCGCGATGGGGCGGGCCATCGTCCGCGACGCCGAAGCCTTCCTCTTCGACGAGCCGCTGTCCAACCTGGACGCCAAGCTGCGTGGCCAGATGCGCACCGAGATCGCGCGCATGCAGCGTCGGCTCGGCGTGACCACCATCTACGTCACGCACGACCAGACCGAGGCGATGACCCTCGGTGACCGGGTGGCCGTGCTGAAGAAGGGCGTGCTGCAGCAGGTCGCCTCGCCGCGCGAGCTCTACGAACAGCCGGTCAACCTCTTCGTGGCGGGCTTCATCGGATCGCCGCCGATGAACTTCCTCCCGGCCCGGGTGGACGGCAGCACTCTCAAGCTGCCGTTCTGCGAGGTGCCGGTGGGTGGCCCGCTGGCCGAGAAGCTGCGGGGTCTCGACATCGTCATCGTCGGGTTGCGCCCGGAGTACATCAAGGACGCCTCGGTCGCCGATGTGCCGAATGGCGTGCACTTCAGCGCGGTGGTGGACCAGACCGAGTGGCTGGGCAACGAGCAGTACGCCTACATCCCGTACGAGGCCGACCACGCGGTGCAGTCCAAGCTGGACGAACTCGACCGCGACCTCGACGGCGAGGGGATGCGCACCCAGATGATCGTCAACCTCGACTCGCGCTCGCGCATCCTGGAGGGCGACGAGGCGCAGTTCGCCTTCGACCCGGCGATGATGCACGTCTTCAACCCGGAGACCGGTGAGAACCTCACCCGGGACGACGAGAAGGCGGCGCAGATCGCCCGCGACTCCGAACAGCAGCGCAAGGCCGCACTCGAGCGCGCCCGGGCCCGTGAGGCCCAGGGCGCCGATCGTTCAGCCGGCGACCGGTCGGCCGCCGACGGTTCGGCTGCCGACGGTGAGGCGCGCGCCTCGTAATTCGGTTGCTTCCGCTCCTCGGGGCGGGTGGGCTGACCTTTCGTCAGTTCGCCCGCCCCGAGGAGTTTTCATGCGCCGGGCTGCTCGTAGGTTGGGGGTATGAGCCAACCCACCGTCCTCATCACCGGAGCCACGCGCGGCATCGGCCGCGCGATCGCCGACGCGCTCGCCGACGACCACCACCTGCTGATCGGTGGCCGGTCCGCGGCCGATGTCGATGCCGTATGCCGCGCGCTGCCGTCCGCGGCGCCCTTCGTCGCCGATATCGCGGACGAGGCCTCGACGGAGGCGGCGGTGCAGGCCGCCGGGCTCGAACGCCTGGACGGGCTCGTGCACAGTGCTGGCGTGTCCGGTGGCTGGACGACGCCCGAGTCCACACGCGAGATCTGGCGAAAGATGTTGGAGATCAACGTGATTGCCGTCTCCGACCTCACCCGGCTGCTGCTCGAACCGCTGCGTGCGGCGCAGGGCACGGTGGTGATGATCAACTCCGGGTCGGGGTTGGTGGCGCGGGGCAAGGGCGGTCACTACCCGGCCTCGAAGTTCGCGCTCACCGCGCTCACCGATGTGTTGCGTGAGGAACTGCGGCCGGACGGCATCCGGGTGTGCTCGGTGCATCCCGGCCGGGTCGACACCGACATGCAGCGCGAACTCGTGGCCTCTGAGAACCGGCCCTATGACCCGCAGGAGTTTCTGCGCCCGGAGTCGGTGGCGACGGCGGTGCGCACCGCGCTCACCGCCTCGCCGGACGCGACCTACGAGACGATCTCGATCCGGCCGGGCCCGTTCGCGACCAACCGCTGAGCGCTCGTCGTCGGTTGAGCTTGTCGAAACCACTCGCCGGTTGAGCTTGTCGAAACCCGGCCCGTCGTCGGTTGAGCTTGTCGAAACCCGGCCCGTCGTCGGTTGAGCTTGTCGAAACCCGTTGTTCCGCAAGTGATTTCGACGCGGGCCTCCTTCGTCGGCCCTTGCTCAATCAGCGAACGGTCGGGGTGATTTCGGCACGGGTCGGGGGTTGAGCACCAGCGCGGGACACGGTGATCGCCGAGGCCTGGATCGCCCGCTCGACCGCCGGGCGCAGATCGTCCCAGCGCGCGGAGCGGAGGCGCTCGCGAGCGGACCGGCCACCGAGCAGCCCGGCATCAAGCAGGCCCGAGAGCAGGCCGGACATGAACGAATCGCCCGCCCCGACCGTGTCGGCCACCTGCACCGACCGGCCCGGCAGCATCTGCACCTCGGCCTCGCCGTTGACATAGGCGGAGGCACCCTCCGCACCGCGGGTGAGCACCACCAGCGAGGGACCGAGCCCCGCCCACAACCGCAGCACGGTCTCGGCCGGCGCGTCCTCGCCATACAGCCAGGCGATGTCCTCGTCACTGGCCTTGACCACATCGGCCAGCCCGACGAGTTGTTCGATGTCCTGGCGTGCGTCCTCCGGCCGGCCCATCAAGGACGGCCGGGCATTGGGGTCGAAGGAGATCGTGCTGACCTCACGGGCCGCGAACACGATGTCGCGCACCTGGGAGGCGCCGGGTTGCAGCACCGCGGCGATCGAGCCGGTGTGCAGATGCGAAGGCGGGCGCGGCACGGCATACGGCAACTGCCAGTCGATGTCGAATTCGTAACTCGCAGAACCAGATTCGTTGACCGTCGCCACCGCCGTCGCGGTGCGAGCCGCGTCGTCACTGCCGGTCACCAGCGGCACGGAGTCGGCGGCCAGATGTTCGGTGATCGCCGCGCCATGAGCGTCGCGACCAATCCAGGTGGCCAGCTCGACCGGATGACCGAGCCGCGCCAGCCCGATCGCGACGTTGAGCGGCGAGCCGCCGACATGTTCACGCACGCTGCCGTCGGGGGAGCGGACGACGTCGACCAGCGCCTCTCCGACGACGAGGGTGCGCGCGGCCATCAGTCGGTGCCGACGGCGCCCAACTGGCGCAGCTTGGTCAGCGTGTGCTCGGCGTCGATGGTGCGCACGGTGCCGCTCTTGGAACGCATCACCAGCGACTGGGTGGTGCAGCCGCCGGGCCGGTAGCGCACACCCTGCAGCAGCTCGCCGTCGGTGATGCCGGTGGCGACAAAGAAGCAATTGTCGCCGCGGACCAGATCGTCGGTCGAGAGCACCGCCTCCAGATCGTGGCCGGCGTCGATGGCCTTCTGCCGCTCCTCGTCATCCCGCGGCCACAGGCGGCCCTGGATGACACCGCCGAGGCACTTCATCGCACAGGCGGTGATGATGCCCTCCGGGGTGCCGCCCACACCGAGCAGTAGGTCGATGCCGGTGCCAGGGCGCGCGGCCATGATGGCGCCGGCGACGTCGCCGTCGGTGATGTAGCGGATGCGGGCGCCGGTGGCCCGGATCTCCTCGGCCAACTGCTCGTGACGCGGCCGGTCGAGCAGCACGACGGTCACATCGGACTTGCTCATGCCCTTGACCTTGGCGACCCGGCGGATGTTCTCAGCGACCGGGATGCGGATGTCGACCACATCGGCCGCCTCCGGGCCGGTCGCGAGCTTGTCCATATAGAAGACCGCGCTCGGGTCGTACATCGAGCCGCGCTCGCTCACCGCCATCACCGACACGGCATTGGTCATGCCCTTGGCGGTCAGCGTGGTGCCGTCGATCGGGTCGACCGCGACGTCGACGTCCGGACCGGTGCCGTCACCGACCTCTTCGCCGTTGAACAGCATCGGCGCGTTGTCCTTCTCACCCTCGCCGATCACCACGGTGCCGCGCATCGATACCGACGAGATCAGGTGACGCATGGCGGCGACCGCGGCGCCGTCGGCGTCGTTCTTGTCGCCGCGACCCACCCAGCGACCGCCGGCCATCGCGGCGGCCTCGGTGACCCGCACGAGTTCGAGGGCGAGGTTGCGGTCCGGCGGCTCGGGGTGGTGCTGCGACATGACTCTCCTACGGGCGACGGGGCTTCGACGCGACTCTATCTGCCCCGTCGTCCGGGGGCGCCGGCCGATGAGCGACGATGGAGGGCGTGAGTTCTCCCGCCGCCCCTGCGCCTCGCCGTCGCGGTATGACGGGGTCCGCGCGCAGCCTGATCATCTCGATGGTGCTCGTCGCGCTCGGCGCGGTGATCTGGCTGGCGCTGGTGCCTCGTCCGAGCAAGGTCGACGCGCCGACCGCGGATGTCACCGGGATCGCGAGGGAGCGCTCCCGGGCCCAGCAGTGGAGCCTGGCCTACCCGCAGGGGCTGCCGAGCGGCTGGCGTCCGGTGAACGTGCGGATGCTGCCCGCGCAGAACGAGCAGCCCACCTGGCAGGCGGGTTACGACGGTCCGAACGGTGGTTACGCGGCTGTGCTGCAGACCTCGGGCAAGCCGACGAGCTGGATGCGCTCGCAGACCGACGGTGCCGCGGCACGGGGCATGGTCACCATCGGGGGCACCGGCTGGGCGAAGGTCGAAAAGTCCGACCCGGACCAGAGGAGCCTGGTGCGCACCGCGCCCTTGAACGGCCTGACCACCGTCGTCACGGGGACCGGCTCGTGGGAGCAGTTGCAACAGTTCGCGGCCGCGCTCAAGCCGGGGAGTTAGTCCTCGGCCGGGTCGTCGTCCTCACCGGTCATCTGGCGGATCCGCTGCTCAGCGCCGTCCAGCCACCGGTGGCAGTGCGCGGCAAGCGCTTCGCCGCGTTCCCACAACGTCATCGATTCCTCCAGTCCGATCTGCCCGCCCTCGAGCCGGCTGACGATGGTGGCGAGTTCGTCGCGCGCCTGCTCGTAGCCGAGCTGCGCGACGTCGGGGGCTTCCTCGGTGGCCATAGAGCGCGAGTTTAGGAGACCGGGCGCACGCCGAAGTCGCCGTGCGCGACGGTGACCCGCAGAATCTCGTCGGACTCCACCTGCTCGACATCGGTGACGACGGTCCCGTCCCGGTGCCGCACCACGGCATACCCGCGCTCGAGGGTCTGCTGGGGTGACAGGGCCCGCAGCTGGCCCCGCAGGTGGGTCACCTGGTCGTGCGCGCGGGCGATCCGGTCGGTGAGGCGGTATGCCGCCCGCTCCCGCAGCCGGTCGATCTCGTCTCGACGGGGGGTCACCATCGAGGCCGGGTCGGTCATCACCGGGCGGCTGCGCAACAGACTGAGGTGCCGGCGCTCGGCGGCCACCCGGCCGGTGAGGGCCCGCCGGCCGGTGGCGACGAGCGCGTCGAGCCGCTGCTGTTGCTCGGCGAGATCGGGGACGATCAGCTTGGCCGCGTCGGTCGGCGTGGACGCGCGCACGTCGGCGACGAAGTCGAGCAGCGGGGTGTCGACGTCGTGGCCGATCGCGCTGACGATCGGAGTGCGCGCCGCCGACACCGCACGCAGCAGGGTCTCGTTGGAAAAGGGCATGAGGTCTTCGAAGGACCCGCCGCCACGCGCGATGACGATGACGTCGACCTGCTCCAGCGCGTCCAGCTCGCGCAGGGCCGCGGTCACCTCGGGCACGGTGTCGGTGCCCTGCACGGCCACCTGGCGGATCTCGAACCGGGTGGCCGGCATCCGCCGCCGGGCATTCTCGACGACATCCTTCTCGGCGGCGCTCGCCCGCCCGCAGATCAGCCCGACCGTGCGCGGCAGGAAGGGCAGCGGCCGCTTGCGGTCGGTGTCGAACAGGCCTTCGCTGCGCAGCAGTTGCTTGAGGTGCTCCAGCCGGGCGAGTAATTCGCCGACGCCGACGGCGCGCATCCGTCGTGCGTCGAGGTGCAGCGAGCCCCGCTTGGCCCAGAAGGTCGGTTTGGCATGCACCACCACCCGGGCGCCGGGCTGGATGGCCGGGCCCATCGCGTCGAGCGTGTTGACATGCACGGTCACCGACAGCGACATGTCCACGTCGGGATCGCGCAGCGTGAGATAGCAGGTCGGCGACCCCGGCCGCCGGTTGAGTTGAACGATCTGCCCCTCGACCCACAGCGGCGACATCTTGTCGATGTAGTCGCCCATCTTCAGGCTGAGCGTGCGCACCGGCCACGGGGACTCCGCGGTCGTGTCGGACGCGCGCTCGGGCAAGGGGGTCGGCATACGGGTCAGGGTATGCCGGGGCTCCGTCGCCCGCGAGCGTCCGCGGCTGCGCACGAGCGGTGGTGCGCAGGTGCGGACGCTGGGCGGGGGTCGGCGGGTGTGTCCGCGGATGCGCACGAGCGGTGGTGCGTTGGTGCGGACGCTGGGCGAGAGCCGTCTCATCAAGTGAGCTGATTCGCGGTCAAACTCTCCGCTGAGGCAACCGAATCCGCCTGCGACAACGTCTACGACAGCGAAGGTTCGCCACAACGCAGGAACTCCGCGGAATATCGAAGCGAGGTACGAGCGGAGCACTTCGTGGGGCGAAAGGCGGGGCCGTGCCGGTCAGGGGACAGCACGGCCCCGTTTGCCGTATCGGCCCCACGTAGCATGGGTGATATGACCAACACCCAGACCGTGGACAGCAAGCGCGTGCTGCTGGCAGCGCCGCGCGGATACTGCGCCGGTGTCGACCGGGCGGTGGTCACGGTCGAGAAGGCGCTCGACCTCTATGGCCCGCCGGTCTACGTGCGCAAGGAGATCGTGCACAACAAGCATGTGGTCACGACCCTCGAAAAGCGTGGCGCGATCTTCGTCGACGAGACCGACGAGGTGCCCGAGGGCGCCACCGTGATCTTCTCCGCGCACGGCGTGGCGCCGGTCGTCCACGAAGAGGCGAAGGCGTTGAACCTCAAGACGATCGACGCCACCTGCCCACTGGTGACCAAGGTCCACCGCGAGGCGAAGCGGTTCGCTGCCGACGATTTCGACATCCTGCTCATCGGCCACGAGGGGCACGAGGAGGTCGTGGGCACCTCGGGCGAGGCGCCGGAGCACATCGTGCTGGTGCAGAGCCCGGACCATGTCGAGCAGGTGCAGGTGCGCGACCCGGACAAGGTCGTGTGGTTGTCGCAGACCACCTTGTCGGTGGACGAGACGATGGAGACCGTGCGGCGGTTGCGGGAGAAGTTCCCCAAGCTGCAGGATCCGCCGAGCGACGACATCTGTTATGCCACCCAGAACCGGCAACTCGCGGTCAAGCAGATGGCGCCGGAAACCGACCTGATGATCGTGGTCGGCAGCCGCAACTCCTCCAACTCGGTGCGTCTGGTCGAGGTCGCCATCGAGCACGGCGCCAAGGCCGGTCACCTGGTCGACTACGCCGATGAGATCGACGAGTCCTGGCTGCAGGGCGTGACCACCGTGGGCGTGACCTCGGGTGCTTCGGTGCCGGAGGTGCTCGTGCGCGACGTGCTGGAATATCTGGCCGAGCGCGGCTATCAGGACGTCCGCCCGATCGTCGCGGCCGAGGAGAGCCTGCTGTTCGCCCTGCCGAACGAGCTGCGTCGCGACCTCAAGGCGCGCAACGGCTCGGATGCCGACCAGGTGCGCCACGACGCCGGCTCCTTGCACTGAGGGCTGGTCAGCCCGCGTCGCGCCGGGTGACCTGGTCGTCTGCCGCTGGCTCGAAGTCGAGCATCGGGCGCTGGATGTCCTCGCCGAGAGCGTCGATCAGCTCGCGGGCAGTGAGCACGCGCGGTGTCGCCTCGACCACCGGGACCTCCGCGATCGAAGACGAGGCGACCCCGAGGTCGTTCATCCGGCGCGCCGACACCAGCACCCGCGACTCGAGCGTGCCAACCATCGCGTTGTAGGACTCCACCGCCTTGCGCAAGGACGCGCCGAGGGCACTCGTGCGGTCGCCCAAGGCGGACAGCCGGGCATAAAGCTCCTGCCCGAGCCGCAGCAACTCCTCGGCATTGCGTGACAGCGAATCCTGTTGCCAGACAAGGGAAACCGCTTGCAAGGCGGCAAGCAAGGTCGACGGTGAGACCAGCACCACGCGAGCCCGCATCGCCCGGTCGACCAGCCCCGGATCGTGGCGCACCGCGGCGGCCAGCACCGCGTCGGCGGGCACGAAGCACAGCACCAGCTCCGGCGACCGGCGGAAGGCCGTCCAATAAGCCTTCCCTGCCAGCCCGTCGACATAGCGCCGCAGCGCTGCCGCATGGTCGCCCAGCAGCGAGTCGCGCTCGTCGTCGGAGATGCCGGTGGCCTGCGCGTCGAGGAACTTGGTCACCGGCGCCTTGGCATCGATCACCAGCGACCGGTCGCCGGGCAGCCGCACCACCACATCGGGCCGGACCGCGCGATCGTGGGCGCTGACCGTCGAGACCTGCTCCTCGAAATCGCACTGTGGCAGCAGCCCCGCATGCTCGAGCACCCGGCGCAGCTGCACCTCACCCCACAGGCCGCTCGTCGTGGACGAGCGCAGCGCACCGGACAGCGACGCGGTCTGCTCGCGCAATGCGTCGGTCGTCACGCCCATCGCCGACAACTGCTGCTCGAGCGCGCCGAACTGGTCGACCCGGTCGCGCTCCAGCACCGACACCTGCCGCTCCACCCGCTGCAGCGTCGAAGCCAAAGGCGCCAGCACCTCCTGAGTGGCCCGCTCGCGCTGGTCACCGCGCGAGAGATCCTCGACGCGAGCGTGCAGCAGGTCGCGCTCGGCGGTCAGTGCGGCGAGGCGGGCGGCATACATCGATCGCAGAGCCAGCCAGGCGAGCAGGCTCCCGAGCACGAAGGCCAGGATCACGAGAAGCACCGTCATACCGACAGGCTGACAGCCACCACCGACAGGGTTGGCGCGGCGCAGCGGCGGTGTGTTCAAATGACGCGCCGTGACGAGGAGGTGACGCGGTGGACGTCCTGGTGATCGACAACCACGACAGCTTCACCTTCAACCTCGTCGAACTCCTGCGGGCCCACGACCGCGTGCAGGTGACCGTGCAGCGCAATGACGAACCGCTGCCGGCGGACTGGGCGGCCCGCTTCGATGCGGTGGTCATCTCTCCGGGGCCTGGACGGCCCGACGTGCTCGCCGATGTCGGGTGTTCGCGCGAGGTCGTCGAGCACGCCGCCCTGCCGGTGCTCGGAGTCTGCCTCGGGCACCAACTGATCGCCTCGCTGCACGGCTGTCCGGTCGCCGAGTCCGCTCACCCACGGCATGGCGAGGTCTCACCGGTCACCCACGACCGCGATCCGCTCTTCGCGGGCATCCCGGACACCTTCGAGGTCGTGCGCTACCACAGCCTCGATGTGCCGGCCGTGCGCGCGCCGGTGCGCCCACTCGCGTATGCCGACGACGGCACGCTGATGGCCCTGCGCGTCGCTGACCAGCCGCTCTGGGGAGTGCAGTTCCACCCCGAGTCGATCCGCAGCGCCTGGGGACACACCCTGATCGGCAACTTCCTCCGCCTCGCGGGGGAGCACGCGCGGTCCACCACGACGTGGCGGCAGCGCTCCCGCCAGGTGCCGGCCGTGGGCCTGGAGCAGGTGCTCGCGGCCGGTCCGGCCCCGCGAGTCGTGCTCGACGGCGTGATCGGTCACACCCTGGTCGGCTGGGATGTCGGATCACACGAATTGCAGTACCGCTGTGGGGGATTCGCGCGCATCGTGAGCCGTGACGGGGCGATCGAGGACTCCGAGATGGGGTTGCTGGATCTGCTTGAGCGGCGCCTCGGCGGCTTGACCGGTGAGGGTCCGGTGCGGCTGGGCTATGCGGGCTACCTCGGTTACGAGTTGGGCGTGGAGCTGCTCGGTCATGCGGCGCTGCCGTCCGACGAGTTGCCCGCCGAAGGCCCGCCGGACGGGTGGCTGGCGCTGATCACCCGGGGCGTGCTGCTCGCCGCGGACGGTGAGGTGACCCTGGTCGGCCTGGACGATCCGAACGATCCCGCGTCGGTCGCCGCGCTCGACGAATGGTTCACCACCACGACCGAGCAACTCGCCGAATCCATTGTCGGACAGTCATATTCACCGCCCACGGCAACGGATCTCAGGTGGACCGAACCAGCCGACTATCTCGCGCTGATCGCCCGTTGCCAGGACGCCATCACTCGCGGTGAGTCCTACGAGCTGTGCCTCACCCACCAGGTGCGGGGGCGGTGGACCGGCGATCCGTTGCAGCTCTTCCTCACCCTTCGCGCCGGCGGCACCGTGCCCTATGCCGCCTTCCTCGACCTCGGCGATGGGCGGTATGCCGTCTCCGGGTCGCCGGAGTTGTTCCTGTCCGTCGACGCTCACAGGCATGCAGTCAGCCGCCCGATCAAGGGGACGAGGGCGACGACGGGTGACCCGGCGCGTGACCCCGGCATACGGCAGGAACTGGCCGAGTCGGCCAAGGACCGGGCGGAAAACCTGATGATCGTCGACCTGGTGCGCAACGACTTCGCCCGGGTGGCGGTGCCGGGATCGACCACGGTGACCGAACTCTTCGGAGTGCACAGCTTCCCGACGGTGCTGCAGATGATCAGCACGATCGAGTGCGATCTGCCGCCCGGGGTGAGTGCGGTGCAATTGGTGCGGTCGGCGTTCCCACCGGGCTCGATGACCGGGGCGCCGAAGGCGCGGTCGGTAGCGATCCTGCGCGCGCTGGAGGGACGGCCGCGCGGGATCTATTCCGGGACGATCGGTCTGTTCGGGCTGGACGGCAGCGCCAGCCTCAATGTCGCGATCCGCACGATCGTCCTCGACGGAGGCGACTTCTCGATCGGCGTCGGCGGGGCGATCACCCGGCTGTCCGACCCCCAGGCCGAATGGCGCGAGACCGTCGACAAGGCACGATCCTCGCTGACCGCCCTCGGCGCGACTATGGGCGAAATGGACGGCGCCGGTTGGGGCGAAACAACGGCTCGGTCAGCCGATCGACCTTGCGCCACAGGAGTTTTTGGGCCAGCAGGGTGAGCGTGCCGGCGACGATCATGCCGAAGATGTTGACCGCGAGTTGCGCCGACGATCCGCGGATCTCGCCGAGGGAGCCGGTCGCGATCCCGAGCGCCAGATTGCCGGCGGCGGGGACGGTGGTCACCGAGATGAACACGCCCACCATCGTTTGCGATTTCTCGACCGACAACGCGATCACGCCCGCGGCACCGGCGAGCAGGGCCACCAGGAAGGACCACAGGTCGGGGTGCCAGATGAACCCGGTCTGCGGGCGCGGCCGGGTGACGATCTCGCCGGTGACCCACCCCAATCGCACGGCGAGCCAGGACACCACCGTGACGATGGTGATCGCGAAAAGGAAGGCGAACACCAGCAACCGCACACCGGCCAGGATCAGGTGCGGGCGCCAGAAGATGATGCCGGTGCAGATCGCCGCGATCGTGGCGAATTCCGGGCCGACGACCATCGCGCCGACGACCAGCACGGCCGAGTCGGTGACGACCGCGATGCTGGCAAGGAACACCGCGATGAGCAGGAACAGGTGGAAAGACACCGTCGGGCGGACCGCGTTGGTGGCCTGCTCCTTAATGACGTCCCAGATCACCGCGTCGTCCGGGTCGCCGAGGGCCGCTTCTTCGAGTTCGTGCGCCTTGTCGAAGGGGGTCGCGGTCAGGGGGCTGAGGACGACGCCGGCGTGCTGGCCCAGGTGGATCGAGTCGAACGCCTCGAGCAGGTCGCTGGCCACCTCGCGCGCCACATCGGCCTCGATGAGGTCGCCCTTGGGCTCCAGCGAGGCGCCCCGGAGCCGGACGAGGTTGGTGACGGTGTCATTATCCGCGAGGATCGCGCAGACCTCGTCGGCCTGCGCTTCGGGGACATTGATCCGGACGTGGACGAGCATGGCCCACAGGGTAGGACGCGTTGCGACGGGGTGGTGGCGCGCATCCGGGCGCTCGGCCGCGGGCTCGGTCGCGACCGCCGAGGAGGTGCAGTTCGCGGCGGACGCCTAAACTCCTGTCCTCGTGGCCCTCACCATCGGAATCGTCGGACTGCCCAATGTCGGCAAGTCCACCATGTTCAACGCCCTGACCAAGAACAACGTGCTTGCCGCGAACTACCCCTTCGCGACGATCGAGCCGAATGTCGGGGTGGTGCCCCTCCCCGACCCGCGGCTGAAGGTGCTCGCCGAGATCTTCGGCTCGGCGCAGATCGTCCCGGCGACGGTGTCCTTCGTCGACATCGCCGGCATCGTCAAGGGTGCGTCCGAGGGGGAGGGGCTGGGCAACAAGTTCCTCGCCAACATCCGCGAGGCGGACGCGATCTGCCAGGTCGTGCGCGCCTTCGAGGACGACGACGTGCATCACGTCGACGGCAAGGTCTCACCCGCCTCGGACCTGGAGACGATCAACACCGAGTTGATCCTCGCCGACCTGCAGACCCTCGAGAAGGCGTTGCCGCGCCTCGACAAGGAGGTCAAGGGCAAGAAGACCGAGCGCGCCGTGCTGGACGCCGCGCAGGAGGCGCAGCGCATTCTCGAAGCGGGAGACACGTTGTCCGCCAAGGGTTTTGACACCGCGCCGATCCGCGAGCTGGGTCTGCTCACGGGCAAGCCGTTCATCTATGTCTTCAATGTGGACGAGTCACAGCTGACCGACGAGGCGTTCCAAGCCTCGATGCAGGAGTTGGTCGCTCCGGCCGACGCCATCTTCCTCAATGCCCAGCTCGAATCCGAGGTCGCCGATCTCGATGAGGACGAGGCGCGCGAGCTGCTGGGGTCGGTCGGCATCAACGAGCCGGGCTTGGAACAGTTGGCGCACAAGGGTTTTCATACCCTCGGCCTGCAGACCTATCTCACCGCCGGCCCAAAGGAGACCCGCGCCTGGACCATCCGCAAGGGCGCGACGGCCCCGGAGGCGGCGGGCGTCATACACACGGATTTCCAGAAGGGCTTCATCAAGGCCGAGGTCATCTCGTATGACGACCTGGTCGCCTTGGGCTCGGTCGCCGAGGCCCGCGCACACGGCAAGGCCCGGATGGAGGGCAAGGACTACGTCATGGCCGACGGCGACGTGGTCGAGTTCCGCTTTAACGTATAGCGTTATTGACGCATGTCGTCATAGACTGTCCTCGTGATCAGATCGTTCGGCGACAAGGACACCGAGCGCATCTGGCACGAGCAGTATGTCAAGCGTGTCGACCGGACGGTGCAGAGAGCCACACTGCGGAAGCTCGAACTGATCCACGCGGCGAAGGCTGTCGAGGATCTGCGGATCCCGCCGGGGAACCGGCTGGAGCGGCTGGTCGGCGACCGGCGTGGGCAGCACAGCATCAGGGTGAACACGCAGTGGCGGATCTGCTTCGTCTGGAGAGATGGAGGCGCAGAAGATGTCGAACTCGTCGACTACCACTGAGATGGACGACCTGATTGAACCGATCCATCCGGGAGAGATCCTGATGGAGGATTTCATCAACGGTTTCGGGATTACTCAGAACAAGCTGGCCGTGTCGATCGGCGTGCCGCCGCGCCGGATCAACGAGATCGTGCACGGCAAGCGGGGGATCACTGCTGACACTGCGATTCGACTGGCGCGGTACTTCGGGACGTCCGAGGAGCTCTGGATGAACCTCCAGTCGAACTACGAGTTGCGCCTTGAGCGACGGCAACTTCGCGACACTGTCGACGCGATTACTCCGTTGAAGTCCGCATGAGTGGGTCGCGCCCACGTGTCTCGTTCGAGCCGTTGACCGATGACGACTTCGATTGGGCGTGGGACGTGTACCGGTCCACGACTCAGGGTCACGTGGAGCTGGTCACCAATGCGTCCGATGAGGAGCAACGCAGTGAGCGTCTTGCGGCGCTGCGCCGTGGGTCGTTCGATGCGATCCTCGACGAGCGCGGCAGTCGTATCGGGCTGGTCGAAGTCACCGACGATGGTGTCGACCTCACGATTCGCACCACCGCGACCCACACCTCGCCCGTAGATCAGCGACGACGGGTGGACCGCGACCAGGCTGCCGCCAAGGGGGCCGAGCTCGGCCTCACAGACGACGATTTCTGAGGCTGCTAGCATCAAAGTAGGCATCAGATGATGCCGTCCTCGATGCATGGGAGACGTCATGAGGACCACCGTCACGATCGATGACGAACTGTATGCGCGCGCCGCTGAGCTGACGGGCGTCCGCGAGAAGTCCGCGCTCCTGAGGGACGGACTCGAGACCCTGATCCGGGTCGAGAGCGCACGTCGACTCGCCGCCCTCGGAGGCTCCGACGCACGTGCTCAGGGCGCGCCCCGCAAGCGCCGTCGCGCGTCGTGATCCTTGTCGACACGTCCGTCTGGATCGACCATCTGCATCGACGCGACGAGCATCTCGCGTCCCTTCTCGAACGCGACGAGGTCGGGTGTCACCCGATGGTCATCGAGGAGCTGGCGCTGGGCTCCGTCCGCGACCGCGCCACGGTGATCGGGCTCCTGGCCAGCCTGTGGTCGTTCCCCGTCGTCTCGCATGACGAGGTCATGGTGCTGGTGGATCGGCAACAGCTGTGGGGCCGTGGGCTGAGCGCCGTTGATGCCCACCTGATGGGCTCGGCGATGGTCGTGCGGGGTGGTCAGTTGTGGACTCGGGACAAGCGCCTTCGAACTGCCTGCGAGGAACAGGGTGTCGCAGCAACGACGCCGCGCTGACCGGCATCCTGCCGTTAATCCCTATCCTGGGGATATGGACGCTCCGGTCGCTGCCGCGCCTGAGTTCTGGCACGACCCGGGGTTTCCCGAGGTCGAGTCTCGGCGGTCGGCCCGGGAAAACAGCTGTTACCGCTCGCACACCCACGATCGGTTCGCGATCGGGATCATCGACGAAGGGCGCAGCGAGTTCGTCGGGCGCTCCGGAACCCCCGTCATACTCGAGGCCGGTGATGTCGTCTTCATCCCGGCTGGTCAGCTGCATCAGTGCAATCCCGTGGGTGGTCGCTGGGTCTACCAGATGATGCTCGCGGACGAGACGTGGCTGCGCGATCAGGTGTGGACCGATGGCGAATCAATCAGCGCCGCGATCCAGGTGCACCGAAGCGAGAAGACGCGCGAGGCCTTCGATGTGGCAAATGCTGCGTTGTATGCCGGCGAGGGTCGGGAGACCTTCGCCGGGCTGCTGAGGCGAGCGTTCTGCCTGGCCGGCACCACTGAAGTCCTTGAGCCGACGCCCGATGCGGTTGTGGCACAACGACTTCGGCCGGTGCTGAGGTTGCTCGCCGAACAGGTGGGTGATCCGCGGGTCGATGAACTTGCGGCGATGGTCGGGATGAGCCGCTTCCAGTTGATCCGCGCGGTTCGGTCCGCCACCGGGCTGACACCGATCGCGTGGCGCAACGATGCGCGCGTCGTGCGTGCGCGGGCCCTGTTGCGGGGCGGTGAGCCCATCGCGTCGGTCGCCCACGTGCTGGGGTTCGCCGACCAAAGCCACTTTCACCGCGTGTTCCGGGCGCACGTCGCCGCGACACCCGGGCGCTATCGGCGCTGACGCACTTTTGTTCAAGACCGGCGACCTGGTCGACCGCGAAGGTGAGGGACCTCAGTCCCTCGACCTTCGAAAGCTCCATGGAACAGTTCGTCGCCGTCGCCCTGGCGCACTTTCTCGCGCTGCTCATTCCGGGCGTCGACTTCTTCTTGATCGTCCGCACTGCCGCGGCTCATGGGTGGCGGTTGGCCAGCGGCGTGTGCCTCGGCATCGCCATCGCGAACGGGGTCTTCATCGCGGCGGCGTTCGGAGGGCTGTCGTTGGTCGGCAATGATGTCGTGCTCGCCGTGGTCGAACTCGCCGGCGGTCTCTTCCTGCTCTGGATGGGCGTCGCGTTCTGGCGGGCGCGGGTGAGCGTGCCCTACGACGAATCCGGGTCTGCGAGGCGCACATCGTGGAGCAGGAGTTTCGGCCTCGGTCTGGCATCGGGACTGCTCAATCCGAAGAACCTGCTCTTTTACCTCAGTCTCGCGGCTGCCACGTCGAGCGCTGCGACCGCGGCGCGGGCACTGTATGGCGTGTGGATGTTCACCGTCGTGCTTGTCTGGGACCTGCTGGTCGCGGGCCTGATGGGAGCATCGCGCAATCGAAGGGCCCTGTCTGCAGCGCTTCCGTGGATCACGCGGGTCGCCGCGGTCGTCGTGGCAGTGTTCGGCGCGGCCGCGATCGTCGCTGCGGCTCGCATTCTGCTGGGATGAGCGGATGGGGTCATCGGTTGTAGCGCGCGTGCTACATTTTGCGGATGAGCGGGAGTGAGCCGTCGATCGAGAGCTTGTCGCAACGCGAGTTGCGCAACGAGTCGGGGCGAGTCCTTCGTGCCGTGAGCGAGGGCCATTCGTTCGTGCTCACCAACCGCGGGGTTCCCGTCGGTCGCATCATTCCGCTCGATGCGCCCAGTCCCGCGCTGACCATTGCCCGACCGGCTAAGCGAGTCGGCGGATGGGCGCAGTTGAGTCCGAGGCGCTCGGAGAGCGACCCGTCGTTGTCTCAGATCCTCGGTGAGCTGCGTGAGGACCGCAGGTGAACGAGCTCTCGCTCGTGTATGTCGACACCTCGGCGCTCGGAGCGCTCCTGCTCTGGCAGCCCGAGACCTCGGAGCTGATCGACTGGCTTGACCACACGCCTGCCGACCTTGTCTCAAGCGACTTGCTGGAGACTGAATTGCGCCGCATCGCTGTGCGGGAAGGGCTCGAGCAGTCGGCGGTGAGCGACCTCGTGGACGGGGTTGCACTCGCTGCCTTCGATCGGGCCACCTTCCGCGCGGCCGGGCTCTTGCCGATTCCGAATCTGCGCACCGTGGACGCATTGCATCTGGAAGCCGCGCTGCGCCTCGACGTGGACGCCGTGCTCACTTACGACCATCGCTTGGCGGAAGCCGCCCGCGCGCTCGGTCTCGACGTCCTCGCGCCCGGCCGGGCCCTCTGACGCCGCGGCGTGCGATTCGGCGCCGACGGTATGCCGCTCGCGGAGTCAGCGTGTCAGGATCGGCCGGTGGCCTCGATCCAGACCTTGAGCGAACCTGACCACCGCACCATCACCCCGCTGGGCCGCGCCTCGGGTGCTCACAGTGGCCGCTCATGGTCGCGGCACAACACTACTGTTTTCGGTATAGTTGTGACATGGTTGCCGGGGTGAAGTACCGAGAGATCGTGCGCGAGATCGCTCTCGATCACTACGGATATGTCACGACGAGGAAGGCTGCCGAGGCTGGCGTGCCAGCAGTCGAACTGCCAAAGCTCGCAGCACGGGGCGGTCTGGAGAACATCGCGTACGGGTTGTACCGGGTCCCTGACATCCTGCCGACGGCGTACGACCAGTTCGCCGAAGCGCTCCTGCGCGCAGGCGACGGGGCGTACCTCCACGGTGAGTCGGTGCTGGCCTTGTTCGGGCTTGCTGATGTCAATCCCCGGAAGATCAAGGTGGCGGTCAGTCGACGGGCTCGTCCCAAGCTGCCGCCGTTCGTGCACTTGACCCAGGTCAAGCACCACGCCCGCACAACGGTCTACGAAGGCCTCGAATCGCAGCCCGTTGCCGACGCCATCCTTGAGTGTCGCGGTCGCATCGAGACCGAGCGCTTGCTGGACGCGGCCAAGCAGGCTCGCGGCGACGGACTGCTGACGACCTCCGAGTGGCAGCGGGTGAGGAAAGGACTTCGGTCGTGAGCTACTCGGATACGCCGACGAACGTTCGATCGCTGGAACAGCGCATTCGCAACCTAGAGGCCAGCGACGGACTCGCCCTTCGCCGTCGCGTCGGGATGGCCCTTGTGGTGGTTGGGCAGATGCTGCCCGAGGGTGCGATCAAAGGAGGAAGCGGGATGGCGCTGCGATATGGACGGGGTACCCGCTTCACCCGAGACCTCGATGCCGCGCGTGTCCAGCCGCTGGCCAAATTTCGCAGCGATTTCGAGGACTCGCTAGCCGCTGGTTGGGCCGGTTTCACGGGCAGGCTGATCGAGAAGGCGGCACCTCGCCCGAGCGGTGTTCCGAGGGCGTACGTCATGCAGCCCTTCGACGTGAAACTCGACTACCGCGGCCAGCCGTGGTGCACAGTGAAGTTCGAGCTCGGACATAACGAGATCGGCGACGCGGATGAGCCGGAGTACCAACTCGCCCACGACCTGGCGCAGCTTTTCAGAGAGGTCGGGCTCGAGGCGCCCAATCCGGTGCGGGTAACGCGCGCCGATCATCAGATCGCCCAGAAGCTGCATGCGCTATCGGAGCCTGAAAGCGAACGAGCGCGCGATCTCGTCGACCTCCAGTTGCTCGACAAGGGCGAGGAACTCGACCTCGCGCAGGTCGAGGCCACCTGCTTCCGACTTTTCGAGTACCGGCGCCAGCAAGCATGGCCGCCGACCATCGTCCCAGGTGATGGCTGGGCCAGGCTGTACGAGGCGGCAGTTGAAGACCTCGACGTGCTCCCCGACGTCGACGATGCTGTCGCTTGGGCAAATGACTTCGTTCAGCGCATCGCTAACTACGGCGGCTGACAGGCGGTGGCGCGCGAGCCAGGAGGGCCGTTCGGGACGGTGCTGCCGAACTCGCAACCGCGCCCAGTTGTCGGACCCACCACGTAGTTTGCTGCCGTGAGCGTTCCCACGGCGAACCAGCACAAAGGTCCGATAGCCCACCACGTCCGGAGGGGACGTGTCTACATGTCCCGCTCGCCGCGACTGGCGCGCTCCAGATTGAGAACTGGTTCAAGCACGGCCTTCCTGACTTCCTGTGACCCGCGCTCGTTCTTGCAGAGAAGGGGAACGACAGCGTCCGGCGGTTCGTGCGGTGGCAGATGGCAGTTCAGGAAGATCTCGCTGTCCATGGCGAGACCGCCTTTGTTGCCGAGTTGTTGGACGGACGCCTGACGCACCGGCCGCGCCGTATGCCGCTCGTGGAGTCCGTCGCCCACGCGGCAGCCGTGGCCCATGTGGGCTCGCACGCGCTCGGCGCGACGGTGGTCGCTGACGAAATCCGTTGGCAGATCACGCAATTGACCGAAGTAGACCGAGAGATCCTGCGTCAGTTGCCTGCGCTCGGGACCGCTCGGTCCGGCCCGCTCGGGCCTGGTCTGCTGACCCAAGGCATCCTCGCCACGACGATTCGTGAGTTGCAGTCCGCCGTCGACGCGTAGGCCTGCTGGCCACGGTGGCGCTCCTGACGCGTTCAGCCGCCTCTGGCATTCTCTGCACCATGAGGCGCACACGGATCGGGACACGTGGCTGAGTCGAGCGGCCGACTGTCGCGCCGCGTCTTCGTCGGGCTGCCCGCTCTCGCGGCCGCTGCCTGCTCGGGTCCGAAATCTTCGAGCTCGCCGTCGGGCACGCCGTCCGGGTCATTCACGGCATCCGGCTCGCAGAACCGCTCCGTCGACTGGGTTGTGGCAGAGAATGCCCGGCCCGGAGCGGACTGGCGTCGCCCGGCCGCCGCGATGGCCCGCGACGAGGAGCTGTGCGGCTATCCACGGCGGATCGTGCTGTCGGCGGGGGAGCCGCTCGAGCTTGCCGTCCGGAGCACCATCGGCGCGTGGACCGCGACCGTCCTGCGGGTCGGCCACTACGGCGGCAAGGGCGCCCGCGAAGTGCATCGCACGGCGTCGACACCCGCGCGGCCCAAGCCGCAGCCGCGCATCGACCCGGCCACGCACTGCGTGACCGCTGGCTGGGAGGCCGATGTGTCCGTCCCGACGGACGGCTGGCCGGCGGGCGCCTACCTTGTCGTCCTGGAGGCGCAGAAGCGTTGGCGCTACACGACATTCGTCATCCGCTCGGAGGCGACCACCGACCGGCTGGCCCTCGTGGTCGCGACCTCCACCTGGGCGGCATACAACACGTGGGGCGGCTACTCGCTCTACAAGGGTCCGACGCCGAACGACCCGCGCGCCTACCGGGTGAGCCACGACCGGCCGCAGGAGAGCAATGGCGCCCCTAAGCTCCTGTCCTTCGAAGCGGCGACGATCCGGCTCGCCGAGTCGCTCGGCCTGCCCGTCGCCTATGTGACCTCGTACGACCTCGAAGACCCGGCGCGCGTCCGGGGCGCGACCGGGATCGTCTCCCTCGGCCACGACGAGTACTGGTCGCGGGCGATGCGAGACAACGTCACGACCGCCCGCGACGCCGGCACGAACCTCGCCTTCCTCGGCGCGAATGCCTGCTACTGGCGGATTCGCCACGAGGACGATGGACAGTCGGTCGTCTGCTACAAGGTCGATGACCGCCTCGACCCCGTCCGCGGCCGCGAGCGCACCTCGCTCTGGCGGGCCGGGCAGCAACCCGAACCGGAGAATTCACTGACCGGGATGCTCTACGAATGCTTCCCCGCGCACGGCGACCTGGCCGTGCGCCGACCGGATAGCTGGCTCCTCGACGGGACGGGCGTGCAGGCCGCAGACCGTCTCCCCGGCATCGTCGGCACCGAGGTCGACCGGGCCTACCCCATCCCGGGCACACCCGCGTCGCTCGAGGTCGTCGCGCACAGTCCGGTCGAGGGGCGGCCGGGCGTGCGGACGCATTCGGACTTCACCTACTACCGCGCGGACAGCGGAGCCGGCGTCGTCGCGGTCGGCACGATGCAGTGGACATGGGCGCTCCTCGGGGTCAACAAGCGGCTCGGGACGAATGCCGCGAGCGTCGCCTTCGTCGAGCGTGTCACCACCAACCTCCTGCGCGGAGTCGCGACACGGCGCCTCGGCGACGTGCACCCGCCCCGCCCCGATCTTGCGTCGCTCGGGGCGAGCCCGGACACCCGCACGGGCACGGGTGGCGCGGTCGGCGCTCGCTAGGCTTAGTGGATCGGCCGTTAGCAGGCGGTGATGTCCTCGGCCAGGCCGACCAGGATGCCCTCGGGACCGCGGACGTAACACAGCCGATAGACGTTCTCGAAGCGGACGACCTCGCCCACCAATTCGGTGCCGTGTGCGGCCAGCTGCTGCAGCGTCGCCTCCAGATCGTCGACCTCGAACATCACTCGCAGATACCCGAGCGAGTTCACCGGCGCCCGCCGATGATCGGCGGCAACGGCGGGCTGCAGGAAACGCGACAACTCGAGCTTGCCGTGCCCATCGGCCGTGCGCAGCATGGCGATCTCGACACGCTGTCCGGGCAGCCCGGTCACCCGCCCGGCCCACTCACCCTCGACCACCGTGCGGCCCTCGAGCTCCAGCCCGAGCGCCTCGAAGAAGGCGATCACCGCATCGAGATCCTCGACGACGATCCCGACGTTGTTCATCCGCGCGCTCATGACCCGCAGACTAGGCGAGCTATCATGACCGATATCAGAAAGGGGCGAGGTATGGCGTCGATCATCGTGCGCGGCCTGGACGAGTCGGTGAAGCAGAGCCTCGCCGCGCGGGCGAAGCGACACGGCCGGTCCATGGAGGCGGAGGTGCGTGAGATTCTCACCGAGGCCGCTGACCGGCCGCATATCGGCGTGGCCCTGCTGGCCGCGGCGCGAGAGGTCGGGGGAGTCGGCGACCTTGCCGTGCCGCCGCGCGCGGATGTCGCCCGCGCGGCGGACCTGCCGTGATCGTCCTCGACACCAACGTCATCTCCGAAGTCTTCCGCCCGCGGCCGAGCCCCGCCGTGGTCGATTGGCTCCAGTCCCTCACGGGCGAGGTGGCCATCACCGCGATCACGCTCGCGGAACTCCAGGCCGGATTGGAGGCACTCCCCGCCGGCCGGCGAAGTCGTGCGCTGAGAGCGCAGGTGAGCGCCGCGCTCGAGCCCTATCTGAACGACGGTTCGGTGCTGCCCTTCGATGCCGCTGCCGCGCCGCACTACGCGGGCATCCTTACCGCGCGGCAGTCCGCCGGCCTGCCGATCAGCACGGCCGACGCCCAGATCGCCGCCATATGTCGGGCGCACGGGGCCACCTTGGCAACCCGCAACGTTAAGGACTTCGTCGAGGCCGGTGTGGAGGTGGTGGATCCGTGGACGGCCTAGCGCGCGAAGATGGACGTATGACGAGTGACACCTTCCCGCTTGCCGGTCACCAGGTCCGCCGCATGGGGTTCGGCGCGATGCAGCTGCCCGGCCCCGGAGTCTTCGGCCCGCCGCGCGACCACGACGAGGCGATCGCGGTGCTCAAGCGCGCAATTGCGTTGGGCGTCAACCACATTGACACCTCGCAGTTCTACGGACCGGACGTGGCCAACGCGCTGATCCGCGAAGCGCTCGCGCCCTATCCGGACGATCTCGTGCTGGTGTCCAAGGTCGGCGCGCGCCGCGACGACCAGGCCGGCTGGCTGCCCGCACAGGCGCCCGAAACGCTCAAGGCCGACGTGCGCCGCAACCTCGAAGCGCTCGGCGTCGACCGGCTGCCGGTCGTCAACCTGCGGGTGATGCCCGCCGACGAGATCCCGGCCGAGGAGGTCTACCCCTTCGCCGACCAGCTCGCCGCGATGCGCGAACTCGTCGACGAGGGCGCGCTCGAAGCCTTCGGCGTCAGCAATGTCTCCACCGAGCAGGCGGCCACCGCCCTCGACGCCGGCGCGGTCTGCGTGCAGAACGCCTACAACCTACTGATGCGCGACGACGAGCCGACGCTGCGGCTGTGCGCCGAGCGCGGGGTCGCCTATGTGCCCTTCTTCCCCCTGGGCTCGGCCTTCCCCGGTATGCCGAAGGTCACCGAGGACGACACCGTCGCACGAGTCGCCGCAGACCGTGGGTGCACGCCGGCCCAGGTCGGCCTTGCCTGGTTGTTGCAGCGGTCGGACAACATCCTGCTGATTCCCGGCACCTCCTCGGTGACCCACCTCGAGGAAAACATCGCGGCCGCCGAACTGACGCTGACCGACGAAGAGCTGGACGCGCTCGGTCGCTGAAAACGGCTGCAGCACAAGCAAATCCGCGTTCGGTGACTAGCGGACGATGGCCACCGGACACTTGGCGTTGTGCAGCACGCCGTGACTGACCGAGCCGAGCATCATGCCGCGCAAACCGCCGCGGCCCCGGCTGCCGGTGACCAACAGGCCCGCGCCGGCGGACGCCTCGGCCAGCGTCGAGGCCGGGTCGCCGTCCAGCACCTCTGCGGTGATCGTCACCGATGGATGCTGTCGGCGCAGTGACTCGGCGATCTCCTCGACCGTGACGCGGGCGGAGTCGCGCAACTGGTCGCCCATTGCCAGGCCGGTGGTGTCGAGATAGGAGGACGCCGCGAGCAAGGCGGCCGGATTCGACCACACCACAACACAATGCAGCGGTGCTCCGGTGGCCTCGGCCGCCCGCGCGGCGAAATCCGCCGCCACCAAGGAGCGCTCCGACCCGTCGACGCCGACCACGATGGGCCGGTCGGCGTCCGGCTTCGGAGCCTCGGTGCGCACCACCACGACAGGGCACGGGGCGTGCGCACACACGGCATACGACGTCGATCCGAGCAGCGCGGACAGCAACGGCGACCGGCCGTGGCTGCCGATGACCAGCAGCCGGGCTCCCTGCGCCGCGTCGACGAGTTGTTCGGCGACGGTGCCGAGCGCCGAGCGGGTGGCGACTTTCTCGACCCCGCGCTCGCGGGCCTGACGTGCGCCCTCCTCGGCAAGATCCGCGGCAGCCTGTTCGAGATCGGTGGGGTCGAGGACCACCGCGCCTCCCGCGTCGACGAACCGCGGGTGCGCCATGACGGATACGACCAAGAGTTCCTCGTCGAGCCGTTTGGCCTCGTGGGCAGCCCAGGCGAGCGCGCGCTCGCAGTCCGGAGTGTTGCTGAAACCGACGACGATCATGGCGTCCTCCTCGATCAGCGGCTCGCCCGCCGAGCGGGCTGCACCCCTCCAGTGTCCCCCTCCTCGGGACGTGGTGCACCCCGCGCAGACAAAAGCGTCCGCAGATGCGCACGATGGATCGCGCGCATCCGCGGACTGCTCCGGGGGTGAGGGCTTACTTGCCCATCAACACCGTGTCGATGATGTAGACGGTGGCGTTGGCGGTCTGCACGTTGCCGCAGATCACCGAGGCCTTGCCGTCGACCTTGAAGGTCTCACCGGAGCCGGTGACATTGATCGTGGTGCCGGCCAGCGACTTGTGCGTGCCGGCGAGCTGCGCCGGGGTCAGCCGACCCTGCACGACGTGACCGGTCAGCAGCTTGGTGAGCGCCGGCTTGTCGGCGAGCACCTTGTTGAGGTCGGCGGCCGGGATCTTGTCGAAGGCCGGGTTGGCCGGCGCGAAGACGGTGATGTCCTTGCTGTTGTTCAGCGTGTCGACCAGGCCGGCCTTCTTGACCGCGGTGACGAGGGTGGACAGCACCGGGTTGTTGGAGGCCGCGGTGGCGACCGGGTCCTGGGTCATGCCGGAGAACGACCCCTTGCCGTCCTTCGGGACCGCCGCACAGCCGGCGCCGAAGGGCTTGGTTGAAGCCGAGCCCATCGAGGTGTCGCTGGAGGTCATCGAGCTGGAATCCGAGCTCGTCGAGGAGCTGCTGTCGGAGCTCATCGACGACGAGCTGTCGGAGGGGGTCATCGAGGAGCTGCTCGAGGTGTCGCTGGCGGAGCCGCCGGCGTTGCTGTCGGAGGAGGAGCCGCAGGCAGCGAGCCCGAGCGAGGTGGTCAACACGAGTGCGCTGGCGGCGAGGCGGGTCTTCATGGCGTGACTCCTTGAGTCCTGGTCGATAGTGCTTACACCAGGTATTCGCCGCTGACGTCATGCCGGATTGCGCTGGTGCACAACTATTTTCAGCGAAGGAAGAAAATCTGTTCCTGTATGCCGCTGGACCCGCTGGGAAAGACTCCCGCGCGGGCCGACGACTGCACCTGCCCCTCGCCGTAGACCACCCGCGCCCGCACCGAGTGCTGGCCCGGCGCTGCCTTGCGGGCATCCCAGCGGTGGATCCACTGCCGCCAGAAGTCGACATTGACCGACGGCCCGAGCGTCGCAGCGACCCACGGTCCGTCGTCGATCGACACCTGCACGCCGACCACGCCGTGGCGTTGCGCCCAGGCGATGCCGCCGATCGTGACGATGCCGCGGTCGAGCTGAGCGAGGCCTCGGGGGAGGTCGATCCGTGCCGACGGCTTGACCGGACCATTGGTCGTCCAGCCGCGCTGGGTCCAGTAGGCCCGCTTGGCCGCGTAGGTCGTCACGGTCAGCCGGGTCACCCATTTGGTCGACCCGAGCATGCCGTAGAGGCCGGGGGTCACCAGCCGGGCTGGATAGCCGTGCTCACGGGGAAGCGCCTTGCCGTTCATGCCGATCGCGAGCAACGCATCCCGGTCGTCGAGCATCGCCTCGAGGGGAGTGCTGATCGTGAAGCCGTCGCTCGAGGTCGACAAGACCTGTCGCTCGGCGCCTGCGGCCCGCACCCCGGCCAGCCGGAGAAGGTCACGGGTGCGGACACCCAGCCAGGTCGCGCCCCCGGCATACGAACCGCCGACCTCGTTGCTCACACAGGTCATCGTGATGTTGCGCTCGATCAGGTCCATGCGAGCGATCTCGTTGTAGGACAACGTGATCGGGTGCGCTACGTCGCCGTCGATACGCAGCCGCCACCGATCGCGGTCGAGCGAGGGAACGGTGAGCGCGGTGTCGACCCGGTAGAACTTCGCATTCGGTGTGCGCAGGGGAGTGAGGTCTCGCACCTGGGCTTCCAGACCCGCAGGTATGCCGGGAGCCGGTTGCCTCGCGCGCGGAAGCGCCAGCCCGCTCGTGTCCTCGGCGGAGCTCAGCCGCACCCCGGCGAGGGCACCGCCCGCACCGACCACGGACGCGGCGCCGGCAGCCGCAACGAAGGCGCGCCGGGAAGGTGCCGCCGTGCCCGCGCCCCCTCCTCTGCGCCGGACACGGGACACGACGGCACCGGCTGTGGGATGCCCGGCCAGCGCGAGCAGGCCGAGCAGTGCGACGACACCGACGATCAGGGTCAGCGCTGTGGGCAGCAACCAACTGACACCGGCACCCGGCCGGCGCAGCACGGCGGCTGCGGCGAGGGCGACGAGCAGCATCAAGCCGGCCAGCCCCCACCGAAGCCGCCGTCGGGCGAGCAGCCCGACCGCAGCCGCGAGGACCACCGTCATGACGGTCACCGAGCCGAGCAGCACGGCCTTGTCCGCGGTGCCGAAGGTGCGAATCGCCCAGTCCTTCAACGGAGTTGGCGTCCGGTCAATCACCTCGGCGCCGACCGCCAGCACCGGCGAGCGGGCAGGATCGGTCAGCGCCGCGGCGAGGTGACCCACCGCCATACCGACTCCGGCAGCGATGACACCGGACAACGCGGCAGCGGGACGGGAAACGAGCGGTGCGGCCATACCCGGTGTTCGGAGCGCTCCGCCCCGCGGCTTGGATCAGACGAGGAGGCGCCTCAGGCGAAGACGTCGACCTCGGCGTGGTCGCTGACGTCGCGGGCGAGCTGGCCCAGGTGATAGCGGGTGTCACCGAAGGTGTGCTCGATCGCGGTGAGCCGGGTGGTGTAGTGCCCGACGGCATATTCGGCGGTCATGCCGATGCCGCCGTGCAGCTGGATCGCCTCCTGGCCAACGTGCCGGCCGGTGCGACCGGTGAGCACCTTGACCCGGGACGCCGTCGCGTTGTCCGACGGGCGCTCGGCCAGCGTCATCGCGCCGTAAAGCACTGTGCTGCGGGCGAGTTCGACACTGACGTACATGTCGGCGGCGCGCTGGGTCAGCGTCTGGAAGGTCATCAGCGGCACCCCGAACTGCTTGCGCGTCTTGAGGTAGTCCACCGTCATCGCGAGCGCGGCGTCCATCGCACCGAGCGCCTCACCGGCGAGCGCGACGATGCCCAGGTTGAGTGCGGCGTCAAGGTCATCGGCGCTCACGTTGAGCTTTGTGGCGGCGGTGCCATCCAGCTTCAGCGCACCATCGGACACCTGCGGCGAGTCGACCAGGTAGACCCCGGTCTGGTCGCCCTCGCAGGCGGTCACCAGCACAGCATCGACCTCAGCGATCGGCACGGGCGCCTTCACACCACTGAGCGATCCGCCCGATGCCGTCACCGACGGGTCGTGCGGCGCCCACGCGCGCATGGGCTCGGCGAAGGCCGGCAGCACCAGCGCCGAGCCGTCGATCACCTTCTCCAGCAACGCTTTCTGGTCACCTGCCGCCGCGAGCAGGGACGCCGCGACGAGGGCTTCGCCGTATGCCGTCTGCACGCGCGCCTTGCCGAGTTCGGCGGCAGCCAGCACCACCTCGACCGCAGTGGCGTCCATGCCGCCGGCGTCCTCGGCGAACGGCAGGCCGAGCAGGCCCATCTCGGCCAGCGCCGTCCACGCCTTGGCGTCGTGGGCTCGCGGCCCGGTCGGCACCTTGTCGCGTTCCTCCGGCGGGGCGAACCGGCTCGCCATATCGCGCACCGCGTCGCGCAGCGCCCGCTGTTCGTCGTCGATCGTGAAGTCCATGTCTCAGCCCTTCAGTCCGAGGATGCCGCCGGAGATGATCTGCCGCTGGACCTCGTTGGATCCGCCGTAGATCGACGCCTTGCGGAAGTTCAGGTAGGTCGGGGTGGAATGCGTTGCCCAGCCCGGCAATTCGTCGCCGGCTGCCCACTGCAGGCCCATCGGCCCGGCGATGTCGACGATCAGCTCGAGCACGTCCTGCTGCAGCTGGCTGCCGCGCAGCTTCAGGATCGAGGAGGCCGGGTCGGGCTTGCCGTCCTTGGAGTTGGCGGCCACCCGCAGCACGGTGAGGTCCAGTGCCATCACCTCGGTCTCGAGCTCGGCGATCCGCGCTGCCAGCAGCGGGTCGTCGAGCAGCGTGCCGGTCGGGGTGGCGATGGAGGCGGCATACGTTTTGGCGTCGGCGAGCTTGCGCTTGATCGACCCGACCGGGGCGACGCCGACGCGCTCGTTGCCGAGCAGGAATTTCGCGTAATCCCAGCCCTTGTTCTCCTCGCCGACGAGCTGGTCGGCGGGCACGCGGACGTTCTCGAAGAACACCTCGTTGACCTCGTGGCCGCCGTCGATCAACTGGATCGGGCGCACGGTGATGCCGGGGGTCAACATGTCGATGAGCAGGAAGGAGATGCCCATCTGCTTCTTCGGCGCCTTGGGATCGGTGCGCACGAGGGCGAAGATCCAGTCGGCATACTGCCCGAGGGTCGTCCAGGTCTTCTGGCCGTTGACGACATATTCGTCGCCCTCACGCACCGCTGTCGTGCGCAGCGAGGCCAGGTCCGAGCCGGCGTCCGGCTCGGAGAAGCCCTGGCACCACCAGATGTCGAGGTTGGCGGTGGCGGGCAGGAAGCGCTGCTTCTGCTCCTCGCTGCCGAAGGCCGCGATCACCGGGCCGACCATATTGGCGTTGAAGGCCAGCGGCGGCGGCACCGACGCGGCCTGCATCTCTTCGTGCCAGATCTGCCGCTGCAGGGTGGACCAGTCCTGGCCGCCCCACTCCTTCGGCCAGCCCGGCACGGCGAGGCCGTTGGCATTGAGCAGCTGCTGCGAGCGGCGGATCAGGTCATCCATCCCCTCCTCGGCGCCGGCCGCCCATCGGGTGCGGATGTCTTCTGGGACCTGGGTCGTGAAGAACTCGCGCATCCGCTGACGGAAGGCGGCGTCCTCATCGGAGAGCTGTCGCTTCATGGCCCCACCGTAACTGAGCGATCGCTTAGTCGGGAGACCCCCATGCCGCTCGATAGGGTTGAGGGGTGCGTGCGAGAGAGATGGCCGAACCCTTCCCGGTGGTCGACCTGGATACCGATGCGCTGCAGGCGGCGGCCGCGATGGCCAAGCGCAATCTGCCCGGCATCGTGGTGCGCGGCGAGGACGGCAAGCCGCACACCGTCATACCGGGTTCGCAGGTGCTCAACTTCGTGATCCCGCAGTACGTCCAGGACGACCCGCACCTGGCGCGCGTGTATGACGAGGAGGCCTCCGACGCGTTCGCGCGCAAGTTGGCCTCGGTCACGGTGCGCGACGTGTTGCCCAAGAAGAAGGACCTCGAGGACCTGCCGGTGGTCGACGGCGACGCCACCGGCATCGAGGTGGCCGCGGTGATGGCGCGCATGCACAGCCCGATCGCGGTGGTCTGTGAGGGCGAGGGCGGAGAGATCCTCGGCGTCATCCGCATGGGCAAGCTGATGTCGCACCTGCTGCCCGAGCACGGCCAGGAGGGCTAGTGCAGACAGCCGCTGTGGTCGCCGTCTTCCTGGCGGCCTACGTCCTCATTGCCACCGAACGCATCCACCGGGTCGCCGCTGCCCTCGGAGGAGCCGCACTCATGGTGCTGCTCGGCGCCGTCGACGAGGAGACGGCGTTCTTCAGCACCGAGACCGGCGTCGACTGGAATGTCATCTTCCTGCTGCTCGGGATGATGATCCTGGTCAGCGTGATCCGGCAGACGGGCGCCTTCGAGTTCCTCGCCATCTGGGCGGCCAAGAAGGCGCGTGGGCGCCCGCTGCGGATCATGGTGATGCTGGTGCTGATCACCGCGATCGCCTCGGCGCTGCTCGACAATGTCACGACCGTGTTGCTGATCGCGCCGGTGACCCTGCTGGTGTGCGACCGGCTCGACGCGCCACCGGTGCCCTTCCTCATCGCCGAGGCGATGGCCTCCAATATCGGCGGTGCCGCGACGCTGATCGGTGACCCGCCCAACATCATCATCGGGTCGCGAGCAGGCTTGTCGTTCAACGACTTTCTCGTGCACATGGGCCCGATCGTGGTCGTGCTGCTCGGGGTCTTCCTGCTGCTGTGCAAATTCCTTTTCGCGCGCGGTTTGGAGTATGACGCCGCCAAGGCGGCCGCGCTGATGAAGCTGGACGAGAAGGAAGCCATCCGGGACAAGCGCCTGCTGGTCACCTCCGGTGGCGTCCTGGCGCTGGTGATCATCGGGTTCGTCACCCACTCGCTGACCGGCCTGGCTCCGTCGATGGTGGCGCTGCTCGGCGCGGGAGCCGCGGTGGCGTTGTCACCGAAGCTCGAACCGGCCGAATACCTCGAAGAGGTCGAGTGGCCGACGCTCGTCTTCTTCGCCGGCCTGTTCGTCATGGTCGGCGGCCTGGTGCACGTCGGTGTGATCGGGGACATGGGCAAGTGGCTCACCAGCGCGATCGGCAGCCACTGGCTGGCCGGTGCCTCGGCGATGTTGTGGGTGTCCGGCCTGCTGTCGGGCATCGTCGACAACATCCCGTATGTCGCGACCATGGCACCGCTCGTCGTCGACCTCACCAAGGGCGCCGACCCCACCCAGGCGCACGCCATGTGGTGGTCGCTCACCCTGGGCGCCGACCTGGGCGGCAACGCGACCGCGGTCGGCGCGTCGGCCAATGTCGTCGTGCTCGGCATCGCCGCGCGCAACGGTCACCCGATCTCGTTCTGGCGGTTCACCAAATATGGCCTGATCGTCGCCCCGATCACGATCGCGATCGCGTGGGGTTATGTCTGGCTGCGCTATTTCGCGCTCGCCTAGCGCACGACGGTGACCAGCGGGGCGTAGAGCTCCATCAGGCCGAGCGCGCGCTCGTGCTCGGCGGGCGTCGAGCCCGCGCAGCCAGCGGCGAGCACGCGGGTGCGCACCCCGGCGTCGGCCATCGCCAGCACCGTCGACACCACACAGCAGTCGGTCGAAACCCCAACCACGTCAACGGTATTCGTGCCCTCGAGCAGCTCCGCCAACTCCGGTCCCCATTTGCCGAAGGTCGTGCGGTCGAGCGTCTGCTCGGCGGTGAACGGCGGCATCAACGCATACAACGGGTCGTCCGCCGACACCTTCGCCCAGGGCCATTGCTCGAAGTAATCGCGCCACGCGCCGACGGGACGTTCGGGGGCGACATACCGGGTGAAGATCGTGCGCGGATAGTCCCCGAGGATCCCTTCGATGTATGCCGAAGCCGGTCCCCACATCGGCGAACCCCACGGGCTCTTCGGGTCGGCGAAAACGCGCTGCAGGTCGATGCAGACCAGGGCGTCGCCGCGGGTCACGCGGTCGCCTCCTCGCGGCGTACGACCGACTTGGTGAGCAGGGTGCCGAGGAAGCCGATGAGCAGGGCAGCGAGCACGCCGAGGTTGGCGTAGGCCCAGTCGCCCTCCTTGCCACCGATCGGGCCGAGCAGGTAACCCTGCCACTGCAGCCAGGAGGCGAGGCTGTTGGTCACCAGGCCCCAGCCCACCACGGTGCCGATTGCGATGAGTGCCAACGGGATTGGCTGCACCGACCCGTAGCGGCCGCGGGCGTCGAAGAGCGAGGGTTCGTCATAGTCGCGCTTGCGCAGCAGCAGGTCGCCGAGGAAGATCCCGCACCACGCCGCGATCGGCACGCCGACGGTGATGAGGAAGCCCTGGAAGGGGCCGAGGAAGTCCTTGGCGACGAAGACGACCAGCGCGGCACCGATCGACATGATGATGCCGTCGATGAGGGCGGCGACCGGTCGCGGCACGGGCAGGCCCGCGCTCATCAGCGCGAGGCCGGAGGAGTAGATGTCCATCACCGCGCCGCCGATGAGCCCGAGCAGCACGACGAGCAGGAAGGGCAGCAGGAACCAGGTCGGCAGGATCGGGGTCAGCGCGCCGATCGGGTCGGCGCCCACCCCGTCGGCGAGCTTCTGGTCGCTGGCCGACAGCATCAGACCGAAGACGATCAGCACGATCGGGCCGAGCGAACCGCCGAGGGTGGTCCAGCCGACGACGCCGCCGCTGGACGCCGAACGCGGCAGATAGCGGCTGTAATCGGCCGCGCAGTTGACCCAGCCGAGCCCGAGCGCGGTCATCACCATCACCAGAGCCCCGAAGAACTGCGGCGCACCACCGGACTTGTGCGCGGTGACGGCGCTCCACTGGATGTGCGAGGCGGCGAGGATCATGTAGCCGACGGTCAGCACCGCGGTCGCGATGGTGATGAAGGTCTGCACCCGCATGATCAAGTCGAAACCGAAGATGCCGGCAAGCACCGTCACGCCGGCGACGAGGATCAGCACGATGATCTTGGAGATCGTGCCGCCGCCCCAGCCGAGCCGGGTCAGCACGGTGGAGGTTGCCAGGGTCGCCAGCACGACCAGCACGGTCTCCCAGCCCACGGTCAGCACCCACGACAGGAATGACGGCACCCGGTTGCCGTGCACGCCGAAGGGCGCCCGCGACAGGGTCATCGTGGGTGCCGAACCACGCTTGCCGGCCAGCGAGACGAAGCCGCACAGCGCGAAAGACGCGACCGTGCCGACGATCGCCGCGGCGAGCGCCTGCCAGAAGGACAGGCCGAAGCCGAGCACGAAGGCGCCATACGAGATCGACAGCACCGAGATATTCGAGGCGAACCACGGCCAGAACAGTGACGAGGGCCGGCCCTTGCGCTCGGACTCGTCAATCACGTTGAGGCCGTTGGTCTCCACGCCGGCCGGCACGGCGGTGCTCTTCACGTCGGTCATGCGCGAAGGCTACTGCCGCCAACCGCTCAGGGGCAGGTGACAGACTCAGGGACCATGACTTCTTGGCCCTCCGACGTCGACATCGCGGCGTCCCGGCCGATGCGCCCGATCGACCAGATCGGTGAGCGTCTCGGCATACCTCCCGCTCACCTGTTCCGGTATGGCGACCACGTCGCCAAGGTGGACCACCGCTGGCTGGAGGGCCTGCCGCGGCGCGCCGACGCCAAGCTGGTGCTGGTGACCGCGACCAGCCCGACGCCGGCGGGGGAGGGCAAGACCACCACCACGGTTGGGCTGACCGACGCGCTGAACCTGTTGGGGCACAAGGCAGTTGCCGCGTTGCGCGAGCCGTCGATGGGTCCGGTCTTCGGCATGAAGGGTGGCGCGGCCGGCGGCGGTTACGCCCAGCTCAACCCGATGACCGACATCAATCTGCACTTCACCGGTGACTTCGCGGCCATCGCCGCGGCCAACAACCTGCTCGCCGCGATGCTCGACAACCACCTGCACCAGGGCAACGCCCTCGGCATCGATCCGCGCCGAATCATGCTCAAGCGCGTGCTGGACGTGAACGACCGCGCGCTGCGTGACATCGTCATCGGTCTGGGCGGCCCGACCCATGGCGTCCCGCGGGAGACCGGCTTCGACATCGTGGTCGCCTCGGAGGTGATGGCGATCTTCTGCCTCGCCACCTCGCTCGCCGACCTGAAGGAGCGATTGGGGCGCATCGTCGTCGCCCGTCGGCAGGACAAATCACCCGTGACCGCGGCCGACCTTAAGGCCCACGGAGCGATGGCCGCCCTTCTCGCACAGGCAATCTCGCCCAATCTGGTGCAGACGCTCGAGGGCAATCCGGCCTTCGTGCACGGCGGCCCGTTCGCCAATATCGCCCACGGGTGCAATTCGGTGGCCGCGACGACCGCCGGGCTGGCGCTCGCGGACTGGACGGTGACCGAGGCCGGCTTCGGCGCTG
Source organism: Metallococcus carri (assembly GCF_011440275.1). Lineage (GTDB taxonomy): Bacteria > Actinomycetota > Actinomycetes > Actinomycetales > Dermatophilaceae > Metallococcus > Metallococcus carri. The sequence continues at coordinate 40,148 of NZ_JAAOIV010000003.1, read as the reverse complement.
ACCTGGGTGCGGAGAAGTTCCTCGACCTGAAGTGCCGGATGGCCGGTCTGCGGCCGGACGTCGCGGTGGTCGTCGCCACCGTGCGCTCGATGAAATACCACGGTGGCGTCGCCGTCGCCGACCTGGAGCGCGAGGACACCGCGGCGCTGCAGCGCGGCCTGGCCAACCTCGACCGGCATGTCGGCAATCTGCGCGAGGTCTTCGGGCTGCCGGTCGTCATCGGCGTCAACCGGTTCCCCAGCGACACCGAGGCCGAGCTTGACGTGCTGCGCCGGCGGGCCGGTGAGCTGGGCGTCGCGCTGCAAGTGGCCACCCATTTCACCGACGGTGGCAAGGGCGCCGCCGACCTGGCTGGCGCGGTGGTGACGGCGGCCGCCCCGGGGACCCTGCGAACGGCATACGACACCGACGCCTCGTTGCTCGAGAAGGTGACCGCGGTCGCGACCCGCATCTACGGCGCGGCCGGCGTCGAGATGTCCTCGGCGGTGCAGCGGCAGCTTGAGCAGTTCGAGGAGGAGGGCTATGGCGCGCTGCCGGTCTGCATCGCCAAGACGCAGACGTCCTTCTCGGCCGACCCGAGCCTGCGCGGCGCCCCGAGCGGGCACACCCTCACCGTGCGCGAGGTTCGCCTCAACGCCGGCGCCGGGTTCGTGGTGTTCGTCTGCGGTGACCTGATGACGATGCCTGGGCTGCCGAAGAAGCCCGGGGCCGAGCGGATCGATGTCGACGAGGACGGCGCGATCCACGGGCTGTTCTGAGCCGGGTCAGACGCTGACTCCCAGGGAGTGGCCGATCGCGTAGGTCACCGCCATCGCGATCGCGCCGCCGCCAACATTGCGCAGCAGCGCGCGCCGCGGGTCGGCGTCACTCATCCGCGCGCTCGCGAAGCCGGTGATCGCCAGCATGATCGCCACCGCGACGAAGGTCACCGGCACGTTCACCGAGCTCGGCAACAGGATGGTGAGCACGGGCAACAGGGCACCGATGGTGAACGACGCCATCGAGGCCCAGGCCGCGTGCCAGGGGTTGGTGAGTTCGTCCGGGTCGATGCCGAGCTCGACCTCGGCGTGGGCAGCGAGCGCGTCGTGCGCGGTGAGCTCGGCGGCGACCTGCTCGGCCAGCTCGCGGCGCAGACCCTTGCCCTCGTAGATCTGGGTGAGCTCCTCGAGCTCCTCGCGCGGCAGGTTCTCCAGCTCCCAGCGCTCCTTGTCCAGCAGCGCCTTCTCCCCGTCACGCTGGGTGCTCACCGAGACATATTCACCGGCGGCCATCGACAGGGCCCCGGCGACGAGCCCGGCGACCCCGGTGACGAGCAGGGTCGAGCGGGCATGGTCGGTGCCGGCCACCGCGCCGGCGACACCCACGACTAGGCCGGCCACCGAGATGACACCGTCGTTGGCGCCGAGCACCGCGGCGCGCAGCCAGTTCAGCCGCCCGGCGTCGGCGGCGTCGTGTGGCTCGTGGTGTTGCAGTTCGACGGGCTGCTCGGCGGTCATCGCCTCAACTCCTTCTGCGGGGTGCGGGCCTGCCTACTCTGGCCGCCGACGGCGGCATCGTCCACGAAGGTGAGGCAATGCTGAGCTGTCAGAGCCGGGGTCTAGCGTGAGCGCAATGACACAGGTCGCCGGGCGCCACCGCGCCGCCCCGAAGCAGGACGCGAGCCCCTGGCGGGCGCTCTTCGCGCTGCTGTTCGGTTTCTTCATGATCCTCGTCGACTCGACCATCGTGTCGGTCGCGACGCCGGCGATCATCGCCGACCTGCACAGCGACATCAACGGCGTCGTGTGGGTCACCAGCGCTTATCTGCTCGCGTATGCCGTGCCGCTGCTGGTCACCGGCCGTCTCGGCGACCGGTTCGGGCCCAAGCGGGTCTACCTGCTGGGGTTGACGATCTTCACCCTGGCCTCGCTGTGGTGCGGGCTCACCGGCAGCATCGGCATGCTGATCGCCGCGCGGGTGGTGCAGGGTCTCGGCGCCGCGCTGCTCACCCCGCAGACGATGGCGATCATCACCCGGATCTTCCCGGCCGAGCGCCGGGGCCAGGCGATGGGCGCATGGGGTGCCACGGCCGGCGTGGCGACCCTGGTCGGCCCGATCCTCGGCGGCGTGCTGGTCGACAACGCGGGCTGGGAGTGGATCTTCTTCGTCAACGTGCCGGTCGGTGTGCTGGCCTTCGTGCTGGCGGCGCGGCTGGTGCCGACCCTGCCGGTGCACAGCCACCGCTTCGACCTGGTCGGCGTCGCGCTCTCGGCGGTCGGCATGTTCCTGCTCGTCTTCGGCATCCAGGAGGGGCAGAAATACCACTGGGGCACGATCACCGGGTTCGTCTCGGTGCCGCTGCTCATCGTGCTCGGCCTGGTCGTGCTGGTGGCCTTCGTGGCGTGGCAGCGCCGCAGCCCAGAGCCCCTGGTGCCCTTGGTGCTCTTCGCCGACCGCAACTTCTCCCTGGCCAATCTCGCGATCGGCGTGGTCGGCTTCGGCATCACCGCGATGGCCTTCCCGATCATGCTCTACGCCCAGGTGGTGCGCGGCTGGTCGCCCACCCGGGCCGCGCTGCTGCTCGTGCCGATGGCCGTGGTCACCGTGGTGCTGTCCCCGATCGTCGGGCGGCTGGTGGACCGGTTGCACCCGCGCATCCTCGCTGCCTTCGGGCTGAGTTGCTTCGCCTACGCTCTCGCGTGGTTCGGCTTCGTGGTCGGCAGCGACACCCCGGTGTGGCAGCTGGTGTTGCCGGTGGTCCTGCTCGGCGTCGCCAATGGGTTCATGTGGTCGCCGCTGTCGGTGACCGCGACCCGCACGCTGCCGCCGCAACGTGCCGGGGCCGGCTCGGGCGTCTACAACACCACCCGGCAGGTCGGCGCGGTCCTCGGCAGCGCCGCGATCGCGACCCTGATGGAGTCGCGCCTCGCCGCGCATCTCGGTGCGGCCGTGGGCAGCATGTCCGAGGGCGCCTCGGCCGGAGCCCGGCGGTTGCCGCCGCAGGCCGCGGAGGCCTTCTCCCGCGCGATGGGGGAGTCGCTCTACCTGCCCGCGGCGGTCGTGGTGCTCGCCGTCGTCGCGGTGCTCTTCTTCCGCAACCCGCACGCGGTCAAGCCGGCCGCCGGTCGGCCCTAGATCTCGACCGCTGAGGCCGGCGCCGAGGGGCCGTGCTCGTCGGACTCGACGGCATTCGGATCGGTCGCAGTCGCCTCGACCTCGTGCGGCTGCAACTCGCCCGAGCGGATCTGCTCGGCGAAGTGGCAGGCCACCCGATGGGTGGCGGTAGCGCCCGGGATGTCGATCACCCGCAGCTCGGGCCGCTCGTCGTCGCAGCGCGTCGGTTGGCGCCACGGGCACCGGGTGTGGAACCGGCAGCCCGACGGCGGATTGGCCGGGCTCGGCAGGTCACCGGCCAGGATGATCCGCTCGCGCTTGTCCTCGACTACCGGATCGGGCACCGGCACGGCGGACATCAGCGCGCGCGTGTAGGGGTGCAGCGGTTCGGCATACAGGTCATCGGCGTCGGCCTCCTCGACCAGTGCGCCGAGGTACATCACGCCGATCCGGTCGCTGATGTGCCGCACGACCGCCAGGTCGTGGGCGACGACGAGATAGGTGAGGCCGAACTGCTCCTGCAGAGACTCCAGCAGGTTGATCACCTGGGCCTGCACCGACACGTCCAGCGCGGACACCGGTTCGTCGGCGACGATGAGCTTCGGGTCGACCGACAGGGCCCGCGCGATCCCGATGCGCTGACGCTGACCGCCGGAGAACTCGTGCGGGTACTTCTTCAGCGCCGCGACCGGCAGCCCGACCGCGGTGAGGAGTTCGCGCAGCCGGGCGCCCGCCGCCGCCTTGTCCTTGGTCAGCCCGTGCGCCTGCATGCCTTCCAGCAGCAACGCCTCGACGGTCTGGCGCGGGTCGAGGCTGGACAGCGGGTCCTGGAAGACCATCTGCATGTCCTTGCGTTTGCGGCGCAGCGCCTCGCCCTTGAGCGTCGACAGGTCGGTGCCGTCGAAGACCACGGTGCCCTCGGTGGGCTGTTCGAGCTGCAGCAGCGCCCGGCCGAGCGTCGACTTGCCGCAGCCGGATTCGCCGACCAGGCCATAGGTTTCGCCGGAGTTGATCTGCAGGTCGACGCCGTCGACGGCATACACATAGCCGACGGTCTTGTCGAAGATCACGCCGCGCTTGATCGGGAAGTGCACCTTCAGCCCACGCACCTCGACGAGCGCGTCGCCCGTCGCGGCCGGGCGGTCGGCGGTGGTGTCGAGGGCGGTGCTCACGAGGTCTCCTTCGTGATCGGGTTGAAGCAGCGCAGCAGCCGCGGACCGTCCAGGCCGGGGTCGGTCTCGACCAGCTCGGGACTCTGCTCACGGCACTGGGCGATCGGCTGGGAGCACCGCGGTGCGAAGGCGCACGCGCTCGTCCACGGCAGGTTGTCGGCAACCGAGCCCGGCACCGGGTTCAGTCGCTGCCCGCGCGGACTGTCCAGCCGGGGGATCGAGCCGAGCAGACCGTAGGTGTAGGGATGCCGCGGGTCGGCGAACAGATCGTGGCGAGCTGCCCGCTCGACGATGCGGCCGGCATACAGCACGTTGACCTCGTCGCACATGCCCGCGACCACGCCGAGGTCGTGGGTGATCATGATCAGCGCGGTGCCGGAGTCGCGCACCAGGTCGGTGAGCAGGGTGAGGATCTGCGCCTGGATCGTCACATCGAGCGCGGTCGTCGGCTCGTCGGCGATCAGCAGCCGAGGCTGGCAGGCCAGCGCCATCGCGATGAGCGCCCGCTGCCGCATGCCGCCGGACAACTGGTGGGGGTAGTCCTTCAGCCGCCGGTTCGGGTCGGGGATGCCGACCTTCTCCAACAGGTCGCGCGCCTCGGGCATGGCCTGCTTGCGCTTCAGCCCGCGGTGCCGCTCCATCACCTCGGTCACCTGGATGCCCAGAGGTATGACGGGATTCAGCGACGACAGCGGATCTTGGAAGATCATCGCCACGTCACGGCCGCGACGATCACGCATCTGCTTGTCGGACAACGAGATCAGGTCGGTGCCTTCGAACACGGCCGAGCCGGAGATCCGGTTGCCGCGCTTGGGCAGCAGCCCCATGATCGCCAGCGAGGTGACCGACTTGCCACAGCCGGACTCACCGACCAGGCCGACGATCTGGCCGGGCCGGACGTCGAAGGACACACCATCGACGGCGCGGAAGGGATCCTTGCGTGCACCGAACTCGACGGTCAGGTCGCGCACCGCGAGCAGTGCGTCGCCATCGGCGCGAGGGGCGGGTCGGATGTCCGTGGTCTGGGTGCTCATCGTGAGGTCACCTCCGGGACTTGGGGTCGAGGGCCTCGCGCAGCGATTCGCCCATGAGCGTGAAGCCAAGGGCGACGACGATGATGCAGATCGCCGGATAGACCGCGAGGTGGGGATAGGAGTCGATCAGATTCTGCGCCTGACCGAGCATCTGGCCCCATTCGGGCTGAGTGTCGTCGGCATTGCCGGCACCGATGTACGACAGGGCCGCTGCGTCGATGATCGAGGTGGCTACCACCATCGTCGCCTGGACCAGCACCGGGCTGAGTGAGTTGGGCAGCATGTGCCGCAGCACGATCGAGCCCGGTTTCACCCCGAGCGACCGGGCGGCCAGCACGTGGTCACTGTGGCGCTGGGCCATCATCGCGCCGCGCAGCAGGCGGGCGAAGATCGGGATCTGCGCGATACCGACGGCGAGGATCACGCTCCATTGCGAAGCGCGGCCGAAGAGGGCGGCGATCGAGAACGCCAGCAGCAGCGACGGCAGGGACAGCATGATGTCGACCACGCGCATGACGACCGAATCGACCCAGCCGCCGAAGGCGCCGGCCAGCGACCCGAGGATCAGGCCGCCGACGAAGCCGGTCAGCGTCGCGAGCACCGCCACCAGCAAGGTGTTGCGGGCGCCGAAGACCAGGCGGGCGTAGAGATCGCGGCCCACCGGGTCACCGCCGAGCGGGAAGCCCGGGCGGGCCTTGGGCACCGGGTTGTTCTGCTGGCTGACCTCGCCGATCAGGTAGCGGGTGCTCGGGTCGTGTCCGGTCAGCACCGGCGCGAAGAGCGCGACCAGCACGAAGAGGACGACGACCACCGCGCCGATGAGGAAGGCCGGGTTGCGGCGCAGCCGGCGCCAGGCGCTGGCGAGCAGGCTGACGCCCTCGGCGTCCTTGATGCCCCCTGCGTCGACATTGCCTTCGACGCGGGCGCCGGTGGTCGCGGCGAGCTCGTCGACACGTTGCTTCTTGCGGTTCAGGTTCATGGCAGCCATCGGGTCACCTCGTGCGCACGCGCGGGTCGATATAGGCATAGGCGATGTCGACGAGCAGGTTGACGACGACATACGTGGTGGCGGCCATCACGATCAGGACCTGCAAGACCGAGAAGTCCTTCTGCTGGAAGGCCAGGTTCATCGCGTCACCGAGCCCGGCGATCGAGAACACCGTCTCGGTCAGCACCGCGCCGGTGAGCAGGCCACCGACCTGCAGACCGATCGTGGTGACCACCGGCAGCAGCGCGTTGCGCAGCACATGCCGGCGGCGGATCACCTGGCGGGTGAGGCCCTTGGCCTCGGCCGTGCGGACGAAGTCCTCGTCGAGCACGTCGAGCACGGAGGCGCGGGTTATCCGGAAGACCACCGCGAAGGGGATGGTCGCCAACGCGACGCCCGGCAGGATCAGGTGCAAGAAGGCATCCCAGGACGCGTCGAACTCGCGGGTGAGGATGCCGTCCAGGATGAAGAATCCGGTCACGCGGGTGGCATTGAGGTCGGGGTTCTGCCGGCCGTTGAGCGGCAGCAACTGCCAGTCCACGGCGAAATACTGCTTGAGCACGAAGGCGAGGAAGAAGACCGGCACCGCGACGCCGACCAGGGACAGCAGCACGCCGAGGTTGTCGAAGATGCCGCCGTGCCGCTTGGCCGCGAGATAACCCAGCGGTATGCCGGTCGCGAGCGCCAGCACGATCGCGACGCCGGTGAGCTCCATGGTGGCTGGCAGGCGGGTGAGGAAGACCTGCATCGCGTCCGTGCCCGGTTGCACAGCACTGCTGACCCCGAAGTTGCCGTGTGCCGCGTTGTCGAGGAACTTCAGGTATTGCACCGGCAGCGGCTGATCCAGCCCCAGCACCTTGCGTAGCGCGGCGCGGCGCTCCGGGGTGGCGCGCTCACCGAGGAGCGCGTCGACCGGGCCGCCGGGGAGGGCCCGCAGCCAGGCGAAGATGAGCAGTGACAGCGCGAACATCACGCCGATCATCTGCAGCACCCGGCGGGCGATATAGCGAAGCAAAGACGGTCGTCCTTTCGGTATGCCGGCGGTCGTGCAGCGGGCGGCGGCCGCGAAAGGTCCGCGGCCGCCGCCCGATTCGCCCTTACTTCTTGACCGCGGTCGAGAAGTCCTCGGCGGTCAGCGGGCTCGCGACGACCCCGCTCACGCCCTTGCCGAAGACGACCGCCGGCGGCGAAGAGCTGATCGGCAGGCCGGGCAGCCACTGGCTCATGATCTGCTCGTTCAGCTTCTTGTATGCCGCGGTGCGCTGCGTCGGGTCGACAATGCTGTCGTCCTTGGCCAGGTCGGACGCGAGCGTCGTGCCCCACGGGTAGGCGCCGGTGTCCATCTGGCCCTTGGTCGAGCCGAAGAAGCTGCCGAGGAAGTTGTCCGGAGTGTTGTAGTCACCGGTCCAACCCATCAGGTATGCCGGGGCCGCGCCGCCCTGCGTGCCGGTGATGTAGCCGCCGGCCCACGGCTTGGTGACCGGCTTGACCTTGACGCCGACCTTCTCCCAGTCGCCCTTGATCGCCTGGAAGATCGCCTGCGGGTCCGGCATGTAGGGCCGGCTGACCTCGGACGGGTACCAGAAGTCGATCGTGAGGTTGGACTGGCCGGCCTGCTTGAGCAGGTCCTTGGCCTTGTTCGGGTCGTAGTTGTACTTCGTGACGCCGTCGCTGTAACCGTCGACGGTCTTGGGGTAGAACTGCGTCGCGACGCTCGCGCCGTCGGGCAGCTGAGACTTCACCAGCTGCTCGCGGTTGATCGCGTAGTACAGCGCCTGGCGCACCTTGAGGTCCTTCAACGCCGGGTTCTTCTTGGCGTTCAGGCCGAGGTAGAGGATGTTGAACGCCGGGCGGACCTCGAGGTTCATCCCCGCCTTCTTCAGCGAGTCCCAGTCCACCGGGGCGGGCAGGTCGTAGCCGTCGATCTGGCCGGCGAGGAGCGCCTGCTTGCGCTGGGTGGCGTCCGGGATGATCTGGAAGACCAGCTTCTTCACCTTGGCCTTGTCGCCCCAGTAGTTGTCGTTGCGCACCAGGGTGACGGTCTTGTTGGCCACGTCATACGAGGAGAAGGTGAACGGCCCGGTGCCGGTCGGGCGGCTCTTGGCGTACTCGGAGTAGGCGAAGCCCTCACCCTGAGCGCTGATGTTGTTGGCCTTGTACTTGTCCATCGCGGTCGGGCTCTGCATCGAGAAGGACGACAGGCCGAGCAGCGCGGGGAACTTGCTAGTGGCGCGTAGCAGCTTCAACTCCACCTCGGCGTCGCCCTTGGCGGTGCAGCCCTGGAACAGGTCGTCCTTGGACTTCTTGAAGCCGATCATGTTGGTCGCCCAGTACTCCGCGGCGCTCTGGCCGGCGTCGTTCTGGTTGTCCATGCGCTCGAAGTTCTTGCAGACCGCGGCCGCGTTGAAGGGCGTGCCGTCGCTGAACTTCACGCCGGTGCGCAGCTTGAAGGTCCAGGTCTTGCCGTCCTTGGAGGAATTCCAGCTGGTCGCCAGGCCCGGGGCGAGGTCGGCGGTGCCGGGCTTGAAGCTCACCAGGCCCTCGAACAACTGGCGGGTGATCCGGAAGGTCTCACCGTCGCTGGCGTAGAAGGGGTCGAAGGTCGACGGGGCGCCGGCGGCGGCGAAGGTCAGCGTGGCGTCGGAGTTGCCACCCGCCCCACCACTGCCGGAGGTGCCGCTGCCGCGGTCGGATTTGGCGCAGGCGGACAGGCTCAGCGCGGCGGCGCTGAAGACCACAACCGCGGCGGCCTTTCGGGAGACGGTCATGCGTTCTCTCCTCAAACGGATCTGAAAGGGGGGCGACGGTGGCCGCCCGCAAGTGAGAGGGACCATAGTCGGGTACCGGGTGGTAGCGACACCTTCGGTGAAGGTGAAACCGTTCCGAGACCTTCGCGGCCAGTGCCGGTGAACGGTGGGCCGGGCCGTGGTCAGGGCACCGCGGAATCCCTGAGAGAATGGCCCTCATGCCCCAGCAGACCCGCAGCGACATCCGTAATGTCGCGATCGTCGCCCATGTCGACCACGGCAAGACCACCCTCGTGGACAAGATGCTCTGGCAGACCGGTGCGTTCAGCGAACGCCAGACGGTCGAGACCACCGGCGAGCGGGTGATGGACTCCGGCGACCTCGAGCGGGAGAAGGGCATCACCATCCTCGCCAAGAACACCGCGATCTCGTATGACGGCCCGTCGGCTGACGGCACCCCGGTGACGATCAACATCATCGACACCCCGGGGCACGCCGATTTCGGTGGCGAGGTGGAGCGCGGCCTGTCAATGGTCGACGGTGTGGTGCTGCTGGTGGACGCCTCCGAGGGTCCGCTGCCGCAGACCCGGTTCGTGCTGCGCAAGGCGCTCGCCGCGCGGATGCCGGTGATCTTGTGCATCAACAAGGTGGACCGTCCCGACTCGCGGATCGAGGAGGTCGAGGAGGAGACCTACGAGCTGTTCATGGACCTGCTCGACGACGCGCAGGGCCACGCCGACCAGCTCGACTTCCCGGTCGTCTACGCCAGCGCCAAGGCCGGGGTCGCCTCGACCGACCGGCCCGGTGACGGGCAGCTGCCCGAGGGCAACGATCTCGAGCCGCTCTTCCGCACCATCCTGCAGACGATCCCCGCGCCGACCTACGACGAGGGCGCGCCACTGCAGGCGCATGTCACCAACCTGGACTCCTCCAACTTCCTCGGCCGCCTCGCGCTGCTGCGCGTGCACCAGGGCGAGATCGCCAAGGGACAGCAGGTCACCTGGTGCAAGGCGGACGGCAGCCAGCAGAAGGTGAAGATCACCGAGTTGCTGATGACGCGCGGGCTGGAGCGCGAGCCCGCCGACCAGGCCGGCCCCGGCGACATCATCGCGGTCGCCGGCATCCCGGAGATCACCATCGGTGAGACTCTCGCCGACCCCGACAACCCGATCCCGTTGCCGCTCATCACCGTTGACGAGCCGGCGATCTCGATGACGATCGGCACCAACACCTCCCCGCTGGCCGGCAAGGTGCGCGGCGCCAAGGTCACCGCGCGGCTGGTGAAGGACCGCCTGGACCGCGAGCTGATCGGCAATGTGTCGCTGCGCGTGCTGCCGACCGACCGCCCCGACGCCTGGGAGGTGCAGGGCCGTGGTGAGCTCGCGCTGGCGATCCTGGTGGAGCAGATGCGCCGCGAGGGTTACGAGCTGACCGTGGGCAAGCCGCAGGTCGTCACCCGGGAGATCGACGGCAAGGTGCACGAGCCGGTCGAGGCGCTCACCATCGACACCCCCGAGGAATATCTCGGCGCGATCACCCAGATCCTCGCCGCCCGCAAGGGCCGGATGGAGCAGATGACCAACCACGGCACCGGCTGGATCCGGATGGAGTTCAAGGTGCCCTCGCGCGGTCTGATCGGCTTCCGCACCGAGTTCCTCACCGAGACCCGCGGCACCGGCATCGCCCACCACGTCTTCGATGGTTACGAGCCGTGGTTCGGCCCGATCACCACCCGGCTGACCGGGTCCCTGGTCGCGGACCGGACCGGCGCGGTCACGGCATACGCCATGGTCAACCTGCAAGAACGTGGCACCCTGTTCGTGGAACCGGCCACCGAGGTCTACGAGGGGATGATCGTGGGGGAGAACTCGCGCGCTGACGACATGGACGTCAACATCACCAAGGAGAAGAAGCTCACCAACGTGCGCGCCTCCTCGGCCGACAACTTCGAGAAGGTGATCCCGCCGCGCAAGCTCTCGCTCGAGCAGAGCCTGGAGTTCTGCCGCGAGGATGAGTGTGTCGAGGTCACCCCTGAGGACGTCCGCATCCGCAAGGTGATCCTGGACCAGACCGAGCGCGCCCGCGCGCTCGCCCGCAGCCGCCGGTAATCCCCCCGCCTGCGCCCATGACCCGTCTCCTCTACCTCCATGCACACCCGGATGACGAGACGCTGTGGACCGGCGTCTCGATCGCGCAGCACGTGCTGGACGGTGACGAGGTGCACCTCATCACCTGCACCCTCGGCGAGGAGGGCGAAGTGATCCCGCCGGAGCTGCGCCACCTCGAGTTGCCCGCCGGCGAAGCCCGCGACCCCGACGCTCCTGACCCGCTCGCCGAGGTCCGGCGCGACGAACTCGCCTGTGCGACAAGCAAACTCGGCGTCGCTCGGGCGAGTCTGCTGGCCGACCTGGCCGGCCGTCCGCTGCGCGACTCCGGTATGGCGGGGTCGCCGTCGGCTCACCATCCGCGCGCCTTCGCGGCCGCCGAGGTGGAGCCGCTCGGGCAGGTCGTGGCCGATTACATCGACGAGCAGCAGATCGACATCGTGGTGGCCTACGACGAGCACGGGGGCTACCTGCATCCCGACCACGTCCAGGCCCACCGGGTCGCCCTGGCCGGGGCCGCACGGTCGGCGCGCCGCCCGGAATGCCGGATCACCCTGGTGCCGCGGTCGTGGGCGCAGCAGCGGCGCAGGTGGGTGCGGGGCACCGTGCGCGCGGGTGCGGGTGTGCGGCTGCCCGACCCGGACGCGGCATACCCTCCCTCGGTCGTGGACGACGACCTGGTGACGATCATCGAGGGCTCACCGCGCGCGGCCGCCGTGCGAGACGACGCCCTGCGCTGTCACCGCACACAGGTGCAGGTGCGCCAGGGTTGGTTCATGTTGTCCGACGACCTGGCCCAGCAACTGCCCGACCGCGACGGTTTCGCGCTCGTCGATCCGGCCACCGGACGGCTGATCGCCGGCGACGCGGCAGGAGACCCGCGGTGACGGTCGACCCCAATGACTACCGCCGGGTGGTCGGTCGGCTCGCCACCGGCGTGAGCATCGTGACCACCACCGCCGGCGAGATCGACCACGCGATGACCGCCAACTCCATCATCTCGGTGTCGCTGGAGCCGGTGCTGATGCTGGTGTCTGTCGAGCGGGAGGCGCGCTTCCACGACGCGGTGATCGACGCCGGGGTCTGGGGCGTCAGCATCCTGCGCGCCGAGGCGCGGCCCGCGGCCGCCTGGCTCGCGACGCGCGGTCGCCCCCTGCACGGCCAACTTGACCGGATCGCCCACCATCGGGGCGAGACCGGTGTGGCGCTGGTGGACGACGCGCTCGCGACGCTGGAGTGCCGCACGGTCGACACGCATGTCGCAGGTGATCACACCTTGGTGATCGGGGCCGTACTCTCGATGGACACATCGGATCGCGCGGGGGACGCCCTGGTGTATTACCGCGGGCAGTTCGGCACGGTGAGTTGAGGACGTAGATGACCAAGCAGCAGGCCACGGCCCCGCGCAAGCGGCGTCGTGGCGCGTGGATTGCTGGTGGCAGCGCCCTGGTCGTGCTGCTCGCCGGAGGGTATGTCGGGGCCGCCGCGATGACGACCGACACCGTGCCCCGGGGCACGACGGTCGACGGCGTGCCGATCGGCACCCTCGATGGCGCCGACGCCCAGCTCAAGGCCAACAACGCAGCGCGCGCCAAGGTCGCCAAGGCACCGCCGATCACGGTGGCCGCGGGCGGCAAATCCTTCACCATCAACCCGGCGCAGGCCGGGCTGGGTTATGACGCCGCCGGCACGGTCGACGGCCTCACCGGCTTCTCGTTGTCGCCGACCGTGGTGTGGCACCACCTCACCGGTGGCGGACCGCAGCGCACGCTCAAGCCGACCGTCGACAAGGAGGCTCTTGCCGCCGCGGTCTCCCAGGCGGGCCAGGTGATCAAGGGTGCGCCGGTCAATGGCTCGGTCAAATTCGTCAACGGCAAGGTCCAGGTGGTGCGCTCGACCCCCGGCAAGGGCGTCAACGCGGCCGCGCTCGCGGACCAGATCGCGGCCGGCTGGCCGCGCACGACGGCATACACCGCTCCGATCAGTGAGCAGGAGGCGGTGATCAGCAATGCCGACATCGACCGCTATCTCACCTCCTTCGCCAACCCGGCGATGTCCGCACCGGTCAAGGTCGTGGTCGGCGGGCGCAGTGCGTCCCTGACGCCTGCGAATATCTCCGCGGTGCTGTCGACCAAGGTCGTCGGTGGTGAGCTGCAGGGCTATGTCGACCAGGCCAAACTCGCCTCGGTGCTCGACTCGATGTCGCCCGAGCTCGCCACGCCGCCGGTGAACGCGCACTACCAGGGCGACCAGATCGTCGCCGAAAAGGACGGCAGCACCGTCGACCCCACCGGCGCCGACAAGTTGCTGCTGGCGGCCCTCACCAGCCCGTCGCGCACGATGACGCTGGCGGCCAAGCCGGCCAAGGCCGAGGTCACCAGCGCGATGCTGAAGAAGTCGCCCCCGGGCGATGAGTTGATGTCGGAGTTCGTGTCGAACTTCCCGACCGCCCCCAAGGATGCCGCGCGCACTCGCAACATCCGGGTGGCCCTCGCCAAGATCAACGGCATGGTCGTCGCGCCGGGCGAACAGTTCTCCCTGCTCAACGCGCTGCTGCCGATCGACGCCGCGAACGGCTATGTCAACGCGCCGGTCCTCGTCAACGGCGTGGACGAGCTCGGCATGGGCGGCGGCATCTCGCAGGTGTCGACGACGCTCTACAACGCGACCTTCTTCGCCGGGTTGCAGCTCGATCAGCACACCGCGCACGCCTACTGGATCCCGCGCTATCCGATGGGGCGTGAGGCGACCTTGTGGGATCCCACGATCGACAACAAGTGGACCAATGACTCCGGGTCCTCGATCCGCATCCGGGCCGGCATCGAGGGGCACGCCGCGGTGATCCGGCTCTACGGCAAGAAGGTCTTCACCGTGAGCTCGAGCACCGGCAAGCCGTTCAACATCAAGCCGCCCAAGACCCAGACCGTGAAGAAGAAGGGTTGCATCCCGCAGCCGCCGATGGACGGTTTCAGCGTGACCGTGACCCGGGTGGTGAGCCGGGGTGGCGTGGTGGTCAAGAACGAAGCGCTGACCACGACCTACATCCCGGCCGACAAAGTCGTGTGCACCAATCCGTGAGCTCGCCCGCTGAGTTGCTCGCCGCGCTGACCGCGGCCGGTGTGCGAGATGTGTTGAGCGACAACACATCTCGTGCTGCCTTCTCCTCGGACGCCTCGCTCTATCGGCTGGTGCCGCAGGCGGTCGTGCGACCGCACGACCGCGACGAAGTGCTCGCCGCCCTGTCCGTATGCCGCTCGCTGGGCGTGCCGGTCACCGCGCGGGGCGCGGGCACCTCCTGCGCCGGCAATGCGGTGAGCACCGGGGTCGTGCTGGATTTCAGCCGGCATATGAACGCCGTGCTCGAGCTGGATGCCGCCGAGGGGTGGGCGCGGGTGCAGCCGGGCATCGTGCACGCAGCGCTGCAGCGGGTGGCCCTGCCAGCCGGCTGGCGCTTCGGGCCGGACCCATCGAGCCACAGCCGCTGCACGATCGGCGGCATGATCGGCAATGACGCCTGCGGATCACGGGCGCTGGGTTACGGCAAGACCTCGGACAATGTGCTCGGCCTGGAGGTGGTGACCGCGGGCGGCCAGGTGTTGAGCACCCGGCACGGTCAGCCGCGCGCCGAACTAGTCGCGAATCCCGGCTGGGCCACCCTCGACGCGTTGGTGTCCGAGCACCTGGCGACGATCCGCACCGAGTTCGGCCGGTTCGGGCGGCAGGTGTCCGGCTACGCGATGCAGCGGTTGTTGCCGGAGCACGGATTCGACGTCACGCGCTTCCTCGTGGGCAGCGAGGCGACGCTGGCGATCGCGACAGAGGCGACCGTCCGGCTGGTCCGCGAGCCCGCGCACCGACTGCTCGTGGTCCTCGGGTATGCCGATATCGCCGCCGCGGGCGATGCCGCGCCGGCGCTGCTGCCCTTCGGCCCGGTGGCGGTCGAAGGCATGGACAAGCGGATCGTCGACGTGGTGCGTGCCCGGCGCGGGCCGGGCGCGGTGCCGGACCTGCCGCGAGGCGCCGGCTGGCTCTTCGTGGAGATCGCTGGCGACGACCCGGGTGAGGTGACCGCGCGGGCACGTCAGGTCGTCGCGGGCGCGGATGCGCTCGACGGCCGGATCGTCGAGGATCCCGTTGCGGCACAAGCGTTGTGGCGCGTCCGCGAGGACGGCGCCGGCCTGGCCGGACGCAGCCCGCGCGACCGGCCGGCGCACGCGGGATGGGAGGACGCCGCCGTGCCGCCGGAACGGCTGGGCGGCTATCTGCGGGAGTTCGACGCGCTGCTCGCGACGCACGACCTGTCCGGTCTGCCCTACGGCCATTTCGGCGACGGCTGCCTGCACATCCGCATCGACTTCCCCCTGGCCGCGCCGGGTGGCACCGCCCGGTTCGGTGAGTTCCTCTCCGCGGCGGCGACGCTCGCCGCGTCCTACGGCGGCTCGATGTCGGGCGAGCACGGCGACGGCCGGGCACGCTCGGGTCTGCTGCCGGCGATGTATTCACCCGAGGCAATCGGCCTCTTCGAGCGGGTGAAGGGCATCTTCGATCCCGCCGATCTGCTCAACCCCGGCGTGCTCGTGCGGCCGGACGCGCCGACCGAAAACCTGCGCGTGCCGGAAGCCCGCCAGGTGCGAACAGGCTTGGCGCTCAAATACATCCACGACGACGGTGATTTCACCCAGGCGGTGCATCGCTGCACTGGGGTGGGCAAATGCCGGGCCGACAATCCGGCACCCGGGGTGATGTGTCCGTCCTACCTCGCGACCGGGGAGGAGAAGGATTCCACGCGAGGCCGCGCCCGGGTGTTGCAGGAGATGCTCAACGGCTCCCTGGTGCGCGGCTGGGACGCGCCGGAGGTGCACGACGCGCTCGACCTGTGCCTGTCGTGCAAGGGCTGTCTGTCCGACTGCCCGACCGGCATCGACATGGCGTCGTACAAGTCGGAGGTGCTGCACCAGACCTACAAGGGGCGGGTGCGGCCGGTGGCGCACTATTCGCTGGGGCAGTTGCCGAAGTGGATTCGCTTGGGCGGCAAGGCTCCTCGGCTCGCTCGGCGGGCGCTGGGCATCGGCGACGGTGTCGGCATGTTCAAGCGGCTGGCCGGGGTGGACGCGCGGCGGTCGTTGCCCGATCTGGCGCCGCGCAGCTTCCGCTCGTGGGCGGCGGACAACGGCGTGCGCACGGTGGAGGAGAGCGCCGGAGCGCCCGATCGCGTCGCGCTGATGATCGACACCTTCACCGATCACTTCTCGCCCGAGGTCGGCATCTCGGCCGTGCGCGTGCTGCGAGCCGCCGGTGTCGAGCCGGTGATCCCGTCGCGTGACGGTTGCTGCGGGCTGACCTGGATCTCGACCGGCCAACTGGACGCCGCCCGCAAGATCCTGAGCGAGACCATCGGCGACCTGGATGTCGCTGTGGCACAAGGGATTCCGATCGTCGGACTCGAACCATCGTGCACCGCCGTTTATCGCAGCGACGCGCGCGAACTCGTGGGTGACGAACGAGCTGAGCGGGTCGCGGGTGCGGTGCAGACGCTGGCGGAGTTCCTGTGGGAGCTGCCCGGGTGGACCCCGCCCGACCTGTCCGGAGTGTCGGTCATCGCCCAGCCACACTGTCACCACCACGCGGTGATGTCGTGGTCACCAGATGCTGCGCTCTTGCAGGCAGCCGGTGCCCAGGTGCAGCGTCTCGGCGGTTGTTGCGGGCTGGCCGGCAACTTCGGCGTCGAGGTCGGGCATTACGAAGTGTCGGTCAAAATCGCTGAACGACAACTGCTTCCAGCGCTCGACGCGGCGCCGGATGCCGTATTGCTGGCCGATGGATTCTCCTGCCGGACCCAGGCACGGGACTTGCGCGACCGACCCGGCATACATCTGGCGCAGTTGCTCGATCCGGAGCGCGGCTGAGTTCAGCCCGCCTACGACCGGGCCTCATGGATGAGCAGGGCCGCCTGGACGCGGTTTTCGACGCCGAGCTTGGTGAGCACCCGCGAGACATGGGCCTTGACGGTCGGCACGCTCATGAAGAGCTGGCCGGCGATATCGGCGTTGGACAGGCCCTGGCCGATCAGCTCGGCCACCTCGGTCTCACGGTCGGTCAGCTCGGCTGCGGCCACCCGGTGGGCGGCGACGCCCGTGGGAGCCTGCGCGGTGACCCGCTCGACCAATTGCCGGGTCACCGAGGGGGACAGGATCGGCTCGCCGGCGCAGACGGCGTGCACAGCTCCGACCAGCCGCTCGGGCCGTGAGTCCTTCAGCAGGAAACCGCTGGCGCCGGCCCGAAGTGCTTGCACGACAAGGTCATCCGCGTCGAAGGTCGTCAGCACGATGACATGCGGCGGATGTTCACCGGCCGTGATCCGGCGGGTCGCCTCGATGCCGTCCAGGACCGGCATACGGATATCCATCAGGACAACATCCGGCCGGTGCTGCGCAACGGCAGCGACCGCAGCCTCGCCGTCGGTCGCCTCGCCGACGACCTCGAGATCGCTCGCGCCGCCGAGGATCATCCGCAGGCCGGCGCGCACCAGCGCGTCGTCGTCGACAAGCAGCACGCGGGTCATCCGGCGGGTTCCTTCGGCTCGGTGGGCAGCACGGCTCGCAACGAGAACCGGCCACCCCGATCGGTCTCGTGCTCCAGCGTGCCACCGGCGAGTGCGAGCCGCTCGCTCAGACCGATGAGCCCGAGCCCCGCGCCTGGCACCTCGGAGCGGTGGCCGGGCAGCATTGGATTGGTGCAGCGGATGGTCACGGCGTGGTCGTCACGTTCAACGACGATCTCGATGGGCTGCCCGGGTGCGTGCTTGCGACGGTTGGTGAGCGCCTCTTGAACAACACGAAAAGCGTTGCGCGACAACGAGTCCGACAGACCTGTGAGGTCCTCGTCCATGGCCAGCGAAGCCGGCCCGTCGGAGGCCGGCGTGTCGGCGACCAGGGCGGACAAGTCGGCGATGGAGGGTTGCGGCGGCTCGATGCCGTGCAGCTCCGTGTCACGCAAGACACCGAGCACCTCGCGCAATTCGGCCAGGGCCAACTGGGCGTTGTCTCGGATGAGCTCGGAGGTCGCCCGAACCTCCGCGGGCGGCAGGTCGGTGCGATAGGCGAGAGCGCCGGAATGCATGGCTACCAACGAGATTCGATGGGCCAACACGTCGTGCATCTCGCGGGCGATGCGCGCGCGTTCGCCGATCCGGGCCTGCACCGCGCGGGCGTGCTGCTCGGATTCGGCGATGCGCACTCGCTCGCGCAGGCTTGCCAGTAGCTCGCGGCGGGACCCGATCGCCACTCCCAGGGCGATGGCCAGACCGGTGGCCAGCACTCCGATGACGACATTCGCGATGAACTGGGCGGTGTCGTCTCCCGGTGTCGGGTGAACCCGGTCGAACAGCAGGCCCGCCGCGACCGAGACGACGGCGGCCAGGATGATCTGCCGCGCGCGGCGATGGGTCGCGAGGGAGATCAGGCAGACCATCGCGGCTCCGGTGGCCGTGACGGCAAATGCGGTGAGCGCCAACGTGATCAGTGTGATGAGGAGTGGGAATCGACGGCGCAGCAACATGAGGCCGAGGCAGACCAAGCCGATGAGCAGGTCGACGAAGATCCAGGGGTGGCCATCCTCATAGCCGCGTGGGGGCTGGCCGCCCATGATCGCGTAGATGCTGAGGCCGAAGAACGCCGCGGCGAGCACCCGCCATACCTCGCCCCAAGCGCGTCGCCAACGCGGCGGCGAGGGCAGGAGGACATCGGACACCGCAGCAGCCTAGATCGACCGCCCGTCAAGGGGCATCCGTCTCTGGTCGGTGCCGACCCCCTACCAAAGTCTGCGAACGGCATACCTGCGCCCGATGTGCGCGACCGGCGGCGAACGCGAGGGTTGACCCATGATCACCGTGAACCAGTTGACCAAGCGATACGGCCAGCACGCGGCCGTGGACGCCGTCACCTTCGATGCCAAGCCCGGCCGGGTGACCGGATTCCTCGGTCCGAATGGCGCGGGCAAGTCCACCTGCATGCGGATGATGTGCGGGCTCACCCCGCCCACCAGCGGGACCGCGACGATCCTCGGACGGTCGTATGCCGATCTGCCGAACCCCGGGCGACACGTGGGTGTCCTGCTCGACGCCCAGGCCCAGCACGCTGGTCGCACGGGACGGGAGATCCTCACCCTCGGGGCGCTGACCCTTGGTTTGCCGAGGACTCGGGTCGACGAGCTGCTCGAGGTTGTCGGCCTCACGCAAGTTGAGGCCAAGCGGCGGCTGCGCGACTACTCGCTCGGCATGCGCCAGCGGCTGGGGATCGCGCATGCGCTCCTGGGGGATCCGCAGGTGCTCGTGCTCGACGAGCCGGCGAACGGGCTCGACCCGGCCGGCATCCGATGGATGCGCAGTCTGCTGCGCGGGTTCGCCGACCAGGGCGGCACGGTGCTGCTGTCGTCGCACCTGCTGCACGAGATTCAGGTCATCGCCGACGACCTGGTCGTCATCGGCCGGGGCCGGATCGTGGCCGAAGGCGCCAAGGACGACCTGCTCGCCGCGGCGGGCACGACGGTGAGGAGCACTGACAATGCACGGCTGGCAAAAGCTTTGCAGGACAACGGGATTGACGTCACACAGGGGTTCGGTTCGCTGAGCGTGCAGGTGACGCCGGAGCGCGTCGGACGGATTGCGCTCGAGCACCAGATCGTCCTCACCGAGCTCGGTTCCACGAGCTCGACCGGGCTGGAGGAGATGTTCTTGCAGCTCACCGCCGCGGACGCACGAGAAGGAGCAGCAGCATGAGCACCATCGCAAGCGCGGCAACGCCGCACGCCGGCACGAGGTTGCCGAGCCGCCTGGCCGAAGCAGCGACCACCCCGATTCCGTTCCTGCGCCTGCTCAAGGTCGAACTGCGCAAGCTGGTCGACACGCGCGCCGGTCGGTGGCTGCTGATCACCATCGGTGCGCTCACCCTGGTGGTGATCGGCATACTCCTGTTCACCGGAAAACCCAACGAGGGCAAGGGGTTTGGTGATTTCATCGCCGGGACGGTCGGTCCGCAGGCGGTGCTGTTGCCGATCCTCGGCATCCTCACGGTGACCAGTGAATGGTCCCAGCGGACCGGTCTGGTGACCTTCACTCTCGAGCCGCGGCGGTTGCGCGTCGGCCTCGCCAAGTTCCTTGCAGCGTTGCTGGTGGGGTTCGCCGCGATCATCGTCGGGGTGGCGTTCGCCGCGGTCGGGACCGGGCTCGGCGCACTGGTGCGCGGGTCGAACCCGTCGTGGGCGCTGTCCGCAGGAGCGTTCTTCGGGATGTTCCTCGCGCAGGCGGTCGGGATCGCCATGGGTGTCGGTTTCGGGATGTTGCTGCGCAACACCCCTGGCGCGATCGTCGCCTACTTCTTCCTGCCGACGTTGTGGTCGATCGTCTCCTCGATCTCGTTCATGAAGACCGCGGGTGAGTGGCTGGACACCAACAAGACACTGGCGCCCGTGTTCGACGGGTCCATGAGCGGTGAGCAGTGGGCTCACTTCCTCGTCTCGACGCTCGTCTGGGCGGTCCTGCCGCTCGCGGTCGGGATGTGGCGGATGACCCGAGCGGAGGTCAAGTCCGCCTAGGGCGACGGTGGGCAGTCGCCAGCGGCGGCGTGCGTGGGGGTCGGGGGGCCTCGCGCACGCCGCCGACGTTCGTCAGTTGATCGCCGGCTTCCCTCGTTGTTGAGCACGCTTCCCCCGTTGGTTGAGCAAGCGAGCGAGGAACGAGCGAGCGCGTCGAAACCATCGGTGGACCGGGGTGTTGTCGGTGGTGGCTGGCATACTTGCCCACACCCGTTACGCCCGTGCCAGGTCGGTCGAAAACCGTTGTGCCGCAACGAAAAAACTCTCCACATGGTCTTCTATCCGCACACCTGTTCGGGTAAACTTCGGGGTATGCCGATCACCGCACCCGCCCAGCCGAGCAGTGCCGAGGCCGCTGCCGAGAAGGCTGTCAGCGCGCGCGAGTTGATCGAGTCGGTGATCTTCGAAGACGGGTTACCGGCGGCGATGGAGGTAGCGACCGACCCTGATATCGCCGCGTTGCACGGGTTGCACCCGATCGAGGTGCAGTTGGCCGCGATCAGCGTGCTCACCCGCAACGTGTTCGACCGGCTAGCAGCGGACAACCCGTTCGAGCCCGGTGTGGTGGATCGGTTCTTCGCCGACACTGAGGTGTCCGCGGACCCGGGCGCGGGGGTGCCTGAGGTGATCGGCCCGATCAGCGACACCTGGCAGGTGACCGATGGGTGGATCACCCCGGAGCAGGCCGGGCAAGCCGAACGGGCCCGGCTGCTGAAGGAGCGGTACCTGGCGACGGTATCCGCGGCGCACGCGGTGGCTCAGCAGTCCTTGGCGGTGCGGGCGCGAGCGTTGGGCCGGTTCGCCCGGTTCGATCGAGCTGACCTGGCCGATCGGCGGCGTGAATCCTTCCTGGAACCGCCGGTGGAGCACGCCCCGGGGCACTGGTGTTCCGATACGGCCGACGAGGTCGGTCCGGCACTGGGGTTGGGGGACTATGAGGCGTGCACGCTGGTGCAGGAGGCCGCGTGGGTGACCGCCGGACTACCCAAAGTGTTGGAGCAGGTCGGTGCCGGGACAGTGAATTGGGCGACCGCAGCCACGATGGGACGGGAACTGTCGGAGGCCAGCTCGACGACCTGTGAGACGGTCGAAGAGTTGATCCTCAAACGGGGTGTGCAGCATCGGCCGCGCAGTATCGCCCGGCGGTCGGTGCGGGCCTTGGTGCAACGGTTGGAGGCCCCGGCGGCGCGGCGCACCAAGGAGCGGACGCAGGCGCAGGAGACCGGGGTTTGGTTGGACGCGCACTCGGTGCCGGGGTTGGCGTTGCTGACCGCGGCGATGCCGATCGCTCAGGCGGCGGCGTTGAGGGACGCGGTCGAAGCGCGTGCTGCCGCGCGGAGGCTGGAGTTCGCGAGCACCCCGGGTGGTGACCCGTACACGCTGGGTGAGCACCGGGCCGCGGCGTTGTTCGAACTCGCGATGCATAACGTGACCCTGGTCGTGCACGTGGACGTGCTCAAACCCCAGTCCGCGTCCAACACCTTCACCGCGAATGCGTCCGACACTGACGCTGAGGAGGGTGCCGCGAGTTCCGATAACGCCACACGCGATGACTCCGAGACGAGCGCGAGCAGCGAAACGGCAAGCGCCGCGACTGAGGGTGACCACCGACCTGGCACGACTACGGCCAACGAACCCGCTGAAGTCGACGAGGTCGGCGAGGTCGACGAGGTTGCTTCGCCTGGTGGTGTCTCTCCGGAGGAGGTGGTGCAGCATCCGACGGCGGGGCCGATCACCGGGAGTGATCTGGCCGAGTTGATCGGGCACCCGGCCTTCACGGCGTCGAAGGTGACCACCAGCCACCGAAATTTCGACCCGGTGGATTACCGCCTGGACGATCAAGCGATCAGTAAGTCCTACCGGCCGCCGGAGTTGATGCGGGAACGGGTGAAACGCCGCGATCAGCGCTGCCGGTTCCCCGGGTGTACGCGCGGGGCGAGGTTTACCGACCTGGACCATGTGGTCGCCTGGCCGGACGGTCCGACGGCGGACTGGAACCTGCAATGCCTGTGTCGGCGGCATCACCGCACCAAGCAATCGGGGTGGTCGGTGACGATGACCCCGGGTGGGCGGTGCACCTGGACCAGCCCCACCGGACGGGTGTACATGACCTGGCCCGGGCTGCTGGAAACCTACTGGGACACCACCGAACCCGACACCGGTTGAGGACGGTCAATCGCGGCGGCCGTAGACGTACTCGTGATGCGTGTCGAACCCGAGGCCCCGGTACAACTCAACTGCGGCGTGATTGTCGGCGCTGACCTGCAGGTACATCGACGGTATGCCGGCGTCGTGGACTGCCCGTGCACCCTCGACCACCAGCGCCCGACCCAGGCCGTCGCGCCGCCGGTCGGGCAGCACGTGCAGATCGAAGACGCCTGCCCAGCCGGGCGCGAAGGCCAGGCGACCGGCGCTGGACGGGGTGGGGAAGTCCTCCTGCCGGAAAGCCAACAGGTGGGCCGCCGCTCCGATGCGATTCAAGGTCGCTGTGTAGGTCTCCCGGTGCTCGACCGAGCGCGGGGCTGCGACCGACCACCAGCTCTCGTCCGGCTCGGGCAGCACGGCGACCGCGGTGTTGGGACGCATCGGCGCATCAGCGACCACAGCGGAGGCGGCTGTCATGACGAGCACCCGCCCGAAGAAGCGCCACCCCCGCTCCGCGGCGACGGCTCCCGCGGGCGTCGCCCCAGGATCGAAACCGGACGGCCCGGCGAGCTGCGCCAGCGGCGGGAGGCTGCGGTCGGCATACCAACCTTCCACCTGTTCGAACGCCCTGGCGAGGGGAACACCCGGATCGCCTTGCACGAGAACAGAATTCGCGCGGCCGGTGAATCCATCAGCCGCGCGCAGCAGCCAGTCACCGATCACCCCATGCTCGAGCGGCGGCATGCCTCCCACCATCAGGCGCTCGAGGTCGTCGATGCCAATGGCTTGGTGCGGCGCCCCGCGACGAACCGGCCGAGGCGGGATCTCCTTCCACAGCTGCACGTCGCCGCGATCGACCGTTACCTCGCCCTGCCGCGTCCGCACTGTGATCGCGTCTGGGGTGACCTCTGTCACATCGCCCACTACATCTGTCAGGGTCTCACCGGTGGGAGTCCGCGGAATGCGGCAGCGCAGCGTGATCCGGATGCCGGGTCGAAGCCCAGCAGCAGGGTCGGGCTGACTAAGGTCTGGGCTCACGGTTCGCCATACTAGGAACCCACAGGCCGCCCCGGCCGCCACCAGCAGGAGGATCCGCTTCCATGACCTACGTGATCGCCCAGCCGTGCGTCGACCTCAAGGACAAGGCGTGCATTGAGGAATGCCCGGTCGACTGCATCTACGAAGGTGAGCGCAGCCTCTACATCCACCCGGACGAATGCGTCGACTGCGGCGCGTGCGAGCCGGTCTGCCCGGTCGAGGCCATCTACTACGAGGACGACGTCCCGGAGCAGTGGGCCGACTACTACAAGGCCAATGTCGAGTTCTTCGACGACCTCGGCAGCCCGGGCGGCGCGGCGAAGATGGGCCTGATCAACAAGGACCACCCGATCATTTCTGCGCTGCCCCCGCAGGAGCACGCGGAGTGACGACAGCCGTCCGAGGACCCGAGCGTCAGCGAGGCCCGGAGGGCGGCGTGGAGTCACGACCACGAATTCGCGTGACGACGTGGTGATGGCATCGCTCCCGGATTTTCCGTGGGACACCATCGCCGCCGCGAAGGCGCGCGCCGCCGAGCATCCTGACGGCATCGTCGACCTGTCGGTCGGCACGCCCGTCGACCCCACACCTCAGGTCCTCCAGGACGCCCTGGCCGGCGCCGCCGATGCGCACGGATACCCGACCGTCTGGGGCACGCCTGAACTGCGCGAAACTGTCGCCGCGTGGTACGCCCGCCGCCGCGGCGCAACCAGGGTCAACCCGGACGGCGTGATGCCCACCGTCGGCAGCAAGGAGCTCGTCGCCTGGCTGCCCACCCTGCTCGGTCTGGGCGCGGGTGATGTGGTCGGCTTCCCGAGCATCGCCTACCCGACGTATGACGTGGGTGCTCGCCTGGCGGGCGCGACTCCCGCCCCAGCTCGGTCGTTGCTGGAGTATGGCCCGAGCGCGCCAAAACTGTTGTGGCTCAACACTCCTGCCAACCCGCACGGGCAGGTGCTCCCGGTCGACCACCTGAAGAAGGTCGTTGACTGGGCGCGGCAGCGCGGCGTGGTCGTGGCCAGCGACGAGTGCTATGCCGAACTCAACTGGCAGGGCGACGACCCGACCCCCGGCATCCTGGACGACCGGGTGAGCGGTGGTGACCACACCGGTCTGCTGTCGGTCTACTCCCTGTCCAAGCAGAGCAGCGCGGCCGGTTACCGCGCGGCCTTCGTGGCGGGCGACCCGGCGATCGTGAAGCGGCTGGTCGACATCCGCAAGCACGCGGGGATGATGGCGCCCTGGCCGGTGCAGCAGGCGTTGATCGCCGGGCTGAGCGATGACACCCACGTGGCCGAGACCAAGAAGCGCTATCGCGCCCGGCGGGCAACGCTGCGCCCGGCGCTGGAGGCGGCCGGGTGGCGCATCGACCACTCCGAGGCCGGCCTCTACCTCTGGGCGACCCAGGGCGAACCCTGCCGGACCAGCGTGGCGAAGTTGGCCGACCTCGGCATCCTCGCCGCTCCCGGTGATTTCTACGGCGCGGCCGGTGCGCAGCACGTCCGGATCGCGCTCACCGCCACCGACGAGCGCATCGCCGCCGCGGCGTCCCGGCTGGCCGGACGCTGAGAGGCGAGCTTTCACGCCATACGAAATTTTGCTGATCTTCACGTCCGGACCCCCGAGGGGAGCGCTGTGACGCTGGGGTAGCGTTCGGGAAGGTTCGCACGGACCAGGCCCTGGCGCCTGCACAGTCCATGAGTAGGACGGAAGAGATCCAGACATGACCGACCAGACTCCGGCCACCTTCACCGCCGAGGGCAAGACCCTCGAGTTCGGTGTCGTTCCCTCCACCGAGGGCAACTCCGGATATGACATCTCCGCGCTGCTGAAGGAGACGGGCAACGTCACCCTGGACGTGGGTTTCGTCAACACCGCCTCGTGCCAGTCCAAGATCACCTACATCGACGGTGACGCCGGCATCCTGCGCTACCGCGGTTACCCGATCGACCAGCTCGCCGAGAAGTCCACCTTCATCGAGGTGTCCTACCTGCTGATCTACGGCGAGCTGCCGGACAGCAAGCAGCTCGAGGCGTTCACCGAGCGGATCCGCCGGCACACGATGCTGCACGAGGACCTGAAGGACCTGCTCGCGGCCTTCCCGCGCGACGCGCACCCGATGTCGGTGCTGTCCGCCGCGGTGTCCGCGCTCGGCACCTTCTACCAGGACAGCCTGTCGATCACCGACAAGGACCAGATCGAGCTGTCCACGGTGCGCCTGATGGCCAAGCTGCCCACGATCGCGGCATACGCCCACAAGAAGAGCCAGGGTCAGCCGACGCTCTATCCGGACAACAAGCTCGGCCTGGTCGAGAACTTCCTGCGGATGGTCTTCGGCTTCCCCTCGGAGGACTACCAGGTCGACCCGGTCGTCGCCAAGGCGCTCGACCAGCTGTTCATCCTGCACGCCGACCATGAGCAGAACTGCTCCACCTCCACGGTGCGCCTCGTCGGCTCCGGCCACGCCAACCTGTTCGCCTCGATCTCGGCCGGCATCCACGCCCTCTCCGGCCCGCTGCACGGCGGCGCCAACTCCGCGGTGCTGGAGATGCTCGACACCATCGAGAACCAGTTCGGCGGCGACGTCGACAAGTTCGTGGAGAAGGTGAAGAACAAGGAGGACGGCGTCAAGCTGATGGGCTTCGGCCACCGGGTCTACAAGAACTACGACCCGCGCGCCACCATCGTCAAGAAGGCCGCCGACGAGGTCCTCAAGAAGATGGGGGTCAACGACCCCAAGCTCGACATGGCGATGCGCCTGGAGGAGATCGCGCTCAAGGACGACTACTTCGTCTCGCGCAAGCTCTACCCGAATGTCGACTTCTACACCGGCATCATCTACAAGGCGATGGGCTTCCCGACCGAGATGTTCACGGTGCTCTTCGCCATCGGCCGCCTCCCGGGCTGGATCGCCCAGTGGCGCGAAATGATGGAGGACCCGGCCACCAAGATCGGGCGTCCGCGCCAGATCTACATCGGTGAGACCGAGCGCAACTACCCGGGCTGATGACGTTCTCCCACGACGCGTGGGAGCGGGCACGTCCCGTCCTGCAGGCCATCGAACGGCACCCCTTCGTGCTGGGCCTGGGGGACGGGACGTTGTCACGTTCGCGCTTCGACTACTACATGGCCCAGGACGCGCTCTACCTGGTGGACTACGGGCGGTCTCTTGCGCTGGCCGGCTCGCAAGCCGGTGACGTCGACTCGGTGGAGTTCTGGTCGCAGTCCGCGATCGGTGTCGCGGTCGCCGAGCGCGAGCTGCACGCCTCCTTCCTCGGGGGCGAGCTCACCGCGGCCACGATGTCGCCCACCTGCCGCGCGTACACGTCATACCTGCTCGCGGTCGGCGCCGGCGGCAGCTATCCGGTGCTGACCGCGGCCCTGCTGCCGTGTTTTTGGATCTACGAGCACATCGGCGCGCTGTTGCTCTCCCGCGCGTCGCTCACCGATCACCCCTACGCCGCGTGGATCCGCACGTATGCCGACCCCGACTTCGCGGCCGCCTCGGCTCGCGCTCGGGAGCTCGCCGACGAGGCCCTGTCCGGTATGCCGGAGCCGGTCCTCGCCCGCGCCCACGAAGCCTTCGCGACCTGCGCCCGCTATGAGTGGATGTTCTGGGACGCCGCGTGGCGGCAGGAGACCTGGCCGGTCTAGCCCGATTTGCACTTGAGCTAAGCAAAGTGCAAAACTGCACTCCATGAAAGAGAGTGCAAGCGCGGCCGACCGGCGCCGGGCCGAGCGGTTGCTGCGCATCCACATCGAGGCGGTGCGGCTGGTCACCGAGCATGGTTACGCCGGCTTCACCATGGACGACCTGGCCGACGCCGTCGGCATCAGCCGTCGCACGCTCTTCAACGAGGTGAGCGACAAGGCGACGGCGGTGCTCGGCTTCGACGATTTCGCCGACCAGCCTGCGATTGCCGACTTCCGGGCCGGCCAGCCGACCGGCGAGCTGCTGCCCGACCTCGTGCACACCGTGAAGACGCTCGTCGACCTCACCGCGGCCGACGACCCGCGCGCCCAAGAAGCCCACCAGTTGCTGGACGCGGCGATCGCCGCCGACCCCAAGCTCGCCCAGATCGTCTCCGAGCGGCTGGCCGAGATGGCGACTCTGCTCGGCCAGGAGATCTGCCTGCGCGAGGGCTGGGAGCCCGAGGATCTGCGTGCGCGAGCCCTCGCCGCCTCGCTCTTCGCGCTGATCATGCTCACCCTCGAGATCCACAAGACCCAGACCGGGCGCACCTTTAGCCAGATCTTCACCGAGGTGCTCGCCGCCGAGGCCGCAGCTCGGCAGATCACCCGCTGACCCACCAGGAGATTCGCGTGGCAACCTTCCTCTACCGGCTCGGCCGGACGGCATACCGCCGATGGCCGTTGGTCTTCGTCGGCTGGCTCGTCGTGATCCTCGGCGTCGGCGGTTTCGCCGCCGCGAAATCGCAGCCGATGAGCACCACCTTCTCGATCCCCGGCGTCCCGTCGCTGCAGGCAGCCGACACCCAGGCCGAACTCTTCCCCGGCCAGCTGCCGGCCGACAAGCAGGTGGCCGGGCAGATCGTGGTGCAGGCCCCACCGGGCCGCACCCTCGCCGAGCAGCCCTACAAGGGACAGGTCGACCGGCTCGTGGCGGCCGTGCAGCAGGCGCCCCAGTTGCCGCCGGGCACCCGGCTGGCCAACCCGGTCGTCGCCGCGCCCGCCCTGGAGAAGCAGCTCGTCGGCGCCGCCCAGCAGCAGGGGCTGCCGGCAGCGGCAGCCCGGGCGAACGCGGCCTACATCTCTCCGCTGTCCAAGGACGGCCGGATCGGCACCATCAGCTGGAATTTCGCGGTCACCAACCCGATGGAGGTGAAGCCGGAGACCCAGGACTACATCCGCAAGGCCGCAGCCGACGCGCAGCGCGGCGGGCTCACCGTGGTCACGGGCGGGCAGGGCATGCAGGAGGCGATCAACCCCGGCAGCACCGCCGAGGCGATCGGCATCCTCGTCGCGCTCTTCGTGCTCGTGCTCACCTTCGGCTCGCTCGTCGCAGCCGGTATGCCGATCCTCAATGCCGTCGTCGGGGTCGGTCTCGGCACGCTCGGGGTCACCGCGGCCACCGCCTTCTTCGACATCCCGGACACGGCGACGGCGCTGTCGTCGATGCTGGGGCTCGCGGTCGGCATCGACTACTCGCTGTTCATCCTGTCGCGCTATCGCGCCGAGCTGCGCCACACCGGCGACCGGGCCCACGCGATGGGCCGGGCCCTCGGCACTGCCGGATCGGCGGTGGTTTTCGCCGGCCTGACCGTGGTCATCGCGCTGGTGGCCTTCGCGCTGCTTGGCATCCCGATGCTGACCTCGATGGGCATCGCGGCGGCGGCCACGGTGGTCTTCGCCGTGCTCGTGGCGCTGACCCTGCTGCCGGCCTTCATGGGTCTGCTCAAGGGCAAGGCCTTCGCCGGCCGGGTGCGCAAGGACACTGCAGCGGATGAGTCGGACCACGCATCGGTCAACGGTTCGGTGCGGCTCGGCAACGGCATCCGCCGGGCTCCGGCGCTGGTCGCCCTGGCCGTCGTGGCGATCCTCGGCGCGCTCGCGATCCCGGTGACGGGCATGCACCTCGGGCTGCCGTCCGATGCGACCGCCGCGGTCGGCAGCGAGGCGCGCACCTCCGCCGATCTGCTCGCCGAAGGTTTCGGCCCGGGCAAGAATGCCCCGATGGTCGCCGTCGTCGACGGGCGGCAGGTGACGGGCGGCGCCCAGCAGCACCTCGCGGCATACGGGCGGGTGGTCCAGTGGGCCGCCAAGGATCCGAATGTCGCCAACGCCCAGATCGTGCAGGTCAACCGGGACTCCACCGGCGCGGTGGTGCTCATCACGCCGAAGACCGGACCGGCCGACAAGGCCACCGACGATCTGCTGCAGCGGCTGCGGGGCAGTCAGCCGGCGGTGGAGGCAAGCAGTGGCGCGAAGGTCGGCGTGACCGGGCAGACCGCGATCGCCGCCGATGTGTCGGACAAGCTCAACGCCGCACTCGCGCCCTATCTGGCGATCGTGGTCGGGCTGGCGTTCCTGCTGCTGGTGATCGTCTTCCGGTCGCTGCTGGTGCCGCTGCTCGCGACCGTGGGGTTCCTGCTGTCGGTGCTCGGCGCGCTCGGTGTCACCGCGAAGCTGGTGCAGGACGGCATGTTTGGCATCTTCGACCCGCAACCGGTGATGAGCTTCCTGCCGACGTTGATGATCGGCATCGTCTTCGGCCTGGCGATGGACTACCAGGTCTTCCTCACCACGCGGATGCGCGAGGCGCATGTGCACGGGATGGGCGCGAGGGACGCCGTCATCGACGGTTTCCGGCACTCCGGGCGGGTCGTCATCGCCGCCGCGCTGATCATGATCTCGGTGTTCGCGGCCTTCGCCACGCAGGACAACGCGTTGATCAAATCGCTCGGCGTCGCCCTGGCGACCGCGATCGTGCTCGACGCCTTCCTGGTGCGGATGCTGCTCGTGCCGGCGGTGATGCTGATGGTCGGCGATGCCGCCTGGTGGATGCCGCGGTGGCTGGATCGCCTGCTGCCCACCGTCGACGTCGAGGGCGAAAGCCTCACCCGCGGCGCGGTCAGCGAGCCAGCTCTAGCCTGACCTCGCCGGCTCGAGTCGGGTTGTCGGCGGTCGTCCAGGTCCAGGCGCTGCGACCGCGGTCGCGGTTCCAGGCCCGATCGCCGACGACCACCGAGGTGATGTTCTCGGCCTGGGCGTGCGCAACGGCCCAGGAGGCCACCGCCCACACCTGCGCGTTGTCGCCGCGATAGGTCACATAGCCGCCCGAGCCGGTGGCTCGCAGCCCGGACGCGTCGGCCAGCTTGGCGACGACCCGGCTGACCGAACCCGGCCCGGTCGGCGGGTCCATGCGGCAGCCCACGCCGCCCGGTTGCCCACCGGAGAAGACCGACGCGATGACCCGGCCCTGCGTCTCGTGGTCGGCATACGCCTGCGGATAACCGCTGCGCTGAACCTCCTGGGCGACCTCGGTCAGCGTGCGGGTCTGCCAGTCCGGGATCTTCACCAGCGCACGGTAGAACGCCTTGCTGGCGTAGATCGGGTCCTGGATCTGCTCGGCGGTGCCCCAGCCCTGGCTCGGTCGCTGCTGGAACAGGCCGAGCGAGTCGCGGTCACCCGAGCGCAGGTTGCGCAGCTTGGACTCCTGGATCGAGGTCGCCGCGGCGATCTGGGCGGCGCGCTCCGGCAGGCCCTCGTCATACCGGCCGACGAGCGCGATCGTCGCGGCGTTAGCCGTCTGCTCGGTCGACCACTGATAGTCGAAGCGGCCGTCGGTCACCTTGCAGGTGTTGTTGCCGATCGCGTCCATCACCCGCTGATAGCCGTAATAACCCGCCCCACCGAGCGCGGCGAGCATGACGATGGGCAGCACACACCCGAGCGTCGAGCGCAGCCGGCGCGGCCGCTCTTCCTCGTAGTCGCCAAACGCCATACGGGCTAGTGGGAGGTGTGCAGGGCCGGGTTGAGCGCGATGCCCTCGCCCTGTCGCTCGCGGCACTCGACCACGCCGGTGGTGGAGTTGCGGATGAACAGCATGCTGTCGCCACCGGACAGCTCGCGGGCCTTGACCACGCGACCGTCGGGGAGGGTGACCTTGGTGCCGGCGGTGATGTAGAGGCCGGCCTCCACCACGCAGTCGTCACCGAGGGAGATGCCGATCCCCGCCTCGGCGCCGATCAGGCAGCGCTTGCCGATGGTGACCCGCTCGGTGCCCCCACCGGACAGCGTGCCCATGATCGAGGCCCCGCCGCCGATGTCGGAGCCGTCGTCGACGGTGACTCCCTGCACGATGCGGCCCTCGACCATCGAGGTGCCGAGCGTGCCGGCGTTGAAATTGCAAAAGCCCTCGTGCATGACCGTGGTGCCCTCGGCGAGATGGGCGCCCAGGCGCACCCGGTCGGCGTCGGCGATCCGGACGCCACTCGGCACGACGTAATCGGTCATCCGAGGGAACTTGTCGACGCCGAAGACCTGCACCGGTCCGGCGCCGCGCAACCGCAGCCGGGTCTGCTCGAAGTCCGCCACGGCGCACGGGCCGTGGTTGGTCCACACCACATTGGCGAGCACGCCGAAGAGGCCATCGAGGTTGATGGTGTTGGGCGCGACCAGCCGGTGCGACAGCAGGTGCAGGCGCAGGTAGGCATCCCGGGCGTCCGCCGGGGCGGCATCCAGGTCGATGTCGACGAGCTCGACCGAGGTGCGCACCTTGCGGCGCGGGTCATCGCCGGCGAGGTCGGCCAGGTCCGGGGGAGCGGCATACGGGTCCTCGACCGGAGCCTGTCCCAGCTGCGGCTGCGGGAACCAGGTGTCGAGGATCTGCCCGGCGTAGGTCGTCGTGGCAAGGCCGTAGCCCCAGGCGTGGCGAGTGGTCATGGGCCAAGGCTAAGGGAGGCGTCCGACCAGGCCTGACCCTCGGTGCGATGATGGCCGCCATGGCCACCCTGGACCTCAGCACCGATGTCGTGGATCTGACCGCAGCGCTGTGCGACATACCGTCGGTCAGCAAGGACGAGCGCGTCATCGCCGATGCGATCGAGCAGGCGTTGCGCGGCCTGGACCACCTGCAGGTGGAGCGTGACGGCAATGTCGTCGTGGCGCGCACCGACCTCGGTCGCGACGAGCGGGTGGTGCTGGCCGGGCATATCGACACCGTGCCGCTCACCGACCCGCCGAATATCCCCACCCGCCGGGTCGACGGGATGCTCGTCGCCCGCGGCAGCACCGACATGAAGGGCGGCGTCGCCGTCCAGCTCAAGCTCGCCGCCGAGCTCACCGAACCCAGCCGCGATGTCACCTATGTCTTCTACGACTGCGAGGAGATCGAGGAGGAGTTCAACGGGCTCAAGCGGATCGCCGCCGAGCACCCGGACTGGATCGAGGCCGACTTCGCAGTGCTGCTCGAACCCACGGCCGGTGGCATCGAGGGTGGCTGCAAGGGCACGATGCGCGTCGAACTCACCACCAAGGGCATCGCCGCGCACTCGGCCCGCCCCTGGAACGGCCACAACGCCATCCACGACGCCGCCGACCTGCTGCAGCGGTTGTCGGACTACGAGCCGCAGACCGTCACCGTCGACGGGCTGGACTATCACGAGGCGCTCAACGCGGTGCACATCAGCGGTGGCATCGCCGGCAACGTCATACCGGATCGGTGCACGGTGGCGGTCAACTACCGGTACGCGCCCGACAAGGACACCGAGGCCGCCCTCGCGCACGTCCGCTCGGTCTTCCCCGGGTATGACGTCCGCCTCACCGACGCTGCCGACGGCGCCCGCCCGGGTCTGGACCGGCCGGCGGCGCAGGCGTTCGTGGCCGCTCTCGGCCTGCCCGTCGTCGCGAAGGAAGGCTGGACCGATGTCGCCCGGTTCTCGGCGATCGGGGTGCCGGCGGTGAACTTCGGCCCGGGCGACCCGAACCTCGCCCACACCGACGACGAGCGCTGCCCGGAGCAGCAGATCAGAGATTGCGAAGAGGCGTTGACGAGGTGGCTGGCATGACCGATGAGGACTACCAGCGGGGCGCGACCACGCTGCGGGGCAAGCTGGTGCCCCGGACGACGACCGACCAGCGGTTGCTCGACGAGCACACCGACGCCGACTGGCTGCACACCGATCCGTGGCGGGTGCTGCGGATCCAGGCGGAGTTCGTCGAAGGTTTCGGCGCGCTGGCCGAGCTCGGTCCGGCGGTCGCGGTCTTCGGATCGGCCCGGCTGACCAGCGATTCGGAGCATTACGCCCGTGGTGTCGAGGTCGGTCGCCGGCTGGTCGAAGCCGGGTATGCCGTGATCACCGGCGGCGGCCCCGGTGCCATGGAGGCGGCCAACAAGGGCGCTCGCGAGGCCGGCGGCACGAGCGTCGGCCTGGGCATCGAGCTGCCCTTCGAGACCGGCCTGAACAGATACGTCGACCTCGGGGTCAACTTCCGCTACTTCTTCGTGCGCAAGACGATGTTCGTGAAGTACTCCCAGGGGTATGTCGTGCTGCCGGGCGGCTTCGGCACCCTGGACGAGCTCTTCGAGGCGGTGACGCTCGCGCAGACCCAGAAGGTCACCAGCTTCCCGTTGGTGCTGCTCGGCCGAGACTTCTGGACCCCGATGCTGGACTTCGTGCGCGGCACCCTGCTGGGCGAGGGGATGATCAGCGAGCGCGATGTCGAGCGGCTGCAGGTCGTCGACGACCCGGAGGAAGCGGTGCGGCTCGTGGTCGAGGCTCGTCTACCCTGAACCCCGTGATCGTCCTGCTCATCGCCGTCCTCGTCATCGTGGTCGGCGTCGTCGTCGCCGCGGTGCTCGGCCGGTTCGAGGCCTCGATGGACCAGCCGGTCCGCACGACCGCCTTCCAGCCGCTGCCCGAGGGCGCGTTGAGCGACGCGGACCTGGATCAACTGCGCTTCGACCAGACCCTCCGCGGTTACCGGATGGGGCAGGTCGACGATGTGATCGACCGGCTGCGCGAGGAGCTCGCCGACCGCGACGCCGAGATCCGCAGACTGCGCGACGAGGCCGGGGCCTGACCCAAGCCGTGGTGGGGGGCGACGGCATCCTGGTGGGTGCGGACGGTGTGGCGCGGTGCGCGTGGGCGGGGTCCTCGCCTGACTACCTGCGCTATCACGACGCCGAGTGGGGAGTGCCGGTCCACGGTGAAACCGCCCTGCTCGAGCGGCTGATCCTCGAGTCCTTCCAGTCCGGCCTGGCGTGGATCACCATCTTGCGCAAGCGGGAGAACTTCCGGGCGGCCTTCGCCGGTTTCGACGCCGACGCGATCGCGGCCTTCGGCGAGGCGGATGTCGCCCGCTTGATGGCCGACGCGGGCATCGTGCGCAACCGGCGCAAGATCGAGGCCGCCATCGCCAATGCGCGGGCCACCGTGGCGCTGCGGGACGAGGGCGGACTCGATGCCTTCGTCTGGTCGTTCGTGCCGGCCACACACACTCCGCCGGCCACGCTGGCCGATTTGCCGACCACCTCACCCGAAGCCAAGGCCTTGGCAAAAGCCTTGAAGGACAAGGGTTTTCGTCATCTCGGACCCACCACGGTGTATGCCGGGATGTCCGCCTGTGGCCTGGTCGACGACCACCTCACCGGCTGCTTCCGCTCGGGGGCGGGCCGGTGATGGCCTCGGTGCGAGCCCTGATCACTCGACGGTTGGGGCTCAGCGTGCTGGTGGCCTATCTGGGGTTCCGGGCGATCTCGACGGTCTTCATCCTGATCACCGCCGCCCACCAGGTGCCCGCCGGGGTGCCGGGCGGCACGGGCGGTGCCGCGCACCCGGCATACCTGGACATGATGCGGATGTGGGACGGCACGTGGTACCGCGAGATCGCGGTCAACGGCTATCCCGACCAGATCCCGCGCAACGAGGCCGGCGTCGTCCAGCAGAACGCCTGGGCCTTCTATCCGCTGTTCCCGTTGCTCGCCCGCCTCGGCATGGACCTGACCGGCTTCTCCTTCGAGGCCGTCGCCGCGGTCCTCACGCTCGCGATGGGTGCCGGCGCCGCGGTGCTGATGGCGCGTCTGCTCGCCCCCCGGGTCGGCCCGCTCGTCGCCTTCGGCGCCGTCTGTGTGTATGCCGCCTCGCCGCCCTCGCCGACGCTGCAACTGGCCTACACCGAATCGCTCGGCATGCTCCTGCTGCTGGCGGCGCTGCTGGCGCTGGCTCGACGCGACTGGCTGGTCGCCTCCGGGTTGGCGCTGCTCATCGGGCTGACCCGGCCGATCGCCCTGCCGTTGGCCGTGGTGGCGCTCGTCGCGGTCTGGCAGCGCTGGCGCGAGCGCCGCGAAGACCCGATCCGGGCCGGTGACTGGGCCGGGATGGTGTGGACCCTCGTGGCCTGCGGCGTCGCGGGCTTCTTGTGGCCGGCGATCGCGTGGTGGGTCACCGGTGAGCGCAATGCCTACACCGAGACGATGGCGACCTGGCGGATCGGCAACACGATCAAGCCCTTCGACCCGTGGATCACCAACCTCAGCTATCTCGTCGGCACCGGCTGGGCGGTGTTCTGGGTGGCGGTGATGATCGCCGCCCTGGCCGCGATGCTGCTCGGACCCTGGGCCGAGGCGCTCGGGCTCCAGCTGCGGGTGTGGTGTGCGGTCTACGCCGCCTATCTCGGTGCGGTGCTGGATGTGTGGACCAGCGTCTACCGCTACCTGCTGTTCCTCTTCCCGCTCGCGGTCATCCTGATCGGCGGGGGATGGCGGCGACAGCCCGACGAACCTCGTCGGCTCGTCGGGCTGCGCACGGTGGTGCTGGTGCTGCTCGGGATCGGCTGGCAGCTGTGGTGGTGTCTGGAGTTGCTCCAGATCACTCCGCCGGCCGATTACCCGATTTAGGCAGCTGCACGCCCGGCTGGGACGGCGGAAGGGTCGGCATACCTGCCGTCTGGGCGTTCTCCTTCGCGACCGGGAGCTCGGGGTCGACCGAGGTGCGGGCGACGGCTTCGGCGTCGGCGACGGCCTTGGCCACCGCCGGGTCGCGGGTGAGCTCGAACCAGTCGGCGACGTCCTCGTCGTTCGGCTCGGGCACATCGTCGACCTTGGACGGCTCGAACCGGAACACGCCGTCGGACCCCTGCGCGCCGAACGAACGCGCGAAGGACTGCAGGGCCGAGCCGAAGTCGGCGGGCAGCACCCAGGTCTTGTTGGCCTCACCCTTGGCCATCTCGGGGATGGTCCGCAGGTATTCGTAGGCGAGCAGTTCCGGCGTCGGGCGGCTGGCGCGCACGGCGTGGAAGCGCTTCTCGATCGCCTTCGCCTCACCCTGGGCCATCAGGAAGCGGGCGGCCCGCTCACCCTCGGCGCGCAGGATCTGCGACTGCCGCTCACCTTCGGCCGCGAGGATCGACGCCTGCTTGGCACCCTCCGCCGCGAGGATCTGCGACTGCTTGTCACCCTCGGCCGACTTGATCGCCGACTCGCGGTGCGCCTCGGCCGCCAGGATGGTCGCCCGCTTCTCACGGTCGGCCTTCATCTGCTTCTCCATCGACTCCTGGATGGAGGGCGGCGGGAAGATGCTCTTCAACTCGACGCGGGCGACGCGCAGGCCCCACCGGCCGGTCTCCAGGTCGAGCACGCCGCGCAGCTGCGCGTTGATCGTCTCGCGGGAGGTGAGCGTCTCCTCCAGCGTCATACCGCCGATGACATTGCGCAGCGTGGTGGTGGTGAGCTGCTCGACGCCGACGATGTAGTTGTTGATCTCATAGACCGCCGAGCGCGGGTCGGTCACCTGGAAGTAGACGACCGTGTCGATCTGGACGGTCAGGTTGTCCTGGGTGATGACCGGCTGCGGTGGGAAGCTCACGACCCGCTCGCGCAAGTCGACCTTCGCGCGGATGCGGTCGATGAACGGCACGAGGAAGACCAGCTGCCCCGAAATCGTCTTGGTGTAACGACCGAGCCGCTCGATCACCGCGGCCTCCGCCTGCGGCACGAGCGCCACCGACTTCACCACGATCACCACCGCCAGGATGACGATCGCGGCGATGATGACCAGAAGGACTGGATCCATGTCTCACTTCCCCCGTTCTACGACGGCCGTTGCGCCGTCGATGCGTTGGACCACGACGGTGGTGCCGGGTCCGATGTGCTGACCGTCCGTGGTGCGAGCGGTCCAGCGCTCGCCGCCGATTTGCACCAGCCCACGGTCGTGGGTGACCTGCTCGAGCACTGTCGCCGACGCTCCCACGAGCGCGTCGGTTCCGGAAGGGATCATCGGGTTGGAGGTGAAATGCCGCTTGAGCACCGGTCGCACGACCGCGAGCAGCAGCACCGACACGACCGCGAAGACGATCGCGCTGACCCACAGGTCCGCGCCGACGGCGGATGATCCACCGGCCGCGAGTGCGCCACCGGCGAGCATGAGCAACACGAAATCACCGCTCAACGCCTCTCCGGCGATCAGCAGCAACCCGACGGCGACCCAGATGATTGCGGCCATGGTGCGTAGTCTCCTCCCCTTGCCTGATTCAACGACCGTTGAAGCTCGGTTTCTCCTTGGCGAGGAAGGCGTCCACCGCCGCGCGGTGATCCTCGGTGGCTCCGGTCAGCCGCATCTTGTCGGCCTCGAAGGCGAGCGACTGCGTCAGATCGTGCCCGGCCGAGTATTCGACCGCCTGCCGGATCGCGCCGTATGCCGCGGTCGGGCCGTCGGCGAGGGTGCGGGCGACCTTCGCCACCTCGTCGGCGAAGGTGTCCGCCGGGATCACGGTCGTCGCCAGGCCGAGTTCGAGCGCCTCGTCCGCGGGGATGGTGCGCGGCATCAGCAGCAGTTGCTTGGCCTTGGCCACCCCGACCAGGCGGGGTAGATGCCAGGAGGCGCCGGAATCGCAGGAGAGCGCGATCGCGCTGAACGCGGTGTTGAACCCGGCGGTGTCGGCCAGGATCCGCAGGTCGCAGGCGAAGGCGAAGGACGCACCCGCGCCAGCGGCGACCCCGTTGACGGCCGCGATCACCGGCTTGGGCATCGTCGCGAGCAGCTCCACGATCGGGTTGTAGTGCTCGACCACGGTGTCGCTCAGCACCTGCCCGGACTTCAGGCCTTCGACGTGCTCCTTCAGGTCCTGGCCCACGCAGAACGCCCGGCCGGTGCCGGTCAGCACGACGACACGGGCCGCCGGATCCTGCGCCGCCGACCGCAGCGCCGCCAGCAGGCCCTCCTTGGTGGCGAGGTCGAGGGCGCACATCGCGTCCGGGCGGTCGATGCGCACGGTCGCGACACCGTCGGTCACGTCGAAGGCGACGGGTGGGTTCGGCATACGTCCTCCTGGGTTCAGGTCTGCAGACAGTGCTCAACGTAGGCGGCCGCTCGCGGCTGCCAGCGGTCGGCCAGATCGAGGAACCGCTCGGCGGCGCTCGCGCCTGGCCAGTCGGCGGGCAGCGCTTCCGGTGGCAGGTCGGGGTCACTGAAGAGGAACTTGCGCCATTCGTGCACGGCCAGGGCGCGGGCGGCATACACCTGCTCGTCGCTCGCGGGGCCGGTGAGCGAGGCGGCCAGCTCGTCCAGCCAGCTCAGGTAGCGCCGGTGGCTCGCGGCGAGCGCACCGAGATCCCAGGCCGATGCGGCGAGCGTGCGCGGGTCGTCGTCGAAGCGTGCGGTGAAGGCGCGGTATGCCGTGCCGGTCAGGGACCGCTCGAGGTCGTCACTCGGGCGGGGGGCGATCCAGGTGTCGGGCGCGAGGCGGGCGTAGCCGAGATAGGACATCGAGGCGCGCAACCGGGTGCGCGCGCTGCGGTCGCCGGTGTGGTCGGTGACCACGACGTGCCATTGGCCGTCCCACGGTCGCGGGTCGGCGCGATAGATGCGCTGCCACGCCGAGGCGAGCCGGCCGCGAGCCCGATCGGTCATCGCGTAGCCGCGGGCACCCGCCCGCGCATCGGCCCGCAACCACCCCTCGCGCACCATCCGGGAGATCGCCGTGCGTGTTGCTGCGGGGGCCACGTCGACCGCTGACGTCAGCCGCACCAGACCCGCCACCGAGGCCCAACCGTCGGTGCGCAATAGGTGGTCTCCGTAGACGTCGAAGACCGCGGATCGGGCGTGCATGAGCGTCATTGTGCCGCAGCCGTTTTCGGGCGCTGATTTCCGCTGGACCGCCGGACAGGGGATAATGAGCCGTCTGCGGACAAGCCACAGCACCTGGAAGGGGAACACCCATGGCGGCGATGAAGCCGAGGACCGGCGACGGTCCGTTGGAGGTTACGAAGGAAGGCCGCAGCATTCTGCTGCGCATGCCGCTGGAGGGTGGCGGGCGCCTCGTCGTCGAGATGAACGCCGAGGAAGCTAAGGCCCTCGAGGACGCCATCAAGGGTTGCCTGGGCTGACCATCAGCCTGTGACCGAACGGTCCGGCGCTCCGTCCCGCTGCTGCGGGGCGGGGCGTTTCGTATGTCCTGCCCCGGGCGTCCGCCTGGCTCATGCGGCCATCACCAGTCGCAGGAGTTCCTGCTCGAACCGGGAGGGATGCTGGGCGTCGATGGTCGGCAGCGGCAGGGGTGGTGGGGTGCTGGTGTACGCGTGGCCGGTGGGGGTGGTGGTGCTGACGGTATGCCGCCGACTGCCTCCGCTGCCGCTGTGGTCGCTGCTGGTGTCGCGTCGGGTGTGCCAGTCGGGGTGTTCTTTGAGGTAGTTGCAGCTGGCGCACAGGCCTTGACCGTTGTCCATGCTGGTGGGTCCGCCGTCGGTGTGGCGGCGGATGTGGTCGATGTGGCGG
>NZ_JAAOIV010000023.1 GCF_011440275.1 Metallococcus carri | reverse complement strand
TGGGGTTGACCCCGTTTCGTGGACATCTCGTTAAGCGGCTTGGTCGGCCGCGGTGATGAGTGTGTTCTCGAAGGCTATCGGGCTGATTTGGCCGAGCGAGCTGTGTCGCCGGCGCTGGTTGTAGACCGTGTCGATCCAGGTGCTGACGGCGGTGATCGCTTCGGTGTGAGTGTCGAAGGTGTGCCGGTCGTAGTACTCGGTTTTCAGCGTTGACCAGAACGATTCCTGCTGGGCGTTGTCCCAGCACACCCCGGTCCGACCCACGGACAGGCGCACCTGGACTTCCTCGGCTGCGCGGGCCAACTGGGTGGATACGTACTGGCAGCCGCGGTCGGCGTGGAAGATCACGCCCGCGGTCGAACCGGTGGCCGGGTCGCGGAAGGTGACCGCGCGACGCAACGCGGTCTCGACCAGGTCGGTGTGCAGGTTGTCAGCGAACGCGTATCCGAGCACCCGTCGTGAGCACCCGTCGCGGACCGCGCACAGGTATAACCAGCCCTGACCGGTGGCCAGGTAGGTGATGTCGGAGGTCCACACCAGGTTCAAAGCGCCCCGGTCAAAGCGCCGCTGCACCAGGTCGGGGATCGTGTGTGGGTGCTGGTCGGCGATCGTGGTGACCGGCCGCCAGGGGCGCGGGCTGATCCCGCGAAGACCGTTGGCCCGCATCAGTTTCGCGACAGTCTTACGCGACACGACCTCACCGGCCGCGCGCAGATCCGCCAGGATCCGCGGGGCACCATTCACCCCATCGGAGGCGTCATGGGCGACCTTGATCTTCACCACCAGGTCAGCACGCCTGGCTGCCCGCGGGCCCAACTGGACACCGTCCTGGCGAGCGGCCCAGGCGTAGTACCCCGACCGGGACACTCCCAGCAGGTCAGCCATCCGTGTCACCGGCGGCATCTCGGGGCCGGCCTTCTGCGCGTCGATCACTGCGAACGCCTGCTCGGGTTCGAGTTCTCCGCCGCGAAGAAGGCCGCCGCTTTTTTCAGGAACTCCCGATCCATCCGCAACTCAGCCACCTCACGCCGTAACCGCACCAACTCGGCACGCTCATCGGCGTCCACCGCCTCCGGCGGGTCATCCATCCGAGAGCGCTCGATCGCGACCCACCGACCCAGCAACTGCTCCCCGACACCGATCTCCCGCGCAACCGCCGCGATCGTGCGCCCGGTATCGATCACCAAGTGCGCGGCTTCCTGCCGGTACTTCGGGGTGTAACTCTTCCTCTTCGCACCCATGAGGGCATCCTTCCCTGCCAGGCCGAAACCTGACGATCAGGATGTCCACCGAACGGGGTCAACCTCA
>NZ_JAAOIV010000022.1 GCF_011440275.1 Metallococcus carri | reverse complement strand
TGAACCGCCCCGGGTTCAGTGGAGGCTGAGTTTTCCCGCCGAGGGGTTTTCGGCAGGGTGTTGCGGGTGAGCGTAGTGCAGGGATTCGTATTCGGCGGGGGGTCGGTCGTTGCACCAGGAGTGCAGTCGGGTGTGGTTGAACCAGTCAACCCATTCGGCGGTGGCGACTTCGACGGCGTCGTGGGTGCGCCAGGGTCCGTGGGGTCGGATGAGTTCGGTTTTGTACA
Organism: Metallococcus carri; assembly: GCF_011440275.1. Taxonomy (GTDB): domain Bacteria; phylum Actinomycetota; class Actinomycetes; order Actinomycetales; family Dermatophilaceae; genus Metallococcus; species Metallococcus carri. The sequence goes on along the minus strand of NZ_JAAOIV010000022.1, from coordinate 1,108 downwards.
GGCCGAACAGCGATTCGGCTGCGGCGTTGTCGTAGGAGTCGCCGGTGGTGCCGACGGAGGCGACGGCTTCGGCTTGGGCCAGGCGTTCGGTGTAGGCGATGGACAGGTACTGCACACCGCGATCGGAGTGGTGGACCACGCCGGCGGTGTCGTGGCCTTGGCGGGCTCGGGTCCACAGGGCGTGTTCGAGGGCGTCGATGGCCAGGTCGGAACGCAGCGAGGTCGAGGCGCGCCAGCCCACGATCCGTCGGGAAAACAGGTCGGTGACGAACGCGACGTAACTGAATCCGCTCCAGGTCGGTACGTAGGTGATGTCGGCGACCCACCGCTGGTTGGGTGCGGTTGCGGTGAAGTCCCGTGCGAGCAGATCCGGGCGAGTATCGGGGTGTCCGCCTCGGGCGGTGAGGGTGGTTCGGGTGACCTTCCCACGGACCGCTCCGGTCAGGCCCAGGGCGCGCATGCGCCGCTCGACGGTGCACCTGGCGACGGGGTGTCCTTGCCGGTGCAGGGCCTTCCAGATCTTCCGGGTGCCGTACACGCCGTAGTTGGCTTGGTGTGTCGCGGTGATCAGCTCATCGACCGCGGCGTCGCTGACCGCACGCGCCGAGGGCGGGCGAGACTTGGCCGCGTAGTAGGTGCTCGGGGCGATCTTGCAGTCGGCTTCGCTGAGCGTGGTGCAGATCGGCTCGACCCCGTGCTCGTCACGGTGCGCGTCGATGAAATCGATCACCGTTGCTGTGGGCGGTCGAGCTCCGCCGCGAAGAAAGCCGACGCGGACTTCAGAATCGCGTTCGCGCGGCGCAACTCGCGTACCTCTTTCTCGAGCTCACGGATCTTGGCCCGATCATCGGTGCTTTGCCCCGGTGCGACACCGGTATCGATGCGCACCTGGCGCACCCACCCGCGCAGCGTGTCGACGTTGATGCCGAGCTGGCCCCCGACGCGGCGACAGGCCACGTTCATCGAGACGTCCTCGGCCGGGTCCTCAAGCAGATCGGTCACCAAGCGCACACCGCGCTGGCGCAACTCATCCGGATACTTCCTCGGTGCTGGCATGAATCCACCTTCTCGTTGGATCGATGCCTCCACCAGACCCGGGGCGGTTCAG
>NZ_JAAOIV010000021.1 GCF_011440275.1 Metallococcus carri | reverse complement strand
CTCAACCAGCTGTAAGTGTGTGGGTGGCTGGCCTGGGGCTGGCTGGCAGGGTAGGTGTTGGCTCTCGCGTGGTCTGTCTCATCAACCAGCTGACCCGGCCCGTGTGGTCGGTGTCTTTGCCTCGATTTGACGGCTGCGTGAGGGCCGGCGCCGGACCCCTGGCCCACTTCGATGGCCTGATCAGAAGCCTGTCCAACCTGGGAGGGTGACCTTCCGGGTTGTGACTCATTACAGGATTGTCTCGAGGTGACTCACCCCAGGAGAGCCGGCACCGGCAGCGACGTCAGTTCTCTTGGAAGGGATACCGAACGCCATGACCATCGTGGCAGACACTTACACCTATGTCGTTGGGGTGGATACCCACGCCGCGACGCATCACTTCGCGGTGATCCACGCCGCGACCGGCGCGGTCATCGATGACCGGGCCTTCCCGACCACACCAGCCGGGCTGGCTCGTGCCCTGACCTGGATCAGTGACCGGGCTGGTGGGCAGGTCGAGCGCACCTTGATCAGTGCCGAGGGCACCGGCTCCTACGGGGCGCCCTTGGCGCAGCTGCTGCACGAGGCCGGGTACCGGGTGGTGGAAGCACCCACCCCGGCACGAGCACGGATCCGCGGGCGCGGCAAGAGCGATCAGGCCGACGCGATCACCGCGGCCCGCGCGATCACCGGGATGGACCTGAACACCCTGCGCGACCGGCGCAGCGGCGGGATCCGGGCGGCGTTGCAAGCCTTGCTGGCCCGGCGTGAGGAACTCAACGACCGGCACACCACCGCGATCAACATGCTCACCAGCCTGCTCCGCACCCACGCCCTGGGGGTGGACGCCCGCACCGCGCTCAGCGCCGCGCAGATCCACCAGATCGCCCACTGGCGCACCCGCCACGAAGACCGCGCCCAGGCGATCCTGCGGCGACTCGCCCGCGAGTACGCCCGTGAGATCCAAGCACTGGCCACCCAACGCCGCGCCAACGCCACCCAGATCCACCAGATCGTCACCGCCCAAGCCCCCGAGCTGCTGGACCTGTACGGCGTCGGCCCGATCAACGCAGCGATCATCCTGACCGTCTGGTCCCACCCCGGACGGATCCGCTCGGCCGCCGCGATGAACTCCATCGCCGGCGTCGCGCCCATCCCGATCCAGTCCGGCAACACCCACAAAGTCCGCCTCAACCGCGGCGGCGACCGACGACTGAACAAAGCCATCGCCTCGATCGTGCTAACCCGCTGCCGCACCCCCGAATCCAAGGCCTACATCGCCCGCCGCGTCGCCGAAGGCAAAACACCCCAAGAAGCCAAACGCTGCCTACGCGCCTACCTCACCCGCAAGATCTACCGCGTCCTGACCGCAGCACACCCCACACCACCACAACCCGACCTCACCGCCGCTTGACGAACATAGAAGCGTCG
>NZ_JAAOIV010000020.1 GCF_011440275.1 Metallococcus carri | reverse complement strand
CACCAAGTGCGCGGCTTCCTGCCGGTACTTCGGGGTGTAACTCTTCCTCTTCGCACCCATGAGGGCATCCTTCCCTGCCAGGCCGAAACCTGACGATCAGGATGTCCACCGAACGGGGTCAACCTCATTGAGCACTGACCCATCGTTGGTTGAGCGCCGCCCTGACCCCATCGCCGGTTGAGTAAGCGAGCGAGGAACGAGCGAGCGCATCGAAACCGCCCTGACCCCATCGCCGGTTGAGTAAGCGAGCGAGGAACGAGTGAGCGCATCGAAACCGCCCTGACCTCGACGCCGGTTGAGTAAGCGAGCGAGGAACGAGCGAGCGCATCGAAACCGCCCTGACCTCAACGCCGGTCGAGCGCATCGAAACCGCCCTGACCCCATCGCCGGTTGAGCAAGGGGCGAGCTTGCGAGTCCCGCGTCGAAACCATCGGTGGACCCCGGGTGTGTCGGTGGTGGCTGGCATACTCGACCGCACCGGTTGTGCCCGCGCCAGGTGGCTCGAAAACTGTTGTGCCACAACGAAAAAGATGTCCACAACGTCTTCTTTCCGCACACCTGTTCGGGTAAACTGTGGGGTATGCCGATCACCGCACCGACCCTCCCGGGCAGCACCGCTGGTGCTGCCCGGGAGGCGGTGAGTGTGCAGGCGGCTGGGGGGATCGGAGCTGAGTCCACTGGTGCGCGGGAGTTCATCGAGTCGGTGCTTTTCGAAGACGGGCTGCCGGCGGCGATGGAGGTGGCGACCGACCCTGAGGTTGCCGGGATGCGCGGGTTCGACCTGGTTGAGGTGCAGTTGGCTGCGATCAGCGTGCTGACCCGTAACGTGTTCGACCGGTTGAGTGAAGCCAACCCGTTCGCTCCGGGTGCCCCGGACCGGTTTTTCGCTGACACTGAGGTGCCGACCGACCCGCGGGCGGGGGTGCCGGACGCGTTCGCTGCGATGCCGGAGTCATTGCTGGTGTCGGCTGGGGTGTTGAGTCCGCAGCAGGCGGCTGAGGTGGAGCGGTCCAACCGGTTGCGTCAGCGGTATCTGGCGACGGTGGCGGCGGCGCATGCGGTGGCTCAGCAAGCCTTGGCGGTGCGGGCGCGGGCGGTGGCCCGGTTTGCCCGGTTTGATCAGGCTGACCCGGCGGATCATTCCGCGGCGGGGGTGCTGGGGCCCACGGTGGAACACCCGGTGGGGTATCAGGCAGCGTTGGCGCACGAAGAGGTCGGTCCCGCCCTCGGGCTGGGTGATTATGAGGCTGGTGGCCTGATCGAGGATGCTGCGCTGGTTACCGCCCGGTTGCCGCGGGTGTTGGAGCAGGTCGGTGCCGGTGCGGTGAATTGGGCGACCGCGACCACCCTGGGGCGGGAGGTTGCTGATGCGCGTCCGGAGACCTGTGAGCAGGTGGAGGATCTGATCTTGCGGCGGGGTGTGCAGTATCGGGCGCGTAGTGTGGCCCGCCGTTCGGCGCGCACGTTGGTGGAGCGGTTGGAGGCTTCGGCGGCGCGGCGGACGAAGAAGCGCACGCAGGCGCAGCAGACCGGGGTGTGGTTGGACCCGCACTCGGTGCCGGGGTTGGCGTTGCTGACCGCGGCGATGCCGACCGCGCAAGCAGCGGCGTTGAGGGACGCGGTCGAAGCGCGTGCTGCCGCCCGGAGGCTGGAGTTCGCGAGCACTCCCGGTGGTGACCCGTACACGTTGGGGGAGCATCGGGCTGCGGCGTTGTTCGAACTCGCGATGCATAACGTGTCCCTGACCGTGCACGTGGACGTGCTCAAACCCCAGTCCGCGTGCAACACCTACACCCCCGACACCAACCCCACCGAGGATGCCGCGGACATCACGACCGACACCGCCACCGCCACCGAGGATGCCGCGGATGTCACGGCCGACACCGCCTCCGACGCTTACGCCAACGCCACCGAGGATGCCGCGGATGTCACGGCCGACACCGCCTCCGACGCTGACGAGGGTGACGGCGCGAGGAAGACCGCGGGCAGCTCTCAGTCGACGCATGCCGCGAGTTCCGACAACCGCACTCGCGATGACGTCAGGACGAACGCGAGCAGCACAACCGCAGGCACCGCGACTGCGGGTGACCACCGACCGGGCACGACCACGGCCAACGAACCCGCTGAAGTCGACGAGGTCGACGAGGTTGCTTCGCCTGGTGGTGTCTCTCCGGAGGAGGTGGTGCAGCATCCGACGGCGGGGCCGATCAGCGGGAGTGATCTGGCCGAGTTGATTGGGCACCCGGCGTTCACGGCGTCGAAGGTGACGACCAGTCACCGGGGGTTCGACCCGGTGGATTACCGCCTGGACGATCAGGCGATCAGTAAGTCGTATCGGCCGCCGGAGTCGATGCGGGAGCGGGTGAAACGCCGCGATCAGCGCTGCCGGTTCCCTGGGTGTACGCGTGGGGCGAGGTTTACCGACCTGGATCATGTGGTCGCGTGGCCGGAGGGTCCGACGGCGGACTGGAACCTGCAATGTTTGTGTCGGCGGCATCACCGCACTAAACAATCCGGGTGGTCGGTGACGATGACCCCGGGTGGGCGGTGCACCTGGACCAGCCCGGCCGGTCGGGTGTACGTGACCTGGCCGGGGTTGCTGGAAACCTACTGGGACACCACCGAACCCAGCACCGACACCAGTGACCCGG
>NZ_JAAOIV010000002.1 GCF_011440275.1 Metallococcus carri | reverse complement strand
GCGTTACGGCGGTCATAGCGAAGCGGGAAACGCCCGGTCACATTCCGAACCCGGAAGCTAAGCCCTTCAGCGCCGATGGTACTGCACCCGGGAGGGTGTGGGAGAGTAGGACACCGCCGGACAACTCTCAGGCCGAGCCTGGGTGCTCCTGCCGCGAAAGCGGCGGTCGAGCCCCAGGCTCGGTTCATTTTCAGCTCATTTCACCCGACGGCGAGGCGCTCCTATGCTGGGAGCCGACGAGGTCGTCATACATCGATGCACAGTGGGAGCAGGTCGTGTCGCCGAAGGACAACAACGACGAGTCGCGCGAGCGACCGCAGGATCGCGCCAGCCGGTGGGCTCGGGCCGAGTCTCCCGGTGACAACACCAGCTCGGACGCTGCGTCGGCCGGGTCCGGTGAGCGGCGGCCCGGTCGAGACGACACTGGCCGAAGCGGCGACGATCGGCGCGAGGGGCGTCCGCAGCGCGACCGTGGTGACGGTCCGGCGCGGGGCCGGAGCTACAGCAGCGGTGACCGGCGTAGCAGTGATCGACGCGATGACCGACGTGGCGGGGACCGTCGTGGCAGCGGTCGCGGGGATCAGCGCGGCCGCGGGGTGCGGTCCGACCGGTCGGACCGCAGCGGGGGTGCACCTCGCCGCGGAGCCGGCGGGCGTCCGGCACGCGGCGGCGACCGGCGCGATGACCGTCGCGACGAGCAAACCCGCGGACCCCGTAGCTGGGACCGTGGCCCCGCCGGAGACAAGCCGACTCGGCTGACTGAGCCGCCGCTGCCGGAGGACATCACCGGCAAGGAACTCGAGCGCGAGGTGTGGACCCAGCTGCGCACGCTGTCCAAGGAGAATGCCGAGGGCGTCGCCAAGCACCTGGTCGCCGCGGCTTCTGCCCTGGAGGAGGACCCCGACCTCGCTCTCGTGCACGCCGAGCATGCCGCCCGACGCGCCGGACGAGTGCCGGCCGTGCGTGAGGCGCTGGGCCTGGTGCGCTACCGGCGCGGGGAGTTCACCGACGCGCTGCGGGAGTTCCGCACGGCGCGGCGACTGTCCGGCTCCGACCACCTGTTGCCCTACATGGTCGACAGCGAACGCGGCCTCGGCCGGCTCGAGCGCGCGCTCGATCTGGCGAATTCGCCTGAGGCGGGACGCCTGGGCACCGACGACGCGATCGAGCTCGCGATCGTTGTCTCCGGTGTTCGGCGCGACCTCGGTCAGCCGGAGGCGGCACTGGTGGGCCTGCGCATTCCGGCGCTGCAGCACGCGAAGAACCAGCCGTGGGCGGCGCGTCTGCTCTATGCGTATGCCGACGCGCTCCTGGACGCCGGTCGCGAGGATGAGGCGAAGGAGTGGTTCGCCAAGGCCGCGGAAGCTGACGCGACCGGCCAGACCGACGCGGACGAGCGGCTCGCTGCTTTGCATGGCTTCGAGGCCGGTGAGGTGGTCGACCTGCTGGCGGACGAGGATGAGCCGGACGCGCCGATCGATGGCAATGCTGCGCAAGCAACGGACGAGCACGGTGCTGGTCCGGGCATCGCTGACCCGCAGCCGGTGGAGCAGGATGCAGCCGAGGGTGAGCCATCGACCGGAAGCACCGACCCGCAGCGGTGAGAGCGAGGTTGTCCACAGCGGGACTGTGTCGCTAAGTCGGGTTATCCCCACCCGGCCTGGCCTCTGCTAGCGAGGGTCCCGCTGAGCCTCGACGCTGGGACTCCAATGGTCAATCCGGAGGAGGCATGGTGGATGACGTCAACGAGATCAGGCTCGTCGGCCGGGTGAGCGGGGAGCCGCTGGTGCGCGAGCTGCCGAGCGGGGACGAGGTCGTGACCTTCCGTCTCGTGGTGCGACGTGATGGCAAGCGTCGGCCGGGCGCGCCGACTTGCGACACCCTCGATGTGGCGTGCTGGAGCGCGAGTTCGCGGCGAACAGCACGAGCGTTGGCCGACCAGCAGGTCGTCGAACTCAGCGGAGCACTGCGCCGGCGCTTCTGGCGCACGCCGGGTGGACCGGCGAGCCGTTACGAGGTCGAGGCCTCGAGCCTGCGGGCCCGCAAGGGTGCCGTCGTGTCGAGCTGATCGGCGGCCCGGGACAATGGCGGCATGGCTGCTGCTCTGCTTGCTTCCTACGACGGTCTGGTCTGTGACCTGGACGGTGTCGTCTACCGCGGTCCCGATCCGGTGCCGCATGCCGTGGAGTCTCTCGACAACGCCCGCACTCAGGGCGTGCCGACGATCTATGCGACGAACAACGCCTCACGTCCGCCGGCTGCGGTCGCCGCCCATCTGCGCGAGCTCGGCCTCACGCTGACCGACGACGAGGTGATCAACAGCTCGGTGGCCGGCGCGGAATACCTCCGGACGCAGCTGACCGACGGTGCGACAGTGCTTGCCGTCGGGGGAGTGGGTGTCGCGGAAGCGTTGCGGCACAACGGCTTCGAACCCCTCACCCCTGCCCAGACGATCGAGGGGGGCCGGCCGAAGCTGGCCGCCGTGCTGCAGGGCTACGGCCCGGAGGTCACGGCGACCGATCTGGCCGAGGCGGCCTACGCCATCCAATCTGGGGCGCGGTGGGTCGCGACGAACTCGGACCTCACCTTGCCGACGGCGGTGGGCACGGCTCCGGGCAATGGCTCACTGGTGGCGGCGGTGCGCAACGCCGTCACGGTCGATCCGGAGGTCGTCGGCAAGCCGGGACCGTTGATGTATCGACTGGCTGCCGACCGGTTGGGCACGACACCGGCGCGCACTCTCGGCATCGGCGACCGGCTGGAGACTGATGTTGCGGGTGCGTCGGCGGCGGGAATGTCCTGCCTGCACGTGCTCACCGGTGTGCACGGCCCGCGCGACCTCGTCGCGGCGACGGCCGACCTTCGCCCGCGATATGTCGCCGAGGACCTGCGCGCCCTGCACGAGCCGTATGACGAGCCGCAGCGCGATCGCGGCGGGTATGCCGTCGGGTCGCTGCATGCTCGCTTGACCGGCTCGGGCGACACGGCGCGGGTCGAGTTCGAGGGTGAGGGCGGGCGCATCGAGCGGCTGCGGGTGGCGTTGCGGGTGTTGTGGGACGCGATCGACGCCGGCCAGGTCACTGCCGAGGACGCCTGCGGCCTGGTCTGACCCGGCAGTACGGTGTGGGGCAACCACAACGTTCGGTCCGAGGAGACGACATGGCTGCAGAAGGTGTGCGCGCTGCACTCCAGTTGGTGACAGGTGCAGGCGAGCTGACCCGCGCGAAGGCGGTGGAAGCGGCGAACACCCTGCTGTCGGCCTCCGGTCTCGGCGGCCCGGCCGCAAAGGCGTCGCAGGTGGCCGGACAGGTTAGTTCACTCGCCGACGAGTTGTTCGCCGCTGCCGAGGCGAACCGCGAGTTGGTGCGCGACACCATCCGGGCCGAGGTGCAGGCCCAGCTCGAGCGGGTCGGCCTGTCCACGGCCGGCGAGTTGGCAGTGGCGCGGACGGAAATCGATCGGCTGAGCAAGGAGGTCGGTGGGCTGCGTCGCTCGCTCGCCGACCGTGGCACGGCGGTCGTTGCCGGCGCGGGTCGCGCGGTGAGCCGCGCTGTGCCGGGTCGTCGGAGTGAGGAGCAGCGCGTCACCTCCACGGCCGCGCCGAGTCGGCCGCGCGGAGCGGGTCGCGCCACCGCCGCCGCCCCGTCGCGGGCCACCGTCGCCAGCAATGCGGCGGCCGCGAAGCGGCAAGCGGTGAATCCCGCGCAGGCCGCGGCCGAGAAGGGATCGGCCAAGCAGGCCGCAACGTCGGCACCCGCCGCCACGACGAAGAAGACTGCGTCGAAGGCTGCGAAGAAGGCTGCCGCGAAGAAGACTGCTGCTCAGGGGTCCAAGAAGTCCACGGCCAAGAAGTCCACGGGGAAGAAGTCTGCGGCCGCGAAGTCGACGGCGAACAAGTCTGCGGCGGCGAAGTCGACGGTCAAGAAGTCCACGGCGAAGAAGTCTGCGGCGGCGAAGAAGTCGAGCACGAGCGCCTCGGCCCCCGCGGCGAAGAAGTCAGTGGCCAAGAAGTCGACGGCGTCGAGCCCGACCACCAAGAAGACCACGGCCAAGAAGTCGAGCGCGAGCAAGAGCACGTCGGCACCTGCGGCGAAGAAGTCGAGCACGAGCAAGAGCGCCTCCGCCCCCGCGGCGAAGAAGTCCACGACGCAGAAGACGGCTGCCACCACGTCCGCGGCCAAGAAGTCGGCAGCGTCGAGCCCGAGCGCGGCGACCAGGAAGACGACGACCGGCAAGAGCGCTTCGCCGTCCCCGGCGAAGAAGTCGAGCGCGAGCAAGAGTCCCTCGCCGTCGGCTGCCAAGAAGTCGACGGCGTTGAGCCCGGCCACCAAGAAGACCACGGCCAAGAAGTCGAGCACGAGCAAGAGTGCCTCGCCGACCACGGCAAAAAAGACTTCGACTGCGAAGAAATCAGCCGCCAAGCAGGCCGCCGCGAAGAAGACGTCACCAACGACGACCGCTGCGAACACGGGTGCCACGACGTCCACCACGTCTGCCACAACGACCCCGGCGAACAAGAGCGCCGCGAGGAGCACCGCCAAGAAGTCGGCCGCGAAGAAGAGCGCCGCGAAGAAGAGCGCCGCGAAGAAATCGGCTGCGAAGAAGAGCACGGCGCAGAACCCGACGACCAGGAAGACGACCGCGGCGAAGAAGAGCGCTGCGCAGACGTCAACCCCGAATCCGGCCAAGAAGGCGGCGAGCAAGAGTGCCGCCACCACGCCGGCGACTCCGAGCCACGCGTCCTCGACCCCCGCGACCAAGACCGCGTCCTCGAGTCCCGCGACTAAGACCGCGTCCTCGAGTCCCGCGACTAAGACCGCGTCTTCGAGTCCCGCGACTAAGACCGCGTCCTCGGGCCCCGCGACCAAGACCGCGAGCTCGACCCCGACCGTCGAGTCGTCGGCTCGTGGCGCTGCCCCCACGCCGGCGAGCATGTCGCGCGCGACCGGCGACGACGCCCGCACCCCGGACGCCCCACTGAGCTCGCCCTCCTTGCCTGCGGACAGCCCGGTCGAATCCACTCCGGCCTCGTCGGCGACTAACACCCCGGCGGCCACGCCAGACGCGGCCACCCGAGAAGCCGCCGCTGCGCGGGAAGCCGCCGCCGACACCGCCGTGCCCGGTATGCCGGCGACCGGCACCGATGCGGGCGACACCACCGCCGCTGGTGCAGCCGCTGCTGGCACTGGTGCGGCACGTACCACCGAGAGCGCGGACACCCAGACCGAGACCGTGCCGAGCAGCTCCGGCTCCGGTGCGACGCGCCCGTCGGGGAGCGATTCGTGAGCGACGGCACCTCGGACGCGCAGATCGACCAGGCGCTCGCCGACCTGCGCCCGGTCCCTCCGGGCGACGCACCCGCGCACGCGAGTGGCCAGGGCGACGCACCAGCGCACGCGAGTGGCCAGGGCGCGGCAGCCACGAGTGGGATCGACGCGGAGGTCGCAGCCACGAGCGCGACCGACCCGGAGGCCGCAGCCACGAGCGGGACCGACCCGGACGACGAGCTCGACGCCGCGATCGAGCAGGCGAGCAAGGCCCACGACGTCCTGCGCGAGCGGCTGTCCGCCATCCAGCAGTGACCCGGCTGGACGCCGAACTCGTTGCCCGCGGCCTGGCCAGGTCGCGCGCCGTTGCGGCAGAGCTCATCGCCGCGGGCCGGGTGTCGGTCGACGGGACGGTCGTGCACAAGGCCGCAGCCAAGGTCACCAGCACCCAGCGGCTCGACGTCTCCGGTGAGCAGGACCCGTGGGTGGGGCGGGCGGCATACAAGCTGATCGCGGCACTCGAGGCGTTCCCCCAGGTGCGGTTCGACGGGCGGCGGGTCATCGACGTCGGCGCCTCGACCGGCGGCTTCACGCAGGTGGCGCTGCACCACGGCGCGACCCGGGTCGAGGCAATCGACGTCGGGCACGGCCAGCTCGCGGCCGAGGTGCGGTCCGACCCGCGAGTCACCGACCGCAGCGGGATCAACGTGCGCGACCTCGATCCGCACGAGGTGGGCGGCCCCGCGCCCGTCGTTGTCGCCGACCTCAGCTTCATCTCGCTGCACCTGGTGCTCGACCGCCTCGGCGCGCTGCTCGCGGAGGGCGGCGACCTCGTCATACTCATCAAGCCGCAGTTCGAGGTGGGCAAGGAGCGGCTCGGTCGAGAGGGCGTCGTGAAGTCTGTTCAGCAGCGACGCGAAGTCGTCGAGGCCGTGCTCGCCGATCTGCCGACCCACGGCCTGCACGCCCACGGCCTGGCTCACAGTCCCGTCGCGGGCAGCAATGGCAACCGCGAATACCTGCTGTGGGCCCGGCACGAGCAGGCAGGCAAGATGGGCTCGGCGCAGATCGCCGAGTTCTTGTCCTCGATCGAACGGGAGTGACCGTGACGCGACGCATCCTCCTGATCGGCCACCCGCGCCGGCCGGAGGCGCAGCACATCGCCCGCACCCTCGTGCGCGAACTCGCCGCCAACGACATCCAGGTCACCGGCTGCGAGGACGAGCTCGCTGCCTTCGGCGTCGTCGACGAGCCCAATGTGTATGACGGCGACGCGGACCCCGCGGGGTGCGAGCTGGCGGTGGTGCTCGGCGGCGACGGCACGATCCTGCGCGGCGCGGAGCTGGTCCGCGAGGCCGGTGTGCCCCTGCTGGGCATCAACCTCGGTCACGTCGGCTTCCTCGCCGAGGCCGAGCCGGAGGACGTGCACCGCACCGCGCGCGGCATCGTCGAGCGCACCTGGACGGTCGAGGAGCGTGAGACGCTCGAGGTCGAGGTGAGCCACCAGGGGGAATCGCTCTGGACCAGTTGGGCGCTCAATGAGGCGTCGGTCGAGAAGGCCGCCCGCGAGCGGATGATCGAGCTCACCGTCGAGATCGACGGTCGGCCGCTGTCCACCTGGGGCTGCGACGGCGTGGTGATGGCGACGCCCACCGGCTCCACCGCCTACGCCTTCTCCGCCGGTGGCCCGGTCATGTGGCCCGGCGTCGAAGCGATCTTGATGGTGCCCCTGTCCGCGCACGCGTTGTTCTCTCGCCCGCTGGTCTTCAGCCACGACGTGCGGATCGCCGTCGAATTGCTCTCCCAATCGGCCGGCGGTGCGGTGCTGTGGTGCGACGGCCGACGCAGCACCGACCTGCCGCCGGGCGCCCGCATCGAGGTGCGCCGCAGCCCACTGCCGGTGCGCCTGGCACGGCTGAGCCCCGCCCCGTTCACCGACCGGCTGGTCGCGAAATTCGACCTGTCCGTCTCCGGCTGGCGCGGCACCGGCGATCGGTAGGCAGCCCAAAAGTGTTGCAAGAACTGCGGATTCGCTCTCTCGGCGTGATCGACGACGCCCTGCTCGAGTTGTCACCCGGGCTCAATGTCGTGACCGGTGAGACCGGCGCCGGCAAGACCATGGTCGTCCAGGGCCTGGGCCTGCTGCTCGGCGGCCGCGCCGACCCGGGGCTGGTGCGCGAGGGCAGTCCGCGCGCGGTGATCGAGGGCGTGCTGGATCTGCCGAAGGACCACATCGCCCGGCAGCGCGCGGTCGACGCCGGCGGTGACGACGATCCCGAGGAACCCCTGCTGCTCGCCCGCACCGTCGCCGAGAAGGGGCGTTCGCGGGCCACCGTCGCCGGGCGCAATGCGCCGGTCGGCGTGCTCGCCGAGATCGGCGAGGCCGTCGTCGCCGTGCATGGCCAGGCCGACCAGTGGCGGCTGAAAAGCCCCGATCAACACCGCGAAATGCTCGACAAATTCGGAGGGGACACGGTCGGCGAGGCGCTCGCGGCATACCGCACGGCGTATGCCGAGTGGCAGGCCGCGCGCGCCGAACTCGAACGCCTGCGCGGCGCGTCCCGCGAACGGGCCCAGCGCCTCGACCAGCTCACCGCCGCGCTGGAGGAGATCGAGGCGATCGATCCGCAGCCCGGAGAGGATGACGAGCTCGCCGCGGAGGCCGGGCGGTTGGAGCACCAGGACCAGCTGCGCGAGGCTGCCGCGCGCGCTCACAACGCGCTCGTCGGGGAGGATGATGCGACCGGTGGCACCGACGTGCTCAGCCTGGTTGCGTCGGCGCGGCAGGCGCTCGAGCAGGCGGCCGCGCTCGACCCGCGAGCCGACGAACTGCGTGCGCGGGCGCACGAGGTGGCCGTGCTGGTCACCGAGCTCGCGACCGATGTGGCGTCCTATCTCACCGATCTCGACGCCGACCCTGCCCGCCTGCAGGTCGTGCAGGAGCGGCGGGCCGATCTGGGCCGGCTGCTGCGCAAGTATGGCGATTCGGTCACCGAGGTGCTCGCCTGGTCGCGTGACGCGGCTGCCGAGGCTGCGACCCTGGCCGGCTCCGACGACCGGATCGCCGAGCTCACCACCCAGCTGACTGCGCTGGACGATGCCCTGGCGGCTGCGGCGGACGAGCTGTCCCAGCGGCGCCGGCACGCGGGCGAGCAACTCGCCAGCCAGGTGAGCGAGGAACTCGCGCATCTGGCGATGGGCAAGGCGGTGCTCGGCGTGGGCGTCGAGTCCACGCCCGGTCACTACACGGTGCACGGCATCGACCAGGTCGAGATCACCCTCGCCGCCACACCGAGCGCCAAACCGCGCAATGTGGCGCGGGCCGCGTCGGGCGGTGAACTCTCCCGAGTGATGCTCGCGTTGGAGGTCGTCACTGCCGACGGCACGATCCCGACCTTCGTTTTCGACGAGGTCGACGCCGGTGTGGGCGGGCGGGCCGCGCTCGACATCGGGGCCCGGCTGCACCGCCTGGCCGCGCACGCGCAGGTCATCGTCGTCACCCACCTCGCGCAGGTCGCGGCGTATGCCGATCGCCACCTGGTAGTGCACAAGCAGGACGACGGCCATGTCACCCACAGCGACGTGCGCGCGGTGGAGGGCGAGGAGCGGGTGGCCGAGCTGGCCCGCATGCTCGGCGGGGGCACCGGCAAGGCGGCGCTGGCCCACGCCCGCGACCTGCTCGCCGAGGTGCGGTCGACGGCCGGGTGACACGCCGGCATACGGGAGAATTTTTCGTTGTGTGACAACGGCATTCGCGGGTGGTGGTGACCGAGGGTCTGTGGATGACCTAGACTGGCAGTCCGTGGCGGACCAGACCAAGCACATCTTCGTGACCGGAGGCGTCGCCTCTTCGCTCGGCAAGGGCCTGACGGCCTCCAGCCTCGGACATCTCCTGCGAGCTCGCGGCCTTCGGGTGACGATGCAGAAGCTCGACCCCTACATCAATGTCGACCCCGGCACGATGAACCCCTTCCAGCATGGCGAGGTCTTCGTCACCGAGGACGGCGCCGAGACCGACCTGGACATCGGGCATTACGAGCGCTTCCTGGACGTGAACCTCGCCGGCAGCGCCAATGTCACCACCGGCAAGGTCTACAGCCGGGTGATCGCCAAGGAGCGGCGCGGCGAATATCTGGGCGACACCGTCCAGGTGATCCCGCACATCACCAACGAGATCAAGGAACAGATGCGGGCGCAGGCCGGCCCGGACGTCGACCTGATCATCACCGAGATCGGCGGCACCGTCGGCGACATCGAGTCGCTGCCCTTCCTCGAGGCCGCCCGCCAGGTGCGCCAGGACCTCGGGCGCGGCAATGTGTTCTTCCTGCACGTGTCGCTCGTGCCCTATCTCGCGCCCAGCGGGGAGCTCAAGACCAAGCCGACGCAGCACTCGGTGGCGGCGCTGCGCCAGGTCGGCATCCAGCCCGACGGGCTGGTGCTGCGCGCCGACCGGGAGATTCCGCAGCCGATCAAGGACAAGATCTCGCGGATGTGCGATGTCGACTCCGAGGCATGCGCCGCGGCCGTGGATGCGCCGAGCATCTACGACATCCCCAAGGTGCTGCACCGGGAGGGGCTCGACGCTTATGTCGTGCGCCGTCTCGACCTGCCGTTCCGGGATGTCAACTGGTCCAGTTGGGACGGGCTGCTCGCCCGGGTGCACGACCCCGAGCACGAGGTCGAGATCGCGCTCGTCGGCAAATACATCGACCTGCCCGACGCCTATCTGTCGGTGACCGAGGCGATGCGTGCCGGTGGCTTCCACCACGACGCCAAGGTGCGCATCCGCTGGGTGCAAAGCGATGAGTGCATCACCGACGCCGGCGCGGCCAAGGCGCTCGGTGGCGTCGACGCCGTGCTCGTGCCCGGTGGTTTCGGTGTGCGCGGGATCGAGGGCAAGGTCGGCGCGCTGAAATGGGCGCGTGAGCGGCAGGTCCCGACCCTCGGCATCTGCCTCGGCCTGCAGTGCATGGTGATCGAGTTCGCCCGCCACGTCGCCGGCATCGAGGGCGCCTCCTCGACCGAGTTCGACCCGCAGACGCCCGACCCGGTGATCGCCACGATGGAGGAGCAGAAGGCCTTCGTCGAAGGCGCCGGCGACCTCGGTGGCACGATGCGCCTCGGCGCGTATGACGCTGTGCTGCAAGACAATTCAGTGGTAGCAACGGCGTACGGCTCGACCCAGGTGGCCGAGCGGCACCGGCACCGCTACGAGGTCAACAATGCCTATCGCGACCAGCTGGCAGCAGCCGGTTTGTCGATCTGCGGCACCTCGCCCGACGGCACCCTGGTGGAGTTCGTGGAGCTGCCGCGCGATGTGCACCCCTATTACGTCTCCACCCAGGCTCACCCGGAGTTCCTCTCGCGGCCCAACCGGGCCCACCCGCTCTTCGCCGGGCTGGTCGGCGCGGCGATCGACGCCCAGAAGGCCGCCCGCCTGGTCGAGGTGGAGCGGCCCAAGCCGGCGGAGTCGGACGAGGAGTCCGGCGTGACCTCGAAGGCATGACCGAGTCCGGTATGCCGCACGGCCGGCTCCCAGCGGATCTCGCCGACCGCTTTGCTCCCGCCCGCGTTGTGTCGCGGTCGACGGCCTTCGAGGGGCGGGTTTGGGATGTCGTCACCGACCGGGTGGACCTCGGCGCTGCTGGTGAGGTGACGCGGGACTATGTGCAACACCCGGGTGCGGTGGGTGTCGTGGCCATGCGTGGCGCCGGCGGGACGGAGGAGGTGCTGCTGATCCAGCAGTACCGTCACCCGGTCGGCACTTATGACTGGGAGGTCCCGGCCGGGCTGCTGGACGTGCCGGGGGAGGACCCGCAGGCGGCGGCCGCGCGCGAACTGTCCGAAGAAGCCGACCTCGCGGCCGACACCTGGCACGTGCTGGTGGATCTGTTCACCTCACCCGGCGGCCTCTCGGAGAACATCCGCTACTACCTCGCACGCGACGTCAAGCCTTGTGTCGCAACGGATTTCGAGCGCGCCGGGGAAGAGTCGGATATGCCGACCGGCTGGTTGCCGCTCGACGATGCGGTGACCGCCGCGCTCGCCGGGCGGATGCACAACGGGCCGGGCATCGCCGCACTGCTGGCAGCCGCCGCGGCCAGGGCGCGCGACTGGCGCGACCTGCGACCGGCTGATGCCCCGTGGCCGGTGCACCCGGCATACCGCTGATGCACGTCTCCTCGCGTTCGCAGGTCGCGCCGTTCCACGTGATGGAGCTGATCGCGGCGGCGACCCGGCGGCAGGAGATCCATGGGGATGCGCTGCTGCTGTGCGTCGGTCAGCCGTCGACGGCCGCCCCCCAGGTGGTGCTGCGCTCGGTTGAGCGAGCGCTGCGCGAGCAGACGCTCGGTTATACGCCGACGGTCGGCATCCGGCCGCTGCGTGAGGCCGTCGCCCGGCACTACGGCGAGTGGTATGACGTGGACGTCGACCCGGACTCGGTGGTGATCAGCACGGGATCGTCGGGTGGTTTCAGCACGATCTGCCTCGCCGCCTTCGACCCGGGAGACGTCGTGGCGATGACCAGGCCGGGCTATCCGGCATACCGCAACACGTTGCAGGCCCTCGGGTGCACAGTGCTGGATCTGGAGTGTGGTCCGCAGACGCGGTTTCAGCCGTCGGTGGCCCAGCTGGAGGCGCTGCCGGAGCGTCCGGCCGGGCTGATCGTGGCGAGCCCGGCCAATCCGACCGGCACGGTCATCGATCCGAATGAGCTTGCGGCACTTGCGGATTGGTGCGCCGCGCATGACGTGCTGTTGCTGTCGGACGAGATCTATCACGGGCTGAGCTTCGGCCGGCAGTGCGCGACCGCGTGGCAGTTTTCGCGGGACGCCGTGGTGATGGGCTCGGTCAGCAAGTACTGGTCGATGACCGGCTGGCGGGTGGGCTGGAACCTGCTGCCGCCCCGCCTGGCCCGCGCGGTCGACCTGTTGCAAGGCAACCTGGCGATCTGTGCGCCGGCGGTGTCGCAGGTGGCCGCCGTGTCGGCCCTCGGCCCGGACGCGCGGACCGAGCTCGACCTGCACGTGGCGCGCTATGCCCGCAACCGTGAGGTCGTGCTCGAGCGGCTGCCGGAGCTGGGCGTGACCTCGTTCGCGCCGCCGGACGGCGCGTTCTATGCGTGGTGCGATATCGGGCATCTGACGTCGGACTCGCAGCGCTGGTGCCACGAGGTGCTGGCGCGCACTGGGGTCGCCCTGGCGCCCGGCATCGACTTCGACCCGGTGGACGGTCACCGGTTTATGCGGCTGAGCTTCTGCGGATCGACCGAGGACCTGCACGAAGCCTTCGACCGCCTGCGAGCCTTCCTCGGCTAGCTCATCCTCGGCGTGTCGCGGTCAACGGGCGACGGGGACGCGCCGGGGGTGGGGTGTTCTTCGGCGTGTCGCGGTCAACGGGTGACGGGGACGCGCCGGGGGTGGGGTGTTCTTCGGCGTGTCGCGGTCAACGGGCGACGGGGACGCGCCGGGGGTGGGGTGTTCTTCGGCGTGTCGCGGTCAACGGGCGGCGGGTTCGGCGTCGACGATGTGGCGGTTCACCCAGGGCGCGGCGATGAAGAGCAGCACGCCGACGACGAGCGCCATCAGCCCGAGCGTCAAATAGAACTGCGTGTCGGAGAATCCCGCCATCGCCCGAATCAGCTGTGCCGCAAGGGATTGCCCGGTCGCGGAGGAGAGATACCACAGCGACATCGCCTGGCTGCCGAAGGCCACGGGGGCGAGCGCACTGGTCGCCGACAGACCCACCGGTGACAGGCACAGCTCGCCCAGCGTCTGGATCAGGAAGACACCCGCCAGCACGAAGACCGGTGCGCTCGGACCGCGATAGTGGGCACTGGCAGCCGACAACACCACGAACGACAGACCGCCGAGCGCGACGCCGATCGCGAACTTCGCCGGCGTCGACGGGAAGCGGCCCGCGCGCCGCGACCAGAGGGCCGCCATGACCGGCGCGAGCAGCACGATCGCCACCGGGTTGACCGACTGGAACCACTCCGGCTGCACGTGCAGGCCGCCGAGCGACAGGTCGGTGCGGTTGGCGGCGAAGTCAGCCATCTTGCCCGCCGCCTGCTCGAAGATCATCCAGAAGAACACCGCCGCCAGCCACATCGGCAGGTAAGCCCGCAGGTGGCTGCGCTCGCGAGGTGTCACCTTGGGGCTGCGGAACATCGCCACGAAATAGCCGACCGAGGCGATGACGCTCAACAACGAGATGGCGTCGATCGACGCCTCAAGGAGGCTGGACCGCCATAGTCTGGCCAGCCCGACCAGGGCCACGACCAGCAGGATCGAGCCACCGATCAGCAGGGGTACACGCCGTCTTTCGTTGTCCTTCAACGGATTCGGTATGACGTCGCTCTCGCGAGCCACCGACCGCCGCCCCACCACGAAGAGCGCCAGCGCGATCGCCATACCGACGGCGGCAGCAGTGAAGCCGGCGTGATAGCCCCAGTGGTTGCGCAGGAAGGACACGACGAAGGGCGCGAAGAAGGCACCGAAGTTGACCGACATGTAGAAGATCGAGAAGCCGCTGTCGCGACGCGGATCGCGCGCGGTGTAGAGGTGGCCGACCATCGTTGCGGTGTTCGGCTTGAGCAGGCCGGTGCCGAGGGCGACCAACGCTATGCCCAGCCAGGAGAAGGCCGCCACGGGCACGGCGAGGCACAGATGACCGGCCATGATGACGACCCCGCCATACAGCACGCAGCGCCGCGCACCGATCAGCCGGTCGGCCGCCCAGCCGCCGACGATCGACAACAGATAGACGGCCGCGCCGTAGATCGTGACGACGGCCTGGCCGAGCGAATCCTCAACTCCCAGACCACCATTCGCGACCGTGTCGACCAGGTAGTAGAGCAGGATCGCGCGCATCCCGTAGTACGAGAAGCGCTCCCACAGCTCGACATTGAACAGGGTCGCGAGGCCCCGGGGATGACCCAGGAACGTGGCGCCCTGCCGATTCGGCGAGGTGGTCGCCGACGACATACGGACTCCTCTGTCAGCACAAAAGACGGAGGGTCCACCTTGACAAACGACGGTGCGGGCTCGCCCACCGGGTCAGTGTGCGGCGTCCAGCCTGGCGAGGTGATCGGCGCTCAGCGGCAGCTCCGCGGCGGCCAATGCCTGGTCCAGTTGCTCAAGCGTGCTCACTCCGACGATCGGGCGCGCCTGCGGCGTGGAGTGCAGCAGCCAGGAGAGCACGACCTGGCCGCGGGTGGCGCCGAGTTCGCTTGCGACAGAAGAGAGTTCGGCGAGCCGAGCCGTCGTGCCCGGGTGGTCGTAGACGTCCGGGAACGGCCGGTCGGCTCGGTCGTAACTGCCCTGCACGAGCGGGGAATAGGCCCACAGTTCCAGCTCCGGATGGGTCTGCAGGTAGTCGATCGTCTCGTCGGTGACGAACCCGAACCGATGATCCTTGCCCGGCACCTGGGTGTCCGGACGCGGTCGCACGTATGACGTGGTCAGCTGCAGCGCGGTGAAGGGCTCGACACCCTGCTCGCGGGCGAGGGCGCGCGCCTGCTCGACCCGCCAGGTGGGGTGATTGGAGATGCCGAGGCGATCGACCTGGCCAGCACGCACCGCGGCGCCCATGGCGGCGACCGTCTCGGCCAAATCGACGCGGCGGTCCTCACCGTGCGCCCAATAGAGGTCGACCCGGTCCAGGCCGAGCCGCTCCAGCGACGCCGCCAGTTGCCGCTCGATCACCGGTGCCGAAAGTCCTTGTGGCACATCGAATTTGCCAGGCACCTGGGGCTCCATGCCGACCTTGGTCGCGATGACCAGCTCCTGCCGTATGCCGGGGTTCGCGGCGAGCCACCTGCCGAGGACCGCCTCACTCTGGCCGCCCGCACCGGTGCCGCTGGCCCAAAAGGCGTAGCAATCGGAGGTGTCGATAGTGCGTCCGCCCCGCTCGACGAAGCGGTCGAGCAGCGCGAAGGACTCCTTGTCGTCGTTGCGGGTGCCGAAGTACATCGCTCCGAGCACAAGGTCAGCAGTGGAAACAGTCACCCGCCGATCGTAATCAGCCCGCGCGCACGTCGCCCCGGCTGCCGTCGCTCCGGCCGCCGTCGGTCCCTCAAGGCGTGGTCGGAGGGGCGAGAGGGTCGCTATAACAACCGCTGCCCTCTACTACCGATGTAGAAGTCGCTACATCGGTAGTAGGGGAATCCGGCGGCAATAGCGACCGGATTCCTCTACTACGGGTGTGGGTGCGCGTCGGCGTCTCTACAACGGTAGTAGAGGGATTCGGCGGCTGTAGCGAGCGGATTCCTCTACTACGGGTGTGAGGTGCTCAGGCTGTGAGGCGCACGGGGACGCCGGGAGCGGGTGTCAGGGTCAGTCGGTGCCGAGGTCGAACGCCGCCCGGTCGAGGGCGTCGTCGTCGGCGTCGGCCGAGGGGTTGCTTGAAATCGCTTGTGCCCCACCGGATTCCAGCTCACCGACCAGCTCGCTCTCGCGGGCTGGGAGCGAGCCCTGCTCGGCATACAGCTCGAGCTTGGAGCGGGTGTCGGCGATGTCGAGGTTGCGCATGGTGAGCTGCCCGATGCGGTCGGTCGGGCCGAAGGCGGCGTCCTCGGTGCGTTCCATCGACAGCTTGTCCGGGTGATAGCTGAACGCCGGCCCGGTGGTGTCGAGGATGGAGTAGTCCTCGCCACGGCGCAGCCGCAGCGTGACCTCGCCGGTGACCGCCGACGCGACCCAGCGCAGCAAACCCTCGCGCAGCATCAACGACTGCGGGTCGAACCAGCGACCTTCGTAGAGCAACCGGCCGAGGCGCCGGCCGTCGTTGTGATAGGCCGCGACGGTGTCCTCGTTGTGGATCGCGGCGACCAGCCGCTCGTAGGCGATGAACAGCAGCGCCATACCCGGCGCCTCGTAGATGCCGCGCGACTTGGCCTCGATGATGCGGTTCTCGATCTGGTCCGACATGCCCAGGCCGTGCCGGCCACCGATGGTGTTGGCCTCGTGCATGAGGGCGACCACATCGTCATACGACTGCCCGTTGATCGTGACCGGGCGGCCGCGCTCGAAACCGATGGTGACGTCCTCGGTCGGGATCGCGACGCCCTCGTCCCAGAACGCCACGCCCATAATCGGCTCGACGATCTCCATCGAGGTGTCGAGGTGCTCCAGGCGCTTGGCCTCGTGCGTCGCGCCGAGGATGTTGGCGTCGGTGGAGTAGGCCTTCTCGGTGCTGTCGCGGTACGGAAAGTTATGTGCCACAAGCCATTCCGACATTTCCTTGCGGCCGCCGAGCTGGGTGACGAAGGCGTCGTCCAGCCATGGCTTGTAGATGCGCAGCTGCGGGTAGGCGAGCAGGCCGTAGCGGTAGAACCGCTCGATGTCATTGCCCTTGAAGGTCGACCCGTCGCCCCAGATGGACACCGCGTCGTCGGCCATCGCGCGCACCAGCAGCGTGCCGGTCACTGCGCGGCCCAGGGGAGTGGTGTTGAAGTAGGTGCGGCCCGCGCTGCGGATGTGGAAGGCGCCGCACGCGACCGCGGCCAGCCCCTCCTCGACCAGCAGCCGCTTGCAGTCGACCAGGCGGGCGAGTTCGGCGCCATACTGCGTCGCGCGACCCGGGACGCCGTCGATGTCCGGCTCGTCATACTGGCCGAGGTCGGCGGTGTAGGTGCAGGGGATGGCGCCGTTCTCGCGCATCCAGGCGACCGCGCAGGAGGTGTCGAGACCTCCGGAGAAGGCGATGCCGACGCGCTCGCCGACGGGCAGGGAGTTCAAAACCTTGGACACGCCGCCAGGGTAGTGGGCGGCTGGTATGCCGGGCCGGTCGCGTCTGCGCTTTAGTCGCCGTCGATCAACGCGCGGTAGCGGCGCCGGTCGTGCGCCATCTGCCAGCCCGGGTCGTCGTCCCGCGGTCGCCAACTGCCAGGTTCGCCCCGGAAGTCGTAGGGACCAGCGTGGATCGTGAGCGGCGTCCGCGACACCTTCGGCGGCGAGCTCGGCTCGAGCAATATCGCCTGGGGTCTGGGGTGGTCGGTCGTGCTCTTCGTCCTCGGCATGTGGTGGGCCACCAGCGTCTTCCGCAAGGAGAACGCCTGACGGTCCTTCCCCGGGCGGTCGCGGGGGTCTACATTTCGTCTCACGATCCGCCTCGCGGATCGCTCGATCGGGGGAGTCACGATGAACAAGGTCACCAGGGAGGCGGCGGGCGTCGGCGCGTTGGTCGCCTGTCTCATCGGGTATGGCGCGCTGCAGGGCGGCGACTCCACCGAGGGCGTCGGGCAGTTATTCGGTGGCTCGAGTAGCGCGTCGCAGTACAGCGACGGCCGGCCGATCACCGACCCGGTGCTCGCGTCGGCGGTGGTGCAGGCGATGAAGGCCGGGATGAGCTACGAGGCGGCGGTGGCCAACTTCGCCGACATGGACCCGGGCACCCCGCCGCCGACCAAGGCCGAGGCGCTCGCGGCTCTCGCTCGCGCGAAATAGCGGCCGGGCGCCTGCGGGCGGTCCGGCCACTCGCATGCCTGGGGCTCCACTTGCATGCCACGCACCCACTTGCATGCGGTGATCACGGCATGCAAGTGGGGTTTCGGCATGCAAGTGAGGTTGGGGTCTGCAGGTGCCGCATCAGGCGACCGCGGAACCCCCGTAGACTGCACGGTCGGGCGACCAGACCGCCATACCCGCTGATTCGAAGGAAATCCACGTGCTTCGCACCCACCAGGCCGGGACGCTGCGTGCGTCCGACGCCGGCACCACCGTCACCCTCACCGGCTGGATCGGCCGCCGTCGTGATCACGGTGGCGTGGCCTTCCTGGACCTGCGCGACGCGAGCGGGATCGTGCAGGTCGTGGCGCGCGACGAGGTGCTGACCGGGGGAGCGCACGACCTGCGCAACGAATACTGCGTGCAGGTGACCGGCACCGTGCAGCCGCGCGACCCCAAGGACGTCAACCGCGACCTGCCGACCGGTGAGGTCGACGTCGTCGCCGACCGGATCGAGGTGCTGTCGCCCTCGGCGGCGCTGCCCTTCCAGATCGACGAGCGGGTGACCGTGGGTGAGGAAGCGCGGCTGAAGTACCGCTATCTCGACCTGCGCCGTCCGGCCCAGGGTGACGCAATTCGCTTGCGCAGCAAGGTGAATGCCGCTGCCCGCTCCGTTCTGGCCGACCGTGACTTCGTCGAGATCGAGACCCCGACGCTGACCCGCTCGACGCCCGAAGGCGCCCGCGACTTCCTGGTGCCCGCGCGGCTGTCGCCCGGCTCGTGGTACGCCCTGCCGCAGAGCCCGCAGCTGTTCAAGCAGCTGCTCATGGTCGCGGGGATGGAGCGCTACTACCAGATCGCGCGCTGCTATCGCGATGAAGACTTCCGCGCCGACCGGCAGCCGGAGTTCACCCAGCTCGACATCGAGATGAGCTTCGTGGAGCAGGAGGACATCCTCGAGCTCGGCGAGGCGATTGCGGTGGCGCTGTGGCGAGTCATCGGAGTCGAGCTGCCGACGCCGTTCCCGCGGATGACCTATGCCGAGGCGATGGCGAAATACGGCTCGGACAAGCCCGACCTGCGCTTCGGCAACGAACTCGTCGAGTGCACGGATCTGTTCTCGGACACCACTTTCCGGGTTTTCCAGGCGCCGTATGTCGGTGCCGTGGTGATGCCCGGCGGAGCGTCGCAGCCACGTCGCCAGCTCGACGCCTGGCAGGAGTGGGCCAAGCAGCGCGGCGCCAAGGGGCTGGCCTATGTGCTGGTGCAGGACGACGGCGAGCTCACCGGCCCGGTCGCCAAGAACCTCTCCGACGCCGAGAAGGCCGCGCTGCCCTCGCACGTCGGCGCCAAGCCCGGCGACTGCATCTTCTTCGCCGCCGGCGAGACCAAGCCGTCGCGTGCGCTGCTCGGTGCCGCCCGGCTCGAGATCGGCCGTCGCTGCGACCTGATCGACACCTCCGCCTGGTCCTTCCTTTGGGTGCTCGACGCGCCGCTCTTCGAGCCGGCCGCCGACGCGGTCGCCTCCGGTGACGTGGCGGTCGGGTCGGGGTCCTGGACGGCCGTGCACCACGCCTTCACCATGCCGAAGAAGGAGTTCATCGACACCTTCGACACCGACCCCGGCTCGGCGCTCGCCTATGCCTACGACATGGTCTGCAATGGCAACGAGATCGGCGGCGGCTCGATCCGCATCCACCGCCGCGACATCCAGGAGCGCGTCTTTTCGGTGATGGGCCTGTCCCCGGAGGACGCCCAGGAGAAGTTCGGCTTCCTGCTCGACGCCTTCCAGTTCGGCGCCCCGCCGCACGGCGGCATCGCCTTCGGCTGGGACCGCATCGTCGCGCTGCTCGCCGGCACCGACTCGATCCGCGAGGTCATCGCCTTCCCGAAGTCCGGTGGTGGCTACGACCCGCTGACCGCCGCGCCCGCCCCGATCACGCCGGAGCAGCGCAAGGAGGCAGGGGTGGACGCCAAGCCCCGCGTCGTGAGCGCCGACCCGAACGAGGACACGAACGCAGTGAGGGGAAGAGGCGCGACAGAAAACATCACGACGGACGCCCCGAACACCAGCGCCGACCTGCCCTCGGGTAACTCTCCTGCCTGATCCCTCGTCGCGGCGCCCCGAGCCGACCGACCCGCGCGGGCTGCTGCCCGACCGGTATGCCGGGCTGCCGCTGCGCCGTCTCGGTGCGGGCTGGGACAACGTCGGCTACGCCCTCGGCGACGACCTGCTCATGCGAGTCTCGCTGTTGGTCACCCCGTCTGCCCGGGCCGCGGCTGTCACGCGAGATCGCTTGCTGCTCAACGCAATTCCATCGTATGCCGGGGTCACGATCCCGTCAGTGACATGGGCCGACCCACCTGCCGGGGTCACCATCGGACCGCTGGTCACCGGTGCGGTCGCGGCCACCGTGCCGACCCTCGACCCGGAGGTGTTTGGAGCTTCGGTGGGGCGTTTCCTGCGCCACCTGCACGACGTGCCCGTGACCGCCATACCGGTGGATCTGTCGACGTGGTCGGCCCGGGTGGGTCACGCGCGGGCGGCGGCCTCGGTTGCCGACCTGCCTCTGGCGCCGGCCGATCGCGCCCTGATCGACAGTGTGCTCGCGCGGCCACTGCCTGCGCCTGTCCCGCCGGTGCTGGTGCACAACGATCTCGGCGAGGATCACCTCTTCGTCGGCGAATCCGGCGAGCTGTCCGGGGTCATCGACTGGAGCGATGCGGCCGCGGATGACCCGGCCCGCGACTTCGCGCTCGTGCTCTTCGACTTCGGCGAGCGGGCGTTCCAGGCGGCGCTGTCGGCGTATGGCGGCGACCTCGCCCTCGCCGACCGGGCGCGGTGGTTTGCCGCGCGGGCTGGGGTCGAGGGCGTCGGCCATCGGATCCGGCATGGCGAGGGCGGGGTCCGCGAAACGCTCGATCGCATCGCCGCCTGCTATCCCGGCTGACGACAACCACCCGCTCGCGCGGCGACAACTGCCCGCTCGGCGCCGAGTGACGTTTCGCGAGGTATTGGTGACGCTTCGCGAGGCATTTGTGACGTTTCGCGAGGCATTTGTGACGCTTCGCGAGGAACTGGTGACGCTTCGCGAGGCACTAGTGACGTTTCGCGAGGAACTGGTGACGTTTCGCGAGGAACTGGTGACGTTTCGCGGGTTAGCGCTCGAGGTCGGCGTCGCTGACGCGGGTGCCGACGAGTTCGCGCAACCGGTCGATGGCATCCCAGTCGTTCACATGCATCGCCGCCACCACCAGGTCACCGCGCAACCAGAACGCCCGGAACACCCGGTCACCCACCGGCCCCTCCTTGTCGCCGGTGATCACGACCCGGTCGAAACCCTCGGGGCCGGGGTCGCCGACATACTCCATGCCGAGCTGGTACTGGTCGGTGAAGAAATACGGCAGGTCATCGGCCACGGCATCACCGCGCGCGATGTTCTTCGCCACGGTTTCACCGTGTTTGATCGCGGTGTCCCAGTGCTCGACGCGCACCCGGCGGTGCAAGGTGGGGTGGTCGACATTCGCGATGTCACCGACGGCGTAAACATCGGCAGCCGAGGTGCGCAGGTGTTCGTCGACGAGCACGCCGTTGTCGGTCGCGATGCCGGCCGCCTCAGCCAGCGCAACGTCTGGCGTCACCCCGACACCGACGACCAACGCATCCACGCTGGTCGACCCGTCCGCCGTCTCGACGACGAGTTGGTCGCCGTCGCGCCGGATGCCGGTGATTGTGGAGTTAAGCCGCAGGTCGACGCCGTGCTCGCGGTGCAACTGGGCGAACAGCTCACCGACCTCCTCGCCGACGATCCGCGCGAGCGGCACCGGCACCGTGTCCCAGACGATCGCTTCAGCCCCGGCATTGCGCGCGGCGGCCGCGGTCTCCAGCCCGATCCAGCCGGCCCCGATGAACCCGATGGTTGCGCCCTTGGTGAAGAGCGTGCGCAGTGCTTGGGAGTCCTCGATGGTGCGCAGGTAGTGCACCGGCCCGCCGGCGTCATCGGCGAGCCCGAACGCACGCGGTTGCGACCCGGTCGCCAGCACCAGCGCGCTGTAGGCCTCCTCCTTGCCGTCGGCGGTCACCGTGTGCGCCTCGGGGTCGATCGCGGTGACGCGCGTGCCCGTGCGCACCTCGACGTCGTTGTCGCGATACCACTGCTCGTCCTTGGGATAGACCGCGTCGAGCTCGTCGTTGCCGAGAAGGTAACCCTTGGACAACGGCGGCCGCTCGTAGGGGAGGTGATCCTCGGCGGCGAAGACCACGATCGGCCCGGCATACCCCTCATCGCGCAGGGAGCTGACGGCGGTCGCGGCGGCCAGGCCACCGCCGACGATCACGACGGGTGCGTTCTGCTCGTTCATCGTTCCTCCTGGGCGTTGCGTCGGTGTTGTCTCGACCGTATGCCGAGTGGGTTCAGTCCTGCGGTGGTCGGTAGGTCGCGAGTTGGCGGGCCACCGCGACGAGGGCTCCGCTGCTGTCCCAGATCTGGGCGTCCTCGATCTGCGTGCCGCCGGCGGCGTATGGCGTGTGCGTGCGCACCCGCAGGGGGCCGGGTGTGGGTCGGCGCAGCACGTGGCCGGTGAACTCGACGGTCGGCACCCAGCCCATGATGCCGAGGTCGAAGGCGGTTGGGGGCATGGCGTCCAGCACCAACAGCAGGCTGAGGGCATCCGGCTCGCGGCCGTCGGTGAACTCGAACCAGCCGCGCATCTCGCCGCGGCCGGCGGGTTTGCCCTCGGCCCAGGTGGTGGTGGTCGGGTCGAGCGCGAGGCTAATCCGTTGCAGCAGCGTCGAATGCGTGAGCACGGGGGCCTCGCTCGTGCGCAGGCAGTCGTCCGGATCGGGCAGCTCGATCGGCGGCTCGATGACCACCGGGTCGGTCGTCGACACGCTGAGGTCTCCGACCGTGACGAGCGCGCGAGCACGCTCGGCGCCGTCCTGGGACAGCGTTGCGGCGACGGATCCGAACCGGCGCCCCGCCCGGACGATCTGCACCGTCACCTCGGCGGGTCCCGGCGCAGTGGGTGCGGAGAAGACCGCGGCCAGGCTGACCGCGTCCGGCAGCGCGGACAGCTGCGGGTGCGAGGTGGCCGCCTTGGCAAGCAGCGACATCACCAGACCGCCGTTGACCGCCTCGCCGATGCGCCAGCGGTCATCGATCGTGGCGGTGAATCGCGCTGTGCCACCGTCGGATTCGGCGCTCACCAGGGTGGTTGCGTCGTCGAATTCGCTCATCGTTTCCGTCCTTCGGGTGGGTGGTGTTGACGTCTCGCGAGGAACTAGTGACGTTTCGCGAGAATCTGGTGACGTTTCGCGGAGATCTAGTGACGTTTCGCGAGGCATTACTGACGCTTCGCGGAGAACTACTGACGTTTCGGGGAGAGGCTGCGGGAGGCCCACTCGACCGCGGTGGTGTAGCCGAGGCCGTGGTAGAGGCGGCGGGCGACGTCGTTGTGGGCGTACATGCCGAGCGTGCACACCCCATCGGACTCAACCGCACGACGCGTGAGCGATGCGGTCATGGCGGCGCCGAGACCTCGGCCGCGCGCATCGGGATGCACGACGATGCCGACCAGATGTGGTGCACCCGCACCGGTGCGGTGCATCGCCGCAGCCCCGAGCAGCCGCCCGTCCTCGCGCACGCCGACCCATGCTTCGGTGACACCCTCACCCGGTCGCGACTCGGCGGTCGGATTGCCGATCTCGTTGAGCGCCAAGATGTCTCGCGCATCGGCGGAGTCGTTCAGCGGCACGAGCAGCGCCTCGCCAGGGAGCACCGGGGGCAGGGTGGTGGTCCACATCCAGTCCCAGTCGCCACCGGGCAGCAGGTCGAAATGTCGCTCGGCCGCCGCCAGCGCACCGCGCTCGACGCTGAGCGAGCTGACCTCGCTGGGCAGGCCACGCTGAGCCAGCAGCCCGAGCAACCGGTCGACGTCGCCGAGCGGGCCGAGGACGTTCATCCCGATCCGGCGGTTGAAGTGCCGCTGGCGCAGGAACGCGGTCGCCTCGCCCCAGGCCCACGCTTCGCGCAACAAGTCCGGTGCGATCTCCCAGCGCACGAACGGGTGATCGCCCACCCGCGCCCGCAGTTGCTGCGCATCCAGCGTGACCGGACCACTCGTCATACGACTAGCGTGGCAGCGATGTCCGACGACCTGTTCACCGCCTCCGATTCGGGCGAGTCCGCGGCGAGCACGCCGCCGCTCGCGGTCCGGATGCGACCGCGCACGCTGGAGGAGGTGCGCGGGCAGGGCGACATCCTCAAGCCGGGGAGCCCGCTGCGCCGGCTGGTCGAGGGCGCGCAGGGCAGCGCCGGACCGATCTCGGCGATTCTGTGGGGTCCTCCGGGCACGGGCAAGACGACGCTCGCGCATCTCGTCGCCGGTGCGACCGACCGGCGGTTCGTCGAACTCTCGGCGATCAACGCCGGCGTCAAGGATGTGCGCGCGGTGATGGATCAGGCGACCCGCGACCGCAGTCTCTACGGCCGGCAGACCGTGCTCTTCCTCGACGAGATCCACCGGTTCAGCAAGGCGCAACAGGACGCGCTGCTGCCCGGTGTGGAGAACCGGCTGGTCGTGCTCGTGGCCGCCACCACCGAGAATCCGTCCTTCTCGGTGATCGCGCCGCTGATGTCACGCTCGGTCTTGATCACGCTGAAGTCATTGGGGGACAACGACATTCGCGAGTTGGTCGCGGCGGCCGTCACCGATGAGCGCGGGCTGGACGGCCAGTTCACCCTCGCTGACGATGCTGCCTTTCACCTGGTGCGGATGGCGGGCGGCGATGCCCGGCGGGCGCTCACGACCCTGGAGGCGGCAGCGGGAGTTGCGCTTGACCGGCATACGGGACAGGCCCCGACACCGATCACGCTCGAGGATGTCGAGCAGGCGATGGCGAGCGCGGCGGTGCGCTATGACCGCACGGGCGACCAGCATTACGACGTGGCGTCGGCGTTCATCAAGTCGATGCGCGGCAGCGATGTCGACGCGGCGCTGCACTATCTGGCTCGGATGCTGGAGGCGGGGGAGGACCCACGGTTCATCGCGCGCCGGATCGTCATCTCGGCGAGCGAGGAGATCGGCATGGCCGACCCGACCGCGCTGCAGACGGCCGTGGCCGCGATGCACGCCGTCGCGCAGATCGGTATGCCGGAGGCGCGGCTCACGCTCGCGCAGGCGGTGATCCACAACTGCCTCGCCCCGAAGTCGAACGCCAGCTACGCGGCGATCAACGCGGCCATCGCGGACGTGCGGGCCGGCAAGGTGGGTCCGGTGCCGGTTCATCTGCGGGGGAGCGGGTATGCCGGGGCCGAGCGGCTGGGGCACGGTGAGGGTTACCGCTATACCCACGACGAGCCGAGCGGTGTCGGTGCGCAGCAGTTCCTGCCTGATGTCCTCGCCGGCGAGGCGGACTACTACCACCCGTCCGATCGGGGCTGGGAGGGCAACCTGCGCGAGCGCTGGGCGAACCTGCGCAAGCTGATCCGCGGGAAGTAGTCGCCGCCCTTCGTGGGTTGAGGAAGGCCAACGAAGGCGGCCGCCTCGAAACCCCGCCCTCGTGGGTTGAGGAAGGCCGACGAAGGAGGCCGCCTCGAAACCCTGCCCATCGTGGGTTGAGGAAGGCCGACGAAGGAGGCCGCCTCGAAACCCGTCCACCGGGTTTCGACGCGCTCGCTCCTTCGTCGCTCGCTTGCTCAACCAGCGAAGAAGGGGGAACTCGAGCGGGTAGGGGCGGCGAACGGCGTTGTGGCACAGCGTGTTATGGGTACTCGTGAGTAAGCGCGGGGTGCGACGACGGGGGCCTTCGGTCACGGGACGGACGCGGTGCGGTTACGCGGTGATGTCGAAGGTAACGATGAGATGACAACACGTGTCCGGGTGCTGGACATCTGGGAACCATGTGGCAAGTTGTCGTCTCGGTGAGACCCGGACCACACACCGGAACGCACCGTCCGCTTGGGGGAAGAAGCCGACCACAGTCGCGATGGAGGATCCATGAGCCTTGGCCCGATGCAGAGCGCCGACGAAGCGATCGTCGAGTCCTCCGCCTCATCGGGGGCCCCGGCCACCGGCACCCGCCGCGGCCGCCGGGGCAAGAAGGACAACACCTCCGGCAAGTCGCCCACCCAGATCGCCTGGGCTCGGCTGAAGAAGGACCGGGTCGCGATGGTGTGTGCGGTGATCGTCGTGTTCTTCGTGCTGATGGCACTTCTCGCGCCGGTGCTCGCGGGCATCGAGGGTCAGGATCCGAGCACTCAGCACTCCAATTTGGTCGACACGGACGGATTCCCCACCATCGGCCCGAACTCCGAGCATTGGCTCGGTGTGACGCCGCGCATCGGCCGCGATGTCTTCGCCCGCTTCGTCTATGGCGCCCGTCCCTCACTTGCGATCGCGACGCTGGCGTCAGTGATCTCCACAGCAATCGGCCTGGTGATGGGCATGCTCGCCGGTTTCTTCGGCGGCTGGGTGGACCGGGTGATCTCGTGGCTGATCGACTTCGTGCTGTCGCTGCCGTTCCTGCTCTTCGCGATCGCCATCGTGCCGATCGCGCAGTCGTGGTTCGGCAACCCGTTCACGATCAGCCAGTCCACGATCTCGACCGTGCGGTTCTTCTCGCTGCTCTTCGTGTTGTTCTTCTTCTTCTGGGCCGGCCTCGCTCGCCTGGTGCGTGGTGAGGTGCTCGCGATGCGTGAGCGCGAGTTCGTGCAGGCCGCGCGGGCGCTCGGCGTGCCGACCCGCCGCGTCCTCTTCAAGGAGATGCTGCCCAACCTGATCGGCATCATCATGGTCTCGCTGACGACGGCGATTCCTGGCTTCATCGCTGCGGAAGCCGGTCTGTCCTATCTCGGTGTCGGCCTGGTGGATCCGACGCCGTCCTGGGGTGGCATGGTCGCCGACGCGCAGAACTACTTCCAGGCCGATCCGCTCTACCTGTGGGTGCCGGTCGGCGCCCTCGCCACCCTCGTCTTGGCGCTGTCCCTGCTCGGCGACGCCGTCAACGACGCCTTCAACCCGAACACTCGCCGATAAACCCCCGGCGCGGCACCCGTCGCGCCACCTCGAGCCCTTTCCGGTGCTGGCCGGGAAGCAGATATAAGGAGACACACCATGCGCTGGACGAAGGTCGTCGCGTTGGCTGCCGCGGGCACACTCTCGCTGGCCGCCTGTGGAGGCAGCCCCTCCTCGAACAAGCCCAACAACGCCGGCAAATCAGGAAGCAGCAGCAGTTCTGAGGGCCCAGCGAGCGCTGGCCTCGACCCGTCGGCAAAGGGTCCGGCTCCGGACATCCAGGGCGCGAAGAAGGGCGGCACGCTGACCGTCGCCTACTCGTCGGTGCCGGAGACCTTCGACCCGACCGAGTCCTACTACCAGGACACCGGTGCGATCCTCGGCCAGCTGGTGCTGCGTAGCCTCACCACCTACAAGGTCGAGAACGGTAAGTCGGTGCTGGTGCCGGACCTCGCCACCGACCTGGGCAAGGTGTCCTCGGACGGCCTGACCTGGACCTTCACGCTGAAGGACGGGTTGAAGTACTCCGACGGCAGCCCGATCAAGGCCGCCGACTTCGTCTACGCCGTCAAGCGGTCGTTCGCGCAGGACGAACTCGCCGGTGGCCCGACCTATGTCAACACCTATCTGAAGGACGGCGACACCTACAAGGGCCCGTTCAAGGACAAGAGCAAGCCATTCGCCGGTGCCTCGGCGCCGGACGACAAGACGGTCGTCTTCCATCTCAAGCAGAAGTGGCCGACGCTGCCCTACTACGCCGCGTTCAGCCAGGTGTCCCCGATCCCGGAGGGCAAGGACACCAAGGAGAAGTACGGCACCAACCCGCTCGCTCAGGGTCCGTACATGTTCGACAAGTACACCAAGGGCCAGGAGCTGAAGCTCAAGAAGAACCCCAACTGGGACCCGAAGAGCGACCCGGCTCGCCGGCAGTACGTCGACGCGTACGACTTCAAGTTCGGTGTCGACGCGATCCCGACCCAGCGGGCGATCCTCGCGAGCAATGGCACCTCGGCGACCACCCTGAACTGGGACTCGGTCGACTCGTCGCTGCTGTCGCAGGTGCAGGGCCAGAACTCCAGCCAGCTGGTGACCGGCCCGGACCCGTGCGTGAGCTACTCCAACCTCGACACCCGCAAGGTGCCCCTCGAGGTCCGCAAGGCTTACGCGGTGGCCTACCCGTTCGACCAGATCCGCAAGGCGGCAGGCGAGAACTCCCTCACCTACGCCCCGGCGACGTCGTACATGGGCCCGCAGGTCCCCGGCTTCACCAAGTACGCGCCGGTGAACGGCTTGACCGGTCAGGGCCAGGGTGACCCGGCCAAGGCCAAGCAGATGCTGCAGGCCGCGGGCAAGCTCGGGTTCGAGATCTCGTATTACTACGCGAACAACAACCCGATCGCCGTTCAGTCCAACGCCGCGAAGAAGGCCGGCCTGCAGGCCGCCGGCTTCAAGGTCAAGGACGTGGGCGTGCCGAAGACCGACCTGCGCAAGCGGATCGCGGAGACCGACGGCAAGGTCAACAGCGGCCAGGGCCCGCGTGGCTGGTGCTACGACTGGCCGCAGGGTGACTCGGTCTATCCGGCGCTGTTCACCACGGCGGTCCAGAAGTCCGGTCAGAGCGTCGGCTTCCTCGCCGATAAGGGCCTCGACGCCGAGATCAACGCGGCGCTGGCACTGCCGGCCGAGCAGCAGGGCGCAAAGTGGAGCGCCATCGACAAGGAGATCGCCGAGAAGTTCCTCCCGGCTGTCCCCACGGACTACGGCAAGGCGAACTTCCTGTTCGGCAAGCAGGTCCACAACGTCCAGAACGACCCGAACCGTGGTATGCCGGACCTGGCGCAGATCTGGGTTGGCTGAGTAGTCATCAGCTAGTCCATCGCACAACACCGGCGGGCGCCGTCCAGCGGCGCCCGCCGGTCCCCACGTCCGACCAGGAGTAAGCCAGGTGCTCGTCTACATTATCCGCCGGATCCTGCTGATGATCAGCGTGGTCTTCGCGGCGGTCACATTGACCTTCGTCCTCTTCTTCCTCGCCCCGAACGACCCGGCCGGAGCAATCTGCGCCAGCCCCAACTGCAGCCCGGCTCGGATCGCCGAGATCGAGAAGAGCATGGGCCTGGACCGTCCGAAGGTGCAGCAGTACGGCGAATACATGAAGGGCATCGTTGCCGGTCGCGATATCACCAGCGGCGGTTTCAAATATCGCTGCGACGCGCCCTGTCTCGGCTGGTCCTGGATCCAGAATCAGTCCGCGACCGACATGGTCAAACTCGCCTTCCCGGTCACCGTGTCGATCATGCTCGGTGGTGTGGTCGTCTACAGCATTCTCGGCCTGCTGGGTGGGGTGATCGCCGCGCGCAACAGAGGCAATTGGCTGGATCGGCTGATCGTCGCGATCAGTCAGTTCGTGCCGTCGATCCCGTATTACATCCTGGCGCTGCTCTTCTATCTCTACCTGATGGTGTTGCATCCGATCCTGCCGCAGTCCGACTACACCTCACCGTTCGACAATCCGGTCGCCTGGGCCACCGGGCTGCTGGGGGTGTGGTTCATCTACGGCGTGATTCAGTCCACCGCTTACGTCCGGTATGTTCGCGCGCTAATGATCGACTCACTGTCGGGTGACTTTGTGCGCACCGCACGCTCCAAGGGTCTGTCGGAGCGGAAAGTGGTCATCAATCACGCGTTACGCGCAACCATGGCGCCCTTCTTGACTCTGGTGGGCCTCAACATTGCCGCCGACCTCAGCGGGGCGGTCTTCACCGAGTCGATCTTCGGTCTGAACGGAATGGGCCGGCTGGCCATCCAGTCGTTCAACCAGTCCGACCTGCAGGTCATCTCCGCGGTCGTGGTGGTCGGTGCGGTTGTGGTGTCCTTGGGCAACCTGATCGTCGACCTGCTCTACGGCCTGGTCGACCCGCGCGTGAAGCTGAACTGAGGGAGGAACGCATGTCTGTTATCGACGATGCGGCGCAATCGCGCCGCCCCGCGCTCGATCCCGACGCCCCCGTCGTCCTGTCGGTCAAGGACCTGCAGGTGCAGTTCCCGACTGAGGACGGCCTGGTCAATGCCGTCAACGGCGTGACCTACGACGTGAAGCTCGGCCAGACGCTCGCCATCGTGGGCGAGTCCGGCTCCGGCAAGTCCGTGTCCAGCATGGCCGTCATGGGCCTGCACGACATGAAGCGCACGCGGATGAGCGGCTCGATCATGCTCGACGGCCAGGAGCTGGTCGGCGCATCGAACGAGACCTTCCGCAAGCTGCGCAGCGAGACCGTGGCGATGATCTTCCAGGATCCGCAGTCCTCGCTGCACCCCTTCAAGCGCATCGGCGCCCAGATCGCCGAGGCCTACCGCACCCATCACAAGGTGTCCAAAGCCGTTGCGATGAAGCGATCGGTCGAGATGCTGGACCGGGTCGGCATACCGAATCCGCAGCGGCGGGCCAAGCAGTACCCGCACGAATTCTCCGGCGGTATGCGCCAGCGCGCGATGATCGCGCTCGGGCTGGTGAACGACCCGAAGCTGCTGATCGCGGACGAGCCGACCACGGCGCTCGACGTGACCGTGCAGGCTCAGATCCTGGACCTGCTGAACGACCTGCAGCGCGAGTTCGGTTCGGCGATCATCATGATCACCCACGACCTGGCGGTCGTCGCGGAGGTCTCGGACCACGTGCTGGTGATGTATGCCGGCCGCGGCGTCGAATACGGCACCACCAAGGAGGTGCTGGCCAGCCCGCGGCATCCCTACTCCTGGGGTCTGCTCAGCTCGGTGCCCTCGCTCACCTCCGACCCGGCGCAACCGCTGAACCCGGTGCGCGGCAACCCGCCGAGCCTGCTCAACCTGCCTTCGGGGTGCTCGTTCAACCCGCGCTGCGACTTCAAGTCGCGGGTGCCGGGCAACAAGTGCGAGACCGAGCTGCCCGACTTCATGCCGGTGCCGGGGGAGAAGGGCCGCCTGTCGCGGTGCTTCCTCGCCGAACCCGCCGAGATCTTCGCGACCGAGATCGCGCCGAACCTGGAGTGATGCCTTGACCGACGAGACCACCACCGCTGCCGGTGGCAGCACGGCGATCGACCCGGCCACCGTCGGCGGCAAGGGGCCGATTCGCACCACGGACGGCGAAGCCGTCGACCTGATGAAGCAGACCGACCCGGTCGTGCACCCGCGCCGGGATAACTCGCGCGAGCCGCTGCTGATCGTCAAGGACCTGGTCAAGCACTTCCCGGTGCGCGAATACTCCGGGCTGTTCCCGACCACCTTGCAGACCCGCGCGGTCGACGGCGTGAGCTTCGACCTCGCGGCGGGTGAGACGCTCGGGCTGGTCGGCGAGTCGGGGTGTGGCAAGACCACCACCGGCCGCCTCATCACCCGGCTGATCGAGCCCACCAGCGGGACCATCGAGTTCCAGGGCAAAGACATCAGCCACATGAAGGAGAAGGACCTGCGGCCGCTGCGACGCGACCTGCAGCTGATCTTCCAGGATCCCTACGGTTCGCTGAACCCCCGGTTCACCGTGCAGACCATCATCGGCACGCCGCTGGAGATCCACGGCCTGGTGCCGAAGAACAAGGTCAAGGAGCGGGTGCAGGAGC
Source organism: Metallococcus carri (assembly GCF_011440275.1). Lineage (GTDB taxonomy): Bacteria > Actinomycetota > Actinomycetes > Actinomycetales > Dermatophilaceae > Metallococcus > Metallococcus carri. The sequence goes on along the minus strand of NZ_JAAOIV010000002.1, from coordinate 418,543 downwards.
TGCTTGAGCTCGTGGGCCTCAACCCTGAGCACGTCAACCGCTACCCGAACGAGTTCTCCGGCGGTCAGCGCCAGCGCATCGGCATCGCCCGCGCGCTGGCCGTGGAGCCGAAGGTGATCGTGGCGGACGAGCCGGTCTCCGCGCTGGATGTGTCGATCCAGGCGCAGGTGATGAACCTGATGTCCAACCTGCGCCGTGAGCTCGGCATCGCGTTCGTCTTCATCGCCCACGACCTCGGCGTGGTCCGGCACTTCTGTGACCGGGTCGCGGTGATGTACCTCGGCAAGGTGATGGAGCTCGGCGACCGCGAGGACATCTACGGCGCCCCGCAGCATCCCTACACCCAGGCGCTGCTGTCGGCTGCGCCGGACATCAATGTCGTGCGTGGTCACGTGCCGGACGAGCGGATCCGGCTGGTCGGCGATGTGCCGAGCCCGATCGACCCGCCGAGCGGTTGCCGCTTCCGCACCCGGTGCTGGAAGGCGCAGGAGATCTGTGCGGTGGAGGAGCCGCCGCTGGAGCCGGCGAAGGGCAAGCCCGAGCACACCATCGCGTGTCACTTCCCCGAGGTGAAGACCAACCTCACCGCGGAAGTCGAGGAGACCTCGGCCTAACCGGGTTTCGACTCCGGCTCGCAAGCTCGCCTGCGCTCAACCGGCGACGGGCGGTGGTTGGCTCGCGAGCTCGCCTGCGCTCAACCGGCGATTCTCGGTGCGGTGAGTGACCGGGTCGCCAGCCCGGTAAAGTTCGACGGGTGAAGACCAGTCGGACGCCCACGAGCGTGACCCGAGCGGGGTCGGCGCCGGTCCACGGAGCGCGAGCTACCTAGGGCCGCACCGGCCCCGTTCCCGCGCGCTCACGCCGTCGTATGCCGCCCGTGTGCCGCGCGCCGTCCTGCTCCGCCCCTTCAGCATCCGATAGAGGAATCCCATGGAAACCGCCGAGATCCGGCGCCGTTGGCTTGCGTACTTCGAGTCCCGCGACCATCACGTCGTCCCGAGTGCACCCCTGATCTACGACGACCCCAACCTGCTGTTCGTCAACGCCGGCATGGTGCCGATGAAGCCCTACATGCTGGGCCAGCAGACCCCGCCGTGGCCGCGCGCCACCAGCGTGCAGAAGTGCGTGCGCACCGGCGACATCGAGGAGGTCGGCAAGACCTCCCGGCACGGCACGTTCTTCCAGATGAACGGCAACTTCAGCTTCGGCGACTACTTCAAGCAGCGCGCTATCGAACTCGCCTGGGGCCTGGTCACCACGCCGCAGTCCGAGGGCGGCTACGGCCTCGACCCCGAACGGATCTGGCCAACGGTCTTCCAGGACGACGACGAGGCGTTCGCGATCTGGCGCGACCAGATCGGCATACCGGAGCAGCGGATCACCCGACGCGACCGCAACGACAACTACTGGCACATGGGCGTGCCCGGCCCCGGCGGCCCGTGCTCGGAGTTGTTCTACGACCGCGGCCCGGAGTATGGCGCCGAGGGCGGCCCCGCGGTCGACGAGGACCGCTACATGGAGTTCTGGAACCTCGTGTTCATGCAGGACGACCTGTCCGCGGTGCGCAGCAAGGCTGATTTCGACATCGCCGGCCCGCTGCCGACCCGCAATATCGACACTGGCATGGGCCTGGAGCGGATGGCGACCCTGCTGCAGGGCGTCGACAACCTCTACGAGATCGACGAGGTCTTCCCGGTGCTCGATCGGGCGGCCGAACTCACCGGCAAGCAGTATGGCGCGCACTCCCAGCACGACGCCGCGCACAGCCACCCCGACGACGTGCACCTGCGGGTCGTCGCCGACCACGTGCGCTCCTCGCTGATGCTCATCGGCGACGGGGTCACCCCGGGCAACGAGGGCCGCGGTTACGTGCTGCGCCGGATGCTGCGCCGCGCGGTGCGGGCGATGCGGCTGCTCGGCTACACCGAGCCGGCGCTGCCGCAACTGCTGCCGGTGAGTATGGAGCGGATGAAGGCGTCCTACCCCGAGCTGGAGACCGACTTCGCGCGGATCAGCCAGATCGCGTATGGCGAGGAGGAGGCCTTCCGGCGCACCCTGGTGCAGGGCACCCAGATCCTCGACACCGCGGTGACCAAGGCCAAGCAGACCGCCGCGTCCACCGGCTCAACCACGGCGCGGCTGCCGGGGGAGCGGGCCTTCGCGCTGCACGACACCTACGGCTTCCCGATCGACCTGACCCTGGAGATGGCGGCCGAGCAGGGCGTCGAGGTCGACGAGCAGGGCTTCCGCCGGTTGATGACCGAGCAGCGGGAGCGCGCCAAGGCCGACGCGAAGGCGAAGAAGAGCGGCCACGCGGGCACCGAGGTCTGGCGCGAACTGCGCGAGCTCGGTGCGACCGATTGGCTTGCCTACCAAGGGCTTTCGACCGAAGCCACGGTGCGAGGCCTGGTCGTCGACGGCCAGCGGGTCGAGGAGTTAGCGCCCGGCCAGACCGGCCAGCTGGTGCTGGACCGCACGACCTTCTATGCCGAGTCCGGCGGCCAGATCGCCGACTCCGGCGTCATCACCGGACCGCGGGGCGACCTCACGGTGCAGGACGTCCAGCGCCCGGTGAAGGGCCTGGTCGTGCACACCGTTATCGCCGGCGAGCAGGGCGTCCAGGTCGGCGACGCGGTCGAGGCCAAGGTCGATCCCGAATGGCGGGTGTCGGCCTGCCAGGCGCACTCCGGCACGCACGTCGTGCACGCGGCGCTGCGCCAGGTGCTCGGCCCCTCGGCGCTGCAGTCCGGCTCCTACAACAAGCCTGGCTATCTGCGCCTGGACTTCGCGTGGAACTCCGCGCTGTCCGCGGCGACCCGCTCGGAGATCGAGGAAGTCGCGAATCTCGCTGTGCGACAAGACCTTCCGGTGTCTGCGCAGTTCATGACACTGCCCGAGGCGCGCGAGTGGGGAGCCCTCGCGCTGTTCGGCGAGACCTACGACGAGCAGGTCCGCGTCGTCGAGATCGGTGGCCCGTGGTCGCGTGAGCTGTGCGGTGGCACCCACGTGCAACATTCCTCCCAGATCGGCGCGCTCACTCTCACGGGCGAGTCGTCGGTCGGCTCCGGCGTGCGCCGGGTCGAGGCCTTCGTCGGCATGGACGCCCTGCGCTATCTGGCCAAGGAGCGCGCGCTCGTCGCCGAACTGTCCTCGATGGTCAAGGTCGCTCCCGGCGAGTTGCCCGAGCGGGTCAGCGACCTGCTGCAGCGGGTCAAGGACGCCGAGCGGGAGATCACCAAGCTGCGCCAGCAGCAGGTGCTCGCTCAGACCGCCGACCTCGCGCAGAACGCCAAGGACGTGCATGGTGTGCGCCTCGTCGCGCATGACGCGGGTGAGATCGGCGGCGACGACGTGCGCTCGCTGGTGCTCAAGCTGCGCGAAGACCTCGGCGACGGCGCACCCGCGGTCGTGGCGGTGACCGGCACCGGTGGTGGCCGGCCGGTCGTGGTCGTGGCCACCAACAGCGGTGCTCGCGACCAGGGCGTGCGGGCCGGCGACCTGGTCAAGGTGGCGGCCTCGGCTCTCGGCGGCGGTGGCGGCGGCAAGCCCGACCTCGCTCAGGGCGGCGGCCAGGACCCGACCAAGGTCGGCGCGGCGCTGCGCGAGATCGAACAGGCGCTGGCGGCCCGATGAGGCCTGGGGTGCGGATCGGGATCGACGTGGGCTCGGTGCGAGTCGGCGTCGCCCGGTCCGACCCGGACGGCCTGATCGCCACGCCGCACGACACCTTCACCCGCGACGCGAGTGGGGACGCCGATGTGCGTGCCGTGGCGGCGCTCGCCGCAGAAATCGCAGCCGTCGAGGTGGTCGTGGGCCTGCCGCGCTCGCTCGACGGCAGCGAAGGAGCCGCGGCCGCTGCCGCCCGCGACTGGGCGGCACGATTGCAGCGGCAGGCGCCCGCACTCGGCATACGGTTGGTGGATGAACGGCTCACCACCGTGGACGCCCACCGGGCGATGCGAGAGGCGGGTCGCACGACACGGCAGACGCGGTCCGTGATCGATCAACAGTCTGCTGTCATGATCTTGCAGGCTGCTCTGGACCAGGAGCGGTCGACAGGACGGCCAGCCGGGCTCGTGGTGGGGGGACGCAAACCGCGGCATCGTCGACGCGAAGGGCGAGGTGCATGAACGACTCCGGTCTGACCGACTCCATCTTTGGAGACGGCGACGGGCGGTCCCCCCAGGCGCGCCCGGAAGGTTCCCCGCCGGAGCGGGTGGCCCTGCCCGGCGGCGGCCCACGGCCCACCCGCTCCTCCCGTCGCCGCACCGAGCCCTCCCGGCCACCCACCTCCGAGGCGGTCAAGCGGCGCCGTGGGTGTGCGGTGATGCTCGTCGCTCTCGTGGTGGTGCTCGCCGGCATCGGCCTGGCGCTGCGGCATCTGGGTGACGGGCTGCTGCCGTCGTTCGGCACCCAGAAGGCCGCCGGCGGCGACTACAGCGGCAGCGGCAGCGGGTCGATCGAGGTCATCGTCAACAGCGGTGACAGCGGCTATGCCATCGGCCGAACGCTGGAGAAGGCCGGGGTCATCAAGTCCGCCGACACCTTCGCGGCGGTCGCGGCGAGCAACCCCGATTTCGCCAAGATCCAGCCCGGCACCTACAAGATGCGGCAGCAGATGAGCGCCTCCTCGGCGTTGTCGCTCATGCTCGAGCCGGGCACCAAGCTCGCCGGCGGCGTCACGATCCCCGAGGGTCTGTGGAAGAACGAGATCTTCGCGATCCTCGCCAAGAAGACCGGCACCCCGCTGGCCGACTACAAGAAGGTGCAGCCCGCCACCCTCGGCCTGCCGTCCGCGGCCGGCGGCAATATGGAGGGCTATCTGTTCCCCTCCACCTACGACTTCCCCAAGGGCATGTCGGCGCAGAACCAGCTGAAGACCATGGTCGCCGAGGGCGCCAAGCAGCGGAAGGCGCTCGGCATACCGGATGGGGACGTCAAGAAGGTGCTGACGATCGCCTCGATCGTGCAGGCCGAGTCCGGTGCGAGCACCGACGAGCCGCGAATCGCCCAAGTGGTCGTCAACCGGATGAAGCCGAACCCGGAGACCAACGGCTTCCTGCAGATGGACTCGACCATCCACTACGCCGAGCAGAAGCGCGGCACGCTGCAGGTCACCACGCAGGAGACGAAGTTCCCCAGCATCTACAACACCTATCTGCACCCGGGGCTGCCGCCGGGGCCGATCAACAACCCGGGCGTGTCGGCGATGAAGGCCGCGCTCAAGCCGACGCCGGGGCCCTGGCTGTACTTCGTCACGGTCAACCCGCAGACCGGTGAGACCTTGTTTGCGACCAACCTCGCCGACCAGCAGAAGAACACCGCGAAGTACACCGCGTGGTGTCAGTCGCACCCGGGCAAGTGCTGATCCACCGGGCCGCGGTGCTCGGCAAGCCGGTCGCGCACTCGCTCTCGCCGGTGTTGCACCGGGCCGCGTATGCCGCGCTCGGGCTCACCGACTGGCGGTATGACGCCTACGAGGTCGACGCTCCCGGGCTGGCGGACTTCATCGGCGGGCTGGGGCCGTCGTGGCGCGGACTGTCCCTGACCATGCCGCTCAAGGAAGAGGCGCTGCTCGTTGCCTCCGGCTCGAGTGCGGTGGCGCTGCGCACCGGCGCGGTCAACACCCTGCTGCGGACCCCGGAGGGCTGGCGTGGTGAGAACACCGACGTGCACGGCATCCGCACCGCGCTCGCCGAGGCGGGTGTGGCCGGCACCGAGCGGGCTATCGTGCTCGGCTCGGGCGCGACGGCCCGATCGGCGCTGGCGGCGCTCGCCGACCTGGGGGTGAGCACCGTGGTGCTCGGGGTGCGCAACGCGGCGCGCGAATCGACGCTGGCCCAGGCCCGGGATCACGGGATGACGGTGGCCGAAGCATCCTTCGAAGAGGCCGCCGGTCTCGCGGCGCAGATCCCGCTGGTGCTGAGCACCCTGCCCGCGGGTGCGGCCGACGGTTTCGCCGCGGCGGCGGGCTCGGTCCCTGACGGTGCGGTCTGGATGGACGCGGTGTATGCCGGGTGGCCGACCCCGCTCGCCTCCGCGGGCGAGGAACTCGGTGCTCGGGTGGTCTCCGGGCTGGAGATGCTGGTGCACCAGGGGGCGGAACAGGTGCGGCTGATGACCGGGCTGGAGCCGCCGGTCGAGGCGATGCAGCAGGCCGGGCGTGCGGCCTTGGGCGCGACCTCCCTACACCCGTAGTAGAGGAATCCGGTCGCTATAGCGATCGCGCCTCCGAGGCCGCCCCCACGACACCCGTAGTAGAGGAATCCGGCGGCTATAGCGACCGCCCCTCACCCTCTGGACGGCTGCGCTGACCGCCGGCCCGACATGGAAAGATGCCCCGCATGCTGCGTTGGTTGACCGCGGGTGAGTCGCACGGACCGTCACTGACCGCCATCCTCGAAGGGCTGCCGGCCGGGGTGCGCGTGACGAGCGCCGAGGTGGCCGACGCCCTGGCCCGCCGCCGCCTGGGTTATGGCCGCGGCGCCCGGATGAAGTTCGAACGCGACGAGGTGTCTTTCGTCGGCGGTGTCCGGCACGGCGTGACGATCGGCTCGCCGGTCGCCATCGCCATCGCCAACACCGAGTGGCCGAAATGGGAGGCCGTGATGGGCCCCGACCCGGTGTCGGAGGACTCCTTGGCCGCGGCATCCGACATCGGCGCGCCCCAGGAACTCGCCCGCAACCGTCCGCTCACTCGTCCGCGACCAGGCCACGCCGACCTGGTCGGGATGCAGAAATACGGCTTCGACGAGGCGCGCCCTGTGCTCGAACGTGCTTCGGCCCGCGAGACGGCCGCGCGCGTCGCGCTGGGAGCGGTGGCATCGGCATACCTCGATCAGGCCTTCGGGATCCGGCTGGTCTCGCACACGGTCGCGATCGGTGAGGCGGGGGTGGCCGACGAGACTGCGCTGCCCGGCGCGGACGACGTCGCGGCGCTCGACGCGGACCCGGTGCGCACCCTCGACGCGGATGGTTCGGCGGCGATGGTCGCCGCGATCGACGCGGCCAAGAAGGACGGCGACACCCTCGGCGGCGTCGTCGAGGTGCTCGCGTATGGCGTGCCGCCGGGCCTCGGCTCGCATGTGCACTGGGACCGGCGGCTGGACGCGCGGCTGGCCGGTGCGTTGATGGGGATTCAGGCGATCAAGGGCGTCGAGGTCGGCGACGGTTTTCGCACGGCGGCGCGCCGTGGCTCGCGCGCGCACGACGAGATCGAGCGGACTGCGGGCGTCATCCACCGGGCGTCCAACCGCGCGGGCGGCACCGAGGGCGGTATGTCGACCGGCGAGCCCCTGCGCGTGCGCGCGGCGATGAAGCCGATCTCGACCGTGCCGCGGGCGCTGCGCACCGTGGACGTCGCGACCGGTGAGGCGGCGACCGCGATTCACCAGCGTTCGGATGTGTGCGCGGTGCCGGCCGCTGGGGTCGTGGCCGAAGCGATGGTCGCGCTCGTCCTGGCCGATGCTTGCCTGGAGAAGTTCGGCGGCGACAGCGTGGCCGAGAGCGCGCGCAATCTGCAGGGTTATCTCGCCTCGATCCCGGAGACGATGCGCTCGTGGTGAGCCCTCGCGTGGTGCTGATCGGGCCGCCGGGTGCGGGCAAGACGACCGTCGGGCAGTTGTTGGCGACGCGGTGGGACCTGCCGTTCGTCGACACCGATGAGGTCGTCTCGCGCGACCGGGGGCAGTCGATCAGCGACATTTTCGTCGCCGAGGGGGAGGCGGCCTTCCGTCGTTATGAGGAGGCTGCGGTGCGCTCGTCCTTGAACGGCCCGGGAGTGGTGGCGCTCGGGGGCGGCGCTGCGGTGCAACCCTGGGCGGCCGCGGCGCTGGCCGATCTGCCCGTGGTGTTCCTCGACGTGACGATCGCCGATGCGTCCGGGCGGATCGGCTTCGACACCTCGCGTCCGCTGCTCGCGGTCAATCCGCGCGCCAGCTGGACCCGGATGATGAACGAGCGGCGGCCGGCATACGAAACCGTCGCGCGCTGGCGAGTCGACACGGCCGGCCGCACACCCGAGCAGGTCGCCGATGCGATCGAGGCGCTCGCGTGAGCACGATCTCGGTCGCCGGGCGGTATGACGTGCTGGTCGCCCCGGGTGCCCTCGCATCGGTGCCGTCCGCGGTGCCTGAGGGGGCACTGCGGGTGTTGCTGGTGCACGCGCCGCCGCTGGCTGCGGCCGCGTCCTCGGTGGCGGACGCACTGCGCGCCCGCGGTCTGGCGGTTGTGGTCGAGGCCCTGCCGGACGCCGAGGCGGCCAAGACGTTGGGGGAGTGCGGCCGGTTGTGGTCGGTGCTCGGCCAGGCCGGCTTCACCCGCACCGACGTGGTGGTGGCGCTCGGGGGTGGGGCCACGACGGACCTGGGTGGTTTCGTCGCCGCGGGCTGGCTGCGCGGCGTGCCGGTGGTGCAGGTGCCGACGACGCTGCTCGGCATGGTCGACGCGGCGGTCGGCGGCAAGACCGGCATCAACACCCCCGAGGGCAAGAACCTCGTCGGCGCCTTCCACGAACCGGCCGCGGTGATCGCCGACCTGTCGCTTCTGGCCACCCTGCCGCACGCCGACCTGGTGGCCGGGATGGCCGAGGTGATCAAGTGCGGTTTCATCGCCGACCCGCAGATCCTGTCGCTGGTGGAAGCCGACCCTGCAGCGGCGCTGGATGTCACCGGGCCCGCGCTCGCCGAACTCGTGACCCGCGCCATCGAGGTCAAGGCGCGGGTGGTCGCGGCGGACCTGCGGGAGTCCTCGCTGCGCGAGATCCTCAACTACGGCCACACCTTCGCGCACGCGATCGAGCAGACCTCGGGTTATCGCTGGCGGCACGGTGATGCGGTGGCCGTCGGCATGGTCTACGCCAGCGAACTCGCTTGTCGCGCAAGGCTTTTGGATGCTTCCGTGGTTGAGCGGACCCGCTCGATCCTCACCTCGGTCGGCCTGCCGATCCGGTATGACGGGGACGCTTCCTGGGAAACGCTGCTCCAGGTGATGGCGCGTGACAAGAAGACGCGTGGCGCGGTGCTGCGATTCGTCGCCCTCACCGCGGTCGGCTCGCCGACCCGGCTGGAGGGGCCGGCGCCGGAGATGCTGCGCGCGGCGTTCGACGCGGTGACGGTTCGCGGGGCATAAGTGACGGTTCGCGAGGCATAAGTGACGGTTCGCGGGGATTTGGTGACGTTTCGCGGGGATTTAGTGACGGTTCGCGGTGGCTTCGCCGGTCTCGGGGACCATCAGCGTGGTGATCTCCTGCTGCAATCCGGGCGACAACTGCCCCCAGCCCGGCTCGTAGCCGTAGACCTCGCGCAGCGGCACACCGTGGCGTTCGCCGAAGAGCAGCTCCAGGTCGTCGGGCGTGATGAGTGACGGGTGCAGCACCCCCACCGCCTCGCTCACCTTCAGCAGGTCACGCCGCAGCGACTGCAGATAGGCCGTCACCCGCGGCGCCTTCACCGCCGGGTCCAGACCGTGCGCGAGCCAGGAGTTCTGGGTGGCGACGCCGGTCGGGCAGGTGTCGGTGTGGCATTTCTGGGTCTGCAGGCAACCGACCGCCAGCATCGCCTCGCGGGCCACGTTGATCATGTCGGCGCCGAGCGCGAACGCGGCGGTGGCCGACAGCGGCAGCCCCAACTTGCCCGACCCGACGAAGGTGAGCTGGTCGGTCAACCCGGCCCGCGCGAAGGCGGCATACACCCGGGTGAACCCGACATAGAACGGCAAGGCGACCCCGTCGGCGAAGACGAGCGGTGCGGCGCCGGTGCCGCCCTCGCCGCCGTCGATGGTGAGGAAGTCCACGCCGCGGTCGCCCTTGGCCATCTGCGCGGCCAGCTCGTCCCAGAAGTCGTGGTGCCCGACGGCGGACTTCACCCCGACCGGCAGCCCGGTCTCGCTCGCCAGCCGTTCGACGAAGTCCAGCAGGCTGTCGCAGTCGCGGAATTCGGTATGCCGGGACGGGCTGATCACGTCCTGACCTTCGGGTACACCCCGGATGGCCGCGATCTCGGCGGTGACCTTCGCCGCCGGCAGCACCCCGCCGAGGCCGGGTTTGGCGCCCTGGGACAGCTTGATCTCCAGCGCCCGCACCGGCGCGGACGCCACGACATCCTTGAGCCGCTCGATGTCGAACCGGCCCCGCTCGTCGCGGCAGCCGAAATAGCCGGTGCCGATCTGCCAGATCAGGTCGCCGCCTTGCCGATGATGCTCGGACAGCCCGCCCTCGCCGGTGTTGTGCAAGGCACCCGCGGCCTTGGCTCCGCGATTGATCGCGGCGATCGCGTTGGCCGACAACGAGCCGAAACTCATTGCCGAGATGTTCACCACCGAGCCCGGGCGGAAGGCCTTGGGCCGGTTGCGCGGACCGCCCAGCACCTTCGCGCTCGGCAGGTCGACGGTCTCGCTGTGGTGGTTCGCGGTCGGCTGGTCGACGACGGCGAAGGTGCGGTGCTTGATAATCAGGTAGCCCTCGGCATCCTCGACGTCGTTGTCGGTGCCGAAGCCGATGTAGTTGTTCTCACCCTTGGCGCTGGCGTAGATCCAGCTGCGCTGCGCCCGGCTGAACGGCCGCTCCTCGTCATTGCCGGCGACGATGTACTGCCGCAGCTCCGGCCCGATCGTCTCCAACAGATAGCGGCCGTGGCCGAGGACGGGATAGTTGCGCAGCAGCGAGTGCTTCTTCTGGAACAGATCGTGGGTCGCCACCGCCGCGAACGCCGCAGGGACCAGGCCGAACCAGCGCGCTTTGCTCATGAGCCGCAGTCTGCTCCTTCTCCGCCCGTCCGTGGGGAGCCTCGCGCCGCGCGATTTCGGCCGTATGCCGCCCGCTCGGTAGACTGGCGCGGATCCCTGAACGACATACCCCGGGCGCCGCTGCGCCCGCACGACGAAGGACAACGCGTGGCATCGACGAACGACCTGAAGAACGGCCTGGTGCTCAACCTGGAGGGCCAGCTGTGGTCCGTGGTCGAGTTCCAGCACGTCAAGCCCGGCAAGGGCCCGGCGTTCGTGCGGACCAAGCTGAAGAACGTGCTGTCCGGCAAGGTCGTCGACAAGACCTTCAACGCGGGCGTCAAGGTCGACACTGCGAGCGTCGACCGCTCCGACATGACCTTCCTGTACAAGGACGGCAACGACTTCGTCTTCATGGACACCAAGACCTACGACCAGATCCACATCCCGGCCGAGACTGTCGGCAAGGCCGCCGACTACCTGCTGGAGAACCAGGAAGCGATCGTCGCCCAGCACGACGGCAGCGTGCTGTATGTCGAGCTGCCGGCCGCGGTGGTCCTGGAGATCAGCCACACCGAGCCGGGCCTGCAGGGCGACCGTTCCAGCGGCGGCACCAAGCCGGCCACCCTGGAGACCGGCGCCGAGATCCAGGTGCCGCTCTTCCTGGAGACCGGCACCAAGGTCAAGGTCGACACCCGCGACGGGTCCTACCTGGGCCGCGTCAACTGAGCGTGTCCTCCTCCGCCTCTTCCGCCCGAGCCGGCCGCAGCGCGCGCAGCAAGGCCCGCAAGCGCGCGCTCGACCTGCTCTTCGAGGCCGAGCAGCGCGGCGTCAATGCCGTCACCCTGCTCGACGAGCGGGTGGCGGCCCCGGTCACCCAGGCGCCGCTGCCGGCATACACCGGGGACCTGGTGCGCGGCGTCGTCGAGCACTGGGCCGCGATCAACGAGGCGCTGACGACCTACAGCCGCGGCTGGACCCTCGAGCGGATGCCCGCGGTCGATCGCGGGATCCTGCGGCTCGGGACCTTCGAGATCGTCTGGGCCGACGAGGTGCCCGACGAGGTTGCCGTCGCCGAGGCGGTGGCGCTGGCCTCGGAGTTGTCGACCGACGAGTCGCCGGCCTTCGTCAACGGTCTGCTCTCACGGATCGCACAGGTCAAACCTACGCTCGCCTCGTAGTCTCGCTTGCCGGCGCGGAACGGTCAGTGGGATCGTGCCGTCGGAGAGGGCATGGCGATGAGCACGTCGATCGAACGCGCACCCGCACCGGTGGCCGCGGCTGTGGCGACCCCGCGACTGGTCGTCATCGACGCGCTGCGCGGCGTGGCGATCCTGGCCGTGGTGGCCTATCACTTCGTCTGGGACCTCGGGAATTTCGGGTACCTGCCCGGGCAGTGGTGCAGCACCCCGGCCGGCGTGCTCACCGGGAGGATCATCGCCGGCAGCTTCCTCGGCCTGGTCGGGGTGAGTATGGCGCTGGCCCACCAGCACGGTTTCCGCGCCCGGTCGTTCTGGCGGCGTGAGGCACAACTGCTGGCGACCGCTGCGCTCGTGACGATCGTGACCTTCGTGGTGATGCCCGCCGAAGTGGTGACCTTCGGCATCCTGCACAACATCGCCCTCACCAGCCTGCTGCTCGTGCCCTTCCTGCGGGGGTCGCGGGCGCTCGCGCTGGGATGTGCGCTGCTGGCGTTCGCGCTGCCGTCGCTGGTGACCATCGAAGCGGCGCCGGCGTGGTGGACCTGGACCGGGCTCGCCGCCCACCCGACGCCCTCGCTGGACTATCAGCCCCTGCTGCCGTTGCTGGGCGTCTCGCTGCTCGGCCTGATCGCCGGCCGCACGCTGGTGTCCTCGCCGCGGCTTGCAGTGGCGGTGGGCCGCCTGGGGCACGATCCGGTGAGCCGGTCGCTCGGGCGAGTCGGCCGGCATACCTTGGCGATCTACCTGATCCACCAGCCGGTCATGTATGGCGCGTTCTGGCTGGTGCAGTACCTGCGCTGAGCCCGCCGCGCACCGGCCGCACCCCATCGCCGCCCGAGCGGGCACTCATCGCCGCCCGAGCGGGCAGTTATCGCCGCCCGAGCGGGCAGTTATCGCCGCCCGAGCGAGCAGTTATCGCCGCCCGAGCGAGCAGTTATCGCCGCCCGAGCGGGCACTCATCGCTGGGCGGGGCCGGTTGCGAGTGTCCGCGGATGCGCTGCAGGGGTAGTGCGTTGGTGCGGACGCAAGGGGGTTTCGACGCGGGCTCAACCGGCGAGTTGTGAGGACGCTGGGCGGGTCAGCCGTTAGCATCCGCATCCAACGAGCGGGACCGCGGAGGTTCGCCGGCACTGGGAGGCGTGGCGCAATGGGGTTGAGGGATGGCGCGCGCAGCGCTGGCGGTGGTCGTCGTCGGGGTGATGTCGCTCAGCGGATGCTCCACCGACGCGGCGGTCAAGTCCTCAAAGGCATCAACCGCGACCGTGACGACGAGCACCGCGGCGACCAGCGCGTCCGCGACGAGCACATCTGCGGCTGGGCCGGCTAGCGGCATACCGTCCGCCGCTTCCCCGTCCGGCATACCGTCGGCGACGAGCGGTGGGGCGAGCACGTCGTCCGCTCTCGACCCGCAGCAGGCGGCGAAGGCGGTAGAGGCTCGCGACCTGCAAAATGACGTGTCGCTCACCGACCCTGACATGCACGCGATCGTGCGCGGAGACGTGGTGGTGCTCGGCACGATCGGCACCGCGCGGCTCGCCAATGTCGCCACCGACGTCGACGATCTCGCCGGGCGGGTACGGGATCGGACGAGCAGCACGACGCGGCCGCTGCTCGTGCTCGTGCCGGCGACCGAGGCGGAGTTCACGGCCTGGACGGGTGGTGAATCGACCGACAACGAGGACGGCATCACCTTCGTGCAGGCTGGCGTTGATCCGTTCGTCGTGCTGTCGCCGTCGGTCATCGCGAATACCGACACCGACACAACGGCATACCGGCGTTTCGTCATCGCACACGAATTGGTGCACGCCTACACCCAGCCGGCCCAGACGCTGCGGCTGTGGGTTGGCGAGGGATACGCGCAGATGGTGGCCGGCGAACTGACCGAAAGCGACTACGGGGCCGACGACATTCCGATGGCCGCGCATCTGCCGAAGGACGCGGAGTTCACGGCGGAGGATCCGCGGACTGCGGCGGACGCCTACTGGCTGGCGAGTGACTTCTTCTACTACCTGGCCAGCCAATGGTCGCTCGAGGAGTGCACCGCGTTCTACACCGCGGCCAACTCATCCTCGGTCGAAGCCGCCTTTCAGAAGGTCTTCAAGCGTCCGCTCAGCGCGGTGACCGCGGACTGGGTGAAGAGCTACGAGGCGGCTGCGGAGGGCGCCGCCTGAGCCGTGCGCGTCCGCGGATGCGCTGCAGGGGTGGTGCGTTGCTGCGGACGCTGGGCGGGGCCGGGTGCGAGTGTCCGCGGATGCGCTGCAGGGGCCGTGCGTTGGTGCGGACGCCGGGCGGGGCGGGTGTGGGGGCGGACCGTGGTCGGGAGGGCGGGGAGCCTCCGGTAGGGTGGTGGCCGTTCGACATCCTTTAACGATTCCGTCCTGTGAGGCGGCGAAGGAGGTCCTGACGCGTGGTACCCACGCACGGCCCGCAACCCCCGGCGGAGGCGTCGCAGTCGCAGACTCCGCCTCCCGGGCGCAGCGTCCTTTCCGGTGATGACATTTCTCGCGCCTTGCGCCGCATCGCCCACGAGATCCTCGAGCGCAACAAGGGCGCCGACGACCTGGTGATCCTCGGGATTCCCGCGCGGGGCGTCGAACTGGCCCAGCGCCTCGGCGCAGCGCTCGAGCAGGTCGAAGGTCGCCCGGTCCCGGTCGGCACGATCGACGTCACGATGTACCGCGACGACCTGCGCCGTCACCCGGTGCGCGCAGCGCAGCCCACCACCGTCCCCGGCGACGGGATCGACGACAAGGTCGTGGTGCTGGTCGACGACGTGCTCTACTCCGGTCGCACCGTCCGGGCCGCACTCGACGCGCTCGGCGACCTCGGCCGCCCACGAGCGGTGCGCCTCGCCGTGCTGGTCGACCGCGGCCACCGCGAGCTGCCGATCCGCGCCGACCACGTCGGCAAGAACCTCCCGACCGCGAGCAGCGAGCGCGTCTACGTGCGCCTCGCCGAGCACGACGGCACCGACGAGGTACGTATCGGTGGCCCGAAGGAGGAGCAGCGATGAAGCACCTCCTCTCGGCCGGCGACCTCAGCCGCGATCAGACGCTGGCGATCCTGGACAGCGCCACCCAGATGCACGACGTCCAGCGCCGGGAGGTCAAGAAGCTGCCCGCCCTGCGCGGCCGCACGGTCGTCAACCTCTTCTTCGAGGATTCGACGCGCACCCGGTCCTCCTTCGAGATCGCCGGCAAGTGGCTGTCCGCCGATGTCATCAATGTGTCCGCCAAGGGCTCGTCGGTCAGCAAGGGCGAATCGTTGCGCGACACCGTGCTGACCGTCGCGTCGATGGGCGTCGACGGTCTCGTCATCCGGCACCACGCCAGCGGCGCCCCGGCCCAGGTCGCCCAGTGGGTCGATGCGGCGGTCGTCAACGCCGGCGACGGCACCCACGAGCACCCGACCCAGGCGCTGCTCGACGCGTACACGATGCGCCAGCGCCTCGGCGACCTCGACGGCGCGCGGGTCGCCATCGTCGGTGATCTCACCCACTCCCGGGTGGTGCGCTCAAACCTGTTGCTGCTCAACACCTTGGGAGCCAAGGTCACCCTCGTGGCGCCGCCGACCCTGATGCCCAGTGGCATCGCCGAATGGTCGGCCGCGGAGGGCTTCGCCACGTCATACGACCTCGACGAGGTGATCGGTGAGGTCGACGCCCTGATGATGCTGCGGGTGCAACGCGAACGGATGAGCGGCGGCTACTTCCCGACGCCGCGCGAATACACCGTCGGCTACGGCCTGACCCGCGACCGGCTGCGCCGGCTCGGTCCGGACGCGGTGATCTGTCACCCCGGACCGATGAACCGCGGCCTGGAGATCAGCGCGGAAGCCGCGGACGAGGCGCGCTCGGCGATCCTGGACCAGGTGTCCGCCGGTGTCGCGATCCGCATGAGCGTGCTCTACCACCTGCTCGGAGGTTCCGGTGACGAGTGAGATGTATGTCGTGCGCGGCGCCAAGGTGCTCGGCGGCAAGGCGGCGGACCTGCTGATTGAGGGCGGCGTCATCCGCGAGGTCGGGACGATCGACGCGCCCAAGAAAGCGAGGGTCGTCGACGCCGACGGGCTGGTCGCTCTGCCCGGTCTGGTCGACCTGCACACGCACCTGCGCGAGCCGGGACGTGAGGACGCCGAGACCGTCGCGACGGGTTCGGCCGCCGCCGCCGCTGGGGGATTCACCGCGGTGCTCGCGATGGCCAACACCAACCCGGTGACCGACACCGCCGAGGCCGCCGACCACATCCTCGACCTCGGCCGGCGCGCCGGACTGGTCGACGTGCAGCCGGTCGGCGCGGTCACCAAATCCCTTGCGGGACAAGAGCTTGCCGAGCTCGGGCTGATGGCCCGGTCGCGAGCCCAGGTGCGGGTCTTCTCCGATGACGGGCGGTGTGTGCACGACGCCCGGCTGATGCGGCGCGCCCTGGAATACGTCAAGGCCTTCGACGGGGTGATCTCCCAGCACAGCCAGGACCCCCGGCTCGCCGATGGGCAAGCGTGCTGTCACGAGGGCGAGATCTCGGGGCGCCTCGGGTTGCCCGGGTGGCCGGCGGTCGCCGAGGACGTCATCGTGGCGCGCGACGTCATGCTGGCCCGGCATACCGGCTCGCGGGTGCATGTCGCGCACGTGTCGACGGCCGGGTCGGTCGAGGTGATCCGCTGGGCCAAGGCGCAGGGGATCGCGGTGACCGCCGAGGTGACCCCGCACCACCTGATGCTCACGACCGACCTGGTCGAGGGTTATGACCCCACCTTCAAGGTCAACCCGCCGCTGCGGCCCGACGAACACGTCGAGGAGCTGCGAAAAGCGTTGGCAGACGGGACGATTGACGCGGTGGCGACCGACCATGCCCCGCACGCGCGGCACGACAAGGAGCATGCCTTCGCCGAGGCGGCGTTCGGGATGCTCGGCCTGGAGCAGGCGCTGCAGGTGGTCAACACGGTGATGGTGCAGCCCGGGCTGATGAGCTGGGAGCAGGCCGCGCAGGCGATGTCGGTCAACCCGGCCCGGATCGCCCGTCTCGAAGGCCACGGTCGCCCGCTCGCGGCGGGTGAACCGGCCAATCTCGCCCTGGTCGACCCCGCCGCCTCGGTGACCATCGATGCCGCCGACTCCCAGTCCCTTTCGCGCAACAACCCCTGGCACGGCAGGACGCTCACCGGCGCGGTGCACGCGACCTTCCTGCGCGGCCGCCCGACCTATCTCGACGGCGAGGTGCAACAGTGAATTCTCCTGAGACGCAACATCTTTCGCTCACCGGACGCGATGCCGCGGTGCTCGTGCTGGAGGACGGCACCCGCTTCGAGGGCGAGTCCTATGGCGCGACCGGCACGACCTTCGGCGAGGCGGTCTTCTCCACCGGGATGACCGGCTACCAGGAGACCCTCACCGACCCGAGCTACTACGGCCAGGTCGTCGTGATGACCGCGCCGCATGTCGGCAACACCGGCGTCAACGACGAGGACGAGGAATCCCGCCGGATCTGGGTCAGCGGGTATGTCGTGCGCGACCCGGCCCTGCGCCCGTCGAACTGGCGGGCGCAGCGCACCCTGGAGGACGACCTGCGCGAGCAGGGCGTGGTCGGCATCTGTGGCATCGACACCCGGGCGCTCACCCGCCACCTGCGCGAGCGCGGTGCGATGCGGGTCGGGATCTTCTCCGGTGCGGACGCCGGCAGCGCCGACCCGGTCGCCCAGGTGCAGCAGCAGCCTCGGATGGAGGGCTCGGAACTAGCCTCCAAGGTCGCCACCCCCGAGCCGTATGTCGTTGCGGCACAAGGGGAAAAGCGCTTCACCGTCGCGGCGGTGGACCTCGGGATCAAGGCGATGACGCCCGAGCTCATGGCCCAGCGCGGCATCGAGGTGCACGTGCTCCCGGCGACCTCGACCATCGACGATGTGCGCGCGGTCAATCCCGACGGCGTGTTCTTCTCCAATGGCCCCGGAGACCCGGCCACCGCGCCCCAGGTGGAATTGCTGCGGGAGGTGCTGCGGGCCGGCATACCGTATTTCGGGATCTGCTTCGGCAACCAGTTGCTCGGGCGAGCGCTCGGCTTCGGCACCTACAAGCTGAAGTACGGTCACCGCGGCATCAACCAGCCGGTGCTCGACCGGGCGACCGGCAAGGTCGAGATCACCGCGCACAACCATGGCTTCGCCGTGGACGCACCGCTCGCCGGCGAGACCCAGGCGCCGGCGGACGCCGCCTTCGGGCGCGTGCGCGTCTCGCACATCTGCCTCAACGACGACGTCGTCGAGGGGCTGGAATGCCTTGATATCCCTGCGTTTTCGGTGCAATACCACCCGGAGGCGGCAGCGGGACCGCATGACGCGGCATACCTGTTCGACCGGTTTGTAGACCTCCTCCAACAAGAGACGAACCGCACCTCCGAGGCCGGAAAGGACCACTGAGCAGTGCCCAAACGCGAGGACATCAAGAGCGTCCTGGTCATCGGGTCCGGCCCGATCGTGATCGGCCAGGCCTGCGAGTTCGACTACTCCGGCACCCAGGCCTGCCGGGTGCTGCGCGAGGAGGGGTTGCGGGTCATCCTGGTCAACTCCAATCCGGCGACGATCATGACCGACCCGGAGTTCGCCGACGCGACCTATGTCGAGCCGATCACCCCCGAGGTGGTCGAGGCGATCATCGCCAAGGAGCGCCCCGACGCGGTGCTGGCGACGCTCGGCGGCCAGACGGCGCTCAACACCGCGATCGCGCTGCATGACGCGGGGGTGCTGTTGAAATACGACTGCCCGCTGATCGGCGCGAATGTCGAGGCGATCGAGCTCGGCGAGGATCGCGAGCGGTTCAAGGGTGTCGTCGAGCGCTGCGGCGCCGAGTCGGCGAAGTCGATCATCTGCCACACGATGGACGAATGCCTCGCTGCGGCAAAGGAACTCGGCTACCCGATGGTCGTGCGACCGTCGTTCACGATGGGCGGCCTCGGGTCCGGTTTCGCGTATGACGAAACCGACCTGCGGCGCATCGCCGGGGCGGGGCTGCACGCCAGCCCGACCACCGAGGTGCTGCTCGAGGAGTCCATCCTCGGCTGGAAGGAATACGAGCTCGAGGTCATGCGCGACCACGCCGACAACGTGGTCGTGGTCTGCTCGATCGAGAATCTCGACCCGATGGGTGTGCACACCGGCGACTCGATCACCGTGGCGCCCGCGCTGACGCTCACCGATCGGGAGTACCAGCGCCTGCGCGATATCGGCATCAAGGTGATCCGCGAGGTCGGCGTCGACACCGGCGGCTGCAACATCCAGTTCGCGGTCAACCCGGAAAACGGCCGGATCATCGTCATCGAGATGAACCCGCGCGTGTCGCGATCGTCCGCTTTGGCTTCCAAGGCAACGGGATTCCCGATCGCCAAGATCGCGGCGAAGATGGCGATCGGCTACACCCTCGACGAGGTGCCCAACGACATTACCCGCGAGACCCCGGCGTCCTTCGAGCCGACGCTGGACTACATCGTGGTCAAGGTGCCGCGGTTCGCCTTCGAGAAGTTCCCGGCCGCCGACCCCACGCTGACCACGACGATGAAGTCGGTCGGCGAGGCGATGGCCATCGGCCGCAATTTCACCGAGGCGCTGCAGAAGGCGCTGCGCTCGATGGAGCGCAAGGAGTCGACCTTCCACTGGGACCCGGCGCGGCACCCGAGCGAGGAGCAGGGTCGCGAGTTGCTGCAGCAGGCGGCCACGCCGACCGATGGACGAATCGTGTTGGTGCAGCAGGCTCTTCGGGCCGGGCTGTCGGTCGAAGAGGTGCACGATGTCACCAAGATCGACCCCTGGTTCCTCGACCAGATCCAGCTGATCAACACCGTCGCTGAGCGGATCGCGGCCGCCGACCGGCTCAGCCCGCAGTTGCTGCGGCTGGCCAAGCGGCACGGCTTCTCCGACGCCCAGCTCGCTCAGCTGACCGCGACTCCCGAGGCGGTCGTGCGCGGGGTGCGGCACGCCCTGGGGGTGCGGCCGGTCTACAAGACCGTCGACACCTGCGCCGCCGAGTTCGCTGCGCAGACGCCCTATTACTACAGCTCCTACGACGAGGAGACCGAGGTGCTGCCGCGCGAGCGGCCCGCGGTGATCATCCTCGGCTCCGGCCCGAACCGCATCGGCCAGGGCGTGGAGTTCGATTACTCCTGCGTGCACGCGTCCTTCGCGCTGCGCGACGCCGGCTACGACACGGTGATGGTCAACTGCAACCCCGAGACCGTCTCGACCGACTACGACACCTCCAGCCGGCTCTACTTCGAGCCCCTCACGCTGGAGGACGTGCTCGAGGTCGTGCACGCCGAGCGCGCAGCCGGACCGATCGCCGGCGTCATCGTGCAACTCGGTGGGCAGACCCCGCTCGGGCTGGCCAAGGCGCTCAAGGACGAGGGCGTGCCCATCGTCGGCACCTCGCCCGAGGCCATCGACCTGGCCGAGGACCGGGGCGCCTTCGGCCGGGTGCTCGCCGAGGCAAAGCTGCCCGCCCCCAAGCACGGCATCGCCTACTCGGCGTCCGAGGCTCTCACCGTCGCCCAGGAGATCGGTTACCCGGTCCTCGTGCGGCCGTCATACGTCCTCGGCGGTCGCGGCATGGAGATCGTGTATGACGACGACACCCTGGCCGTGTACGTCACCCGGGCGACCACCGCCTCACCCGAGCACCCCGTGCTGGTCGACCGCTTTCTGGACGACGCGATCGAGATCGACGTGGACGCGCTGTACGACGGCGAGCAGATGTATCTCGGCGGGATCATGGAGCACATCGAGGAAGCCGGGATCCACTCCGGCGACTCGGCGTGCGCGCTGCCGCCGGTGACGCTGGGGGCCGAGGAGATCGAGCGGGTGCGCGAGTCGACCCGGCGGCTGGCCGAAGGCATCGGCGTGCGCGGTCTGATGAACGTGCAGTTCGCCCTCGCCCAGGACATCCTCTATGTGCTGGAGGCCAACCCGCGCGCCAGCCGGACGGTGCCCTTCGTGGCCAAGGCGACCGGCGTGCCGCTCGCGAAGGCGGCCGCCCGGGTGATGCTCGGCGCCTCGATCCGCGAACTGCGCGAGGAGGGGCTGCTGCCCGCCGAGGGCGACGGGAGCACGCTGCCGCCGGATGCGGCGATCGCGGTCAAGGAGGCGGTGCTGCCGTTCAAGCGCTTCCGCACCCGCACCGGCGATGTCGTCGACAGCCTGCTTGGACCGGAGATGCGCTCGACCGGTGAGGTGATGGGCATCGACGCCGACTTCGGCGCGGCCTTCGCCAAGAGCCAGCTCGGGTCGGTCACCGGCCTGCCCAAGGAGGGCACGATCTTCGTGTCGGTGTCCAACCGCGACAAGCGCGCGATGATCTTCCCGGTCAAGCGCCTGGCCGACCTCGGGTTTACGCTGCTCGCCACCGCGGGCACGGCGGATGTGTTGCGCCGCAACGGGATTCACGCCGAGGTCGTGCGCAAGCACAGCGAGGGTCGCGGCGCCGACGGTGAGCGCACGATCGTCGACCGGATCCTCGACGGCGACGTGGAGATGGTCGTCAACACCCCGTCGGGGCAGGGTGCGCGGGCCGACGGCTACGCCATCCGGGCGGCGACGACGAGCATGGACCGGCCGATCATCACCACGGTGCAGCAGCTCGCCGCCGCGGTGCAGGGCATCGAGGCTCAACTGGCCGGACCGGTGCGGGTCAAGCCGCTGCAGGCCCACGCGCGCGACCTCGACCTCTACGGGCGCGGGTAGCCCGTGCAGCGCGCACCCCGGGCCGAGGTCATCGCCACGCGGCGGATGGGCGCCTTCCGCCACCACACGCTCGTGGCGCCGGACATCGCCGACCGCGCCCGGCCGGGCCAGATGGTGTCGGTGGCGATCGGCGGCCCGGCGTCCGCGCTGGTGTCCCGGCGCACGCTGCCGATCGCGGCCGCCTCGCCGAGCGGCACCTATGGCGGCACGGTCGACGTCATCGTCGACCCGGGGCTGGACGCCGGTATGGCGTGGCTGGGTGACCTGCGCGCGCACGACGAGGTGGCCATGATCGGTCCGGTGGGCCGGGCCTATCCGCTGCCGACCTCCGGGGTGGACGTGCTCGTCGTCGGCGTGGGCGCGTCGGCCGCGCCGGTGGGCTGGCTGGCGGCGCACCTGCGCGATCGAGGGTGCCGGGTCGACCTCACCCTCGCCGGTCCGGACGACCGGCATCTGGTCGGCGTCATCGAGGCGCGCCGCATCGCCGGCAGCGTCACGGTGCTCACCGGAGCGGACCCCGAGCTCGGTGCGGACCTCGCGGCGCGCGTGCGAACTCAATTGCGCACCAGCGAAATTGCCGTTGTGTATGCCGCCGGCCGGGCGCGCCACCTGGCACCCGTGGTCGAGGTCGCCCGGCCGTTCGGGGTCGTCGTGCAGTGCTGCGTCGACGAGGACATGCCGTGCGGCACCGGCCTGTGCGGCAGTTGCGAAATCCCGGTGCGCGCCGACGACGGAATGCGGCATACGATCCGCGGCTGCACCGAGGGCGCGGTGCTGCGCGGGGACCGGGTGGACTGGGCTGCGCTCGCCGAGGAGCTGGGATGAGCGACATCGGCACCGAGGTGGAGATCGGTGGGCTGAGACTGCGCGTTCCGGTCATCGGAGCGGCCGGGTGCGTGGCCTTCGGCCGCGAACTCGTGCGGCTCGGTGTGCAGGACGACCTGGGCGCGATCGTCACGCCGTCGCTCACCGCGCGCACGCGCGCCGCCGCGCACCGGGCCGTGCTGCGCGAGGCGCCCAGCGGCCTGCTGGCGCCGACCGTGCGCCCGTCATACGGCGTCGAGCGACTGCGCCCGACCGCGCTCCCGTGGGACCACGAAGGGGTGCCGCCGGTGATCGTCTCGCTGGCGGGCAACACCAGCGGTGATTTCGCCGAGGTGGCGTCCGGGCTGCGCCGGGGGAGCCTGATGCGGCGGGTCGCGGGCGTCGAGATCCAGCTCGCGTCCGTGGACGCCAAGAACTCGCATCGGCCCTTCGCGTATGACGAGTTCGGCGCGACGAAAGTCGTTGCGCGAGTGCGGGAATCGGTGCCGAGCGGGGTGCCGATCTTCGCCAAGCTGTGCGCCGACGTGACCGACCTGGTCGAGGTGGCGCGGGGCTGTGTGAAGGCCGGTGCGAGCGCGCTGGTGGTGACCTCGCCGGTGCGCGGCTTGTTGCTCGACCCGGCGACGCTGCGCCCGGTCATCGATCCGGCGTCCAGCGGACTGTCCGGCCCGGCGCTGCTGCCGATCACGCTGCGGGCCGTGTGGGATCTGCGGGCGGCGGTGCGCTCGGGTCGGCTGCCGCCGATCCCGTTGGTCGCGGTGGGCGGCATCCGGTCGGGTCAGGACGCGGCCGCGGCACTGGCGGCCGGGGCCAGCGCGGTCCAGTTGGGCACGGCGTTGCTGCACGACCCCGACGCCGCTGCCGCCGTCGTCGCCGGCCTCGTCGAAGCGGTGCGCGAGCGCGGCTTCGACCATGTGCTCGACCTCATCGGCATCGCGCACGATCACTAGGAGATGGACTGTGGCACAAGCAGATTCGCAGCGATTCGGGGCCAGGCTGGAAGAGGCGGTGGACCAGTTCGGGCCGCTGTGCGCCGGCATCGACCCGCACGAAGCGCTGCTGGACGCGTGGGGACTGAGCGTCGATGCGGAGGGGCTCGGTGAGTTCGCGGACCGCTGCGTCGAGGCGTATGCCGGCCGGGTCGCCCTCGTCAAACCGCAGGCGGCCTTCTTCGAGCGGTTCGGCGCGGCGGGGGTGGCGGTGCTCGAACGCACCCTCGATGCGTTGCGTGAGGCCGACACCCTGACACTGTTGGACGTCAAACGCGGAGACATCGGCAGCACGATGGCGGCATACGCCTCGGCTCATCTCGGACCGCAGGCGCCGACGCACGCCGACGCGATCACGGTGAGTCCGTTCCTCGGGTTCGGCAGTCTGGACCCGGCGCTCGACCTGGCCGAGGCGTCCGGGGACGGGGTGTTCGTGCTGGCGCTCACCTCCAACCCCGAAGGGGGGCAGGTGCAGCACGCGCGTGGCGACGACGGACGCACGGTGGCCGAGTCGATCATCGCGGCGGTGACCGAACGCAACGCGGGGGAGGGCCGCTTCGGCGACACCGGGCTGGTCGTCGGTGCGACGACGGGCAAGGACATCGCCGACCTGGGTCTGGCCGAGGCGCTGGCGGCGTCCCGGGCGCCGCTGCTCGCGCCGGGGCTCGGTGCTCAGGGCGCCACCGCCGACGGCATCGCCCGCGCGTTCGGTCCGGCGGCCGGGTTGGTGCTGCCGACGAGTTCCCGCGCGATCCTCGCCGCGGGGCCGGACCTGTCCGCGCTGCGCGATGCGGTCACCCGGACGGCGGGCGAGGTCGCCGCCGCCCTCCCACAGCCGTAGTAGAGGAAAGCGGTCGCTATAACCACCGGATTCCCTTACTACCGCTGTAGAAGACCTCGACACCGGTAGCAAGGGGAAGCGGTCGCTATCGCCGCCGGATTCCTCTACTACAGGTGTGGTGAAGACCGGGCGGAGGCGGGTCGCTATAGCCGCCGGATTCCTCTACTACAGGTGTGGCGAACGCCGGGAGACGGGCGCGACGGTGGGTTCCGGCGTTCGCGTTGCCGCCCACGACGCCCGTCGCTAGGTTGCTCGGCATACTCTGTCCGCCAGACTGGCTTCGCCGACCACCCCGAGGAGACCGACCAGTGGCCCTGCCGCAGCTCACCCCCGAACAACGAGCCGAAGCCCTGCAGAAGGCTGCGGCCGCGCGGCGGGAGCGGGCGGCGGTGAAGAACCGCCTCAAGAACGCCGAGGGGTCACTGCGCGAGGTGATCGACGAGGGTCGCACCAACGAGGTGATCGGCAAGATGAAGGTGTCGGCGCTGCTGGAGTCGCTGCCCGGGGTCGGCCGGGTGCGCGCGAAGCAGATCATGGAGGAGATCGGCATCGCCCAGACCCGTCGCGTGCGCGGCCTCGGTGCGCACCAGGTCAGCGCGCTGCTGGAGCGTTTCGACGCCTGATGTCGACGCTGTTCGTACTCGCCGGTCCCACCGCGGTCGGCAAGGGCACGGTCGCGGCCTACGTCCGCGAGCATTTCCCGCAGGTGTGGCTGTCGGTCTCGGTGACCACCCGCCCACCGCGGCCGGGGGAGGTCGACGGGGTGCACTACCACTTCGTCGGCGACCAGACCTTCGCCGACATGGTCGCCGCCGGTGAGCTGCTGGAGTATGCCGTCGTCCACGGGCGGGCGTCATACGGCACCCCGCGCCGCCCGGTCGAAGAAGCGCTCGCCGCGGGCCGGCTGCCGCTGTTGGAGATCGACCTGCAGGGAGCACGGCAGGTGCGCGAGCGTATGCCGGGGGCGTACTTCGTCTTCCTGGCCCCGCCGAGCTGGGACGAACTGGTGCACCGGCTGATCGGCCGCGGCACCGAGTCCGAGGAGGAGCAGCAGGTCCGCCTCGCCACCGCACGCACCGAACTGGCGGCGCAGGCGGAGTTCGATACGACCATCGTGAACGACGATGTCGAGCGCGCTGCCGGGGAACTCGTACACTTGATGGAGCAGCACGCTCACCGAGCGCGCTGAGCACCCCCGAGAAGCAACGAAACGAGAGTTCCACGTGTCCGGCACCAAGGCCGCCCCCGAGGGCATCACCAACCCGCCGATCGACGACCTGCTGACGGTCGCCGACTCCAAGTACGCGCTCGTCATCCTCGGCGCGAAGCGGGCCCGCCAGATCAATGCGTACTACTCGCAGTTGTCCGAGGGCCTGCTGGAGTATGTCGGCCCGCTGGTCGACTCTCAGATCAACGACAAGCCGCTGTCCATCGCGCTGCGCGAGATCAACGAAGGGCTGCTCGACGTCGAGCAGGCCGAGGCCTGATCAGCCGCGTCGATGCGCATCGTCCTCGGAGTCGGCGGCGGGATCGCGGCCTACAAGGCGGCCACGCTGCTGCGGTTGTTCTCCGAGGCCGGGCACGAGGTCACCGTCGTGCCCACCGCGGCGGCGCTGCACTTCGTCGGCGCTCCCACCTGGGCGGCGCTGTCCGGCCGTCCCGCGGCGACCGAGGTGTGGGACAACGTGCACGAGGTGCCGCATGTCCGCCTCGGCCAGCAGGCCGACCTCGTGGTGGTTGCGCCGGCGACGGCTGATCTGCTCGCCCGGGCCGCGCACGGGATGGCCGACGACCTGCTCACCAACACTCTGCTGACGGCACGCTGCCCGGTGGTGCTCGCCCCGGCGATGCACACCGAGATGTGGCTGCACCCGGCGACCGTGGCCAATGTGGCGACCCTGCGCGAGCGGGGCGTCGACGTGCTCGACCCGGCGTCCGGCCGGCTGACCGGTGCCGACACCGGCCCGGGCCGGCTGCCCGAGCCGCAGCAGATCTTCGAGCACTGCGCGCGCTATCTGGGGCACGGTGGTTTCGACGCGGGGCTCGCAAGCTCGCCCCTTGCTCAACCAGCGAAGGGTGAAGAGCGCGCAAGCTCGCCCCTTGCCCTTCGACAAGCTCAGGACAGCGCTCAACCAACGACGAGTGAGTACCTCGCGGGGCGGCGGGTGGTGGTGACCGCCGGCGGAACCCGCGAGGCGATCGATCCGGTCCGCTTCATCGGCAACCGGTCCTCGGGCAAGCAGGGGTATGCCGTGGCTCGCGAGGCCGCTCGCCGAGGCGCCCAGGTCACCTTGATCTCGACGGTCGACACGCCGGCGCCGGAGGGCTGTGACCTGGTCCCGGTCGAGTCGGCCGAGCAGTTGCGGGAGGCCGTGCTGTCCGCCGGGGGCGATGTCATCGTCATGGCGGCGGCGGTCGCCGATTTCCGTCCCGCGACCCCGGCAGCCAGCAAGATCAAGAAGGGCTACGGCGCCGACGATCCGGACGCGCCGGTCATCGAGCTCGTCCGCAATCCCGACATCCTGGCCGACCTGGTCGCCGCCCGCGGAGGCGAGCGGACGCCATACATCGTCGGTTTCGCGGCTGAGACCGGCGACGCGGACGGCGACGTGCTCACCCACGCCCGGGAGAAACTCGCCCGCAAGGGGTGCGACCTGCTCGTCGCCAACGAGGTCGGTGACGGCGTGACCTTCGGCCAGGACGACTCGACGGTGTACCTGCTGCGGCCGGGCACCGACGAGGTCGTCACCGTGGGACCGGCGAGCAAGGACGACATCGCCGCCGCGATCTGGGACATCACACGAGTTGGCCTATCCCGCCGCATATGATGCGCGCGACGCGTTGCCTCAACGCGCGTCAGCCAGCAGCCGCTGCACCCGATGAAGGAGATAGCCCTTGGCACGTCTGTTCACCTCCGAGTCCGTTACCGAGGGACATCCGGACAAGATCTGCGACCAGATCAGCGACTCGATCCTCGATGCGATGCTCGCCCAGGACCCGAACTCGCGGGTCGCCGTCGAGACGATGGTCACCACCGGGCTGGTGCACATCGCCGGTGAGGTTCGCACCGAGAGTTATGTCCCGATCGCCAAGCTGGTGCGCGACACGATCGTCGAGGTCGGCTACGACTCCTCCGAGAAGGGCTTCGACGGCCACTCCTGCGGCGTGTCGGTGTCCATCGGAGAGCAGTCGGTCGACATCGCCCAGGGCGTGGACCACGGCCACGAGAACCGCGTCGGCGGCGGCAGCGACGAGCTGGACGCCCAGGGCGCCGGCGACCAGGGCCTGATGTTCGGCTACGCCTGCGACGACACCGAGCAGCTCATGCCGCTGCCGATCTTCCTGGCCCACCGCCTCTCCGAGCGCCTCACCCAGGTGCGCAAGGACGGCACGCTCGGCTACCTGCGCCCGGACGGCAAGACCCAGGTCACCATCGCGTATGACGGCGACAAGGCCGTCGCGCTCGACACCGTGGTGCTGTCCACCCAGCACGAGAAGGGCGTCGACCTGGAGGGCCAGCTCGAGCCGGACATCGACCAGCACGTGATCCGGCCGGTGCTGGAGTCGCTCGCCGCGTCGGGCGTGCAGCTGGACAGCTCGGCCTACCGCAAGCTGATCAACCCGACCGGCACCTTCGTCATCGGCGGTCCGATGGGCGATGCCGGCCTCACCGGCCGCAAGATCATCGTCGACACCTACGGCGGCATGGCCCGCCACGGCGGTGGCGCGTTCTCCGGCAAGGACCCCTCGAAGGTGGACCGGTCGGCCGCCTACGCGATGCGCTGGGTCGCCAAGAATGTCGTGGCCGCGGGCCTGGCCTCGCGCTGCGAGGTCCAGGTCGCCTACGCGATCGGCAAGGCCCAGCCGGTCGGCCTCTATGTCGAGACCTTCGGCACCGAGACCGCCCCGCTGGACAAGATCCAGAACGCGATCGGCAAGGTCTTCGACCTGCGCCCGGCCGCGCTCGTGCAGGAGCTGGACCTGCTGCGCCCGATCTACAAGCCGACCGCGGCCTACGGCCACTTCGGCCGCACCGAGGCTGCGGGCGTGGACAACGCGTTCACCTGGGAGCGCACCGACAAGGTCGAGGACCTGCGGCGCGCGGTGGCCGGCTGAGTCATCCACAGCACCGACGAGGCGAGGACACGCGGTGTCCTCGCCTCGTCGTATAACTGACCCGTGACCGATCAGCCGCACCCCGGGACGCCGGAGCAGTTGCAGCTGCTCAAGACCGCCTCCCGGCGGCGGCCCACCGCGACCGCCGGGCCGACGGCGAGTGAGCTGCCGGTCGCGGTCGTGCTCGCCGAGGTGGGGCTGGCGCATCTGGACCGCACCTTCGAATACTCCGTGCCGGCCGATCTGGCCGAGGCCGCCCAGCCGGGTGCGCGGGTGCGGGTGCGCTTCGGTGGGCAAGAGCTCGCCGGCTATGTCGTCGACCGCACCGCGACCGCCGAACATGTCGGCGCGCTGGTGCCCCTGCGCCGGGTGGTGTCGCCGGAGCCGGTGCTGACCCCCACGCTGCTGGCGCTGTGCCGCGAGGTCGCGAGGCGGTATGCCGGCAATGTCGCCGACGTGGTGCGCCTCGCCGTGCCGCCGCGGCACGCCCGCGCCGAGGCCGCGCTGGCTGCCTCGGTGGACCCGCCCGTCGTCACGGCACCGGACCCGTCCTGTTGGAGCAGGTATGCCGCGGGTCCCGCTCTGCTGCGCCGGATCGCGGCGGGCGAGGCTCCCGCGGCGTCCTGGCTGGCGGCCCCCGGCGAACCGGCCTGGCCAGCCTCGGTGGCCGCGCTGGCGGCGACGGCGCTCGCGGCCGGCCGGGGCGCCTTGATCGTCGTGCCGGATCACCGCGATGTGGTGCGGGTGGCGGCCGCGCTGGAGGAGGCGGTCGGCCGCGATGCCTTCGTCAAGCTCACCGCCGATCAGGGACCGCAGGCGCGCTACACCGCCTGGCTGAAGGTCCTGCGCGGGCACGTGCGGTGCGTCGTCGGCACCCGCGCCGCCGCCTTCGCACCGGTGGCGGACCTGGGCCTGGTCGTCTGCTGGGACGACGGGGACCCCCTGCATCTTGAGCCCAGGGCGCCCTATCCGCACGTGCGGGAGGTGCTGCGGGTGCGGCACGAGCAGGAGCGGGCGGCATACGTCCTGGGGGGTTTCGCGCGATCGGTGGCGGTGCAGCAATGGCTCGACGACGGCGTCGTGCGCGAGGTGGGCGGGCGGCCGGCCCGCACGGAACTCCCGCGGGTCAGCGTGGCCGGCGATGAGCGCGAGCAGGTGCGGCACGGCCCGGCCGCGAACGCCCGCATCCCGTCGGCCGCGTGGGAGGCCGCCCGACGTGGGCTGGCGGCCGACGGCCCGGTGCTGGTGCAGGTGCCGCGGCGCGGCTATGTCCCGCGGCTGCGCTGTGCCGAATGCCGCGAGCCCGCGCGCTGCCCCACCTGCCAGGGCCCGCTGCAGCAGGAGGACGCCGACGGTGCCCTGGTCTGTGGGTGGTGCAACCGGGAGGTGACCGGTTACCGCTGCCCGGAGTGCGAGGGCACCCGGCTGCGCGCGACCGTCGTCGGCGCGCGGCGCACCGCCGAAGAGCTCGGGCGGGCCTTCCCCGGTGAGGTGGTGCGGCGCTCGGGCGCCGGCCAGATCGTGCTGGACACCGTGCCGCACGAGGCCTCGCTGGTGATCTCCACCCCGGGCGCGGAGCCGGTCGCCGACGGCGGGTATGCCGCGGCCATCCTGCTCGACGGCTGGGCGCTCACCGAGCGTCCCGGTCTGCAATCGGGCGAGCAGGCCCTGCGGCAATGGCTGGCTGCGGCGGCGCTGGTGCGGCCCGGCGGGCCAGTGGTGCTGTGCGGCGCCGACCCCGCGCTGCCGGTCGTGCAGGCACTGGTGCGATGGGCGCCCGGCTGGTTCGCCCAGCGCGAGTGCGAGCAGCGGGCCGAGCTCGGGCTCCCGCCGACCACCTGGGCCGCGATCGCGACGGGTGGCAAGGCCGCGTTGGAGTTTGTCGCCGAGGACCTGGCCAAGACGCACGACGCGGTCGGACCGGCGCCGATCCCCGGTTCCCACGACTGGCGGCTGCTGTTGCGGGCGCCGCTGGCCGCCGCGATCGAGGCCGCGCGGGCGGTCGCGGTGCTGCGCGCGCATCGTGCGTTGCAGCGGGATCGCTCCGGGGTGAGCGTGCGCGTCGACCTGGACGGGTCGGCGCTCTGAGGTGCGCGTCGACGCTCTGAGGTGCGCGTTGACCTGGACGGGTGGTTGCGCTGAGGCGCCGTGCCGACCGCTAGCCTGGACTGGTCATGGACGACCCCGCACTCGACGCGGCCGAGCTGGCCGATCTCGACGACCCCCGCTTCGCGCCCTCACCGCCGGCCGCGGTCGTCTTCGACCTCGGCAATGTGTTGATCCGCTGGGATCCGCAACGGGCCATCGCGGCGGAGGTCGGCGACGCGCAGGCCAGTGCCTTCCTCGACGATTTCGACTTCCACGGTTTCAACCTCGAGCAGGACGCCGGCCGGCCGTGGGCCGAGGCGATCGCGGAGGCGACGGATACGCATCCGCACTACGAGCGGGAGCTCACGGCATACCGCACGAATTTCGGGGAGTCGGTGCGCGAACCGATCGAGGGCACCGTGGCGATCCTGCGCGAGCTGCACTCCGCGGGCGTGCGGCTGTTCGCGCTCACCAACTGGTCGGAGGAGACCTTCCCCGAAGCGCTCAAGCGGCACGACTTCCTGGAGCTCTTCGACGACATCGTGGTGTCCGGTGAGGAGGGCGTGGTCAAGCCCGACCCGGAGATCTACGAGGTGCTGGCCGAGCGCCTGCAGCATGTCGCCGGGCTGGAGGACTGCGTCTTCATCGACGACTCGCTCGCCAATGTGCAGGGCGCGATGCTGGCCGGACTGGACGCGGTGCAGTTCACCGATCCGGACACGCTGCGCTCGGAGTTGCGGGCCCGCGGGCTGCCGCTCAAGGCGAGCTGATCACGTTGTCCGTCAAGCCGATTCGACTCTTCGGCGACCCCGTGCTGCGGACGGTCGCCGAGCCTGTCGTCGACTTCGACGCCGAGCTGCGCACCCTGGTCAAGGACCTCGCCGACACGATGATGCACGCGCCCGGTGCCGGTCTCGCGGCGCCGCAGATCGGCGTGCCGCTGCGGGTGTTCACCTACTACGTCGACGGCGAGCTCGGGCACCTGATCAACCCCGACCTGACGTTGTCACAGGAGCAGCAGGTTGACGACGAGGGTTGCCTGTCGATCCCGGGCATCTACCTGCCGACGCCGCGGGCGCTGCATGTGGTGGCGCGCGGCTTCGACCAACACGGCGAGCCGGTGGTGCTCGAGGGGACGCGGCGGCTGGCGCGCGCGGTGCAGCACGAGACCGACCATCTCGACGGCGTGCTCTTCGTCGACCGGCTGGACACCGCGACCCGCCGTGCGGCGATGAAGCAGATCCGCAATGCCGAATGGGCCGGTATGCCGGGCCCGATCGTGCGCGAGAGTCCGCATCCGACCTACGGACGGGCCTGGTAGCCGTGCGGGTGGTCTTCGCCGGAACCCCGGAGGCGGCGGTGCCGTCGCTGCGGGCGCTGCTGGGTTCACGGCACGAGGTGGTGGGGGTGGTGACCCGGCCGGACGCGCCGGCCGGGCGCGGCCGGTCGCTGCGGCCCTCTCCGGTGCGCGTCGTGGCCGAGGAAGCCGGGGTGCCGGTGCTGACGCCGCAGCACCCGCGCGAGCCGGCCTTCGTGGCGGCGCTGGCCGACCTGCGCCCGGACGCGTGCCCCGTCGTGGCGTATGGCGCGCTCGTGCCGCGCGCCGCTCGCGAGGTGCCGCGCCACGGCTGGATCAACCTGCACTTCTCGCTGCTGCCGGCCTGGCGCGGAGCGGCGCCGGTGCAGCACGCGCTGCTGCACGGCGACGAGGTCACCGGGGCGACGACCTTCGTGCTGGACCAGGGCATGGACACCGGGCCGGTGCTCGGCACGATGACCGAGCCGATCGGTCCGTCGGACACCGCGGGGGAGTTGTTAGGACGGCTGGCCTCGGCGGGGGCCGGCCTGCTGGTGGCGACCCTGGACGGGCTCGAGGACGGCTCGGTGCAGGCGGTGCCGCAGCCGGCCGATGGCGTGTCGATGGCCCCGAAGATCGAGGTCGCTGACGCCGAAATCCGTTGGCACGAGCCAGGATTCGCGGTGGACCGGCGGATCCGCGCCTGCACTCCGGCGCCCGGCGCGTGGACGACCTTCCGCGGCGCGCGGCTCAAGGTGCTCGCCGCGCGGCCGGCCCCCGATGACGGTTTGGCGGCTGGTCAGCTGCGGGTCGGCAAGCAACAGGTCGTCGTCGGTGCGGGCAGCGGGGCGGTCGAATTGCTGCAGGTGCAGCCGCACGGCCGCAAGGCGGTGACCGGCGCCGACTGGGCGCGCGGCGCACGGATCGAGGACGAGGAGCGGCTCGGTGGCTGACGAGAGGCGAGGAGGCTCGCGCGACGATCGGCGGGGCGGCGGTGGCCGCAGTGGCGGCCGTCGGGACGACGATCGGCGCGAGAGTCGCGAGCAGCGGGAGGAGAGGTTTCGCACCGAGCGGCGCGACGACCGCGGCCGTCAGCGCTCGCAGGCTCGGCGCGGCAACCAGGGTTACCGCAGCGCAGCCGCGCCGTCCCAGCGCCGCCGGG
Organism: Metallococcus carri; assembly: GCF_011440275.1. Classification (GTDB taxonomy): domain Bacteria; phylum Actinomycetota; class Actinomycetes; order Actinomycetales; family Dermatophilaceae; genus Metallococcus; species Metallococcus carri. The sequence goes on along the minus strand of NZ_JAAOIV010000002.1, from coordinate 385,581 downwards.
CGGGCGACCCGGCCCGGCGCGCCGCCTGGGATGTGCTGCGGGCCGTCGACGACGGCGCCTATGCCAACCTCGAGCTGCCAAAACTGCTGCGCCACAACGGAATTGGTGGCCGTGACGCCGCCTTCGCCTCCGAGCTGTGTTATGGCTCGTTGCGGATGCGCGGCTTCTATGACGCGGTGATCGAGCGCGCGGCGGGCCGGCCGGTCAGCCAGATCGACGCGCCCGTGCTGTCGACGATGCGCCTCGGCGCCCACCAGTTGCTCGGCATGCGGGTGCCCTCCCATGCCGCGGCCTCCGAGACCGTCGCGCTGGCCCGTGAGGTCAACGGCGCGGGCGCTGCAGGCTTCGTCAACGCGGTGCTGCGCCGCATCAGCGAACGTTCCCGCGAGGACTGGGTCGCCGAGGTGACCGGCGGGCTCAGCGGGGACGCGGCTCTCGCGATCGAGCATTCGCACCCGGAATGGATCGTGCGGGCCCTGCGCACCTCGCTCGGCGAGCAGGCCGCCGAGCTGGAGGATCTGCTGGTCGCCGACAACGAACCCGCCGCGGTGTCGCTCGTCGCGCGCCCCGGCCTGGCCACGGTCGACGAACTCGTCGCCGCCGGCGCCGTGGCGTCCTCGATGTCGCCGGTCGCCGCCACCTGGGAGGGCGACCCCGGCGCGCTGCCCGCGGTGCGCGAAACCCGGGCGGCGGTGCAGGACGAAGGGTCCCAATTGCTCGCGCTGGCGATGGCCGCGGTGCCGGGGACCGGACGTGACCACGAGGAGTGGCTGGACCTGTGCGCCGGTCCCGGCGGCAAGGCGGCACTGCTCGCGACCTTGGCGCATGAGCAGGGTGCCGTGCTCTTCGCCAACGAGGTCAACCCCAAGCGCACCGAACTCGTCCGTCGCACCATGGCCGCGGCACTGGATGCTGGCGCCGAGGTGATGATCGGCACCGGCGACGGGCGCGAGCTCGGTGGGGAGGAGCCGGATACCTACGACCGGGTCCTGGTCGATGCGCCTTGCACCGGGCTCGGAGCGCTGCGCCGCCGGCCGGAGGCCCGCTGGCGCAAGACCGTCGCCGACCTGGGTGACCTCACCGTGCTGCAGGGGGAGTTGCTCGACTCGGCGATCCGGGCGACCCGACCAGGTGGCGTCATCGGCTATGCCACCTGCTCGCCGCACCTGGCCGAAACCGTCCAGGTCGTGCGCGACGCACTCACGGCCCATCCAGAGGTGACGGCCGAGGATGCCCGGCCCTACTTCCGTGCCGCCGACGGCTCGGCCATCGAGGGCGTCGGCGACGGGCCGTGGGTGCAGCTGTGGCCACACCGCCACCACACCGACGCCATGTTCTTCGCTCTCCTGCGCAAATCGCCTGTCGCACAACCAGATTCGGAGTCTTGATGCAGATCGCCCCCAGCATCCTGAATGCCGACTTCGCCCGCCTGGGCGACGAACTGCAGCGGATCGCCAACGCCGACTGGGCCCACATCGACGTCATGGACAACCACTTCGTCCCCAACCTGACGATCGGGTTGCCCGTCGTGGAGTCGTTGCTGGCGGTCAGCCCGATCCCGCTCGACTGTCACCTGATGATCGACGATCCCGACCGGTGGGCCCCGGCATACGCCGAGGCGGGGGCGGGGAGCGTGACCTTCCACGTGGAGGCCGCCAAGGATCCGGTGCGGCTCGCGCGCAACCTGCGCGCGGCCGGTGCGCGCGCGTCAATGGCACTCAAGCCGGGCACGCCATTCGGGCCGTATGCCGACCTGCTGCCCGAGCTCGACATGATCCTGGTGATGACCGTCGAGCCGGGTTTCGGTGGCCAGAGTTTCATGGCCGATCAGATGCCCAAGGTGCGCGAAGTGCGTTCTGCCGTCGAGCGATTCGGCGGCGAGGTGTGGATCCAGGTCGACGGGGGCGTGTCAGCCAAGACCATCGAGCAGTGTGCCGAGGCGGGTGCGGATGTCTTCGTGGCGGGCTCGGCCGTCTACGGCGCCGACGATGCCGCCGCGGCCGTGGATGAGCTGCGCCGACTCGCGCTCCGGCATACGCACTGATGGCCCGGATCCTGCTGACCGGCATGTCCGGAGCGGGCAAAACCTCGGTGCTCGAGGGTCTCGGTCGGCGGGGCCATCCGATCGTCGACACCGACTACGACGGCTGGGAGCTGCCGGGCGCGCTCTGGGACGAAGCACGGATGGCGCAGCTGCTCGAGACGCACCCGACGATCGCGGTCAGCGGGACGGCGCAGAACCAGGGTCGCTTCTACGACCGGTTCGAGCAGGTCGTCTATCTCTACGCGCCGCTCGACGTGCTGCTCGCGCGGGTGCGGTCACGCACCAACAATCCCTACGGTCGCACCACGGAGCAGCAGGCCGAAATCGCCGAGTATGTCGAGACGGTCGAGCCGCTCATCCGCCGGTCGGCGACCGTCGAGCTGGACGCGACTCGGCCGCTGCCCGAGTTGATCGACGCGGCTGAGGCGCTGCTGCTCGGTTGAGGGCTACTGCTGGTAGCCCTCGACGACCGTGGCCGACTGCTCGGTCGCGTCATCGGGGTTCTCGCCGAACTCGCGGCGGGCGTCGCGGCGGCGCAGCAGGTCCCACAGCCGGTCGAGGGTGGTCTCGGCCGCCTGCAAGCGCTGCCGCTCCTCGGCGGCGGTGATCTCGCCGCGACCGAGCTTCTCGCGCAGCGTGCGCTCCTCCTGCACGAGGGCGTCGATCTGCTGGTGAATCTGGGCGTCGTCAAAAGTGGCCATGCCCGATCTTGGCATGTCTGCCGGGCGCTACTTGCAGACCGTCCGGCCACTCGCATGCGTTGCGCGCACTCGCATGCCGTGATCAGCGTCTGCGGGTGAGGTGACGGCATGTGAGTGGCGTGGGCGCCTGCGGGTGGGCTCGCGGATCCGGCGTCGTCGTGGTGGGCTTGGGGTCATGAGCGAGCAGGAGACCGGGCGGACGCTGGGGGTGGAGTGCGAACCGCCATACACCGCAGTGATTTTCAGCTCCCTGCGCACCGATGGAGACCACGGCTACGCAGCGGCCGCAGAGCAGATGGAACGGCTGGCGGCGCAGCAGCCCGGTTATCTCGGGATCGAATCGGCGCGCGACCCGGCGACCGGTTTCGGCATCACGGTGAGCTACTGGCGCACGGCGCAGGACGCGCGGGCGTGGAAGGGTATTGCGGAGCACGAGCGGGTGCAGGCCACCGGCCGCCGGGTCTGGTATCGCGACTACACCGTGCGCATCGCGACGGTCGAGCGCGAGTATCGCAAGTGAGGTCGGAGAGGCTGTCAGACCTCGGGTCTAGGGTGTGAGCACAGGGTTCGAGACGGGAGGTCTCGACCGTGGAAGGCGTTGAGGGACAACGCTTTTAGCTCAACTGAGGGGGTCGTCATGGACGACGATGAGGTATGCCGGACCCGCCCGGCCGAGGGTCAGGGTCACCAGTCGGGGGCACCGCCGGGGCGGGTCTCGCCAGGGGCCGGACCGGTTGCCGTCGCTGCGGTGCGAGAGGCGGTTGCCGCTGTGCCGACGGTGGGTGCTGCGGTATTCCAGCTCGGCGACGCCGACCTGATCGCTGCGAGCAGGCACGTGGTGGCCCTGATGCAGCTGGCCGAGCAGGCCGCTGTGGCGTTGAGCCGGGAGGCGATGGAGCGTGGGCTGATCGCCCGATCGACCAGTGCTGGTGCGGCCCAGTGGCTGATGGGTCTGACCGGTCCGGCCGGCGACATCGATGCGGCGGCCAGTGACCAACCTCCCGTGCCCGGGCTGGAGCCGGCTGACGCGCGCCGGATCGCGTTCCTGGCCGCTGAAACTCGGTCGGCCGAGAACGCCGTGATCGCCGACGCGCTCCAGGACGGCCGGATCAGTGGCGCCGCTGCGCGGACCGCCATCGAGCAGGTCGACGCAGTCGTCGCGGTGCTGCCGGGGGCCACCCGCGAACAGGTATTCGGCTATTTCCTGCAATTGCCGCCAGGCTCCGGGACGCGTGGCATCCGGGAGCTGACTCGTCGGCTGGTCGCGACCTTCGGCCGGACCGAAGACCTGGACAAGCTCGAGGACGACCAGCAGGCCGCGGAGCGGGTGACCTGGACCGACTTGCCGAACGGGATGGTGCAACTGCTGGCCGAGCTGTCAGCCGGTCATGCCGCCGAACTGCGGCACGCGATCGACGCGATGTCAGCGCCGGTGCCGGGCGGTGGTGCGGATGGGAGCTCGGCTGGCTCGGCGGCGCACGGCGGTGTGGATCGGGGTTCGGCCGGCTCGGCGGCGCACTGTGGTGCCGATCGGTCGGGCCGGGGTGCCGGAGCCGGTGACGGCGCACCGGACATCGACCAGCCCGACCCCCGGTCGCCGGGCAAGCGGCGAGCGGATGCGTTGATGGCGTTGGCGGCAGCGGGTGCGCGCCGGATCGATGACGGAGGTGGGCTGGACGGCATGACGAGTTGTGGCACGGCCCGGCTCGTCGTCACCATCGGGCACGACGCACTCACCGGCGCGTTGGCGGGCTGCGGTCGCACCGAATCGGGAGCGAGCCTGGATCCCACCACGGTGCGCCAATTGGCCTGTGATGCCGACCTGATTCCGATGGTGCTGGGCACCGAGGGTGAGCCGTTGGATGTCGGCCGCACGAAGCGCCTGTTCGACCGGGGGTTGCGGCGCGCGATCATCCATCGCGACCAGCACTGCACCTTCCCCGGCTGTGATCGGCCACCCAGCTGGTGCGAAGCTCACCACGTCACGCCGTGGTGGGCCGGCGGGCACACGGCGTTGGCCAATGCGGCCCTGCTGTGTCGGCGCCATCACACGATCGTGCACCGGGACGGTTACACCGCCACGGTCACGGCGACGGGGGTCGCTTGGGACCTCACGCCGGGACGGATGGGAGGTGACCACCGCGCGCGGTCGGCCGCCTGACCGGACTTAGCGCGACGAGTTCGCCGCGCACTGACCCCGGGGGTCCGGCGTGGTCGGGAGATCGAGATCACAGCCGGCGACGCAGGGCGATTTCCCGGGAGCGCGTCGAGGCCGCCGCGCGGGCGGTCTATCATCGAGTCGAACGTGCTCCGGGGTCAGTGAAACTCTGAGCCGGCGGTGACAGTCCGCGACCCGTGCCGATGGGGTAACCCCGTCGAAGCGGTTGACCTGGTGGAACTCCAGGACCGACGGTGAAAGTCCGGATGGGAGGCGCACGCGGGCAGGCCATGTCAATGGTCGGCCCGGCGACGGGTATGCCGTGACGGCAGACCCGCGCTGCTCGTCACCCCGGAGTCCGCAGGCGGACGACAGTCCGCACCACGGACGACCGGGAAGGAACGGGCAGGTGACCTCAGCCCAGCAGGACCAGCAGTGGATGCGTGCTGCCCTGACGCTGGCCGCTCGTGGTCCGGTCGCCGACGTCAACCCGCGCGTCGGTTGTGTGATCGTGCGCGACGGCGAACTCGCCGGCGAGGGATTCCACCAGGGCGCGGGCACCGACCACGCCGAGGTCGCGGCCCTGCGCGCGGCGGGCACGACCCGCGGCGCCACCGCCTATGTCACCCTCGAGCCCTGCGCGCACACCGGACGCACCGGCCCATGCACCGAGGCGCTGCTGGCGGCCGGCATCGCGCGTGTCGTGATCGGCGCGACCGACCCCAATCCGATCGCGGCCGGAGGCGCCGACCGGTTGCGTGCTGCCGGAGTTCGCGTCGACGAGGGCGTGCTGGCTGCCGAGTGCACCGAGCTGAATCGCACCTGGACGTATGCCGTGCGCGTCGGCCGGCCGTTCGTCACCTGGAAGCTCGCCGCCACCCTCGACGGACGGGTCGCCGCACGGGACGGCTCCAGCCGGTGGATCACCGGGGCCGGCGCCCGCGCGGAGGTGCACGAGCTGCGCCATCGGGTGGGCGCAATCGCGGTCGGCACCGCGACGGTCGTCGCCGACGATCCCGCGCTGACCGCCCGTCCGGCGAGCGGTCCGAGCGACCGGCAACCCTTGCGCGTGGTGGTGGGGAATCGCGAAATCGACTCGGCCGCAAAGGTTTTCGACGATTCGTCCGAGACGCTGCAGGTGTCGTCGCATGACCCCAGCGTGGTGCTGACTCACCTGCACGAACGCGGCATCCACCATCTGCTGCTCGAAGGCGGCCCGACGCTCGCCGCGGCCTTCGTGCGCGCCGACTGTGTCGACGAGATCGTCGCGTATGTCGCCCCTGTCCTGCTCGGTGCTGGACCGGCGGTTGTCGGCGACCTCGGCATCGACACCATCGACGCGGCCTCCCGCTGGCAGCTCACCTCGGTGAGCCAGGTCGGCGATGACGCCCGTCTCACCCTCCGACGGAAGGAGAACCCCTGATGTTCACCGGAATCGTCCAGGAGACCGGGGTCATCACCCGGTTGCGGCAGACCGGCGACTCGGCCGTGCTGTCCGTGCAGGCGCACGCCGTGCTGGACGGCATCGCCCACGGCGCTTCGGTCGCGGTCGACGGCGTCTGCGTCACGGTCACCGATTTCACCGCGACGGGTTTCACCGTCGACCTGATGGCCGAAACCCTGCGCCGCACCTCGCTCGGTGGGTTGCGACCCGGCGACCGGGTCAACCTCGAGCGGGCGATGCCGGCGAGCGGCCGGTTCGACGGGCACATCGTGCAGGGCCATGTCGACGGCACCGGTCGGATCCGCCGGGTCACCCCGACCGAGCACTGGACCGAGGTGGAATTCGCTGCCCCGGCGGACCTGCTGCGCTACATCGTGGAGAAGGGCTCGATCACCGTCGACGGGATCTCGCTCACCGTCACCGGCGTGACCGACGAGGCCTTCACGGTGGGGCTCATCCCGACCACCTTGCGGCTGACTGCGTTGGGAGACAAGGGAGTTGGCGCAGTCGTCAACCTCGAGACCGATGTGCTCGCCAAATATGCCGAGCGGCTGCTCGCGACCGCAGGAGCGACCCGATGAGCGCGCCGGAGCGCGGGCCGGAGAGCGGGCCGGAGCGCGGGCCGATGGGCGCGCCGGAGCGCGCACCGGAGAGCGCCCGTGAGGGGCGATCCGACGAGCCGGCCGGCGCGACGATCGCCGAAGCGCTCGACGCCCTGCGGGCCGGCCACCCGGTGCTGGTCACCGACGACCTCGACCGCGAGAACGAAGGCGATGTGGTGCTCGCCGCGCAGACGCTGAGCACCGAATGGGTCGGCTGGACGATCCGGCATACCTCGGGCTATCTGTGCGCCCCGATGACGGCCGAGCGGGCCGATGAATTGCAGCTGCCGCTGATGGTGACCGACAACGCCGACCCGCTGCGGACGGCATACACCGTGTCGGTGGACGCGGCCGCCGGGGTGACCACCGGCATCTCCGCCGCCGACCGCGCGCGCACCGCGCAGGTGCTGGCCGACCCCACGGCCACCGCCGCCGACCTGGTGCGTCCGGGTCACCTGATCCCGTTGCGCGCCAGGCCCGGGGGCGTGCTGGAACGCCGCGGCCACACCGAGGCCACGGTCGACCTGTGCCGTCTCGCCGGGCTCGCGCCGGTCGGTGTCATCGGTGAGCTCGTGCACGACGACGGCAGCATGATGCGGCGCGACGATGTCGCGGATCTCGCTGCGCGAGAAGGCATTCCGGTGATCACGATCGCCGCTCTCGTCGAGCATCGCCAGCGGCACGACCGGGTCGAGCGGGTCGCCGTCACCAGCGTGCCCACCGCTCACGGCCGGTTCGAGGCGATCGGTTACCGCGACCGGCTCACCGGCGACGAGCACCTCGCGCTCGTCTCGCCGCGCGGCCTCGGTGACGCACCGCTCGTGCGGGTGCACAGCGAGTGCCTCACCGGAGACGCTCTCGGCTCGTTGCGCTGCGACTGCGGGGCGCAGCTCGACCAGGCCCTCGCCCAGGTCGCGAGCGACGGCGGCGCGGTGGTCTACCTGCGCGGGCACGAGGGCAGGGGAGTGGGTCTGCTCAGCAAGCTCGCCGCCTATGCCGCCCAGGACACCGGCTGCGACACCGTCGATGCCCAGGTCGCGCTCGGCCTGCCGATCGACGCCCGCGACTACACCCCGGCCGCGGCCATCCTGCACGATCTCGCAGCGACCGAGATCCACCTGCTGTCCAACAACCCCGACAAGCGAAACAGCCTGCGCGACAGGGGAATCGAGGTGATCAGCGTGCAACCGCTGGTCACCCGCCCCACCGCCGACAATGTCGACTATCTGCGCGCCAAACGAGACCGGATGGGGCACGACCTGCCCCACGATCACCTGCAAGGAGCAACCGCATGAGCGGGCATGGAGCCCCCACGATCACCGTCGACGGCCACGGCCTGCGCGTCGCGATCGTCGCCTCGTCCTGGCATGACACTGTGATGAACGGCCTGATCGCCGGCGCCCAGCGGGCGCTCGACGAGGCCGGTGTCACCGACCCGACCCTGGTGCGGGTGCCGGGCAGTTTCGAGCTGCCCGTCGCGGCCGCCCGGCTCGCGCGCGACCACCACGCGGTCGTCGCCCTCGGCGTCGTGATCCGTGGCGGCACACCGCATTTCGACTATGTCTGCCAGGCCGCCACCCTCGGGCTGACGACCGTGGCGACCACGACCGGCATACCGGTCGGCTTCGGGGTGTTGACCTGTGACACCGACGACCAGGCGCTCGACCGCGCCGGTCTGCCGGGGTCGAGCGAGGACAAGGGCCACGAGGCCGCCCTCGCCGCGATCAGCACCGCCCGCACCCTCGCCCAACTCGCTGTCCGCTGACCCACCGCACGAAGGACATCACCGATGCTCACCCTGGCCGCCGCCGCCCAAGGCGACACCAATATCTTCCAGCGCATCATCGACGCCGCCCTGCCGATCGGGAAATACCAGTTGCACTGGCTCGAGCTCGTCGGCGTGCTGATCGGCGTCGCCTCTGCGTGGTTCGGCATGAAGCGCAAGGTCATCGCCTGGCCGGTCGGCATCGTCGCCAACGTGATGCTGTTCTTCGTCTACATCGGCGCGGCCTTCGGTGCCGACTCGCGCATCCCGCTTTTCGGCCAGTCCGGCCGGCAGGTCTTCCTCTTCTTGACCTCGGTCTACGGCTGGTGGCGCTGGTATGAGCACAAGAAGCGCCGCTCGGCGAACGCGCCGGCGATCACGCCGCGCTGGGCCACCACCACCGAGCGGCTCGCGATGGCGGGCGCCTGGCTCGTGCTCACCGTCGTGGCCCACCAGGTCTTCGTCTGGCTCACCAACCTCGCCCCCAACCCGTATTGGACGCCGCAGTGGTGGTTCTTCTGGTGTGACGCCTGGGTCTTCGTCGGCTCGATGGTCGCGACCTACGCGATGGCCCGCGGCTGGAACGAGTTCTGGCTGTGCTGGATCGCGGTCGACCTGGTCGGTGTGCCGATGGGCTTCGCGACCGGCTATGTCCCCACCGCGGTGATGTACATCTTCTACGGCCTGTTCGTGCTCTACGGCTTCTGGCAGTGGGTCAAGGTCACCCGCGCGGCCCGGGGCGCCGAACCCCAGCCGGTCTGAGCCTGGCCGCGCCTGGATCGGGGCGCGGCACCGGTCCGCACCGCGAACGGGGCGGCGGGTCGGCATACGGCCACAAGTATCGTGACCTGCCGTGAAGACCTTCGAGCAGCTGTGGGCCGAGCTCGGCCGCAAGGCCGCCGACCGTCCCGAGGGATCGGGCACGGTCGCCGAACTCGACGCCGGCGTCCACGCGATCGGCAAGAAGATCGTCGAGGAGGCCGCCGAGGTGTGGATGGCCGCCGAGCATGAGGGCACTGACCGCACCGCCGAGGAGATCAGCCAGCTGCTCTACCACCTGCAGGTGCTGATGCTTGCGCGCGGCATCGACCTCGACGACGTCTACGCCCACCTGTAGGAGAACCATGCTGCGTGTCGCCATGCCCAACAAGGGCGCCCTGGCCGAGTCGGCCGCCGAGATGATGCGCGAGGCCGGTTATCGCGGTCGCCGCGAGTCCAAGGAGCTCGTCGTCGTCGACCAGGACAATGACGTCGAGCTGTTCTTCCTGCGCCCGCGCGATATCGCGCTGTATGTCGGGTCCGGCACCCTCGAGGTCGGCATCACCGGCCGCGACCTGCTCCTGGACTCCGGTGCGGAGGCCCGTGAGGTGCTGCAGCTCGGCTTCGGTGCCTCGACTTTCCGGTATGCCGGACCGCCGGGCGTCGCGTCGTCCGTCGCCGACCTGGGTGGCCGGCGGGTTGCGACCAGCTTCCTCGGGTTGGTGCGAAATGACCTGTCGGACAAGGGAATCGACGCCGAGGTGGTGCGGCTCGACGGTGCGGTGGAGACAGCGGTGACGCTCGGCGTCGCCGACGTGATCGCGGATGTGGTGGAGACCGGCACCACCTTGCGCAATGCCGGGCTCGCGGTCTTCGGCGACCCGATCCTGCAGTCCGAGGCGGTGCTGATCCGCCCCTCTGGCGGTGGCGACAACCCGGCGGTCGATGTGCTGGTGCGTCGGCTGACCGGCGTGCTGACCGCACGGCGCTACGTGATGATGGACTACGACATCCGCGTCGAATTGGTCGAACAGGCCTGCGCCCTCACCCCCGGATTGGAGTCGCCGACCGTGTCGCCGCTGCACGACCGCGGCTATGTCGCCGTGCGGGCGATGGTGCCGCGCAGTCGCACCAACCAGGTGATGGACGAGCTCTACGAGGTCGGCGCCCGCGCCATCCTCGTCACCGAGATCGCGGCGTGCCGGCTATGACCGGCCAGCCCTACGCGGTCTTCCGCCCTCGCCGCGGCCGCTATGTCGCGTGGGGCGCCGCGGTGCTCATCGTGATCTGCTTCACGGTGCTCGGCTTCGTCATGCCGCGCGACAAGGGCGGCGTGGCCAACCAGCTCGCCTTCGTGATCTTCGGCCTGCTGATCGCTGCCGTGCTCAGCCGGTTCGCCCGGGTGCGCGCGGTGCCGAGCGAGCGCGGCCTGGTCGTGCACAACCTGCTCGTCACCCGCGAGCTGGAGTGGGCCGAGATCCTCGACGTGCAGTTCGGGGGCGGGCCGCCGTGGCTGCTGCTCGACCTGGCCGACACCGAGCAGCTGGCGGTCATGGGCGTGCAGCGCGCGGACGGGGAGTATGCCGTGCGTGAGGCACAGCGGCTCGCGGCGCTGGTCGAGGCGCACAGCAGCTCCGACCGGGACTAACCCTCGATCACCTCGTGGGCGTGCTCCCACGGCCGGTCCGGCCCGAAGAGCTCGTCCTCCTGACGAGCCCACGCGTCCCAGTGCGGCGCGAAGCCGTCGCCGTCCCTGGCCAGCGCCCGCTCCCGCCGCAGCGGAGCCGGCACCTCCAGCCAGACCCGCACGTCGAGCAGATCGCGGGCCGCGCGGATGGTCGAGAACACTCCTTCGACCACGACATACACCGCGGGCTCGACCCGTCGGCGTGACGCGTATTCGCCTGTCTCCCAATCAAAGACGGGGTATGCCGCGTGCTCGCCCCGGGCGAGCGGCCGCAACACCCGCTTGACCAGCAGTCGGTTGCCGGCAGCGCCACCGGACCACCCGTCATACAGCTCGTCCAGGTGGACGACCTGCGCGTGCAGGCGCTTGGCGACCAGGCCGGCGAGGGTCGTCTTGCCGGCGCCCGCACGGCCGTCGATGCCGACGAGCACGGGGGTCGGCCGCGGCGGCACCATGACCGCGCGGCGGACGACCCGGTCGACTGGGGAGAGCACGGGCACAGATTAGGCTGCCGTGCGTGACTGTGGCGGTGCGCGTGATCCCGTGTCTGGACGTCGATGCCGGGCGCGTGGTGAAGGGCGTGAACTTCGACAACCTGCGCGACGCCGGCGACCCGGTGGAGCTGGCCACGACCTATGACGAGCAGGGTGCCGACGAGCTCACCTTCCTCGACGTCACCGCGAGTTTCGCCGGCCGGGACACCACCTATGACGTCGTCGGGCAGACCGCCGAGCAGGTCTTCATCCCGCTCACCGTCGGTGGCGGCGTGCGCTCGGTGCAGGACGTGGACCGGCTGCTGCGCGCGGGCGCGGACAAGGTCGGCATCAACACCGGCGCCATCCACCGCCCCGAGGTCATCGGCGAGATCCGCGAGCGGTTCGGCGCGCAGGTGCTGGTGCTCAGTGCCGACGTGCGGCGCGATGGCCGCGGCGGCTTCGAGGTGACCACCCACGGTGGACGCAAGTCCGCGGGGCTGGAGGCGATCGGCTGGTGCGCCCGGGCGGCCGAGCTCGGAGCCGGTGAGATCCTGCTCAACTCCATGGACGCCGACGGCACCGCCGAGGGCTTCGACCTGGAGCTGATCGAGGCGGTGCGCCGCGAGGTGGACATCCCGATCGTCGCCAGCGGTGGCGCCGGGCGGGTCGAGGATTTCGTCGCGGCGGTCGAGGCGGGCGCCGATGCGGTGCTGGCGGCGACGGTTTTCCACTTCGGCCAGCTCACCATCGCCCAGGTCAAGGACGCGCTGCGAGCGGCGGGCTACCCGGTCCGTTAGAGGCCGCGGGCGGTCTCCCGGTATGCCGCCACGTCGTGGTCGGCGCCGTCGAGCTCGGTGTCCGCGTGTGCTCCGCGGCCGTAGATCTCCAGCAGCACCTCCGAGGGCGCACCGATGATCACCACATTGCCGTGGTCATCCTTCGGGCCGCGCAATTGCTGCCGCCCGAAGTCACCGCAGTCGGCGACGACCCCGGTGCGCACCGAGCGCAGCGCCAGCGGGGCGATCCGCGGCAGCGCGGCATACAGCGACTTCTGCTCGTCCTCGGACAGTTCGCGACGCGGCCGCCCCTCCTGCGCGCGCAGCACGTCCTCGTGGTGGATGAAGAACTCCACCAGGTTGCCGGCCTCGTCCACCGGCGACAGCGCGAACGGGCTCCAGCGCGGCGGTCCCTGCCGGACGGTCTCGACGAGCTCCGCGAACGGGCGCTGGGCGAAGGAGGACTGGATCTTGTCCAGCCGGCCGGCCAGCGGGGCGAGGAACATGCCAAGCGCCGCGTCCGGGCGCCGCTCGCGCAGGATCAGGTGCGCGGCCAGGTCGCGGGTCTGCCAGCCCTTGCACAGGGTCGGCGCGTCGGGACCGACGGCGGTGAAGGTGTCGCAGAGGGCGTCGCGTTCGGCGCGGGCAAAACGGGCCATAGCCGCACATCTTGGCCCACCCGCCGCACCCGCGTACACCCCGGGCAGCGCGCCGCGGACGTCCCGGCATGATGGGCCGTATGCCGCCGACCCCCTCCGCCCCGACCGGCGGCTCGCTTCGCCGGGGTGCGCGGATCATCGCCACCGGCTTCCGGCGGCAACCGCGCTGGCTGGCGATCGCGGTGATCGGCTCGGCGCTCTACGGCGTGATGACCGTCTACACCGCCCGCGTCATCGGCCACCTCACCGCGACGGTGGTCACGCCGGCGGTCAACGCGCGCCGGGTCACCGACGACCAGCTGTGGACGATCGCCTGGGAGCTGTCGATCGTGGTGGCGCTCAACGTGATTGGCGTGATCCTGCGGCGGGTCGCGGCGGGCCTGGCGTTCTTCAACCTCAACGCGACCTACCGCCGCGAGGTGACCCGGCAATACCTGCGGCTGCCGCTCGCCTGGCACCACCGGCACCCGAGCGGCCAACTGCTGTCCAACGCGAATGCCGACGTCGAGGCGGCCTGGAACATCTTCCAGCCGCTGCCGATGGCCCTCGGCGTGCTCGTCATGCTGGTGGTCGGACTCTGGGAGATGTTCACCACCGATCTGTGGCTCGCCCTCGTCGGGGTGCTGGTCTTCCCGCTGCTGTTCGCGGTCAACCTGGTCTTCCAGTCCCGGATGGCGCCGCGCGCGACTCGGGCGCAGGAGCTGCGGGCGGTGGTGAGCGAGGTCGCGCACGAGAGCATCGAAGCCGGGATGCTCGTCAAGGCCATGGGCCGCGAGGAGCGCGAGACCGAGCGGTTTGCCGCGCGCACCAACGAATTGCGCGCCGCCGCGATCGAGGTCGGCCGGGTGCGTGGCACCTTCGACCCGATCGTCGAGGCGATTCCCACCATCGGCACCCTCGCGGTCCTCGCGGTCGGCACTGCCCAGGTCGCCGCGGGGCGGATCACCGCGGCGCAGGTGGTGCAGATCGCCTATCTGTTCTCGGTGCTCGCCTTCCCGGTGCGCTCCTTCGGCTGGGTGCTCGGCCAGTTGCCGCAGAGCCTGGTCGGCTTCGACCGCCTCCAGCGAGTGCTCACCGCGCGCGGCGAATTCGGCTACGGCAACCGCTCGCTGCCCACCGCCGGGCCTGCGCATGCCGTTGCCGAGCGGGTCACCTTCAGCTACGCACTCACTGGCCAGGACTCCCTCGGGTATGCCGAGGCCGAGACCCCCAGCGAACACTTCCTGGCCGTCGACGACGTCAGCCTCGACCTCACGCCAGGCTCGACGACCGCGCTGGTCGGGCCGACCGGCGCTGGCAAGTCCACGCTGACCGACCTGATGGTGCGCCTCGTCGACCCCGATGCCGGGGAGGTGTCGATCGACGGGACGGCGCTCCCGCAGGTGCGCCGGGGCGGCATACCGCAGTCGGTTGCCCTGGTGCCGCAGCAGACCTTCCTCTTCGACGACACGGTTGAGGGCAATGTCACGCTCGGCGAGCCGCACGGCGCCGAGCAGGTGCGGGACGCGCTCGCGGTCGCGCAGGCCACCGGCTTCGTCGACGCGCTGCCGGAGGGCGCGCAGACCCGGGTGGGGGAGCGCGGCGCCAGCCTGTCGGGTGGTCAGCGACAGCGAATCGCGTTGGCACGCGCGGTGATTCGACGTCCGCGGCTGCTGGTGCTCGACGACGCGACCTCGGCGATCGACCCAGCGGTGGAGACCGCCATCCTCACCGGCCTGCGTGAGCGCAGCGCCGGCACCACCGTCCTCGTGGTCGCCTACCGGATGTCCACGATCGCCCTGGCGGACAGCGTGATCTTCCTCGATCGTGGCCGGATCGCCGACCGCGGCACGCACGCGGAGTTGATGCAGCGCTGCGAGGGCTATCGCACGCTCGTCACGGCATACGCCCGCGAAGCGGCCGAGCGCGAGGCGATCGCGGCCGACGAGGAGCCGGGTGACCAGGGCGCTGTGGGCGACTCCCTCGCAGGCGAGGAGGAGCCGGCCCGATGAGCGTGCGCACCGGTCAGGAGCTCAGCACCTGGCAGACCCTGAGGCGCGGCTTCGCGCTGTCGCCCGAGCTGCGTCGCGGCGTGGGCGTGACGATCGCGCTCGCCGTCGTCTCGACCCTCGGCCGCATCCTCGTGCCGATCGCGGTGCAGCAGACCATCGACCGCGGCATCCTCGCTGCCGGCGGCCCGGACCCGCGGCTGGTCACCACCTTGATGCTGGTCACCGCGCTCGGCGTGGTGCTCGCCGGCTGCGCGGCATACCTGGTCAACCTGCGGCTGTTCCGCTCGTCCGAAGGCGGCCTGGCAACCTTGCGGATCACGGGCTTCCGGCATCTGCACGACCTGTCGATGCTCACCCAGAACGCCGAGCGCCGCGGTGCGCTCGTCGCGCGTGTCACCACCGATGTCGACCAGATCTCCCAGTTCGTGCAGTTCAGCGGGCTGATGCTGCTCATGGCGGTGCTGCAGTTGCTCGTCGCGAGCGCGCTGATGCTCGTCTACAGCCCGCCGCTGGCGCTGGTGGTGTGGCTGTGCTTCCTGCCGCTGGCCTTCGTGTTGCGCACCTTCCAGGGCATGGTGGGGCGCGCTTACACCGTCGTGCGCGAACGGGTCGGCGACATGCTCGCGGCCATCTCGGAGTCGGTCGTCGGTGCCGCCACGATCCGGGCGTATGGCGTGCAGGACCGCACCGCCGAGCGGATCGACCGCACGGTCGAGGCCCATCGCCGCGCGGCGGTCGGCGCCCAGATCCGGGCGGTGGGTGCCTTCACCGCCGGACAGTTCGTGGCCGGCATGACCACGATGATCGTGCTGCTGATCGGCACCGTGCTCGCCACCCACGGCCGGCTGACACTCGGCGAACTGTTGGCCTTCCTCTTCATCGTCAACCTGTTCACCCAGCCGGTGCAGACCGCCACCGAGAACCTCAACGAGCTGCAGAATGCCGTGGCCGGCTGGCGGCGGGTCATCGGGCTGATCGACACCCCGGCCGACGTGCGCGACCCGGGCGACGAGGGCGTAGACCTGCCGCGCGGGCCGATCACGGTCGACTTCGACGGCGTGCGGTTCGGCTATCCCGGTGGCGTCGAGGTGCTGCACGGCATCGACCTGCACATCGGCCCCCGCCAGCGCGTCGCGATCGTCGGAGAGACCGGGTCGGGCAAGACGACCCTGGCCAAGTTGCTCACCCGGCTGATGGACGCGAGCGACGGCGAGGTCCGTCTGGATGGTGTCGACATCCGGCGAATCCGCTTCTCCTCGTTGCGTTCTCGGGTGGTGCTGGTGCCGCAGGAAGGCTTCCTCTTCGACGACACGCTGGCGGCCAACCTGCGGTTCGGGGCGCCCGAGGCCACCGACGACGAACTGCACCTGGCGATCACCGAACTCGGTCTGGACGCCTGGCTCGCCACGCTGCCGCACGGCCTGCAGACCCGGGTCGGGCAGCGCGGCGAATCCCTGTCCGCGGGCGAACGCCAACTGGTCGCCCTCGCGCGGGCCTATCTCGCCGACCCCGACCTGCTGCTGCTTGACGAAGCCACCTCCGCGGTCGACCCGGCCACCGAGGTGCGCATCCAGCGCGCTCTCGAATCGCTCACCTCCGGGCGCACCTCGATCGCTATCGCGCATCGCCTCTCCACCGCCGAGGCGGCCGACCTCGTGGTCGTGGTGGACCGCGGCCAGATCGTCCAGCTCGGCCCGCACCGCGAGCTGGTGCAGGCGACGGGGAGCGTCTACGCCCGGTTGCACGCCAGTTGGGCGACCCAGCAGACGCACTGACGTCGCGCTCGCCGGGCGTGTCCGCGCCAGTGCACGAACGGTGGCGCGTTGCTGCGGACGCTGTGGCGGGGCCGGTTGTGTCCGCGCCGGCGCACGAACGGTGGTGCGTTGCTGCGGACGCTGTGGCGGGGCCGGTCGGTGGTGTCCGCGCCGGCGCACGAACGGTGGTGCGTTGCTGCGGACGCTGAGCGTGGGCTTCGGTTGTGTCCGCGCCGGCGCACGAACGGTGGTGCGTTGCTGCGGACGCTGGGCGCCCCGCTGGGCGGCGCGGGACCCGAACAGCCGGGCACCCCGGCATACGGGACAATGGCAGGTATGCCGTCCCCGCTGCCCGCCGACCTTGCCGCGCGCCTCAAGCGCGACGCCCAGGGGCTGGTCGCCGCGATCGTCCAGCAGCACGACACCGGCGAGGTGCTGATGCTCGGCTGGATGGACGACGAGGCGCTGCGCCGCACGCTCACCGAGGGCCGGGTGACCTTCTGGTCGCGCAGCCGCGGCGAATACTGGCGCAAGGGCGACACCAGCGGACACGTCCAGCACGTCAAGACCGTCAGCCTCGACTGCGACGGCGACGCCCTGCTGGTCCGCGTCGATCAGGTCGGTGCGGCCTGCCACACCGGCGAGCGCACCTGCTTCTTCACCGAGCTCCCCGTGGCGCAGGCGTGAGCGACATCCACGCCGACCTGGAGTTCGGCCGCACCTGGCCGAGCGCATCCCTCTTCGCCGAGCTCGCCCTCGACCGCCGGGTGATCCCGGTGGTGCGGCGGCTCCTGGCCGATGCCGAGACCCCGCTCGGGGTCTACCGCAAGCTCGCCGCCGACCGCCCGGGCACCTTCCTGCTTGAGTCGGCCGAACACGGCGGGGTCTGGTCGCGGTATTCGATCGTCGGTGTCCGCTCGCACGCCACCCTCACCGAAGCGGGCGGCAAGGCGACCTGGATCGGCGACCCGCCGGTCGGCATACCGGCCGAAGGCACACCCACCGACGTGCTGCGCGACACCCTGAAAGCCCTTGCGACACAAGCGATTCCAGGTCTTCCGCCGCTCACTGGCGGCATGGTCGGCGCGGTGACCTATGACGCGGTCCGGCGCTGGGAGCGACTGCCCGACGAGGGTGAGGACCGGCTCGGCCTGCCGGAGCTGTCGATGCTGCTCGCGGTGGACCTGGCGGTCATGGACCACCAGGACAACTCGCTGCTGCTGGTCGCCAACGCGATCAACTACGACGACACCGACGAGCGCGCGGCCGAGGCGTATGCCGCAGCCGTCGCCCGCCTCGACGAGATGACCGAGGCGCTGCTGGTCGCCGCACCGAGCACGGTCACGGTGCCGCAACAGGTCGCGCTCAGCCCGCAAAGCAGCCACACCCGCGAGCAGTACCACGACATGGTCGAGACCTGTAAGGAGGCGATCCGCTCCGGGGAGGCCTTCCAGATCGTGGTCAGCCAGCGCTTCACCGTGCCCTGCGAGGCGGACGCGCTGGACGTCTACCGGGCGCTACGAGCGAGCAACCCGAGTCCTTATATGTACCTCCTGCGGCTGCCGCTGCCGGGCGGCAGCAGTTACGACATCGTCGGCTCCAGCCCCGAGGCGCTGGTCAAGGTGACCGGCCGCGAGGTCATCACCCACCCGATCGCCGGGTCGCGGCCGCGCGGCAAGACCCCCGAGCAGGACCAGGAGCTCGCCGACGAATTGCGCGCCGACCCCAAGGAGCGCGCCGAGCACCTCATGCTCGTCGACCTGTCCCGCAACGACCTGCAGCGGGTCTGCGACGCCGGCACGGTGGACACCGTCGAGTTCATGAACATCCGGCACTACAGCCACATCATGCATCTGGAGTCGACCGTCGTCGGCCGCCTGGCCGCGGGTGCGAGCGCGTATGACGCCCTCGTGGCCACCTTCCCGGCCGGCACCCTGTCCGGCGCCCCGAAGCCGCGGGCGATGCAGATCGTCGACCGGCTCGAGGGTCTGCGACGCGGGGTGTATGGCGGGGTCGTCGGCTATTTCGACTTCCATGGCGACATGGACCTGGCCATCGCGATCCGGACCGCCGTGCTGAAGGACGGCTTCGCGCACGTGCAGGCGGGCGCGGGCATCGTCGCCGATTCGGTGCCGGAGAGCGAATACCAGGAGACCATCACCAAGGCCGCGGCCGCGCTGCGTGCCGTCGCCACCGCGACCGGAATGGCGCCGCCGCGATGACCAGCCGGCGCACCGTGATCATCGTGGGCGTCCTCGGGGTCGTGCTCGCCCTGATCGCCGCCAGCCGCACCTGGGTCTCGGGCACCCTCAACGACGCCGTGCTGCAGGGCACCCGGGTGAATGTGTCCGGCGGCAAGGCGGCGCCCACCCTGATCGCCGGCGCCCTGGTCGGCGCGGCGGCCTTCCTTGCCATCCTCACCACCGGACGCGTGGCCCGCCGCATTGCCGCGGTCCTGGCCGTGCTCGGCGGCCTGCTGTGCGCGACCGGTGTGGTCATGGTGATCAGCGACCCGAGTGCACCCTTGCGTGACCAGGCCTCGGCGGCCACCGGTCGCACCGGCGCGGTCGGCGTCGATGCGACCCTCAACGGCTGGCCGTGGCTTGCGCTGATCGGCGGTGTGCTCATCACCGTCGCCGGCCTCGCGTCGCTGCTGCTCGCCGGCCGCTGGAGTGGCCTCGGCCGCTCCTATGACGCGCCGGCCGCACCTCGCGCCAAGGACGACTGGGACGCGCTGTCCGAAGGAGACGACCCGACGGCAGCCGGCGAGACACAGCCCTGACACAATGGGTGGTCGTCACCAGCACCCGCCTCAAGGAGCATCCATGGCCGAGACCGATCACGTCGACCACGGCAATAGCGTCGCTGCCTGGACGGGCGTCAGCCTGCTCATCCTCGGTGCCCTCTTCGTCGGCATCGGCATCTTCTTCGCGTCCTCGCTGTGGTGGATCATCGGCATCGTCGTGGCGGCGGTCGGGCTCGTGGCGGGACTGGCGCTCAAGGCCGCCGGGTTCGGCAACCAGAACCGGGAAGAGCAGCACGACGCGGTGCCGACCGGGGCGACCGACCCCGAGTCGGCCGCGCGCGGCTGAACCGCGGCTGAACACCGTGCCGACCGTTCTGGACCAGATCATCGACGGAGTCCGTGAGGACCTCGCCGAGCGCATGCGCGCCACCCCGATGCCGGAGCTGGTGGAGCGCGCCGCGGCCCAGCCGAGCGCTCTCGACGCCGCCGAGGTGCTGGCCGCTCCCGGCCCGGTCAAGGTGATCGCCGAGGTCAAACGCAAGAGTCCCAGCAAGGGTGAGCTCGCCGGCATACCCGATCCGGCGGCGCTCGCCGCGGCCTACGAGGCCGGTGGGGCGAGCGTCATCTCCGTCCTCACCGAGCAACGCCGCTTCGGTGGCAGCCTCGCCGACCTGGACGCGGTCCGCGAGCGGGTGTCGATCCCGTTGCTGCGCAAGGATTTCGTCGTCACCGAATACCAGGTGCTCGAGGCGCGCGCCCACGGCGCCGATGTGGTGCTGCTCATCGTCGCTGCGCTGCCCGGCAACCAGTTGCGCGACCTCTTCCAGCAGGTGCTGGACCTGGGCATGACCGCCCTCGTCGAGGTGCACGACGAGACCGAGGCACTGCGTGCGGCCGATCTCGGCGCCCGCGTCATCGGCGTCAACGCCCGCAATCTGAAGACCCTCGAGGTCGACCCCAGCGTCTTCGGCCGGGTTGCCGCGCACCTGCCGGACACCGCGGTCAAGGTGGCCGAGTCCGGCATCACCGGCCCGGGCGATGTCGCCGGCTATGTCGCCGACGGCGCCCGCGCGGTGCTCGTTGGCGAGACCCTCGTCAAGCAGTCCTCGCCCGCCGCCGCCGTCGGGTGGCTGCGCGGGCTGTCCGCCCAGGAGGCCGTATGACGACCGCGGACTTCCCGCGCGTCGGCCGGTTCGGGGCGTTCGGCGGCCGCTACGTGCCCGAAGCGCTCGTCGCGGCGCTGGAGGAGCTCGAGGAGCACCGCACCAAGGCGATGCACGACCCGGAGTTCCTCGGCGAACTGGCCGAGCTCCAGCGCACCTACACCGGCCGGCCGAGCATCATCACCGAGGTGCCGCGGTTCGCCGAGCACTGCGGCGGCGCCCAGGTCGTGCTCAAGCGCGAGGACCTCAACCACACCGGCTCGCACAAGATCAACAACGTGCTGGCCCAGGGCCTGCTCACCAAGCGGATGGGCAAGACCCGGGTGATCGCCGAGACCGGCGCCGGCCAGCACGGCGTGGCCACCGCCACCGCCGCGGCGCTGATGGGGCTGGACTGCACGATCTACATGGGCCGGGTCGACACCGAGCGGCAGGCACTCAATGTCGCCCGGATGCGGCTGCTCGGCGCCGAGGTGGTGCCGGTCGACCACGGCTCGCGCACGCTCAAGGACGCGGTCAACGAGGCCTTCCGCGACTGGGTGACCAATGTCCACAACACGCACTACGTGCTGGGCACGGTCACCGGGCCCTATCCCTTCCCGGAGATGGTGCGCGACTTCCACCGCGTGATCGGGGTGGAGGCCCGCCAGCAGGTGCTCGACGCCTACGGCCGGCTGCCCGACGCGGTCCTCGCCTGCGTCGGCGGCGGCTCCAATGCGATCGGCATCTTCCACCGCTTCATCGACGACCGCGACGTGCGCCTCATCGGGCTCGAAGGCGGGGGAGAGGGCATCGAGTCCGGCCGCCATGCCTCCCGCTTCAGCGGTCAGGGCACGCCCGGCGTGCTGCACGGCGCCTACACCTACGTCCTGCAGGACGACGACGGCCAGACCATCGAATCCCACTCTGTCTCAGCGGGATTGGACTATCCGAGCGTCGGTCCCGAGCACGCCTTCCTGAAGGACGCCGGCCGGGCTGAGTACTACCCGGTCACCGACGAGGAGGCGATGGAGGCCTTCCGGCTGCTCGCCCGCACCGAGGGCATCCTGCCCGCGATCGAGTCGGCGCACGCGCTGGCCGGTGCGATGCGGATCGGGCGCGAACTGGGCCGGGACGCCCTGCTGCTGGTCAACCTGTCCGGCCGGGGCGACAAGGATGTGCACACCGCCGGGCAGTGGTTCGGGCTGATCGACAACGACGCCGAGGACGCCGCAGAGACCGACGACCCCAAGGAGCAGGTGTGACCGCGGTCGCCGACGTCCTCGCCACCGCGAAGGCCGAGGGCCGCGCCGCCCTGATCGGCTACCTGCCGGTCGGCTTCCCCAGCGTGCGCGACTCGATCGAGGCGATGCTCGCCATGCACGACGCCGGTGCCGACGCGATCGAGATCGGCCTGCCCTACAGCGACCCGCTCATCGACGGCCCGATCATCCAGACCGCCGCGAGCAAGGCGCTCGCGGCCGGGGTCCGGGTCGCCGACGTGATCGCCGCCTCACGCGAGCTCGCCGCGGCCGGGGCGCCCCATGTCGTGATGAGCTACTGGAACCCCGTGCTGCGGTATGGCGTCGACCGCTTCGCGGCCGATCTGGCCGAGGCCGGGTGCTCGGGCATGATCACGCCCGACCTGGTGCCGGACGAGGCCGCCGACTGGATCGAGGCGGCGCGCAAGCATGACCTCAACCGGGTGTTCCTGGTGGCGCCCACCTCCAGCCCGGAGCGGATCGCCAGCACCACCGCGGTCACCAGCGGGTTCGTCTACGCCCAGTCGATCATGGGGGTCACCGGCTCGCGCGCGGTGCGCGGCGAGGAGGCCAAGGCCCTGGTCGACCGCATCCGCGAACACACCGACCTGCCGATCGGCGTCGGCATTGGCGTCTCCAATGCCCAGCAGGCCGCCGAGATCGCCGCCTTCGCCGATGCGGTCATCGTCGGCACCCTGCCCGTGCGGCAGCTGGTGGAGAGCGAGACGGTCGCGGACGGCATACGACGACTGCGCGAGGTGATCGGAGAGCTCGCCGAAGGCGTGCGCCGGTGATCGCCGAGAGCTATCTGCCGAGCCCCACCCAGGGGGTGCTGTGGCTCGGGCCGATCCCGCTGCGCGGCTACGCGCTGTGCAT
Source organism: Metallococcus carri (assembly GCF_011440275.1). GTDB lineage: Bacteria > Actinomycetota > Actinomycetes > Actinomycetales > Dermatophilaceae > Metallococcus > Metallococcus carri. The sequence goes on along the minus strand of NZ_JAAOIV010000002.1, from coordinate 362,739 downwards.
CCTGGCCGGCATCGTCGCCGCCATCTGGATCTGCGCGCGCCGGCTGAAGGACCGCGGCATCAACCCCGACCACGCCCTCGGGGTGGCCTGGTGGGCGGTGCCCTTCGGCATCGTCGGCGGCCGGCTCTATCACGTCATCACCACGCCGCAGCCCTATTTCGGCAAGGGCGGCAACCCGATCGACGCGCTCAAGATCTGGAATGGCGGCCTCGGCATCTGGGGTGCGGTCGCGCTCGGTTTCGTCGGCGCGTGGATCGGGTGCCGCAAGCTCGGCGTGCCGCTGCTCGCGTATGCCGACGCCGCCGTCCCCGGTGTGGCCCTCGCCCAGGCGATGGGCCGCTGGGGCAATTGGTTCAACAACGAGCTCTATGGCCGCGCGACCGACCTGCCGTGGAAGCTGCAGATCCACGAGTGGGACGAGAGCAAGGGCGCCGCGGTGCGCGATGCCGCCGGGAAGCCGATCGTGCTCGGCTACTTCCAGCCGACCTTCCTCTACGAGTCGATCTGGTGCCTGCTGCTCGCGCTGGTCATCGTGCTGGTGGACCGCAAGCGGGCGCTCGCGCGCGGTCGGGCGTTCGCGCTCTATGTCGCCGGTTATCCGCTCGGCCGGATCGTCTTCGAGCTGATGCGCAGCGACCCGGCCAACCGCATCCTCGGCCTGCGGGTCAACGTGTGGATGTCGCTGATCATCTTCGCGCTGGGGGTGTGGCTGTGGGCGCGGTTCAAGCGCAATCCGGTCGACACTGCCGCCATTGGCAGCGACGCGGCCGTCTCGGATCGCGAGACCAACCGTCCCACCTTGTGAGCGCGCAGCACCGGTCGGTAGTCTGACGCCGATACATGCCGGCCAATGACGTCCAGCGTGCGCAATTTCCGATCGCGCCGTTCGTCAGCCAGCAGGGCCACCCGCCCCGCCACCTTGCCGTACGGCGCTCGACCCGGTGAAGGACGGTGGCGCCCGATGGGCCAGAGCTATTCCGCAGCGGTCCCGGCCAAGCACGGCCTCTACGACCCCGCCAACGAGCACGACGCGTGTGGCGTCGGCATGGTCGCCACCATGCGGGGCTGGGCGGGACACGACATCGTCGACCACGCCCTCACCGTGCTGGAGAACCTCGAGCACCGCGGCGCGACCGGTGCCGATCCTGCGGTCGGTGACGGCGCCGGCATACTCACGCAGTTGCCGGACGCCTTCCTGCGCGAGGTGCTGCCCTTCGAGTTGCCCGAGCTCGGGCGGTATGCCGGCGGCATCGCCTTCCTGCCCACCGACCCGGACGCGCAGTGGCGGATCGGCGAGCGCTTCGCCGAGATCGCCGGCGAGGAGGGCCTGCGGGTGCTCGGCTGGCGTGATGTGCCGACCAACGCCGAGGGCATCGGCCAGGCCGCGATCGAGGTGATGCCGGTCTTCCGGATGGCCTTCGTCGCCGGGACCGACGACGCGAGCGGACTCGACCTGGAGCGGCGCGCCTTCGCGTTGCGCAAGCGGATCGAGCGCGAGACCGAGGCGTATTTCCCGTCCTTCTCCTCGCGCACCATCGCCTACAAGGGCATGCTCACCACCGCTCAGCTCGAGCGCTTCTATCCCGACCTGGCCGACGAGCGGTTCGTCACCGAGCTCGCCCTGGTGCACCAGCGCTTCTCGACCAACACCTTCCCGTCCTGGTCGCTCGCACATCCCTACCGGATGATCGCCCACAACGGCGAGATCAACACCGTGCGCGGCAACCGCAACTGGATGACCGCGCGCGAGTCGACCCTGGCCAGCCCGCTGTTCGGCGGCGACATGAGCCGGCTGTTCCCGATCTGCGCCGACGAGGTGTCCGACTCCGCCTCCTTCGACGAGGTCGTCGAGCTGCTGCACCTGGGTGGCCGCAGCCTGCCGCACGCGGTGCTGATGATGATCCCCGAGGCCTGGGAGAACCACGCCTCGATGGACCCGGCCCGCCGCGCGTTCTACGAATACCACTCAATGCTCATGGAGCCGTGGGACGGCCCGGCCTGTGTGGCCTTCACCGACGGCACCCTCATCGGCGCGGTGCTCGACCGCAACGGGCTGCGCCCGGGCCGGTATGCCGTGACCGACGACGGGCTGGTCGTGCTCGCCTCCGAGGCGGGCGTGCTCGACCTGGACCCCGCGCGCGTGGTGCGCAAGGGACGGCTGCAGCCGGGGCGGATGTTCCTCATCGACACCGCCGAGGGCCGGATCGTCAGCGACGACGAGCTCAAGCAGCAGCTCGCCACCGAGCAGCCCTATGAAGAGTGGCTGCACGCCGGGGTCATCCGGCTGGACCAGCTGCCCGAGCGCGAGCACGTCTGGCACACCCCGGCCTCGATCGTGCGGCGCCAGCAGACCTTCGGCTACACCGCCGAGGAGTTGCGGGTGCTGCTGCGCCCGATGGCCGCCAAGGGCGCCGAGGCGCTCGGCTCGATGGGCACCGACAGCCCGATCGCGGTGCTGTCCGACCGTCCCCGGCTGGTCTTCGACTACTTCAGCCAGCTGTTCGCCCAGGTCACCAACCCGCCGCTGGACGCCATCCGCGAGGAGCTCGTCACCTCCCTCGGCACCACGATGGGCCCCGAGGGCAACCTGCTGGAGGTGCTGCCGCAGCACGCCCGCCAGGTCGAGCTGCCGTTCCCGGTGATCGACAACGACGAGCTGGCCAAGATCGCCCACATCAACGCCGAGGGCAATTTCCCCGGCTTCGCGACCTACACCATCCGCGGCACCTACAACGTCGAGGGCGGCGTCACCGCGCTGCGCGCCCGGCTGCGCGGCATCTGCGCCGAGGTGTCCCAGGCGATCGAGGACGGTTACCGCTTCGTCATCCTGTCCGACCGCGACAGCAACTCCGAGTTCGCGCCGATCCCGTCGCTGCTGCTCACCTCGACCGTGCACCACCACCTGATCCGGGAGAAGAACCGCACCCAGGTCGGCCTGGTCGTCGAGGCCGGTGACGTGCGCGAGGTGCACCACGTGGCACTGCTCGTCGGGTATGGCGCGGCCGCGGTCAACCCCTACCTGGCGATGGAGTCGGTCGAGGAGCTCGTGCGGCGCGGCGAGATCGCCGATGTCACCGCCGAGCAGGCGGTGAAGAACCTCATCAAGGCGCTCGGCAAGGGCCTGCTCAAGGTCATGTCCAAGATGGGCATCTCCACCGTGGCCTCCTACCGCGGCGCCCAGGTCTTCGAGGCACTCGGGCTGTCCCAGGAGCTGATCGACGAACACTTCACCGGCACCACCTCGCGACTCGGCGGCATCGGCCTGGAACAGATCGCGCGCGAGGTGGCCGAACGGCACGCCACGGCATACCCCAAGAGCGGGCAGCGGCAGTCGCACCGCACGCTCGAGGTGGGCGGCGAATACCAGTGGCGCCGTGAGGGGCCGCCGCATCTGTTCGACCCCGAGACGGTCTTCCGGTTGCAGCACTCCACCCGCAGCCGCCGCTACGACATCTTCAAGCAGTACACCCAGCGGGTGAACGACCAGTCCGAGCGACTGATGACGCTGCGTGGGCTGTTCTCGTTGCGCGGCGACCGGCCCTCGATCCCGATCGAGGAGGTCGAGCCGGTCAGCGAGATCGTCAAGCGATTCTCGACCGGCGCGATGAGCTACGGCTCGATCAGCGGCGAGGCACACGAGACCCTCGCGATCGCGATGAACCGGCTGGGCGGCAAGTCCAACACCGGTGAGGGCGGAGAGGACCTGGACCGGCTGCAGGACCCGAGCCGCCGCTCGGCGATCAAGCAGGTCGCCTCGGGGCGATTCGGTGTCACCTCGGTCTACCTGACCGAATCCGACGACATCCAGATCAAGATGGCGCAGGGCGCCAAGCCCGGTGAGGGCGGCCAGCTGCCCGGCAACAAGGTCTACCCGTGGGTGGCGACCACCCGGCATTCGACGCCGGGTGTCGGCCTGATCAGCCCGCCGCCGCACCACGACATCTACTCGATCGAGGACCTGGCCCAGCTGATCCACGACCTGAAGAACGCCAACCCGAGCGCGCGCATCCACGTCAAGCTGGTCGCGCAGATGGGGGTGGGCACGGTCGCAGCCGGTGTGTCCAAGGCGCACGCGGATGTCGTGCTGATCTCCGGTCACGACGGTGGCACCGGCGCCGCGCCGCTGACCTCGCTCAAGCACGCCGGCGGTCCGTGGGAGCTCGGCCTGGCCGAGACCCAGCAGACGCTGATGCTCAACAAGCTGCGCGACCGGATCGTGGTGCAGGCCGACGGCCAGCTCAAGACCGGCCGCGATGTGGTGATCGCCGCGCTGCTCGGCGCCGAGGAGTTCGGCTTCGCGACCGCGCCGCTGGTCGTGAGCGGCTGCATCATGATGCGGGTCTGCCACCTGGACACCTGCCCGGTCGGCATCGCCACCCAGAACCCCGAACTGCGGGCGCGCTACACCGGCAAGCCGGAGTTCGTGGAGACCTTCTTCGAGTACATCGCCGAGGAGGTGCGCGAACTGCTCGCCGAGCTGGGCTTCCGCTCCCTGGAGGAGGCGGTCGGGCACAGCGAGCTCATCGACACCCGCCGCGCGGTCGACCACTGGAAGGCCGCGGGGCTGGACTTGTCGCCGATCCTTGCGCGCGCCGACGTGCCCGAGGACTCGCCCCGGCATCGCGTCATCGAGCAGGACCATGGCCTGGCCAAGGCGCTCGACCAGGAGCTGATCCGGCTGTCCGGTGATGCCCTGGAGCGGCGCGAGCCGGTGCGCATCGACCTGCCGGTCCGCAATGTCAACCGCACCGTCGGCACGATGCTCGGCCATGAGGTCACCAAGCGGTATGCCGAGGGCCTGGCCGACGGGACCATCGACGTCACCCTGCGCGGGACGGCCGGGCAGTCGCTCGGTGCCTTCCTGCCTGCGGGCATCACGCTGCGGATGTATGGCGAGGCGAACGACTATGTCGGCAAGGGCCTGTCGGGCGGGCGCGTCGTGGTCCGGCCGCTGCCGGAGGCGTCCCTGGTCGCCGAGCTCAATGCGGTGGCCGGCAATGTCATCGGCTATGGCGCGACCTCGGGCGAGATCTTCCTGCGCGGCATCGTCGGCGAGCGCTTCTGCGTGCGCAACTCCGGCGCCACCGCGGTGGTGGAGGGCGTCGGCGACCACGCCTGCGAATACATGACCGGCGGCACCGTGGTGATCCTCGGCCCGACCGGCCGGAATGTCGGAGCCGGTATGTCGGGCGGCGTCGCCTACGTGCTCGACCTGGACGAGAGCCAGGTCAACCGGGAGCTGGTCGACGTCGGTCCGCTGCGAGAGCGCGACCTGCCGGTCGTGCACGACCTGATCAAGGCCCACCAGGAGTGGACCGAGTCCACGGTGGCCGCCAAGCTGCTCGCGGCCTGGCCGGAGTCGGCCGATCGCTTCTCGATCGTGCTGCCGCGTGACTATCAACGAGTCCTGGACGTGCGTGAGGAGGCCGAGGCCGAGGGTCTCGACCTGGACGGCACGGAGGTCTGGGGACGCATCATGGAGGTGTCGAATGGCTGACCCGCGTGGATTCCTGAAGACCCGGGAGCGCGAGCTTCCCAAGCGTCGCCCGGTGCCGGTGCGCATCAAGGACTGGAAAGAGGTCTACGAGGAGCAGGAGCTGTCGCAACTGCAGCGACAGGCCGGCCGGTGCATGGACTGCGGCATACCGTTCTGTCACCAGGGCTGCCCGCTCGGCAACCTCATCCCGGAGTGGAACGACCTGGCCTGGCGCGGTGACTGGGCGGACGCGATCGAGCGGCTGCACGCCACCAACAACTTCCCGGAGTTCACCGGGCGGCTGTGCCCAGCGCCGTGCGAGACCGCCTGCGTGCTCGGCATCTCCCAGCCCGCGGTGACGATCAAGCAGGTCGAGCTGACCACGATCGAGGAGGCCTTCGCGCGCGGTGGCGTGGAGCCGCAGCCGCCGGTCCGGCTGACCGCCAAGACCGTTGCGGTCGTCGGCTCCGGCCCGGCCGGGCTGGCCGCCGCCCAGCAGCTCACCCGGGTCGGGCACACCGTCGCGGTCTACGAGCGGGCCGACAAGCCGGGCGGTCTGATGCGCTACGGCATCCCCGAGTTCAAGATGGAGAAGTCGGTGCTCGACCGCCGGCTGGACCAGATGGTCGCCGAGGGCACCCGGTTCCGCTGCGGCGTCACCATCGGCGAGGACATCACCTGGGAGCAACTGCGGCAGCGGTATGACGCCGTCGTGGTCGCCACGGGTGCCACCATCCCGCGTGATCTGCCGGTCCCCGGGCGTGAGCTCGACGGGGTGGTGCAGGCGATGGACTTCCTGCCGCCGGCCAACCGGGTCGCGCTGGGGGAGAGCGTCGAAGGCCAGGTGACCGCCGAGGGCAAGCACGTCATCGTCATCGGTGGCGGCGACACCGGTGCCGACTGCATCGGCACCTCCCACCGGCAGGGCGCCGCCTCGGTGACCTCGCTGGAGATCATGCCGCGCCCCGGCGAGGAGCGCTCGGCCGCGCACCCGTGGCCGACCTACCCGATGATCTTCCGGGTGGCGAGCGCGCACGAGGAGGGCGGCGAGCGGCTCTACGCGATGAGCACCAAGGAACTCGTCGATGACGGCAATGGACACGTGAAAGCGTTGCGGCTCAGCGAAGTTCGCTCCGGTGACAACGGTTTCGAGGAGGTCGAGGGCACCGAGCGGGAGATCCCGGCGGACCTGGTGTTGCTCGCGATGGGCTTCACCGGCCCGGAGGGCGAGCAGATCGTCGACCAGATCGAGGTGGAGCTCGACGAGCGCAGCAATGTGGCGCGCGACGGGCGGTTCATGACCAACGTGCCGGGTGTCTTCGTCGCCGGCGACGCAGGGCGTGGCCAGTCGCTCATCGTGTGGGCGATCGCCGAAGGCCGCTCGGTCGCGCGGGCAGTGGACGAATATCTCACCGGCCGCTCCGAGTTGCCCGCGCCGATCGGTCCGACCGACCGGGCGCTCGCGGTCTGACCGGACGCTCGCGAAGTTACCCGGCCGTACCGCGGACGCCCTCGGCCGGGCGGTATGCCGTCGATAGGGTTGAGGTCATGCGCCGAGCCAAGATCGTGGCCACGATGGGGCCTGCCTCAGCCACTCCCGAACGCCTCGCCGAACTCGTCGCCGCGGGGCTGGATGTCGCCCGGCTGAACCTCTCCCACGGTTCGCACGAGGACCACGCCGCCGTCTACGACATGGTGCGGCAGGCGAGCGACGCGAGCGGCCGCGCGGTCGGCATACTCGCTGATCTGCAGGGTCCCAAGATCCGCACCGGCCGGTTCGAGCTCGGCCCGATCGTGCTCGAGCGCGGCGACACCTTCACGATCACCGTCGACGACATCCAGGGCGACAAGGACCGGGTCTCGACGACCTACAAGGGCCTGACCGGCGACGTCCGCCCCGGCGACCGGATCCTCATCGACGACGGCAAGGTCGAGCTGCGCGCGGTGCAGGTGACCCCGACCGACGTGGTCACCGAGGTGGTCGAGGGCGGGGTCGTGTCCAACAACAAGGGCATCAACCTGCCCGGCGTCGCGGTGAGCGTGCCGGCGCTGTCGGACAAGGACGAGGCGGACCTGCGCTGGGCGCTGCGCCGCGGGGTCGACTTCGTCGCGCTGTCCTTCGTGCGCTCGGCGCAGGACATCGTGCGGGTGCACGAGATCATGACCGAGGAGGGCGAGCACCGCCCGGTCATCGCCAAGATCGAGAAGCCGCAGGCGGTCGAGAACCTCGCCGCGATCATCGACGCCTTCGACGGGGTGATGGTCGCGCGCGGCGACCTCGGGGTGGAGCTGCCGCTGGAGGATGTGCCGATCGTGCAGAAGCGCGCGGTCGAGCTGTGCCGCCGGCAGGCCAAGCCGGTCATCGTCGCGACCCAGGTGCTGGAGTCGATGATCGACAACCCGCGCCCGACCCGCGCCGAGGCCAGCGACTGTGCCAACGCGGTGCTCGACGGCGCGGACGCGATCATGCTGTCGGGGGAGACCAGCGTCGGCAAGTGGCCGGTCGAGGCGGTGCGCACCATGGCGCGCATCATTGAGTCGACCGAGGACCACGGCCTGGACCGCATCCCGCCGCTCGGCACTCACCCGTCGACCAAGGGCGGCGCCATCGCGTTCGCTGCGGCCGACATCGGCCAGACGCTGGGCGCGAAATTCCTCATCTGCTTCACCACCACCGGCGACAGTGCCCGCCGCATGTCCCGGCTGCGCTGCCCCATCAGCACGCTCGCCTTCACCCCGAACTCGCTCACCCGCTCGGTGCTCACCATGAACTGGGGTGTCGAGACCTTCCTGGTGCCCAGCGTCCGGCATACCGACCAGATGGCGATGCAGGTAGATGAGACGCTGCTCGCCTCCGGGCACGTGGTCGAGGGCGACCTGGTCGTCATCGTCGCCGGCTCACCGCCCGGCATCCCCGGCTCGACCAACGCGCTGCGGGTGCACAAGATCGGCGACGCCAAGAACAAGGTGGCGCCGGCCTACGGCGACCTCGCGGGCGGCTGACCCGCGGGCGCGGTGGCCCCGGCATACGGGCCTCGCGGGCGGCTGACCCGCGGGCGTGCCGTATGCTGTTCCGGCCCTCGCCGGGGTGGTGGAATGGCAGACACGGAGCACTCAAAATGCTTTGCCCGCAAGGGCGTGCGGGTTCAAGTCCCGCTCCCGGCACCCAGTTCTTTCCCCGTATGACGTGCGCGCACCAGCCGCCGCATCTCAGGTGGCGCCCGCCGGCAACTCGCATGCGCCCACGCGACTTGCATGCCGAGAACCCACCTGCAGACCGTGACCACGGCATGCGAGTGCGCTCACCGCATGCAAGTGGCCGTGCGGCATGCGAGTGCAGTGAGTGTCTGCGAGTGGCCGCGCAGCCCGGCCCGGCATACGGTGAAACAGGCACGTAACCCGGCTCTGGCAGGCTGAGGCACGTGAGCGAACAGACCGATATGCCGAGGGTGCTCGTCGCCGAGGACGAGGCGATCATCCGGATGGACCTGGCCGAGATGCTGCGCGAGGCGGGCTATGACGTCGTCGCCGAGGTGGGCGACGGGCGCTCGGCTGTGCAGCAGGCGCGCGTGCTCAAGCCCGACCTGATCGTGATGGACATCAAGATGCCCGAGCTCGACGGCATCAGCGCGGCCCAGGAGATCAACGCCGAACCGGTTGCGCCGATCGTCATGCTCACGGCGTTCTCCGACAAGGAGCTGGTCGAGCGGGCGACCGATGCGGGCGTGATGGGCTATGTGCTCAAGCCGTTCACCATCGACGATCTGCGCCCGGCGCTCACCGTCGCGGCCAGCCGCTGGCAGGAGCAGCGGGCGCTGCAGTCCGAGGTCGCCGACCTGGGGGACCGGCTGGAGACCCGCAAACAGCTCGACAAGGCCAAGGGCGTGCTGATGAAGCGCCTCGGACTCGATGAGGCGGCCGCCTTCCGCTGGCTGCAGAAGACCGCGATGGACCGCCGCCTCGGCATGCGCGAGGTGGCCGAGGCTGTGCTCGCCGGCACCGGCGAAGAGTCGCGCACACCAGGTCAACCGCAGGTATGACGAGGGTCACGAGTCGGTAACGAACCATGCCGCAGTGACGGCGCGTCATAGGCGGGGAGCCCGTGCAGTGATTAGTGTTCCGCACAGTCTCGAGCGGCCCGGTCGGGCAGCTTCTGAGCCCCCATCACAGCGGATGTGTCCGACCGGACACCCCGAGAAAACACGGAGGACGCCATGTCCCGAATCCTCAAGGGCGCCGCAGCCTTCGCGGCCCTCTCGCTGAGCGTCGCCGGCTGCGCGAACAGCAGCAATGGTGGCAGTGGCGGTGGTGGCGCAGGCGCATCCGGCCTGAAGACGCTCGCCGCGCAGGACAAGATCGACGCGCCGAGCGACGCGGTCAAGCCCGCCGGTGACGGCAAGGCCAAGTGCGCCGGCACCACGACCATCGCGTTCATCGGTGCCCAGACCGGGCCCAACGCCCAGCTGGGCATCAACGAATACAACGGCATTCAGCTGGCCATCAACGAGCACAACAAGGGCAACTCCGGCTGCCAGGTGCAGTTCAAGAAGTTCGACACCGAGGGTGACCCGGCCAAGGCCACCGGCCCGGTGACCCAGGCGGTCGGCGACAAGAACATCATCGGCGTCGTCGGCCTGCCCTTCTCCGGCGAGTCCAAGGCGACCAACAAGATCTTCGAGCAGGCCGGCCTGGTGCACATCACCGCCTCGGCCACCAACCCCACCTTGTCCAAGCAGGGTTATAAGACCTTCTTCCGTGGCCTCGGCAACGACAACGTCCAGGGCCCGGCGGTCAAGACCCTCGCGGACAAGCTCGGTGCCAAGAAGGTCTTCGTGGTCCAGGACGACTCCGACTACGGCATCGGCCTGGCCGGCACCGCGACCAAGGCGCTCGGCGGCATGGTGGCCGGCAGCGACAAGGTCACCACCGGTCAGAAGGACTTCTCCTCGACCGTGCAGAAGATCATCTCCTCCAAGGCGGACGCGGTGTTCTACTCCGGCTACTACGCCGAGGGTGCGCCGCTGGACAGCCAGCTGGTCGGCAAGGGCTTCAAGGGCGCCTTCATCGGCCCCGACGGTGTGAAGGACCCCGAGTTCATCAAGCAGGCCGGCTCGGCGGCGAGCAACGCCTACTTCACCTGCCCGTGCATCCCGGGTGACCTGATCCCGTCCTTCGCCAGCGCCTACAAGGGTGTCGCGAACGGCCAGGCTCCGGGCACCTACTCGGTCGAGGCGTATGACGCCGCGACGATCCTGCTCACCGGCATCGACAAGGGCAACACCACCCGGGCCAAGCTGCTGGACTTCGTGAAGAACTACAACGGCGCGGGCCTGTCGAAGAACTACAAGTGGGACGCCACGGGTGAGCTATCCGACCTCGCGGTCTACGGCTACAAGGCTGACGGCAAGAACATCGTTTCGGTCGGCAAGCTCTGACGGACGCCTAGCACCTGGGGCCCGCCTGCATGTGGCAGGCGGGCCCCGAGCGCAGAATCGAGGACTCTTTTGCTGCATGCCCTCGTCGCCGAAAGCTGGTTGACCTTCCACTGGAGCGACTTCCTCAGCAACTTCTGGAACGCGACCTTCGACGGCCTCACCTTCGGGGCGATCTACGCGCTGGTCGCGCTCGGTTACACGCTGGTCTACGGCGTGCTCAACCTGATCAACTTCGCCCACTCCGAGGTCTTCATCGCCGGCGCGTATGCCGTGATCTTCACCCTCTCGGGCCTCGGCTTCGGCCCATCGCCACCCACGCTGAGTCCGATCGCCATCATCGGCGACCTGCTGGTCGCGCTGCTCGCTGGCGCGCTGACCTCCGCGATCGTGGCGCTGCTGGTGGAGCGGATCGCCTACAAGCCGTTGCGGGCGCGCAATGCGCCCCGCCTGGTCTTCCTGATCACCGCGATCGGTATGTCGTTCGTCATCCAGTACGCCTTCTTCCTGTGGCGCGGCGCGGTCGCCGAGCCATCGGTGACGATGTACCAGGACAAGGCGATCTTCATCGTCTTCGGCAGCACGATCTACCTGAGCCAGCTGATCATCGTCGGCGCTGCGGTGCTGATGATGGTCGGCATCGACCAGTTGATCCGGCGCACCCGGATCGGCCGCGGCATCCGCGCGGTCGCGCAGGATCCGGACACCGCGACGCTGATGGGCGTCAACCGCGAGCGGATCATCATGACGACCTTCGTGATCGGCGGCGCGCTCGCCGGCGCGGCCGCGCTGTTCTACGTCATGAAGGTGCCCCAGGGCGTCATCTACAACGGCGGCTTCATCCTCGGCATCAAGGCGTTCACCGCCGCCGTCCTCGGTGGCATCGGCAATATCCGCGGCGCGCTGCTCGGTGGTCTGCTGCTTGGCATGATCGGCAACTACGGCGCCTACCTGCTCGGCGACGCCCAGTGGATCGACGTGGTGTCCTTCATCGTCCTCGTGCTCGTGCTGATGGTGCGGCCCGATGGCATCCTGGGCTCCAACCTCGGAAAGGTCCGCGCATGACCACCCCACGAAGTTCTCACTCCTTCGTCGCTCGATACTTCGCGAGGACCCCGGCATGACCAGTCCCATCGAGGATGTCGCCGCTTCGCAGGCGCACGCCGACGAACAGGCCGAGGAGACTCGCAAGCCGACCCGGTTCGCCGGTCTGCAGCGCTGGTGGAACGGCCTGGCCCGGCCCCAGCAGTGGCTGGTGCTCGGCCTGGTTGCCGTGCTGCTCTACGCGCTGCCCCTGCTCAACCCACCGCTGCTCACCACGCCCGGGTACGACTTCCCGATCGTGCTGTGCGACATGGCCCGGTTCGCGCTCGTCGCGCTCGGCCTCAATGTCGTGGTCGGTCAGGCCGGTCTGCTGGACCTGGGGTACATCGGCTTCTTCGCCGTCGGGTCGTATGTCGCTGCCCTGTGGACCAGCACCGACTCCACCATGGTCAAGATCCCTTATCTGGCCACGTTGCCGCTGGCGATGATCGTCACCGGTTTTGTCGGGGTGGTGCTCGGCCTGCCGACGCTGCGGCTGCGCGGTGACTATCTGGCGATCGTGACCCTCGGCTTCGGTGAGATCATTCGGCTGCTGGCCACGATCATCCCCGCCCTGAAGGGCAACACCGGCTTCCAGAACATCGGCTCGCCGCCCGGTGCCTGGAACGGCAAACCGGTCTTCACCATCACCAACGGCACGCCGTGGTTCTGGCTGTTCCTCACCGTGATCATCGTCGTCACCCTGCTGCTCGGCAATCTCGAGCGCTCCCGGGTCGGCCGTGCCTGGATCGCGATCCGCGAGGACGAGGACGCCGCCGAGGTGATGGGCGTGCCGACCTTCAAGTTCAAGCTGTGGGCGTTCACCATCGGCGCCGCGATCGGCGGCCTGTCCGGTGCGCTGTTCGCCGGTCAGATCGGCTTCGTCAACAACCAGAAGTTCGACGTGGCGACCTCGATGTTGTTCATCGCCGCCGTGGTGATGGGCGGCGCGGGCAACAAGTTCGGCGCCATGATCGGCGGCGCGATCGTCGCCTATCTGCCCTACCGGTTCGGCTTCATCGCGGACAAGAAGTACCTCATCTTCGGTGTCGTGCTGGTGATGCTGATGATCTTCCGGCCGCAGGGCCTGTTCGGTGCGCGCAACCATCTGCTCGCCTACGGCCGCTCGATCAAGCGGCAGGCGGCCCGGTTGCGCCGAGACGCCCGCGGCGACGCGGCGCTGAAGGAAGGTGCCTGATGGCCAGCCACGACAACGACATCCCCGGCGACGAGGCACCCGAACAGCACGAGCGCACCTATTCCACCGGGCATCTCAGTCTCGACAAGTCCGGCGAGGACGCGAGCGGCACGCCAGCGGACGGCATACCCACCGATTCGCCCGAAGCGCCACCGGACCTGGACAGCGAAGCCGCCCAGATCGTCCACCAGGACCGCGACATCGCCGTCGCCGTCGGCGACAACCTGGTCGAGATCCGCGACCTCACCGTGCAGTTCGGCGGCCTGACTGCGCTCGACGCGGTGACCTTCGACATCCGGCGCGGTGAGATCCTCGGGCTGATCGGCCCCAACGGCGCCGGCAAGACGACCTGCTTCAACGCCATGACCGGCGTCTACAAGCCGACCAGCGGCACGGTCACGCTGGAGGGCAAGCCGCTGCGCGGCATGAAGAAGCACGCGATCACCCGCGCCGGGTTCGCGCGCACCTTCCAAAACATCCGCCTCTTCGGCGAGATGACCGCGCTGGAGAATGTCGTTGTCGGGCTCGACGCGCGCCACCAGACCAGCGTCCTCGGTGCGCTGGTCCGCTCGCCGCGGCATATCCGCGAGGAGAAAACCTCGATCGAGCACGGTATGGCGTTGCTCGAGTTCGTGGGGATCGCCGACAAGGCGGGGGAGTTGGCCCGCAACCTGCCCTATGGCTACCAGCGGCGCCTGGAGATCGCCCGGGCGCTGGCGACCGAGCCCAAGCTGCTGTGCCTGGATGAGCCGGCCGCCGGTTTCAACCCCGCGGAGAAGGAAGAGCTGATGGCGCTCATCCGCACCATCCGCGACGACGGTTACACCGTGCTGCTCATCGAGCACGACATGAAGCTCGTCATGGGGGTGTGCGACCGCATCGTGGTGCTGGAGTTCGGCAAAAAGATCGCCGACGACGTGCCCAAGGCGATCCGCGAGAACCCGGCCGTCATTGCGGCATACCTCGGAGTGGAGGAAGAAGACGCCGATGGCGCTGCTTGAGATCAACGACCTGACCGTCCACTACGGGCGCATCCAGGCGCTGCACGGGATCTCGATCACGGTCGAGGAGGGTGAGATCGTCTCGCTCATCGGCGCCAACGGTGCCGGCAAGACCACGACGATGCGGGCGATCGCCGGGCTGCTGGGCAGCTCCGGCGGCTCGATCACCTTCGAGGGCAACGACATCACCAAGATGAAGGGCCACACCCGCGTCGCCCACGGCATCTCGCTCACGCCCGAGGGCCGCGGCATCTTCCCGGCGATGACCGTGGTGGAGAACCTCGACATGGGCGCCTACGCCCGCAAGAAGGACCCCAAGGCGTATGCCGAGGACCTCGAGCGGGTCTTCGGGTTGTTCCCCCGGCTGAAGGAGCGCGCCAAGCAGCTCGGCGGCACGATGTCCGGCGGTGAACAGCAGATGCTCGCGATCGGCCGCGCGCTGATGGCCCGGCCCCGGGTGCTGTTGCTCGACGAGCCGTCGATGGGCCTGGCCCCGCAGTTCATCCGGCAGATCTTCGCGATCATCGAAGAGGTCAACAAGCAAGGCACCACGGTGCTGCTCGTGGAGCAGAACGCCAACCAGGCGCTCAAGCGTGCCGACCGTGCTTACATCCTGGAAACCGGGGCGATCACCCGCGAAGGAACCGGCGCCGAACTGGCTGCCGACCCGGCCGTCAAGGCCGCCTATCTGGGCGCCGACTGAGTCGCTGCCGGCAACCTGCGCAGGGGCCTTCCCGGCCCGCGCGGTGGGGGCGTAGTGTTCGCGGTCGGCATACCTTTCCTTTACCCCCGAGGTGATCCGATTGACCCGACCCACCGTGCGCGTGCGCCGCGTCGTCGCCGACGACCAGGACGACTTCGAGCGGCTGTGGATCGAGTCTCGCGATGCCTTCGGGCAGGACCGCGAGTGGGCGGAGCGGATGGTCCAGGACGGCAAGGTCACCGAGGCCCTGCAGCGTGAGGAGACCCAGGTGGTGCTCGCGACCTTCGACGGCGAGCCGGCCGGCTTCCTGATCGCCGCGCCGGAACGTTCGCCGGGGCTGATCAGCGAGTCGTCCTTGTGTGTGGACGAGCTCTATGTCTCACCGAAGATGCGCAAGCACGGCATCGCCAAGGCGCTGCTGGCGACCGTGCCCAAATGCGCGGAGGAGGCCGGCCTGGAGCAGATCGTCGGCCGAGTTCCGGTGTCGCACAAGGAGATCAACCGTTTCTTCGCCCGGCTCGGCTTCACCTCGACGACCGTGCTGCGCGCGACCACGCCGGGCGCGTTGCGCCGCCATCTGTCACCGGAGCCGGGGCGCCGCCTGGCCGCGATGACCGTCGCCCGGCGCCGTCGCACCCAGCGGGCGCGCGCCGAGGCGCGGTTCAACGCCGCCGGCTAGCGCCGGCATACGGCTCACGTCGCCTTAGGCGCCGAGTCCCGCAGCAGACAGGTGATCCGGCTGGTGCACACCCGCTTGCCCTCGTCGTCCACGATCTCGACGTCGTATGACGCGAGCGTGCGCCCCAGCGACAGCGCGGTGGCCGTCGCGGTCACGAAACCCGAGCGTGCTCCGCGGTGGTGCGTGGCGTTGATGTCCAGCCCGACCGCGATGCGTCCTTCGCCGGCCTGCAGCGCCGCACCGACCGAGCCGACAGTCTCGGCGAGCACCACGCTCGCGCCGCCGTGCAGCAACCCATAGGGCTGGGTGTTGCCCTCGACCGGCATCCGGGCGACCACCCGCTCCGGGCTGGCTTCGAGGAACTCGATGCCCATCCGGTCGCCGAGCGTGCCGGCGTTCATCTGGTTGAAGGCATCGATGAGGGTCTGGTCCACGGTGGGCTTGTCGGTCATGGGGCCTAGGCTGCCATGCGTGAAGCGACTGTTGCTGCTGGATGGACATTCGCTGGCGTATCGCGCGTTCTTCGCGCTGCCGGTGGAGAACTTCTCGACGACCACGGGCCAACCGACCAATGCGGTCTACGGCTTCACGTCGATGCTGATCAACGTGTTGCGGGATGAGCAGCCGACGCACGTGGGCGTGGCCTTCGACAAGGCCCGGCAGACCTTCCGCACCGAGCAATACGCCGACTACAAGGCGGGCCGGGCGACGACGCCGGACGAGTTCCGCGGGCAGGTGTCGCTGGTGCGCGAGATCCTCGACGCGCTGCGCATCACCTATCTCGACCTCGACGGTTACGAGGCCGACGACATCCTGGCCACCTGGACCACCTCGGCGCTCGAGGCCGGCTTCGAGGAAGTGCTGATCTGCTCCGGCGACCGCGACACCCTGCAGCTGGTCACCGACCGGGTGACCGTGCTCTACCCGCGCAAGGGCGTCTCCGACCTGGCCCGGATGACCCCGGCCGCGGTGGAGGAAAGATACGGCGTCGCCCCCGAGCGCTACAGCGACCTGGCCGCGCTCGTCGGCGAGTCGAGCGACAATCTGCCCGGTGTGCCCGGTGTCGGTCCCAAGACCGCCGCCAAGTGGATCGGGCTGTATGACGGCCTGCCGGGCATCGTCGACCACGTCACCGAGATCAAGGGCAAGGCGGGGGAGTCCTTGCGCGAACATCTCGACGGCGTGCTGCGCAACCGGCAGCTCAACCAGCTGGTGCGGGACCTGCCCCTGGAGGTCACCGTCGACGACCTCGAGCGCCGGGTCTGGGATCGCCAGGAGGTGCACACCGTCTTCGATGGCCTGGAGTTCCGGGTGCTGCGCGACCGGCTCTTCCAGACCCTCGAGGCGGTCGAGGACGAGGCGGAAGAGGCCATCGAGGTCGACGGCATCGTGCTCGCACCCGACGAGGTCGCGGGCTGGGTCGCCGAGCATCTGGCCGGCACCGACCGCGCTGGCATCGAGGTCATCGGGCGCTGGGCCCGCGGCGAAGGAGAGGCCGACGCTCTGGCGGTGGCCGCAGCCGGGGGACAGGCGGCATACATCGACCTGGGTTCCCTGGAAGGGGAGGGGGAGCAGGCCGTCCGCGACTGGCTCGCCGACGAGCAGCGTCCCAAGGCGATGCACGACGCCAAGCCACAGGCGCAGTCGCTGGCCGCCAGCGGGCTGCCGGTCGAGGGCATCACGAGCGACACGGCGCTGGCCGCCTATCTGGTGCGGCCGGACCAGCGCAGCTACGACCTGGCCGATCTGGTGCTGCGGCACCTGAAGCGCGAGCTCGGCCCGCAGGAGGACACTGGCGGCCAGGCGACGCTCGACTTCGGCGGCACCGACACCGCGGCGATGGAGGCCATGCAGCGCGCCGCGGGCGTGCGCGATCTGGCCGCCGCGCTGGACACCCAGGTGGAGGAGATCGGGGCGATGTCGCTGCTGCGCGATGTCGAGCTGCCGCTCACCGGGGTGCTCGCTCAGATGGAGCGGGCCGGCATCTACGCCGACCCGGATGCGATGTCGACGCTGGAGTCGGAATATGCCGACGGGGTGCGCGAAGCCCAGCAGGACGCGTATGACGCGATCGGCGGCGAGCAGATCAACCTCGGCTCGCCCAAGCAGCTGCAGGTGGTGCTCTTCGAGACCCTCGGTATGCCGAAGACCAAACGCACCAAGACGGGGTACACGACCGACGCGGACGCGCTGACCGAGCTCTACGGCAAGACCGAGCATCCCTTCCTCGAGGCGCTGCTACGGCACCGCGACGCGGCCAAGCTGCGGGTGACGGTCGAGGGCCTGATCAAGTCGGTCGCGGCGGACGCACGGATCCACACGACCTATATGCAGACGATCGCGGCGACCGGCCGCTTGTCGTCGACCGAACCCAATCTGCAGAACATCCCGATCCGCACCGAGGCGGGGCGGCGGATTCGTGAGGTGTTCGTCGTCGGCGAGGGTTATGAGTCGTTGATGTCGGCCGACTACAGCCAGATCGAGATGCGGCTGATGGCGCATCTGTCCGGTGACGAGGGGCTGATCGAGGCCTTCCGCACCGGTGAGGATCTGCACCGGTTCGTCGGCTCGCGGGTGTTCCACGTCGAGCCCGAGAATGTCACCACGCAGATGCGCGCGAAGGTCAAGGCCATGTCCTACGGCCTGGCCTACGGACTGTCGGCCTTCGGGCTGTCCAAGCAGCTGTCCATCAGCACCGCCGAGGCCAAGGACCTGATGGACGAATACTTCGAGCGCTTCGGCGGCGTGCGCGACTATCTGCGCCAGGTCGTCGACGACGCGCGGCTGGTCGGTTACACCGAGACGATGCTCGGGCGGCGGCGCTATCTGCCCGACCTCACCAGCGACAACCGGCAGCGCCGCGAGATGGCCGAGCGGATGGCCCTCAACGCACCGATCCAGGGGTCGGCCGCCGATGTCATCAAGATCGCGATGTTGCGGGTGCACGCTGCGCTGGCCGAGGCCAAGCTCGACTCCCGGATGTTGCTGCAGGTCCACGACGAGCTCGTGCTCGAGATCGCACCGGGCGAGCGGGAGCAGGTGGAGGAGCTGGTGCGGCGGGAGATGGGTGCCGCGATGGACCTGGACGTGCCGCTCGATGTCAGTGTCGGGGTCGGCCGATCCTGGCACGACGCCGCCCACTAAAGACGCCCACCGCGCGCGGGCTCACGCCGCCCCAAAAGTTGACATGATGTGGACTCACTGGCCGCGTTGGACCGGATAGCCGGCTGAGTGTCCCGGGCAAGTGGGGTATTCGGGTAGGCGAGGGTATGGAGATGCTGATGGGAATGAGCACCGTGGAATCCGACCGCGAGGCGGCACGTCGGCTTGCGGAAGAGTCAGACGCTGACCCCAACGATGCCGAGCTTGCCCTTCAAGCAGCCCTGACCCTGGACAAAGTCTCGCGCGAGGCAACAGCCGTCGACTATTACGAGCGGGCGATTGATCTCGGCTTGGTCGAAAAGAACGAATTACTCGCTACAGCTTGTCTTGTCTCGTCGTTTCGGAATTTGCACCGCTATGACGCGGCCCTAGCCAGACTTGACATCGCGGCAGCGCGTTGGCCCCAACATGTGGCGCTCGAGTCATTGCGCGCGCTCGTGCTGCTCGACTCTGGGGAACCAGACCGGGCGATGTATACGCTCGGCCAAGTGCTTATTGCTGTCACTGAAGGAGAACTTGACGAAACGTACACAGCGCTTCTGCGGTCAAAATTTAGGGGTTTGCTTCACAAGCGCCGTGGGTAGCTGGGGCTCCCTGTTCGGCCAATATAGGCGAGCCGGACCCATCAGATACGAGGGTCCAAAAGTGGCCGGTCGGGCGGCGATAAGTGGCCGCTCGGTTAGGTGAGGACGGCGCCGGAGGCGCGCGTGCCTGCGGCGATAGCGGCACCGAACTGCACGACGCAGTCCACCAGCGCACATCCCGCACCGACCCGTGCGCCCGGCAGCACCACGGTCCCGGTGAGCCGCACGTCGGCCTCGACCACGGCCTCCGGACCGACCCAGCTGCCGCCGCCGACGACGGCCGAGCGTGCGACCCGCGCGGACGGGTCCACCGCCGGCGCTCCCGCCGCGATGCGGTCGGCGGTCGCCTGCCGCAGCGCCACTGGGGTGCCGACGTCGAGGCAGTAGGCATCCTCGGCATACGCGGTCACCAGGTCACCGCGTGCGAGCAGCGCGGGGAAGACCTCCCGCTCCAGGCTCACCTCGCGGTCGTCGGGCACGTCGGTCAGGGCGGACGGGCGCACGACATAGGTCCCGGCGTTGACCAGGCCGGGCACCGGGGCGGGGGGCTTCTCCCGGAAGGCGACCACCTGTTCGCCCTCGAGGGTCAACAGCCCGAACGGTCGGGCGTCAAGGACATTGCGCGCGTGCACGCAGACGCTCGCACCGGAACGTTCGGAGGCGACCACCTGCGCCCCCAGGTCGTGCCCGGTCAGCTGGTCGCCATTGGTCACGATGACCCGCTCGGGCGGCGTGGGCAGCGTGCGCAGCGCCCGGGCGAGCGCGCCGCCGGTGCCGAGGGGGGCGGGTTCGCGCACGAAGCTCACCCGCACGCCGTATGCCGACCCGTCCCCGACCGCCGCTGCCAGCGCGTCCCCCGCGTAGCCGCTGGCGATCACCGCCTCGTGGACACCGTGACCGGCCAGCCAGGCCAGTTGGAGCCCGAGCAAGGGGGTGCCGGCCACCGGGAGCGCCGGCTTGGGCAACACCTCGGTCAGCGGGCGCAACCGGGAGCCGAGGCCGCCGGCGAGCACCACCGCGACCGGCATATTCATCGGATCAGGCGTTGGAGCTGCGGGGCGAGCCAGGACCACATGATCGGCCCGGACTCTTCGGTGAAGTGCAGCCCGTCCTTATAGAGCGGCGCGTCGTTGATCTTGTCGTGATAGCCGCCGGTGCACAGGAAGCCGTATTGGTCGATGACCGGCACCTTGTTAGCCGTGGCCCAGGTGCGGACCTGACCGTTGATCCAGATCACCCTCGGCGTCTGGTTGATCAGCGCGAACTCCTTGTTCACATCGGCGAACGGCAGGTTGTGGCACGCCAAGGTGGTGACCGCGAACTTCTTGGCGCCGGCCTGCAGGCTCTTGTCGCGCACGGTGGTGAGCGAGTCGCTGATGAAGCGTGCGTATTCGGGGGTGCCGAAGCGCACCGTGCGACCGTTCAGCTGATAGTCGCTGACGAAGCTTTGCGGCACGAAGAACAGGGCGAGCGAGGGTTTGCCGTTGGTGATCGGCACGGTCCATCGGCCCTGCCAGGCGCGGCATTGGGGGGTGATCTGCTGCGGCTCGCCACCGATCAGCTTGGTGCCCGGGAAAGGATCGCAGCCGTCATTGACAGTGGTCTGCACGTAAATGTCCGGGTGAGCGCTTTGCGGATAGACCGCGGCCAGGCTGTCCGGGATGGAGTTGCCGATCAGGGTCACCACGTGCGGCTTGGCCAAGGGCACGTAGGGCGCGGGCGTGTAGGTGAGCGGGGTACTCGCGATCTTGCTCGTGTCGCCGACGATCTCGGTGTCACCCCACGCCGATCGGGGCATGAGGAACGCGCCGAGCACGATCAGCGGGACCGCGCACCACGCGAGCACCCGGCTCGGCGCGGGCCGCCCGGGCAGCAGCCCCGCGAAGCCACGGCGGCGGATGGGCGTCTCGACATACCGATAGGTCAGATAGGCCAGCCCGACCGACAGGGCCGCCTGGATCATCGCGCGCGGCAGCCACGGCATGCTGAGGCGCTGGGGGTTGAGGAAGACGATCACCGGGAAGTGCCACAGGTACAGCGAGTAGCTGATCAGCCCGAGCCGGCGCAGCGGCTCGACGCTCAGCAGGCGTTGCACGGGGGAGTGGTAGCGCCCGGCTGACGCGGCGATCGGGATCACCGCGATCAGGCACAGCGCCGCCAGCAACCCCTGGAAGATCGCCGAGAACGAGTCGTCGACGACGACGCAGGCGGCCAGGAAGATCACCAGCGCCGGCACCGCGGCCCAGGCAGCAAACCGGTCGAGGGCGCCCGGACGGGTCGTGCGGCGGCCGAAGTCGTGCCGCCCGAGCAGCACACCCGCGGCCGCGCCGATCAGCAATTCGAAGGCTCGGGTGTCGGTGCCGTAGTAGACCCGGCTCGGGTCGGTGCCGGGCTGGTAGAGGGCGACCATCCGCCATACCGACACCGCGGCGAGCGCCAGCAGGATCGCGGCGAGCACCCGCCGGCGCTTCATCCGCCCGCGCACCCGGGCGGTGATCGCGAGCAGCACGCTCAGCAACAGCGGATAGATGAGGTAGTACTGCTCCTCGATCGACAGCGACCAGGTGTGCTTGAGCGGACTCGGCAGCGACAGCGTCTCGAAATACGCGTCATCGGACAGCAGCATCCGCCAGTTGGCGACGTAGAACAGCGCCGAGAGCGTGTCGAGGGCCACCGAGGCGCGCCGCGACGCGAGGGTCCACACCGAGGACAGTGCCAGCACCGCCAGCAGCATGGTGACCAGCGCCGGCAGCAGCCGGCGGGCGCGCGCGGTCCAGAACCCGAGCAGGTCGATCGAGCCCCAGCGGTCGTGCTCGGCCATCAGCAGCGAGGTGATGAGGAAGCCGGACAGCACGAAGAACAGGTCGACGCCCAGCCAGCCGCCGCGCATCCAGCTGACCCCGAGGTGGAACAACACGACGGTGGTCACCGCGATCCCGCGCAGACCGTCCAACGCCGGGCGATACGGCAAGGACTTGTGCTGGTGTGCCACCGGACTCCCCGTGAATCGAGACGCGAAACTCTCGCAGTCTAACTTCGCCGACCTGCTCGTATGCCGGTGACGTCGCAGGTCGGCGGGGCTTTCTCGAACCGCCGCGCAATCCGATACCGGCGGGTAGCATGCGGGCCATGCCGAGCCACGACGACAAGACCCGCTCCGTGCTGCAATTGCGGACCGGCACCAAGATCTGCATCCTGATCGGGCTGGCCCTGCTGGTGCTCGCCGTCTACTTCTACCTCGTGCCGATGTCGCTGCGCACGACCTCCGGTGGCGTCTTCGAGTGCGGCTCGGCCTCCAGCCCGCCGTCTGAGCAGTTCGCCAAGAACGTCTGCCAGAACCTCACCGACGAGAACAAGTACAAGGCCTTCGCGGCCGGGCTGATCGGCCTGCTCACCCTCGCGCTCGGCACCTGGTTCTTCGGTGTCGACAAGGCGACCCAGGAGCGCCGGGCCCGACCGGGCTGGGACGACGAGGACGACGAACCGCGCGGCCGCGGCCGTCGTGACTGGGACGACGAGCACGACGCGGACGGGTTCGACGACCACGACGACGACCTGGACGAGTCCGCCGCCCGGCCGGCGCGCGGCGCGAGCGCCCTCGGCAGTGCCAAGCGACGACCGCCGCGCAGCGAGTCCCGGTGGGAGCGGGTCGAAGACGAGGCCGACGACCCTCGCGCGACGAGTGGTCGGCCCTCGAGGCGGCGTAGCTACGACGACTGATCCGCTGCCCGCATACCATCGGCGGGTGCTCGACCCGCGTCATACCGAACGATGAACCAGGCCCGCCGCCCGCGGCACGTCCCTGCGCTCGACGGCGTCCGCGGCGTGGACATGATGCTGTTCATGGCCTACCACTTCGGCGTCACGGCGCTGCAGGGAGCGTGGGTCGCGGTCAATCTCTTCTTCGCCCTGTCCGGCTTCCTCATCGTGCGGCTGCTCACCCAGGAGCGCAGTGTCTGGGGTGAGATCCGCATCCTGGAGTTCTACCGGCGCCGGGCCCGCCGGTTGCTGCCCGCCCTCTTCGTGCTGCTCGCTGCGGTCATCACGTACTGCTTCTTCGTCGCCGAGGACGAGCTGAAGGCCGGGCTGCGTGGCGACGTGCTGGCCACCCTCGCTTACGTCATGAACTGGCGACTGGTGCTGACCGACAACCAGTACTTCGCCGAATGGGGCACGCCGTCGATGCTCAAGCACGCGTGGACGCTCGCGGTCGAGGAGCAGTTCTACCTCGTCGTGCCCTTCCTCGTGCTGCTGCTCTTTCGCTACGTGCGCACCCGCCGGGACCGCGCGCTGATCCTGCTCGGGCTCGCGGTCGCCTCGGCGCTGTGGACCCGGCAGGTCGGTGTCGCCGATCAGGCCGCCCAGGCGCACGCCTACTACGGCACCGACGTGCGCGTGCAGACCCTGCTGGTCGGTGCCGCCGCCGGGCTGTGGTTCGCGCCCAACCGGTCGGGCACGCGCCCGCGTCCGCTGCCGCGCCCCCTCGTCCTCGCCCTGGGCTGGGGTGGCCTGGCCTTCTACGCGTGGGCCTTCGTCGGCGTCCGCCCCTACGCGGGGTGGATGTACTACGACGGCGGCCTGCTGCTGTCCTCGCTGCTCGCCGCCGGGTTGGTGGTCGCCTGCGCCGACACCAGGCCCGGCCTGCTGCAGACCATCCTCGGCTGGCGCCCGCTCGCCTATCTCGGCCGGCTGTCCTACGGGCTCTATCTGTGGCACTGGCCGATCCGCATCGCCCTCGCGCGCGCGACCCCGACCTGGCCGGTCTGGGCCCATGTTGTCGTCGGTATGGCGATCACCATCACCATCGCGGTCGCGTCCTGGGAGCTGCTCGAGAAGAAGGTCATCGCCGGCGGTTTGCGGGCCATCGTCGGCCGGCGCAACGGGCGGCTGCGCAGCCGGGCCCTCGCGATCGGCTGCACGGTCGCACTGGCCGCCGCGGCGATGGCGACCACCTCGACCGCACGGGCCGGCACCGGGGTCAACACGCCCGCGGCGAGCTGGGTCATCGGCTACCCGAAGCTGGTCCCCGGCCAGCCCACCTACACCGCGCCGACCACCCCGGTGCGCGTCACCGTCTTCGGCGACTCGGTGCCCTTCCTGCTGCAGCGGTACTTCCCCTATCGCAACTTCCCGGGCTTCACCGTGGACAACCTGGCCGTCCCCGGCTGCGACCTGATGGACCAGACCATCGAATACCCACCGCCGCTGCCGCCGCCCACCAACGACCCGAAATGCACTGCGGCCAAACGCAATCTCGCGACCACCCTCGCCCGCCAGCCGGGCAGTGACGTGATCCTGTTCGCCAGCCCGTTGCTCGCCTTCCCGCACCGGATCAACGGCACAACCGTCTGGTGGACCGATCCGTCCTATCCGGCCGCGGTGTCGGCCACCTTCGACCGCTATCTCGCGGCCGCGCGCGCCGCGGGCAAGCGCCTGCAGGTCGTCAACGTCCCGTGCCGGCCGTTGAGCAAGCTGGTCCCGCCCGATGTCGCGACCGCGATGCGTTCACGGCCCGGGCTGATCGAGGAAGGGGAGGACCCCCGGCATACCAACGGGCTGGTCGCCTCCTGGGCCGCCCGCAACAAGGTGCCGCTGATCGACCTGCGCGGCGCCGTCTGCGGCGCCGGACCCCGGTCGAGCGTCGACGGCATCGAGCTGTATGGCGACGGCATCCACTTCTCGCCCGCGGCCACCCCGATGGTGTGGGGCTGGCTGGCGCCGAAGATCATCGCCAATGTGGAAGCCGGCCGGTGAGCGCTCGCACCCAGGCCGCACCTCGGCGGCCAGCGGACCGCTCGGCCGCGATCGACGGCTACCGCGGCTTCTTCGTTTCCCTGGTGGTCGCCTTCCACTTCGGGGCGACCTTCCTCGTTGGTGGCTGGGTCGGCATCAACCACTTCTTCGTCTTTTCCGGTTATCTCATCGCCCGGCTGCTGATCCACGAGCGGGTGCGCACCGGCCGGATCGCGGTGCTCGAGTTCTACCGGCGCCGCGCTCGCCGGGTGCTGCCCGCGATGCTGGTCCTGGTGACCGCGGTGCTGCTGCACACCTGGCTGACCCAGCCGCCCCAGCAGAAAAGCCAATTCGGCGGCGACGCGCTGGGCACCGTGGGGTTCTACCTCAACTGGAGGTTGATCTCTCGCCAGGACGCCTATTTCGACATGGTGGGCTCGCCGTCGCCGCTACGGCACGCGTGGACGCTCTCGGTCGAGGAGCAGTTCTACGTGCTGATCCCCTTCCTCATCCTCGGGGTCTGCGCACTCACTCGCCGGCGCTCGCGACGGGTGCTGGTGGTGTCAGCCGCTGCGGTGGCAGCCACCTGGTGGACCGCGCATGTCGGTTATCGCGGTCTGGATTCGCTGCCGCGGGTCTACTACGGCACCGACACCCGGCTGCTCGCGCTGCTGGTCGGCGTCGCGGCCGCCTTCGTCTTCGGGCGCGACGACCGCGGCCGCTTCCCGCGGCAGCTGTCGCGGGGCACGGCCCAAGCCCTCGGGTTGATCGGCTTCGTCGTCTCGCTGAGCGCGCTCTTCGTGCTGTCGCCGACCTCCGCGTGGGCCTACAACAACGGCGGCATGCTGCTTTTCGCGGTCGCTGCCGCGCTGATGGGAGCCTCGGCCACCGACCGCCGCGACCTGCCGCTGAACCGCATCGTCGGCTGGGCGCCGCTGGTCTTCCTCGGCCGGATCTCCTACGGGCTCTACCTGTACCACTGGCCGATCGGTCTCTGGCTGCCCCTCTCCGGTATGCCGACCGTGGTCGCCGGCACGATCCAGTTCGCCCTCACGGTCGCGCTGGCGGCACTGAGCTTCCGCTACCTCGAGGCGCCGATCCTGCAGCACGGCCTGCGGGCCTTCGTCCGCACGAGGCTGCAGGGCCGGGTGATCGCCTTCGGCACCGTGGTCGCGGTCGCCGCCGCCGGCTTCGCGTTGTGGCGCACCCCGCAACCGGGGCTGGCCGACGTGCCCCCGCTGGTGGCCGGGCAGCCGGCATACATCCCTCGAAGCGGTGCCCCGATGCGGTTCGGCGTCGTTGGCGACTCGGTCGCGGTCTCACTGGTCAAGGGCTACCCGCCGAAGGCGTACCGGGACCTCGAGCTCAACGACTTCGCGGCGATCGGTTGCGACCTGATGACCCAGCCGCTCGTCGTCGCCGGGCAGCAGCAGCCCGAGTCACAGGTCTGCGCGAACTGGCGCAAGGACTGGCCGGTGAAATTCGGTCAGTATTTCGACCGCACCCTGCTGCTGATCGCCGGCACGCACTACCTCACCGACCATCAGACGCCGTCCGGTCCGGCCGCTCCGGGCACGCCGCAGGCCGCCGCGCTGATCCGGCAGTCGCTCACCTCGATCTGGCAGTCGGCGAACCGCAACGGAGCCCGGTCGGTGACGGTGATGAACCTGCCGTGCCGGCGCATCGACCCGAACAAGCTCGACCCCTCGCTGCGGTTCTTCGCGGCCAAGGGCAGCAATGACGCCATGGTCGGCTGGGCCAATGGCGTGATCGCCGATTGGGTGAAGTCGACACCGCGCGCGCACCTGCTCGACCTCAACGCCCAGTTGTGCGGGGGCGGGTTCACCCCGACCGTGCGCGGCATACCGCTCTATCACGACACCCTGCACTTCACGCCCGAGGCGGCCGCGATGATCTGGACCTGGGCGGCGCCGGCGGTGCGCCGCAACGCGGACGGCTGACGCGGGTTCAGGCCCGGTCGGCCACCGCCATGACCGAGGCCTCGGCCTCCAGATCGGCGTTCTGGTGGCGGCGCACCACCCGCACCAGGCCAAGGGCGGCGACCACGAGCGCCCCCACGACGCACACCGCGACGATCTGGGCGGCGCTTTGGTGCCACCGCAGCGCGATCGCCGCCACCTCCAGCACGATCACCACCCAGGTCGTCAGGCCGAGCACGGTGGTGTTGCTGACCATCTCGGAGAACAGCCACAGTTGGGCTAGCGCCCAGGTGATGCCGAGACCGACGCAGACCAGCGCGAGGCGGCCGTACTCGGCATACTCCGGGCCGCCGGCGATGACGATGACCGTGCGGGGCGAGACCGCGACGACCGCGGCGGCGAGCAGGCCGAGGGCCAGCACGACGCCGCTGGCCTTCAGCAGGGTGACCGTCGCATTGCGCTGGCGCATCCGTGGCACCAGGATCAGCGCGACGAACTGGGTGCCCCAGCAGATCGCCCGGCCGAAGGTCGAGGCGAGCGAATAGCCGCCGGACTCGTGTGGGGTGAGGTAGTGGCGGGCCAGCAGCACGTCGACATTGGTCAATGCCACGAACGCGGCCAGCGTCATATTGGACCGGACCAGTTCGGTGACCAGGCCGCGGCCGGACGCCGGCAGGGTGCGCAGCTGGGCGCGGATCGTCCACACCCCGAAGGCCGCGGTGACCACGGCCGCGATCAGCATGCCGGCCATCACCTGCAGCACCGAGAAGTCGAAGACCGTCGCGGCGATCGCCACGAGCAGCCGGGTGCCGGCGGTGACCAGATAGAGCAGGGCAAGGGAGCGCAGCCGGTGCTGACCGAGCAACACGCCTTGCACGCAGCCGGTCACCAACATCGCCGGCAGCACGCCCCCGAGCAGCACCGGCGACCAGGCCGAGTCCAGATGGAACAGCGTGCGCAGCACCGGAGCGAGCAGCGCGGTGAACACGAAGATCCCGAGCCCGATCGTCGCGGCCGTGCGCAGCCCGCTCGTCACCTCCTCGGTCGCGGCGTCCGGTGCGGTCACCCGGCGAGCGATGACGATCTGCAGCGCCCCGGCCGGGATGGCGAGCACGACGCCATATGTCGACAGGGCGGTGTAACCGCCGAAATCCTCCGGCCCGAGCGCGCGGGTGAGCAGCGCCACCATCAGGTAGCCCAGGACATTGGCCACGCCCATGGCCATACCCAGCAGCGCTCCGAGGACCCCGGTGGCAGCGCGAGAGGAGGTGGAGATGGTCGGGGTCCCTTTCGAGGTCGAGATGGCGAGTTGGCCAGTACCGCAAGCGTACTCGTGGGTATATTGGAACGCGCCGTTTTGGCCGCAGGGACGCCGACCGACCGGGTCCCGATGTCCCGCGACCCGGAGATCCTTTGCGACGACTGTTCACGCCGTACCGCACGGCGGTCGGGGCCGCCGTCGCCCTCCTGGCGCTGGTGGTCGGTCTCAACGCGTTCGGCAGCTTCTACACCGACATCAAGCCCGAGGTCTATCTCGCGCCGGTGCAGATGATCGGCCGCTATCTCAGCGCGTGGAACGAGTCGCCCTATCTCGGCAGCCCCAACTTCAACGTCGGCCTGGTGCCGGTGTTGTTCGCGACCGGCTTCCTGCGCTCGATCGGATTCTCGCCGGAGTGGACCTTCAAGGTCTTCCACTTCGCTTTGTGGCTGCTCGCCGGCTGGGGCGCCGCGCGCCTGACCCGTCGGCTGGACGTGCGTGGTGGCCGGTGGGCCGGCCTGATCGCCGGCATCGTCTATGTCGCCAATCCCTATGACATGCAGGCCGGGTCGACCCTGGCGATCCTGCTGCCCTATGCCTTGCTGCCGTGGCTGCTGATCTGCCTCGTGCGGGCCTTCCGGCGCCCGAGCGGCTGGGCCTGGCCGGCGGCCTTCGGGCTGGTCTTCTTCGCGATGAGCGGGATGAACGTCGCGGTGGTGCCCACCTACCAATTGCTCGCGATCATCCCGCTCGCGATCGCCGCCCATGCCGTATGGCGGGTGCGCTGGTCGGCGATCGTGCTCGTCGTCGCCAAATGCGCGCTCTTCGTGGTCGGGGTGTCGATCTACTGGCTGGTGCCCGGTGGCGCGGCGATCAACACCGGTTCGCAGATCGTCGCCGGCTCCGAGACGCTCGACGGCATCGCCAAGGTGTCCTCCTTCCCCGAGGTGTTGCGGGGGATGGGCATGTGGCCGCTCTACGGCACCTACGGCGATCGAGCCTGGGTGCCGCAGGACGCCGTCTTCGTCACCAGCACCGTGGTCATGGTGCTCACCATCTTGTGGGCGGTGATCGGGTTGCTCGCGATGACCCGGGCACCCCGGGCCGCGCGTTATCTCGCCGCCGGGTGTGTCGGGCTCGCCGCGGTCGTCATGGTCGGCGCGTTCCCGGACCCGGCCCGCCCGGCCTCGCTCTTCGGCCGCGCCTTCGTGCAGCTGATGCAGTTGCCCTTCGCCTCGGCCTTCCGCACCACCAACAAGATCGGCGCGGTGCTGGCGCTCGGCTTCTCGGTCGCGATCGGGTGCGCCGCCGTGCGCTGGTGGCCACGGCTGCGCGGCCGGGCGCTGCTGCCCGAGCTGGCCGCCGCCTGCGCGGTCATCCTGGTCGCCTCGTGGGTGCTGCCCGCTCTCACCAACCGCCTCTACCTGTCCCAGCTCAATATCCCGCAGTACTGGCAGCAGGCCGCCGAGGCCGCCGACCGGGGCAGCGCGAACTCCACGGTGCTGTTCCTGCCCGGCCAGGTGCGACCGGCATACCGCTGGACCGAGCAGCGGCCGGACGACCTGCCCAACTCACTGATCGACCGGGTGGCCGTGCTGCCCGAGACGACCCCCAACGCATCGGCGCCCGGCAGCAACTATCTCGCCGCGCTCGACGACAGCTTCCAGAACGGCGGTATGCCGGCCAACACCACCATGTCGGCCTATGCCTACTACCTCGGTGCCGACCAGGTGATGCTGCGCAATGACACCGCCTGGGAGGACACCGCCGGCATCCGGCCGAGTCTGGCCAGCACCCAGATCAGCAACGACCCCGGCATGTTCGGTGTCGCCAACTTCGGCCCGCCGGGGGACTACGTGTACGCGCCGGGCGATCCGGCCAACCGCAGCGAGGCCTTCCTCAGCCCGGTGCAGTTGTTCGCCCTGAAGGACGCGGTCGCCTCGGTGCGGGCCGAGCCGGCCGCGAACTCGCTGGTTGTCGCCGGCGACGCCTGGTCGGTCGCGCAACTGAACGCCGCCGGTCTGCTCACCACCCGGCCGACCTTCCAGTATGCCGGGGGCATCACCCGCGGCGACCTGCTCAGCCAGCTCGGCGCGGGCCACCGGCTGGTCATCACCGACACCAACGCCCGTCGAGCGGCGGTGCCGAACCGGTTGACCAATGGCTATGGCCCGGTGCTGTCGGCCGACCAGCCGTTGGTCGGCGGTCGCACCCTCGGCACCGACCCGGCCGATCAGACGGTGATGGTGCCCTCGGGCGCAACGGTCTCGGCGACCGCCGAGGGTGGCGCGTTCTTCGATCTGCCGTATGCCGCCCCGGCGAATGCCATCGACGGCGACCCGGCCACCGCCTGGCTGTTCGGCGACTTCGACCGCGCGGTCGGCCAGCGCCTCACGATCAACCAGCCGGCACCGGTGCGGCTCGGCACGATCAAGATCTCCCAGGCCGACGTGGGGGTGCACAAGATCGGCACGCTGACGGTGACCGCCGGTGGCCGCTCGATCACCCAGCGGGTGCCGGACAAGGGCTATGCCTCCTTCGACTTCGGCGCGACCCTTGCCTCCCGGGTGACCGTCACCGTCGCCACCACCCGCGGCCCGGGCTTCAACCTGGTCGGCATCAATGACATCAAGATGGCCGGACCGCCGGCGGTGCGCACGCTGCGCACCCCGGTGACCTTCGACCGGCTCTACCGCGGCCTCAGCCCGGCCGAGCGGGCCCGTTTCTCGGCCACGCCCCTGGACGTGCTGCTCACCCGGTTGAAGGGCACCAACTTCACCACCGATGACACCGAGACCGGGCTGCGGCGCCTGGTGACCCTGCCCGACGCCCGCCGCTTCGATGTCTCGGCCCAGGTGCGCGTCAACGCCCCGCTGGAGCAGGCCTATGACCGGCTCGCCGGTCTGCCGCCGGGTGCCGCCGCGACGTCGTCGGGGTTCTACTTCGACGATGGCAGTTACCGCGCGGCGGCCGCCGCCGACGGCAGCCAGAGCACCGCCTGGATCCCCGGTGGCAAGGTCGACCAGTCATGGTGGCAACTCAGCACCGCTGCGCGGTCCATCTCCCAGGTCGTCGTCGACCAGCGACGGGGGCTGTCGGACAAGACCGGCGAGGACACCCAGTGGGCCGGTTCGGCCGTCGTCACGGTGGACGGCAAGCAGGTCGGCCAGGCGAAGCTGACGCGGGACGGGCGCACCACCATCAGCTTCCCGGCCGTGCGCGGCAAGACGGTGCGGCTGACCTTCACCGCCGCGGGCGGCCCGCGGGTCGGCGCCCAGCCGCGGTTCACCGCGATCGACACCGGCTACACCCTGCGGCCCGTGGCCGCCGGCCCGCTCGACCAGCCCGACGCGTCCGGCAATCGCTGCATCCCGGTCGGCCAGGTCGATGGCCAGCCGGTGCGGATGCGCCCGGTCGACCCGAT
This sequence comes from Metallococcus carri, assembly GCF_011440275.1. Lineage (GTDB taxonomy): Bacteria > Actinomycetota > Actinomycetes > Actinomycetales > Dermatophilaceae > Metallococcus > Metallococcus carri. Next base: position 331,066 of record NZ_JAAOIV010000002.1, on the reverse strand, counting down.
CCTCGCCACCCCGGATGTCGCGCTGGGCTCGCGCTGGGAAGCCTGCGCCCCGCTGTCCCTGGCCGCCGGGCAGCACCGGATCGAGCAGGCTCCCGGCTTCACCATCGACAACCTGTCGATGCTGGACGCCTCGGCTCGCCAGCAGGCCGTGCCGGTCACCCCGGTGCAGCGGATCACCGCCAACCACGCCTCCGCCAAGGGGCTGAAGGTCACCGCACCGGCCGCCTTCAACGTGATCCTCGGCCAGAGCTACGACCCGCGCTGGAAGGCGACCGCCAACGGCAAATCACTCGGCAAGCCGGTGCTGCTCGACGGCTACTCGGTCGGCTGGCGCATCCCCCGCGGCGGCAGCTACGACATCCGCATCTCTTATGGGCCGCAGACTTCCTCCAATATTGCGCTCGCGGTGTCGGTGGTGGTGCTGCTCATCGCCCTCGCGCTGGTGCTCCTCGCGCGGCGCAATGGCACGCTCGCCGACCCGGAGCCTGAGCCGCGACGGCGCCTGCGTCCGGCCTTCGGCCGGCTGCCGCGCCCAGCCATCGAAGTCGGCCTCGTCGCCCTCGCCTTCGTCGGCGCCGGCTGGGCCGGTCTGGCCGCCGGACTCGGGCTGGTCGCGCTGCTGCGCTGGCGCCCGCAGGTGCGCTCGGACTGGCTGACCTGGGCCGGCGCCGCGCTGATCCTGAGCTCGATGGTGGTCTACCTGATCGTGCTCGGTCCGCTGCGTGGCACGATCAGCGCCGATGGCGTCGCCAAGAGCCTGTGGCCGCACTATCTCGCCGCGGCGGGACTGGTGCTGGCGCTGACCGGCGTCGTGCGCGGCGCGAGCGAGGAGGAGGGCCCGAGATGACCGGCATACCTCTGGTGACCGTGGTGGTCCCGACCCGCAACAACGAGCGGACGATCGAGGCCTGCCTCGCCTCGGTGCGCGAGCAGAGTTATCCCCGGGTCGAGCTGATCGTCGTGGACAACCACAGCAGCGACGCGACCCCGCAGATCGCCCAGCGGTATGCCGACCTGCTGCTCACCGCCGGACCTGAGCGCTCCGCTCAGCGCAACGCCGGCATCGAGCGAGCGCAGGGGGAGTGGGTGCTGTGGCTGGACAGCGACATGATCCTGCCGCCGACCAGCGTCCAGGTGGCGATGGAGACCGCCGAGCGCACCGGCGCCGATGCCGTGGCCCTGCCCGAGCGCACCATCGGCGACGGATTCTGGACTGCCTGCCGCGCGCTGGAGCGCGAGTGCTATCTGGACCAGCCGTTGCTGCACAACCCGCGACTGCTGCGCCGCGAATTGCTCACCGGTGCCGGCGCCTTCCACCTGGGGATGTCCGGGCCGGAGGACGCCGACCTGCGGTTGCGCTTGCGCGCCGCCGGCCGCCGGATCGAACTCGCCCCGATCGTCGTCGACCACGACGAAGGACGCCTCACCGTCGCCGACGTGCTGCGCAAGCGCTATTACTACGGGCGCAGCATCCCCGCCTTCGCCGCCGAGCACCGCGGGGCGGTCGGCACCCAGGGCCGTGACCTGCTCACGGCGTATGCCGCCCACCGCGGCCGGCTCGCGCGCGATCCCGCCCACGCGGCGGGGATGGTGGTGCTGCGCAGCCTGGAGGTCGTCGGCTATTCGCTCGGCGCCCGGCGCGGACGCAAGGACCGGACCGGCCGATGAGCCGGCGGCTGCTGTGGGTGTCGCTGCCGGACCAGCGACCCCGGCGCGAGCTGTACTGGATGTCGCGGATGCCGGACACTCAGGTCACCGCGCTCGCCGCCCAGGAACCGGTCGGCGACATTCGCTGGGTGCCCTCGGCATACCGCCGCCCGATCAAACGATTCGTCGAGGCCGGCGCCTTCGCCTGGGTGCGGGGGCTGCGCGAGCAGCACCAGGAGGACTACGACTGGGTGGCGAGCCTCGAGCTGTGCTCGCTGGTCACCGGGCAGGCCTCGCGCTGGCGGCGTCGTGGCAGCCGCCACCCGTTGCAGGCGGTGATCACCTGGGAGAACCTGCCCGACCAGCCGCTCTACAAGGTGCCGCCCTACAAGCAGGCGCTGGACTCCTGCCGCAGCGCCGACCTGCTCTTGTGCATGGTCGACGCAGCGCGAGAACACTTGCTGCACAACGGTTTTCACGACGAGCAGATCCGCGTCGTCAAGCCCGGGGTCGACACCGGGTTGTTCCGCCCGGCGCTGGAGCCGGCCCGCGAACCACGCATCGTCTTCACCTCCCCGCTGGCGGAGAACAAGGGCATCGACCGGGTGCTGCAGGCGCTGACCATCGTCCGGCGGACGGTGCCGGAGGCCACGCTCGTCGTTGCCGGCAACGGCCCCCTGCGCCCCATGGTCGAGGCGGCGGCTGCCGATCCGGGCAGCGGCGTGAGCCTCGCGGGGCACCTCGATGCCGAAGGCGTGCGCGACCTGCTGGCCTCCTCGGCGGTCTTTTGCACCGCACCCCGGCCGACCTGGAAGTGGACCGAGCAGCTCGGGCTGGCCTATCTGGAGGCCCAGGCGTGCGGCCTGCCGGTCGTCACGACGCGGTGCGGCACCAACGACGAGGCCGTGCAGTCGCCCAACCTGCTGCTCGAGGACGACGCCGAGGCACTCGCCGAGGGGTTGCTGAACTTCCTCACCGATGACGCGCTGCGCGCACAGGTCGGCGCGGCCAATCGGGCCCGGATGCTCGCCGAGCACGACCTGGCCACCCAGTGCGCCCGGATGGGCGCGGCCTTCGCCGAGATCGAGTCGGACCGGCGGTGAGCACCGCGATCCCGGCTCGCCGGCTGCCGCGGGTCACCCCGGGGATAGCGGGCGGCCTCACCGGGCTGATCTGTGGGCTGCTCGCGCTCGGCCCCGCCCTGCGGCCGGGCTATCTGCTCTTCTACGACATGGTCTTTGTGCCGCGGCTGCCGCTGTCGGCGCGCACGCTCGGCATCGACGGGTCAGTGCCCCGAGCCGTGCCCAACGACCTGGTGGTGGCGCTCGCGTCATCCCTGCTGCCCGGCTGGCTGGTGCAAAAGATCCTGCTGCTCGCGGTCTTCGTGCTCGTCGGGTCCGGCGTCGGCGGGATGCTGCGCACCCGCACCGGAGCGGTCGCGGCCGCCGTCTGCGCGGCCTGGAATCCGTATGTCGGGGAGCGGCTCGCGATCGGGCACTGGGGTTTCCTGCTCGGGTATGCCGTGCTGCCGCACCTCGCGCGCGCGACCGCGGCGTGGGCGGGTGACCGGCGCGGTGGACGCGCCCGCACCGCCCGCTGGACGGTGCTGATGGCGCTCACCGGCTCGACCGGTGCGGTCTTCGGGCTGCTGGTGACGGCCTGTGTGCTGCTCGCCGGCGCAGCGCGATGGGGGCGCCGCCTCGGGCGCACGGCGGTCGCACTCGGCTTCTTCCTGCTCGCCAACGCCGTCTGGTGGTTCCCCTTCCTCTTCCTCGCGCCGCGCGAGAGCGGCGACCCGGCCGGGGTGAGCGCCTTCATGGCCCGGGCCGACACCCCCTGGGGCGTCGTCCTGTCGGTGCTGACCGGTGGCGGCATCTGGAACCGCGGCGTCTGGTTCGCCGAGCGCTCCGGCGTGGTGACCTCCGGGCTTGCGCTGCTCGGGGTGGTCGCGGCGGTTGGCGCGCTGGCGCGCTCCGGCCGGCTGCGCGAGCCGCTGGTGCGCGGCGTGCTCGTCGCCGGTGTGATCGGCGCGGTGCTCGCCTTCGGGTCGGCGCTTCCGGGTGGGCGCGGGCTGGTGACCTGGATCGTGCGCGAGATCCCCGGCGGTGGACTGTTGCGCGACTCGCAGAAATTCGCGGCGCCGTGGATGCTCGCCGTCGCCCTCGGCGCCGGCATGCTCGCGGAGGTGGTTCGCCGCGCCGGGCGCCGGCTGCAGGCGGCCCCCGCCGCGGTCGCGCTGGCGGTCGCCGTTGCGGCGCTGTGGCCGGTGGCGACCCTGCCCGGGCTGGCGTGGGGCGCCGGCGGCAAGTGGCGCGCGGTCGACTACCCCCCGGCATACCGCCAGATCGCCGAGGTGATCGCTGCGCAACCGCAGGGCTCGGTCGCGGTCTTCCCGTGGACGCTCTACCGGCGCTACGCCTGGGACCACCGCGTCGTCGTGCTCGATCCGTGGCAGCGGCTGGTCGATCGCGACGTCCTGGTCAACGACGACCTGCCGCTGTCGGACCGGGTGGTGCGGGGCGAGAGCACCCGGGCGCGAGCGGTCGGCGACGCGTTGCGCTCCGGCGACCCGGTGCCGGTGCTGCGCCGCGAAGGGGTGACCTTGGTGCTGGTGCAAACCGACCAGCCGGCCCAGCCCGGGATCGTCACCGGTCTGCCGGTCCTCGCGCGGGCACCGGGGCTGGTGCTGATGCGGGTGCCCGGTGCCGTGGGCGACGCCACGCCGGCGCCCACGCCGACCGCATGGACGGGGCTCGGCGGGCTCGCTCTGGCGGTCCTCGGCGCGGCCGGGCTGACGGTCGCAGAAAGAGTTCGCACCGGCTCGCGTCGTTAACCCAGCGTGCTACCGACGAGTTTGCTACCGTTGGGCAATCAGCAAGTACGTGGCTTCGACCCGCGAGGCCCCGCACGATAGGTGAGGCGATGACGACTGAAAACCAGGCCGGCAAGAAGACCGCCTACAACGTGGGCGCGGGCATCATCGGTGCGCTGCTTGCCCTCTTCGCGATCTTCGGTCTGATCGCGCAGCAGGGCGCCATCACCCAGCCCCAGACCTACAAGGCACAGATCAGCTACGACCAGTAGCAGCTGACCGCCGAGACGGCGGCCCGGACCTCTCAGGGAGGGGTCCGGGCCGCCGTCTGTCGTTGAGGGCGGTGCGGCTCGCGTCAGACCGCGATGTCCTGCGGCTCGTCGGCGCGTGCGGCGGCCCGACGGGCGAGGTGCTCGGCCAGCAGGTCGTGCACCCGGCGGCGGTGGGAGGAGAGCGCGGCGGGGGAAACCGGCCGCGGCCCGCGCCCGGCGACATTGCGCACCACCTCGTGCAGGCGCGCGCCGGTGGCAGCCCAGTCGAAGCTCAGGGCATGCCGGCGAGCACCCGCGCCGAGTTCCTCGCGCAGGCTGTGGTGGCGCAGCAGCACCCGCACCTGTTCGGCCATGTCGTGCCGGTCGTGGGCGAGCAGCCCGGTGCGGCCGTGCTGGATCGACTCGCTCGGGCCACCGGCATGCGCGAAGGCGATGGTCGGGGTGGCGTGCAGCCCGGCCTCGACGATGGTCAGACCCCAGCCCTCCTTGTGCGAGGGCATCAGTGAGAGCCAGGACTGCGCGAGCAGCCGGTGCTTGGTCGGCTCGTCGACGAAGCCGTGGAAGGTGACCGCGTCGCTCACCGCGCGCCGCTGGGCGTGTCGCACCAGCTCCTCCTGCCAGTAGCCGGAGCCGACGACGTCCAGACGCAGGTCGGGGAATTCCTCGCGCAACTGGGCGACCACGTCGATGGCGATCTCGACCTGCTTGTGCGGCACCAGCCGGCACAACACCACCAGGCTGGGGACGTCGGTGCGGGGCACATCGCCATACGACAGATAGTCCTGCGGCAGGTCGTTGCCGGAGTAGACCAGGTCGATGTCCTTGGCCCGGACACCGAGGCCGATCAGGTCCTCGCGGGTGGCCTGCGACACCGTGACATATCGGCTGCCGCGGTAGACGCGGGGGGCGACCTTGGACTCCAGGAACCAGCCGAAGCGGGCGATGCGCTCACCGAAGATGACCGCCCACTGGTCCTTGTGCACGTGGTGGACCACGTTGACGACCGGCACCCGGCCGGCGACGAGCGGGGTCCAGAAGGGCACGCCGTTTTGCACGTCGATCACCACGTCGTAGTCGCCGCGGTGGGTGGCCAGGTGCAGCAGCCCGGCGAGATAGGTGGTGAACCGGTTGCCGCGGCGCAGGACGGTGACATCGCCGTGCCGGGCCTGCCGGTCGGCGCCCTTGAACCGGGCGGTGAACAGCGTGACGGCATCGCCGAAGGAGGTCATCACCTCGGCGGTCCGTTCGACAAAGGTCTCCGAGCCGCCCGCCTCGGGGTGCTCGCGGTCGCGCCAGGAGAGGTAGAGGATCCGCAGCGGATCCCGGGACCCCTGCGCCGGCGCGAGCCTTCGTCCGTGCGCTGACCTCACGAAGTCTCCCTTTGATCGATGGTCCCGCGCGGGGAAGCGTCCGCCGACTAGAGTATCGCCCGACCTACTCGGAGGTAGCAAAACGCGTGAAGTCCCTTGACTGCGAGATCTGCGGTGGTCCGGTCGCCGATCTTCGGCTCGCTCCGGGGTGCACGCTGGACCGCTGCACCGCGTGTGGTCACCTGGCCCGCGACCTGACGCGCGCTCCTGCCCGGCACCGCGATCTGGCGTATGGCGGGGAGCCGACGCTGGACCGGATCCGCCTGGACCTCACCTATCGCGCGATGCGGCGGTATGCCGAGCCGCGGTCGGTCTTCGAGATCGGTTACGGCAGTGGGTCGATGCTGCGCCGGTTTCTCGACGGGGGCGCCACCGTGGCCGGTGCCGACCCCGACCAGCTGCAGATCGGGGTGGACGAGAAGGTCCGCCGCGAGGGCACCCTGCACGAAGGACCGGTGGAGTCGCTCGACCCCGCCGGCGTGGACGCCGACCTGGTCTACGGCATCCACGTGCTCGAGCATGTGGCGGACCCGGTGCGCACCATGCGGGTGGCGCGCGACCTGCTCGCGCCCGGCGGGATGGTGCAGTTCCTCACCCCGGCCGGCGACAGCGACGGCATACAGCTGTATCGCGACGGCTGGTGGATGCTCGAGGACCCGACGCATGTGCGCTTCTTCACCGCGGCGTCGTTGGCGCGGGCCGCCGAGGACGCCGGGCTGATCCGGGTGCGGGTGCTGCGGCCGGTGCTGGACAGCCTGGTCACCGATGCGGCGAGCGTCGCCCGCCGGCTGTCGCCGCGAGACCGGCCGCGCGGCGTGCTGAGCTCCCGGGCGGTGCTCGGCGCCGGCCTGGCGTCCGCCCCGGTCGTGCTGGGCGCGCGACTGGCCCGGCCCCGGCTGCGGCCCACCCTGCACCTGGTGGCGGAGCGGCCCCGATGAGCGACCGCGGTCTCGCGCGCTCGGTGCGCTTGTTCCGAGCCTTCCTGCAGGAGCAGACCGACCCGCCGGTCTTCTACGGTGCGCTCGCCCGCGATTCGGTCGAGCTGCTCGACGAGCACGCCGACCTGGCCGGCCAGCTCATGCTCGACGTGGGCGCTGGCCCGGCGGAATTCGCCCGCGCCTTTCGGGCAGCGGGAGCGCGCTACGTGCCGGTCGACCACGACCCCTCGGTGGCATCGGTGCACGACGGCGGGGTCGTGGCGACAGCGGCGGCGCTGCCGTTCGGCGACGACAGCGTGGACCTGGTGTTCAGTTCCAACCTGTGGGAGCACGTGCCCGAGCCCGAGGCCGTCGCCGACGAGATGGTGCGCGTGGTCCGGCCCGGCGGACTGGTGTTCCTGTCCTACACCAACTGGCTGTCACCCTGGGGCGGCCACGAGACCTCCCCCTGGCACTGGCTCGGCGGCGATCGCGCCGCCCGGCGCTACGAACGCCGCCACGGTCGCCCACCCAAGAACCGGGTGGACGACACACTGTTCCGGGTGAGCGTCGCCCAGGGTCTGCGGTGGGCCCACTCGAGTCCGCGGGTGGAGGTGCTCGCCGCGCGCCCGCGTTATCTGCCCGACGCCGCCCAGGCCGTGCTGCGCGTGCCGGTGCTGCGCGAACTCGTGACCTGGAATCTGCTGCTGATCCTGCGCAAGCGATGACCCGGCGCTCGCCGGTGCTGTGGCTGAGCGCGATCGTCGTCGCGCTCGTGCCCTGGCTGATCCAGCCGGGCCGCACCGAGCCGGACACCAAGGTCGACCTGGTCATCTCGCCGTGGCGTTATCTCGGGCGCGCCCTGCGGGCCTGGAATGCCCACTCCGGCCTGGGTGAACTGCAGAACCAGGCCTATGGCTATTTGTTCCCGATGGGCCCCTTCTTCGGTGCCGGCTCCTCGGTCGGCCTGCCCGCCTGGGTGATCCAGCGCGCCTGGTGGACGCTGCTCGTGCTGGTCGCCTTCACCGGCACCGTCACCCTGGTGCGGCGGCTGGGCCTCGGCGGCCCGCGGGCGGCAGTGCTCGCGGGCGCCGCCTATGCCTTCGGCCCGCGCGTGCTCACCCTGCTCGCGGCCAACTCGGTCGAAGCCTGGCCGTATGCCGTCGCGCCCTGGGCCGTCGTGGCCGCCCACCGGCTGCTCGACCCGGCGCTGCGGGGACGCCGGCTGGCCGGTGCGCTTGCGGTGTGCGGTCTGTTGGCCACCGCGACCGGGGGTGTCAACGCGACGGCGTCGGCCGTCATACAACTCCTGCCCTTCGGGCTATTGCTGCTCGACCCGGTCGGCCGGCGACGACTGATTCCCTGGGGTGCGGCCGTGCTCGCGGGCGCGGTGTGGTGGCTGGCACCGCTGCTGGTGCTGGGCGGCTTCGCCTATCCCTTCCTGGACTACATCGAGACCTCCTCGATCACCACCGCGGTCACCTCGGTGCCCAACACCCTGCGGGGCGCGAACGACTGGGTCGCCTACATCCTGGACAGCCAGGGTCACCCGGTCTGGCAGGGCGGCTGGGTCGCCGCTCAGTCGCTGACCTCGATCCTGGCGACCTGCGCGCTCGCGGCCGTCGGGGTCCTGGGCGTATGCCGGCTGCCTGCGCGCGTGCGCACCTGGGCGCTGGTCTGCGTGGTGGCCGGGACGCTGGCGATGGTGCTCGGCCACCCGGGGTTCGCCGGGTCGCCGGTCGCTGGGCCGGTGCGTGCCCTGCTGGACGGCCCGCTCGCCGCGTTGCGCAATGTGCACAAATTCGACCCGCTGATCCGGTTGCCTCTCTGCCTCGGCCTGGCGGTGATGGCGCACCGGCTCGCGCGCGCACCGCGACCACGGGTGCGGTGGTCGGCCGGACTGGTGGCGCTGCTGGTGCTCGCGGCCGCGACGCCGTTGTGGCAGGGGCGGGTCGGCGACGCGGGCGCCTATCCCCGGCTGCCGGCGGAGATCTCCCGTACCGCCGCTCGGATGGATGCGCTGGCGGCGGCGGACGGCGGCTCGACCCTGTTGCTGCCCACCTCGCGCACGGCCACCTACACCTGGGGCCGCACCACCGACGAACCGTTGTCCGCGGCCGCGACCTCGCCCGTCGTGGTGCGCGCCTCGGCACCGCTCGGCCCGCCCGCCGCGACCCGGCTGCTCGACGCCGCCGACGAGCTCGCCGCCACCGGTCAGCCGCAGCCTGCGCTGGCGAGCGGACTGGCCCGGATGGGCATTCGTCGCGTCGTGGTGCGGCACGACCTCGCCGCCTCGGCCGGCGCCGGCGCGTGGCAGGCGGTCGAACGCACCCTGGCAAGCTCACCAGGCTGGCGCCGGGTGGGTGCCGACGGTGCGCTGACGCTCTGGCAGGTCACCGTGCCGGCGCCACCCACTCGATCGGACCGGTTCACCGTGGTCGACGGAGGACCAGAAGCGATCTTCGCCGCGCTCGCGACCGGCGTGATGTCCGCGGGCACCCCCACCGCGCTGCTCGGCGACGTGCGCACCGCCGCCAATGTCGTCACCGACTCGCTGCGCTGGCGCGCCTACAACAACGGCGTGCCCACCGTCGATGCCTACAGCCCCACCCTGCTCGCCACCGACAGCTCACCGACCAAGGCCGGTGCCCGCGATCTGCTGCCCGCGATGCCTGCGGGTCAACGCCCGCACCGGGTGCTGCAGCACCTCCAGGCCGTGAGCGTCAGCTCCGATGGTGCCGATCCCTTCGCCCGGGCGTATGCCGGGCCGCTCGCGTCGGCCTGGTCCGCGATCGACGGCGACCCATCGACCGCCTGGCTGACCGGTGGTCACGAATCGACGGCGCGGCTGCGCCTCACGCTGACCGCGGCTCGCGACGTCGGCGCGCTGCGCATCGTGCCGGCGCCGCGGTTGCCGGTCGGCACCTCGGTGGTGGTGACGACCGACCGGGAGCGCTTCACCGTGCCGGCCGACCGTGCCACCACCGTGCGGACCACCCAGCCCACCCGCAGCGTCACGGTGACGCTGAGCGCACCGGCCGGCGCCACTGACCCGGTGCTCGGACTGGCCGAGGTGTCGTCCTCGGCCGTGCGCTGGGGCTCGGTGATCGCCATACCTCGGCGGGTGAATCCCGACCGCACGCTGCTGCTGCAGCGCGACATGCGCACGACCGCGGGCCGGCCAACGGGGGAGGACGGCACGGTCATCAAGCGGCAGGTGACCTTCGGCGCGGCGGACAGCCCGGCGGTCGCGGTGTGGTTGCGGGCGCCCGCCCGGCCGGGAGCGACCGGGTGCGGCGTCGGCGCCGTGCGGATCGGTGATCGCTCGGTCCCGCTGCGCCTCGAGGACCCGGCAGTTCCCGGGTCGCTGGTGCGTGCCGTGCCGTGCGGGCGGGTGCGGGTGGCTGCGGGCACCACCGTGCTGGCGATCAGCGGCGCCGGGGGATTCGTGCCCGATTACGCCGTGTTGGGACCGGCACCGGCGGCGACGACGGGCGGCTCCCTGGTCACCACGACGCACGCGGCCAATCCGGGCTGGTCGGCCGGGCCCTCGGCACCCGCGGAGGTGGTCGACGGATGGCGGCAGGCCTACGCGAGCGCTGGGCCGGTGCGCGAGCGGTTCACCCCGCAGAGCGCGCATCTGCTCGGCTTGCTGACCGGTGCCGCGCTCGTGCTGCTGTTGCTGGCCGCTGCGATCGTCGGTGGCTTCGGGCGGGCGCCGCGCGCGCCGGGGCTGCCGGTCCAGCCGGCCGCGCTGACAGCGGCCGGTGCGCGATCCGGCCGGCCAGCCTCCCGGCGGCGGATGGCCGGTGGGCTGCTCGCCGTGCTCGTCGGCGGCCTGGCGGCCGGCCCGATCGGGCTGCTGATCGGCGTTCTGGTGGCGCTCATTCCGCGCCGGTGGCGGGTGCCCGCCGGCGCCGCCGCGTTGGTGCTGGCCGGGGTGGCCCTGGCGACCCTCGGCGTGGTGGATGCTCGGTCCGCTGGCGCCGCACTCGGTCAGGTGCTCGGCACGCTCACCCTGTGCGCACTGGCGTCCGAGCTGCTGGATCGGACCGACGCGCCCGGCGCAGCACCGGCAGCTCCAGCAACTGCGCCGACGCCTGGGCGATGACCACGGTCACCGTCACCACGGCGAAGAGCATCCAGCCGAAGCCGCCGGTGAACAACTGCCTCCCGGTGAACAGGTAGAGCACCTGCAGCACCAGCACATGCCAGAGAAACACCGCATAGGACAGATCCCCGGCGAAGCCCAGGCCCGGCCACGACGCGAGCTCACGTTCCCCGCGGGTGCGGGGCGAGGCCGAGGCGGCGAAGACGAGCAGCCCGGCGAAGACGGCATACAGCAGTTCCTTGGTGACGGCCTGGGGCACGGTCGGCAACCGCAGGTCGGCCGGGCCGGCCAGGGGAGTGGAGGCGACCAGGTAGACGATCGCGGCGACCCCGACGACCACCCCCGGCGTCCACCGAGCCGGGCGCAGCGCCACATCGGGGCGAGCCTGCAGCACCGCGAGCGCGGCGCCCACGGCAAACCACGCGGCGTGCCCGAGCGCGCTCGTGGCGAGCGCACCGGCATGACCCGCCGGGTCCTGCCGGCTCCACGCGGCGGCGCCAGCCTGGACGACCAGCCCGAGCAGCGCGACGGCCGCCAGCGTCGGCAGCACAGCGCGCGGCGCCCGATCGCACAGCCGCCGCAGGGCCGGTCCGAGCACGGGCAGCAGCAGGTAGAAGGTGACCTCGGTGGTGATGCTCCAGGTCTGGGTGAAGGCCTGATAGGTCTGGCCGGTGTAACCCTGCACCAGCAGCAGATTGGACAGCACCCGCCCGACACCGCCGAGGCCGCCCTCGGGCGTCGCCCCGGTGGCCGCGACGGCGAGCACCGTCACCAGCGCGACGGCATACGCGGGCAGGATGCGGGCGGCGCGGTGGACGGCATACCGGTGCAGGTCGACCGGACCGGTCAGCCACGGCCGCAGCAACAAGAAGGCCGAGATCGCGAAGAACACCGCGACGCCGCTGTCACCGCGCGCGAGCAACCCGCCGGAGACGTCGATCGCGGACGCGCCGGTCCAGAAGGCGACATGGGAGAGCAGCACGAGCAGCGCGGCCAGACCACGCAAGCCATCGATCCAGGGGAATCGCCGCACCCGTCGCCTCCTCACCACATACGCTGCTCACGCCACCTGCCGCGGCCAGCGCCCGGCCCGACCCGAGGGAGGTTAGCCGCCCGATGACCTCGACACTGGACGGTGCGGCGGACCCGTCGGTCGTCGACCACCGCAAGCCGGTGCTGCGTGCCCGCGCGCCGCTGCGGATCTCCTTCGCTGGTGGCGGCACCGATGTGGCGCCCTTCCCGGAGCGCGAAGGCGGCGCGGTGCTGTCGAGCACCATCTCCTCGTTCGCGTTCTCGACGCTGCGGCCGCGCACCGACGGTCGCGTCACCGTCCAGTCCGTGGACTACGGCACCTCGGTCGGCTTCGACATCGACGGCCCGGTCGAACTCAACGGCCAGCTCGACCTGCCCAAGGCGGCGATCGACCGGATCCGGCGCATCGACGGTGCGGTGCCCTCCACCGGGTTCGACCTGTTCCTGCACACTCAGGCACCGCCCGGGTCCGGCCTCGGATCCTCCAGCGCGGTGATGGTCTCGGTCATCGGGCTGGTCGCCCAGCACTGCAGCGTCGACCTCACGCCCTACGAGATCGCCGAGCTGGCCTTCCGGCTGGAGCGCGAGGACCTCGGCATACCGGGCGGTTCGCAGGATCAGTATGCCGCCGCCTTCGGCGGGTTCAACTTCATCGAGTTCCAGCCCGACCAGGTCGTGGTCAACCCGCTGCGCGTGCGCGACGCGACCGTGCACGAGCTTGAGCACAACATGCTGCTGGCCTTCACCGGCCGCACCCGGGTGAGCGACCACATCATCGAAGACCAGCGCAGCCGCTACGAGGGCGGGCAGAGCGAGGCGCTCGAAGGGCTGCGCGCCCAGAAGGAACTCGCCGCGCGGATGAAGCAGGCCCTGGTCAAGGGCGAGGTGGACGCCTTCGGGCGGCTGCTCGGTGAGGCCTGGCGGGAGAAGCAGAAGATGTCCTCGCGGATCACCACTCCGCTGATCGACGCCGCGGTCGAGCGGGCCACCAAGGCCGGCGCGCTCGGCGGCAAGGTCACCGGCGCGGGTGGCGGCGGACACATGGTGTTCGTCTGCGAGTTCGAGCGCCGGCATATCGTGGCCGACGAACTGATCGCGCTCGGGCTCACCGTCTCCGAGGTGACCTTCAGCAAGGACGGCGTCACCACCTGGAGGGGACAGCGCGCATGAGTCATCCGATCCACGGGGTCGACCCACAGGCCGCGGGTGCGGCTGTGACCCGGCGGTATGCCGACGGGCTCGCCTCCTGGTCGGCCCTCGCCGCCGCGCTCACCGATCCCGCGCTGACCGCCGCCGTCGATGCGGCCGGTGCGGCCTTCGTCGAGCGGGTGGCCGCCGGTGGCACCGTGCTCGTGGCCGGCAACGGCGGGTCCGCCGCGATGGCCAGCCATATCGCGGCCGAACTCGTCGGCAAATGTGTCCACGACAACCCGCCGCTGCCCGCGATCAGCCTGGCCGAATCCATCTCCTCGCTGACCGCGATCGGCAATGACTACGGCTACGACGAGGTGTTCAACCGCGGGATCCTCGCCCACGCTCGGGCGGGTGACGTCTTCCTCGCGATGAGCACCAGCGGCAGCAGCCCCAATATCGTCTCGGCGCTCGCCCTGGCCCGGGAGCGCGGGGTGCTCACGATCGCGATGGTCGGTGAAGGTGGCCGGCACCTGCAAGGCAGCGTCGACCATCTGCTCGTCGTGCCCTCGCGCGAGACCCCGCGCATCCAAGAAGTCCACCTGTTGTGGGGGCATTCCTGGTGTGAGGCGATCGACGTGCTCAGCCGTGATGCGGGCGATGCCGGCTCCTGAGCTGACCGACGCCGACCTGCTGGGACGCTCGACGGCGCCGCTGCCGCGGGCGCGGGCGGACTCGGCATACGACCTGGTCCTGCTGGACCGCGACGGGACCTTGAACCTGCGCCGGCCCGGTTATGTCGACGACCCGGACGACCTGGTGATGCTGCCCGGCGCGGCCGAGGCGGTCGCCCGGCTCAATGCCACCGGGGCAATCGTCGTGGTGGTGACCAACCAGCAGGGCCTGGCGACCGGCGCACTGACCGAGCGGCAGGTGCTCGCGGTGCACCGGCGGTTGCTCGACGAGCTCGCTGCGGCCGGCGGCTGGCTGGACGGCATCCAGCTGTGCCCCCATCGCGCGGGCACCTGCGGCTGCCGCAAACCGGCGACCGGCCTGTTCGAACAGGCCTTCGCTCGCGCCGCCTGGGCCCGCCCGGAGCGCTCGGTGATGATCGGCGATCAGCCGACCGATATCGCCCCGGCCACCCGCATGGGGGTGCCGGGTCACCAGCTGGGAGTCGCGGGGGATTCTCTCGCCGAGATTGTCGCGTCCATTCTCGGCGATCCGTGACACACGCCACGCTTACCTACGCTACTGTCCGGTAGAAGTGACTCGACTCTGGAGGTTCTGGTGCGGAAGTCCGCCATCGTCGTCGGCCTAGGTGCGTTTCTCGTCACGCTCGGGCTGCTGCTCAAGTTTTACGCGTTTCCTCGTCTGGCGGTGATCCCGTATGACCAGAACACCGGTCAGACGCTCACCGACCCCAAGGCGAAGTTCTTCGACGCGGACACGCTGAAGTTCAAGCAGGAGCCGATCACCACCACCGCGACCGTCGTCGGCAACAAGGACGCCGCCAAGAAATACGGTCGCAACTCGGTGATGATCAACTACTGGCAGTACACCGACAACAACGGCACCCCGCCGCCGATGTCGGCCACGACCGCCTCCTACGCCCTCGACCGCAACACGGGCAAGGCGCTCAACTGGGCCGGTTCGACCCTCAACGGTCGCCCGGTCGACTTCCAGAACGCCTACATCATCAAGCTGCCCTTCGGCCTGCAGAAGGGCAAGAGCTATCCCTACTTCGACACCACGCTCGGCAAGCCGGTCCAGCTGAACTACGCGGGCACCGAGAAGATCATGGGGATGGAGACCTACAAGTACACCGCGTCCGTGCCGGACACGACGTACATGAAGTTCGAGGCCCCTGGCTTCCTCTTCGGTCTCGGCAAGGAGTCGCCCGGTCAGAACGCCGACCGCACCTACTCCAATGACTACACGATCTGGGCCGATCCGATCACCGGTGTGTTCATGAAGATGAGCCAGCACCAGAAGCAGACCTTCAAGATCCCGGGCCGCCCGGCGGTCAACATCCTGGACACCACGTCCACGATGACCGAGGCCACGGTCAAGAAGAATGTCGATGAGTACAAGTCCAAGGGCTTCCAGCTCAACGCCCTGAAGGCCGCCCCGTGGGCGCTCATCCCGCTCGGCCTGATCCTGCTCATCGGTGGTCTGATCCTCGCCCTCATCACGGGCAACGGCCGTCGCGGTCGTCGCCGGGCAGAGAGCTGAGCCGGATGCGGGTCGTCGTCACCGGCGGCGCCGGTTTCCTCGGCTCGCATCTGTCCGAGACCCTGCTGGCCCGCGGTGCAGAGGTTGTCGCGCTCGACAACTTCTGCACCGGGTCGGTCGACAATGTCGCAGCGCTGATGTCCACCGGCCGGTTCACGCTGGTCGATTGCGATGTCTCCCAAGGGATTTCGGTCGACGGCCCGGTGGACGCGGTGCTGCATTTCGCCAGCCCGGCGTCGCCGGTGGACTACCTGCGGATGCCGATCGAGACCCTCCAGGTGGGCTCGCTCGGCACCCAGCACGCGCTGGAGTTGGCGCTCGAGAAGGGCGCGCGGTTCGTGCTCGCCTCCACCTCCGAGGTGTATGGCGACCCGCAGGTGCACCCCCAGCCGGAGACCTATTGGGGGCATGTCAACCCGGTCGGACCGCGCGGGGTCTACGACGAGGCCAAGCGGTATGGCGAGGCGCTCACCCTCGCCTACCGGCAGACCCACGGTGTCAACACCGGGATCATCCGCATCTTCAACACCTTCGGTCCGCGGATGCGACCCAATGACGGCCGCGCGATCCCGAACTTCATCCGGCAGGCTCTCGCCGGCGAAGCGGTGACGGTCGCTGGTGACGGCCGGCAGACCCGGTCCATCTGCTTCGTGGACGACCTGGTGGCCGGCATCCTGCAGATGGCGCAGATCGACCACCCCGGCCCGATCAACCTCGGCAACCCGCACGAGATCTCGATGCTGGACCTGGCCCGCTGGATCGTTGATCTCACCGAGTCGAGCTCGCCGGTCGTGCACATCGAGCGACCGGTCGACGATCCCTCGGTGCGCCGCCCGGACACCACGCTGGCGCAGGAGGTCCTCGGCTGGGCACCGCAGGTCGGCATCGAGGATGCGCTGCGGGCCACGATCGACTGGTTCCGCGAACACGCCGACAGCGAGCCGCTTTCGCCGGAAGCCACCGAGCAGATCCTGGCCGGCAACGAGCAGCCGCGCGCCACCCGCCGCTGAGCAAGCCTCCCCAACCCGTAGTAGAGGAATCCGGCGGCTATAGCGACCACATTCCCCTACTACGCCTGTAGGGATTTGCGGTGCGCGCACACGATCAGCGACCCCGGCAGCAGCTCCCCGCGCAGCGGGCTCCAGCCGCCCCAGGTGGAGGGGTTGTGTTGCGGCCATTCCGGCTCGACCAGGTCATCCAGCACCAGCCCGGCCGCGACGACCTCGCGCACCCGATCCCCGACCGTGCGGTGGTGCTCGGCATAGGTCAGCACCTCGCCGGCGCGCTCGGCATACGGGCTGCGGTCGAAATAGGAGAAACGCGCGGTGAGGCCCTCGTGCCCGGGCACGTCGGGAAAGGCCCACCGGATCGGATGGCTGGTCGAAAAGACCAGCCGTCCGCCGGGCCGCAGCACCCGGGCGAGCTCGACCATCAAGGCCGCGGTGTCGGCGATGAACGGCACCGCGCCGTATGCCGAAAAGACCAGGTCGAAGGACGCCTCGGCGAAGGGCAACCGCCGCGCGTCGGCCTGCACCAGCGGCACCGGATGGTCCGACGCAGCGTTGAGCCGGCGCCCGACGCCGAGCATGCCGATCGACAGGTCGGTGGCGACCGCACGCGCGCCCTGCCCGGCTACCCACCGCGAGCCCTGTCCGGCGCCGGCGCCGAACTCCAAGACGTCCCGGCCGGCGAGATCGCCGAGCAGCCCCAACTCGGGTTCGGTCCAGCCCTCGGGACCCCAGGTCAACGCGTCATCACCGAGGAATCGGCCGTGCTCGGTGTAGTAGTCGTCGGCCTCGGTGTCCCACCAGGACCGCTGGGCGGGGACGGTCTCGTCGTCACCCAGAGGTTGCGATCGGCCGGTGGTCGTCATACTTTGACCCGTTCCTTGCCGCACAGGTAGGGTTGACGGGCGTCGTCGTGTGCCCCCGGGTGCCTCTGGCGTGTGTCAACCGTCCAACTCGATACGTCCATCAAAGGTTTCCTACTACATGACTGCAACTACCGCCTCCCAGATCGCTGTCAACGACATCGGATCTGAGGAGGAGCTGCTCGCCGCGATCGACGCGACGATCAAGCACTTCAACGACGGCGACATCGTCGAGGGTGTCATCGTCAAGGTCGACCGTGACGAGGTTCTGCTCGACATCGGTTACAAGACCGAGGGTGTCATTCCCTCCCGCGAACTGTCCATCAAGCACGATGTCGACCCGACCGAGGTCGTTTCCGTGGGTGATGAGGTCGAGGCGCTCGTCCTTCAGAAGGAAGACAAGGAAGGCCGCCTCATCCTGTCCAAGAAGCGGGCTCAGTACGAGCGCGCCTGGGGCACGATCGAGCAGATCAAGGAGCAGGACGGCGTCGTCACCGGCACCGTCATCGAGGTCGTCAAGGGCGGCCTGATCCTGGACATCGGCCTGCGCGGCTTCCTGCCGGCCTCCCTGGTCGAGATGCGCCGCGTGCGCGACCTGCAGCCGTATGTCGGCAAGGAGATCGAGGCCAAGATCATCGAGCTGGACAAGAACCGCAACAACGTGGTCCTGTCCCGCCGCGCCTGGCTGGAGCAGACCCAGTCCGAGGTCCGCACCACCTTCCTCAAGGAGCTGCAGAAGGGCCAGGTCCGCTCCGGCGTCGTGTCCTCGATCGTCAACTTCGGTGCGTTCGTGGACCTCGGCGGTGTCGACGGCCTGGTGCACGTGTCCGAGCTGTCCTGGAAGCACATCGACCACCCGTCCGAGGTCGTCGAGGTGGGCCAGGAGGTCACCGTCGAGGTGCTCGACGTCGACATGGACCGCGAGCGTGTCTCCCTGTCGCTGAAGGCGACCCAGGAGGACCCGTGGCAGCACTTCGCCCGCACCCACGCCATCGGCCAGGTCGTGCCGGGCAAGGTCACCAAGCTGGTGCCCTTCGGTGCGTTCGTGCGCGTCGAGGACGGCATCGAGGGGCTGGTGCACATCTCCGAGCTGGCCGAGCGCCACGTCGAGCTGCCTGAGCAGGTCGTCCAGGTCGGTCAGGAGATCTTCGTCAAGGTCATCGACATCGACCTCGAGCGTCGCCGCATCTCGCTGAGCCTCAAGCAGGCCAACGACGACTCGGGCGCCGAGTTCGACCCGACCCTCTACGGCATGGCCGCCGAATACGACGACCAGGGCAACTACAAGTACCCCGAGGGCTTCGACCCCGAGACCAACGAATGGCTCGAGGGTTACGAGGAGCAGCGCGAGCGCTGGGAGAAGCAGTATGCCGACGCGCACGCCCGCTACGAGGCGCACCAGGCGCAGATCGAGCAGGCGCGCAAGGACGACGCCGAGGCCGCCGACCAGGGTGGTTCGGCCCCGACGTCCTACTCCTCGGGCGGCTCGTCCGACACCGCGGCCCCCGCGACCCCGGCCGAGGGCACGCTCGCCTCGGACGAGGCGCTGGCCGCGCTGCGGGAGAAGCTGACCGGCGCCTGAGCCAGTCGGCGCTGACCGTCGCGACAGCCCCCGGGACCTGCTGGTCCCGGGGGCTTCGTGCATCTGCTCACGGTCCCCGGCCAGTGGGGAGGGGCCCGCGGAGGCGGGCGCGGGCAGCATACGGGATTGGTTCGGGCGGACCGGCCAGGATGTTATGTCCAAGCAACCCCACGGACGGCTATCGTTCAGCCCGTGTTCCGCACGTCCCGACAGAGTCTGCGCTCGTGACCGCGCCGCCTGAGATCTCCGCGCCGGCGCCTCGGTCCGGACCTCCCGCGCCCGTCGGCAAGCCGCCGCGCCGCAGTGGCCGCCCGTATGGCGAGTGGTTGCTCGCCGCGGGCCTGTTGCTGCCGAACCTGCTGTTGCTGGTGCTGTTCACCTACCGGCCGCTGGTCGACAACATCCGGCTGTCGTTCACCGACTGGAATATCTCCGCGCCGGTCGCCCGCTATATCGGCGTCCAGAACTATGTCGCCTGGTTCCACGACGGCAACTCCCACCAGGTGCTGCTCAACACGCTGATCTTCACCGTCGCCACGGTCGGCATCTCGATGGCGCTCGGCCTCGCCCTGGCGATGCTGCTCGACCAGAGGCTGCGCGGGCGCAATCTGGTGCGCTCGGCGATCTTCGCGCCCTTCGTGATCTCCGGCGCCGCGGTCGGTCTGGCCTTCCAGTTCGTCTTCGACCCCAACTTCGGCATGATCCGCGACCTGGCCGACCGCTTCCTGGGCGTGAGCGTGCCCGACTTCTACCAACAGCCGGGCTGGGCGCTGGTGATGGTCACCACGACCTACATCTGGAAGAACCTGGGTTACACCTTCGTCATCTACCTCGCCGCGCTGCAGGGTCGGCGCGCCGACCTGGACGAGGCGGCCGAGATCGACGGTGCGTCCGCGTGGCGCCGGTTCAGCAAGGTGCTGCTGCCGCAATTGCGCCCGACGACTTTCTTCTTGTCGATCACCGTGCTGCTCAACTCGGTGCAGGTCTTCGACATCATCAATGTGATGACGCGCGGCGGCCCGCAGGGTTATGGCACGACGACGTTGGTCTATCAGGTCTACCGAGAGACCTTCGTCAACAACAAGGCCGGGTATGGCGCGACCATCGCCACCATCATGTTCCTGATCCTGCTGGTGATCACGGTGGTGCAGGTGCGCGTGATGGATCGAGGGATGAATTCGTGACTGAGTCGGCGATCACCGGCGTCGACCCGGACGAGAGCTCGGGCCGCGCTCACCAGGCGGAGGCCGCGAGCTTCGGCGGGGTGCTGATGAAGGTCGCGGGATATGCCGCGATGGTGGCGGTCCTGCTGCTCGTGGCGGCCCCGCTGTTCTGGATCGTCATCACCTCGATCAAGGAGCGGCCGGATATCTACACCCAGCCCGCGCAGTGGTGGCCCTCGCCGCCGACCGCGGATGGCTACAAGGCGGCGACGACGGACATCGAGTTCTGGTCGTATTTCAAGAACTCGCTGATCATCACCACGATCTTGTCGATCGCCAAGATCGTGCTCGGGGTGTTGAGCGCGTACGCGTTGTCGCTGTTGCGTTTCCCGGGCCGCACCATCATCTTCGTCATCGTGATCGCGGCGCTCATGGTGCCCAACCAGATCACCGTGATCTCCAACTACGCTCTCGTGAGTCAGCTGGGGTGGCGCAATACCTACCAGGGCATCATCATCCCGCTGGCGGGTGTCGCGTTCGGCACCTTCTTGATGCGCAACCAGTTCCTGTCGGTGCCGGGGGAGATCATCGAGGCCGCCCGGCTCGATGGTGCCGGCCCGATGAAGCTGTTGTGGCGGGTCGTGTTGCCGATGTCGTGGCCGACCCTGATCGCCTTCTCCATCATCACCGTCGTCAACGAGTGGAACGAATATCTGTGGCCGTTCCTGATGTCCGATGACGCCCGCACCGGCACCCTGCCGGTCGGCCTGACCCAGCTGCAGAACAACGACGGCATCACCAACTGGGGTCCGGTGATGGCCGCGACCGTGTTGGCCATGCTGCCGGTCCTCATCGTCTTCCTCGCCTTGCAAAGACACATGATCAAGGGCCTCACCGCCGGTGCGGTGAAGGGCTGACCCCACTTTTTTCAAAGGAGCACAAATATGTCCCAGCTTTCCCGCCGTGGATTCCTCGGCGTTGCCGGTGGTGCCGCCCTCGCGAGCGGCCTGGCGGCCTGTGCCGGCACCGGGTCGGGCTCGTCGAGCTCCGGTGGCGGCGGTGGCAGCGCCAACACCATCGACTTCTGGAGCAACCACCCCGGCAAGTCCAAGGCTGCCGAGCAGAAGATCATCGCCGCCTTCGAGAAGGCCAACCCGAAGCTGAAGGTGAAGCTGACCGACGCGGGCAAGGACTACGAGGAGGTCGCCCAGAAGTTCAACGCGGCGCTGGCCGGTGGCAACCTGCCGGACGTCGTGGTCACCTCCGATGTGACCTGGTTCAACTTCGCGCTGAACAACCGGCTGGCCGATGTGGGCGCGCTCTTCCAGAAGAACGGGCTGTCAACGAGTGACTATGTCGACGGGTTGTATGCCGACTATCGCTACGAGGGCAAGCACTTCGCCATTCCCTATGCCCGTTCGACGATCGTCTTCTACTACAACAAGGACGTTTTCAAGAAGGCCGGCCTGCCCGATCGCGCGCCGACCTCGTGGGACGAATTCACCCAGTGGGCGCCCAAGCTGCAGAGCGCGATCGGCAACGGCAAGCACGCGCTGATCCTCGACGACGGCGCGAACTACCTCGACTGGACCTTCCAGGCGATCAATTGGTCGTATGGCGGCGCCTACTCCAAGGAGTGGACGCCGACCTTCGATGACCCCAAGACGCTCAAGGCGGCCACCGTGCTGCAGGGCTGGGCGAAGTCGAAATACCTCAAGACGTCCGCCGACTCCGCCTCCGACTTCGGCGCCGGCCTCGGCGCCGTGCTGCTGGAGTCGACCGGCAACCTGGGTGGCTTCAAGGACCTGCCCTTCGAGCTCGGGGTGGGCTTCGTCCCGGCGCCGGGCGGCATCAAGGCCTGCCCGACCGGTGGCGCGGGTGTCGCGATCCCCTCGGGCATCTCGGCCGAGCGGCAGAACAACGCCGCCAAGTTCGTGGAATTCCTGACCAATGCGCAGAACACCGCGACCTTCACCCAGGCCACGGGGTACATGCCGGTGCGCAAGTCGGCGCTGAAGGAGCCCTCGGAGGCGGCATACCTGCAGCAGAACCCGAACTTCAATGTCGCGGTGCAGCAGCTGCCCAAGACCCGCCCGCAGGACTACGCGCGGGTGTTCGTGCCGGGTGGTGGTGCCTCGATCGGTCAGGCGCTCGACAAGATTGTTGCGGGCGCGGATGTTGCCGCCACCATGAAGGCGCTCAACGGGACGATCAGCTCGGCATACAACAGCCAGGTGAAGCCCAAGCTGAAGTCCTGATCGCACGGCTACTGGGAGCAACTCGATGGCATCGGTCTATTTCGACGGGGCGACCCGCCGGCACAAGGGCAACGCCCGCCCCTCGGTGGACAGCGTCACGCTGGACATCGAGGACGGCGAGTTCCTCGTGCTGGTGGGCCCGTCGGGGTGCGGGAAGTCCACCACCTTGCGCATGCTCGCCGGGCTCGAACCGGTCGATGACGGCACGATCTATATCGACGGGCACGACCAGCGAGGGGTGCGCCCGCGCGACCGGGACGTGGCGATGGTCTTCCAGAGCTACGCGCTCTACCCGAATATGTCGGCGGAGGAGAATATGGCCTTCGCGCTGCGCAACGCCGGCATGGGCAAGGCCGAGGCGCACCAGCGGGTGCTCGAGGCGGCCAAGATCCTGGAGCTGGAACCCCTGCTCGGGCGCAAGCCCGGGCAGCTATCCGGTGGTCAGCGGCAGCGCGTGGCGATGGGCCGGGCGATCGTGCGCCAGCCCAAGGTCTTCTGCATGGACGAGCCGCTGTCCAACCTGGACGCCAAGCTGCGGGTGTCGACGCGGGCGCAGATCGCCGCGCTGCAGCGGCGGCTGGGCGTGACCACGGTCTACGTCACGCACGACCAGGTCGAAGCGATGACCATGGGTCACCGGGTCGCGGTGCTGAATGCCGGTGTGCTGCAACAGGTTGACACTCCCGAGGCGCTGTATGACCGGCCGGTCAACACCTTCGTCGCGGGTTTCATCGGGTCACCGGCGATCAACCTCGTCGAGGCGCCGGTGCGCGATGGTCAGGCCGATCTGCTGGGTGCGCCGGTGCCGCTGCAGCAGCGGGCCGATGCCGAGCGGGTGATTCTGGGCGTGCGCCCCGAGTCGTGGACGGTCGGTGCGCAGGGCGTGCCGGTGCGGGTCGAACTGGTCGAATCGCTCGGCGCCGAGGCCTTCGTCTACGGACGACCCGAGGGTGATCCGGACGGCCCGCGGCTCACGGTGCGGTTGGAGAAGAAGCTGCGCCCCGAGGTGGGTGACGTGCTGACCATCGCGCCGGTGCCGGCCGAGGTGCATGTGTTCGACGCGGAGAGCGGCCAGCGTCTCGCCTGACTTTCCGCGAAACGTCACTTATGCCTCGCGAAACGTCAGTCATGCCTCGCGAAACGTCAGTAATGCTCCGCGAAACGTCACTAATGCTCCGCGAGACGTCAGTCGATGCGCTGCATCCAGCCGGTGAGCTGGCGCCGCTCGGCAGCGGTGAGATGCCGCAGAAAGTCAGCGCGGATCCGTTCGGCGTATGCCGGAAGCAGTCGGTCCAGCATCGCTCGGCCCTCCGCCGTGAGCTCGGCGTAGGTCTCGCGCCCGTCCTGCCCGGATTTGCTGCGGCGCAGCAGCCCCTTCCCTTCGAGTCGCGCTGCCCGGTGGGACAGATGGCTCGGTGACATCAGCACGTGGCCGGCCAACTCCGTCATACGGACTGTGTCGCCGAGCTCGGCCAGGCCGATGAGGACGCCGAACTCGCCGGTGCTGACCGGTTCGTCGGCGAGCAGGGCGGACAGCCGGTCGTCCATGAGGCGGGCGACGCGCAGGAAGCCACGCCAGGTGTCGCGCTCGGAGCCGCGCAGACCGTCCGGCAGCACGTCGTGCCCCTTCTCGTCGGTTCGCTCGCCGCTCACAGCAGTCGGCGGCGTCCGGCGAGCATACCGAGCACCAGGCTGCCCACCCCGACGAGCACGAAGAACGTCGAGGGCACCGTCCACGAGCCGGTGGCCTCGTGCGCCACGCCGACGATGATCGGCCCGAGGGCGGCCACGCCGTAGCCCACGCACTGCGCCATGCCCGCGAGTTGTCCCGCGCTGTGGCCGTCCCGGGTGCGAAGGCCGAAGAAGGCGAAGCCGAGCGGCATACCAGCACCGAGTCCGAGGCCGGTGAGCAGCACGGCGGCGACGAGGGCGGGACCGGACAGCAGCACGATGCCCAGCGCGCCGGCGATCTGCAGCACGCCGACAAAGGCCGCGATGCGCACCTGGTGGTGCGCGCGGGCGGCGAGCGGCGGGACCACAGTCGCTGGCAGCAGTCCGATGAGGGTTAACAGGCTGAGCAAGGTGGCGGCGTCGGTGGTGCTGATGCCCTTCGCGCCGAGGATCGGCACCAGCCAGGCGACGGCGGAGTAGAACAGCAGCGATTGCATGCCGAAGAAGAGCGACACCTGCCAGCCGAGGGCGGTGCGCCAGCTGCGCCCGGTGGTCTGCGCGGTGGCCGGGGGTTGGTGGTGTTCGCGCTCGAAGGGAGTCCAGGTGACGGCGGCGAGGAGCGCGACCAGCCCGGTGGCGACGAGGCCGGCGTGCAGGCCCCAGGCGCCGGTAATGGGCAGCGCGGTCCACGATCCCAGGGCGCCGCCGACGGTCATCGTCGTGGTGTAGACCGCCGTCATCGTGCCGACGGAGCCGGGGAAGTCACGGCGAATCACCATGGGCAGCAACACATTTGGTAGACAGAGCCCGGCCGCGACGAGCACGGTGCCGAGGTAAAGGGCGCCCACCGCGGGGAGGGTCCGCAGCGCTGCACCCAGCGCCGCCGCTGCGAAGCCGATCACCACCGCGACCTCGATGCCGAAGCGCTTGCCGAGTGTGGTCGAGAACGGCGAGCACAGCATGAACACCACCATGGTGAGCGTCGTCAGGCCGCCGACCGCTGCGGGGGACAGACCGTATGCCGAGCTGATCCGCCCGCCGAGGGGGCCGACGGCGGTGATCGGTGAGCGGGCGGCGAGACCGGCTGCGATGACCGCGGCGACGAGCACCGGGACCCGCCAGGGGTGCGCGCTGCCGATCCGTCGTCGAGCGGCCGCCTGGTGGGTCAGGGTCATCGAGGTCCTTCCGGTAGTTGACGGCGTCAACTATGGCGGCGACTAGTTGTCAGTGTCAACTAGATGGCACCCTCAGCCGCGGCCGAGTAGCGTGCCGCCGTTGACCTGCAGGATCTGACCGGTGGTCCACCCGGCGCCCGGTGAGACGAGATAGGCCACCGCCTCGGCGACCTCGTCCGGAGTGCCGGGGCGGCCCATCGGGATCGGCGCCACCCGGTTGTCCACGATGCCCGGGTCGGCCTTGATGCGCTCGGCCCAAAACTCCGTATCGGGCACAAACCCCGGAGCCACCGCATTGACCGTAATGCCTTCTGCCGCAAGGTCATTCGCCATACTCAGCACCCAGGCGTTCACGGCCGCCTTGGCGGCGCCATACGCCCCGCTGCCACGCAGGGCGGCGATCGACGACATCGCGACGATGCGGCCGCCGGGTCGCGGCATGTGGTCGAGCAGTGCCTGGGTGAGCAGGACCGCGGACAGGACGTTGCCGTCGAAGTCCTCCCGCCAGGCCTGGGCGGTCTCGGCGAGGGTCTTCGCGCCGAGCCCGTAGTTGCCGCCAGCGTTGGCGACGAGCACGTCGATCGGGTCGCCCTGGTGCAGCTCGTCGGCCAGGCTCTGCACCTGTTCGGGTTCGGTGAGATCGCACTGGTGGGTGCTCACCGTGAGGCCGGGAGACAGGGTGGTGAGTTCGGCCGCGGCTTCCTCGAGCGGACCGGGACGGCGACCGACGAGGATGAGTTCGGGTGTCTCCTGCAGGAGTCGGCGGGCGACCGCGCGGCCGATGCCGGTGCCGCCGCCGGTGATGACGATGCGTCGGGTCATGCGCCCAAGGTATGCGACGATCGGGCCATGGCTCGAACCATCGCGACGGCGCAACGAGTCGACCTGCCAGCACTGCTTGACTTCGTGCGCCCCCGGCACCGGATGATCCTGCTCACCACCCGCGCCGACGGCAGCCCGCAGGCATCGCCGGTGAGCGGCGGCGTCGATGGGCAGGGTCGGATCGTGGTGTCCACCTATCCCGAGCGGGCCAAGACGGCCAATGCTCGCCGCACCGGCACCGCGTCGGTGGTGGTCCTGTCGGATGAGTGGAACGACGCGTGGGTGCAGGTCGACGGTGACTGTGAGGTGCTCGATGTGCCGGAGTCGGTCGAGCCGCTGGTCGATTATTTCCGGTCGATTTCGGGAGAGCACCCGGACTGGGACGAATATCGGCAGGCGATGCTCGACCAGGGCAAGTCGCTGCTGCGGATTACGCCGACTCGGTGGTCGCCGATTGCGACCGGCGGGTTCCCCGCGCGGTTGGCCTGATCGTTGTGCTGCGGATCGGGCTGACGGGCGGCATCGGAGCCGGCAAGTCCACGGTCTCCTCCCGTATGGCGGAGCGGGGCGCCCTGATCGTCGACGCCGACCTGATTGCCCGGGAGGTGGTGGCGCCCGGGACGCCTGGCCTGGCGGCTGTCGTTTCGCGTTTCGGCGACGGGGTGCTGGCTCGTGACGGTGCGCTGGATCGAGCCGCACTTGGCCGAATCGTGTTCTCCGACAAGGCTGCTCGCCGTGACCTGGAGGGGATCACCCATCCGCTGATCTTCGCCGAGACGGTGCGCCGTTTTGAGGCCGCGCGGCCCGATCAGGTGGTCGTGCACGACATACCTCTGCTCGTCGAACTCGGCCGCGAGGTGGACTATCCACTCACGGTGATCGTCGCGGCCGCCGAGGAAGTGCGGCACACGCGACTGGTGCGCGATCGCGGGATGGACTCCGATGAGGCGTGGTCGCGCATCCGCGCGCAGGCGAATGACGAGCAGCGGCTTGCTGCAGCAGATGTCTGGCTGCTGAACGAGGGATCTCCCGATGACGTCATCGCTGCGGTGGATGCGTTGTGGGACAACAGAATTCGCCCGTATGACGAGAACTTGCGCTCGGGTCGAGGGGTGCGCCGGCCGAGCCTTGCGGAGTTGGTGGACTATGACCCGCAGTGGCCGGCGGTGGCGGACCGATTGGGTCGGCGGATCGCGACACAACTGCGGAACGCAGGTTTCGGTGAGCTGACGGTCGAGCACATCGGGTCGACCAGCGTGCCCGGACTTGCGGCTAAGAATGTCCTCGATCTGCAGCTGCTGGTGCCGGATCTGGCTGTGGCAGAGCAGGATTCGTTTGCCTCGGGTCTGTTGGCGGCCGGTTTCGCCGAGTTTCGGTTGAATGAGGACACTCCACAGCCGTGGGCTACCGACCCAGCGCTGTGGACGAAGTTCTCCGCCCTCGGATGCGATCCGGGTCGGGTGGTGCACCTCCATGTTCGGGCGGCGGATGGCCCCGGCGCCGAGCTCGCCCGCGACTTTCGCGACTGGTTGCGCGCCAACGATGACGAGCGGGCGGCATACGAGGTGATGAAGCGCGAGGTGGCCGACGCGCACCCCGGTGGCACCGAGGACACGCGGGGGGACTATCCGGAGGCGAAGGAGCCGTGGTTCGCCGAGAACCTGCCGCGGGCGAAGGCCTGGGCTGATGCTCGCCGCGGCGGGTGACGTTTCGCGGGGATCTAGTGACGTTTCGCGGGGCATTGGTGACGTTTCGCGGGGATCTAGTGACGTTTCGCGAGGATCTGGTGACGTTTCGCGGGGTTTGTTAGAACATATGGTTGACGGGTCGGTAGCGTCCGGGATGGAATGGCGCCAGCGCATCCGGGCGAGACAGCATGGCCGCGTTCGGACGAAGCAGGAGCCGCGTTCGGGCCCGGACGGTCGCGTTCGGACGAAGCAGGAGCCGCGTTCGGGCGAGCGAGGACGGCACACCGGCCAGGGAGGACATGATGGGCAGACCAGGGGCGGCCACCGTCCGGCTCACCGTGGCGCAGGCCCTCGTGCGTTTCCTCGCAGCGCAGCACACCGAACGCGACGGCGTCGAAAGACGTTTGATCCCAGGGGTTTTCGGCATCTTCGGGCACGGCAATGTGGCGGGCATCGGCCAGGCGCTGCTGCAGGCTGCGGCCACCGACGGTGATCAGGCCTGGTCGGCGGATCCGCCCGAGGGCCGGCTGCCCTATCTGATGGTTCGCAACGAGCAGGGTGGCGTGCACGCCGCCGCCGCCTTCGCCCGCGCGAGCAACCGGCTGCAGACCATGGCGGTCACCACCTCGATCGGTCCGGGCGCGACCAATATGGTCACCGGCGCGGCGCTGGCCACGACCAACCGCCTGCCGGTCCTGCTGCTGCCGGCCGACATCTTCGCCACCCGTGCGCCCGATCCGGTGCTGCAGCAGCTGGAGGATCCGCGCAGTCTGGACATCTCGGTCAACGACGCCTTCAAGCCGGTCTCGCGCTTCTGGGACCGGATCAACCGGCCCGAGCAGTTGATCCCCAGCGCCCTCGCCGCCATGCGGGTGCTCACCGACCCGGCCGAGACCGGCGCGGTGACCCTGTGCCTGCCGCAGGACGTGCAGGCCGAAGCCTTCGACTGGCCGGCCGCGTTCTTCGACCATCGGGTATGGCGGGTCGCCCGGCCGGTGCCCGAACCTGCGGCTCTGGACCGCGCGGTGGCGGCCATCCGCGCCGCCCAACGGCCCTTGGTCGTGGCCGGGGGTGGAGTCGTCTATTCGGAGGCGGCCGGCGCGCTGCGGGATTTCGCCACCGCCACCGGCATCCCCGTCGCTGACACCCACGCCGGCAAGGGCGCGATCAACTGGGACCACCCAAGCGCCGTTGGCGGACTGGGAGCTACCGGCACGGCTGCCGCGAATTCCCTTGCGCGACAAGCCGATCTGGTCATCGGCGTCGGCACGCGGTATAGCGATTTCACCACCGCCAGCCACACCGTCTTCGCCGACCCCGGCGTGCGCTTCGTCAATGTCAATGTCGCCGCCTTCGACGCCGCCAAGCTCGGCGCGACGAGCATCGTCGCCGACGCGCGGACCACCCTGCAGGCACTCACCGCCGCCCTCGACGGTCACCGGATCGACCCGGCATACGGCAGGGAGATCGCGAGGCTGGCGAAGGACTGGCAGCAGGTGGTCGACGAGTGTTACCACCGTGACCACCGGCCGCTGCCCGCACAGACCGAGGTCTTCGGCGCGCTGAACGAGGCGATGGGCCCGGACGATGTGGTGATCAACGCCGCCGGCTCGATGCCCGGTGACTTGCAGTGCCTGTGGCGCGCGAGCAATCCGGGGGAGTATCACGTCGAATATGCCTACTCCTGCATGGGTTACGAGATCCCCGCGGCGATCGGCGCACGCCTGGCCAGGGGGGAGCGTGGCCAGGTGGTGGCGATCGTGGGCGACGGCACCTACCAGATGGCGCCGGGCGAACTCGCCACCATCGTCGCCGAACGACTCAAGGTGATCATCGTGCTGCTGCAGAACCACGGTTTCGCCTCGATCGGAGCGCTCAGTGAGTCGGTCGGAAGCCAGCGGTTCGGCACGCGCTATCAGATGCACGAGGGCGGTGAGGTCCCCTTCGATCTTGCGGCCAATGCCGCGAGTTTCGGGCTGGAGGTGTTGCGCTGCAACGGAATCGAGGAGTTCCGCGCCAACTATCGCAAGGCGGCCGAGCTGACCGGGCCGGTCGCGCTCTTCATCGAGACCGACCTCCTCGGGCCCAGTCCGCCAGGCAGCGCGTGGTGGGATGTGCCGGTCGCGCAGGTGAGCGAACTCGACAGCACCCGGCAAGCGTTGGCCGAGTACGAGACCGAGAAGGCCGCCCAGCGGCACTATCTATGACCGACCACGCCCTCGACGTCCTCACCATCGGCCGGATCGGCGTCGACATCTACCCCCAGCAGGTCGGCGTCGGCCTGGAGGAGGTCACCTCGTTCGGCAAATTCCTCGGCGGCACCGCGACCAATGTGGCGGTGGCGGTCGCCCGGCTCGGGCACCGCTCGGCGGTCATCAGCCGCACCGGCGCCGACCCCTTCGGCCGCTATGTCCATCAGGCGCTACGCGGGTTCGGTGTCGAGGACCGATGGGTGACCGAGGTGCCGGACCTGCCGACTCCGGTCACCTTCTGCGAGATCTTCCCGCCCGACGACTTCCCGCTCTATTTCTACCGGTTCCCGGTCGCACCCGACCTGTGCATCGAGCCGGCCGAGATCCCGTCCGAGGCGGTGCGCGCGGCCCGCATCTACTGGTCGACGCTCAGCGGTATGTCGGCGTCCCCGAGCCGCGAGGCGCACCTGCACGCTTGGGAGGAGCGCGGCCGGTCCCGGCATACGGTGCTCGACCTGGACTACCGCCCGATGTTCTGGGACTCGGTCGCCGACGCGCGCGCGGCAGCCGAGAAAGCGTTGCGGCACAGCACGATTGCCATCGGCAACCGGCAGGAGTGCGAGGTCGCGGTGGGGGAGAGCGACCCCGAGCGGGCGGCGCGAGCCCTGCTCGATCGGGGCCTCGAGCTCGCCGTGGTCAAGCAGGGGCCAGACGGTGTGCTCGCGATGACGCGCGAGGAGTCGGTGGTGGTGTCGCCGATCGAGGTCGACGTCGTCAACGGATTGGGCGCGGGCGATGCCTTCGGCGGGGCCTTCTGCCACGGGCTGCTGGAGGGATTGTCGCTGCGCGAGACGATCACCCTCGGCAACGCCGCGGGAGCGATCGTCGCCGGACGGTTGGAGTGCAGTTCGGCCATGCCCACCGCTGACGAATTGTCGGCGCTCATCGACGCGACAGGCCGGCGATGAACCTCGACCGGCTCGCGCGCGTGCGCCGGCACAACCCCGGCGCCATCGACCGGGCCTGGGCGGCGCGCCGGCGCAGGCCGCTGCTCGCACCGGACGGCCGGATGCTCGTCGTCGCCGCCGACCACATGGCCCGCGGCGCGCTCGGGGTGCGCGACGACCCGGTGGCGATGGCGTCCCGGCCGGACCTGCTTCGGCGGCTCGCCGTCGCGCTGAGCCGGCCGGGCGTCGACGGGGTGCTGGGCACCGCGGACGTGCTGGAGGATCTGCTGCTCGCCGGACTGCTGGACGACAAGCTGGTCTTCGGGTCGATGAATCGCGGCGGCCTGCAAGGGGCGAGCTTCGAGCTGGACGACCGCGCGACGGCATACACCGCGGACCAGATCGCGGCTCGCGGCCTGGACGGCGGCAAGATGCTCGTGCGCATCTGCCTCGACGATCCGGGCACGGTGACCACCCTGTCCGAGTGCGCGCGCTCGGTGGATCAGCTTGCGGCACACCGGCTTCCGGCGATGATCGAGCCCTTCTGGTCGATCCGGGAGGCGGGTCGGGTGATCAACCTGCTCGATGCCGAGTCGGTGATCCGCTCGGTCAACGTCGTCTCCGGGCTCGGGTCGACCTCGGCCTACACCTGGCTGAAGCTGCCGGTGGTGCCGGACATGGAGCGTGTGCTCGCCGCGACCACCCTGCCGGTGCTGATGCTGGGCGGCGACCCCCGCGAAGACCCCGAGGCGACCTATGCCGTCTGGGCCGCCGCGCTCGCTCAGCCGACGGCTGCCGGGCTGGTGGTCGGCCGCGCGTTGCTCTACCCGCCCGATGGGGACGTCGGGGCGGCGGTCGACATCGCCGCCTCGCTGGTGCACGGCTGAAGGAGGGAATCCCATTGTCCGACAAGTGGATTCGGCGGTATGCCGAGTCGGGAGACACAGCCTTCGAGGTCGCCATTCGTCCCGATGGCGAGCACTGGCAACACACCGGGCTGCTGGTGACCACCCTGGCCGAGGATGAATCGCGCACGATCGAGACCGGCGACTTCGAGTATGCCGTCCTCCCGCTCGCCGGCGGAGGTGACCTGGGCGTGCAGAGCGGCGCACAGAGCACGCAGCTCGCCGGTCGGCGCAATGTCTTCGCCGGGCCTGCCGATTGCGCCTACGCGCCGCGGCGCAGCACGCTCACGGTGACGGCGCAGGGGCCGGCGACCGTGGCCTGGTGCTTTGCGCTGGCCACGGCCGACCTGCCGTTCTCGGTGGTGCGTGCGGCGCGGGTGCCGGTCGAGCTGCGCGGCGCCGGGCAGTGCTCCCGTGAGGTGCACAACTTCGGCACCCCGGACACTCTGGAGGCGAGCTCGCTCATCGCCTGCGAGGTGATCACGCCGGCCGGCAACTGGAGCTCCTATCCGCCGCACAAGCACGACGAGGACCGTCCTGGTGAGGAGTCGCAACTCGAGGAGATCTACTACTTCGAGGTGCGGCCGACCGACGGCGCGCCGCCGGAAGCGGACCCGGTCGGCTACTGCTGCGTGACCGGCGCCGACGAGCGACCGCTCGAGGTGCTGGCCGAGGTGCGCAGTGGTGATGTAATCCTCGTGCCGCACGGCTGGCACGGCCCGGCGATGGCACCGCCCGGCTATGACCTCTACTACCTCAACGTCATGGCCGGGCCCTCCCGGGAGCGGGTGTGGTTGATCCGCGACCACCCCGCCCACGGGTGGGTCCGCGACATTTGGGAGGGTCAACCGATGGACCCACGACTGCCGATGACGTCACCCAGCCAGCGAAGAAGGGAACTCCGATGACGACACGCATCACCCACCGCCTCGGCCACGCCTCGTGGACCGGCCCGGCCGGCCGCACCAGCGAGGTGTTCAATCCGGCGACCGGCGAGGTCACCGGCATACTCGATCTGGCCGACAGCGAGACGGTCGATGCGATCGTGCGGCGAGCCGACGAGGCCGCCCGGGAGTGGGGCAATGCCTCCATCGCCAAACGCACCAAGGTGCTCTTCGCCTTCCGCGAGCTGCTCGAGGCGCGCAAGGGCGAGATCGCGCGCACCATCGTCGCCGAGCACGGCAAGACCTACCCCGACGCGATCGGTGAGATCAACCGAGGGCTCGAAGTCGTCGAATTCGCTTGTGGCGTAGGGCAAATCCTCAAGGGCGGCTTCAGTGACAATGTCTCGACGGATGTCGACGCCTACTCCATCCTGCAGCCGCTCGGCGTCGTCGGAGTGATCAGTCCGTTCAACTTCCCGGCGATGGTGCCGCTGTGGTTCGTGCCGGTGGCGATCGCGTGCGGCAACGCCGTCGTCATCAAGCCGAGCGAGAAGGACCCGAGCGCGGTCAACGAGATCGCCGCCCTGTGGGAGGAGGCCGGGCTGCCCGACGGCGTGATGAATGTCGTGCACGGCGACAAGGAGGCGGTCGACGCGCTGCTCGATCACCCGCGGGTCCGCTCGATCTCCTTCGTCGGGTCCACCCCGATCGCCCGCTATGTCTATGAGCGCGGTGTCGCGGCGGGCAAGCGGGTGCAGGCGCTCGGCGGCGCGAAGAACCACATGCTCGTGCTGCCCGACGCCGACCTCGACCTGGCTGCGGACGCGGCCGTGAACGCCGGCTTCGGCGCCGCCGGTGAGCGCTGTATGGCGATCTCGGTCGTCCTGGCCGTCGAATCGATCGCCGACGAGCTGGTCACCCGCATCGCCGCTCGGATGGCCCGGCTGCGGACCGGCGAGGGCAACGAGGACGGCGTGGACATGGGTCCGCTGGTCACCCGGCAGCACCTGGACAAGGTGCGCGGGTATGTCGAGGCGGGCGTCGCGGCCGGCGCCACGCTCGTCGTGGACGGCCGTGAGGGGGAGTGGCAGGGCGGCAGCAAGGACGGCTTCTTCCTGCTGCCGACCCTCTTCGACCGGGTGCGGCCGGAGATGTCGATCTACACCGACGAGATCTTCGGCCCGGTGCTGTCGGTGGTGCGGGTGGCCGGTTACGAGGAGGGCGTGCGGCTGATCGACGACAACCCCTTCGGCAATGGCACCGCGATCTTCACCAATGACGGAGGTGCGGCGCGCCGGTTCCAGCGCGAGGTGCAGGTCGGCATGGTCGGCATCAACGTGCCGATCCCGACGCCGATGGCGTATTACTCCTTCGGCGGGTGGAAGCACAGCCTCTTCGGTGACACGCACGCGCACGGGATGGAGGGCGTGCACTTCTTCACCCGGACCAAGGCCGTCACCGCCCGCTGGCTCGACCCGAGCCACGGCGGCCTCAACCTCGGCTTCCCACAGAACGACTGAAACCGGCTGTGACAGAAGGGGATTGCTGATGCGGATCGGGGTGGCCGGAGTCGGCCGGATCGGGGCTTTTCACGCTGCGACGCTCGCGCAGACGCCGGGCGTGGCCGAGGTCGTCGTCGCCGACGTGCAACCGGGCGCGGCCGAGGCGGCGGCCGAGCGGCTCGGGGTGCGTGCCGTCGGGTCGGTGGAGGAGCTGCTCGCGGCGGGCCTCGACGGTTTCGTCATCGCGGCCGCGACCTCGGTGCACGATCCGCTGCTGCGCGCGGGCCTGGCGGCCGGGGTGCCGACCTTCTGCGAGAAGCCGGTCGCCGGCACGCTCGCCGAGTCGGTCGACCTGGTCGAGGCGGAGCGCGCGGCGAGCGTGCCGGTGCAGGTCGGTTTCCAGCGCCGCTTCGACCGCGGTTACCGCGCGGCGCGGGACGCCGTGCAGGCGGGGGACCTCGGCTGGTTGCACACCGTCCGTCTCAACACCTTCGATCAGTCGCCGCCGCCCGCGGCATACATCCCGACCTCGGGCGGCATCTTCCGGGACTGTTCGGTGCACGATTTCGACATCCTGCGCTTCGTCACCGGGCGTGAGGTGGCGTCGGTGTTCGCGACCGGCGGCAACCAGGGCGAGGCGTTCTTCGCCGAAGCCGACGACGTCGACACCGGCGCCGCGCTGCTCACCCTCGACGACGGCACGATGGCGCTGGCCAGCGCGACCCGCTACAACGGCGGCGGTCACGACGTGCGGATGGAGCTGATGGGCAGCCGGGCGAGCCTCGGCGTGGGGCTGGACGACAGCCTGGTCATGCGCTCAGCCGAGGGCGACCTGCCGTGGCCCGCAGGTCCGGTGAAGACCACCTTCATGGAGCGGTTCGAGCCGGCCTACCGCGCCGAGCTCGCGGCCTTCGTGGAGGTGGCCGCCGGGCGGATGCCTTCACCGTGCACGGTGGCCGATGCCTTGCAGGCCTTCCGGATCGCCGAGGCGTGCGAGATCTCTCGGCACGAACACCGGCCGGTCGAGCTCGCCGAGATCGCCGCGCCGCAGGGGACACAGCAGGTTCACGCCCCGGGCTGAGTGGCGCCCTCGACGTAGGTCGTCAGATGCCCCTGATGCTGCGCGCTGAGCTGGGCGAGGCGATCGGCATCGCGGGCCAGGAAGGCATCGAGCATCTGCTGGTGCTCGGCGTGCAGTTCGGACAGCTGCCCGGGCTCGAGCAGCGTCATCGGCTGCATCGGCTCGGTGAGATTCCACGCCACCTCGAGCATGTGCAGCAGGCGCGGCATCCCGCACGAGGAGAGGAGCGCCTCGTGGAAACCGCGACTGTGCCGTTGGTATGCCGCCGCGTCGCCGTCCGCAATCGCCGCACCGAGGGTGTCGTGGGCCTCCCGCGCCCGGCGATCGTCCGCCGCCCGCGCGTTGCGGACCGCAGCGGCTGTGGCGGCGGCCTCCAGAGCCCCGCGGACGACATACAGCTCGGACAGTTCTTCGGCGGACAGCAACGTCACGGTGTAGCCACCCCGCTGCTCGTGGGCGACCAGCCCCTCGCCGATGAGCGTCTTGAGCGCCTCACGGACCGGGATCCGGCTGACCTGGAAGAACGCCGCCACGTCGTCGACCGGCACGAAGGTGCCCGGCACCACCTGGCCCGAGACGATCACCCGCCGCAACTCGCGCAGCACGTCCGGGCCGGTGGCATAACGCTCCGGGCGGCGCAATCCCGCGAGGATCGGGTGGGTCGGGTCCATCCGGACAGTATGGCGGGACCGTCGCCTTCGGGAACAAGGCTGTCGGTGCTGGCGCTTACGGTAGGGATATGCGACCGACCACGGACCTGCAGCGCACCGTCTCGCCCTTCGAGGTGGTGTCGGAGTTCTCCCCGAGCGGCGACCAGCCGACCGCCATTGCCGACCTGGCCCGTCGAGTGACGGCGGGGGAGCAGGATGTCGTGTTGCTCGGTGCCACCGGCACCGGCAAGTCGGCCACGACCGCGTGGCTGATCGAGCAGGTGCAGCGGCCGACGCTGGTGCTCGCGCCCAACAAGACGCTGGCGGCGCAGTTGGCCAATGAGTTTCGAGAGTTGTTGCCGCACAACGCTGTTGAGTACTTCGTCTCCTACTACGACTACTACCAGCCCGAGGCGTATATCCCGCAGACCGACACCTATATCGAGAAGGACTCCTCGATCAACGACGAGGTCGAGCGGCTGCGGCACAGCGCCACCAACTCGCTGCTGACCCGCCGGGATGTGGTCGTCGTCGCCTCCGTGTCGTGCATCTACGGTCTGGGCACGCCGCAGGAGTATGTCGACCGGATGGCGCAGCTCAAGGTCGGTGACCGCATCGATCGCGACGACCTGCTGCGGCGATTCGTGCAGATGCAATACACGCGCAACGACCTGGCCTTCACCCGCGGCACCTTCCGGGTGCGCGGCGACACGGTCGAGATCATCCCGGTCTACGAGGAGCTCGCGGTGCGCATCGAGTTCTTCGGCGACGAGATCGAGCGGCTCTACACCCTGCATCCGGTGTCCGGTGAGGTCGTGCGCGAGGAGGAGGAGATGTATGTCTTCCCCGCCTCGCACTATGTCGCCGGCCCCGAGCGGATGGAGCGGGCGATCAAGGGCATCGAGCTTGAGCTCGCCGACCGGTTGGCGGAGTTTGAGCGGCAGGGCAAACTCCTTGAGGCACAACGGCTTCGGATGCGCACCACTTACGACATCGAGATGATGCGCCAGGTCGGATCGTGCTCCGGCATCGAGAACTACTCGCGGCATATCGACGGTCGTGCCGCCGGATCGGCGCCCAACACGCTGCTCGACTATTTCCCCGAGGACTTCCTGCTGGTGATCGACGAGTCGCACCAGACCGTCCCGCAGATCGGCGCGATGTACGAGGGCGACATGTCCCGCAAGCGCCAGCTCGTCGACCACGGTTTCCGGCTGCCGTCGGCGGTCGACAACCGGCCGCTGAAGTGGGAGGAATTCCTCGAGCGCATCGGCCAGACCGTTTATCTGTCGGCGACGCCCGGTGACTACGAGCTGGCCAAATCCGACGGTTTCGTGGAGCAGGTGATCCGGCCGACCGGGCTCGTCGACCCCGAGGTCATCCTCAAGCCCACCAAGGGCCAGATCGACGATCTGCTGCACGAGATCAACGAGCGCACCGCCAAGGACGAGCGGGTGCTGGTCACCACGCTGACCAAGAAGATGGCCGAGGACCTGACCGACTATCTGCTCGAGAAGGGCGTGCGGGTGCGCTATCTGCACTCCGAGGTCGACACCCTGCGCCGCGTTGAGCTGCTGCGCGAGTTGCGGCTCGGGGAGTTTGACGTGCTGGTCGGCATCAACCTGCTGCGCGAAGGTCTCGACCTGCCCGAGGTGTCGCTGGTGTCGATCCTGGATGCCGACAAGGAGGGCTTCCTGCGCTCGACCCGGTCGCTCATCCAGACGATCGGTCGCGCGGCCCGCAATGTGTCCGGGCAGGTCCACATGTATGCCGACCGGGTCACCCCCTCGATGCAGGATGCGATCGACGAGACCAATCGGCGGCGCGAGAAGCAGATCGCTTACAACCGCGACAAGGGCATCGACCCGATGCCGTTGCGCAAGAAGATCGCCGACATCACCGACATGCTCCAGCGCGAGGACGCCGACACCGACTCGCTGATGGGCAGCGGCCGCAGCCAGTCGCGCGGCAAGGGTGGCCGCGGCGGTCGCGGCGCGGCATCGGCCGATGCCACTGTCGTGGTCGGCGCGTCGCGGCTCGCAGGGGCTGGGGCTTCCGACCTGGCCAGCCTGATCCAAGAGCTCACCGACCAGATGCACCAGGCGGCCCAGGATCTGCACTTCGAGCTCGCCGCGCGGTTGCGGGACGAGCTCGGCGAGCTCAAGAAGGAGCTGCGGCAGATGACCGAGGCGACCAAGTGAAGCCCGGGTCGAGCGCGCCGCTGCGGGCGGTGAGCGGGGCCGGCACATGAAGCCCGGCGAGGCGCTCGACCACGCGCTGGCCAAGCCGGGCGCCTGGCCGGACGAGCCGTGGGAGGGCGACACGGTCGCCAAGGTCGACGCCAAGATCTTCTGCTTCGGCGGGGCGCGGACTGTCGGCGTCAAATGCGGAGTCACCCGCGAAGAGGCCGATGAATGGTTGCGGGCCTATCCGCAGGACGCTGCGGTCATGCCGTATATCGGCCGCAACGGCTGGAACACCCTGACCATGGGCGGCGCCATCAGCGACGAAGAGATCCTCGAAGCGATCGACACGTCATACCGCCTGGTGGTGGAAAAGCTCCCCAAGTCTCGCCGACCCGCCGGCTGGGAGGGCTGAGTGCGGGCCGGGTGGCGGTGCCGCTCAGCCGGTCTCGGCGGGGGCGGTGGCTGCGGCGCCGCGCCGGTGGCTCATGATCACCACGCTGGCGGCGACCACGAGCGCCATTCCGGCGAGCTCGAGGCCGGACAACCGCTGACCGAGCACGAGCAACCCGGCCAGAGCGGCAGCCGCTGGCTCCAGTGACAGCAGCACCCCGAAGACGCGAGCGGGCAGCCGGCGCAGCGCGATGAGTTCCAGCGAGTAGGGCACGAGCGAGGACAGCATCGCGATGCCCAGCCCCTTGAGCAGCACCTCGCCGTGCCAGAGCCGGGAGCCGGTGAGCGCGACCGCGATCGGCGTCAGCACCACCGCCCCGACACACAATGCGATTGCCAGGCCGTCCAGGTCGGCGAAGCGCGCACCCGTCCACCCGCTCGTCAGGATGTATGCCGCCCACAGCGCTCCCGCGAGCAGCGCCAGACCGATGCCGACCCCGTCCAGCTGGGACCACGGGGTCGACACCGCTCCCGAGATCAGCAGCACCCCCGCCGCGGCGGCGAGCACCGCGATCACGTCACGGGCGCTGCGCGACAGGCAGGCGGCGAGCACCAGCGGCCCGACGAACTCAATCGTCACCGTGACACCGATCGGCAGGCGCTCCAGCGCCGCGTAGAAGCTCAGGTTCATCGCGGCGAGCGTCGCGCCATACGCCAGGACCACCTGCCAGTCTCGATGGGAGCGGCCGCGCAGCGCGGGCCGGGCGATGACGCCGAGCACGAGGGCGGAGATCGCCAGCCGGAGCGCGACACTGCCGACCGGACCAACGACCGGGATGAGGGTGGCGGCGAGAGCACCACCGAATTGCACGGAGACGACGGCCGCGAGGACCAGCAGCGGTCCGGTCGCGGCGGGGTGCGATGTCCTCACTGAGTGGGGGCGATACGACCCGCACTGACCAGCGTCGTGCGGCGGGCGTCCGACAGTTCCTCCTCAACGACGGCCGCGCCGGTCTGCGGCGCGTGCAACATCACCCCGGGCTGCACCACGAAGCCGACGTGATGGATCGAGCGGCCGGGTCGGGCGAAGAAGTAGAGGTCACCGGGTTGCACCTGGTCAACCGGCACCGGCGTCGCCGCTTCGGCCTGGTCGTGCGCATCGCGGGGCACGGTCCAGCCGAGATCGCGCGCCACGAGGTGCACCAGCCCGGAGCAGTCCAGGCCGGCCGGGGACAGGCCACCCCACAGATAGGACAGGCCGTCGTGCCGCCGAGCGGTGTCCACCAGGTCCGTGCCGGTCACCTCCGGCGCGGGTATGCCGGCCGGCGCGTCGGCTGGTGGGGCCGCCGAGGAGAGGTGTGCGGTGCGGATCCAGCCCGGATAGCCCGCCTCGTCCCGGCTGCTGGGCTGCCACGGACAGGTCACCCGCGACCACCCGGCGACCGTCTCCTGGACGGTGACCGGCTCACCTTCGAGCAGTTCGGTGAGCAAGCGGTCGTCCAAGCCGAGGCGGCTGGCGGGATCGGTGTCCGGGACGGCGTCCATCGCCGCCAGCCAGGAGGCATGGTCGGGCGCGTCGGCGAGCACCGGCTGATCGACCGGACGAGGTGCCTCTGGTGAGGACCACAGCTGGGTGACGGGGACGCTGACGACGGCTTCGGCGATCACTGGTCCATACCACCAGAGAATCGGCCGTGCGTCTTCACCAGCCCCGCTCCCGCCACTGTGGCAACTGCGGCCGCTCGGTGCCGATCGTCGTGTCCGCGCCATGCCCCGGGTAGACCCAGGTGTCGTCGTCGAAGCGGCCGAACAACCGCGCCTCGACATCGTCGATCAGTTGCGGAAACGACTGGTAGTCATAGTGATTCGTGGCGCCAACCCCGCCCGGGAAGAGCGAGTCGCCGGTGAAGAGGTGGTGCTCGTCGTCGGCGTCGACGAAGGAGATCGCGATCGACCCCGGCGTGTGTCCGCGCACTGCGCTGATCGCGAAGTCCACCCGCCCGACCGTGAAGCCGTCCCGGTCGTCCATCGGGTATGCCGCCTCGACCGGCAGGTGCGCTGCGTCGTCCCGGCCGGCATAGGTGCG
The DNA here is from genome assembly GCF_011440275.1 of Metallococcus carri. Taxonomy (GTDB): domain Bacteria; phylum Actinomycetota; class Actinomycetes; order Actinomycetales; family Dermatophilaceae; genus Metallococcus; species Metallococcus carri. The sequence goes on along the minus strand of NZ_JAAOIV010000002.1, from coordinate 290,487 downwards.
TGGGTGCCAGGCATCGACCGCGTCCTGCAGCGCGCCGGTGTGGTCGCTGTGGCGGTGGGTGGTCGCCAGCGCGACGACGGCGACCCCGCTGGAGGCGACCAGGTCGCGGATTCGCGGCCAGTCCGCCGCGGCGTCGATGAGGAGTGCCTCGCCCGTCGCCTTGCAGGAGATCAGGTAGACGTTGTTGTCCATCGGACCGACGCTCAGCTTGCTGATCCTCGCGTTGCCGACGTCTCGGGTCTGGGCGGGGCCGCCGGAGGCGACCTTGCCGTCATACGTCATGGGCGGAACCCTCTCACTGGCTGCGGTGTCGTGCGGCACGTTCGGCCCGGGCGATCGCGACCGCCGCGGTCACCAGCGTGAGGTGACTGAACGCCTGGGGGAAGTTGCCCACCATGCGCTTGTTCTCGGGGTCGTACTCCTCGGACAACAGACCGACATCGTTGCGCAGATCGAGCAGCCGGCGCATGAGTTCGTGGGCATCGTCGATGCGGCCGGCCATCGCATAGGCCGACGCCAGCCAGAACGAGCAGGCGAGGAAAGGGTGCTCGTTGCCCGGCAGACCGTCCACCCCGGCCTCGGTGCGATAGCGCAGCAGCAGCCCGTCGCGCATGAGGTCCTGCTCGATCCGCTCGATCGTGCCGATCACCCGCGGGTCGTCACCGGGCAGGAAGCCGACCAGCGGGATGAGCAGCAGGCTCGCGTCGACCTCGGTGGTCTCGTAGTGCTGCACGAACGAGTTGATCTGGCTGTTGAATCCCTTGGCGAGCACTTCCGCCCGCACCTGGTCGCGCAGCGAGCGCCATTTGTCGACCGGTCCCTCGAGGTCGAACTCCTCGACCGCGCGGACCGCCCGGTCGAAGGCCGCCCACACCATCACCCGCGAGTGGGTGAAATGCCGCAGGGGGCCGCGGATCTCCCACAAGCCGTTGTCCGGCTCGTCCCAGTGGCCGGCGAGGTTTTCGACCAGGGCGCGTTGCACCGCCCAGCTGTGCTCGTTGTCAGCGACGCCGCGCACCCGCGCGTCGTGCATCGCGATCATCACCTCGCCCAGGACATCGGTCTGCCGCTGGTCGACCGCCCCATTGCCGACGCGGACCGGCCGCGAGTCGGCATACCCCGGCAGGTGGTGCAGCTCGCGCTCGGGCAGGTGGCGGCCGCCGTCGACGGCATACATGATCTGCATGTCCTCGGGGTCGCCGGCGATCGCCCGGATCAGCCAGTCGCGCCAGAGTGGACTGGCCTCCTCGAAGCCGACCGCCAGGAGGGCCTCCAGGGTGAGCGAGGCGTCGCGCAGCCAGCAGAAGCGGTAGTCCCAGTTGCGCACGCCGCCGAAGTCCTCCGGCAGGCTCGTCGTCGGGGCGGCCACGATGCCGCCGCGGCGGGTGTCGGTGAGCAACCGCAGCACGAGCATCGAGCGCACGACCGCCTCGCGGTAGGGACCTTCGTAATCGCACCGGGCCGCCCAGGCCTCGGACGTCTCGGTGGTGCGCCAGATCCGCAGGTCGACGTCGGTCGGCGGCGGGATCTCCTTCCAGGAGGAGAACCAGTTGAGACTCCAGCGTTCGGTCTCGCCCGCGCGGATGGTGAAGGTGTCGGTATGCCGGCCGTCGACGGCGTGCGGCCTCCGGGTGCCTCTCAGCACGAGCATGTCCGGCCCCGCGATGGCGACGGTGGCTTCGGGGCGGTTGGTGGTCGCGGCGTTGTGCGACACCCAGGGCCGCACCCGGCCGTAGTTGAACCGCACGATCCACTCGTGCTCCATCTCGACCTCGCCCTCGAGGCACTCGACGATGCGCACGATGTCGGCCCGCTCCATGCCGAGCGGCATCAGGTCGGTGACCTTGACCGTGCCGGTCGCGGTGGTGTGGATCGTCTCCAGGATCGAGGTGTTCCCGCGATAGGAGCGGGTGCTGGTGGCCTCGCCGGTCGGGCCGAGCAGCCAGCGGCCGTGCTCGGGGGTGCCGAGCAGTGCAGTGAAGCACGAGGCACTGTCGAACCGGGGCACGCACAACCAGTCGATCGACCCTCGCCGGCTCACCAACGCCGCCGTCTCGGTGTCGCCGATGATCGCGTATTCCTCGATGGGCACGTCGTTGGATTCGGCCATAACCACGCAGACTATGACGTCGGTCGCCGCCCGTGAGGGACCCTGTCGGTGGGCCGACCTAGCATGTTCTGTGTGCCTGCCAAGACTTCGTCCTCCGTGACGGCGCGCCCCACTCACGACCACCTGCGTGTGCGCGGTGCCCGTGAGCACAACCTGCGCAATATCAGCGTCGACATCCCCCGCGACGCGCTCGTCGTCTTCACCGGTCTGTCGGGTTCGGGCAAGTCCTCGCTCGCGTTCGACACCATCTTCGCCGAGGGCCAGCGGCGGTATGTCGAGTCGCTGTCGGCTTACGCTCGCCAGTTCCTCGGGCAGATGGACAAGCCGGATGTCGACTTCATCGAGGGGCTGTCGCCCGCGGTGTCGATCGACCAGAAGTCGACCAACCGCAACCCGCGCTCGACCGTGGGGACGATCACCGAGGTTTACGACTACCTGCGGCTGCTCTATGCGCGCGCCGGTCGTCCGCACTGCCCGATCTGTGGCGAGCCGGTGGGGCGCCAGACGCCGCAGCAGATCGTCGACCAGTTGCTGGAGCTGCCCGACCGCACCCGTTTCCAGGTGCTCGCGCCGGTGGTGCGCGAGCGCAAGGGTGAGTTCGTCGACCTGTTCGCCGAGTTGCAGACCAAGGGCTTCTCGCGCGCCCGCGTCGACGGTGAGGTGGTCTCGCTCGCCGAGCCGCCGACCCTCGCCAAGCAGAAGAAGCACAGCATCGATGTCGTCGTGGACCGGCTGGTGGCGCGCGGCGCGCAAGACCGCAGCGGCAAGCAGCGGTTGACCGACTCGGTGGAGACGGCGCTCGGCCTGGCCGGCGGCATCCTGCTGATCGACTTCGTCGACGAGGAGGAGGGCAGCCCGGGCCGCGAGCGTCGTTTCTCGGAGAAGATGGCCTGCCCCAACAACCACCCACTCGCGATGGACGAGATCGAGCCGCGCTCGTTCTCCTTCAACAGCCCGTTCGGCGCCTGCCCCGAGTGCACTGGCATCGGCACCGAGCTGGAGGTGGACCCCGAGCTCGTCATACCGGATGAGGACAAGTCGATCGCCGAGGGCGCGATCCTGCCGTGGGCCCAGGGCGCCTCGTCCTCCGACTACTTCCTGCGGGTGATCGGCGCACTCGGCGACGACCTGAAGTTCTCGCTCGACACCCCCTGGCGGTCGCTGCCGGAGCGCGCCAAGGAGGCGCTGCTGCACGGCAAGGACCACAAGGTGCACGTGCGCTTCCGCAACCGCTACGGGCGGGAGCGCAGCTACACGACGGGCTTCGAGGGCGTCATACCGTTCATCAAGCGGCGGCACGCCGAGACCGAGTCGGACTGGAGCCGCGAGCGCTACGAGGGGTACATGCGCGAGGTGCCGTGTCCGGCCTGCCACGGCACTCGGCTGAAGCCGGAGAGCCTCGCGGTGCTCGTCGGCGGCCGGTCGATCGCCGAGGTGTGCGCGCTGCCGATCTCGGAGTCGGCGACCTTCCTGTCGACCGTCGACTTCACCGCGCGGGAGCAGCAGATCGCCGAGCGCGTCATCAAGGAGATCGACGCCCGGCTCGGGTTCCTGCTCGACGTCGGTCTGGACTATCTGTCCCTCGACCGAGCGGCCGGCACGCTGTCCGGTGGCGAGGCGCAGCGCATCCGGCTGGCCACTCAGATCGGGTCCGGGCTGGTCGGCGTGCTCTATGTGCTCGACGAGCCGTCCATCGGCTTGCACCAGCGCGACAACCACCGGCTGATCGACACCCTCACCCGGCTGCGCGATCTCGGCAACACTCTGATCGTGGTCGAGCACGACGAGGACACCATCGCGACCGCCGACTGGGTCGTCGACATCGGACCCGGCGCGGGGGAGCACGGCGGTGAGGTCGTGCACTCCGGCCCGGTCAGGGAGTTGCTCGCCAACGACCGTTCGATCACCGGCGACTATCTCGCCGGACGCCGGGCGATCGCGGTGCCGCCGGTGCGCCGCCCGCAGGACGGCCGCGAGGTCGTCGTGCGGGGCGCGCGCGAGCACAACCTGCGCGATGTCGACGTGAGCTTCCCGCTCGGCAACCTGGTGGCGATCACCGGAGTCTCCGGCTCGGGCAAGTCCACGCTGGTCAACGAGATCCTTTACAACGTGCTGGCCAACCAGCTCAACGGTGCCCGGCACGTGCCGGGCCGGCATCGCACCGTCGAGGGTCTGGATCAGCTCGACAAGGTCGTGCACGTCGACCAGAGCCCGATCGGGCGCACGCCGCGCAGCAACCCGGCCACCTACACCGGCGTCTTCGACCACATCCGCCGACTGTTCGCCGAGACCCAGGAGGCGAAGGTCCGTGGCTACCAGCCGGGCCGGTTCTCCTTCAACGTGAAGGGCGGTCGGTGCGAGGCGTGCAGCGGTGACGGCACGCTCAAGATCGAGATGAACTTCCTGCCGGATGTCTACGTGCCGTGCGAGGTCTGCCACGGGGCCCGGTACAACCGGGAGACGCTCGAGGTGCACTTCAAGGGCCGCACGATCGCCGACGTGCTCGATATGCCGATCGAGGAGGCGCGCGAGTTCTTCGCCGCCGTGCCGGCGATCGCCCGGCATATGGAGACCCTGGTCGACGTGGGCCTCGGTTACGTCCGACTCGGCCAGCCGGCACCGACGCTCTCCGGCGGTGAGGCGCAACGGGTCAAGCTCGCCTCGGAGCTGCAGAAGCGCTCGACCGGTCGCACCATCTACGTCCTGGACGAGCCGACGACCGGCCTGCACTTCGAGGACATCCGCAAGCTGCTCGGCGTGCTGCAGGGGCTGGTCGACAAGGGCAACACCGTCCTGGTCATCGAGCACAACCTAGACGTGATCAAGTCGGCCGACTGGATCGTCGACATGGGCCCGGAGGGCGGTCACCGGGGCGGCACCGTCGTTGCCGCCGGCACCCCTGAGGAGATCGCGGCCGTGCCGGAGAGCTACACCGGTCAGTTCCTGAAGCCGCTGCTCGGATCGGCGGGCGCCCGGCCGTCCACGCGGCGCGCCACTCCGGCCACGACGTCTCCTGGCAAGCGGTCGACCAAGCGAGGCACGGCGACCAAGAGCGCAGCGAAGAAGACGACCGCTCAGCGGGCGGCGGCCAAACCGGCGACCGCGCGACAGGAGCGACGCACCGGCTGACGGCCACGCGCGACGCGAGATGATGGGGTGGAACGACACCGGCACGGGAAGGACGATGAGATGACTGCTGAGGACAAGACCCCGCGGCGCAGCGTGCTCGGCGGCGCGGGCATCGCCGCAGCCGGTGTGCTCGGCGGAGCGACGCTCGCCGGGTGCGGCGGCAGCGACGGCGGCGCCACCGCGACGGGCACGGGTCTGCCCGAGCCCACCGGCAGCGCTACGTCCTCCACCGCCGCGCCGGTGCCGGCGAGCAAGGTCCCCGACGGCGGGGGCTATATCGACACCGCCGCCAATGTTGTGCTCACCCAGCCGGCGACCGGGGAGTTCAAGGCGTTCTCGGCCGTGTGCACCCATCAGGGCTGCTCGGTGAGTTCGGTCGAGGGTCAGAAGATCGTCTGCCCCTGCCACGGCAGCGAGTTCAGCATCCGCGACGGCTCGGTGCTCAACGGTCCAGCGACCCAGCCGCTCGCCGCTCGCAAGGTCACCCGCAGCGGTGCCAACCTGATCATTTCCTGACCCCACGTGGCCGATCCGTCCAGCTATCGCCCCGCGCCCGGCTCGATCCCGGTCGACCCCGGTGTCTACCGCTTCCGGGACAAGGACGGCCGGGTCATCTATGTCGGCAAGGCCAAGTCGCTGCGCAGCCGGCTCTCGTCATACTTCCAAGACATCGCGGCCCTCCACCCGCGGACGGCGACCATGGTCTCGACCGGAGCGAGCGTCGAGTGGACGGTCGTGCGCAACGAGGTCGAGGCGCTGCAGCTCGAATACGCGTGGATCAAGGAGTTTGACCCGCGGTTCAACGTCAAATACCGCGACGACAAGTCCTATCCCTATCTCGCCGTCACGATGGGTGAGGAGTTCCCTCGGGCGCAGGTGATGCGTGGCGCCAAGCGCAAGGGCACGCGCTATTTCGGGCCCTACGCGCACGCCTGGGCGATCCGCGAGACGCTCGACCAGTTGCTGCGCGTCTTCCCGATGCGCACCTGCTCCAGTGGTGTCTTCAAGCGCGCGGGCCAGGTTGGCCGTCCCTGCCTGCTCGGCTATATCGACAAATGCTCGGCGCCCTGTGTGGGCCGGGTCGACGCCGACGAGCACCGGGAGATCGCCGAGGAGTTCTGCGCGTTCATGGAGGGCGACACCGCCCGCTTCGTCCGGCGCCTCGAAACCCAGATGAAGCAAGCCAGCGCCGACCTCGACTTCGAGACCGCTGCCCGCCGCCGGGACGACCTCCAGGCGCTGCGCAAGGCGCTCGAACGGTCCGCGGTCGTGCTCGGCGACGCCACCGACGCCGACGTCTTCGGCATCAGCGACGACGATCTCGAGGCGGCCGTCCAGGTCTTCCACGTGCGCGGCGGCCGGGTGCGCGGCCAGCGCGGCTGGGTGGTCGACAAGCAGGCCGAGGGCGATCTCGGTCAGGCCGAGGTCGTCGAACGGTTGCTGCTGCAGGTGTATGGCGACGAGTCACCTTCCGGCGTACCTCGCGAGGTGCTGGTCCCGGTGCTGCCGACCGAGCCGGACACCGTCGCGGCCTGGTTGGCCGAACGGCGGGGCTCGCGGGTCGACCTGCGGGTGCCGCAGCGCGGGGACAAGAAGACGCTGATGGAGACCGTCACCCGCAATGCCAGCCAGTCGCTCGCCCGGCACAAGGTCGCGCGCGCCGGCGACCTCACCGCGCGCAGCCAGGCGCTGCAGGACCTGCAGGAGGCGCTCGGGCTCGACGAGGCGCCGCTGCGGATCGAGTGTTATGACGTCAGCCATGTGCAGGGCACCAATGTGGTCGCCAGCATGGTGGTCTTCGAGGACGGCCTGCCGCGCAAGGGCGAATACCGCAAGTTCATCGTGCGGGGCACGCCCGGGGAGGACGGCGAGCTGCGCCTGGACGACACCGCCGCGATGGACGAGGTGCTCACCCGGCGGTTCCGCCGCTATCTGGCCGAGCGCGACGGCGAGGGTCAGCCGCAGGATGTCACCGCCGATGATCAGGCGCTGCCGACCGGTGATGACGATGCTCCCTCCGGGCCGATCGACGAGCGCACCGGGCGGCCGCGCCGGTTCGCCTATCCGCCACAACTCGTCGTCGTCGACGGCGGCAAGCCCCAGGTTGATGCGGCAGCGCGCGCGTTGCAGGGGCTCGGCATCGATGATGTCGCCGTCGTCGGCCTGGCCAAGCGCCTGGAAGAGGTGTGGCTGCCCGACGACGACTTCCCGGTCATCCTGCCGCGCACCAGCGAGGGGCTCTACCTCTTGCAACGGGTTCGGGATGAGGCCCACCGGTTCGCGATCACCTTCCATCGCCAGCGGCGATCCAAGGCGATGACCACCTCGGTGCTCGACGAGATTCCGGGGCTCGGCCCGGCCCGACGCAGGGCACTGCTGAAGCGCTACGGCAGCGTGAAGAAGTTGCGGGCCGCCAGCGCGGAGGACATCGCGCAGGTCCCGGGCATCGGTCCCGGACTCGCCGCAACCATCGCGGCAGCCGTGGGCCAAGATGGGGACCAGGCACCCGCCGTCAACCTGACCACCGGAGAAGTCCTCGACCAGGAGTGAGCCGATGACCAGCGAAGCAGTTCGCCCCGATCCGCAGCTGGTCGTCGTCACCGGGATGAGCGGTGCCGGCCGCACCACCGCGGCCAATGTGCTCGAGGACCGCGGGTGGTATGTCATCGACAACCTGCCGCCACAGCTGCTGGGCTCGATGGCCGAGTTGCTGCAGGGCATCCCACCGCAGGAGCGCCCTAACCTGGCCGCCGTCGTCGACGTGCGGGCCGGGTCCCTCTTCGCCGACTTCCGCGAGGGCATGGACCGGCTGCGCGATCTCGGCTGGCGCACCTCGGTGGTCTTCGTGGACGCCACCGACGAGGCGCTCGTGCGACGGTTCGAGTCGGTGCGCCGGCCGCACCCGCTGCAAGGCGAGGGACGGTTGCTCGACGGCATCCTCGCCGAGCGGGAACGGCTGCGTGACCTGCGCGCGAACGCCGACATCCTGATCGACACCTCCGGCCTCAACGTGCACCAGCTCACCGCCAAGGTGCGCCAACTGCTCGGCTCCGAAGGCCTGCCGGAGCTGCGGATCGCGGTGATGTCGTTCGGGTTCAAATACGGCATACCGCTGGATGCCGACCTCGTTTTCGACATGCGCTTCCTGCCCAACCCCTTCTGGGATCCGGCGCTGCGACCGTTCACCGGCCAGGACGAGGTGGTGGCCGACTTCGTGCTGGGTCAGCCCGGCGCCCAAGAGTTCGTCGACGGGGTGCTCGCCCTGCTCGAGCCGATGACCGCCGGTTATCTGCGCGAGGGCCGGTCCTACGTCACGCTCGCCGTCGGTTGCACCGGCGGCAAGCACCGCTCGGTGGCCGTCGCCGAAGCCCTCGCCGACCGCATCGGCGACGGCGACCGCACCCGCGCCATCGTCGTCCACCGCGATCTAGGACGCGAATGAAAAACACCCCACGAAGTTCTCCGCTCGTGCCTCGCTCCGATACTTCGCGGGGACCCCGAATGAGCAGTGAGGGAAGTTCTCCGCTCGTGCCTCGCTCCGATACTTCGCGGGGACCCCGAATGAGCAGTGAGGGAAGTTCTCCGCTCGTGCCTCGCTCCGATACTTCGCGGGGAGCCTTTCCACCGGCACCGAAGGGTCGCGCATGAGCCGGCGCCCGGCGGTGGCGGCGCTCGGCGGCGGACACGGCCTGGCGGCGTCCTTGCAGGCGCTGCAGCTGGTCACCGACCGCATCACCGCGATTGTCACCGTCGCCGACGACGGCGGTTCGAGCGGCCGGCTGCGGCGCGAGTTCGACATCCTGCCGCCCGGCGACCTGCGGATGGCGCTGGCGGCACTGTGCGACAACTCCGAGTGGGGCATGCAGTGGCGCGATGCGCTGCAGCACCGGTTCGCCGGCGATGGCCCGCTCGGCGGTCACGCGCTCGGCAATCTGCTGATCGCCTCGCTGTGGGACCTGCTGGGCGACCCGATCGCCGGGCTCGACCTGGTCGGGCGTCTGCTCGGCGCCCGTGGCCGGGTGCTGCCGATGGCGGGGGAGCCGCTGCAGATCCGCGCCGACGTGCGCGGCGCCGACCCCGACCGCCCCGACGAGGTGAGCGAGCTGGTGGGTCAGGTGACGGTCGCGACCACCCCCGGCCGGGTGCTCAACCTGCGGCTCGAACCGGACCCGCCGATGCCCTGTCGCGAGGCGGTCGACGCGGTGCTCGACGCCGACTGGGTGGTGCTCGGCCCCGGCTCGTGGTTCACCTCGGTGATGCCGCACCTGATGGTCCCGCACCTGCGCGAGGCGCTGATCTCGACGCCGGCCCGCCGCATTCTCACGCTCAACGTCGTGATGAATGACGGTGAGACACAAGGGTTTACGCCCGCTGACCACGTGCAGGTGCTGCGCGAGCACGCACCCGACCTGCACCTGGACGTCGTGCTCGCCGACCCGCGGGTGGTGGAGGACGAGGACAGCCTGCGCGCCGCCGCCGAAACCGTCGGAGCCCAGGTGCACCTGCTGCCCGTCGCCGACCCCGACCACCCGGGCACGCACGACCCGCTGCGGCTGGCGGCGGCCTACCGCGATGTGATCGGGTGACACCCCACCCATCGGCGGCCGGGACGAAACGATGAGAGGATGTCGCGCATGGCGATGACGGCAGCGGTGAAGGACGAACTCAGCCGGGTGACTGTCAGCAAGACCTGCTGCCGCAAGGCCGAGGTGGCCGCGGTGCTGCGGTTCGCCGGTGGTTTGCACATCGTCGGTGGCCGGATCGTCATCGAGGCCGAGCTCGACACCGCCAACGCCGCACGTCGGCTGCACCACGAGGTCACCGACCTCTACGGCATGCGCCCGGAGGTGCTCGTCATGAGCGCCGGCGGGCTGCGTCGGGGCAGCCGGTATGTCGTGCGCGTGGTCCACGAGGGCGAGGCCCTCGCCCGCCAGACCGGCCTGATCGACTCCCGCGGCCGACCGGTGCGCGGGTTGCCGCCGCGCGTGGTCAACGGCTCGATGTGCGACGCCGAGGCGGCCTGGCGCGGTGCTTTCCTCGCGCACGGCTCGCTCACCGAGCCCGGACGTTCCTCCTCACTCGAAGTCACCTGCCCCGGACCCGAAGCGGCACTGGCGCTGGTCGGTGGGGCGAGGCGGCTCGGCATACAGAGCAAGGCTCGCGAGGTGCGGGGAGTGGACCGGGTGGTGATCCGCGACGGCGACGCGATCAGCGCGATGCTCACCCGGCTCGGCGCCCACGACTGCGTCATGCAGTGGGAGGAGCGGCGGATGCGGCGTGAGGTGCGCGCGACCGCCAACCGGCTCGCCAACTTCGACGACGCCAACCTGCGCCGTTCCGCCCTCGCTGCGGTGACCGCCGGCGCCCGGGTCGAGCGCGCGCTGGAGATTCTCGGCGACGAGATCCCCGACCACCTGCGCGAGGCGGGGCACCTGCGCCTGGAGCACAAGCAGGCAAGCCTGGAAGAGCTTGGGGCACTTGCGGATCCGCCGATGACCAAGGACGCCATCGCCGGCCGCATCCGGCGGCTGCTGCTGATGGCCGACAAGCGGGCCGACGACCTCGGCATACCGAGCACGAAGGCGAATCTGTCGCCGGACCTGCTCGACGGCTGAGCGGCTTTCGGTTACCCGCGGGTCATGTCCTAGGGTCGGAGCCGACAGTTCCGCAAGACCTCAAGGAAGGGATGTGTCCGCCGTGACCGTCCGTGTGGGAATCAATGGCTTCGGCCGCATCGGTCGTAACTTCTTCCGCGCCATCAAGGACAGTGGTGCCGACGTCGAGGTGGTCGCGTTCAACGACCTGGGCGACGACAAGACCCAGGCTCACCTGCTGAAGTACGACTCGATCCTCGGGCGTTACGACGGTGAGGTGAAGGTCGTCGACGGCGGCATCGAGGTCGACGGCAAGCTCATCCGCAGCCTGGCCGAGCGCGACCCGGCGCAGCTGCCGTGGAAGGACCTCGGCGTCGACGTCGTCATCGAGTCGACCGGTCTGTTCACCGACGCGACCAAGGCCAAGGCGCACATCGACGCCGGCGCCAAGAAGGTCATCATCTCCGCGCCGGCGAAGAACGAAGACATCACCATCGTCATGGGCGTCAACGACGACAAATACGACCCCAAGGCGCACACGATCATCTCCAACGCCTCCTGCACCACCAACTGCCTGGCGCCGATGGCGAAGGTCCTCAACGATGCCCTCGGCATCGAAAAGGGCCTGATGACCACCATCCACGCCTACACCCAGGACCAGAACCTGCAGGACGGTCCGCACAAGGACCTGCGTCGCGCCCGCGCCGCCGCGCTCAACATCGTGCCGACCACCACCGGCGCCGCCAAGGCGGTTGCCCTGGTGTTGCCGGAGCTGAAGGGCAAGCTCGACGGTTACGCCCTGCGCGTGCCGACCCCGACCGGCTCCGCGACCGACCTCACCTTCGAGGCCGCCAAGGAGACCTCGGTCGAAGAGGTCAACGCCGCGGTCAAGGCGGCCGCCGAGGGCGCCCTCAAGGGCTACCTCACCTACACCGAGGACCCGATCGTGTCCAAGGACATCGAGACCGACCCGGCCTCGTGCATCTTCGACGCCGAGCTCACCAAGGTGAACGGCAACCTGGTCAAGGTCGTCGGCTGGTACGACAACGAGTGGGGTTACTCCAACCGTCTGGTCGACCTCGTCGCGCTCGTCGGCAAGGACCTCTGAGCCGCGATGCGCACGATCGACGACCTGGGCGACCTGCGCGGCCGCACCGTGCTGCTGCGCAGCGATCTGAACGTCCCGCTCGATGGCGACACGATCACCGACGAGGGCCGGATCGTGGCCTCGGTGCCGACCATTCGGCAGCTGACCGAGGCCGGCGCCCGGGTCGTCGTGTGCGCCCACCTCGGCCGCCCCAAGGGCGCGCCGGAGGACAAATACTCCCTCAAGCCGGTCGCCCGGCGGCTCGGCGAGCTGCTCGACGCGCCGGTGCAGTTCGCGACCGACACCGTCGGCGAGGACGCCAAGGCCAAAGTTGCGGCGCTGCAGGACGGTCAGGTGCTGGTGCTGGAGAACCTGCGGTTCAACCCGGGGGAGACCAGCAAGGACGACACCGAGCGCGGTGACTTCGCCGACGAATTGGCCTCTCTCGCAGACGTTTTCGTCAGCGACGGCTTCGGTGTCGTGCACCGCAAACAGGCCAGCGTGTATGACGTCGCCGAGCGGCTCCCGCAGGCGGCCGGCGGTCTCGTGCAGTCCGAGGTCGAGGTGCTGCAGCGGCTCACCAAGCCCCGGAGGCCGTATGCCGTCGTGCTCGGCGGGGCGAAGGTCAGCGACAAGCTCGGTGTCATCGACAACCTGCTGAAGACCGCCGACCTGCTGCTCATCGGTGGGGGCATGGTCTTCACCTTCCTCAAGGCGCAGGGCCACGAGGTCGGCAAGAGCCTGCTCGAGGAGGACCAGGTCGGGACGGTGCGGGGCTATCTCGCCGAGGCCGAGAACCGCGGCGTCGACATCGTGCTGCCGACCGACATCGTCGCCGCGACCGAGTTCTCGGCCGACGCGGACCACGAGGTGGTGGCCGCGGACGCCATACCGGCCGACCGGATGGGGCTGGACATCGGACCCGACTCGGCCCGCGCGTTCGCCGAGAAGATCGCCGGTGCCAAGACGGTCTTCTGGAACGGGCCGATGGGCGCCTTCGAGATGGCGCCCTACGCCGCCGGCACGAAGGCGGTGGCGCAGGCCCTCGCCGAGGCCACGAAGGCCGGCGCGACGACTGTCGTCGGCGGCGGCGACTCGGCCGCGGCCGTGCGGCAGCTGGGCTTCGCCGAGGACGACTTCACCCACATCTCCACCGGCGGTGGCGCGAGCCTGGAATACCTCGAGGGCAAGACGCTCCCGGGCCTGGCCGTGCTCGAGGATTAGGAAAACCCTTGGCGGACAAGCGAACTGCCCTGATCGCGGGCAACTGGAAGATGAACCTGGACCACCTGCAGGCCACCGTGGTCGTGCAGAAGCTGGACTGGACGCTGCGCGACAAGCGGCACGACTTCGAGGCGGTCGAGGTGGCGGTGATCCCGCCGTTCACCGACCTGCGCTCGGTGCAGACCCTCATCGACGGCGACAAGCTGAAGCTCAAGCTCGGCGCCCAGGATCTGTCGCCGCACGACGAGGGCGCCTACACCGGTGACATCGCCGGCGTCTTCCTGCGCAAGCTGGGCTGCACCTATGTCGTGGTCGGGCACAGCGAGCGGCGCGAGCACCACCAGGAGACCGACGAGGTCGTGGCGAGCAAGGTGAAGGCGGCATACAAGAACGACCTGACGCCGATCCTGTGCGTCGGCGAGCCGCTGGAGGTCCGCAAGGAGGGTCGTCAGGTCGAGCACGTGCTCGCCCAGCTGCGCGCAGCGCTCGACGGGGTGCCGGCGAGCCAGGCCGAGTCGATCGTGATCGCCTACGAGCCGGTTTGGGCGATCGGCACCGGCGAGGTCGCCACCCCGCAGGACGCGCAGGAGGTCTGCGCGGCGATCCGCGGCGAGCTCGCGAACCTGTATGACGCGAAGCTCGCCGACGGTGTGCGGGTGCTGTATGGCGGGTCGGTGAAGTCCGGCAATGTCGCGAGCATCATGGCCGAGCAGGATGTCGACGGCGCACTCGTCGGCGGCGCCTCGCTCGACCCGGCCGAGTTCGCCGCGATCGCGCGCTTCCAGGCGCACCACGGCGGAGCCGCCTGAAGCGGAAGGTATCCTTTCTCCCCGTGGACATTCTCCGGATCGCGCTTCAGGCGCTCGTCGTCATCAGCAGCCTGTTCCTGGTGCTGTTGATCCTGTTGCACAAGGGCAAGGGCGGGGGCCTGTCCGACATGTTCGGCGGTGGCGTCTCGAGCAGCCTGTCCGGCTCGTCGGTGGCGGAGAAGAACCTCAACAAGCTGACCGTGATCGCCGGCCTGCTGTGGATCGTCGCGATCCTCGGCCTGGGTCTGATCGTCCGGTTCCAGTCCTGACCTCCCCCGTCAGTCTTTTCAGGAAGGACCAGATTCATGGCCGGTGGTAACGCCATCCGAGGCAGCCGCGTCGGTGCAGGCCCGATGGGCGAAGCGGAACGCGGCGAGTCCGCGCCGCGCGTCATCGTCTCCTATTGGTGCGCGAACGGGCACGAGACCCGGCCCAGCTTCGCCGAGGAGCCCGGTATGTCGGTCCCGGAGACCTGGGATTGCCCGCGCTGCGGCTTCCCCGCCGGGCAGGACGAGGCCAACCCGCCGGCTCCGCCGAAGGCCGAGCCGTACAAGACCCACCTGGCCTACGTGAAGGAGCGGCGCAGCGACGCCGAGGGCGCGGTCATCCTGGACGAGGCGCTGTCCTCGCTGCGTGAGCGCGGCCTGATCAAATAACTACTCCCGTAGTAGAGGAATCCGGTCGCTATAGCGACCGCGCTGAAGGAAGCGCGGTCGGGCCGCCCGCAGCGGCATTACCTCTTCGACGACGACCCGGCAGCCGATCCGCCGACGACCTCGGCGCGCTGATCGACCATCACCCTGGCGGCAGCCTCGACCAGCGCGCCCAACGGCTGCGGGGTCGTCTCTGGCGTCAACCGCTCGGCCAACGCCGTCGCCAGCCGTCGTTTGCGTCCCGACCCCGACCCGGCGAACCGGTGCAGCTGGTCCTCGATCGGCCGCCCTCGCCATTCGGGCTGGTGCTGGAAGGTGCGAAACCGGCCGAGCTCGCCCAGGTCGTGTAGCGCATCGAGCACCGCGGCAGCACCGAGCGAGCGGATAAGTTCATCCTCCAGGTCGCGGTTGCAGACGAAGAAGCCGTGCGCGACCAGGTTGCCCTCGACGCGTATGCCGAGCCGCCGCAGGGCCCGGACCACGACCTGTTGCTCACCCGCATCACACAGACCGAGCACGCTGGTGCCAGCATCAGCGCGCAGGTGACGGGGAAAGTTGGTGATGCCGTGCGTCACCCGCACCTCGACGTCGTGCACACCCCGCAGCGTCAGCAGGCGCGCGACGACCACAGCGTCACTGTCACCTTCGACGAGAACTCGCACGGTCGGCATACGGCCCAGCCTGACACGGACCCCAGGGGGAGAGCAGCCGGATTGTCAGTCGTGTGGCAGGAGCGGCCGCATGAAGGTGCGCTCGTAGCGCACGACGCAGGTGATCACGACGCGTCGTTGCTCGGCACCTTCGCCGCGGCGGCGGTGTCGAGCCACCACACGGTCGCGCGCAGCCCTTCGACCGCGGACGCCGGCGTGTTCCACGGGTCGTCGGTGGTGAGGGCGCGTTCGACCGCGTCGGCCTTGTCCGCACCGGCGACCGTGAACCAGATCTCGCGCGCCCGCTCGATCGCGGGATAGGTGAGCGAGATGCGCGTCGGCGGCGGCTTGGGGGAGTCGTGCACCGCGACCGTGGTGGTGGTCGTGCAGTTCTGCGCCTTGTGCTGCGGGAAGAGCGAGGCGATGTGCCCGTCCGGCCCGACCCCGAGCATCAGCACGTCGAAGGTCGGCACCGCCGGGTCCTCTTCCAGGCCATTGGTGTCGGCCTCGTCGAACTCCGCCAGCTCGCTCGCGTAGGCCGCCGCCGCCCGCTCGACGTCGTCGCCATACGAGCCGCCCGCCGCCGGCATCCGGTGGATGTTGTCATCCGGTATGCCGAGCCGCTTCAGTCCCGCGTCCACGGCCTGTTGGTCATTTCGCTCGGCGTCGCCGGCCGGCACCCAGCGCTCGTCGCCCCACCACAGGTGCACGGCGCTGCGGTCGGCGTCGTCGGCCGGCCGGGCGCTCCACGCCTGCATCACCGCCTCGCCCATGGACCCTCCGGTGAGGACGACGTGCGCCTCGCCGCGTTGCTGCAGCGCCTCGTCGATCCGCGCGACCAGCGCGTCGACGATGTCGGCGGCGAGGGTCGCCTTGTCCTTGCGGATCTGCAGGTCGTGGTCCTTCATGGTGGGTCCCTTCGTCAGAGCTCGCTGGGCAGGTCGAGGTCCTCCAGCCGCGGCGACTTGCGGCGGCTGGGCGGCTGCGGCTCGGGCCGTCGCTTGGCGCGCGCGGGCGCTGGGGTGGCGGCTCGCTCGCGCCCGGAGATCAGTTCGAGACCGCGCAGCAGCGCGTCGCGGTAGACCTCGTCGCCATCGAGCCGGCTGAGCTCCTCGGCCAGCGAGTCGGCGGTGTCCGGGCGGGCCAGGCTGATCCGCCGCACCGGCTGGTCCGGTTGGGTCAGCGTTGCGTCCGCCTGGCCGGCCGGGCGCACCAGGTCGATCGGCCCGCTCTCGCGGTCCAGGCGCACCGAGACGATGCCGGTGCCCTTCGGCCCGACCACCCGGCGCACCGGACACCGCAGCCGGATCGCCAGCCAGCCCGCCAACAGGTCGGTGCTGGCCGAATCCGCCGCGCCCTTCACCGTCACACCGGTGACCTGCTCGAAGGGCTCGAGGTCGAGGGCGGTGGCCAACAGCCCGCGCCAGCGGGTGGTGCGCGACCAGGCCATGTCGGTGTCGCCGTCGGCATACGCGTCCCGGCGTCGGGCGAGCTCGCGCCGCGGGTTGGCCGCGAGCGAGGAGTCGGTGATCCGGCGCACCGCCATCTTGCCGATCGGGGAGCCGGCCAGGTCGGGCGGCGCGGGGATCGGCCACCAGGCGACGACGGGGGAGTCGGGCAACAGCAGGGGTATGACGACGCTGTCACCGTGGTCGGCCAGCTCGCCGCGCAGTCGCAGCACGACGATCTCGCTCGCCCCGGCGTCGCCGCCGACCCGGATCTCGGCGTCCAGGCGCGGCCCGCCGCGGCGGCTGCCGGTGACGAGCACCAGGATGCGACTCGGGTGCTGGCGCGAAGCCTCGGTGGCCGCGTCGATCGCGGTGGCCGCGGTGGCCTCGTCGGTGACGACGATGAGGGTCATCACCCGCCCGAGGGTGATGGCACCCATGCTCTGACGCACGCGCACCAGCGCCTTGGACACCTCGCGGGTGGTGGTGGCAGGCAGGTCGACGATCACGGCGCACTCCTGAGCAGCCGGAGGAACGAAGGGACGAGCGGAGAACTTCGTGGGGTTGCTCTTCGGGGTCCCCGCGAAGTATCGGAGTGAGGGACGAGCGGAGAACTTCGTGGGGTTTTCACGGCATCCTCCACTCGCGTCCGTCGCGGCGCATCATCGCATCGGCGGTGCTCGGGCCCCAGGTGCCCGCTTCGTACGGGCTGGGCCGCCCGTGCGAGGCCCAATAGCGTTCGATCGGGTCGAGGATCTGCCAGGACAGTTCCACCTCCTCGTGCCGCGGGAACAGCGGCGGGTCGCCGAGCAGCACGTCCAGGATCAGTCGCTCGTAGGCCTCCGGGCTGGCCTCGGTGAACGCGTTGCCGTAGCCGAAGTCCATCGTCACGTCGCGCACGGTGAGCGGCGCGGAGCCGGGCACCTTCGAGCCGAAGCGCATCGTCACGCCCTCGTCCGGCTGCACCCGGATCACCACAGCGTTCTGGCCCAGCTGCCGGGCCGCGGTGTCGCCGAAGGGCAGGTGCGGTGCCCGCTTGAAGACCACCGCGATTTCGGTGACGCGCTTGCCGAGGCGTTTGCCGGTGCGCAGGTAGAACGGCACCCCGGCCCAGCGGCGGGTCGCGACCTCTAGCTTGAGCGCGGCATAGGTCTCGGTGGTCGAGCTCGACGAGACGCCGTCCTCCTGCAGATAGCCGCGCACCTTCTCGCTGCCCTGCCAGCCCGCGGCATACTGCCCGCGCGCGGTGGACTTGCCGAGATCGTGCGGCAACCGGACCGCGGCGAGGATCTTCTCCTTCTCGGTCCGCAGCGCGCTCGCCTCGAAGGAGTTGGGCTGCTCCATCGCGGTCAGCGCGAGCAACTGCAGCAGGTGATTCTGTATGACGTCCCGCGCGGCGCCGATGCCGTCGTAGTAGCCAGCGCGACCGGAGATGCCGATGTCCTCGGCCATCGTGATCTGCACGTGGTCGACATAGTTGGCGTTCCAGATCGGCTCGAACATCTGGTTGGCGAAGCGCAACGCCAACAGGTTCTGCACGGTCTCCTTGCCGAGATAGTGATCGATCCGGAAGACCGCGTCGGGCGGGAACACCGACTCGACGATCGAGTTGAGTTCTCGCGCGCTCTTCAGGTCGTGCCCGAAGGGCTTTTCGATGACCACCCGCCGCCAGGTGCCGGGCCGCGGCTGCGACAGGCCGGAGCGTTCCAGCTGTTGCAGCACGGTCTGGAACGACCCGGGCGGGATGGACAGGTAGAACGCGTGATTGCCTCCGGTGCCCCGCTCCTGGTCCAGCGTGCGCACCACGTCGGCGAGCTCGTCGAAGGCCGCGTCGTCGTCGAAGGCACCGGGGACGAACCGCAGCCCTTCGGCCAGGCTGGCCCAGACGTCCTCGTCGAAGGGGGTGCGGGCACCCTCCTTGGCGGCGTCATACACGATCCGGCCGAAGTCCTGGTCGGCCCAGTCGCGGCGGGCGAAACCGACGAGCGAGAAGCCCGGCGGCAGCAGCCCTCGGTTGAACAGGTCGTAGATGGCGGGCAGCAACTTCTTGCGGGCCAGGTCACCGGTGACCCCGAACATCACCATGCTGCACGGCCCGGCGATCCGCGGCAGGCGGCGGTCGGCCGCCTGCCGCAGCGGGTTGTGCCCGCGGCTGACGCGCGCGGGGCTCATCGGGTGAGGCCGCGCAACGCCTGCTCGACCTGGGCCAGGCCCGCGTCGTGGTCGGTCAGGTGCAGTCGCAACACCGGTCGGTCGTGGTCGCCAAGCACCTGCGCGTCACCCGCCGCCTGGGAGGCGATGAACTCACCGAGGGTGAAATCCCGGCCGGGCACCGGCAGATCCTGCGCGGGCTCGGTGGTGATCTGCAGGTAGACGCCGATGCCGGGGCCGCCCTTGTGGTACTGACCGGTGGAGTGCAGGAACCGCGGTCCCCAGCCGAAGGTGACCGGGCGGCCCAGGGTGCGTGCCAAGCCTTCGCGCACCTCACCCAGACGGGCGTCGGTGATCCGGTCGAGATAGGCCATCACCGCGAGGTAACCGTTGTCGGGCAGCTGCGCGATGAGAGCCTGCAGGGCGCCGGGCAGGTCCTTGGCGTCGCCGAGGAAGTCCGGGCCGACCGTGCGCACCTCGACGGCGCCGTCGGTGAAGGCCGGTGCCTCGGTCGAGCTGGCGCCCTTGCCCATCAGGTCACGCGCAGCCTGCTTGGCAGACTCGACATCGGGCTGGTCGAAGGGGTTGATCCCGATCAGCCGGCCGGCCACCGCGACCGCGACCTCCCACAGCAGCAGCGAGGCGCCCAGCGACCCGCCGACGTCGACGGTCGCCGCGCCCTCGGGGCGGTCGTCGTCGCCTGCTGACACCAGTCGCACCCACAGCTCGTCATCGAGCAGGTCACCGGCCGGAGCCGCGCCCACGACGACGGGCAGCAGCCCCTTGCCGTCCTTGCCCGTGCTCTCGGCGATGAGCTGCTCAGCCCAGTCGCCGAAACCCTTGATCGGCGTGCCGGCGTCGATCAGCAGGATCTTGTCGCGCAGCGGGGAGGTGCCGCCCAGGGCCGCGCCGAGCTGCAGGCCGGGGTTGCCGGCGTCGTCGGCAGCGAGCTGGTCGGTGAAGGCCTCGGCCTCATCCAGGAGCGCACCGAGGTCGACGCCCGCGAGACCGCTCGGCACCAGCCCGAAGGCGGTCAGCGCCGAATAGCGGCCGCCCACGTCGGGGTCGGCGTTGATCACGGTGTAGCCCTTGCCGCGAGCGTCCTGGTCGAGCGGGCTGCCCGGGTCGGTGACCACGACGATCCGCTCGGCCGGGTCGATGCCGGCGTCGGTGAAGGCCTGCTCGTAGATCCGACGCTGCGAGTCGGTCTCGACGGTCGAGCCCGACTTGGACGACACGACGACCACGGTGCGGTCGAGCTTGGTCGCGACGGCGTCACGCACCATGTCCGGCTGCGAGGAGTCGAGGACGACGAGCTCCTTGCCCGCGGTCGCGCAGATCACCTCGGGGGCGAGGGAGCTGCCGCCCATGCCGCACAGCACGACGTGGTCGACCCCCTTGTCCTGCAACGACTTTCGCAATGTCTCGATCTGCTCGACCAGCGGCCGGGAGGATCGGGCGAGGCCGACCCAGGACAACCGCTTGCTCGCCTCGGCCTCCGCCGCAGGGCCCCAGAGTGTGGGGTCCTGCGCGAAGAGCCGGCTGGCGAACTTCTCCTGCACCAGCTGCGGCACCTGCGCGGCGATCGCATCCGCGGCCGCACCGGAGGCAGCGACCGAGAGGGTGTCTGAACTCACTTGGCCTTCTCCAGCTCCGAACGCACCGATGCCTGCAGCTCCGACCAGGACTTGTCGAACTTCTCGACGCCCTCGTCCTCGAGCACCCGCACCACATCGGTGTAAGAGACCCCGAGCTGGTCGAGGGTGTTCAGCACCTCGGCGGCGTCGTCGTAGTTGCCGGTCACCTGGTCACCGTTGACCTCACCGTGGTCGGCGACGGCCTCCAGGGTCTTGCCCGGCATGGTGTTGACGGTGTCCTTCACGGCCAGGTCCACGACATACATCGTGTCCTTGTAGTCCGGGTTCTTGACCCCAGTGGACGCCCACAGCGGACGCTGCACGTGCGCGCCGTCGTCGGCGAGCGACTGCCAGCGGGGAGTCGAGAAGACCTCCTCGAAGGCCTGATAGGCCAGCCGCGCGTTGGCGACACCGGCCTTGCCCTTCATGCCGGTGGCCTCGGCCGTGCCGATCTCGTCCAGGCGCTTGTCGATCTCGGTGTCCACGCGGGAGACGAAGAACGAGGCGACCGAACGGATCTGCGACAGGTCCTTGCCGTTGTCGCGGGCCTTCTCCAGACCGTCCAGGTAGGCGTTCATCACGCCGCGGTAGCGGTCCAGGGAGAAGATCAACGTCACGTTGACGCTGATGCCCTCGGCGAGCGCGGCGCTGATCGCGGGCAAGCCCTCGACGGTAGCCGGGATCTTGATCATGACGTTGGGCCGGTCGACGGCCTTCCACAGTTCCTTGGCCATCTCGACCGTCTTCTCGGTCTCGTGGGCCAGGGCCGGCTCGACCTCGATCGACACCCGGCCGTCCTGGCCGCCGGTCTTGTCGTAGACCGGGCGCAGCTTGTCGCACGCATTGCGCACGTCATCGGTGGTGATCGCGAAGATCGCGGTGTCGACATCGCTGCCGTCCTGCGCGAGCTGCTTGACCTGCTCGTTGTATGCCGAACCGTCCGACAGCGCCGTCGCAAAGATCGTCGGGTTGGTCGTGACCCCGACGACGTGCTTGTCGGAGACATACTTCTCAAGGTCACCGGAGGTGATCATCGAGCGGTTCAGATCGTCCAGCCAGATCGACACCCCGAGATCGGAGAGCTGGGCGAGAGGGTCGGTGGACTGCGTCATACGCGGTGGTCCTTCCTAGAGTTCTGATCGAACAGGTCACATGTCGCCGAGGTCGGGCACAGCTGCCACGGCCTCGACGTCGATTCCGGGGGTCGCGCCGCCCTTCGCGTCCTGCAGGGAGTCCTTGGCGGCGGAGACGACGGCCTCGGGGGTGAAGCCGAACTTCTCGAAGAGCAGCGCTCCGGCAGCCGAGGCACCGAAGTGCTCCAGCGAGACGGCCCGGCCGGCGTCACCGAGGTAGCGGTACCAGGACATGCCCACCGCGGCCTCGACGCTGACCCGCGCCTTCACCGTCGGCGGGAGCACCGACTCGCGGTAGCTCTTGTCCTGCGCCTCGAACCACTCCATGCACGGCATCGACACCACGCGGGCTCCGATGCCCTCCTTGGCGAGGGCCTCGCGCGCCTGCAGCGCGACGCTCACCTCCGAGCCGGACGCCATCAGGATGACGTCCGGGGTGCCGTCCTCGACGTCGGCGAGGACGTAACCACCCTTGGCAACACCGGCGACGTCGCCGTATTCCTTGCGGTCCAGGGTGGGCAGCGCCTGCCGCGACAGGCACAGCCCGGCCGGCCGGTCGGTGTGCTGCAGCAGCGTCTTCCATGCCTCGGCGGTCTCGTTCGCGTCGGCCGGCCGGACCACGTCCAGACCGGGTATGGCGCGCAGCGCGGCCAGGTGCTCCACCGGCTGGTGGGTGGGGCCGTCCTCGCCCAGGCCGATCGAGTCGTGCGTCCACACGAAGGTCACGGGCAGCCGCTGGATCGCCGCCAGCCGCACGGCCGGGCGCATGTAGTCGGAGAAGATGAGGAAGGTGCCGCCATACGGGCGGGTCAGCCCTTCGAGCGCGATGCCGTTGAGCGCCATACCCATGGCGTTCTCCCGGACGCCGAAGTGCAGCGTGCGCCCGTAGGGTCCGCCCTTCCACTCCGAGGTCTGCCGGTCGGCCGGCAGGAAGCTCGGCTGACCCTCCATCGTGGTGTTGTTGGACTCGGCCAGGTCGGCCGAACCGCCCCAGAGCTCCGGCATGACCTCGGCGAGGGCGCCGAGCACCTTGCCGGACGCGGCCCGGGTGGCGATGCCCTTCTCGTCAGCCGGGAAGGTGGGGAAGGCCTGCTCGAAGCCATCCGGCATGCGGCGCTCGAGCAGCCGGTCCAGCAGCTTGGCGCCGTCCGGGTTGGCCTTGCGCCAGGCGTCGAAGCCCTTCTGCCATTCGGCGTGCACCTCCTTGCCCCGCTTGCGCGCCTGGCGGACGTGCTCCAGCACCTCGTCGGAGACCTCGAAGGTCTTGCGGCCATCGAAGCCGAGCAGCTTCTTCAGGCCGGCGATCTCCTCATCGCCCAGGGCCGAGCCGTGCGACTTGCCGGTGCCCTTCTTGGTCGGCGCCGGCCAGGCGATCACCGTGCGCAGCGCGATGATCGACGGGCGGTCGGTGACCGCCTTGGCCTGCTGGATCGCGGCGAGCAGCGCGTCGACATTCTCGACATACTCGCCCTCGCCGGTCGTGGTGTCGCCCCGGCGCCAGTCGACGGTCTGCACGTGCCAGCCGTATGCCGCGTAGCGCGCGGCGACGTCCTCGTCGAAGGAGACATCGGTGTCGTCCTCGATCGAGATCTGGTTCTGGTCGTAGAACACCGTGAGGTTGCCGAGGCGCTGCGTGCCAGCCAGCGAGGCGGACTCACCCGAGACGCCCTCCATCAGGTCACCGTCGGAGGCGATCACCCAGATGTTGTGGTCGAACGGGCTCTCGCCCGGTGCGGCGTCGGGGTCCAGCAGGCCACGCTGGCGGCGCTGGGCCATCGCCATACCGACCGAGCTCGCGATGCCCGACCCGAGCGGGCCAGTGGTGATGTCGACACCGTCGGTGTGCCGGTATTCCGGGTGGCCGGGCGTCAGGGAGGCCCAGGTGCGCAGCGCCTTGAGGTCGTCCAGATCGAGCCCGTAACCGGAGAAGAACAGCTGGATGTATTGCGTCAGGCTGGAGTGGCCGGCCGACAGCACGAACCGGTCGCGGCCGATCCACTCGGGGTCATTCGGGTCGACCCGCATCACCTGCTGGTAGAGCAGGTAGGCCAGCGGGGCCAGGCTCATCGCGGTGCCGGGGTGGCCGTTGCCGACCTTCTGCACCGCGTCGGCGGCGAGCACACGCACGGTGTCGACCGCCCGGATGTCCAGGTCGGTCCACCCGGCGTTCTTCGCCACGGGCAGGGCGAGCGAGGGGTCGCGTCCGGCGAGGGGGGAGGCGGAGTTCTGGCTCACGTGTATGACGCTCCTTGGGGGCTTGAGTAGGTCGTCCGACGGGCTTTCGGTTTCGAGCCTAGACCCGGCTCGGAGCGGGTGGCGGGGTGCGGGGGAGGCGACGCGTACGGGGTCTAGACTTGAAACGTTCCGACCCACCGCCCGAAATCCCGAAATGCCATGTCGAACTAAGGAGCTTCGGTGACCACGACCGAGCCGCGTGCGCTGCAGCGCCGCCCGTCGGTCCCCTCGAAGCGCCCGGTGCGGGCTGTCGTCGCCGACTATGTCGCGCTCACCAAGCCGCGCATCATCGAGTTGCTCCTGGTGACGACCTTCCCGGTGATGTTCCTCGCCGACCGAGGCATCCCGTCGGTGTGGCTGATCCTGGCGACGCTGGTCGGCGGCTCGCTGTCCGCGGGCTCGGCGAACGCGTTCAACTGCTATCTCGACCGCGACATCGACCGGCTGATGCACCGCACCGAGGGGCGCCCGCTCGCGACCGGCGCGATCAGCCCGCGCGCCGGCCTGATCTTCGCGGCCGTGCTCGGTGTCGTCTCCACGCTGTGGCTCGGGTTGCTGGTCAACTGGCTGTCCGCGGCCCTGTCAGTCGCGGCCATCGCGCTGTATGTCGGCTTCTACACGATGCTGCTCAAGCGGCGCACCGCCCAGAACATCGTCTGGGGCGGCGTGGCCGGCTGTATGCCGGTGCTGATCGGCTGGTCGGCGGTGACGAACTCGCTGGCCTGGACGCCGGTGGTGCTTTTCGGCGTGGTGTTCTTCTGGACGCCGCCGCACTACTGGCCGCTGTCGATGCGATTCAAGGACGACTACGCCAACGCCGGCGTGCCGATGCTGCCTGTGGTCGCCGAGGACGTCGCCGTGGGCCGGCGCATCGTGGCTTACGCGTGGGCGACCGTGCTGACCAGCCTGCTGCTGATCCCGGTCGCCGGCATGGGCTGGATCTACACCGTGGCGGCGGTGCTCAGCGGCGTGCTCTTCCTGCTCGAATCGCACCGGCTGCTCGCCCGGGCCCAGCGGGGCGTCTCGTATGCCGTGCTCAAGCCGATGCGCCTCTTCCACTTCTCGATCAGCTATCTGACGCTGGTCTTCCTCGGTGTGGCCCTCGACCCGCTCGTGCACCTCCCGCTCCCGTTCTGACCGCCGAGCGACGATCAAGCGGTCGATCTGCCGAGCGTGCGAGGCGGATCGGAGCGTTGAGGAGCTGGCGAGGAGGCATCCGGCCAGGCGATCGGCGCAAGCGATCGATCTGCCGAGCGTGCGAGGCGGATCGGAGCGTTGAGGAGCTGGCGAGAAGGCATCCGGCCGGGCGATCGGCGCAAGCGATCGATCTGCCGAGCGTGCGAGGCGGATCGGAGCGTTGAGGAGCTGGCGAGAAGGCATCCGCCGAGCGATCGGCGCACTCGTCGGGGTCGCGCTGCCGGCGCAAAACGCCCAGTTGGGCGATCGGCGCACCGTTGGGGTCATGCTGCTGGCACAAAACGCCCAGTTGGGCGATCGGCGCACGATTGGGGTCGTGCTGCTGGCGCGAAACGCCCAGTTGGGCGATCGGCGCACCGTTGGGGTTGTGCTGCTGGCGCGAAACGCCCAGTTGGGCGATCGGCGCACCGTTGGGGTCATGCTGCTGGCACAAAACGCCCAGTTGGGCGATCGGCGCACGATTGGGGTCGTGCTGCTGGCGCGAAACGCCCAGTTGGGCGATCGGCGCACCGTTGGGGTTGTGCTGCTGGCGCGAAACGCCCAGTTGGGCGATCGGCGCACCGTTGGGGTCGTGCTGCTGGCGCGAAACGCCCAGTTGGGCGATCGGCGCATGATTGGGGTCGTGCTGCTGGCGCAAAACGCCCAGTTGGGCGATCGGCGCACCGTTGGGGTCGTGCTGCTGGCGCGAAACGCCCAGTTGGGCGATCGGCGCACGATTGGGGTCGTGCTGCTGGCGCGAAACGCCCAGTTGGGCGATCGGCGCACGATTGGGGTTGTGCTGCTGGCGCGAAACGCCCAGTTGGGCGATCGGCGCACCAGCCGCGGACGCTGCGGCATACCGGGCTCAGGGTCCGTCAGCCACCGCAAGCCGCCGCCGGAGCGAGCTCATACCTCGGCGCGCTCACGCAGGGACAGCACCGCCCAGGTGACGGCGACGACCAGCAGCGAGGCCAGCAGCATGTGGATCAGCACCAGCGCCGCAGGCACGCCGAGGAAGTACTGCGTGTAGCCGACGACACCCTGCAGCACGACCACGCTCAGCACGACGGTCCAGGCCCGCCGGGTGCGCGGTGAGGTGGCGAGCAGCCGCACCGCCAGCACCATGCCGATGATCAGGCCGCAGTAGAGCATCACCGCGTCGGCGTGCAGCCAGGCCATCGTCCGGGGCTCGACGCCGAGGCGGGCGGGTGCGTTCGCGTCGCCGGAGTGCGGGCCGGCACCGGTGACGAGGGTGCCGAGCAGGAGCACCACCCCGGTGAGCGCGGCGATGACCCACCCGAGTGCCCGCACCTCGCGGCGCACGACCGGCACCGGCGCGCCCTCGCCCTCGCGCGAGCGCCAGACCAGCCAGGCCGAGGCCCACACGAGCACCATCGAGCCGAGGAAGTGCGTCGCCACGATCCACGGGTTGAGTTTGAGGTGCACCGAGATGCCGCCCACGATCGCCTGCAGCGCGATGCCGGCGAGCACGCCCAGCAGCGGCGCGACGAGCTTCTTGCGACGCCCGTAGACACGCTGCTCGACCACCACCGCGACGATCAGCGCCACCGCGACGAAGGACACCAGACCGGTCAGCGTGCGGTTGCCGAACTCGACATACTTGTGCCAACTGCCTTGTGCCGCAACGGGAGTGAGCGACCCGGGCACACATTGCGGCCAGTCCGGACAACCCAGCCCGCTGCCGGTGAGGCGCACCAGACCCCCGGTCAGCACGATGCCGATCTCGACGGCGAGGTTGAGCCAGAAGAGGACGCGGGTCCACCGGTGCAGCGGTCGCGTGTCAGGGGGCAGCATTCAGTCGCTCCAGGAGAAGGTTCGCAGGGCCAGCAGGGTGCCGAGGCCGCCCCAGACGAGCAGCACGAGCACCGGTTCGGCGAGGGCCAGGTCGTGTCCGGTGAGCGCGGCACGCAGCCCGTCCCCGAGTGCACCGCTGGGCAGCAGGCGCACCAGCTGTCCGGCGACCCCGGGCATCCGGGCGGTCGGATAGAGCAGGCCGCCGACGGCGACGAGCAGCACCCAGATCAAGTTGGCGACCGCCAGCACGGCCTCGGCCCGCAGCGCCCCGGCGAGCAACAACCCGAGCGCGACGAAACAGAAGGTGCCGAGCAGCATGAACATCGCCGCGATGAGCACCCCGGACAGCGTGGGGTGCCAGCCGAAGGCCAGCCCGAGCGCGGCGAGCACGACGGTCTGCAGTGCGACGACGGTGAGCACCGCGAGGGCCTTGCCCGCGAGCAGCCCGCCCCGGCCGAGTGGTGTGGTGCCGAGGAAGCGCAGCACGCCATACCGCCGGTCGAATCCGGTCGCGATCGCCTGACCGGTGAACGCGGTCGACACGACCGCCATCGCGAGCACTCCGGGGACGACCAGGTCGATCCGGCGTCCCGGTCCGAGGTATGGCGTGTGCGCCAGTGCCATGCCCACGAGGGCGAGCGCTGGGAGCAGGAGGGAGACGAGGAGTTGCTCGCCGTTGGACAGCAGGGTGCGGGCTTCGTAGGAGGCCTGGGCGCGCACGCGAGCGCTTGCGGTGGTCATCGGGTGTGTCCCGGGCGGGTGAGCGCGAAATAGGCGGTCTCGAGGTCGCCGCCGTCGGCGATCGTGGCCACTGGCCCTTCGGCGACCGATCGTCCCGCGGCCATCACCACGACCTTGTCGGCGAGCCGCTCGGCCTCCTCGAAGGAGTGAGTGGTGACGATTACGGCGCAGCCACGGTCGCGTTCGGCGCGGATCAGGTCCCAGACGTCCAGGCGGGCGTGCGGGTCGAGGCCGGCGGTGGGTTCGTCGAGGAAGGCGACCGCGGGTTCGCCCACCAGGGCGGCGGCGAGCGCGACCCGCTGCCGCTGCCCCCCGGACAGCCGCCGCACGGTGGTCTGGACGAAGCCGCCGATGTCGAGGGCGTCGACGAGCGCGGGCACGCGGTCGGAACGGCCGACGAGACGGCCGACGTGGTCGAGGAAGCGGCCGGCACCGACCGATCCGGGCAGCCCGCCGTCCTGCAGCATGACGCCGACCCGGGCGCGGTGCTCCGCCGAGGCCGACCAGGGGTCAGCGTCGAGCACCCGGACCGAGCCACCGTCGGCGCGGCGCAGCCCTTCGGCGATCTCCATGGCGGTGGTCTTGCCGGCGCCATTGGGCCCGAGCACACAGGTGATGGCGGCCGAGTCCGCCGACCAACTGAGGTCGTCGAGGGCGAGGGTCCTGCCGTAGCGGTGCGTCAGGTGCTGCACGTCCACGGCCGGTCCACTCACAACGGTGAAGTCTAGGTCTGGCTGGGCGGGTGCCATTCGGCGGCCGGAGGCCTAGGCTCATGAGGGAGCGCCAACGGGGGTTGACGTCATACATCGAGGGGTTGGTCGAGATGTCCGTTCGTCGCCTGATGGCCGCAATGAGCACCGCGGCGTTCGCTGTGCCGGTCTTCGCCACCGCCGGCGCGCCGAGCGCCACCGCGGCCAGCACACCCCCGCGCGCCACCGGCACCGTGCCACGTGCCACCGGCACCGCGGCCTGCACCGCCGAGCAGATGGCCGTGCGCACCTCGATCGAGACCAAGGTCGGCCAGATGTTCATGGTCGGTGAGCCGGCCGCCGGCGGCAGTTCGACCACGCTGGGTCAGATCTCGACCTATCACGTCGGCAATATCTTCCTCTCCGGCCGCAGCACCGCCGGCGTCAGCGCCACCGCATCGGTGTCCGCGGCGGCCCGCGCGCGCAGCACCCAGGCCGCGACGGCGGGGATCATGCCGTTCATCTCCACCGATCAGGAGGGCGGCTACGTCCAGGTGTTGCAGGGCCCGGGGTTCAGTTCTATCCCCACCGCGCTG
Organism: Metallococcus carri; assembly: GCF_011440275.1. Classification (GTDB taxonomy): domain Bacteria; phylum Actinomycetota; class Actinomycetes; order Actinomycetales; family Dermatophilaceae; genus Metallococcus; species Metallococcus carri. Next base: position 261,610 of record NZ_JAAOIV010000002.1, on the reverse strand, counting down.
ACCCAAGGCACCTATCCCGACCTCTACTACAAGGCACAGACCTGGGCCGGCCAGCTGCGTAGCGCGGGCGTCAACATGAACCTTGCGCCGGTCGCCGACACCGTGCCCTCGTGGCTGGGCCGGGGCAATCCGCCGATCGGTTACTACTACCGCGAGTTCGGCTACGACTCGGCGACGACGCAGAAATTCTCCAATGCCTTCTCCTGGGGGATGCGCGCCAAGGGGGTCGCACCGACGGTCAAGCACTTCCCAGGCCTCGGGCTGGTGAACGCCAATACCGACACGACGACCTCTGTCCACGATGCCCGGATGACGCGCTACGGCAACTACAGCAGCTACCTCAACCCGTTCAAGAACGCCGCCGCCACCGGGGTGCCGTTCACGATGGTGAGCTCGGCCATCTACGACAACATCGACGGCAGCCAGCCGGCGGTCTTCTCCTCGACCATCGTGCAGTCGATGCTGCGCTCGCAGGTCGGCTTCAAGGGCGTGGTGATGAGCGACGACATCGGCGCCGCGGCCGCAATGTCGCCCTACAGCTATGCCACGCGGGCCACGCGCGCGGTCAACGCTGGCGTCCAGTTGCTGCTCACCGTCACCCCGAACGCGCTGCCCTCGATGTACAACGCGGTCCTGGCCAATGCCCGCAGCAACGCCACCTTCGGCTACTGGGTCAATGCCGCGGCGCTGCAGATCTACCGGGCCAAGCAGGCCTACGGGCTGCTGCCGCGCACCTGCTGAGGGGCCGTGACTCACGCCATACCGACCCGGGTGACGCGCGAGGTGCGAATTACGTCATACTGGTGTTGTGTTTATGGCTGGCAAGCAACTCCCGGTGGCCGACAAGGCCGAGTCCCGGACCCGCCAGCGCGTGCTGCAGACCGTCTCCGAGCAGGGACCGATCACCGCGGCCGCGGTGGCCGAACGGCTCGGGCTGACGACGGCTGCTGTCCGGCGCCATCTGGACTGCCTCGCCGACTCCGCCTTGGTGGAGGAGCGCGAGACTGTCGCGGTCGGCGCCCGTAAGCGCGGTCGCCCCGCCCGGTCGTATGTCGTGTCCGCCCGCGGGCACGAAGCGCTGCGGGACGATTACGCCACCCTGGCGACCTCGGTGCTGGACTTCCTGCACGCCCACGGCGGCGACGAGGCGGTCCATGCCTTCGCCCGGCAACGCGCCGACGCCCTCGGTGCGCGGCTCGCCGCTGATGTGTCCGCGGCCGGGCCGGATGTCGAGGACCGCAGCCGGGCCCTGGCGACCGCCCTCACCCGTGAGGGATATGCCGCCTCGACCCGCCCGGTCGGCGGCGGAACACCGCTGGCCGGCGTGCAGTTGTGCCAAGGGCACTGCCCGGTGCAGCACGTCGCCGAGGCCTACCCACAGTTCTGCGAGGCGGAAGCCGAGATGTTCTCCGAAGTGCTCGGGGTGCATGTCCAGCGGTTGGCCTCCCTCGCCCACGGGGACCACGTGTGCACCACATTCGTCCCCGACCACCCGACCACCCCGATCCACCGAAAGGATCCGCGATGAGCACCATCGAAGAGCTCAACCCGGGACTGAAGGACCTCGGCCGCTACGAATACGGCTGGGCCGACAGCGACGAGGCGGGTGCCAGCGCCAAGCGCGGTCTGTCCGAGGAGATCGTCAACGACATCTCGCGCCGCAAGAACGAACCGGCCTGGATGACCGAGCGACGCCTCAAGGCGCTCAAGCTGTTCGAGAAGAAGCCGATGCCGACCTGGGGCAGCGACCTCACCGGGATCGACTTCCAGAACATCAAGTACTTCGTGAAGTCCACCGAGAAGCAGGCGGCCAGCTGGGACGACCTGCCCGAGGACATCAAGAACACCTACGACAAGCTCGGCATCCCGGAGGCAGAGAAGCAGCGTCTCGTCGCGGGTGTCGCTGCGCAGTACGAGTCCGAGGTCGTCTACCACCAGATCCGCGAGGACCTGGAGGCGCAAGGCGTCATCTTCGTCGACACCGACACCGGCCTGCGCGAGCACGAGGACCTGTTCAAGGAGTACTTCGGCTCGGTGATCCCGAGCGGCGACAACAAGTTCGCCGCGCTCAACACCGCCGTGTGGTCTGGTGGCTCGTTCATCTACGTGCCCAAGGGAGTCCACGTCGACATCCCGCTGCAGGCCTACTTCCGGATCAACACCGAGAACATGGGTCAGTTCGAGCGGACGCTGATCATCGCCGACGAGGGCTCCTATGTGCACTACGTCGAGGGCTGCACCGCGCCGATCTACAAGTCGGACTCGCTGCACTCCGCGGTCGTCGAGATCGTGGTCAAGAAGAACGCCCGGGTGCGCTACACGACCATCCAGAACTGGTCGAACAATGTCTACAACCTGGTGACCAAGCGGGCGACCTGCGACGAGGGCGCCACGATGGAGTGGGTCGACGGCAACATCGGCTCCAAGGTCACGATGAAGTACCCCGCGGTCTTCCTGCTCGGCGAGCACGCTAAGGGCGAGACGCTGTCGATCGCCTTCGCGGGCGAAGGCCAGCACCAGGACGCCGGCGCCAAAATGGTGCACGCGGCGCCCAACACCTCCTCCACGATCGTGTCCAAGTCGGTCGCGCGCGGTGGCGGGCGCACGTCATACCGCGGTCTGGTGCAGGTACTGGAAGGCGCCGAGCACTCCAAGAGCTCAGTGGTCTGTGACGCGCTGCTGGTCGACCAGATCAGCCGCTCGGACACCTACCCGTATGTCGACGTCCGCGAGGACGACGTGCAGATGGGCCACGAGGCGACCGTGTCCAAGGTGAGCGAGGACCAGCTGTTCTACCTGCGCTCGCGGGGGCTGTCGGAGGAGGAGGCCATGGCGATGATCGTCCGCGGCTTCGTCGAGCCGATCGCCCGCGAGCTGCCGATGGAGTACGCGCTCGAGCTCAACCGCCTGATCGAGCTGCAGATGGAAGGCGCAGTCGGATAACCCCACGAAGTTCTCCGATCGTCCTCGAATTCGCTTCTGCCCCAAGGAGATTCCGTTAGATGACGCTCATCACCCCCGAGCGCAACCAGGCCGCGGGTCACGTCGACCCGGCTGCGGCTTATGTCCCCGACCAGTCCCGTGCCGAGCGCCGCACGTCCTTCGAAGTGGCCGACTTCCCGGTGCCGCACGGCCGGGAGGAGGAGTGGCGGTTCACGCCGGTCGACCGGTTGGGGAATGTCTTCAGCGACACCCCGACCGATGACCGTGAGGGTGACCCCGCTGCGACCTTCGACGCGACCGAGGTCGAGGCCGTGCTCGCCGAGCCGCTCGGGCCGGGCGCCGCGCCGCGCGGCACCGTGCTGGTGCCGGCCGACCGGGCCGCGGTCGTGGCCTCGGCCAACACCGACCAGGCGCTGCACCTCAAGCTCGCCGCGGACACGGTGTATGACGAGCCGCTGCGGCTGCGCATCCACGGCAACGGCGCCGGTCGCCGGTCCAATGCGCATTACGTGCTCGAGGCGGGGCCGCACTCTCAGGGCCTGGTGATCCTGGAGCACACCGGCAGCGCCGAGCACACCGGCAACCTCGAGGTCATCGTCGGCGACGGGGCCAACCTCACCGTGGTCACCCTGCAGCAGTGGGAGGACGACGCCCACCACCTGGGGCAGCACGACGCGCTCGTGGGGCGCGACGCGGCATACCGCCACATCGCGGTGACCCTCGGTGGCGCGATCGTGCGGGTCAACAGCAACGTGCGGTATGCCGGACCCGGCGGCGAGGCGACCCTGCTCGGGGTCTACTTCGCCGACGCCGGTCAGCACCTGGAGCACCGGTCCTTCGTGGACCACAACGCGCCGCGCTGCACCTCGCTGGTGACCTACAAGGGCGCCCTGCAGGGCGACACCGCGCACACCGTGTGGGTCGGCGACGTGCTGATCCGCAAGGAGGCGGAGGGCATCGAGACCTACGAGCTCAACCGCAACCTGGTGCTCACCGATGGTGCGCGCGCCGACTCGGTGCCGAACCTCGAGATCGAGACCGGCGAGATCGCCGGCGCGGGGCACGCCTCCTCGACCGGGCGGTTCGACGACGAGCAGTTGTTCTACCTGATGGCTCGTGGCATCCCCGAGGCCGAGGCGCGCAAGCTGGTGGTGCGCGGCTTCTTCGCCGACATCGTCGCCAGGATCGGGGTGCCCGAAGTTGTGGACACGCTGATGGCGGCTATTGAAGCCGAGTTGGCAGCGACCGGATCGTGAGTGACTTCGTGAAGGTGTGCACGCTCGACCAACTGCCGGAGAACTCTCCGGTGGTGGCCGACTTCGACGGCCGGCGCGTCGCGATCGTGCGCACCAGCGACTGCGGGGTGCGGGCGATCGACGACACCTGCTCGCACGCCAACGTGAGCCTCGCCGAAGGGGAGGTCGACGGCTGCACGATCGAGTGCTGGCTGCACGGGTCCCGCTTCGACCTGCAGACCGGTGAACCGACCGGCCTGCCCGCGACCCAGCCGGTCGCCGTCCACACCGTGCGTATCGATGGCGACGATGTCTTCGTGCGCCTCGCCGACTGACCCGACATACGAGAAAGAAGAGACGAAAAGCTATGGCAACCCTGGAGATTCGCGACCTGCACGTGTCGGTCGACACCGAGCAGGGCCCCAAGGAGATCCTCAAGGGCGTCGACCTCACGGTCCGCTCCGGTGAGACGCACGCGATCATGGGCCCCAACGGCTCGGGCAAGTCGACGCTGGCCTACAGCATCGCCGGCCACCCGAAGTACCACGTGACCTCCGGCACCGTCACTCTCGACGGTGAGGATGTGCTGGCGATGGAGCCGGACGAGCGCGCCCGCGCCGGCCTGTTCCTCGCCATGCAGTACCCGGTCGAGGTGCCTGGCGTGACGGTGAGCAACTTCCTGCGCACCGCCAAGACCGCCATCGACGGCGAGGCGCCGAAGCTGCGCACCTGGGTCAAGGACGTGAAGTCCGCGATGGAGAACCTGCGGATGGACTCGGCCTTCGCCGAGCGCAATGTCAACGAGGGCTTCTCCGGTGGCGAGAAGAAGCGCCACGAGATCCTGCAGATGGAGCTGCTCAAGCCGAAGATCGCGATCCTGGACGAGACCGACTCCGGGCTCGACGTGGACGCCCTGCGCATCGTCTCCGAGGGCGTCAACCGCGCCAAGGAGGGCACCGACCTCGGCGTCCTGCTGATCACCCACTACACCCGCATCCTGCGCTACATCAAGCCGGACTTCGTGCACGTCTTCGTGGACGGCAAGGTCGCCGAAGAGGGCGGCCCGGAGCTGGCCGAGCGCCTGGAGAACGAGGGCTACGACCGCTTCCTGTCGGCGGCCGCCCAGAACTGAGGAGCCCATGAGTTCGTATGACGTGCAGCAGGTCCGGGCGGATTTCCCGGTGCTGCAGCGTGAGGTGCGCGACAAGCCGCTGGTCTACCTGGACAGTGGCGCCACCTCGCAGAAGCCGGCGTCGGTAATCGACGCCGAGCGGACGTACTACGAGCAACACAACGCGGCGGTCCACCGGGGCGCGCACCAGCTGTCCGAGGAGGCGACCGATGCCTTCGAGGCGGCCCGGGAGAAGGTTGCGACCTTCGTCGGGGCTCGGCCGGAGGACATCGTCTTCACCAAGAACGCCACCGAGTCGATCAACCTGGTCGCCTACGGGCTGTCCAACGCCTCGGCGCCGGGCGCGCTCGACGGCGTCCCATCGGAGGTTGCCGAACGGCTGCGGATCGGAGCGGGCGACGAGATCGTCGTCACCGAGATGGAGCACCACGCCAATCTCGTGCCGTGGCAGGAGTTGTGCCGCCGGACGGGGGCGACGCTGCGCTGGTTCCCGGTGACTGACGGGGGAGAGCTCGACCTCTCCGACCTCGACACCCTCGTCAACGAGCGCACCAAGGTCGTGGCGTTCAGCCATGTGTCCAATGTGGTCGGCACGATCAACCCGGTCGCTCCGTTGGTGGCGGCGGCCCGGCGAGTCGGCGCGATCACCGTGCTCGACGCCTGCCAGTCGGTGCCGCACCTGCCGGTGTCGGTGACCGAGCTCGGTGTCGACTTCATGGCGTTCAGCGGGCACAAGATGCTCGGCCCGACCGGTGTCGGCGTGCTCTGGGGCCGCGCGGAATTGCTCGCCGCGTTGCCGCCCTTCATCACCGGCGGCTCGATGATCGAGCAGGTCTTCATGGACCACACGACGTATGCCGCGCCGCCGCAGCGGTTCGAGGCCGGCTCGCCGAATGTCGCTCAGGCCGTGGGCCTGGGTGCTGCCGTCGACTACCTGTCCAAGCTCGGCATGGACGCCGTGCGCGAGCACGACAAGGTGCTGGTGCAGGCTGCGCTCGACGGTCTCGCGAAGCGGCCGTGGGTGCGCGTCCTCGGCCCGACTGACGTCGAGAAGCGTTGTGGCGCAGTCGCTTTCGTCGTCGACGGGGTGCACCCGCATGACGTTGGACAGATCCTCGACGACTCCGGCATCGCGGTCCGCACCGGCCACCACTGCGCGTGGCCGCTGCACCGGGCACTCAAGGTGCCGGCGTCCACGCGGGCGAGCTTCGCGGCATACAGCACGGTCGAGGAGGTCGAGGCCTTCCTGACCGCGCTCGACCGAGTGCCAGAAGTCTTCGGGGTGGAGGTCGCCTGATGGATCTCTACCAGCAGTTGATCCTCGACCACTCCAAGCGGCCGCAGCACGCCGGTCTGCGCGAGCCCTTCGAGGGCGAGGCGCACCACGTCAACACCACCTGCGGCGACGAGGTGACCGTGCGCGTGCACGTCGACGGTGACGAGGTCAAGGACGTCTCCTATGACGCGCAGGGCTGCTCGATCTCGGTCGCGTCGGCGTCGATCCTCGCCGAGGAGGTCATCGGCTTCTCGGTGGAGGAGTCGCTCTCGACCTACGAGGCGATGCGCGCCATGTTGACCAGCAAGGGACAGGACCCCGGCGACGAGGAAGTCATCGGCGACGGGGTCGCGCTCGCGGGCGTGGCGAAATACCCGGCCCGGGTCAAATGCGCACTGCTGCCGTGGGCGGCATACACCGACGCGCTGGTGCGAGCCGGCGTGGACATCTCGACCGTTGGAGGACAGCGATGACCGACACCGCAACCCCGCCGAATGTCGCCGACGTCGAGGAGGCCATGCGTGACGTGGTCGACCCCGAGCTCGGCATCAATGTCGTGGACCTCGGCCTGGTCTACGGCATCACCGTCGACCCCGACGCTCACGCGGTCATCGACATGACGCTCACGTCGGCGGCCTGTCCGCTGACCGACGTCATCGAGGACCAGACCGCGCAGGCGCTCGAGGGTCTGGTCAAGGGGCACCGCATCAACTGGGTGTGGATGCCGCCGTGGGGCCCGGACAAGATCACCGACGACGGCCGCGAGCAGCTGCGGGCGTTGGGCTTCAACGTCTGAGGCCTTTGTCTGCGCCTCGCCGGGTCGGGCGCTGGCGCGGATTGCCCAGTTGGGCGTTTTGTGCGCCTCGCCGGGCCGGGCGCTGGCGCGGATTGCCCAGTTGGGCGTTTTGTGCGCCTCGCCGGGCCGGGCGCTGGCGCGGATTGCCCAGTTGGGCGTTTTGTGCGCCTCACCGGGTCGGGGATTGGCGCGGATTGCCCACTTGGGCGTTTTGTGCGCCTCGCGACGGATCTGCTGACGCTTCGCGAGGATCTGGTGACGCTTCGCGAGGCATTACTGACGTTTCGCGAGGCACTGGTGACGTTTCGCGAGGATCTAGTGACGTTTCGCGGGGATTTAGTGACGCTTCGCGAGGCATTACTGACGTTTCGCGGGGCGGGGTGACACACGACGCGCCGAGGAGAACGTGTCTCCTCGGCGCGTCGCGGCATACCCGATGGGTTCAGCGGGTGTCGGGTGTCCTGGTTCAGCGGGTGTCGGGTGTCCTGGTTCAGCGGGTGTCGGCGCCGTGCTGCGAGCGGGTGTCGGCGTCCTGCTTCGGGCGGGCGTCGACGACCCGGGCCCGGCTGACCGTCGCCTCGGTGCCACCGATGTGCTCAGTGCGCGACTCGTTCTCCTCGATGACGAGGACGAGTTCGTCGTGACCGTGCTCGGTGACGCCGTCGATGACGGCCTGCTCGACCAGCTGCTGACCGAGTTCGGCGCGACGCATCATCGGGTCCTCGCGCAGATCCTTCACCAGGGCCCAGCACATCAACGCCATCACGATGACGAACGGCAGGGCCGAGACGATGGTGATGTTCTGCAGCGAGGTGAGGGCCGCGGCTGGGTCGCCTTCGTGCAGACCGACGATCAGCATGACCGCGGCGACCGCACCGGTGAGCACACCCCAGAAGATCACCGTCTTACGGGTCGGCTCGATGGTGCCCCGCTCGGAGAGCGTGCCCATGACGATCGAGGCGGCGTCCGCACCGGAGACGAAGAAGATCGCCACTAGGAACATCACCACGAAGGTCGAGATCGTCGCCAGCGGGTAGTGGCCGAGCAGCTGGAAGAGCGCGGCGTTGGCGTCGACCGCGCCGTCCTTGCCAACCAGGTCCTTGGTGCTCATCTGCTGGTTGATGGCCGCGCCACCGAAGATGGCGAACCACAGCAGCGACACCACGCTCGGCACGAGCAGCACGCCGGTCACGAACTGGCGGATGGTGCGGCCGCGGCTGATGCGCGCGATGAACATGCCGACGAAGGGCGTCCAGCTGATCCACCAGGCCCAGTAAAAGACCGTCCAGGTCGACAGCCACTTCGCGAGTGCGGCGTCCCCGGAGGCCTGGGTGCGCGAGGCCATCTCGGGCAGGTCAGCGGCATACGTGCCGAGGGCGGTCGGGACCATGTCCAGGATGAACACGCTCGGTCCGACGAGGAAGACGAACAGCGCGAGCACCAAGGCCAGCACCATGTTGATGTTGGACAGCCACTGGATGCCGCGGGCGACACCGGACACGGCGGACAGGATGAAGCAGATCGTCAGCACCACGATGATCGCGACCAGACCGAAGCTGCTGATCTTGTCGACCCAGCCGACCGACTGCATACCGGCCGAGATCTGCAAGGCACCGAGGCCGAGGGAGGCCGATGAGCCGAACAGCGTGGCGAAGATCGCCAGACCATCGATGACCTTGCCGATCGGACCGTCGACGCGCCGGCCGAGCAACGAGCGGAAGGCCGAGGAGATCAGCTGGGTGCGGCCCTTGCGGAAGGTGCCGTAGGCGATCGCGATGCCGACGACGGCATAGATCGCCCAGGGGTGCAGCGTCCAGTGGAACAGCGTGGTGGCCATCGCCTCGCGCATGGCCTCCCGGCTCTGCGGGGTGACGCCGCTGTCCGGCACGGGGGAGACGAAGTCGGTGAGCGGCTCGGAGACGCCATAGAACATCAGGCCGATGCCCATGCCGGCGCTGAACATCATCGCGACCCACGAGATCGTGGAGAACTCCGGCTTCTCGTTGTCGCCACCGAGCGGGATGGACCCGAATCGGCTGGCGGCCAGCCAGATGGCGAAGACCACGAAGACCGACGCCAGCAGCACGAACAGCCAGTCCGCCGAGCGCATCGTCCAGCTCAGCGTATCGCCGGACACGGTGCCGAGCCCGGCGGGTGACACCAGACCCCACACCACGAACGCGATCGCGATGATGCCGGTGACGGCGAATAGGACCTTGTCCATGCCGAACTTCGGCGGGTGCTTCGGCTCAGGAGCCGAGTGCAGCCCCTCCAGCAGTTGGTGGGCGCTGTTGCGATCGGGTTGGTCGGTCGAGCGGGAAGTGCTCGTGGTCGACACGTTGTCGCCTCGCTTCCATATTGAGGATGACGGACGCCCCGGCCAGGACGGCTCTTGAACGAGCGTCCAACTCGAGGCCCAAGGGTCTACCTTGCCAAAGCAATGGTTAGTTCTCAAATCATTCGGAGGCGAGAAAGGTCACGTCGGCGACACGGAAACGGCGGGCGACCCCGCTGGGGCCGCCCGCCGTCATACCGGCTGAACGCGCTTTATTGGTTCAGGTCAGTGGCGTCGAAGGTGTTGCATTTGTTGATGTCGCCGGTCGTGTAACCCTGGGTGAACCAGTACTGACGGGCCTTGGCCGAGCCGTGCGTCCAGGTCTCCGGGGTGACGCGGCCCTGCGCCTTCTGCTGGATGCGGTCGTCGCCGACCGCGGCAGCCGCCGAGAGGGCGTCGGTGATGTCCTGCTGGGTGACCGACTTGAGCAGCGTGTTGCCGTTGGCGTCCTTGGTGGTGGTGGCGTCCTTCACCCACATGCCGGCGAAGCAGTCGGCCTGCAGCTCGGTGCGCACCGAGGCGGAGTCGGCGCCTTGCTGGTCCTGCTGAGCCCGGCCGAGCAGACCGAGGATGTCCTGGACGTGGTGACCGTATTCGTGGGCCAGGACGTATTCCTGGGCGAGCGGGCCGCCATTCGCGCCGTACTTGCTGGTGAGTTCGCCGAAGAACCCGGTGTCGAGGTAGACCTTCTTGTCGAGCGGGCAGTAGAACGGGCCCATCGCGGAGCTGGCGGTGCCGCAGCCGGAAGACGTGCTGCCGCGGAACATCACCGTCGGAGCCTTGGTGTACTGCTTGCCGTATTTGGGCAGGTACTGGGCCCAGTAGTACTGCACCGAGTTGACGGTGCCGACCACGCGGCAGGTGTCGTCCTTGTTGGCGTCGGCGCCGGTCTTGCACTGGTCGATGGCCTGCTGCACCGGGTCCGAACCACCGGCAGCGCCGGCGTTGCCACTGTCGATCTGGGAGGTGTCGTTGGGGTCATAGGGCAACCCGCTGCCGCCGCTGTTGGGATCGCTCCCGGTGAGGTTGCCACCGAAGAGCACCATCAAGATCATCAGGATCAGGCCGCCGATGCCGCCACCGACGGCGATGCCGCCAGGGGCCATCCCGCCACCGCCGGAACCGCCACCGCTCTGCACCTGTGAGGTGTCGAGTTGAGCGTTGTCGTTGAACGTCACGGGGTCCTCCGCCCTTGCGTCGGGGTGCGGGAAATGGGGGAGCCCCGCGCCACTGCCGACCCGTAGACTAGCCCGCTGGACCGGTGCTGTGCCGTTGATGCCCGCAGTGGCTGGTCACGATTCGAACCATCCACCCTGGCCTGGACGGCCGACCGACGAGGAGTGCGCGAGCAATGATCACCGCCCAGGCGATTGAACTGCGCGCGGGCTCGCGGCTGCTGCTGGAGGGTGCGAGCTTCCGGGTGGCACCCGGGGACCGGGTCGGACTGGTGGGCCGCAATGGCGCCGGCAAGACCACGCTCACCAAGGTGCTGGCCGGTCAGGCGCTGCCCGCCGCGGGCACGGTGACGACCTCGGGCGAGGTCGGTTACCTGCCGCAGGACCCGCGCACCGGTGACCTCACGATGCTGGCGCGCCATCGCATCCTGTCGGCCCGCGGCCTGGACACGGTGCTGCGGCAACTGCGCGAAGCCGAGGCGGAGATGGGCAGCGAGCAGGACGGCATACGGGATAAGGCGATGAAGCGGTACACGCGGCTGGACGCGGAGTTCACCGCGCAGGGCGGGTATGCCGCCGAGTCCGAGGCCGCCTCCATCGCGTCCTCGCTCGGCTTGCCCGAGCGCATCCTTGACCAGCCGCTGCAGACCTTGTCCGGCGGGCAGCGACGGCGGGTGGAGCTGGCGCGGATCCTCTTCTCCGGGGCCGAGACGCTGCTGCTGGACGAGCCGACCAACCACCTGGACGCCGACTCGATCCTGTGGTTGCGCGATTACCTCAAGGCCTACAAGGGTGGGCTGATCATCATCAGCCACGACGTGGAGATGCTCGAGACGGTGGTGACGCGGGTGTTCCACCTGGACGCCAACCGGTCCGAACTCGACATCTACAACGTGGGGTGGAAGGCCTATCTGGCGCAGCGCGAGACCGATGAGCGGCGGCGACGGCGTGAGCTCGCGAATGCGCAGAAGAAGGCGTCCGCGCTGCTCGCGCAGGCCGACAAGATGCGCGCGAAGGCGACCAAGGCCACCGCCGCGCAGAACATGGCGCGTCGCGCCGAGCGGTTGCTCGCTGGCGTCGAGGGGGAGCGGCAGCACGATCGGGTGGCCAAGCTGCGGTTCCCGACGCCCGCACCCTCGGGCAAGACGCCCTTGCGGGCCACCGGACTGTCGCGGTCGTATGGGTCGTTGGAGATCTTCACCGATGTGGATCTGGCGATCGATCGCGGCTCGAAGGTCGTCGTGCTGGGGCTCAACGGTGCGGGTAAGACCACGCTGTTGCGGCTGCTGTCCGGGCTCGACACTCCCGACACCGGTGCGGTCGAGCCGGGGCACGGGCTCAAGCTCGGTTACTACGCGCAGGAGCACGAGAACCTCGACCTTGAGCGATCAGTGCTGGACAACATGAAGTCCGCGGCGCCGGATCTGGGGGAGACCGAGGTGCGCAAGGTGCTCGGCTCGTTCCTGTTCAGCGGCGACGACGTGGAGAAGCCGGCGCGGGTGCTGTCCGGTGGTGAGAAGACCCGGCTCTCGCTCGCGCTGCTGGTCGTGTCCGCGGCGAACGTGCTGTTGCTCGACGAGCCGACCAACAACCTCGACCCGGCCTCGCGCGAAGAGATCCTCGGTGCCCTCCGGGCGTATGCCGGGGCCGTCGTCCTCGTCACCCACGACGAGGGTGCGGTGCAGGCGCTCGAACCGGAACGGGTGCTGCTGCTGCCGGACGGGGTTGAAGACCTATGGGGTCCGGACTACCTGGACCTGGTCACCCTCGCCTGACGCTTTGCCTCCTCGTCGCTGCTCGGGCCGTCGCCGCCGCGCGAGCGGGTGGTTATCGCCGCGCGAGCGCGCGGCGAGGCGGCTCGGCATACGGGCTCGGCTCAGTTCCGCTCAGTTCGGCTCAAGGACGACGACGGTGGCCCCGCCGAGGTGTCTTCGCTCGTAGCCGTAACAGATGTGACCTGCGGGACATCCGTGACACCACCACTTGTGGATAACTCCGGTCTTGACCAAGTCCTTACTCACAGATTTCTGGTGGCCAAGGACATTTGGGTGCGAAGTGGGCACTATCGAGGGACGTTCACCCGAGGAGGGCCGGCGTTCCGTCACGGCGCGGGCTGGAGGAGGTCATCGATGGGTGCAAGGAAGGCCACGCGAGAGAGGTATGGCGCGGTGGCTGTCGCGTTGACGTTCGCGCTCGCCCTGTCGGGGTGTTCCGGCGGGGCGAAGGGGTCGACATCGAGCCCGCCCCCTCCGAGTTCGGCAACGTCGACGAACTCGTCCTCGAGTTCATCGACGGCCAGTCCGACGAGCACGGCGAGTAGTTCGAGTGCTCCCACGTCGTCGAACACTGCGGCGGGGGCTCCTGGGGTACCTGAGCCGGCACGTCAGCACACCGATGCCGGCGCAAAGGCGTTCGTGGGGTATTACCTAGCATTGATCAACTCAACTGGGAGCAAGCCAGAGACCGGCAAACTTGAGCCGTTGGCGAAGAGTACCTGCAAAAGCTGCGCAAACTACGCGGGCAATGTGAAGGAGCTGGTAGCTAGAAGCGCACGCAACAGCGGGCCAGCGCTGACGCTTCATGAGATCGCACAGACGCCCGAGAAGGACCCAAATGTGTGGGAAGCATGGCTCGATCAGAACGCCATTAGCGTCGTGGATACAACCGGTGCCGTTTTGACCTCCTATCCACTGCAGGAGAACCTCGGTCTAGTGTTCTTTCTGAGTTGGACTCCTGCAGGCTGGCGCGTCGGAGAGATTCAGGTGGACGAGTCAAGGAGGCGCCGGTGAGGACGCGGGTGGCCGCGATGGGCGCTTCACTTGCGGTCGCCATTATTGCTAGCCCGCAGGCAATTGCATCTCCAGGATTACCAAACTTGTGCGGGGTCAATCGTTGCGGCTTCGGCGGCGGTGGTGTCTATGTCGGCTTGAGTGAGGCGCAGACCCGCGCCCTCCCGCCGAAGGGCTCGGGGACGATCAACCGCGGTGGGAAGCCGGTGCGAGTGACCGCACCATACGAGTATCAGACTGTTCTGGAATGCCCGGGCAACGCACCCGGTGCAGGCGGTAATGACAACGGATGCACTCAAGCCTATACGCGATGCGCGAGTGTGCCGAATGCCGAAGGGCCGTATTCGCGAATCTATCGGCGGTTGACCGACCCCGCTACGGGCGTGGGACCGCCCGACGAATCATGGGACTTCGTGAATAGAACCTGCTGGCCGACGCTGGTACCCAACAACACCGGGAAGCCGCAACTGACGCTGTCGATGATCAAGGCGCAGTGGACGCGCACGCCGTTCGCGAAACCAACGTTGGTGATTCAACCACCGAATGGCCGAACGCTGATCACGCTGCCGACCTATTTCCAGCAGGCCTTTTCGGTTACCGGATATCAACCGGACGAAGTCCGCTCGGTTACCCTCCTCGGTCGCCAGGTCCGCATCAAGCCGACGTTCAAGGCGAATGTGTTCGATTTCGGTGACGGCACGTCATACGGCCCGACGAAATCGGTCGGCGGTCCATACCCAACCGGTGACGTCACGCACGCTTACACGGCGAAGGGCACGGTCAGCGTGCGGGTAACCACGACCTATGGCGGTCAGTATTCGGTCGATGGCGGCCCCTGGACCGACATCCCCGGCACGGTGAACATCGTCGGACCGGCCCAGCAACTGCAGGTCCTCACCAGTCGCAACGAACTCGTCAACCAGTAGTCGCCGGGCGGCGCGGGGGCGCATTTGCGCAGGTCAGGAGGCTGTCGGTGGTTGGTTCTAGAGTTCAGTTATGGCCTTCAAGAGTGCTCCGCCGACACCCTCCCCCCGGGAGTCGGCGCGGGCTGCCTTCGAGGCTTCGGCGACCGGAGATGCCTTCGCCGCCGAGGTGCTGGCCAGTGCGCGAGCAGCCACCGGTGCCGAGGGTCTGAGCGCTCGCCTCGCCGCCTGCCAGTTGCTGCTCGGTGATTGTTTCGACGCCCTCCGCGGGGGTCACGTCGCGGGCGAGCCGTCTAATTCGCTGCGTGAGACGTATGCCGAACTCGTGCTCACTACTCAGCAAGTCGCCAACGCTGCCGGCGCTGCCCAGCAAATCGCTCTCGCCAGGTTCGCCGCCGTGGTCGCCGACGAAGACCCCGAGACCGGTGAGGTCCGCGAGACCGAGCACAGCCTCGGCCACGTCGAGGAATTCGCCGCCGACGAGCTTGCGCCGATCATGCACTGGACGGCCCGCACCGCAGGCAACCGCGTCCAAGATGCTGCCGCGGTGGTCACCAAGACACCCCGGCTGCTGGCGGCCGCAGGAGAGGGCGCCATTGACATCTGGCGGGTCACCGCGATCGCCGACGAGCTGTGCAACGCCAGCCCCGACACCTGCCGCCGGGTCGAAGACGCGCTGATGGAGCGAGGCGTCTGCCAGTGGACGCCCCGACGAGCCCAGCGCGCGGCACGGTCCCTCGTTGAACGGTTCGAAGCGGATGCAGCCAAGAAGGCGCAAGAACGCACGATCCGAGAGCGGCTGGGGCTCTGGTTCGAGCCTGGTCGGGAGCGCGGTCTGTCCGATCTCCACGCGACCATGCGAGCCGAGGACGCAGCCCGCCTGGAGACGGCGCTCGAATCCCACGCCCGCGAGCTCCACCGCGCCAACACCACCGGCAAGACGCTCTCCGAATGCCGAGTCGACGCACTCATCGACCTCGCGACCGGCAACTCCCGCATCAATGCGCACTTCATCGTGCACGTCCCGGTCGAAGGCCTCGCAGACGACGGCGACCAGACCGACAGTGAGCAGACCGATGCGGCGAATGCCGAAAGCTGCCGGCACGCTCAGCCCACCGGCGGGGGAGGCCGCCGGGCCGAGAGCGCGTGCCCAACCGGGGTGGTGCCTGAGCCAACGCCAGACGAGCCCGAGGACTGGCCGTTCGACCCGGAAGACAGTGACTCGCCGTTCGACCGGAATGACGCTGCGGCAGAAGCGGATTGGGCGGCGGCCTTCGATCGATGGTGGGAGCGGGCGAACACCGAAGGCACCCCCGAACACGAGGCCCTGCAGCGACAGTCCGCGTATGCCGAAAGCCACGAGGGCGATGGTCATGACGATGGCGCGCCACCACCGGGCATGTCCTGGGACGACTGGCTGGCTCACCTCGACCGGGAAAGTCAGCAGTGGTTCGAGGCCGTGCCCGACCTGTGGCCCGAGCCACCCCCGGACGATGACGAAACGTCAGGTCAGCGGCATACCTGCGGCACCACGGAGGCCGACATCGACGGCGTGATCCCTGGAGTCGGGGTGATCCCTGCGCACATCGTGAGACAGCTGATGCGGAACGTCGACACCCGGATCGGGCGTGCCCTGGTCGACGCCCGCACCGGGGTGGTGCTCTCCACGACGACCACCGTCTACCGGCCGAGCGGCACGATGGCCGAATTCGTGCGCACCCGCGACGGGCACTGCCGGTTCCCCGGCTGCCTTGCTCCCGCGCGATCCTGCGACCTCGACCACGTCATCCCCTGGCAACGGGGTGGACCCACGACGCCCACGAACCTGCAATCGCTGTGCCGGCACCACCACCGGCTGAAGACCGACACTTCCTGGCGAGTCACGATGACCGATACGGGCGTCTGCACCTGGACCAGTCCCCTCGGACGCACCTATGTGACCACGCCCGACGGGCCCTTCGACCTGACGAGCGCCGCCCTCGGCCGGCGCACCGAGAACGCATCACAGCCGGCCCGCATCACTGCCTGACCGAGATCGGCGCGGAATGCCCGGAGGGCCGCCACTGTTGTCGGTTCCGGCGTGCAGGCTTCACCCCCACGGGCAAAGTGCTCGCAGCCCGGACAACGACGACGAGACCAGCATGCTTGCTGCGTCGAGCACGACGACGTTGCGAGCTGCGTCGAGCACGACGTCGCGGCGAGCACGACAACGTAGCGAGCGCGGCGACGCTGCCGGCTGCGTCGAGCACGACAACGCAGCATTCACACAACCGGAAGGTGCACCCACAGTGACGATGGGCTGGATGGCGATGCGTTCGCTGACGCAGGACTCGTCAGTGAAGAACACCAAGCTCAAGCCCGGCACCACCAAGCGCGTCCTCGGCTACGCCGGCCCCTACAAGCGCCAGCTGGCCATCTTCCTCGTCCTCGTGGTGCTCGACGCACTCCTCGTCGTCGCCACCCCGTTGATCCTCAAGGCGATCGTCGACGACGGCGTCCAGCAGCACAACACCGGCCTGGTGATCCAACTCGGCATACTCGCCGGCGTTGTCGCGATCGTGGACGCAGCGTTCAGCGTGGGGGAGCGCTGGCTCTCGGCCACCCTCGGCGAAGGCCTGATCTACGACCTGCGCCGCGAGGTGTTCAGCCACGTGCTGCGTCAGCCCATCGCGTTCTTCACCCGCGCACAGACCGGTGCGCTCGTCACCCGGCTCAACTCCGACGTGATCGGTGCGCAACAGGCCTTCACCTCGGTCATGTCCAATGTCGTCTCCAACGCTGTCGGACTGCTCGTGATCGTCGTCGCGATGGCGACCCTCTCCTGGCAGCTGACCCTCGGCGCGCTGATCCTCGTGCCCCTCTTCCTCATCCCCACGCGCATCATCGGCCGCCGCCTCGCCGGCCTGACCCGCGGCCAGATGGTCGAGAACGCCGATCTCGGCGCCCGCATGACCGAGCGGTTCAACGTCGCCGGCGCGCTGCTGGTGAAGCTCTTCGGCCGCCCCGCCCAAGAGGACCAGGAGTATGCCGAGCGCGCCGCCAAGGTGCGCGACCTCGGCGTGAGCATCGCGGTGCAGCGCTCCATCTTCCTCGTCGGCCTGACGCTGCTCGCCTCCCTTGCGACCGCGCTCATCTACGGCGTCGGCGGTGTCATGGCGATCAACGGGCAGCTCACGGTCGGCACCCTGCTGGCCCTCGCCGCCCTGCTCGGCCGGCTCTATCTGCCCCTGACCCAACTGTCGAATGTGCGCGTCGACGTCATGACCGCCCTGGTCAGCTTCGAGCGCGTCTTCGAGATCCTCGACCTGCGCCCGCTCGTCGCCGAGAAGCCGGACGCCGTGCCCCTTCCGCGCGGTCCGCTCGACGTCCGCCTGGACCACGTGTCCTTCAGCTACCCGCACGCCGACCAGGTGTCGCTGGAATCCCTGGAGACCACCAGCCGGGACAAGGGCGACGGCAGTCTCGTGCTGGACGATGTCAGCTTCACCGCCGAGCCGGGCAGTGTGGTCGCGCTCGTTGGCCCGTCCGGTGCCGGCAAGACCACAATCACCGGCCTGGTCGCCCGGCTCTACGACCCGACCCAGGGCAGCGTGCACATCGGCGGGGTCGACCTGCGCGACGCCACCTTCGAGTCCCTGCGTGACCAGGTCGGGGTGGTGACCCAGGAGGCACACATGTTCCACGACACGATCCGCGCCAATTTGCTCTACGCCCGCCCCGACGCCACCGACGCGCAACTCGAAGAAGCCCTGCGCGCCGCGCATGTCTGGTCACTCGTCGAGCGGCTGCCTCTCGGCCTCGACACCCTCGTCGGCGACCGCGGCCACCGCCTCTCCGGCGGCGAGAAGCAGCGCCTCGCCATCGCCCGACTGTTGCTCAAGGCCCCCTCGGTGCTGATCCTCGACGAGGCCACCGCCCACCTCGACAGCGAGTCCGAGATCGCCGTCCAGCGCGCCCTCGACAGCGCCCTCAAGGGCCGCACCGCCCTCGTCATCGCCCACCGCCTGTCGACCATCCGCAACGCCGACACGATCCTGGTGGTCGCCGGTGGCCGGATCGTCGAGAGCGGACGGCATACCGAACTGCTCGCGCGAGGGGGACTGTATGCCGACCTCTACCGCACCCAGTTCGCCCAGGCGGACTCCGCCTAGGGCAGGTGGGCGGCGCCGGCGAGCGCGCTCACGCGTCCTCCTCGTCCCAGATCCGCACCTTGCGCTCCTTGGGCGCCTTCGCGCGCCCGGTGGCGTCCAGGTGCTCCCTGCGGGCCCGGGCCAGCACGAAGCCGAACCCGGCAACGATCCCCAGCCACCACTGCAGCGCATAGCTGAAGTTGATCCAGGCCGACGTCCCGAGGTCGGGCGGCGGCAGGAGGGTCGCCCGCTCGATCGCCGCACCCGTCGCGGCCCGCTCGCTGCGCACCAGCACATAGGCGTTGTATGCCGATCCGCCGACCTGGGCGGACAGCTCCGGAAGGTTGATCGACGCGGCCTGCCCGGGCACGACGGGCTTGCGCAGCGACGGCTCTCCCGCTCGCACCCAGCCCACGACGGTGAGGGCACCGGCCGGGGTGGCCGGCACCTTGTCCGGAGCATTCGCGTTCGGCCCGTTCGGAAGCCAGCCCCGGTCCACCAGCACTCGGCCACCGTTGGTCAGCACGAAGGGCACCACGAGTTCGTAGCCATAGTTACCACTGTTAGGCCGGTTGCGGATCAGCACACGGGAGCCGGTGTCGTACTGCCCGCTGAGCCGCACCTGCCGCCATACGGTGTTCCGCGGGAGGGGAGCGCCCGGTGCCACCACCGACGACAGCGGCACCGCCGGGGCGTCGTAGTTGGTGCGGATGAGTTGCTGGGCGGCGTGCCGGCTCTCGAACCGGTGCCACTGCCAGCGTCCGAGGAAGAGGCACGCCGTCGCCCAGACCGCGGCCACGGCCAACCACGCCAACCAACGACGGGTGAGCAGCAGCCGGAACACGTGGGCGACGCTACCCGCACGTACCCTGGTGTTCATGCACCGGACCTCGCCCGCGACCGCTCTGGTCGACACCTTCGGTCGGGTCGCGACCGATCTGCGCGTGTCGGTGACCGATCGGTGCAACCTGCGCTGCACCTATTGCATGCCGGCCGAAGGCCTCGACTGGCTGTCCAAGCCGGAGCTGCTCACCGATGACGAGATGGTGCGGGTCATCGACATCTTCACCCGGCTCGGCGTCACCCAGGTGCGCTTCACCGGCGGTGAGCCGCTGGTGCGCCGATCGCTCGTCAGCATCGTGCAGCGGGTCGGTCAGCTTGAGCGTGCGCCGCGAATGGCGTTGACCACCAATGGAATTGGCCTCGACCGCTTGGCTCAGCCGCTCAAGGACGCCGGCCTGCACCGGGTCAATGTCTCGCTCGACACCGTCTCGCCGGAGCGCTTCGCCGAGATCACCCGGCGCGACCGGTTCCACGATGTCGAGCGCGGGCTCAAGGCGGCCGCCGACGCCGGCCTCGCCCCGGTCAAGGTCAACGCCGTCGCCCAACCAGGGGATGACCCGGCCGACCTTCTGCAGTGGTGCCTGGAGCGTGGCTATGCCCTGCGCTTCATCGAGCAGATGCCGCTCGACGCCGGCCACCAGTGGACGCCGGGCAAGGTCGCATCGCGGGAGGATCTGCTGGCGGCCCTGCGCCGGCGCTTCCGGCTCACCGAGGTGCCCGCCCGCGGCTCGGCGCCCGCCGAGCTGTTCCACGTCGACGGTGGCCCGGAGACGGTCGGCATCATCGCCAGCGTCACCGCCCCCTTCTGCGGTGCCTGCGACCGGGTCCGGCTCACCGCGGACGGTCAGGTGCGCAACTGCCTGTTCGCCCGCGAGGAGGGCGACCTGCGCACCCCACTGCGGGACGGCGCGAGCGACGACGAACTCGCCGACCTGATCCGGGCCACGATGTGGCGCAAGGCAGCCGGCCACGGCATCGGCACCCCGGAGTTCGTCCAGCCCGACCGACCGATGTCCAGCATCGGCGGCTGAACCGCGCCGGGCAGGTTGGGCTACTTGTGGCCCAGTTGCTTGCGGGCCTCGTCCGGCCGCACCGCGCCCAGGACGTCGATCCGCCGCTGGTTGGTCGCATTGGCGATGACGACCGCGATATACGGCAGCACGACAGCCAGTGCGACGCACACCCAGCGCAGCCACCCGGTGAACACCACCGCGAGCACGAAACACACCGTGCGGATGGACATGGAGATGAGGTACTTGTGCATGCGGGAGGCCTGGTCGTCCTGGGGACCGGCCGGAAGATTGGTCGCCGACGGCACCTCAGGGGCAGGGGTCCGGGCGCGCATACCCTCAAGCTTAGGTCGCCCGCTCCCGCCCCGTGGATGAGGCCGTCGGCGGTCTGCCGGGGCGCCGAGCGGGCTGGCGAATTACGGCTACCCCGCGGTAGTCGATAGCGTCCGAGTCATGACTCAGCCCCGACGCGTCCTGATCACCGGAGGCAACCGCGGCATCGGCCGTGCGATCGCCGAATCCTTCGTCGCCGCAGGGGATTCGGTCGCCATCACCTCCCGCGACGGCAGCGGTCCCGAGGGCGCCACCGCCATCGCCTGCGATGTCACCGACAGTGCCTCGGTCGACGCCGCCTTCGACGAAGCGGAGCAGGCCCTCGGCGGCCCGGTCGAGGTGCTCGTCGCCAACGCCGGCATCACCGACGACGGGCTGCTGATGCGGATGTCGGACGAGAGCTTCGCCAAGGTCATCGACACCAACCTCGCCGGTGCCTTCCGCTGCGTGCGCCGAGCCAGCAAGGGCATGATTCGCCTGCGCCACGGCCGGATCGTGCTGATCTCGAGCATCGTCGCGGTCACCGGTGGCCCCGGCCAGGTCAACTACGCCGCTTCCAAGGCCGGCCTGATCGGTATGGCGCGCTCGATCACCCGCGAACTCGGCGGCCGCGGCATCACGGCCAATGTGGTCACCCCCGGCTATATCGACACCGACATGACCCGCGGTCTGCCCGAGGCGCAGCGCGAGGCCTTCGTCGCGGCCACCCCCGCCGGGCGTTTCGCCCAGCCGGAGGAGGTCGCCGCGGCGGTGCGATTCCTCGCGAGTGACGACGCGGCATACATCTCCGGCGCCGTGCTGCCCGTTGACGGCGGCCTCGGCATGGGCCACTGAAAGGATTCGCGATATGGGACTGCTCGAGGGCAAGAAGCTGCTGATCACCGGTGTGCTGATGGATTCCTCCATCGCCTTCCACGTCGCCAAACTGGCTCAGGAAGAAGGCGCGCAGGTCGTGCTGACCTCGTTCGGGCGCACGATGAAGATCACCAGCACGATCGCCAAGCGACTGCCACAGCCGGCGCCGGTGATCGAGCTCGATGTCACCGACGCCGAGCACCTGGCCACCCTCGCCGACCGGCTCAAGGAACACCTCGACGGTCTCGACGGCGTGCTGCACTCGATCGGCTTCGCCCCGCCGGGCGCGTTCAACTTCATGGAGGGCAGCTGGGAGGACGTCGCCACCGCGGTGCAGGTGTCGGCCTACTCCCTCAAGGCCCTCGCCGCGGCGACCCTGCCGCTCATGCCCGACGGAGGTGCGCTCGTCGGGCTCACCTTCGATGCCAAATTCGCCTGGCCGGTCTACGACTGGATGGGTGTCGCCAAGGCGGCCTTCGAGTCGACCAACCGTTATCTCGCCCGGGACCTCGGCCCCCAGCAGATCCGCTGCAATCTGGTCGCCGCCGGCCCGATCCGCACCACGGCCGCCAAGTCCATCCCCGGCTTCGAGGCCTTCGAGCAGGTCTGGGACGAGCGCGCCCCGCTCGGTTGGGATGTGCGCGACCCGGAGCCCGCGGCCCGGGCGTGTGTCGCGCTGATGTCCGACTGGTTCCCCGCCACCACCGGCGAGATCCTGCACGTCGACGGCGGTGTGCACGCAATGGGCCAGTGAGCTCGCCGGCTCACTAAAGTCGGCCCCATGACCGACGACACGGTGGCCGTCACCGAGGCCAGGGTGCTCGAAGGCCCCAACCTCTACTTCCCGCGGCCCGCCGCCAAGCTGGTCCTGCGCCTGCCCGGCTATCTGTCGGCACCGGCCGACGACGTCGCCGCCGTCGCCAGCGCCGTCGGCGTGCGCGCCCGGCGGGTCGGCGAACCGGGCAGCGAACTGCGTCAGCGCGTCATGGTGCGCCTCGCCGAGCGCGCCCTGCGGCTGATCGCCACCGCGGCGGGCACCTCCCGCCTCGCCGTCCGCTCACGCGTCGGGGAACACCCCGACGAGGTCGTCGTCGCCTTCCCGTTGCGCACCCGCGAGCGCGCCGCCGGTATGGCGTCCGCCCTCACCCAGGTGCTCGCCGGCCTACTTGCGGCCCGAGGGGAGGGGCTGGAGCAGATCGTGCAACCGGCCGGCGATGCGTTGCGGCAGGCCGACGCCGGCGAAACACTGCGTCCGGCCCGGCCCAAGATCCCCGTCGTCGCCGTCACCGGCACCAACGGCAAGACCACCACTACCCGACTGATCGCCCACCTGGCGATGTCCGCCGGCCGCCGCACCGGCTGGAGCTCCACCGACGGCGTGCTGGTGGACGGGGTGGAACTCGAGCACGGCGACTACTCCGGCCCGGCCGGTGCACGCACCGTGCTGGAGGCGGATGGCGTCGACTTCGCGGTGCTGGAGACCGCTCGTGGCGGCATGCTCTTCAAGGGCCTTGGGACGGCATACAACGACGTCTCCGTGGTCACCAACGTGAGCGCAGATCACCTGGGACAGAACGGAATTCACACCCTCGACCACCTCGCCGAGGTCAAGGCGATCATCACCCGGGTGACCCGGCCGAGCGGCTGGGTGGTGCTCAACGGCGACGACCCGCGGGTGTGGGCGATGCGTGCGGGGGCCAGCGCTCCGGTGTGGTGTTTCTCGCTCGACCCGGCGTCGCCGGCGCTGCGCGATGCCCTCACCGCGCACGGCCGCGGCATCACGGTGCTCGACGGCACCATCGTCGTCCTCAAACCGGGGGAGACCCCGAGCCGGCTGATCGACGTCGTCGACGTGCCGATGACCCTCGCCGGATTGTCCCGGCACAATATGGCCAACGCCCTCGCTGGCGCGGCGGCCGGGCTCGGTGCCGGGCTGCCGGCCGAGGCGGTGATCGAGGGTCTGCGCACCTTCGCCCCCGACGCCCAGCACAACGCGGGCCGGATGAACACCTACACCCTGAGCCTGGCGGGCGGCGGCGAGGTCACCGTCATCCTCGACATGGCCCACAACGAGGGCGGCCTCGAGGCACTCCTGGAGGTCGCGAGCGGGCTGCGCCAGCCGGGCGCCTCGGTGATCCTGGGCCTTGGCACCGGTGGCGACCGGACCGACGACATCCTGCGCAACCTGGGTGAGCTGGCCGGCCGCGACGCCGACCGGGTGCACATCCAGCACAAGGAGAAATACCTGCGCGAGCGCACCATGACCGACCTGGAGGCCAAGCTCGTCGAGGGCCTGGCCCGCGTCGGGGTCACCCCGGTGTCCAGCTCGCCGACCGAACTCGAAGGCCTCCAGGCACTGATCGCCGACGCCCACGACGGTGACGTGCTCGCGCTGATGACCCACCAGAGCTGGTCCCAACTGCACCAGTGGTTGCTCGATCAGGGCGCTCAGCCTGATGACGCAAAGGCGTTGCGGCACAAGGTGATTGGTGCCCGTGGCGAGCACGAGGCGCAGGACCGGATCACCGCCCTCTGGCAGATCGAAGATCCCTACGACCGCATCGCCGCGGGGGAGGCGCTGCTCGCCGATTACCCCACCGACGCGCGAGTGCTCTACGAGCACGCCGGCACCTTCGACAGTGCGGGAGAGGAGGAGGCCGCGCTCACGGCATACGACCGGGCCCTGGCGACGGGACTGCGGGAGCCGCACCGGCGCCGAGCGCTGATCCAGAAGGCCTCCACCCTGCGTCATCTCGGCCGGCTGGAGGAGTCGTTGGCCATCCTCGACGAACTCCGTGCGGCGTGGCCGGACAACGAGGCCGTCGCCGTCTTCCGGTCGCTGACGCTGCACGACCTCGGCCGCGACGCGGACGCCCTCGGCGACCTGTCCCGGTGGCTGGTCGCGCACTCCACCGATGTCGACGTCGAGCGTTACCGCCGCTCGCTCACCCGGTTCACCGGCGAGATCGGCTCCTAGCGGCCGTATTTGAGTTGGTAGCGGGCGTACAGCTCGCCGGCCTGCTGCATCACCTGGGTCTGCACCTGCACCAGATAGGTGTCCGCCTCCACCGTGCTCACCGACGCGAAATCGCGCTGCCCACGGGTCGCGGCCTGCGCGGCGAAACCGAAGACCGCACCCCAGATCGCGCCCAGCACGGCCGCGCCGGCGACGACGGCGAGAAAGTTGGCATCGGTGAACAACGCCATCAGCAGGCCGATGAGCACACCGAACCACAACCCGGAGGCGGCACCGGCGAGGGCCGCCTTGCCGTTGGTCATCCGGCCGACGACCTGCTCGACCGAGTGCAGACCGCGCCCGACGATCTGCACGTGCTGGACCGGGAAGCCCTCGTCGGACAGGTAGTCGACCAGGCGCTGCGCCTGGGCGTAGTCGGGATATTCGGCGAGCACCTGGTGCGGCTCGTGCGAGGGCGTCACCGGCCCGCGGGCACCGGGCGCGCCCGCTCCGGGAATCGGTGGCTGGGTCATCAGATCTCCTCCGTGGTGTGGTTGTCGAGCACGGCACGTAGCTGCTGGTCGTCGTCGGCCATCCGGCGTTCGGCCGAGGTGGTGAGTTCGGCCGGGTCGAGATCCGGATCGCCGAGGTGCTCCTCGGTCGAGCGCGCCCCCGCCTGTGCCCGGCGGCCGAACTCCTCGAGCTCGGCCAGCACCTTGGCGTGCTGGTCGACGCACAACACGACCACATCGCCGGCATTGGCCCGCAGGACTGCGTGCCGGGTGGCTTCGAGTTCGTTGAGCACGGTGACGACCTGCCGGCACCGAGCCCCCTCATCGATGGCCTGCTGGGCACCCTCGAGCAGCAGGGTCGCCGACTCACCCGGCGCGCGGCGGCGCAGGTTGTCGTCCTCCCGGACGATGAGCACATCGAAGTGACGCGCGGCGATCCGGCCGAGCTCGCGAATGTCGTCGTCGCGTCGATCGCCCGGTGCCCCGACCATGCCGATGCGGGAGATCCGGTGGTCGGTCGCCTTCTGCCGCTGCCCGACATACCGCTCGACGAACTCGCCGAGTTGCTCCATCCCGGGCGGGTTGTGGCAGTAGTCGACGAAGATCTCCGCGCCGCGGATGTCCACCTTGTTCAGCCGCCCGGGCGACAGATAGTAGGAGGTGTCGAAGGTCCGCAGACCCTGCCGTATGTCGTGCAGCGGGGCTCCCGCGGCGAAGGCCGCCCCGGCGGCCGCGAGCGCATTGGCGACATTCATCCGGGCGGCGCCACCGAAGGTGGCGGGCAGCAGGTGGGTCCAGGCGAGCGGCATGGAGCGGCGACCCTGCTTGAGCACGATCATCTCGCCGCGGTCCGAGGGCTCGAGCACCACCGCACGGGCACCACGCCGGCAGCGTTCATCGATGAAATCGCGCACCGCCGATCCCGGTGCCGCCATCGAGAACCACACGATCGTGCCGCTGCAGCGCCGCCGCATCCGGCGCACGTGCGGGTCGTCGGCGTTGAGCACCGCGAAGCCGTCGCGTGGCACGGCTTCCACCACCACGGCCTTGACGTCGGCGAGTTGCTCGAGGGTGTCGATGCCCCGCATCCCGAGGTGGTCGGGGGCGATATTGGTGACCACGGCGATGTCGTTGCGGTCATAACCGAGGCCCTCGCGCAGGATGCCGCCGCGCGCCACCTCCATCACCGCGAAATCGACCCGCGGGTTCTGCAGCACCATCTTGGCCGAGCGCGGTCCGGACGCGTCGGCCTTGATGACCAGCCGCTCATCGATCACGATGCCGTCGGTCGAGGTCATCCCGACCTTGCGGCCGACGCCTTTCATGATGTGCGCAAGCATCCGCGAGGTCGTGGTCTTGCCGTTGGTGCCGGTCACAGCGACGATCGGCACCCGTGAGGGCGACCCGGGCGGGAACAGCAGGTCGACCACCGGCTTGGCGATGAACTGCGGCTCACCGACGGTGGGATGGGTGTGCATCCGGAAGCCGGGCGCCGCGTTGACCTCGCAGATCGCTCCACCGGTCTCGCGGACCGGGGCAGTGATGTCGGGGCAGATGAAGTCGATGCCGGCGACATCCAGCCCGATCATCCGGGCGGCTTCCTCGGCGATCTCGACGTTGTCCGGGTGCGCGTCGTAGGTGCGGTCCACACTGATCCCGCCGGTGGACATATTGCCAGTGAGCGCGAGCTTCACCATCACGCCCTCGCCCGGCACATCGTCCATACCGAAGCCCTGCTCGCGCACGAGCGCGACCGCGGCGTCGTCCACGGTGATGCGGGTGAGCACCTTCTCGTGGCCGATCCCGCGGCGCGGGTCGGCGTTGGTGATCTCGACGAGTTCGCTGACCGTATGCCGGCCGTCCCCAACCACGTGCGCGGGCACACGTTCGGCGATCGCGGCCATCCGGCCGCCAATGATGAGACAGCGGTAGTCCTTGCCGGTGATGAAGGATTCCACCTGCACCACACCGCGCCGGGACTGTTCCTCGGCGAGCGGGAAGGCGGCCCGCACCTGCTCCTCGTCGCGCAGGTCGAGGCACACCCCGCGCCCGTGGTTGCCATCCAATGGCTTGACGACGACCGGGAAACCGATCCGTCGCGCTGCGGCCACCGCACCGTCGGCGCTGCGCACCGTCTCGGCCTTGGGCACGGGCAGGCCGGCCGAGCCGAGCAGCGTGGCGGTGAGGTTCTTGTCGCCCGCGATATCCACGGCGAGCGCCGAGGTGCGCGAGGTCATCGTGGCCCGGATCCGCTGGGCGTGGACGCCTTGGCCGAGTTGCACGAGCGAGGCGCCGTTGAGCCGGGTGTAGGGGATATCCCGGCTGACGGCCTCCTCGATGATGGCCGCGGTCGAGGGCCCGAAGGCATAGCGGGCGGCGCGGGCGAGGAAGGCCTCCAGCTCGGCCGGGAAGTCGAAACCCTCCTCGGCGCTCACCAGATGGTTGACCAGCCGCACCGCGAGTTCTCCGGCGGCCAGGCCGACCCGCTCGTCGGTGAAGCCGTAGATCACGTGGTAGACGCCGCGGCGGCCCTGCACCCCGCGGGTCTTGCCGCGGCGCAGGTCGTGGCCGGCCTCCTGCTGCAATTGCAGGGCGACATGCTCGGCGACATGGCCCAGCCAGGTGCCATCGCGCAGCCGCTCGACGAAACCGCCGCGCACGCCGCGGCTGCAGGTGTGGCTCTCCAGCCCGGGCAACAACCTCAGCAGGGCGTCGGTGAAGCCCGGCAGCCGGTCGGTGGGGAAGTCCTCCAGCGAGCCCAGATCGACCACCAGGTGGATCGCCTGCTCGTAGGACCAGACATTCGGCCCGCGGTACACCCGGCTGCTCTCGATCCGCAGATCGGGAGCGGCGTGTTCCTCACTCATCGAGCCTCCTTCAGTGCCGCAGCGCCGCGGCCGCGGCGGCGGTGTCGTGCCGATCCCGGCCGGCGGCGACGGCGAGGTCGGCATACTTCTCGACGAAGTCGGTGAGGGTCGCGGTGCGCAGGTCGAAGGTGGCGCCGAACGGCAGGGTGTGCACGACGGCCCCGCTCACGAGCAGCGGCGCATCCCGGCGGGCCTCGTGCGCGTCGGTGGTCGCGCGCCGCGCGTCGACGACGAAGACCGCGCCGGAGCCGACCACGGTCAGCTGCTCACCATCGGTGATCTCGGCGGCGGTGTCCTCGTCGATGCCCATGCCGAGCAGCGACGGCGAGCCGGCCACGAGCGACAGCAGCCGGCCATAGCGGGCCCGCTGGTCGAAGTGCTGGTCGATGATCACGCCGGGCAGCAGACCGAGCCCGGCGGTGAGCTGGCTGGAGCGCTGGCGCGGCGTCACGCCCTCGTCGCCCATCGAGATCATGAACTGGCTCATGATCGAGGCGCCGGCCGAGGTGCCCGCGACGACGGCGCCGCGATCGTGTGCGCGCAGCAGTGCCTCGCCGAGCGGAGTGCCGACGATCAGCTGGGACAGCTTCAGCTGGTTGCCGCCGGAGAGGAAGACCCCGGTCGCCTCGTCCACCTGCCGCACCAGGTCTTCGCTGGAGCTCTCCACCCGGGTGCGGGGATTGACCGCGGACACCTCGGCACACCCGAGACGGGAGAAGACCGTCGAATACACCTCGACGACCTCGTCCGGCACCGACGACGCGGTCGGGATGACGCAGATGCGCGCCCGCCGCCCGCCGGCGAGGCGGACGAACCGCCGCAGCACGGTCACCCGGCCCACCTTGTCCTCGGCGCCGCCGATGATGAGCAGGGATCGTGTTTCAGCCTTGGGCATGACCGGATTCTAGGGAGGCTTCGGCCCAGTCCTTCCGGGGCACTCCGAGCAGGGTCAACACCTCGGCGAGACTCGCCTCGATGTTGTGGCGCACCTGGGCGCGCACCACGGGCTTGGCCCGCCAGGCGACCGCGAGTCCGGCCGCGCCCAGCATGAGCAGGTCGTTCGCTCCGTCACCGACCGCGACCGTGCGCTCCAGCGGTATGCCGTCCGCGCTCGCCCAGCCGCGCAGCATCCGTTCCTTCTCGGCGGCGTCGACGACCTCGCCGAGGACCCGGCCGGTGAGCTTGCCGTCGGACACCTCGAGGCGGTTGGCGCGCACGTGGCGCACCCCGAGCCGGTCCGCGATCGGTTGCACGATCTCGGCGAAGCCACCCGAGACCAGACCGGTCGGCCAGCCGTGCTGGCTCACCGTGGCGAAGAGGGTTTCGGCGCCGGGGGACAGGCGCACCTCGGCCGTCACCCGGTCCAAGACCTCGACCGGCAGGCCGGCCAGGGTGGCCACCCGGGCGTGCAGGCTCTGGGCGAAGTCCAGCTCACCGCGCATGGCACTCTCGGTGACGCGGGCGACCTCGTCCTGCGATCCGGCATACGCGGCGAGAAGCTCGATGACCTCCTGCTCGATCACCGTGCTGTCGACATCGGTGACGAGCAGTCCCGGCTGGCTGAGGCCTAGCGGACGGCGCCCGGGCACAACGGGTTTCACGAGGTGACGACCGCTCCCTTGCCGATGACGACCAAGCCGGAGTCGGTGACGGTGAAGCCGCGTGCCCGGTCGTAGTCGTGGTCGATGCCGACGTCCACGCCCTCGGGAATCGTGACGTCCTTGTCGATGATCGCGTGGTGGATCCGGCAGCCGCGGCCGATGTCGACATTGTCGAGCAGCACCGAGTCGGTCACCTCGGCGAAGGAATGGGTGTGGACGTTCTGGGACAGCACCGAGTTGTGGATGGTGGAGCCACTGACGATGCAGCCGGGCCCGACCATCGAGCTCACCGCGAAGCCCATCGAGTCCGATGCGCCGTAGACGAACTTCGGCGGCGGGAAGTAGCCGGGGTCGGTGCGGATCGGCCAGGAGTAGTTGTAGACATTGAAGATCGGGTGGATCGAGATCAGGTCCATGTGCGCGTCGAAATAGGAGTCCAGCGTCCCGACATCGCGCCAGTAGCCGCGGTCGCGGTCGGTGGCGCCGGGCACCTCGTTGTCGCGGAAGTCGTAGGCATGCGCCTCACCATTGCCGACGAAGGCGGGGATGATGTCGCCGCCCATGTCGTGATTGCTGTCGGCGAGCTCGGCATCGTGGGTGACCGCCTCGACCAGCGCGTCCGCGTCGAAGACGTAATTGCCCATCGAGGCGAGGATCTCCTCCGGGTTGTCCGCGAGCCCCACCGGGTCGGACGGCTTCTCGCGGAAGGCGCCGATGCGCCCGCTGCCGTCGCCGGTGAGCTCGATGACGCCGAACTGGTCGGCCAGCGAGATCGGCTGCCGGATCGCCGCGACGGTCGCCTTGGCGCCGGACTCGAGGTGCCGATCGACCATCTGGCTGAAGTCCATCCGGTAGACATGGTCGGCGCCGACGACCACCACGATGTCGGGTCGCTCGTCCTGGATCAGGTTGAGGCTCTGGTAGATCGCGTCCGCCGAGCCGGAGAACCACTGCTTGCCGCGGCGCTGCTGCGCGGGCACGGGAGCCACGTAATTGTCGAGCATCGTCGACATCCGCCAGGTCTTGGTGACATGCCGGTCGAGGCTGTGCGATTTGTACTGCGTGAGCACGACGATCTTGAGGTAGCCGCTGTTGACCAGATTGGACAGGGCGAAGTCGATCAGCCGGTAGACGCCACCGAAGGGCACCGCCGGCTTGGCCCGGTCACGCGTGAGGGGCATCAGTCGTTTGCCCTCGCCGCCGGCGAGCACGATGGCGAGGATCCTGGGTCCTGAGCGCGCAACCATGGAGCCCAACCTACGGTGAGCGACCGGGCGTGGCGAGAGAACAGGCCTGCCGTTCCACGGTGCGGGAGCGATAGCGTCGCTCCATGCGGGTCGACGTGGTCACCAAGGAGTACCCACCGAATATCTATGGCGGAGCCGGAGTGCACGTCGCCGAGCTGGTGCGCGCGCTGCGCGCCAATGGGCAGCAGACGATGGTGCGGGCCTTCGGTGAGCCGGTGCGGGAGCCGGACACCTTCGGGTATGCCGAGCTGCCCGAGCTCGCCGAGGCCAATGCCGCCTTGCGCACGCTCGGGGTGGATCTGCCGATCGCCCAGGACTGCGCCGGCGCCACGCTGGTGCACTCGCACACCTGGTATGCGAACATGGCCGGCCAGCTCGCCTCGCTGCTGCACGACATCCCGCATGTCGTCACCGCGCACAGCCTCGAACCGCTGCGCCCGTGGAAGGCCGAGCAGCTCGGTGGCGGCTATGCGATCAGCTCGTATGTCGAGCGCACGGCCTACGCGCACGCGGCGGCGGTGATCGCGGTTAGCGACGGCATGCGCCGGGATGTGCTGGCCAGCTATCCCGACCTCGACCCGGCCAAGGTGCGGGTCGTGCACAACGGCATCGACTCCGAACTGTGGCGGCGCGACGACTCCGAGACTGCGCGAGAAGCGTTGCGCGCCAAGGGAATCGACCCCGACCGCCCCAGCGTGGTCTTCGTCGGCCGGATCACCCGGCAGAAGGGCCTGCCCTATCTGCTGCGTGCCGCGCGCTCACTCGACCCAGCGGTGCAATTGGTGCTCTGCGCGGGAGCGCCCGACACCCCGGAGATCCTCGCCGAGGTCGAAGGGCTGGTCGACACCCTACGCGGTGAACGCGACGGGGTGGTCTGGATCGCCGACATGCTGCCGCGCGCCGAGATCATCGGAATCCTTTCGGCCGCAACGGTTTTCGTCTGCCCGTCGGTCTACGAACCGCTCGGCATCGTCAACCTCGAGGCGATGGCCTGCGAGGCGCCGGTGGTCGGCACCGCGACCGGTGGCATCCCCGAGGTCGTGGCCGACGGCGAGACCGGCTGGCTGGTGCCGATCGAGCAGGTCACCGACGGCACCGGCACCCCGGTCGACCCCGACCGGTTCGTCGCCGACCTCGCCGAGGCACTCAACGCCGCCGTCGCCGACCCGGCCGAGGCCCGCCGACGGGGCGTCGCCGGCCGCCGCCGGGCCGAGCGGGAGTTCGCCTGGGACGCGATCGCCCAGCGCACCCTGCAGGTCTACCGCGAGGTCGTCGACGCCTGGCAGTAGGGCGAAACGCCTAGTGCGACAACGCCGTTCGGTGACCGGCGATGGTGAGCGCGGCCAGGTTGGTCGCGTCGGCCAGGGCGGCATCGGCCGCGACCTCGAGCCGTCGCAGCACCGCCGCCCGTGCCGAATGCGCCGCGGCGGACCCGGGCAGGTCGTCATTCGTGGCGGCCTCGCAGGCTTGGGCGATGAGCGCCGCGCGCTGCACCACGGCCACGGCACGCCCCGGCATACCGGCGGGGAGGGACCACGACAGGTCCACCTGCGAGACCGACTCGCGCGATCGCGCGCCACTCCACGGGACGACCTCGAGGTCGTCGAGTTCCGTTGTGGCAGAGCGGATCTGCTCCAGCAGTCCCCGCTCGATCTCCGAGGGCGTCAGCATCTCGACACGGTGCAGGGGCACCGGATCGGTGTCATAGGCCGTCAGCTCGATCTGCCAGCCCGGCTCCTGGCTGGAGCCGTATGCCGACACCACCGGCACCAGCGCTCCGCCCAGGGAGGGCACGTAGACGCATTCGCCGGCGTCGACCGCGGCGCCGACGAAGGCCGACGACCCGCGCGGGAGGGCTTCGGGCTGGCCCGGGTGGGGGAGCGCGCACAACAACACCTGCTCACCGAGCGCGGGCCACAACTCGAGCCGGTCCACCGCCCCGCTGACGTCGTCGATATCGGGCAGGGCGCGGGTGAGCGCCTCGGGCGGGGTGCACCGGCCGGACCAGGCGGCAGTCACCCACAGGCTGAGGCGCACGGAGGCGGGCAGGCAGGTCACCGCACGATGGTAGGCGGATAGGGTCTGGGGCCATGAGCGATGTGCTGGCTCTCGCCGAGGTGAGTGTTGTCCGTGGCGACAAGTCGTTGCTCGATCAGGTCAGCTGGGAGGTCGAGGAGGGCGAGCGCTGGGTCGTGCTCGGGCCCAATGGTGCCGGCAAGACCACGCTGCTGCAGATCGCCTCCGCGCGCATGCACCCCACGACCGGAGTCGCCGGCGTGCTCGGTGAGGTGCTCGGCGCGGTCAACGTCTTCGAGCTGCGCCCCCGCATCGGCCTGGCATCGGCCGCGATCGCCGAGCGCATCCCCGGTGACGAGCTCGTGCGTGATGTGGTGGTCACCGCGTCATACGGCATCGTCGGACGGTGGCGCGAGGAGTACGACTCGCTCGACCACGAGCGGGCGGCCGAGTTGCTCGACCAGCTCGGCGCGAGCCACCTGCTCGACCGGCGCTACGGCACGTTGAGCGAGGGTGAGCGCAAGCGGGTGCAGATCGCCCGCGCGCTGATGACCGACCCCGAGTTGCTGCTGCTCGACGAGCCGGCGGCGGGCCTCGACCTCGGCGCGCGGGAAGACCTGGTGCGCCGCCTCGGCGACCTGGCGCAGGACACCGACGCGCCCGCGCTGGTGCTGGTCACCCACCATGTCGAGGAGATCCCGCCCGGTTTCACCGACCTGCTGCTGCTGCGCGACGGCCAGGTCGTGGCGCAGGGCCCGATCGAGACGACCTTGACCGCGGAGAACCTCTCCCGGGCCTTCGACACGCCGCTGGAGTTGCAGCGGCACGGCGACCGGTGGAGCGCCCGCGCCGCGCGCTGAGCCCAGCCTGAGACGGGTGCGATCGGCGCCCTGCCGGATCGCTACCGTGGCCCGGTGACCCTGACCCATGCGCTGCTGATCCTGCTGGCCGGTATGGCGGCCGGCACCATCAACACCATCGTCGGCTCGGGCACGCTGGTCACCTTCCCGACGCTGCTGGCCTTCGGCTATCCGGCCGTGGCGGCCAATGTCTCCAACTCCCTCGGGCTGGTCGCCGGTGGCATCTCCGGCACGATCGGCTACCGCAAAGAACTCGCCGGCGCCGGCGCGGACATCCGCCGCCTCGCGCCCATGTCCTTCCTCGGTGCGATCACCGGTGCACTGCTGCTGATCTGGCTGCCCGCCTCGGCGTTCGACGCGATCGTGCCGGTGCTGATCCTGCTCGGCATCGTGCTGGTGATCGCCGGGCCGCGCCTGCAGCAGTGGGCCAAGGCGCACCACGCCGATCACGAGAGCACCGGCCGGCGGGTCGCGCTCGGCCTCGGTGTCTTCGGCGCGGGCGTGTATGGCGGCTACTTCGGCGCCGCCCAGGGCGTGCTGCTGATCGGGCTGATGAGCGTGCTGATGGCTGCACCGCTGCAGCGCATCAACGGCCTGAAGAATGTGCTGTCCACGATCGTCAACGCGGTCGCCGCCCTCACCTTCCTGGTCATCGCGCTGGACAAGGTCGACTGGGCGGTGGCCGGACTGATCGCGGCCGGCTCGCTCATCGGCGGCGTCATCGGCGCCCGCGTCGGGCGACGATTGCACCCCAACGTGCTGCGCGCCTTCATCGTCATCGTCGGCGTCGTGACCGTCGTCTGGCTGCTCACCAAGTGATCGCCGAGCACGACCTGGTGCCGATCGTGGTGCTGGGCCTGATCATCGCGTTCGGTGCGCTCGTGCAGTCGGTGGTCGGCTTCGGCCTGGCGGTGGTGGCGGTGCCGTTCATGGTGCTCATCGCGCCCGACCTGCTGCCGGGCGCCATGCTCGTCACCTCGCTCGCGCTGCCGGCATGGGAGCTGATCAGCGGTCCGCGCGATGTGGACTGGCAACACTGGTGGTGGGCGATCGGCGGCCGGGTCGCGCTGATGCCGGTCGGGGTGTGGCTGGTCGCGCACGCCTCGTCGTCGGCGATCGCGCTGATCGTCGGCGTGCTGGTGCTGGCGGGCGTCGCCGGCTCGCTCTGGGCGGTCGACCTGCGCCCCACGCCGGGTGGCGCGCTCGCCGCGGGCGCGATCACCGGGATCAGCGGCACGGCTGCCTCGATCGGCGGACCGTTCCTCGGGCTCGTCCTGCAGCACGAACGCGCCAGCCGGATCCGCTCCACGCTCGCGATGTTCTTCG
The DNA here is from genome assembly GCF_011440275.1 of Metallococcus carri. Lineage (GTDB taxonomy): Bacteria > Actinomycetota > Actinomycetes > Actinomycetales > Dermatophilaceae > Metallococcus > Metallococcus carri. The sequence continues at coordinate 226,450 of NZ_JAAOIV010000002.1, read as the reverse complement.
TCGTGGGAGCGGCGACGGCGCTGCTGGGTTTGGCCGTCGGTGGTCAGCTGCGCCACGACCAAATCGTGGTGGGCCTGGCCTGGGTGCCCTTCGTGGTCGCCGGTTCGGCGCTCGCCGTCCCCTTGCGTCGTCGTATGCCGGAAGCCGCCATGCGCCGCGCCGTCCTGGTGCTCGCCGCGACCGCGGGCGCGGTGGTCATCGTCCGCGCGATCGTCTCCTGACTGCTTCGACAGCCGCGACCGAGGCCGGCATCCGCACACGCTGTGGTCGTCGGATCGCCGCGACCTAGGCTGACGCCCGTGCCGATCACCGTGACCGACCCCCGCGACGAACGGCTGCGGGACTATTTCGGGCTCACCGATGTCGCGCTGCGCCGCGTCCTCGAACCCGAGCAGGGGCTCTACCTCGCCGAATCGGAGAAGGTCATCCGGCGCGCCCTCGCGGCCGGGCATCGCCCGCGTTCCTACCTGATGGCGCCCCGCTGGCTGGACGACCTCGGTGACCTGGTCGCGGCAGCCGAGGCGGACGGCATACCGGTGTATGTCGGGGACCCGGCCGTGCTGGAGGCGATGACCGGCTTTCACCTGCACCGCGGGGCGATGGCGAGCATGCACCGGCCGGTCCTGCCGGTGTGGGAGGACCTCGTGCCGGCCAGCGGACGGCTGCTCGTGATCGAGGATGTCGTTGACCACACCAATGTCGGGGCGATCTTCCGGTCGGCAGCGGCGATCGGAGTGGATGCGGTGTTTGTCACGCCACGGTGCGCCGACCCGCTCTACCGGCGCAGCGTGCGGGTTTCCATGGGCACGGTCTTCCAGGTGCCCTGGACCCGGATCGAACCATGGCCCGACGCCGTCACCCGACTGCGCGAACTCGGCTGGCGGGTGGCCGCGCTCGCCCTGTCGAAGGACGCGATCTCCCTCGACGAACTGGCTGCGGCGCCCGGCGAGCGACTGTGCTTGGTGCTCGGCACCGAAGGCGATGGCCTGTCCCGGCGGACCCTGTCAGTGGTCAGTGATGTGGTGTCCATCCCCATGCGCGGAGAGGTCGACTCGCTCAATGTCGCGGCGGCGTCGGCGGTGGCGCTCTGGGCGACGCGGGCCCACTGACAGCCGATCCATAGCTAATCCACCGACCCGGACACGCCGCCTCGGGCCGCCCGAGGACTAGCGTCGAGCGCAGGAATGCCCGGAACGGCGGGCATCGAACCTTCAAGGAGTGTCCATGAATTCCAACACGGTGATCTGGATCATCGTCGCGGTGGTGATCGTGCTCGCCCTGATCGCGCTCATCGCGACCCTGGCCGGCAAGCGTCGCAAGGAAGCCCACCGGGAGGAGGCGGCCGAGTTGCGAGAGGACGCCACCAGCAAGGCACCGCGCGTGGCTGAGCGCGAGCAGCAGGCCGAGGTGTCCGCGCATGAGGCGCAGCAGGCGCGGGCCACCGCTGACGAGCACGCCCGGATCGCCGACGAGGCCGAGCGGCGCGCCGCGCAGGACGAGCAGCGGGCCGGCCGGGTGCGCTCCGAGCACGACGACGCACTGCGTCGCGCGGACGCGATCGACCCCGATGTGCGCACCGACTCCGAGGGCAACCGCCTCGACGATGGTGAACCCAACTCGCCGCGGCACGCGAGCGGCTCGGGCCGCGACGAGCGTGGCCTCGGCGGCTCGGCATACGACGAGCGGCGTTCCGATGACGACTCGCAGGGGTATGCCGACCGTGGTCGCCAGGGCGGCGCCAGCGCCGTCGGCGCCGGGAACGCCGACAACGGCACCGCGTGGAACGAGCCCCTGCCGGGTCAGGGCACACCGCGCAGCGGGTTCGAGCAGGTCCAGCAGGACGAGCGCGGCGGATTCCGCCCCGGCGACACCCGCGACCCGCAATGGCAGGGTGAGGGCCAACCGGCCCAGGGCCACGACGCGGCATACGGCGAGCAGGGCCAGCGGTATGACGATCAGCGGGGCGGCCAGTTCGCCGAGGGCGGCCAGCGCTATGACGACCAGCAGTACCGCGGGCAGCGCTATGACGACCAGCAGGGTGGCCAGTTCGCCGAGGGTGGTCAGCGCTATGAGGACGGTGCGCGCCCCGGTCAGCAGGGCCAGTTCGGCCAGGGTGACCAGCACACCGGTGCCGAATATCCCGGCGAGGGCAACCGACAGGCCGGCTGGAACGACGGCTCGTCCGCGGACGACTCGGTCGCCGATCGGATCCGGCGGCTGCGCGACGGTGGCGGCCGCGGAGACGACGCGGGACGCAACTGACCGCGGCGGGCGGGTGTTCGGTACCTGAGGTATCGGACACCCGCCCGGCGGCAGTGCCGATCCCATAGTCTGGGCGCCATGGAGCCGGTCTATACCCCGATCATTCGCACCGCCCTCGGACTGTTCAAGGCCCAGGGCCTGCGGATCACCCGCCTCGGCACCGAGCACATCCCGCGGACCGGCGGAGCGGTGGTGGCGATCAACCACATCAGCTACATGGACTTCGCCTACGCCGGCTATCCCTTCCACGACGTGGGGCGCAAGGTGCGGTTCATGGCCAAGAAGGAAGTCTTCGCCAACCCGGTCGCCGGCCCGTTGCTGCGCGGCATGGGGCACATCCCGGTGGACCGGGCCGCCGGGGCGGGGTCCTACCGTGAGGCGGTCAGGGAGTTGCGCGAGGGTGAACTCGTCGGCGTCTTCCCCGAGGCGACCATCTCGCGCTCGTTCGAGCTCAAGGAGTTCAAGACCGGCGCAGTGCGCATGTCCCAGGAGGCCGGCGTGCCGGTGCTGCCCCTCGTGGTCTGGGGTTCGCAGCGCGTGTGGACCAAGGGCGTGAAGCGGCGGATGGGGCGCACCGGCATACCGATCAGCCTCACGGTCGGCGAGCCGATGCACTTCGCCGATGTCGACGCGGCGACCGGCACCGCCGAACTCAAGACCGTGATGCAGCAGATGCTGGAGAAGGCGCAGGCCGACTACCCGGCGCTCACCGGGGAGGAGTTGCGGTTCCTGCCGCACCGGCTCGGCGGCACGGCGCCGACGATCGAGGAGGCCGCCGAGCTCGACCGGCAGGCCCTCGCCGAGCGCGCCGCGAAGAAGGCGGCCAAGAAGCGCGGCTGACCGCGTTGTCGGACCCTGCTGTCAGGCTGGCGGTATGACGATCACCGCGGCCGACCGTGTCCTCACCGCCCTCGCCGGGCCGGATGCGCAGTTGCGCGACGGGCAGGGCGAGGCGCTCGAGGCGCTGGGGCACCCGGGTGCCCGCGTGTTGGTGGTGCAGGCGACCGGCTGGGGCAAGTCGGCGGTGTATTGGATGGCGACCGCCCGGTCGCGGGCGGCCGGAGCGGGTCCCACGCTCGTGGTGTCGCCGCTGCTGTCGCTGATGCGCGACCAGGTCGCCGCCGCCGAGCGGGCCGGGCTGGTCGCCGCGACACTCAACAGTGCCAACCTCGGTGACTGGGAGGTGATCGAGCAGGCATTGCTCGCCGGCGAGATCGACGTGCTGCTGGTCTCCCCGGAGCGGTTGGCCAATCCGACCTTCGGCAAACGCGTGCTCGACGCCCTGGCCGGCCGGCTCGGTCTGGTGGTGGTTGACGAGGCGCATTCGGTGTCGGACTGGGGTCACGACTTCCGCCCTGACTATCGCCGGGTGACCGACCTGCTGCGCCGGCTCAACCCCGACACGCCGGTGCTCGCCACCACCGCGACCGCCAACGAGCGCGTGGTGGCCGATGTCGCGGCGCAGTTCGGTGAGCAGACGACGATCCTGCGTGGCCCGCTCGCGCGCAGCAGCCTGCAACTCACGGTGACTCCGATGCTCGACCCGCTGCAGCGGTTCGCCTGGGTGGTGCAGCATCTGCCCGAGTTGCCCGGCAGCGGGATCGTCTACACCCTCACCGTCGCCGACGCGCAGCGCCTGACCGAAGCGATCCGGGCCGTGCACGGTGACCGGTGCCCGGTGGCGGCATACACCGGGGGACTGGACCCGGACGAGCGGGTGCGGGCCGAGGAAGCCTTGCGGCGGAACGAACTCAAGGCCCTGATCGCCACCTCGGCGCTCGGCATGGGCTACGACAAACCCGATCTGGGTTTCGTCGTGCACGTGGGCTCGCCGCCCTCGCCGGTGTCCTACTACCAGCAGGTGGGCCGTGCCGGCCGCGCCATCGACCATGCGCTGGTGGCGCTGCTGCCCTCGGCGGCGGACGAATCGGTCTGGGACTATTTCGCCACCGCGACCATCCCCAAACCCGACCAGGTCGAGCGCCTGCTCGCGACGCTGGGCACGGCCGAGGGACCGATGTCGGTGCCCGCCCTGGAGGCCGAGACCGGCATCCGCCGCACCCGCACCGAGCTGCTGCTCAAACAGCTCGCGGTGGACGAGGTCGTCGAGCGCACCCCGGACGGCTGGGTGGCGACCGGCCGGGACTGGACCTTCGATCAGGAGCATTACGACGGCGTGCTCGCGACTCGGCGGCGCGAAGCCGACATCATGCGCCGCTACGTCCGTGGCGAGGCCTGCCTCATGCAGCTGCTGCAGGAGTCGCTGGACGACCCGACCGCGGCGCCGTGCGGGCGATGCTCGGTCTGTCTCGGCGGCCTGCCCGAGCCGCTGGCCGCCGCGCCCGACCGGGCGGCGATGGATGGCGTGCGCGCCACTCTGCGCCGCGGCAGCCTCGAGCTCGAGCCGCGCAAGATGTGGCCGGGCGGTGCCTTCGGTGCGCGCGGGCGCATCCCCGCCGCCCTGGCGGCCGAGCCCGGGCGGGTGCTGGTGCACGCCGACGCACCCGAGTGGAGCGAGCTGCTCGCCGGTCCGCTGCGCACCGACGGGCCGGTGCCGGACGAGCTGGCCGAACACGCCGTCGGTCAGCTCGCCGGCTGGAAGGACAGCTGGGCGCAGCGTCCCGACCTGGTCGTAGCGCTGCCGGTGGCCGGCCACCCGCAGCTCACCACCTCACTGGCCGACCAGCTGGCCACGGTGGGCCGGCTCGATCGCGGCGACTGGACGGTCGAGCCGGCCCCGCCCGATCTCGCGTCGGCCGACGAGGCCGCGCACTGGCGACAGGCGATGGCTGCGAGCGAGCCGCCCGAGGTGGCCGGCCGCAGCGTCCTGCTCGTCGTCGACGCCAGCACCAGCGGCTGGCCGGTCACCGTGGCCGCGGCGACGCTGCGGGAAGCCGGCGCCACGCACGTGCTGCCGCTGCTCATCCACCGCACGGTCGGCTGACCGGCCCGGCGCCGTCGCGCGGTGCGAGGATGCTCGGGTGCGTTCGACGGCCAGCATCCTGCACCTGGACCTCGACGCCTTCTTCGCCGCCGTCGAGCAGCGCGACAAGCCCAGCCTGCGCGGCAAGCCGGTGGTGGTCGGCGGCATCGGCCCACGCGGCGTGGTCGCGACCGCCTCCTACGAGGCCCGGGCCTTTGGCGCCCGCTCTGCCATGCCTACTGCCGAAGCTCGCCGGCGCTGCCCGGCCGGCACCGCCTTCCTCTATCCACGCGGCGCGGCCTACCGGCGCACCAGCGCCGTGGTGATGGAGTTGCTGCACGAGCTGTCGCCGGTCGTCGAGCAGGTCTCGATCGACGAGGCGTATGTCGACCTGCAAGCGGGCGACCTCGACCTGAGCACCGACGCCCTCGAGACGGTGGTGCGCGCGCTGCTCGACCGGATCCGGGTGGAGACCGGTGGGCTGACCGCATCCGCCGGCCTCGCCTCGTCCAAGATGCTGGCCAAGATCGGCTCCGACCTGGACAAGCCGGCTGGTCTGGTGGTGGTGCCTCCGGGACAGGAGCTGCACCTGCTCGCGCCGCTGCCGGTGCGGGTGCTCTCCGGAGTCGGCCCGGTCACCGCCACCCGGCTGCGCACCTTCGGCGTGGAAACGGTCGCCGACCTGCAACGCCTCGAACGCGCCGACCTGGTGAGCATCTTCGGCGAAGCCCACGGCGGGGGACTGGCGCAGCTCGCGCAGGCCCGCGACGACCGGGCCGTGGTCACCGAGCGGGAGGCCAAGAGCATCTCGGCTGAGGAGACCTTCCCCGTCGACGTGGTCGACCGGGCCCGCCTGGACCGCGAGCTCGCCAGCCTCGCCGAACGCGTCACCGCCCGCCTCGGCGAGCACGGCAGCTTCGCGCGCACCGTCACGCTCAAGCTGCGCCACCACGACTTCACCACGATGACCCGCTCGGAGACCCTCACCCATCCGACCGGCGACCCGGCCGCGATCCTCGCGATCGCCCGGCGGTTGCTCGCCGGTGCCGATATCGGTGGCGGGCTGCGGCTCATCGGTGTCGGCGTGGCGGGGCTGTCGGCCCATGCTCAGGAGCGGCTGCTCTTCGAAGAGTTGGACGGGCCGGCACCCGACCCGCAGCGGCCGGTGGACGAACAGGCCGACGAGGACGCGCAGTACGGCCGGCATACCGCCCGGTGGAATCCCGGCGAGGACGTCGAGCACGACGACCACGGCCCCGGGTGGGTGTGGGGCAGCGGCCTGGGCCGGGTGACCGTCCGCTTCGAAGGACCGCTCACCGCGCCGGGCCCGGTGCGCACCTTCTCGGGCGCCGATCAGGCACTTCGCCATACCGACCCGCCGAACTGGCGGTCGGACGCCTAGGGTTGGGCGGGTGACGATCCGGGTAGCGCTTCATCACCGAACGACCTATCGGTTCGCCGAACCGGTCACCGTCCATCCCCATGTGGTCCGGCTGCGACCGGCGCCGCACAGCCGCACGCCGATCCAGGCGTACTCGCTGACGGTGTCGCCGGCCGATCACTTCATCAACTGGCAGCAGGACGCCTTCGGCAACTATCTCGCCCGACTGGTCTTCCCCGAGCGGGTCAGCGAGCTCGACATCTGCGTCGACCTGGTCGCGGACATGACGGTCATCAACCCCTTCGACTTCTTCGTCGAGGAGTATGCCGAGACCTTCCCCTTCAGCTATCCGCCGGAGTTGCGGGCCGACCTGGAGCCCTATCTGCGCCCGGTGGACGACGGCGCGGAGGGCAGCGGCCCGAGCGAGCGGGTGCGGGCCTGGGTGGACGAGCACATCCCGGTGCCGGCCACGCCGATGCGGATCGTCGACTGGCTGGTCGCGGCCAACCGGGCGGTGCACGACGCGGTGGGCTACACGGTGCGGATGCAGCCGGGGGTGCAGACACCGCAGGAGTCGCTGGACTCGGCGATCGGTTCGTGCCGCGACAGCGCCTGGCTGCTCGTGTCGGCTCTGCGGCAGCGCGGGCTGGCGGCCCGCTTCGTGTCCGGCTATCTGGTGCAGCTCACCGCCGACCAGGAATCGCTGGACGGGCCGAATGGGCCAAGCGCCGATTTCACCGACCTGCACGCCTGGGCCGAGGTCTACGTGCCGGGCGCCGGCTGGCTCGGGCTGGACGCCACCTCGGGGCTGTTCGCCGGTGAAGGTCACATCCCGTTGTGCGCCACCCCGCATCCCTCCAGCGCGGCGCCGATCACCGGTGCGACCGCCCCGGTGGAGGTGAGCTTCGCCTTCGAGAACTCCGTCACCCGGATCTTCGAGGACCCGCGGGTGACCAAGCCGTACACCGAGGACCAGTGGCAGCGGGTGCAGTCGGTCGGGCAGCATGTCGATCGGTTGCTCGCCGACGGCGACGTGCGCCTCACCATGGGTGGTGAGCCGACCTTCGTCTCGGTCGACGACACCGCGACCCCGCAATGGGAGACCGCGGCCGACGGTGAGGACAAGCGCGAGCGGGCCCGCGAGCTGGCGGCCCGACTGCGCCCCCGGTGGGCCCCGAAGGGTCTGGTCCACCACGGCCAGGGCAAGTGGTATCCCGGTGAGCCCTTGCCTCGCTGGCAGATCGCCTTGCTGTGGCGCACCGACGACGCGCCGTTGTGGCGCGACCCGGACCTGCTGGACGATCCGTGGGGCGAGCCGCGCCTCGAGCCGGGGTCGGTCGCCGCGGCCGAGACAGTCCGGCGACTGACCCACGAGATCGCCAGCCGGCTCGGCATACCGGCCGACGTCCCGCAGCCGGCCTACGAGGACCGGGTGAACGCGTGGCTCGGTGAGTTGCGGCAACCGGCGGGCGAGCGGCCGGGCGACGACGTCGACCCGACCGATCCGCGGGCCGACCGGGTGACCGCCCTCGACGAGCAGCCCGGCCTGCCCACCGGCTGGGTCGTGCCGGTCTTCGTCGCTCCCGACGGTGACGGATGGGGGACCACCCGCTGGCGCACCCGCCGTGCGCACCTCTTCCTGACCCCGGGCACCTCGCCGATGGGTTTGCGGCTGCCGCTCGGTTCGATCTCCTGGACCGAGGGGCCGGACCAGCCGGAGGCATCGCCGTTCGCGGCCCGCGGTCCCCTGCCGGCGGCCGAACCCGTTGCGGCACAAGAGGTTCCGCCGGCTCAGGAGGTGGATATCGACGAGGCTCCACGCACTGCGCTGACCGTCGAGGAGCGCGAGGGTCACCTCTTTGTCTTCCTGCCGCCCCTGGCCGAACTCGACGACGCGGTCGCCCTGATCGGCGCGGTCGAGAGCGCAGCGGCAGCCGTCGGCATACCGGTGGTGCTCGAGGGTTATCCGCCCCCGGGCGACCCGCGCCTGCGCACGCTCACCGTCACTCCCGACCCGGGCGTGATCGAGGTCAACGTGCAGCCGACCTCGACCTGGGGCGAACTCGAGACGCTCACCACCACGCTCTTCGAGGACGCCCGGCAGTCGCGGCTGACCACCGAGAAGTTCGACTTGGACGGCACCCACACCGGCACCGGCGGCGGCAACCACATCACCCTCGGCGGGCCGACCGCGGCCGACTCACCGCTGCTGCGCCGGCCCGACCTGCTGCGCAGCCTGATCACCTACTGGCAGCACCACCCGGGGCTGTCCTATCTGTTCTCCGGGCGGTTCATCGGCCCGACCAGCCAGTCGCCGCGGGTGGACGAGGGCCGCCACGAGACGCTCTACGAACTCGAGATCGCCTTCGCCGAGCTCGAGCGCGTCAGCGCGGAGGGAGAGGTGCGCCCGTGGCTGGTCGACCGGCTGCTGCGACACCTGCTGACCGATATCACCGGCAACACCCACCGCAGCGAGTTCTGCATCGACAAGCTCTACGCCCCCGGCACCGAGCGCGGCCGGCTCGGACTGCTGGAGATGCGCGGCTTCGAGATGCCGCCGCATCCGCAGATGTCGCTCGTGCAGGCCCTGCTGGTGCGGGCACTGGTCGCGCGCTTCTGGGACCGGCCGTATGCCGGGCCGCTCGTGCGCTGGGGTTCGCGGCTGCACGACCGATTCCTGTTGCCCGCCTTCGTCGCGGCCGACCTGCGTGAAGTCGCGAGCGACCTCACCGACTACCTCGGCCCCCAGCACCCCTTCGACCCGACCTGGCTGGACCCCTTCTTGGAGTTCCGGTTCCCGCGGCTCGGTGAGACCGATGTCGCCGGGGTGCACCTGGAGCTGCGGCAGGCGGTGGAGCCCTGGCATGTCCTCGGCGAAGAAGTGAGCCAGTCCGGCACCGCGCGCTATGTCGACTCCTCGGTGGAGAAGGTGCAGCTGGCCGCCACCGGGCTCGTCGAGGGCCGGCATGTGGTGACCTGCAACGGCATACCGGTGCCGTTGGTGCCGGTCAGCGGCAGCGGATGGGGCGGCCGCTCGCCGGGGACCGGCAGCGCGCCGGACACCCACGTCGGGGGAGTGCGCTATCGCGCGTGGGCGCCGCCGTCGGCGCTGCACCCGACGATCGGCGTGCACTCGCCGCTGGTCTTCGACCTCGTCGACCGCTGGAACGAACGCTCGCTCGGCGGGTTCACCTATCACGTGGTGCACCCCGGCGGCCGTGCCTACGACCGCTATCCGGTCAACGCCGCCGAGGCCGAGTCGCGGCGCGCCGGGCGGTTCGAACCGATCGGGCACAGCACCGGCCGCATCGACACCTCGGGCTGGCCGGCGACCGAAGCGCGGGTGCGGCACGGAAGTGGTGAGCAGCCCACGACCCTCGACCTGCGCCGCTTCTCACCCGGCATACCGTCGACGGCCCAGGAGGAGTCATGACCGCCGAGCCGGCCGAGTCCGCGGTCTGGGAGCGGTATGCCGCCCGCCTCGCCTTGCTCGAGCAGGTCGACGGCCCGCCGGCGCCGGTGGCCGACGAATTGGCCGGGCCCACCGGTGGCACGCCGCCGTTCGAACTCGCCGAGACGGTGCGCGGCGCCATCGACGCCTTGGGTGCCGGAGGTCTGCTGACCCGGCGCGCCGCGGTGCGCCGCCATGTCCGCGACGACGGCCTGACCTATGGCACCACCGCGGCCGGCGGCGGCCGGTGGAACCTCGATCCGCTCCCGGTGGTCATCTCGGCGCAGGAGTGGTCGGGGCTGCGCGAGGGACTGGCGCAGCGCGCCCGGCTGATGGACGCGATCCTCACCGACCTGTATGGCGCTCGGCGGTTGCTCGCCGAAGGCGTCGTGCCGCCGGCGGTGGTGCTCGGCCATGACGGCTTCCTGCAGGTGGTCGACGGCATCCGCACGGCGGGACCGCGCCAACTCGTGTTGACCGCGGTCGACCTGGCCCGCGCCGCGGACGGCACCTGGACGGTGCTCAACGACCGTGACCAGGCGCCATCGGGTGCAGGCTATGCGATGGCCGACCGCCGGATCGTCGCCCGGACGATGCCGCGCCTCTATCGCGAGGCGCCACTGGCGCGCCTGCGCGGCTTCTTCGGGCTGGTCCGCGACGCCCTGGACGCAGCCGCACCACCGGGCACCGATGCGCCGAATGTCGTGCTGCTCTCACCCGGACCGGACAGTGAGACCGCCTTCGACCAGGCCTTCGTCGCCTCGCTCACCGGTCTGCCGCTCGTGCAGGCCGAGGACCTGTCGATGCGTGACGGCAAGGTCTGGCGGCGCACGACCGGGCGGCCCGAGCAGGTCGATGTGGTGTTGCGTCGCGTCGACGCGGCGTGGTCGGATCCGCTCGATCTGCGCGGTGACTCACGGCTCGGAATACCCGGTCTGGTGGAGGCGACCCGCCGCGGACTCGTGAGCGTCGTGAACCCGCTCGGCACCGGCGTGCTGGAGAACCCGGGCCTGCTGCCCTATCTCGACGACGCCTGCGGGATGCTGCTCGGCGAACCGATGACGCTGCCCGTGGCCCGCACCTGGTGGTGCGGCGCGACCGGGGCTGAACGGGCCGACCTGGACCGGCTCGCCGAATGCGTGATCAAGCCGATCAGCCGGGAGGCGAGCGAGCCGACCCGGTTCGGGTGGACGCTCTCGTCGGGTGAACTGGCCGACCTGCGGGCCCGGATCGAGGCCGAGCCGTGGCGGTTCGTCGTGCAGGAGCCGCTGCCGATGTCGACCACCCCGGTGATCGGCAGCCACGGCCTGGAGCCGCGACGGCTGGTGCTGCGCGCCTTCGGGGTCGCGAGCGGTGAGGACTACCGGATCATGCCGGGCGGCCTGGGCCGGGTGTCGGTCGACGCGGACAGCCTGGTGGTGTCCAACGCGCTCGGCGGCATCGCCAAGGACATCTGGGTCGCCGCGCCCGAGCCCGAGGTCGGCGGTGCGATCGACCTGCACCCCGTGCAGGCCCACCTGCCCGGCATCGCCGGCGAGACCCTCGGGTTATCGCCGCGCGTCGCCGACGATCTGTTCTGGCTCGGCCGGTATGCCGAACGCGCCGAGTCCACCGCTCGCCTGCTGATGACCGTGGACGACCTGGTGGCCGATCACTTCGGGCGCGCCGCATCCCCCGGCCAGGTCGCGATGCACACGCTGCACCAGGCGCTGCTCACCATCACCGGCATACCGGCGACGGCCAGCGATCACCCGGCCGACGACCTGCGCCGGGTGCTCACCGACGAGAGCCTCGAGGGCAGCGTCGCGGCGTCGGTGCGCCAGAGCGTGCGCGCGGCCCACGCGGTGCGTGAGCTGTTGTCACCGGACACCTGGCTGGTGCTCGCCCGGCTCGACAACGCGATCGCCGCCGACGAGGACGACGAGCCGCTCTCGAGCACGCTGCGCCAGGTGCTGGAGTCGCTGGTCGCGTTCGCCGGGCTGTGCGCGGAGAACACTGTCCGCGACGCGGTCTGGTCCTTCCTCGACCTGGGCCGGCGGGTCGAGCGGGCCCAGCAGGTCACCGCGCTGCTGCGGGCGACCGTGCTGGACGAGCGCTCGCCGGTCGCGGAGGGTCAGATCATCGAGGCGGTGCTGCGCACTCTGGACAGCGTGATCACCTTCCGCCGTCGGCTCGGCGCCCGGCACGACACCTTGACGCCCTTCCAATTGCTGCTCGAGCTCGTCGTGCGCGACCCGAGCAACCCACGCTCGGTGGGCTTCCAGGCCGAGCGGGTGGAGTCCGATCTGGCCGACCTCGGCCACCCGGAGCTGGTGCAGGTGGCGGCCGGGCTGCGCCAGAGTGTGGCCGACGCCGACCACGACGAGCTGTCCGGCGAGGGACGCGCCCGGCTCGCCGAGGCTCTGGCCGGCTGGAACACCGATTGGCGGGAGCTATCCGACGCGCTCACCGGCGTGTTCTTCGTGCGCAAGGCGCCACAGCACGGGTTCAGCGCCACCGCCTGGGAATACGGAGAAGTCGAGTGAGCGAGGACCTGCACGCGACCCGCGGTTACGAGGTGCGGCATCGCACCGAATACACCTACGAGGACTATGTCACCGCCTCCTACAGTCGCGCCTGCCTGCGGCCGCGCGCGACCGGCTACCAGCGGGTGCTGTCCAATGTCATCGAGGTGTCGCCGGGCGCCGACGTGCTGACCGAGCACACCGACTTCTGGGGCAACTATTCGCACTACCTGGAGGTGCGCACCCGGCATACCGTGCTCGCGGTCGACAAGACCTCCCGGGTCTCGATCACCTGGCCGCGGGTCGACCTCGACCGGCTGAACGAGTGGACGGTTGGCTCGGCCGCCGACGCCTTCGCCGCCCGGCCGGACGCGGTCGACACCGGCTTCCTGCTGCCGTCGCGTCTGGTGGCGCTCACCCCCGCGGTCCGGGCGTATGCCGCCGAGCACCTGCCGCGGGCGCGACCCCTGGGCGACGCGCTCGCCGGGGTCTACGGGCTGATCTACGGCGACTTCACCTACGCCAAGGGCTCGACTTCGACCACCACGACGCTCGACGAGATCCTGGGGGAGAAGCAGGGCGTCTGCCAGGATTTCGCCCACCTGGGCTGCGGGATGCTGCGCGCCGCCGGGCTGCCGGCGCGCTATGTGAGCGGTTATATCGAGACCACACCGCCGCCCGGCAAGCCCAAGCTCGCCGGCTCGGATGCCACCCACGCCTGGGTGTCCTGCGCCGTGCCCGGTGGCGACTGGGTCGACCTGGACCCGACCAACAACCATTTCGCCGACTCCCGCTATATCGTCACCGCGTGGGGCCGCGATTTCCGTGACGTGTCGCCGCTCAAGGGTGTGATCTTCACCGAGTCTGGCGGCAGCAAGCTCAAGGTGGCCGTGGACGTCATACCGCTGAAGGACCGGCCGGCAATGATGGGAGCCGAATGACCGACCTCGTGCTGGTGCCGAAACCGCTGCCGGACCCCGAGGGGGTATGGCGGGACGAGCAGGGCGTGGCGCATTTCAGCAACCTGCCCGCGTCGCTGGTGGCGATGCTGCGCCGCCGCGCCGAGGAGCACCCGGAGCGGGAGGCGATCGTCGAGGTCGACGGGCCGCGGTTGACCTATGGCGAGCTCTGGCAGCGGGCCAGCGCGCTCGCAGGAGGGTTGCGCGACAAGGGAATTCGCGCCGGCGACCGCGTCGCGATCACGCATCCGGCGGGTGCGGACTGGGTCGTGTCCTTCTTCGGTGCGCAACTCGCCGGGGCGATGGCCGTGCCGGTGAACATCCGCTTCGCGCGCGACGAGATCGACTACGTGCTGCACGACAGTGGCGCGGCGATCGTGCTCGGTCCGGACGAGGAGGCGCCGTCGGGGGAGCCCTTCGCCGCCGCCCCGTCGCTCGGCGATCCGGCCGCGATCTTCTACACCTCCGGCACGACCGGGCATCCCAAGGGCGCGCTCACCTCGCATGAGGCCTTCCTCAGCTATTGCGAGACCGCGGCCCGGCTGCGCCCGTCCGGTGGGCCGCTGCCGCGCACGCTGATCGTCGTGCCGCTGTTCCACGTCACCGGCTGCAACGCCCAGCTCATCCCGGTGCTCGCGGCCGGCGGCGCCGCGGTGATCCTGCCGCGCTTCGATGTCGCGCGCCTGTTGCGCGCGCTCGCCGAGGAACGGGTGACCTCCTTCGTGGCCGTCCCGGCGATCTACGCGCTCATGCTCGCCCATCCGGACTTTGCCACGACCGACCTGTCCCACCTGATGACCGTCGGCTATGGCGGCGCGCCGATGTCACCCGAGCTGGCCCACCGTGTTGGCGAGGCCTTCCCAAAAGTGTTGCGCACCAACGGATTCGGTATGACGGAGACGGCCGGCCTGGGTGCCACCCTGCCCCCTGATCTGGCCGACAGCCACGCTGGATCGGTCGGCTATCCGTCCTTGGTGGTGGACCTGGCCCTGGAGCGCCCGGACGCCGACGGGGTGGGGGAGTTGCTGGTGCGATCGCCGAGCGTGACCCTCGGTTATTGGAACCGGCCGGAGGCCACCGCCGACGCCTTCCGCGACGGGTGGTTCCGCACCGGCGACCTCGCCCGGATGGCACCGGACGGCACGCTGCGCCTGGTCGACCGGGCCAAGGACATGATCGTGCGTGGCGGTGAGAACGTCTATTGCGTCGAGGTCGAGAACGCCCTCGCTGCGGTGCCCGGAGTGCGCGAGTCCGCCGTGATCGGCGTCCCCAACGAGGTGCTCGGGGAGGCCGTGGGGGCACTCGTGGTGCCCGAGTCCGGCATACCCCTGGATCCGGCGCAGATCGTGACCGCGCTCGTCGGACGGATCGCCGACTACAAGATCCCGCAGTATGTCGTCGTGCGCGACGAGCCGCTGCCGCGCAACCCGGGCGGGAAGATCTTGAAGAAGGCATTGCGGGACAACGGGATTGCCTGGGGTGAGCGACTGCGGTGAGCAGGCTTCGTTCGCTCTTCGCCGACACCGCGCCGCTGCAGACCCCCGCCTTCCGGCGGTTGTGGAGCGCCAACATCATCACCGTTATCGGTGCCCAGCTGACCGTCGTCGCGGTGCCCGCGCAGATCTACGCGATCACCGGCAGCTCGGCCTATGTCGGCCTGACCGGTCTCTTCGGGCTGGTGCCGCTGGTGATCTTCGGGCTGTATGGCGGCGCCCTCGCCGATGTGATGGACCGGCGAAAACTGTTGCTGGTCAGCACGATTGGGCTGATCGCCACGAGTGCGGTGTTCTTCGTGCAGGCGCTGCTCGACCTGCGCAATGTCTGGCTGATCCTGGTGGTCTTCGCCATCCAGCAGGCATTCTTCGCGATCAACCAGCCCACGCGCAGCGCGGTGCTGCCGCGGTTGCTGCCCGCGCATCAACTGCCGGCGGCCAACGCGTTGAACATGACGGTGATGCAGTTCGGCGCAATCGCCGGTCCCCTCGTGGGTGGCGCGCTGATCCCGGTGCTCGGCTATTCGCTGCTGTATCTCATCGACACGGTCTCGCTCTTCGCGACGCTGTGGGCGGTGGTGACCCTGCCGCCACTGCCGCCGACCGGCGCGCCGGGACAGCGGGCCGGCGTCCGCTCGGTGCTCGAGGGCTTGGCCTACCTGCGCGGGCATCCGGTGCTGCTGATGTCCTTCCTGGTCGACATCATCGCCATGGTCTGCGGTATGCCGCGGGCGCTCTTCCCGCAGATCGCGCACGAGAGCTTCGGTGGGCCGGTCGACGGTGGCCTGGCGTTCGCGCTGCTCTTCGCGGCGATCCCGGCGGGCGCGGTGCTGGGTGGGATCTTCTCCGGCTGGGTGTCGCGGGTGGAGCGGCAGGGGCTGGCGGTGATCGTGGTGATCGTCGGGTGGGGTGCCTCGATCGTGCTCTTCGGCCTCGCCGTCGGCGCGGCGCGTGGGGCGGCGGACGTGTGGTTGTGGTTGGCACTGCTCGGGCTGGTGCTCGCCGGGGCGGCGGACATGGCCTCGGCGGCCTTCCGCTCCACGATGCTGCAGGACGCCGCAGATGACGACGTGCGCGGGCGACTGCAGGGTGTGTTCATCGTGGTGGTCGCCGGTGGCCCACGCATCGCGGATGTGGTGCACGGCGCTGGAGCAGCGATGGTCGGCACGGCCGCGGCGGCCGCGGGCGGTGGCGTGCTGGTGATCGTGGGCGTCGTCGCGGCCGCTCTCGCCGTGCCGGTCTTCGTCCGCTACCGCGTCCCCCGCCGAAACGTCACTTAATCCTCGCGAAGCGTCACCAGTTCTCCGCGAAGCGTCACCAGTTCCTCGCGAAACGTCACCAGTTCTCCGCGAAACGTCACCAGTTCCTCGCGAAGCGTCACCAGTTCCTCGCGAAACGTCACCAGTTCTCCGCGAAACGTCATCGCGAACTCGCATCGGACCCGCAGTGACGGCTCGCGAGTTGTTACTGACGTTTCGGGAGTTTTTACTGACGCTTCGGGAGTTTTTAGTGACGTTTCGGGAGTTTTTACTGACGTTTCGGGGCGAGGAGGGAGTGGCGGCGGCCGTAGGCGAAGTAGACGACCATGCCGAGCACGAACCACGCCGCGAACCGCAGCCAGGTCTCCCACTGCAGGTAGGTGATCAACCAGATGCTGAAGCCGATGCCGATGAGCGGCACAAACGGCATACCGGGACAGCGGAAGGTGCGCGGCAGGTCGGGCCGGGTGTAGCGCAACCGGATCACCGCGATGCAGACGACGATGAAGGCCAGCAGGATGCCGATATTGGTGAGTTCGGCGGCTTCGGCGATCGGCATCAGCCCGGCGATCACCGCCGAAGCGACGCCCACGATCCAGGTGACGCGCGTGGGGACATGCCGCTTCGGGTCGGTCTTGGCGAACCAGCCAGGCAGCAGGCCATCGCGGCTCATCGCGAACCACACGCGCGTCACGCCGAGCATGAAGGTGAACAGCACGGTGAGGATGCCGATGATCGCGCCAGCGGCGATGACGGTGCCGAGACCGGTCATTCCCGCCGACGCGAAGGCCGCGGAGAAGCCGGCCTTCGGGTCGATCTGGGTGTAGTTCTGTATGCCGGTGAGCACCAGGCAGGCGAGCACGTAGAGCACCATCGAGATTCCCAGCGAGTAGAGGATCGCCTTCGGCATATGACGTTGGGCATCCTTGGATTCCTCGGCCGCGGTCGACATCGCGTCATACCCGAAAACCGCGAAGAAGACCGTCGCCGCACCGGTCACCGCACCACCAAAGCCGGCCGGCGCGAAGGGCGTGTAGTTGGCGGTCTTGATCTTGAAGATTCCGACGGCGATCACCAGCAGCACGATCGCGACCTTCAACGCCACGAAATAGGTCTCGAAGCGGGCAGCGCTCCTCATGCCGCGGGTGAGCAGGAAGGCGATGAGCAGGCACAGCACCATGGCGAAGAGGTCGACCTTGTGGCCGGCTCCGGTGCCGGGAGCACCCAGCATCCAGGTGGGGGCGTTGATGTGCATCTGATCCAGCAGGTAGCTGAAGTAGCCCGAGATGCCGATCGCCACCACCGCCACAATCGCGGTGTACTCCAGCAGCAGGTCCCAGCCGATCGCCCAGCCGACCACCTCACCGAGCACGGCATAGCCATAGGTGTATGCCGAGCCCGCCTTCGGGATCAGCCCGGCGAATTCGGCATATGACATGGCGGCAGCAGCGGAGGCGACACCCGCGATGAGGAAGGAAATGAGCACGGCCGGCCCGACCCCGAGGCCACCCTTGGCACCGCTGGCGACGCTGCCCGCAAGGGAGAAGATGCCCGCGCCGATGATGCCGCCGACCCCGATCGCGGTGAGCTGCCACAGCCCGATCGAGCGCTGCAGACCTCCGGTGTCCGATTCGTCGGTGAGCTGATCGACCGGCTTGCGGCGCCAGATGCCTTGGGGCACAGGGGCTTCGCTCGGAACGGTGGCCATCGGTGGGTCCCTCCCTGGACAGAATTCGTGGTGGACGCACGCTACTCCCTGCTAGCCTCCTCGCCCATGAGGCAGCATCAGCGCACGACCACGCCGGACTCGCTCCGGCGTCCGGTCCTGCTGCCATTCACCAGCTGACTCACTCGTCCCCGGAGCTCACGGCTCCGGGCACTGTCAGCCACTGAAGTCGCGAGTTCCGCTCTCTCACAAAGGAACTCAAGATGAACGACTACCGAGAGATCGCCCGCGACATGGGCATCTTCGCCTCCGACGAGCTGGTCGGTGCGGGTCTGCCGCTCTGGCTTCCCGCTGGCGCGATCGTGCGGCGCGAGCTCGAGCAGCTCGGTCGCGACATCGCCGCCGCCGGGGATTGTGCCGAGGTCTATTCGCCCGTTCTCGCCAAGCGCGCACTCTTCGAACGCTCCGGCCACTGGGCGAAATTCACCGACGACATGTTCCCGCCGATGGACCTCGGCGACGACCTCGTGCTGCGGCCGGCGAACTGCCCGCACCACGCCCGCATCTACGCGGCGCAGCAACACAGCTATCGCGACCTGCCGGTCCGTCTGCACGAGCTCGCACCGATGTTCCGTGCGGAGCGCTCGGGCGTGCTCTCCGGGCTGACCCGGGTGCGTCAGATCAGCCTCGACGACACCCACGTCTTCTGCCGGCCGGACCAGGTCGCGCAGGAGGTGACCGCCGGCGTCGCCGCGATTCTGCACGCCGTGAGGGTGCTCCGCCTGCGGATCGACCACATCCGCCTGTCCCGCCGCGATGACTCACCGGCTTATCTCGGCGCGCCCGAGCAGTGGGCCGCCGCCGAGCATGCCCTCCGCGAAGCGGCCGCGCAGGCGGGACTGGACCGGCTCGGCATACCGCTGGTGGAGGCGGAGGGCGAGGCGGCCTTCTACGGACCCAAACTCGACGTGCAGGTGCTCGATGCCCGGGGGCATGAGGAATCGCTCGCGACCGTGCAGCTCGACTTCCACCAGCCGGAGGCCTTCGACCTGAGCTACCAGGGTGAGGACGGTCGGCCGCATCGAGTGATGATGATCCATCGCGGCACGATCGGGTCGATGGAGCGGATGGTGGCCTTCCTGCTCGAGCAGTATGACGGCCGCCTGCCGCTGTGGCTGGCGCCCGTGCAGGTCTGCCTGTTGCCGATCGCTCCGGCACACCAGCCGTATGCCGATGTGGTCGCTGATGCGTTGCGCCGCAACGGGATTCGCGTGCAGGTGGTGAACGAAGAATCGCTCGGTGCCCGCATTCGCGACTCTCGGCGCCGGCGCGATGCGCTGATCGTCGTGGTCGGTGACGCCGAGGTCGAGCGGGACATGGTCCAGGTCAACGATCCCGCCAGCGGGGAGCGGTGCACCGTCCCGGCCGCCCAGCTAGCGACCGCCGTCGCCCAAGCAGTCCGGCACCGTGCGCCGCTGCAGTGGCCGGATCACGTTGTGCCGGAGGCGAATTAGCCGGATCGGTCGAGCTCGCGCAGGTAGGCGGCGAAGCCGTCCGGTGCCCGACCTGCGTGCCGGCCGGAGGTCAGCACCGAGGCGCGCGCCGTGTGAGCGACGCGTGCGTGATGCTCGCGAGCCGCCGCAACGAGCGCGACATCCTCACCGACCGAGATCCCCGGAAAGCCACCGATCTCGGCATACGTGCTGGCGCGCACCCCCAGGTTGGCGCCGAAGACGTGATCGTGGGGGCCGCCAAGGCGGTGGCGGGCGCGCCATTTGCCGAGCGTTTCCGGTTGCAGGTCATCGGGATCGGGGTGCACTGCGCCGATGAGCAGGTCGATGCCGCGCTCGGCCGCTCCGACGTGGTGGACCAGCCACGAGGCAGGAACCTGCGAGTCGGCGTCCGTGCACGCAACCCAGCTGCGCTCAGGACGGGGCATGGAGGCCAGCGCGGCATCGACACCCGCGGCCCGCGCCCGGCCGACGCAGCCGGCGTCAAGGCCGAGGGTGTGGACGGCCGGGAAGGTGCGCGCGATCGCCGCGGACCCGTCCGTGCACCGATCCAGGACGAGCACCACCTGCGTCCGCAGGTCGGGCCGGATGCGGTGCACGAGGTCGACGGCAGCGCACACCGAGGTGAGGCACCGGGCGAGCAGCGCCTCTTCGTTGTGGGCCGGGATCACGACCGCGGCCCGACGCAGGGTGCTCATCGCGGCCCGTCCGCGCGGGTGAGGACATCGAGCCGGAAGTCGGATTCGTGATGGGAGACAACAACTTTCCACTCGTCGGAGTCGACGAAGCTCCGGTGCACCGCGTCGCCGTCGAGCGGCCAGCCGCGCACCGGATGCCGCCAGTGGCACAACACGAGTTCGCCGTCGGCGGCCAGGCTGGCGTTCACCCGGTCGCGCACCTGATGCAAGGCGTTGGGCGACAGAAAATAGCCGACTTCGGAGATGACGACCAGATCGAATTCGCCGTCCGGCCATTGGCCCGGCAGCACTCGCTGTTGCACCGAGACGCTGTCGTCGCCGGACAGCCGACGCGTCGCGGCGCTGACCGCGTGCGCACTGGCGTCGACCGCGAGCAGACGGTCGGTGCGATCCGCGAGATCAGCCGTCAGCCGGCCGATCGAGCAGCCGAGCTCGAGCCCGCGAGCGAAGTGGTCACGGGTCAGGGCGGCCAGCGTGACGGCCCGCTTGCGACGTTCGTACCAGCTGTCCTCGACCTGCCACGGGTCGGCGATCTCGCCGTGCAGATCGTCCAGGGCCGTGTCCGCCGGGGGCTGCACGACGAACCATTCGTCGCCCCGCAGCGCGTGCGACAACAACTCGGGGGAGAGCAGCACCTCATCACCCGGCTGATCGGACAGCGGCTCGATCTGGCTGCGGTGCAACGAGATTGCTGCGCGTTTGCGCTGCAAGGCCTGGCTGGGCAGGTCGACGGCGAGCAGGTCCTGCCAGGGCGTCTGGTCCGGCTCGGCCCAATGCCACCACCAGATCGGATACTCCAGCAGTCGCGCGTCGGTGCGGTATGCCGCGGCGGCCGCGGCGCGCCCGGCGGCCTCGTGGTCGCTGTGTCCGTCGCAGCGCCAGGGCGCGACGAGCAGCGTGCGCGGTCCGCGCCCATCGACGAGATCCACGATGGTGGTGGCGGCTTCGAGCCAGTGGTCAGCGACGGCGGTGTCCGGCAGCCCGAGATGGTGCACCTGGGCCCGCGGGTGCAGCAGGTCGACGGCGGCCGCGCCCTCGCGTCGCCGGACCCGGGCGAGTTCGTCCGGAGTGACCGTGGGTGACTGCGGGTGCGAGCCCTCGCCGTCGGTGAGCAGCAGCACGCTCGTCGCCAGCCCCGCGTCACCCGCAGCCGAGAGCAGCCCGGCCGCACCGAGCGTCTCGTCGTCTGGGTGCGCGGCGACGAGGATCAGCCGGTCGTGCCCCGCCAGCAGGTCGCCGTATGACGTGCGCGTCACCTGCCGCTCAAGGAAGGCGCGTTGCCACACCTCCTCGGCGGTGCCAGGACCGTCGTGGGTGAATGCCGTCATGGCGCCAGCAG
This sequence comes from Metallococcus carri, assembly GCF_011440275.1. Lineage (GTDB taxonomy): Bacteria > Actinomycetota > Actinomycetes > Actinomycetales > Dermatophilaceae > Metallococcus > Metallococcus carri. Next base: position 205,004 of record NZ_JAAOIV010000002.1, on the reverse strand, counting down.
ACCGCCGAGCGCAGCCGCATCACGTTCGGCGTGGTCCTGGCGGACGTAGACGGTGAGATCGGCGACCCGGCGAGCGTGCTCCTCGTCGGCGGTGAGCGGCGCTGGACCGGTGCCACGCCCGGTCCGGGTGAGCACCGACTCGACGGCGCGCGCAACTGCACCCCGGGCAGTGAGAGCGAGTCGCCGGGCGTCGTCAGCAGTGCTGTCGCCGTCGTCCACCACTCGCGCCGTCTCGCTCAAAACGCTTGCCGCACAGGCGAGTTCGAGCTCCGCCTCGCCGGCGTGCATGAGCGCGATCTGGTCGGGCTTGCGCCCGCCGGCACGCGGAACGAGGCGCCGGCCGACCGCCACCGCGGCACCGAACCAGATCGCAGCCACGCCGATGCCACCCCAGGCGAAGCCGGGCCGGTCGAGGTACCACCCGGCCGGACCGACCGGCACCGCGGGCACGCCGTCGAAGTGGACCGCGAGGCTGGGCACCTCCACCAGTCCCCGGGAGGCCCAACCACCGGACTCGGCACGGACACCGTCGGCCCGCAGACTCACGGCATACAGCCGGCGCTCGTCGCCCTGCCAGGCAGTGACCAGGGCAGCGTCGAGGACCGAGGCGAGCGAGCACCACGGCTTGGTGCCGGACAGGCGGCCGTCCTCGAACTCCAGCCGGACGCCCGGCCCCTCGGCGGCGAAAACACCATAGGTGCCGCTGGGCAGGTCCTCGTCCAGCAGCTGCGCAGCCCGGGCCTGCTGGGTGATCGCGATGGCGTCCAGGTGGGGTTCGATGGCGCGGGCGACGGTCAGGTCGACCGAGCCCAGCGTCGCCAGCGCCGACCAGAGGTATGCCGTGCGGCCCTCGCCGGGCAGCGGCAACCGGTCGCCGAGGGCGCGCGCGAGTTCGAAGGCCGCGGGCAGATCGCCGACCGCCGCCTGCGCGTCCTGGCGCAGCCGGTCCAGGTCCTCGGTGTCCGCGCCGGCCAGGACGATGGCTTCCTGTTTGGGGTCGAGGATCGCGTGCCGCATCAGTTCTCCTCCTCGTCCGGCTCTTCGGCGGCGAGTTGCTCCCGGCCGGCCTGGTAGTCCTGCTCGGCGTTGTAGGCGAAGACTCCGACCAGCTCGTCATCCTGGAAGTACCGGATCGTGAGGGCGCCCGGTCCCTCGCTCACTTCGGTGCGATCGTAACCATCACCCCAGGCGGCATATTGGATCTGGTGCTCGCCGATCTCGCTCCAGAATCCGGGCACCTCGCGCCAGGTCGCATCCGCCTGGGCGGCACCGCGACCGGCGACCTCGCCCATCGCGAGCGCGTCGCCCCAGTGCTCGACGTTGATCGGCCGGCCGGCGATCGCGTGCTGTCCGCGCGCGGCGTCACCGGCGGCGAAGATCCCCTCGACCGGCGTCTGCAGGTGATCATCGACCACGATCCGGCCCTCGTGCAGGGGCAGGCCGGCTTCGGTGATGAAGTCGGTGGCCGGGCGAACACCCGCGGCGATCAGGATCAGGTCGGGATGCAGGGTGTGGCCGTCATCGAGGTGGATGGTGCGCGGCGCCTCGATGGACTGCACCTTCACCCCGGAGCGCAGCTCCACGCCATACCCGGTGAGCAGGTCGGTGAGCAACTGCGCGGCGCGCTCGCCAAGCCGCCCGCGTTGCGGTGCGTCCTCGGCACTGACCATGGTCACCGACAGCCCGCGCTGGGTGAGCGAGGCGGCGGCTTCGCTGCCGATGAATCCCGACCCGATGACGACCGCGTCACGCGACCGGCGGACCGCACGATCGAGGGCCTGCAGGTCGGCGAACCGGCGCAGGTAGTGCACCTCGGCATCGGGGTCGACACCGGGCAGCTCCACCGGCACCGAGCCCGGCGCCAGGACCAGCCGGTCGAAGCCGACCTCCTCGTCACCCAGCCGGATCGTCCGCTCTTGCGGGTCGAGTCCCGTTGCGGCAGTAGCAAGTTCGACCTCGGTGTCGCCCAGGTCGTCGGCTTCGTCGAGGGGCGTCGGGGTGGGCGCGGCGTCCGCTCGCAGGGTCGCCTTGGTGAGCGGTGGTCGCTGGTATGGCGGGTCCGGGTCGGCCGAGACAAGCAACACGGGTCCATCACCCCCGGCCCTGCGGTAGGCCGCTGCTGCAGCGACACCGGCCGGGCCGCTACCGACGACGACGAGGGCGTAGCGCCGCACCATCAACTCCCGAACTCGACGACGAAGTGAACAACACTGGTGTCATCTTCGGTGATCGGCGGCGCTCCCGGGCACACCCGCAAGTGCTCACCCGCGGGGTCATCCCGAATCCCTAGACTCGGCGGGTGCGGCCGCTGCAACAGTTGATCGACCACCTCGCCTCGCGGCTGGGGTCACCCCTGCTGGTCGTCGGGCCGGTGGGGGAGTTGATCGTGCACAGCCCCCATCCGCCGTATGACGACCCGCTCGCCGCGGAAACGATCCTGCGGCGCACCGCTCCGCAGGCGTTGACCTCCTTGCTCGACAACGCCGACACCCACGACGGGCGGGTGCGCTGGCTGGGCCATACCTCGACGGGTGCCGCTCGGTTCGCGCTGCCGCTGTGTCACGAGGCCCTGTTGTGCGGCTATGTCATCGGGACGGTCGCCGATCCGGCCGGGGCGACCGAGGGTCTGCCGGCCATCGACACCGTGCGGGCGGACGCCCACGAACTCGCGCTCGGGCTGATCGCCTTCCGCAAGGAGCGCGCCACCACCAGGCAAGAAGAACGGCGGGCGATGCACGACCTGCTCTCCAGAGATGCCGCGACCCGGCAGGACGCGACACTGCGCATCCAGGAGCACCGCTGGATCCGCGAGGCGCCGGTGACCGCGATCGTCGTCTCGGTCGTCGCACCCGGGCTGACCCACGACGACGCCCGGATCCGGGTGTCGCTCGCGATCGAGGACGTGCGCGACCAGTTCCCCCCGCGGGAGGTGATGTCACTGCCCGGGTCGGCGCACGGCGTGCTGCTGCTCGCTCCCGAGCGCCCGCGTGGGGTCGACGACGCCGCCCGGGTCGCCTTCGACCGGCTGACCAGCGAGGAGACCCGCGCCCTCATCGGTGTCGGCACCGCCGTGTCCGGGCTCGCCAAGGCACACCTGTCCTACGCCGAGGCGTTGCGGGCCCGCCGGGTCGCATCGGTCGAACCCTCGGACGGTCCGCGCCGGTTCGACGACCTCGGCGTCTACACCCTGCTGACCGCGTTGCCGGAGGAGGAGCTGGAGACCGCCGTCGGCCCGGCGATCCGCCGGCTGATCGGCTATGACGAGGAGCAGCAGTCCACCCTGGTCTCCACCCTGGAGGCCTTCCTCGACCTCGGCGGCGACGCCCGCGCCGCCGCCGAGGCGCTCTACATCCACCGGGCCACGCTCTATCAGCGGCTGCGGCGGATCGAGCAGATCGTCGATGCCGACCTGGCCGACGGCCGCACGCGTCTGACCTGTCACCTGGGGCTCAAGGCGGCGCGGCTGCTGCGCGGTTATGCCGGCTGAACCCGGCCGATGACTCCGGCCTGCTCGACCCGGGTGCCCGCGACCGGCATACCGCCCTGCAGGACCAGCGCGAGCTGCTCGGTGTCAGTGAAGACGTTGACGTCCTCCACCGGGGAACGCGACCACAGGCACAGGTCGGCGATCTTGCCGACCTCGACCGTGCCGATCCGGTCGTCCAGGCGGCAGATCCGCGCGTTGTCGCGGGTGGCCGACACCAGAGCCGCCATCGGGTCCTCGACCGCGGCGCGCAGCACGAGCTCCATCGCGCGCTCCTTTTGACGGGGTCCGGTGATGTCCGCGCCGAGGCCGATCAGCACGCCCGCCTTGCGGGCGATCGGGATGACCTCCTGCATGCCGGCGACCAGCGACTCCGCGAGGGCGAACTGGGCCAGATAGGCGTCGGAGCCGTGCCCGGCGTTCTCCTTGATCCGCCGCATGCGCTCTCGCAGGATCTCCCGCGGCGCGAGGGTGGGCACGAGCGCCACGTCGTTCGCGGCCATCAGGTCGGCGACCTCTGCGTCGATCTCGCTGCCGTGCTCGACGCATTTCACCCCGGCCTCGACGGCCGCGCGCACGCCCGCGTTGTTGTGGGCGTGCACGGTGACATAGGTATGCCGGGCCTCGGCCTCCTCGACCGCGGCGCGGATCTCCGGGATGGTCAGCTGGGTGTCGCGCGGGTCGGTGCCGACGGTGATGACGCCGCCGGTGACGCACATCTTGATCAGGTCGGCCCCGCGCCGGAAGGTCTCCCGGACATTGCGCCGGATGGCGTCCGGTCCGTCACCCAGCATCGCCGTGGTCCGCAGGCCGAGGATCTCGTGGCTGTCGAACAGGTCGCTCGGCTCCCACAGCGGCCCCATCTGGCCGTGGCCACCGGTCTGGCACTGCACCGGACCAGAGGTGAGCACGCGCGGTCCGCGCAACCGGCCGCGGGAGATCAGGTCGGGCACCGCGCCCTCCAGGCCGCCGACATCACGAATCGTCGTGAAGCCGGCGTCGAGGGCGTCCGAACAGGCCACGAAGATGTCCCGCGCGGTCTCGGCGACCGACACATCCAGGCGCATCGACGCGTCGATCTCGCTCGCCAGCCCGAGGTGGGAGTGCGCATCGATCAGTCCCGGGGTGAGGAAGGTCCCGGCACAGTCGACGACGTCCACGCCGTCGGCCGCTTCGACCGCGCCGTGCTCGATCGCGCCGATGGTGCCGTCGTCGTCGATCCGCACGCTCACCCCGTCCTTGGGTGCGGCGCCGGTGCCGTCGATCAGGGTGAGGTTCGCATACCAGGTGGCCACGGGGAGGTCCCTTTCGTCGTCGGAGCTCCCATGCTCGGCCGGGGGGCGCCGGACCGGCGATGGGCCAGTGTCGCGACGCACGTCGCCGACCCGCGACGTGTGTCGTGGACGGGATCGTCCGCGACGGTCGTCGCGCCACGGGGCGAGAACAGTTGACAGTGGTCGCTCGTCGGAGACCGGGCGGCGACCACACCCTTGTCTGCAACCTTCCATGGAGCAAGGAGCCGGCCATGTCCACCACCACCAGCGCACGACGCACCATCCTCGGCGCGTCCGCGGGCAATGTCGTCGAATGGTTCGACTTCCTCCTCTACGGCCTGTCCGCCACGATCATCGCCAAGACCTTCTTCCCCGGTGACAACCCCTCCAAGGGACTGCTCGCGACCTTCGCCGTGTATGCCGTCGCGTTCGCGGCCCGACCGGTCGGCGCGATCTTCTTCGGCCGGGTGGGCGACCGGTTCGGCCGGCGCCCCGCGCTCACCGCCTCGATTCTGCTGATGGGCGCGGCCACCGTGGCCATTGGTCTGCTGCCCGGGCGGGCCTCGATCGGTGCCGCCGCTCCGGTGCTGCTGCTGGTGTGCCGCCTGGTCCAGGGCTTCAGCGCCGGGGGTGAGTTCGCCGGCGCGCTGACCTTCGCGATGGAGCACCTGCGGGGCCGCCGTGGCTTCTGGCTCGGTGTCGTCGCCTCGTCGACCTGGATCGGCGGCAGCCTCGCGACGCTGACCCTGCTGCTCCTGCACTACCTCGGCGCCGGTCCGAACGCCTGGCGCTACGGATTCATCGCCGGTGGTCTGCTGTCGCTGGCCGGGCTGTGGATCCGGTTGCGGGCCGACGAAACCCCGGCCTTCACCCAGCTCGCCGAGAGCGGGGAGCTGTCCCGCCAGCCCGTCCGCGATGCTTTGCGCAACCGCCGGCGCCTGATCGTGGTGCTGGTGTTCTTCGCCTTCACCTCGGTGCTCGGTCACATGGCGACCGGCTACCTGCCCACCCACCTCACCGTCACCGTCGGGCTGGACCCGATCACGACCCTGTGGGCGGTGGTCACCCTGTTCGCGCTCATCGCCGTGCTCGCGCCGTATGTCGGCCATCTCACCGACCGGCTCGGCCGTCGCCCGGTGATGATCGCAGCCGCGGTGTTCGGCGCCGTCGCGCTGATCCCGGCATACCTGCTGCTCGACTACGCCGGCACGGTCGGACTGTGGATCGCGTTGCCGTTGTTCGCGATCGCGACCGCCGGAGTCGTCTCCGCGGGGGCCGTCGCGATCCCCGAGCAATGGCCGGCCAACGCCCGCTACACCGGCGTCGGGCTGACCAACCAGATCGGGCTGGCGATCTTCGGTGGCACCGCACCCTTGGTCAGCGACTGGTTGGTCAACGCGACCGGCTGGCCCGCGTCACCCGCGGTCTACGGCGTGCTGATCGCGATCCCGGCGGCGATCGTGCTGATCCTCTGGCTGCCCGAGACCCGGCCGACGCAGGACGCCGACCCCGTCGACGTCCTGGTCGAGCAGACCCCCGCCTGACCCCACCGCGCGAGCGGGCGGGTGGCCTCCCAGCACGCGGATGTCAGTCCTCGAATCGGCCGGCGACCATCACCTGCTCCACGCCCGGCACCGGCGCGGACTCGTCGGCGAGCGTCTCCAGGGGCGCGTCCAAGACGACGAGGTCGGCGCGCATCCCCGGCCGCAGCATCCCGACCCGGGTCTCGTCGTGGGTGAGATAGGCGCTGTCGGTCGTCATCGCCCGCAGTGCGCGCTCGGGTGAGATCCGCTCGTCCGGTCCGAGGACCGTGCCGCCGGACGTGCGCCGGGTTGCAGCGGTCCGCATCGTGCGCAGCGGATCCATCGGGGTGATCGGGCAGTCCGAGTGCAGCCCGAAGCGCATCCCGAGCGCATCGGCCGCGGCGAGCCCGTCCATGGCCGCGGCCCGCTGCGGACCGAGGAAGCGATCGCGGTGCCGGTCACCCCAGTAGTAGACGTGGTTGATGAAGAAGCTCACCGCGAGGCCAGCGTCGCGGATCGCCCGCAGGTCGGTGTCGCTGGTCACCTGACAGTGTTCGATCCGGTGCCGCACCGGTCGCTCGTCGACCGCGCGCGTGCCGACCAGCGCCTGGGTCGCGGCGTGGACCGCGGCATCGCCGTTGGCGTGCATCGCGATCTGGCCGCCTGCCCGGTGGATCGTCTCGGCGATCCGGTCGAGTTCCTCCTGAGGGATGAGCAGGTCACCGGTGTGGTCCGGCGCGCAGGCGTAGGGCATCTGCAGCGCCGCCGACAACCCCTGGATCGACCCGTCGGTCCAGAACTTCGCACCGGCGACCCGGGCCCGCTGACCGATCGGGCCGAAGGGGTCCTCGCCCCGCTCGATCGCCGCCAACGCCAGGTCGCCCCGCAGGTAGGCCACCACGGTGACCGGCAGCTGGTCGACGAGTCGTTCGTATGCCGCCCGCTCGGCCGGCCCCGCGAACAGCCCGAGCCCCAGGTCGTTGAGGGTGGTGATGCCGCGCGAACGCGCCAGCCGCAGCGCTCGCAGCAGCGCAGCGTCGACCTCGGCATCGGTCGCCTGAGGCACGACGTCGAGGATGGCGCTGACGCCCTCGATCTCCCAGCCGAGGCCGGTCAACCGCCCGTCATCATCTCGTGGAAAGCGCGGATCGTCTTGTGCCACAGTCGTTTCGGTGATGCCGGCAGCATCGAGGGCGGCGGTGTTCGCCACCACGAAATGCCCCGAGATGTGCTGCACAATCACCGGCCGCTCACGACTGACGGTGTCGAGCTCGGCCCGGGTCGGATGCCGATCCTCGGCGAGCAGCGTGTCGTCATACCCCCAGCCGCGCACCCAACCTGTCGTGCCCTCGGCCGCCGCACGGAGCCGGTCCAGCACGTCGGCGATGTCGGCATTCTGCGGGCTGCGGCAATCCGCCCAGTCGTTGGTCAACCCGGTGTAGATCGGGTGCACATGCGATTCGATCAGCCCGGGCACGATCGTGCGGCCGGGCAGCCGCTGCTCCCGTATGCCGGGTCCGGTCAGGTCCGCGACCGAGCCCACCGCCGCGATGGTGCCGCCACGCACCAGGACGGCCTCGGCGTGCGGATGGTCTGGATCGGCGGTGTGCACCAGGTCCGGGACGAGCAGCTGGGTGACGGCGGACGTCATACCGACTCCTTGGGGGTGAGCGAACGGAGGGCGGACGGGCCGCGGCGCACCAGCGAACGCAGGCCGGGCACCGGATCGGCAGCCGGCCAGGCGTACCGCCCTACCACCACCACGAGGGCGTTCACCACGAAGGCCGCGGCGCCGATGTTGATGCCGTGCTCGGTGAAGAAGGCGGAGATCGGACCGGTCTTATCGAGATACCACCAGACGACGAGCAGGTCGCCGATGACCATGCCGATGGCGAGCACCGCGGGTCGCACCCGCCAGCCGAAGACCATCGCCACGAAGACGATCGCGCCCTGGGTGGTGCCGTAGTAGGCGGTGTTGATCAGCGTCAGCAGCACCTGCGGCAGCGCAAGGGTGAGCACCAGCGAGATCGCCATATAGATGACGATGACCAGCCGCACCGCGCTGCGCTGTCTGGTTTCCGGGATGCCCGGGACGATATTGCGGGACACGATCGAGCCAAGGCCCAGCGCGGTGCCGCACAGCACGACGATTGCGCACAGGGCCGCGCCGCCCGCCACGAGTCCGGTCAGCCAGTCGGGCAGCACGCGTGCGGACAACTGCATGAGCGCGCTATTGGAGGCCGCGCCTTCCAGTTTGGTCGGCAGCATGGTCACCGCCGCAAAGGCCGCCACCACGAGGAAGGGATACATCAGCATGTAGAGCGGGTTGAACCGCGCGACCTTCTTCAGGTTGGTGGCCGACCGGGAGGCGAAGACCGCCTGGCCGAGGAACGGGAAGGCGTAGAAACCCACAGCCTGGAAGACGATGGTCGTCATCGCGAAGGTCAGCTGCGAGGTCGTCATCGTCGTGTGTGAGGTGCCGGTCTGGGCCCGGGCGGCCTCGAAGATCGCGCTGCTGCCGCCGGCCTTGCTCACCGCCGCGAGCCCGATCAGCACGGTGCCGAGCAGCAGCGCGACATCCTTGACGTAGGACACGAAAGCCGGCGCGCGCAGCCCGGACAGCAACAAGAACAGCGCAGCCAGGGCTGCACCACTGATCGCCGCCACCTCGGCGTCGATCGGCACACCGAGCCCCGCCATCGCCGCTTGCAAGCCGGTCAGCTGCAGTTCGCCCCACGGGATGAGGAAGAGCACGGAGGTCACGGCGAGCGTGAGTTCCAGTGTGCGAGAACGGAAATGGCCGCGCGCGACATCCGGCAGCGTCATTGCGCCGTAGATCTTGCCGGCGTACCAGAGGTATGGCGCGTAGACATAGCCGATGCAATAGCCCAGCAGGATGTAGCCGATGAACCATACGCCGTAGCTCACGCCACCGGCATACACACCGCCGGGGAAACCGATCAGCGTGCCGATGCTGTACACCTCGCCCGCGCCGAGGATGAACAGCAACAGCGGGCCGAACGACCGGCCGCCGACGAGGAAGTCGCCGATGCCGTCCTTGCTCCCGCGCCGCGACAGCAGACCCGCACCCAAGGCGAGCAGGATGACCAGCGCGAAGGTGGCGATGATCATCGGCCGCCCACCTCCGCCCACTGCGCGTCCAGCGCCTCGATGTCCTCGCGGTCCCAGCGCACCCAGGCGATGTGCATGAGCAGCGCGGTGATCGGCATCCAGGCGAACAACCAGACCAGCACGGCCGGGAAGCCGAGGACGGACGCGGTGCTGCCGGACAGCAGCAGCACACCGGCGAGGATGCCGACGACCGGGATGACCAGCGCCACCAGGACGCTCTTTGTCTCATGACCCATGACTTCGCTCCAGGGGGTTGGGGATCAGGCAAGTCTGCTCCGGTATGCCGGGGCCAGCCAGGTGTGATCGGCCGGACTTAGGATGCTCGCCTCGTGGGATCCACCAAAGGAGCCTGGTGATGCGCTTTGCCGAGATCTGTGAGCAGTTGCGGGCCGATCTGCCCGGCTTCAGTGCCCGGGTAACCGATGCGATCCGCGCGGAGCTGGCGAGTTATGCCGCGGTGCCTTATGAGGAGCAGCACGGTTACATCCGCGACGAGTTGGCGCTGCTGCTCGATGCGATGCAGCACGGCACGCCGCTGGGCGTGGAGCAGGCGGCGCGCACCCGAGCGCTCGGCCGCCGCCGCGCCCTGCAGGGCATCCCGCTGCACGACGTGATCGAGACCTTCCACATCGCCGGCCGGGAGGCGTGGGTCTCCTTCACCGGCGCCCAGCCCGACCAGGAGTTGGTGCGCGGTGGCGGCCGGCTCTGGGAGTTCGTGCATCGTGAGACGACCGAGCTCGCGGCCGGGCACACCGAGGCCACTCGCGACGCCGCCGTGGTCCGTGCGGCCCAGAACTACCGCGCCCTCGACCTGCTCGTGCGGTTCGAGTCATCACGGCTCGAGGAGACCGCAGAAGCCTTGCGGCACTTCGGGATTCGCCTGGACGCGTCCGTTGTCGGTATCGCCGTTGTCCTCGACCCGGCAGACGGTTCCGCGGCTGCCACCCTGGAACGGACGGCCCGGGCCGTTGCCGACGATCGCGCCGGCTGGCCGGTCGGCCGCTACCGCCGGTGGTTGCTCGTGCTGTGTCCCGCCGCCGACGGTGCCGGCGTGGCCGAAGCGCTGGGCGCGGCGGCGCCCGGTGGTGCGGTCGGGCTGGGAGCCGCACGGGTCGGCATACCGGGGGCGGCGGCGAGCCTGCAGGACGCGATCCGGCTGCTCGAAATCGAAGGCGACGGGGGAGTGCGGCGCTTCGAGGACCACTGGTGGCTGGCGACGCTGTTGCCGCACGAGCGCGAACTCGCGGGGCTGCTCGAACCCGGCCGCCGCGTCGCCGCAGCGAACCCGCACCTCGCCGAGACGGTGAAAGCGTATGCCGCACAGGGACTTTCGCTCACGGCTGCGGCTCGTGCCCAGCAGCTTCACGTCAATTCCGTCACCTATCGCCTGGATCGATGGCGCGAGCTGACCGGCTGGGACGTGCGCACGCTGGACGGCCTGCTGCGCTCGGTGGCCGCGCTCGGGCTACCCAGTTAGGTGCGTACCCTTGTGGGTATGTAACCGAATGGGTACTATAAGCACCATGGACGCCGTACTCCACGCACTGGCCGACCCGAGTCGGCGCACCGTCCTCGCCATGTTGCGCAACCAACCAGCCACCGCCGGTCAGCTCGCCGAGGCCCTGCCCATCGCCCGGCCCGGCGTCTCACGCCACCTGCGGGTGCTGCGCGAGGCCGGGCTGGTCGAGGTGCGCCAGGAGGCGCAGCGACGCATCTACAGCCTCCGGCCCGAGCCCCTCGCCGAGGTGGACAGCTGGCTGGAGGACTACCGGGCGCTCTGGCAACAACGGCTGGACGCCCTGCACACCGAAATCGCCCGAGGACGAAAGGCACGCCGATGACCGTCAACGCCACGATGACCAAGACCGACGAAACCAGGGGAGCGGTGCGGGTCGAAGACGTCTACGACACCGACATCGCGGACCTGTGGCAGGCCTGCACCGATCCCGAGCGCCTCGCACGCTGGATCGCCGAGGTGACCGGCGACCTGCGGGTCGGCGGCACGATCCGGACCGTCTTCACCAGCACCGCCACCGGCAGCGCGCGCATCGACGCGTGCGACGAACCACATCATCTGCTGATCACCTCCGAGCCGGGCACGGATGAGGAGGCCCAGATCGAGGCCTGGCTGACCGCCGAAGGCGATCGCACCCGGCTGGTAGTCGAAGAGCGCGGCCTGCCGCTGAAGGGGCTGCACTTCTACGGCGCCGGCTGGCAGGCCCACCTGGAGGACCTCGGCCGGTCGCTCGCGATGAACGCCTCGGTCCACCCGGACGGTTGGTCCTCGGAGGAGCCGTCGCCGGTATGGCGCGAGCGCTGGGAGGCGCTTACCCCGCAGTTCGAGGCCCGCCAGATCGGCTGACGACGAGCCGGTCCGCCTGACCACGGACTGAACCGGATCGCACATAACCTCGACGCTGCACCCCCTGCCTCGGCAGGATGGCCGGGACGCAACCGCCAGCAGACGGAGAGGCCCACGTGATCGTCGGAGTCGTGAAGGAGGCCGCGCCCGGCGAGACCCGGGTCGCGGCGACGCCCAGCACCGTGCGCCAACTGCTGGATCTCGGGTATGACGTGGTCGTCGAGCCGGGAGCGGGGGAGCAGTCCAGTTTCGCCGACCAGGCGTATGCCGACGCCGGGGCGCGCCTCGGCGACCCCCTCGCCGCCGACGTCGTGTTGGGCGTCAACGCGCTCGCACCGGAGCAACGGGACCGGCTGCACGAGGGGGCGACCGTCGTCGGCATACTCGCTCCGGCGCTGCACCCGGAACTCGTGGACGACCTGGCTCGGCGACCGATCACGGCGCTGGCGCTCGACGCGGCGCCGCGCATCTCGCGGGCGCAGTCGTTGGACGTGCTGTCGTCGATGGCGAATATCGCCGGCTATCGCGCGGTGGTGGAGGCGGCACACGTCTTCGGGCGGTTCTTCACCGGGCAGGTGACCGCGGCCGGCAAGGTGCCACCGGCGAAGGTGCTCGTCTGTGGCGCGGGCGTCGCCGGGCTGGCGGCGATCGGCACGGCCGGCTCGCTGGGCGCGGTGGTGCGGGCGACCGACCCGCGGCCTGAAGTCGCCGATCAGGTGAAATCCCTTGGGGGACAATACCTTTCGATTGAAGACCCGAGTGCCGAAGTGTCCGCGACGGGTTACGCCAAGGAGATGGGGGAGGACTACAAGCAGCGCGAGGCGCAGCTGTATGCCGAGCAGGCGGCCGATGTCGACATCATCATCACCACGGCGCTGATCCCCGGGCGGCCGGCGCCCAGGCTGATCACCGCCGACATGGTCGCCTCGATGCGGCCGGGCAGCGTGATCGTCGACATGGCGGCGGCCAACGGCGGCAATGTCGAGGGATCGGTCGCCGGGGAGGCGGTCGCCACGGCCAACGGCGTGACGATCATCGGCTACACCGACCTGGCCGGGCGGTTGCCGGCGCAGGCGTCGCAGCTTTATGGCACCAACCTGGTCAACCTGATGAAGCTGCTCACCCCCGGCAAGGACGGCCAGCTCGTCCTGGACGAGGACGACGTGGTGCAGCGCTCGATCATGGTGACGCGGGACGGTCAGTTGCGCTGGCCGCCACCGCCGGTGCAGGTGTCGGCTGCTCCGGCGCCCACGGCCTCGCCGCCTCCAGTGGAGGCCACACCCGAGAAGGCGCCGCTCACGCCCGGCCGCCGGCTCGCGATCGTGCTCGGCGCCGCGCTGGTGCTCTTCGTGCTGCTGGCGATCTCGCCCGCCGCACTTACGGTGCACCTGACGGTCTTCGCCCTGGCGATCGTCATCGGTTATTACGTCATCCGCAGCGTGCACCACGCCCTGCACACCCCCCTGATGTCGGTGACCAACGCGATCTCCGGGATCATCGTGGTCGGCGCGATCCTGCAGATCGGTCAGCGCAACACCGCGATCACCGTGCTGGCCTTCGTCGCCATTCTGCTGGCGTCGATCAACGTCTTCGGCGGCTTCGCGGTCACCCGCCGCATGCTCGGAATGTTCGCGCGGTCGTAAAAATGATCACCATCGCCACCGCCGCTTCGGCGGCCTACATCGTCGCTGCTCTGCTGTTCATCCTCGCGCTGGACGGCCTGTCCCACCACGAGACGGCCAAGGTCGGCAACGCCTTCGGCATCGCCGGCATGTCGATCGCGCTCGCCGCCACGATCGCCCTCGCCGTGGATCGACGGATCGAGGGCATCGGCCTCGTCCTGCTGCTCGTCGCCATGCTCATCGGCGCCGCGATCGGGCTCTGGCGGGCGCGCGTGGTGGAGATGACCGGCATACCCGAACTCATCGCGCTGCTGCATTCCTTCGTCGGCCTGGCCGCGGTCCTGGTCGGCTGGAACGGTTATCTGCAGGTCGAGGGTGACCCCGGCGGAGCCGAGGCGAAGTCGCTGAATGCGTTGGGAACCTTGGGAATTCACCACGCCGAGGTCTTCATCGGAGTCTTCGTGGGCGCGGTGACTTTCACCGGTTCGATCATCGCCTATCTCAAGCTGTCGGCCCGGATGAAGTCCGCGCCGCTGGTGCTGCCCGGCAAGAACCTGCTCAACCTCGGCGCCCTGGTGCTCTTCGTCGCGCTGACCGTGTGGTTCGTGATCAGCCCGGCGCTCTGGCTGCTCGTCGTGGTGACCCTGCTGGCTCTCGCGCTCGGCCTGCACCTGGTCGCCTCGATCGGTGGCGGTGACATGCCGGTCGTCGTGTCGATGCTCAACAGCTATTCCGGTTGGGCCGCAGCGGCATCCGGCTTCCTGCTCGAGAACGACCTGCTGATCGTGACCGGCGCGCTCGTCGGCTCCTCGGGTGCCTATCTGTCCTACATCATGTGCCAGGCGATGAACCGGTCCTTCCTGTCGGTGATCGCCGGCGGGTTCGGCATCGAGGCCGCCTCGGGGTCGCAGGAGGATCTCGGCACGCACCGCGAGACCACCGTCGACGAGGTTGCCGACCTGCTCTCCTCGGCGAGCTCGGTGGTCATCGCGCCGGGTTACGGCATGGCCGTCGCCCAGGCGCAGTATGGCGTCGCGGACCTCACCAAAGCGTTGCGGGACAAGGGGATCGAGGTGCGGTTCGCCATACATCCGGTGGCTGGGCGGCTGCCCGGCCACATGAACGTCCTGCTTGCCGAGGCGAAGGTGCCCTACGACATCGTGCTCGAGATGGACGAGATCAACGACGACTTCGCCGACACCGACGTGGTGCTGGTGATCGGTGCCAACGACACCGTCAACCCGGCCGCCGCCGAGGACCCCGGCTCGCCCATCGCGGGTATGCCGGTGCTGCGCGTCTGGGAGGCCAAGGACGTCATCGTCCTCAAACGGTCGATGGCCTCGGGGTATGCCGGTGTCGCGAACCCGCTCTTCTACCGCGACAACAGCGCCATGCTCTTCGGTGACGCCAAGGATCAGGTCACTGCGGTCATCGCCGGCCTGCACTGACCGGGAAGACGAAACCGTCCGCAGATCCGCGCTGTGGAGCGCGCCGATCTGCGGACGGAAGGGTCGAACTGTGGTGTCCGAGGGGGGACTTGAACCCCCACCCTCTATACGAGGACTAGCACCTCAAGCTAGCGCGTCTGCCTATTCCGCCACCCGGACGAGTGGTCGCCAACGGGCACAAAGCCCGGTGGCCAACGACCGGAAACCCTAGCACGCACCCCGCCGATTCCCCGCATCGTCACCGGCTGCTGCAAGGATCAGCGTGACACCGTGCAGCACCCCGCGAACAGGAGCCCGGCCATGCCCCAGACCCTCCAGCTCGAGCACGCCACGACGACCGCCCCGCGCCGACTGTTTCGCGCGCTGGTCGACCCCGAAGAACTCGCCGCGTGGTTCGGCCCGGACACCTCCACCGTCCCGGTCGAGTCGGTCACCATCGACCCGCGAGTCGGCGGCCAATGGTCGCTCACCCTGGTCGACAAGCAGGACCCCAGCCAGACCTCACCGGCCAACGCGACGATCACGGCATACGAAGAAGGCCGCCTGCTCGAGGCGGAGGAAACGACCGAGGGGGAGACCTATCGGCTGCGGCTCGAAGTGCGACCCGAGACCGCCGGCTCGACCCTGGTGGTGAGTCAGGGACCGTTGCCGGACAACGAGATCGAGGCCGCGCGTGCGGGCTGGCAGGCGTCCTTCGGCAAGCTGGACCAGCTCGTCACCCCGACCAACTGACGTGCTGCTCGACCGCGTCGCCGAGGTGTCCGCGCAGGTCGCGGCCACCTCGGGGCGCAACGCCAAGGTCACCCTCATCGCCGACCTGTTGCGCGAGGCGCAGGCCGACGAGCGCGCGCTCGTCGCTGACTACCTCACCGGCCGGCTGCCGCAGGGCCGCATCGGCGTCGGCTGGCGCAGCCTGTCCGAGGACTCACCCCCAGCCGCCGAGCCGTCCCTGACGGTCACCGAGATCGACTCCACCTTCACCGAATTGGACGCCACCCGAGGCACCGGGTCGAGTGCTCGTCGCGCCGAACTCCTTTCTGCCGTATGGCGATCCGCCACCGACCGCGAACGCACGCTGCTGCGCGGCCTGTTGCTCGGCGATCTGCGCCAGGGCGCCGGCGACGGCATCATGCTCAAGGCGATCGCCGAGGCCGCCGGGGTCACGGAGGCCGCGGTGCGCCGCGCGGTGATGCTCGCCGGCTTCGCGGGCCCGGTGGCCGCGACCGCCCTGGCCGAGGGTGAACCGGGGCTGGCCGAGATCGGGCTGGAGGTGGGCCGGCCGGTGCGACCGATGCTGGCCGGTTCGGCGCCCGATGTCGCCGCCGCGGTCACCGGCGGGCCGCAGTCGATCGAGGTGAAACTCGACGGCATCCGCTGCCAGGCGCACAAGCGTGGCGACCAGGTGTGGCTGTTCACCCGCAGCCTGGACGACATCACCGACCGGCTCCCCGAGATCGCCTCGGCAGTGCGTTCCCTCGCGGCGGACACGCTCGTCCTCGACGGCGAAGTTATCGCCCTGCGCGAGGACGGCAGCCCGCATCCCTTCCAGGTGACCGGGGCACGGACCGCCAGCCGCGGCGACCCCGACGAGCTCGCCCGCGCCACACCGCTGACGCCACTCTTCTTCGACCTGCTGCACGTCGACGGACAGGACCTGATCGACCGGCCGGCGAGTGAGCGTCGTCAGGCACTGGAGTCCCTTGTCCCGTCCGAGTGGGTGGTCACCGCCGAGCCGGTCACCGATCCCGTTGCGGCACAAGCGTTTTTCGATGACTGGGTCGCACGCGGCCACGAGGGCGTGATCGTGAAGGCGACCGACTCGGCATACGCCGCAGGCCGGCGCGGAGCCGGCTGGGTGAAGGTCAAGCCGCGGCATACGGTCGACCTCGTCGTGCTCGCCGTCGAGCACGGCAGCGGCCGCCGGAAGGGCTATCTGTCCAATATCCACCTCGGTGCCCGCGTCGGTGACGAGCTGGTCATGGTGGGCAAGACGTTCAAGGGGATGACCGACGCGATGCTCGCCTGGCAGACCGAACGGTTCACCGAGCTCACGGTCGACGACAACGGCTGGGTGGTCAGCCTCCGGCCCGAGCAGGTGGTCGAGATCGCCTTCGACGGGCTGCAGACCTCGCGCCGCTATCCCGGCGGGGTGGCGTTGCGCTTCGCCCGAGTCATCCGTTATCGCGACGACAAGACCGCCGAGCAGGCCGACACCCTCGACACCTTGCGGCGGGTGGCTGGCATGGTGGAGGGCAATGCATGACGACCGAGAGGACGACACCATGACCGACAACCCGCGCGCCGAGGACGAGGTCGTCCGCCTCTGTCAGGACCTCATCGGCATCGACACCAGCAACTACGGCGACGGCAGCGGGCCGGGGGAGCGCAAGGCCGCCGAATACGTGATGAGCGAGCTCACCGAGGTCGGCCTCGACCCCGAACTCATCGAGAGCGAACCCGGCCGTGCCAGCGTGGTCGTCCGCATCGAAGGCGAGGACAGCTCCCGCGGCGCGCTCGTCGTGCACGGTCATCTCGACGTCGTGCCGGCGAATGCCGCTGACTGGCAAGTGGATCCGTTCGCCGCGGAACTCAAGGACGACTGCATCTGGGGACGCGGCGCGGTCGACATGAAGGACATGGACGCGATGATCCTCGCGTGCGTGCGCGAGCTTGCCCGCTCCGGCAAGAAGCCGCCGCGCGACCTGATCATCGGCATGCTCGCCGACGAGGAGGCGGGCGGTCTCAAGGGCAGCCACTGGCTGGTCGACCACCGGCCGGAACTCTTCGAAGGCGCCACCGAGGCGATCTCGGAGGTCGGTGGCTACTCGGTCACCTTCGAGGGCACGTCCGGCGAGCAACGGGCCTACCTGCTGCAGACCGCCGAGAAGGGCATCGCCTGGCTGCGCCTGGTCGCCCACGGCCGCGCCGGTCACGGCTCGGTCCCCAACGACGAGAACGCCGTCGTGCGCCTCGCCCAGGCGATCGCGCGCATCGACGCGCACGTCTGGCCGCGCGAATACATCGCCTCCGTGCGCCAGCTGCTCGATGGCCTCGCCGAACTCACCGGCATCACGTATGCCGACGACGACCTGTCACCGCTGCTGACCAAGCTCGGCGGGGCACGCGGGTTCGTCGAGGGCACGCTGCAGGACACCGCGAACTTCACCATGCTGGACTCGGGCTACAAGCACAACGTCATCCCGCAGGGGGCGTCGGCCTCGCTGGACTGCCGTTTCCTGCCCGGTCACGAGGACGACTTGATGGCGACGATCCGCGAGCTCGCCGGTGAGTTCGTTGACGTCGAGGTGGTGCACCGCGACATCGCGCTCGACGCGCCCTTCGATGCACCGATCGTGGAGCAGATGAAGGCCGCGCTGCTCGCCGAGGATCCCGAGGCCGCCGTGCTGCCCTACTGCCTGTCCGGCGGCACCGACAACAAGGCGCTGCAACAGCTCGGCATCACCGGCTACGGCTTCGCGCCGCTGCGCCTGCCGGCCGACCTGGACTTCGCCCCGATGTTCCACGGCATCGACGAGCGGGTGCCGGTCGAGTCACTGAAGTTCGGCACGCGCGTGCTCAGCCGGTTCCTCGCCAACAGTTAGCCGCCCGACGGGACGGCCGCGGTCCGACGGCTTGGCGATGAGACAGCTTGGCGGTCGGTCATCGGCAAGGACGGTCGGTCATCGGCAAGGAAGGTCGCCACTGTGGAGACTTTTCGTGCGGGGCTGGCGGTCCGGACCCGCGGAAGTCGCCATTGTGGAGACTTTCGTCCCGCCGGGGGCTGCCACCGGCCATACCGGCCCAGAAGTCGCCACTGTGGAGACTTTTGGTGCAGGGCTGGCGGTCCGGACCCGCGGAAGTCGCCATTGTGGAGACTTTCGTCCCGCCGGGGGCTGCCACCGGCCATACCGGCCCAGAAGTCGCCACTGTGGAGACTTTTGGTGCAGGGCTGGCGGTTCGGACCCGCGGAAGTCGCCATTGTGGAGACTTTCGTCCCGCCGGGGGCTGCCACCGGCCATACCGGCCCAGAAGTCGCCACTGTGGAGGCTTTTGGTGCAGGGCTGGCGGTTCGGACCCGCGGAAGTCGCCATTGTGGAGACTTTTGTCTCCCATGACGGGTCGTCGATCCACGGTGCGAGTGCTGGCGACGCGACGCTCAGGCCGTGCGGCGCACCCGGATGATCTTGCGGCGCAACCACACCCGGCGCATGCCGCCGAGGTAGAGCCGGGTGCGGGCCAGCTCCCAGTGGCCGTATTCGGCATGCTCGGTCAAGGTTTGCCGCACCGAGCTGCGGTCGTCGTCGCGCCCGAAGGTCAGGACGCGGTACTCGTACTCGATCATTGCCGCCCATTGTGCGACAGACGTTCGCGCGCGGCGCGGTCAACCGGGCCAAGGGCCCGCCCGGGCACGGCGCCGGCAAGGTTGTCCGATCCGAACATCGCCTATCAGCGAGGTCTGCACTACGGTCATGGCATGACCGCCGACCCGCGCGCCGCCCTGTCCCGGTTCATCACCGCACTGGAACGTCATTTGGAGGCCGCGGCGCGTCGCCGGGGTGAGAACGACCCGACCGTGGTCGCCGCCTACCACGACCTCGCCGATGCGTTCGAGGACTACGACGACGCCCTGCTCGAGGCGTATGGCGAGGTCACCCCGCTGGAGCTCTACGTCGGCGACGAGGACGAAGACCTCGATGAAGACGACGACGATGAGGATGTCGACGACCTCGACGAGGACGAGGGCGACGACGAGGGCGACGACGATCTTGACGAAGACGACGAGGACGACGACGGCGAATACTCCGGTCTCACCGACGACGACGACCTGGAGATCGAGGACCGCCGCAAGCGGTAGGTCCTAACCGCTCACTTCGTCCAGCGCCGCCCGCACCGCTGACGGGATGTCCAGCCGGTCGCTAGCCAAGGTGGTGCGCAATTGCGTGACGGTGCGCGCACCGACGATCCCGGCCGCCACCCCGGGACGATCGCGCACCCAGGCCAGCGCAACCTGCGCGGGGCTGACACCCAGCCCGGTCGCAGCAGTGTCGAGCGCCTTCACCACGGGTCCGTCGGCATACCTCATCCATCGCTGCGCCCACTGTTGATGGTCGGCCGAGGAAGCCCGCGAGGCGGCCGGCACCGAGCGCAGATATTTGCCGGTGAGCACCCCGCCGGCCAGCGGCGCCCAGGCCAGCAGGCCGACCCCGTGGTGGGCGGCGGCGGGCAGCAGGTCGGCTTCAACCGACCGGTCGAGCAGGTGGTAGCGCGCCTGCACCGCGACCGCGGGTGTGCGCACCGCGGCGAGCGGAGCGGCAGCCGAGGCGAGCTGCCAGCCGGTGTAGTTCGCGACCCCGGCATACCGCGCTCGACCTGAGGTGACCGCGAACTCAAGAGCCGACAGGGTTTCGGCCAGGGCCGGATCGTCGCGCCAGACATGCACCAGCCACAGGTCGAGGTGCTCGACCCGCAGCCGGGACAGGGTCTCGTCGAGTTGGTCGAGCAGCCCGCGCCGTGAGGTGTCCGCGCGCCAGCCGTCGTCGGTGCGGTGCAGCCCGGCCTTGCCGCAGAGCGTCACCTCCTCGCGGCGGAAGTTCGCGAGCTCCCGCCCGAGGATCTCCTCGGCCGCCCCGTCGCCGTATGCCGGGGCGGTGTCGATCAGCGTGCCCCCGGACTCCACGAACAGCCGCACGAGCTCGGCGCAATCCTCCGGCGAGACCTCCGAGCCGAAATTCCTCGTGCCCAGGCCCAGGGCCGAGACACTCAGCCCGCTGGCGCCCACCGTCCGCATCCGCATGTCCCACAACCTAGGACGTCGGTCGGGTCCGCCCGCGCAGCACCACGCGGGTAGCGTCGGGTCCATGCGATTGGGTCTGAACCTCGGCTACTGGGGCACCACGGGCACCGACGATCTGGAGACGATGAAGCGCCTCGTCGTCACCGCCGACGAACTCGGTTATGACGTCGCCTGGGTCGCCGAGGCCTATGGCTCCGACATTCCCTCGCTGATCGGCTATCTGTCGGCGTCGACGCCGCGGCTGGGCTGGGGCAGCGCGATCATGCAGATCCCGGCACGCAGTCCGGCGATGACCGCGATGACCGCCGCCACCCTCGACCGGATCACCGAGGGCCGCTTCCACCTCGGCCTCGGGGTGTCCGGGCCCCAGGTGAGCGAGGGCTGGCACGGCGTCCGGTTCGCCGACCCGCTCGGGCGCACGCGGGAGTATGTCGCGATCGTGCGGCAGGCGCTCGGGCGCAGCAATGTCGAGTTCCACGGCGAGCACTTCGAGCTGCCGCTGCCGGACAGCTCAGGCAAGGCCCTGCGGTTGCTGCTGCTGCCGGAGCGCAGCGACCTGCCCATCTATCTGGCGTCCATCGGCCCGCGCAATGTGCGCCTCACCGGCGAGATCGCCGACGGCTGGCTCGGCATCTTCGTCAGCCCCGAGCATCTGCCCGAGCAGTTGAGCCAGCTGCGCGAGGGCCGCGAGACGGCGGGGCTCACGCTGGCAGGCTTCGACGTCTGCGCCTCGGCCGGTCTGTCGGTCGACGACGACCTTGACGTCGCGGCGGACCGGTTGCGGGGCAACGCCGCCCTCTACATCGGCGGCATGGGCTCGCGGCAGAAGAACTTCTACAACGCCCTCGCGCGGCGGATGGGCTTTGCGGACGAGGCCGATCGCGTGCAGGACCTCTACCTCGCCCGGCAGCATCGCGATGCGGCCGCCGCCGTGCCGCGCGAGTTCATCGAGCAGACCGCGCTCGTCGGCGACGCCGAGCGGATCGCTGGCCGGTTGCGGGCGTATGCCGATGCCGGCGTCACCACGCTGAACGTGAGCCCCACCGGGGACACCGTGCGGGAACGGCTCGACGCGCTGCGCCTCGTGGCCGAGCTCGCCCGAGGCGAGGGGCTGCACGACTGATGGCCACCGTCCTGCTCGTGCGACACGGCCGCACCGCCTCCAATGCCTCGGGCACCCTCGCCGGCTGGACCGAAGGGGTCGGCCTGGACGAGGTCGGCCGCACCCAGGTGAGTGACCTCGCGAACCGGCTGGCCGGCATACCGCTCGTGCGGATCGTGACCAGCCCGCTGCAGCGCTGCCAGGAGACGGCCGCCGCGCTGCTCACCGGGCGCGACCTGCAGCCGCTCACCGAGGAGGCGATCGGCGAGGCGCGGTATGGCGCCTGGACCGGCCGCCCGCTCAAGGAACTCGCCAAGGACGAGCTGTGGCGCGCGGTGCAGGACCACCCCTCCGGGGTGACCTTCCCGCCGTCGGACGAGTTCGCCCACGAGTCGATGAGCGCCATGCAGCAGCGTGCGGTCGACGCGATCCGCGCCCACGACGCGGCGGTCGACGCACAGCACGGCAAGGGCGCGGTCTGGGCCGCGGTCTCCCACGGCGATGTCATCAAGGCCGTGCTCGCCTGGGCGGGCGGCACCCATCTCGATCTCTTTCAGCGGATCGTGGTCAACCCGGCGTCGGTCAGCGGGATTCGCCTCACCGCGGGCCGGCCGTTCGTGTTGCGGGTCAACGACACCGGTCGGGTCGACGATCTCGTCCCACCTGCCGAACATGCCGGCGACACCGACGCCGCCCCCGGCGGTGGCGAGGGCACACAGGGTTAGGGTCGAGATCATGCCGCTCATCGAGTACGACCAGCCCGACCGTTTCGTGGTGGGCACCGTTGGCCCGGCGGGTCAGCGCACCTTCTTCCTGCAGGCAACCGCCGGTCGTCGGGTCACCTCGGTCTCCCTGGAGAAGGCCCAGGTGGAGGTGCTCGCCGAGCGCATCAACGACCTGCTCGACACCGTCGGCGTCGCCGAGGACCAAGCTCAGCTCGAGCCCGACAACGCACCGCTCACCACCCCGATCGATGACGAATTCCGCGTTGCGACCCTGAGCCTGGCGTGGGACCCCGAGCAGGAGCTCGTCGTCGTCGAGTGCCTCGACTCGGCCGTGGAGGTCGAGTCGGACGAGTCGGGCGAAGACGTGGTGGAGATCGTCGAGCCGGACGCGACGACGCTGCGAGTGCGGATGAGCGCGCCCGCGGCCCGCGAGTTCGCTCGCCGCGGCCTCGCGCTCGTCGCCTCGGGCCGCCCGCCCTGCCCCTTCTGCGGCGAACCCCTCGACCCGGCCGGACACATCTGCCCTCGTGCCAACGGATACAAGCGCTGAGGACCTCGACCTGCTCACCGACGGTGAGCTGGAGATCGAGGGCCGGCTGGTCGAAGCCTCCAATGTCGCTCTGCGCGTCTGGCTGACCGACGGCGACCGCCGAATCCCGGCTGTTTACAAGCCCATTCGCGGCGAGCGGCCGCTGTGGGATTTTCCCGACGGGACCCTCGCCGGCCGTGAGCTGGCGGCCGCGACCATCTCCACCGTCGGTGGCTGGGATCTGGTGCCGCCCACGGTGCTGCGCGACGGCCCGCTCGGGCCGGGCACGGTGCAGCGCTGGGTGGGGCCGTTGGACGGTGACCAGGACACCGGCCTGGTGAGCATCGACGCTCTGGGCGAAGTGCCGGACGGCAACCGGATCGTGTTGCACGCCCGCGACGAGATCGGCCGGCTGATCGTGGTGTCGCATTCCGGGGCGCCCGAGGTGAAATCGCTCGCCACCCTCGACACCGTGCTCAACAACGCCGACCGCAAGGCCGGCGCGCTCATCGCCGACGCGGACCGCTTCTGGGTGATCGACCACGGGCTGGTCTGCCACGCCGAGGAGAAGCTGCGCACGGTCTTCTGGGGGTTCGGCGGTGAGGAGCTGGCGCCTGCGGACGCCGAGCGGGTGCGGCGGGTGGTGGCCGGCCTGGAGGAGGGCACCCTGACCGCGCAGCTCGCGCCCTTGCTCACCGGCGAGGAGATCGAGATGCTCCACCTGCGGGCCGCGGTCCTGCTCGACGAGGGTGCCCTGCCGGTGATGCCCGAGCATCGGCACGCGCTGCCCTGGCCGATCTGGTGAGCCCGGTCGGAGCCGTCAGCAGGCCCGGATAGGCTGACCAACGTGAAGTCGTGGTCCGCGCCCAGCGTCCCTTCCCTGCCCGGCACCGCGCCGATGTTGCGCCTGCGCGACGAGCACACCGGCGAGCTCGCACCGCTGGAGACCGACGGCACCGCGACCGTCTACGTCTGCGGGATCACGCCGTATGACGCGACCCACCTCGGCCACGCCGCGACCTATCACACCTTCGACCTGGTCCACCGGGTGCTGCGAGACGCCGGCCAGCAGGTCACCTATGTGCAGAATGTCACCGACATCGACGACCCGCTGATCGAGCGGGCCCAGCGTGACGGCGTCGACTGGCGCGAGTTGGCCACCAGCGAGATCGAGCTGTTCCACGACGACATGACCGCGCTGCGGATCATCCCGCCGGACCACTATGTCGGCGTCGTCGAGACCATGCCGCGGCATGTCGCCACCATCGAGAGACTCGTCGAGCTCGGCGTCGCCTACGCCTTGCCGGTGGAGGAGCGGGAGGCGGGCGCGGGCGGCATACGGGATTGGTATCTCGACCTGGCCACCCAGCCACGGTTCGGGGAGATCTCCGGCTGGACCCGCGAGCAGATGATGGACGTCTTCGCCGAGCGCGGGGGAGACCCCGACCGGCCCGGCAAGCGCGACCGGCTCGACCCGCTGCTGTGGCGCGGGCGCCGGGTCGGCGAGCCGTTCTGGGACGGCGCGAGCCTCGGCGAGGGCCGCCCGGGCTGGCATCTGGAGTGCACCACCATCGCCCTGGACCACCTCGGGATGGGATTCACCCTGCAGGGCGGCGGCACCGACCTGATCTTCCCGCACCACGAGATGAGCGCCGTGCAGGGCGAGGCGGTGACCGGCAGTTCGCCCTTCGCCCGGTCCTATGCCCACCAGGCGATGGTCGCCTACGACGGCGAGAAGATGAGCAAGTCCAAGGGCAACCTGGTCAAGGTGTCCCAGCTGTTGCGCGACGGCGTCGACCCGCGCGCGATCCGGTTGGTGCTGCTCGACCAGCACTACGCCCAGCCCTGGGAATACACCACCGAGCTGCTGCGTGAAGCCGAAAAGCGTTGGGGCACATGGCGTTCCGCGCTCGACGGCGCCGGCGACGCCGGCGCGGACGACCTGCTCGCCGGGGTCCGGGAAGCGCTGGCGCGTGACCTGGACTCTCCCGCGGCGATCGGTCTGGTCGACAGCTGGGCCAGGGAGTATGCCGACGCCGGGGCCGGGCCGTCCCCGAAGGTCGCCGACCTGCTCGACGCCCTGCTCGGCCTGCGCTGAGCTAGCCGCGCTACTCGTCGTCCTGGTCGCGGCGGCGCAGATAGCGCTCGAACTCCCGGGCGATCGCATCGCCCGAGGCCTCCGGCAGCTCGGTGGTGTCCTGCGCCTGCTCGAGCGTGTGCACATAGTCGGCGACCTCGTCGTCGCTGGCCGCCAGCTCGTCGACACCGTGCTCCCAGGCGCGGGCCAACTCGGGCAGGTCGTCGGCCTCGATCAGGGTGTCCAGCAGTTCTTCCAGCCGGTTGAGCAGGGCGAGGGTGGCCTTCGGTGACGGGCTGCCACCGGCGTAGTGGGGCACCGCCGCCCATGCCGACAGGGTGGGCAGGCCGGCCTGGTGGGCGGCGTCGCTGAGCACGCCGACGATGCCGGTCGGTCCCTCATAGCGGCTGGGCTCCACGTCATACCGCTCGCGGGTGTCCTCGTGCTCGGAGGTGACGGTGATCGGGATCGGCCGGGTGTGCGGGACGTCGGCGAGCAGACCGCCCAGGGTGATCACCATGCCCACGTCGGCCTCAGCAGCGAGCTCGACCAGCTCGCGGGTGAACGACAACCACCGCATCGACGGCTCGATGCCCTGCACCAGCAGCACGTCGCGATCGAGCGGGGTGTCCTGGGCGAGGAAGACCTTGGTCGTGGGCCAGGAGATGCCGCGTTCGCCGGGCTCTCCGGTGACCCGCGGCCGGTTCACCTGGAAGTCGTAGTAGAGCTCGGGGTCGAGAGCGCACAGCAGGCGTGCGTTCCACGCGGTGATCAGATGTGCCAGGGTCGCCGACGCGGTCTCACCGGCGTCATTCCACCCCTCGAAGGCAGCGATCATGATCGGATCCCGCAGCAGCGGAAGATCCTCGAAGTCGATCACGTTGTTGCTCCTGCTCGCCGGCGACCGAACGGATGTTCCGCCCAGCCTAGATACCGCGTGTCCATCCGCGGCACGGTGCGTCCGGCGCGGCGCGACACGCCGATAGACTCGGGCACGCTTTCCGACGAAGGGACACGACAGTGAGCAGCCGCTCCGACCGCCCCGTGGTGACCGACCGCGACACCTCCGCCCACCGACCCGACTGCACCGACGAGCTGCGCGCAGCCCTGTCCCAGCGCATCATGATGCTCGACGGCTCGATGGGCGTCTTCATCCAGCGGCACCAGCTGTCGGAGGAACAGTTCCGCGGCGAGCGGTTCGCCGACTGGACCAGCGACGTGCGCGGCAACAACGACCTGCTGTCGATCACCCGGCCCGAGCTGATCCGCTCGATCCACGACGACTATCTCGCCGCCGGCGCCGACCTGATCGAGACCAACACCTTCTCGGCGCAGCGCATCTCGATGGCCGACTACGGCATGGAGGAGCTGTCCTACGAGCTCAACGTCGCCTCCGCGCGGCTGGCCCGGGAGGCCTGCGATGCGGTCGCCACGCAGGACCGGCCGCGGTATGTCGCCGGCGCGCTCGGCCCGACCAACCGGACCGCCTCGATCTCCCCGGATGTCAACGACCCCGGTGCCCGCAACATCAGCTTCCAGGAACTGGTCGGGGCCTATCTCGAGCAGGCGCAGGGCCTGGTCGACGGCGGCTCGGACCTGCTGCTCGTCGAGACGATCTTCGACACCCTCAACGCCAAGGCGGCGATCTTCGCCCTGGAAACGCTCTTCGAGCAGGAGGGCCGCCGGTGGCCGGTGATCATCTCCGGCACCATCACCGACGCCAGCGGGCGCACCCTGTCGGGACAGACCACCGAGGCCTTCTGGAACAGCGTGCGCCACGCCCGGCCGATCGCGATCGGGCTCAACTGTGCGCTGGGTGCCGCCGACATGCGGCCGTACGTCGCCGAGCTCGCCCGGGTCGCCGACACCTTCGTCTCGGTCTACCCGAACGCCGGCCTGCCCAACGCATTCGGGGAGTATGACGAGACCGCGGCCGAGATGGCCGCCATCGTCGGCGACTTCGCCAAGGACGGGCTGGTCAACATCATCGGCGGCTGCTGCGGCACCACGCCCGAGCACATCGCCGCCCTCGCCGCCACGGTCGAGGGCGTGGCACCGCGCACGCCCGCCGAGCCGGAGCCGGCGTTGCGCCTGTCCGGCCTCGAGCCGCTCAACGTGACCGCCGACTCGCTCTTCGTCAACGTTGGCGAGCGCACCAACATCACCGGCTCGGCCCGCTTCCGCAAGCTGATCAAGGAGGGCGACTACCCGACCGCCCTCAATGTCGCCCGCCAGCAGGTCGAGGCCGGCGCGCAGGTCATCGACATCAACATGGACGAGGGCATGATCGACGGCGTGGAGGCGATGGACCGCTTCTGCAAGCTGATCGCCACCGAGCCCGACATCTGCACCGTCCCGGTCATGGTCGACTCCTCCAAGTGGGAGGTCATCGAGGCCGGATTGCGTTGTGTCCAGGGCAAATCCATCGTCAACTCCATCTCGATGAAGGAAGGCGTCGAGCCCTTCATCGAGCACGCCAAGCTGTGTCGCAAATATGGTGCGGCGGTGGTCGTGATGGCCTTCGACGAAGAAGGCCAGGCGGACACCCTGGAGCGGCGCCAGCAGATCTGCGCCACGGCATACCGGATCCTCGTCGAGGAGGTGGGCTTCCCGCGGGAGGACATCATCTTCGACCCCAATATCTTCGCGATCGCGACGGGCATCGAGGAGCACGCCAATTACGGCGTCGACTTCATCGAGGCGACCCGGTGGATCAAGGAGAACCTGCCGGGGGCGCTGATCTCCGGTGGTGTGTCCAATGTGTCGTTCAGCTTCCGCGGCAACAACCCGGTGCGCGAGGCGATCCACGCGGTCTTCCTCTACCACGCGATCCGCGCCGGCATGGACATGGGCATCGTCAACGCCGGCGCACTCGTGGTCTACGACGAGATCGACCCCGAGCTGCGCGAGCGGATCGAGGATGTCGTGCTCAACCGCCGCGACGACGCGACCGAGCGGTTGCTCGAGATCGCCGCCGAACACAACAAGTCGGGGGAGCAGGCCGAGGCCGTCACCCAAGAGTGGCGCAATCTGCCTGTGCGCGAACGGATTACGCACGCCCTGGTCAAGGGCATCGACGACCACGTCGTCGACGACACTGAGGAATTGCGGCTTGAGCTCGCCGAGGCGGGGGAGCGGCCGCTGGCTGTCATCGAGGGCCCGTTGATGGACGGCATGGGCGTGGTCGGCGACCTCTTCGGCGCCGGCAAGATGTTCCTGCCCCAGGTGGTGAAGTCGGCGCGGGTGATGAAGAAGGCCGTCGCCCACCTCATCCCCTACATCGAGGCCGAGCAGGACACCACCAAGCGGTCCAAGGGCAAGATCGTGATGGCCACGGTCAAGGGCGATGTGCACGACATCGGCAAGAACATCGTCGGCGTGGTGCTGCAGTGCAACAACTACGACGTGGTCGACCTCGGCGTCATGGTGCCGACCCAGAAGATTCTCGACACCGCCCGCGAGGAGGACGCCGACATCATCGGCGTCTCCGGGCTGATCACCCCGTCGCTGGACGAGATGGTCGGCCTGGCCGACGAGATGGAGCGGCAGGGTTTCGACGTGCCGCTGCTCATCGGTGGTGCGACGACCTCCAAGGCACACACCGCCGTGCGGGTCAGCCCGAAGTACCACGCTCCTGTCGTCTGGGTGAAGGACGCCTCCCGGTCGGTGCCGACTGCCTCGGCGCTCCTCTCGGACAGCCGGCGCGAGGCGCTCGTCGCCGAGGTCGAGCGCGAATACACCTCGATCCGCGAGCGGCACGCGGCCAAGCGCAACGACCGTCCGCTGATCCCGTATGCCGAAGCCGTCTCCCGCAAGACGCCCATCGAATGGGCCAACTACACTCCGCCGCGGCCGGAATTCGTTGCAGCGCAAGGCGATTCGCCGGCATACCTGCAAACGATGCGCAACTTCCCGCTGAAGGAACTGCGGGAGTACATCGACTGGCAGCCGTTCTTCAACGCCTGGGAGATGAAGGGCCGGTTCCCCGACATCCTCAACCAGCCCGAGGGCGGTGAGGCGGCTCGGCGGCTGTATGAGGACGCGCAGGCGATGCTCGACAAGCTCATCGACGAGGAATGGCTCGAGGCCGCCGGCGTGGTCGGCTTCTTCCCGGCCAACGCCGTCGGTGACGACGTGCAGGTCTACGCCGACGAATCCCGCGAGCAGGTGCGCACGACCCTGCATCACCTGCGCCAGCAGGGCGACCACCGCGAGGGCGTGCCGAACCGGTCACTCGCGGACTACATCGCGCCGGTCGACACCGGCCTGCAGGACTGGATCGGCGGCTTCGCGGTGACCGCCGGCCTCGGCACGGGCGAGAAGATCAAGCAGTTTAAGGACGACCTCGACGACTACAGCGCGATCCTGCTGGAGTCGCTGGCCGACCGGCTGGCTGAGGCCTTCGCCGAGCGGATGCACGAGCTGGTGCGCACCCAACTGTGGGGCTACCAGCCGGATGAGGCTCTCGACAACGACGCCCTGATCGGCGAGAAGTATGTCGGCATCCGGCCGGCACCCGGTTATCCCGCCTGCCCGGACCACACCGAGAAGCAGACCCTCTGGGAGTTGCTGGAGGTCAAGGAGCGCACCGGCATCGAGCTCACCGAGTCGATGGCCATGTGGCCAGGTGCGTCGGTGAGTGGCTGGTACTTCAGCCACCCGAAGTCGCAGTATTTCGTCGTCGGACGCCTCGACCGCAGCCAGGTGGAGTCCTATGCCGAGCGCAAGGGCTGGACGCTGGCGCAGGCCGAGAAGTGGCTGGCCCCCAACCTGGGTTACGACCCCGAGGACTGATTCGAGCTGAGCACGACCTCCTCGGGCACAATGAGACTTTGGCAGTCGCGGATGACGAACAGTGCTGGATCCACCGCTCGTGTTGGGTACAGTTCGCACAGGTTCAGTGATCGGAGCGTGGTCTGTGACTTATACGCAACCAGCGCCATCCTCGGCTTGCAGAGACCGGCTACGACAGCTTCTCCTCAAGCTGGAGGTCACTGGACCCATTCCACTCAGTGGGATTGACTCTGCTATCCGAGAAACGAGATGCCCGATCGGCCACAAGCTTCGAGTCGCAGACCTTCCCCGTGAGCACTTCGAAAGTCGGGCTACTGGCGAGTTGCAGATCAGCAAGGTTGGCCGCGATTGGTTGCTTGAGGCCGACAAGCCCGCGTCCGACTGGAAAGACCCTTCGACCGCCGCGCGATACCCGCTGCGCGAATGGCAGGGTGAAGCTCTCAACGCGTGGTCTCTTCACGGACGTCACGGTGTCATCGAGGCCGTCACAGGCACCGGCAAGTCCCGCGTTGGCATAGAAGCGACTCGTGAAGCCCTCCGCGATGACTACAACGTGGTGATCGTCGTCCCGACGATAGATCTCATTGCACAATGGGTTAAGGCTCTCAAGACGGCGGGCTTAGATTCGATTGGAACTGTGGGGGACGGCCAGAGGGCAGACTTCGGCAAACACAGTGTCATCGTCGGCACAATCCAATCGCTCTACTCATTGCCTCCAACTCGGCCGGACGGCAAGGTTCTGCTGGTTGCTGATGAGTGCCACCGATACGGCGCCGGACAGTGGTCTCGCATTCTGCATACATCGTACCGACGTCGTCTCGGACTGACAGCGACGTTCGAGCGAAACGACGACGGGATCACCCTCCTTCAGAACTACTTCGGCGGAACGCCGATTTATCGGTTGGGCTTCCCGCGAGCAGTCGCCGATGGCGTTGTTGCCCGCTATGACGTAAACCTCCTGGGCGTGCGACTCACAGATCAGGAGCGCGAAGCGTACGACAGAGCCGACGAAATTTTGCGCGACAGCCGCCAGAAACTGACCGCCGCAGGGCTGCCAGAGGAGCCGTTTGGGGCCTTTATATACAAAGTGCAGGAGGCCGCTAAGGACGTAACCGACCCGGCCATTACCGACCTCGCGCGGCGCTACCTCAAAGCGTTTTCGGATCGAATCGACATCATGACCTGTGCGCAGGCCAAGCTCGAAGTCATAGCTCATCTCGCGCCCCAGGTCTCCCAGGCGGCGGGTGCGCTTATCTTCACTCGGCGCGTCGACATGGCGGAGTCTTTATCGGACAGGCTCGTTTCGGCTGGCGTGAGCGCGGCCGCGGTGCACAGCGAACTCACACGATTCCAGCGCCGCGAGCGTCTACACGCACTGAAAGTTGGCCGACTGAAAGCGATTGTAGCACCCACGCTTCTGGACGAGGGAATCGATGTACCTGAAATAGACCTCGCTATAGTCATGGGCGGCTCAAAATCAAGGCGCCAGATGATCCAGCGCATGGGCCGAGTTTTGCGCCTCAAGGCCGATAGGCGCAAAGCAACATTTTTTGTTATCTATGCGATCCACACCGCGGAAGACCTGACCGAGACGAATGGCGACGAAGGATGTCTCGACCTCATCGTTGAGAGCGCCGACAAGGTGACGTCCTTCGCGGTACGTGCGGGGCAGATCGTCGCCTCCGGGATCGTTCCCCGAAGCACCCCACTCGGTCCACTCGCCGATTCAGGCGATGTCATCGGTGAGACGGATCGCTCGGCCGTCGAGCTACTCCCGCCCGACTCGGCACAGCATGCACTCGCAAGCTCCCAGGATCGGGCTACGCCTGTCGCTGCGAAGGGTGGGATGCGTCGCGTGCCTACGGAGTTCAAGATGGCACGCACTCCCGCGGAGCTCTTCGCGGCAGATCCATCGTTAGTACGCGGGTTCATCGACGCCCGCACTCTCGCGTTCGCAGCTGCAGCTGTGATGCGCGGCGCTGAACAGTTCGGGCTAGGAGATGCGTTCGACGACTCCACTCTTGAGGCCCTACGTGCGCTGTTGGCTGACGACCTTGAGGCGGACCCTGCGGTCGTTGCTGGCGAGCAAAAGCTTGTGATTCACGGAAGGTGTGCAACGTGGACGCTGCGTTCTGATGCTCAGGTCGTCCTGGATGTCGCCGCCGTCACAGCCTCCAGCGTGACTCGCGAGCGAACTACCGCGCCCTACCTGCAGGTGCGATCTGATCTAGAGAGCACCTCCGTCACGAGTCCAAACTCAAGCATCGTAGACCAACTGGAGCGCCTCGCCGGGATGTGGCAGCGTGGGTTTTTAACTGCCGACGAGTTCACCGCAGCCAAAGCACAGTTGTTACAGGAAAGAGCGGACGCTCCCCGAGGCGGCACGTCCGCATAGGCTCGCAATTATGACCCCACTACCCTGTGAGCAGCTGTCCGCCATGCCCCGCTCCCGCGCGAAGGTCCGAACGCAGCACACCGCTTGACCGCCTTGCTTGGCGTATTTCAAATCCTAGGAGAGCAACGTGGACTCGAAGTCGTCGGAGCCCGCTGATCCGACCTACCCCGCCGGGGTGCTGTGGGACATGGACGGCACGCTGGTCGACACCGAGCCCTACTGGATCGCCGCCGAACACGAACTCGTCGAGGAGTATGGCGGCGTCTGGACCGAGGAGTTGGCGCACCTGTGCGTCGGCAACGCGCTCCTGGTGTCGGCGCAGCTGATCCGGGACAACAGCCCGGTCACCCTCACCCCGGAGGCGATCGTCGACCGGCTGCTGGAGGGCGTCATCGCCCAGATGCGCGAGCACGTGCCGTGGCGCCCGGGAGCGCGCGAGTTGCTGGAAGACATTGCGGCACAAGGGATTCCGCAGGTCTTGGTGACGATGTCCTATGCGAGTTTCGCGCAGGTGCTCGTCGACGCCTGCCCGCCCGGGACTTTCGCCAGCATCGTCACCGGCGACCAGGTCACGCAGGGCAAGCCGCACCCGGAGCCCTATCTCACCGCCGCGGCCACCGTGGACGCCGCGCCGCAGGACTGCCTCGCGGTGGAGGACAGCGTGCCCGGCTCGACCTCGGCCGTGGCCGCAGGTGTGCCGACCGTTGTCGTGCCGCACATCGTGACGGTGCCGCCGATGGACGGCGCGGTGCAGACCGACTCGCTGGCGGGGCTGCTCCTCGCCGACCTGGTCGCGGCCGTCGAGCCGGTCAGGCGGGTCGCCCGGCCGGCCTAGTCCGCGTCGGTGACCGGTTCGGCGCCGCTGCGGACCGGGTCGACGGCCAGCTCGCGCGCGTGCTCGGGCAGCGGCGGGGGAGTGCCGCCGAAGGCCGGGCACAACGCTTGGTGGGCGCACCAATCACACAGCCGGGACGGGCTCGGCCGCCAGTCACCGGCCTGCGCCGCCCGGTCGATCGCAGCCCAGAGCGCCTTGATCTTGCGTTCGGTCGCGCGCAGGTCGTGCTCGTCGGGGGCATAGCGCACGATCTCGCCGTTGCCGAGATAGACCAGCTGCAGCATCCGGGGGATCACCCCGCGGGTGCGCCACAGGACCAACGCGTAGAACTTCATCTGGAACAGCGCCTTGGCCTCGAACAGCTCCGACGGCGAGCGACCCGTCTTGTAGTCCACCACCCGGATCTCGCCGGTGGGCGCGACGTCCAGGCGGTCGACATACCCCCTCAGCGTGAGCCCGTCGACCTCGGCCTCGACGTAGAGTTCCCGCTCGGCCGGCTCGAGCCGGGTCGGGTCCTCCAGGGCGAACCAGCGCTCGACCAGAGCACCCGCGGAAGCGAACCAGCCCTCGACACCCTCGGCCTCGACCAGCGCGGCCAGCTCCGGGTCAGCCTCGAGCAACGCCGCCCATTGCGGCTCGATGAGCGAGCGCGCGTGCTCCAGGGTGCGCTCGGAGGCCTCGACGTCGAAGAGCCGCTCCAGCACGGCGTGCACGAGCGTCCCCCGAGCTGCCGCCGCGCTGCGTGGTTCGGGCAGCCGGTCCACCACCCGGAAGCGGTAGAGCAGCGGGCACTGCATGAAGTCGGACGCGCGGCTCGGGGACAGCGCCGCGCGCAGCGGGATGTCGGTCACGGGCTGCTGCGTCATACAGGTGACTTTAGGCGCGACCACCGACAGATACCCTGTGGCGCATGCCGCGCGCCACCCCACCGACGTCCGGTCCAGGCCTGCGGCTGTTCTCGCTGCGCGGCATTCCGGTGTTCATCGGCTGGTCCTGGCTGATCATCACCGCGGTCATCGTGTTCTCGTTCGGCCCGACGGTCCGCGAGATGCTGCCCGAACTCGGCTCGGCCGCCTATCTCGTCGCCGTGGCGTATGCCGGTCTGCTGCTGTTGTCCGTGCTCGTGCACGAGGGTGCGCACGCGTTGGTGGCGCAAGCCAGGGGCTATCAGGTGCAACGCATCGTCGCCGACCTGTGGGGCGGGCACACCGCCTACGACAACGCCGAGTCCAGCCCGGGCAACAGCGCGCTCGTCGCCGTGGTCGGGCCGGTGAGCAATGCGCTGCTCGCGGTCGCGGGCTACCTGGCGCTGCCCTATGCGACGGGTGTGCCGGAGCTGCTGCTCGGCGCGCTCACCATCGCCAACGCCTTTGTCGCTGCGTTCAACCTGCTGCCCGGGTTGCCGCTCGACGGCGGCTTCCTCGTCGACGCGCTGGTGTGGAAGGTGACCGGGTCGCGGTCCAAGGGGCTGATCGTCGCCGGCTGGTGCGGTCGCATCGTCACCGCGGTCGTCGTCATCGGCCTGCTGGTGGTGCCCTTCCTGCACGGTTCACCGGTGCCGGCCGGCACCGCGATCTGGGTCGTCTTCATCGCCGGCTTCCTCTGGCTCGGCGCCGGTTCGGCGATCGCCCGCGGACGCGCGATGGGTGTTGTGGGCACGGTCTCGCTGCGCCAGCTGCTGCGCCCTGTTGCCGCGGTGGGGGTGGGCACGCCGGTGGACCGGTTGCCCGCGGTCGACACCGCCCTGATCGACGCCGACGGCCGGCCGGTCGGCCTCATCCCGGCCGGCAGCGGCATGCAGGTGCCTTTCGAGGCGCGCGCCACCACACCGGCCGAGGCCCTGGTGCAGGTGCAGCCGCCGGAGTGGGTCTGCCGCGCAGCGAAGGACCCGCAGGATGTCACCCCGCTCGTCGAAGCCCTCCAGCGCACGGAGGGCGCGACGGCATACCTGCTCGTCGTCGATCCGGTGAACGGCCAGCCGGTCGGCGTGGCCCGGCGCGACGAGGTCTACCGCGCCCTGCAGCACGCCTTCGGCCAGTCCTAAACTCACCGCTCATGACCGACGACCCCCACGCGCCGCTGGGTGCCGACACCCGGCGCGGCCCGTTCCGCGAGGGTGAGCGCGTGCAACTCACCGATCCCAAGGGCCGGATGCACACCATCACCCTCGGCGCGGGCAAGCAGTTCCACACCCACCGCGGCCACCTCAAGCACGACGACCTGATCGGTGCGCCCGACGGGACGACGATCACCAACACCGCGGGCACCGAATACCTGGCGCTGCGGCCGTTGCTGTCCGATTACGTCATGTCGATGCCGCGCGGCGCCGCGGTCGTCTACCCCAAGGACGCCGGCCAGATCGTGACGATGGCCGACGTCTTCCCCGGCGCGACGGTGGTCGAGGCCGGCGTGGGTTCCGGAGCTTTGTCGATGTCCCTGCTGCGCGCCGTCGGGGACCAGGGACGGTTGCTGTCCTTCGAGCGTCGCGAGGATTTCGCCGACATCGCCCGGGGCAATGTGCGGGCCTTCTTCGGCGCCGACCACCCGGCCTGGACGGTCACCATCGGCGATCTGGTCGAGCAGCTGCCGCAGACCGTCGAGCCGGGCACCGTGGACCGCGTCGTGCTCGACATGCTCGCCCCCTGGGAGTGCCTCGACGTGGTGGCCGACGCGCTCGCGCCGGGCGGTGTGCTGATCGCGTATGTCGCGACCGCCACCCAGCTGTCCCGGGTGGCCGAGGCAGCCCGCGACCACGGTGGTTACACCGAGCCGCAGGCCTGGGAGTCGATCGTGCGCGGCTGGCATCTGGAGGGTCTCGCGGTGCGCCCGCAGCACCGGATGCATGGCCACACCGGCTTCCTCATCGCCACCCGCCGGCTGGCCCCGGGCGTCACCCCACCGCTGCGCAAGCGCCGTCCGGCGAAGGGCTCCTATGGCGAGGACGAGACGGCTTGGTCGGCCGAGGACATCGGCGAACGGCCGGTGTCGGACAAGAAGATTCGCAAGCTGCGCCGCGAGTTCGCCCGAGCCGACCAGCCCGCCAGCGCCGCCGAGTCCACCCGTGCGGGCGAACCTTCGGTTTCATCTGGCGAGCCCTCTGCCACGGACTGAAGTTCGCGGGTTACTGTCGTAGTTCGGAGCCAATCTCCTTGCGAAAGGCGCAATCGAATGAGCGACGAGCAGTCCGCGTCCTACGACGAAGTGGCGAGCCTGCAGCGCGAGGTCGAGGCGCTGCGAGCCCGGCTCACCGCCAACCCGTCGCACCGCCGCGAGCTCGAGCAGCAGCTGCGTCAGGCGCAGTCGTCCGCGGCCACCTTGTCGACCCAGAACGACCGGCTGGTGCGCACCCTCAAGGACGCGCGTGAGCAGATCGTCAAATTGCGCGAGGAGGTCGACCGGCTGGCCCAGCCGCCGGCGTCATACGGCGTGGTCCTCGGGGTGCCCGAGGAGGGGACTGCGGACGTGCTCACCTCCGGGCGCAAGATGCGCGTCGCGGTGAGCCCGACGGTCGAGCCGGACCAGCTGCAGCCCGGCCGCGAGGTCGTGCTCAACGAGGCGCTCAACGTCGTGCGGGTGGTCGGCTACGAAGTGGTCGGCGAGCTCGTCCAGATCAAGGAGTTGCTCGGCAAGGACCGGGTGCTGGTCGTCGCGCACGCCGACGAGGAGCGGGTATGCCGGATCGCCGGCGCCCTCGCGTCGGAGAAGCTGCGGGTCGGTGACTCGCTATTGCTCGACCCGCGCAGCAACT
Source organism: Metallococcus carri (assembly GCF_011440275.1). Lineage (GTDB taxonomy): Bacteria > Actinomycetota > Actinomycetes > Actinomycetales > Dermatophilaceae > Metallococcus > Metallococcus carri. The sequence goes on along the minus strand of NZ_JAAOIV010000002.1, from coordinate 168,160 downwards.
TCGTCTTCGAGCGGATCCCCAAGGCCGAGGTCGCCGACCTGGTGCTGGAGGAAGTGCCCGACATCCACTACGAGGACATCGGTGGCCTGGCCCGGCAGATCGAGCAGATCCGGGACGCGGTCGAGATGCCCTATCTGCACGCCGACCTGTTCCGCCAGCACGCGCTCCGCCCGCCCAAGGGTGTGCTGCTCTACGGGCCTCCCGGCTGTGGCAAGACGATGATCGCCAAGGCCGTCGCCGCTTCCCTCGCGCGCAAGGTCGCCGAGAAGACCGGCCGTCCGGACACCCGCAGCTACTTCCTCAACATCAAGGGTCCGGAGCTGCTCAACAAATATGTCGGTGAGACCGAGCGGCACATCCGGCTGATCTTCCAGCGCGCCCGCGAGGCCTCCAACGAGGGCGCACCCGTGGTCGTCTTCTTCGACGAGATGGAGTCGCTCTTCCGCACCCGCGGGTCGGGTGTCTCCTCCGACGTCGAGACCACCGTCGTGCCTCAGTTGCTCGCCGAGATCGACGGTGTCGAGCGGCTGGAGAACGTCATCGTCATCGGTGCCTCCAACCGTGAGGACATGATCGACCCGGCGATCCTGCGCCCGGGCCGGCTGGACGTGAAGATCAAGATCGAGCGCCCGGACGCCCAGAGCGCTCACGAGATCTTCGGCAAGTACCTCACTCCGGACCTGCCCCTGCACGCCGACGATCTCGCCGAGCACAACGGGTCGGCGCAGGCGACGGTCGAAGGGATGATCCAGCGCACGGTCGAGCGGATGTATGCCGAGATCGACGAGAACCGCTTCCTGGAGGTCACCTACGCCAGTGGTGACAAGGAGGTCCTCTACTTCAAGGACTTCAACTCCGGCGCGATGATCGAGAACATCGTCGGCCGGGCGAAGAAGATGGCGATCAAGGACCAACTCACCGATGGTGCGAGCGGCATCCGGATCGAGCACCTGCTGCAGTCGTGCGTGGATGAGTTCAAGGAGAACGAGGACCTGCCCAACACGACCAACCCGGACGACTGGGCGCGCATCTCGGGCAAGAAGGGCGAGCGGATCACCTACATCCGCACGCTCATCGACGGCAAGACCAACGGCGCGGCCAAGACCATCGACCCGGTCGCCACCACCGGTCAGTACCTCTGAGCCGCCTTTCGTTACCGCCCGTTGGCGCGTATGCCGAGCGCCCGCGCGCCCAGTAGGAACACCCCCAGCACCAGCGTCGCAACCACGATGAAGGGCACCGCGATGCCCCGGCCGGTGAGGTGGCGCAGCGCCATACCGACGATCACGGTGGCCGGCCAGACGACCAGGCCGGCGCGCAGGCTCGAGGCGGGAGACCGGCGAGCGGCCCACCAGAGCGCCCAGCCCACCGCGGCCCCGACCAGGAACGGCCAGGCGGTCGTGAGCACGCCGGTGATGACAGTGCCTTCGTCGTGCGAGGCGCGCCCGATGGCGGCGAAGACCAGGATGAGCACCGCGTCGATCGCGGCCCAGGCCCAACCCCTCATGCCGGCTCGCCGGGATAGCGCTGGCCGAGCTCGGCGCGGACGGTGTCCATCAGCCGCATGACCGCGAGCGTGTCGGCGTGGGACATGACCGGGGTCTCGGTGAGACCGGCGGCGATGCAGCGGGCGGTCTCGGCCGCCTCATAGCGCAGCCCGTTGTCCTGGTCCGGTGCCTCGAACCGGTCGACCTCGCCCTCCGGTGTCACCAACCGGACGGTGGTGGGGGTGTAGAACCAGCTGTCAATCTCAAGACGCGCCGAAAACCCAGCAACGACAGCGGAATTCGTGGTCTGCGCCGCCATCGTCGACTGACAGATCGCCGGTATGCCGTCCTGCACCAGCGTGGTCACCGACCATTCATCGACACCACGGTCGGTGAGCCGGCCGGTGGTCCGCTCCACCGTGGCCTCCGGCAGCAGCATCTGGGCGAAGGACATCGGATAGACGCCGAGGTCGAGCAGCGCGCCGCCGGCGAGGTCGGGGTCGGACAGCCGCGCGGGACCGTCCGGCCAGAGCGGCTGACCGTGGTCGGCGACGATCATGCCGAGCCGGCCGAGCGTGCCGGCCGCGACGGTGCGCCGCACCACGTCGTAATGCGGCAGGAAGCGCGCCCACATCGCCTCGGCGCAGAAGACACCTCGCGCACGAGCGGCGTCGAGCACCTCCGTGGCTTCAATCACGTTGCGGGTGAACGCTTTTTCGACCAGCACGTGCTTGCCGGCGTTGATTGCCAGCAGGGCGTGGTCGCGGTGCTCGGAGTGCGGCGAGGCGACGTAGACGACGTCGACTGACGGGTCGGCGACCAGCTCGGCATACGAGCCGTATGCCGTCTCGGCGCCATGCTTGGCGCCGAACGCCTGGGCCCGCTCCAGGGTGCGCGAGCCCACCGCCGCGACCCGCTGGCGGGTGCCCTCCCGCAGCGCGGTGGCGAAGGCGTCGGCGATCTGCCCGGTGCCGAGGATGCCCCAGCGCAGGGTCGGCGCTTCCATCGGATCGGCGACCTCGGGGGCGGCCAGGCGCAGCTCACTCACGGAACCAGTCCTCCAATTGGTCGATGATCTCGGCACGGGCTTGGACTGCTGCGGGCGCAACACCAGGCAGGTTAAGGAAGCCGTGGGGGACCCCACGATATCCGGTGTAGCGCACCGAAACGCCTTGTGCTGCAAGCAGATCGGCATACTCCTTGCCCTCATCGCGCAAAGGGTCGTGGTCCGCGGTCTGGACGAGAGCGGGCGGCAGGCCGGCGAGCGAGCGGCAGTGGATGGGGGAGACGCTCGGGTCGTCGTCGGCGACCTCGGCACCGTCGAGGTAGAGCTCTTTGTAGCGGTCCATCGAGGGGCCGTCGAGCATCGGCGCAGTGCGCATCGGGTGGTGACGGTGCAAGTCGGTCGCGGGGTAGATGAGCACCTGGCCGACGAGCGGGGGACCGTCATGGTCGCGCGCCCACTGCGCCACCAACGCGGTGAGATTGCCGCCCGCGCTGTCACCGCCGAGGGCGATCCGGCCCGGCGTGGCGGGCAGCTCGGCCGGCGCGCCGGCGACCCAGCGCAGCGTGTCGATCGCGTCGTGCACCGCCGCGGGCGCCTTGTGCTGGGGTGCCTTGCGATAGTCCGGCGCGACCACGATCGCGCCGGTGCTCGCCACGACCTCGCTGAGCAGTGACTCGTAGTCCTTCGGCCGGCCGCGCGCCCAGCCACCACCGTGGTAGTAAACGAAGACCGGCGCGGTCTCCCCGACCTGCGGCGGGTGATGCAGCCGGCCGCGGATCGTGCTGCCGTCGCGCACCGGGATGGTGAGGTCGCTCGACACCACGCCAGGCGCCCGCCGGCCGATCACCAGCGAGGCCGGGAAGGTCGGCAGCGGTGACAGCGGGCGATGCGCGGCGACATACTCCGGCGTCATCTCGGTCAGCGGCACCCGCTCGGCGAGCGACGCAGCGACACAGAACACACGGGTGCGCAGCGGCATACCCGCTGTGTCCTTCCAACGGGTGCGAGCCATGGCCCCAGTATCGCTTGCCGCTCTTGGGCCCGACCGGCGCGGTCCGCCGACTGACGGCGGGCCTCCTGCACCTACGCTGGCCGGTATGACGGTGCGCCGGGTGATGGGGATCGAGACCGAATACGGCATTTCGCAGCCGGGGGACCCCACGGCCAACCCGATGCTCATGTCCGGGCGAGTCGTCACGGCATACGCCCGGGACCTCGGGCTGCGGGCGGCGCAGGCCGGCTGGGACTACGAGGATGAGGCGCCGCTGCGCGACGCGCGCGGGTGGGACATCTCGCGCGCGCTCGCCGACCCGAGCCAGCTCACCGACGAGGAGGACCCCACCCTCGCTAATGTCGTGCTGTCCAACGGCGCCCGGCTGTATGTCGACCACGCCCACCCTGAGTACTCCTCGCCGGAGGTGACCTCGCCCCGGGCGGCGCTGACCTGGGACCGGGCGGGCGAACTGGTGATGCGCGAGGCGGTGCGACTGCTCAACGGGCCCGGTATGCCGCCGCTGAACCTCTACAAGAACAACACCGACGGCAAGGGCGCCTCCTATGGCACCCACGAGAACTACCTGATGCCGCGCGAGACGCCGTTCGCCCGGATCGTCACGCACCTGATCCCGTTTTTCGTCAGCCGCCAGGTGGTGACCGGGTCGGGCAAGGTCGGCATCGGCACCGAGTCGACCACGCCCGGCTTCCAGTTGTCCCAGCGTGCCGACTTCTTCGAGGTCGAGGTCGGCCTGGAGACCACGCTCAAGCGGCCGATCATCAACACCCGCGACGAGCCGCACGCAGTCACCGACAAATACCGCCGGCTGCACGTGATCATCGGCGACGCCAATCACTGCGATGTGGCCGGGCTGCTCAAGATGGGCACCACCAGCCTGGTCCTGTCGCTGATCGAGGCGGACGCGATCGACAAGGCGGTCGTGCTCGACCAGCCGGTCGCTGCGCTGCAGGCGATCTCGCACGACCCGACCCTGCGCACGACGGTCAAGCTGGTGGACGGCCGCTCGATCACCGGGCTCGAATTGCAGTGGCATTACTACGAACTCGCCGCCAACTGGGTCACTTCGAGGTATGGCGGCGATGTCGACGCGGACACCACCGAGGTGTTGCAGCGCTGGGAGAGCGTGCTCACCAGGCTCGGCCAGGATCCGATGTCGTGTGCCCGCGAGATCGACTGGGTGGCCAAGCTGCAGACCATGGAGGGCTTCCGGTCGCGCGGCCTGGAGTGGTCGGACCCGAAGCTGCGCGCCATCGACATTCAGTGGTCGGACGTGCGCGCCGACAAGGGCATCTTCCACAAGCTCGCGGCGGCCGGCCGGTTCGAGCAGCTCGTGCCGGAGGCGGAGGTCGAGCGCGCGGTGAAGGAGCCGCCGGAGGACACCCGGGCCTACTTCCGGGGCAAGTGCCTTGAGCGGTTCACCGCGAATATCGCTGCGGCGTCATGGGATTCGGTGATCTTCGACGTGCCGGAGCGCCGCACCCTGCAGCGGGTGCCGATGCGTGAACCGTTGCGCGGCACCAAGGCCCATGTCGGCGACCTCTTCGAGCAGGCGAGCAGCGCGGACGAATTGCTGCAGGCCTTGCGGCCCGACAACGACTAAGACGGGGGCTTGGGCGTCGGCGTGGCCAGGCAGCGGGCGGCTACGGCGCCGGAGTCAGCTGGCACGCATTGCTCGGGCCCTGGATCAGCCGGCTGGTGCTCGCCCAGGACGAGGGGTTGGAGGCCTTGGACACCTGGTCGATGATGTAGCCGCCGGTGCGCCGCGCCCGCGTCGGTTGGTATTCCGCCTTGTCGACCTTGAGCCCGGACGCTGATTTGGTGAGCGTCACCTTGACCATCACCCCGTCCTGGGTGGCGTCCGGGAATCCCCAGTTGACGCCCTGGTTGGAGAGCTGGTTGCCGAGGCTGTAGAAGACGAGCTTGCCGTTCGAGGCGCCACATCGCTGCACCACGTGCGGGTGGTTGCCGATGATCATGTCGACATTGGGGGAGGCGAGCAGTTGCTGGGCGAGCGCGACCTGATCGCCGCTGGGCTCGAAGGCGAATTGCGTGCCCCAGTGCAGCGACACCAGCACGATGTCGGCTCCCGCGGCGCGCGCCTTGGCGGCGTCGGCCGAGATGCCGGCGGCGCCGCGGACGGCATACAGGCTCTGCTTCAGCCACGGCGCGTCCGGCGGAGCACCGGTAAGACTGCCCTGAGCCCAGTTGTCGAGGGTGTAGCTATAGGACAGCTGCGCGATCTTCAGCCCCTTGGCGGTGTACCAGGCGGTGCGCACCGGATTGGTCGCGTCACCGGGGCCGGCCACCTGCAGCCCGGCCGAGGTCATCACCTGCTGGGTGGTCGCCAGGCCGGGGACGCCGGCGTCGAAGGTGTGGTTGTTGGCGGTGGAGCACCCGTCATAACCGGCATTGCGCACGGCGGTCGCGAACTCGCGCGGCCCGCGGTGGACGATGCTGCGCGTCAGGTTGGTGTTGGTCGGGGTCAGCGTCGTCTCCATCTGGCAGATCGACACGTCCGCGCTCGAGGTGTAGGCCTTGACCGGCGCGAACATCGGCTCGAAGTCGTAGCCGTCGCCCTTCTTCGCCGCGGCGATGATCTCCTCCTGGGGGATGTCGTCGCCGCTGAACTCGATCGTCACGGTGCCGGTGCGGCCGCTCGCCGTGCCCGCCCCGCTTTGTGAGGAAGTCGAGGGCGAGGGGTCGTCTGCGCTGCTCGATGAACTCCCGCGGGACGGCGACCGGTCACCGGACACCGTCGAACCCACCGAACAACTCGTCGTCGCCATGACCGCCGCCACGCCAGCCGCAGCCAGCGCCCGCCTGACCCCGTGTGCTCTCACCTTGTGTGCCCCCATGCCCACGCAGTATGCCGTGCGTCACATTCCGCAGCGCGTCCGCCGCGCCGACTCCCCGCGAAACGTCACCAATGCCTCGCGAAACGTCACCAATGCCTCGCGAAACGTCACCAATGCCTCGCGAAGCGTCACCAGTACCTCGCGAAGCGTCACCAGTTCCTCGCGAAGCGTCACCAGTTCCTCGCGAAGCGTCACCAGTTCCTCGCGAAGCGTCACCAGTTCCTCGCGAAGCGTCACCAGTTCCTCGCGAAGCGTCACCAGTACCTCGCGAAGCGTCACCAGTTCCTCGCGAAACGTCACCAATGCCTCGCGAAACGCCATTCCTGCGTCGAGGGGCGGACGCCGAGGTGGTCATCGCCCGGGGTCCGTCGCTCGGAGCGCCGGTGGTGCGCTCAGTCGCGGACGCCGAGGCGGCCACCGCCCAGCGTCCGTCGCTCGGGGCACCGGTGGTGCGCTCAGTCGCGGACGCCGAGGCGGCCACCGCCCAGCGTCCGTCGCTCGGGGCACCGGTGGTGCGCTCAGTCGCGGACGCCGAGGCGGCCACCGCCCAGCGTCCGCAGATCCGCACCACCCCTGCTGCGCAACCGCGGACACTCGGCGAAACACGTTGGGCGGCACATGGTTTCGACGCGGCCCTCGCAAGCTCGGCCCTTGCTCAACCAGCGGGAGAGGTTGCGTCCGCAGACCTCAGCGCGTCGGCGCCAGGTCCAGCACCGCGCCGGCGGCGGCACGCGCGGCGTCGTCCAGCCACCGTGGCAGCGGCTGCTGCGATCGCACAAAGGGCCGGACCATGCCGTATGGCGTCTGCCGGATCGCCATCGCGACGACCTGGCTGACCCGCGCCGCTGAGGTGCCGAAGAGCACACGCGTTTGCCGCCGCCCCAGCGCCCAGATCTCGTCGTTGACACCGCTCACCTCCTCGCGCAGCGACTCCGGCCCGGTGGCGACCAGCTCGCGCTGGCTGTAGAGACTCATGACCAAGGCATCGGTCGGATGCGATCGGCAGAAGCGGGGGATGTGCACCGCCTGGGCGAGCAGCGCCTCGCGCGGGTCAGCGATGTCAGCGGTCGCCAGCAGCCCGGCATGGAAGCGGCGGATCGAGCGCAACCACAGCGTCGCCAGCAAGTGCTCCCGCGACGGATAGCGGTGATAGATCGAACCCACGGGCGCACCGACCACGGCGGACACCTGGGCGATCGTCGCCGCCGCCCCGTGCTGCTCGATCGCGCTCGCCGCGCCGTCGAGGATCAGCTCGTCGGAAAACTTCGCCGGTCTTGCCATACCCACATCGTAGCCGTAGTTTATGAATATGCGTACTAGAACGAATACTCTAAAAAGGCCGAGCGCCACTCACCATCCACCTCAGTGGGCGAGGCTCACGGCATACCTCGCCTTTGCCTGCACCATCCCGTCCGCGCTCTGGCGCGTGCTCATGGTCGAAGGGCTCATGCCCGGCACGGACGCACTGCGGGTCAGCCTCGCCGGGGAGCACACCTATGTCTGGACCCTGAGCGCCCTGCAGCTCACCACCGGCTTCCTCACCATCGGTCTCGTCCGGCCCTGGGGCGAACAGATCCGCGGCATCCGAGTGCCCCGCGCCCTGCCGATCGGGGTGGGCACCGCGGGCGGGCTCGCGGTGACCTACCTGTTCACGATCGACCTGGTCTGGAAGCTGGCCCACGGCCAGCGCCCTGACGAGGGGCTGGTCCAGGGAGGCGCCCTCGTCGTGCTGCTGGCCTGCTATGCCCCGATCGTTCTGTGGGGACCACTCGAACTGGTGAGCGTGGCCGGTTATGCGCTGCGGACTCGCCGACGTCGACGCGCCCTCGCCGTCTAGGCTGGAAGGAGTTTCGACGAGGAGGACTTGCATGCCCGGTCAGGAGCGCATCACCCCACAACGCCGCGACGGCGATCCCGCCGACGACGCCCCGGAGCCCGTGGCGCCCGCAGCGCAGGCGAACACCCAGGAGGTCGACAGCATGCTCGACGAGATCGACGGGGTGCTGGAGTCCAACTCCGAGGAGTTCGTGCGGGGCTTCGTGCAGAAGGGTGGCCAGTGAGCGACGACGAGGCCCGCCTGCCCGCGTCATACCTGCGTCCCGGGAGCTCGTCGTTCAACGACTTCCTGCGCGCCGAGCGCCCCGAACTCGTCCCCTCGGCCCGGCCCGTGCCGGTCGGAGAGCGGCTCGAGGCGCCGCATGGCACGACCATCGTGGCCCTGCAGTATGCCGGGGGCGTCCTCGTGGCCGGTGATCGTCGGGCGACGATGGGCAATCTCATCGCGAGCCACTCGATCCAGAAGGTCTTCTTGGCCGACGACTGGTCTGCGGTCGGCATTGCCGGCACGGCCGGTGTCGCGATCGAACTCGTGCGGTTGTTCCAGGTCGAGCTCGAGCACTACGAGAAGATCGAGGGCGCGATGCTCTCGTTGCGCGGCAAGGCCAACCGGCTCGCCTCGATGATCCGCGGCAACCTCGGCATGGCCCTGCAGGGCCTGGCCGTCGTGCCGCTCTTCGCCGGTTATGACCTCGACGACGCCACCGGCCGCATCTACTCCTATGACGTGACCGGCGGGTGTTATGAGGAGCGCGACTATCACGCGGTCGGCTCCGGGTCGCTCTTCGCCCGCGGCGCGCTGAAGAAGTTGTGGCGCCCCGAGCTGACCACCGCGGAGGCGGTCCGCACCGTGCTGGAGGCGCTCTATGACGCCGCAGACGACGACTCGGCCACCGGCGGCCCCGATCTCGGCCGGCGCATCTGGCCCACGGTCGCGCTGCTCGACGGCGAAGGTGCCCGGATGGTGCCGGATGCCGAGATCGAGGACCTGGTCGAACAGGTCGTCGCCGGCCGACGGGAGGCGGCGCGCCGATGAGCATGCCCTTCTACGTCTCGCCCGAGCAGTTGATGAAGGACCGGGCCGACTACGCCCGCAAGGGCATCGCCCGCGGTCGCGCCGTGGTCGTGCTCGCGTATGACGGCGGCATCGCCTTCGTCGCGGAGAACCCGTCCCGCGCGCTGCACAAGATCTCCGAGATCTACGACCGGATCGCCTTCGCGGCCGTCGGCAAGTACAACGAGTTCGAGAACCTTCGGGTCGCCGGCGTGCGGTATGCCGACCTGCGCGGCTATTCCTACGACCGCTCCGATGTGACCGCGCGCGGGCTGGCCAACGCCTATGCCCAGACGCTCGGGACGATCTTCACCCAGGAATCCAAGCCCTACGAGGTGGAGATCGTCGTCGCCCAGATCGGTGAGACCGCCGACCAGGACCAGATCTACCGCCTGATGTATGACGGCTCGGTCGCCGACGAGCGCGGCTTCGTCGCCATGGGTGGGGGAGCCGAACGCATCACCACCGGCCTGAAACAGGGCTGGCGACCTGGCCTGGATCTCGGCGCGGTGCTGCGCCTGGCGGTGGGCCAGCTCGGCGACGACGGGGACGCGGGGCGTGAGTTGTCCGCCGACCAGTTGGAGGTGGCGGTGCTGGACCGGCACCGCCAGCGGCGCACCTTCCGGCGCGTCTCCGGCGGTCTGCTGGAAGCTCTGCTGTCGACCGACGATCCGACGCACGACGTGCCGCCGGACGACGAAGGACCGGTCGAACCGGGGTCGCCGCCCACCGCCGAGGCGCCGGAAACCTAAGCCGGAGACAAGCCGGAGGAATAACCGGTCGAATCCTGTCGGTCGTCGGTGCGATACTTCTACGTCGAATAGTGAGAACACCTAACGACTACGGGAGGAGCGCGTCAGGTTGAGTCTCGACCAGCACCCGACCGTCCCTGGTGAGCTGATCAGCCCCTCACGGGTCGCGCCCAAAGATCGCGGCCTGCACCGCACCGACCTCGGGCGGCTGTTGCCCTACCTGCGCCCCTACCGCGCCCGGCTGATCGTCATGTTCGCGGTAGCACTCGCGTCGCTGGGGGCAACGATCGCCATACCGCTGTTCACCAAGAAGGTGATCGACGGGCCGGTCGCCCACCAGGACGTGCGGGGTCTGTGGGTGCTCGGCCTGGCCGCGCTCGGCCTGGGTGTGCTGGAGGCCGCCTTGTGGATGGCGCGGCGCTGGCTGGTGCAACTGGCCAGCACCGGGGTCGAGAACGACCTGCGCAAGGACCTCTACGCGCGGCTGCAGGTGCTGCCGATGAGCTTCCACGGCGCCTGGCAGTCCGGACAGCTGCTCTCGCGCATCATGAACGACCTGTCCGCGATGCGACGGTTCATTGGGTTCGCCGCAGTTCTGTTGATTCTCAACCTGATTCAGGTCATCGTCGTCACCGGCATCCTGCTCGCGATGTACTGGCCGCTCGGGATCGTCGTGCTCATCTCGATCGTGCCGGTCGCCGCGGCCAACCTGCACTACGAGCGGCAGTTCACCAAGGCCTCGCGCGCCGCGCAGGACCAGACCGGCAATGTCGCGACCACGGTCGAGGAGTCCGCGCTCGGTCTGCGGGTGGTGAAGTCCTTCGGCCGCGAGGACTATGTCTACGACCGCTTCGACGCCCAGGCGGTCAAGCTGCGCGACATCCAGTTGCGCAAGGTGACGATCATGTCGCGCTTCTGGACCCTCCTTGAGGTGATCCCGACCGCCGCGCTGGTCATCGTGCTCGCCTTCGGCGCCCGCGCCGTCGCCCTCGACCAGATCACGCTCGGCACACTGGTCGCCTTCATCACCTTCATGCTCAACCTGGTCTGGCCGATCGCCAGCCTCGGCTTCCTGCTGTCGATGCTGCAGGAAACCATGACTGCCTCGACCCGGGTGGTGGAGATCTTCGACGCGCCGCGCGAGATCGAGTCCACCGGCGCCGCCGAGGTCACCCCGGCCGGCCGGCTCGAGCTGCGCGATGTGGGCTTCCGCTTCCCGGGCACCGAGCAATGGGCGCTGCGGCATCTGAACCTCACCGTCGAACCGGGCCAGACCGTCGCGCTGGTCGGCGCCACCGGTGCCGGCAAGTCGGTGCTCACCTCACTCATCCCACGGCTGTATGACGTGAGCGAGGGTGCCGTGCTCATCGACGGTGTCGACGTGCGCACCTTGCCGCTGTCCACGGTGCGCCGGGTCGTCGCCACGGCCTTCGAGGACCCGACGCTGTTTTCGATGTCGGTGCGCGAGAACCTCACCCTCGGCCGGCCCGAGGCCACCGAGACCGAGATCCGACGTGCCATCGAGGTCGCCCAGGCCGGCTTCGTCGACGACCTGCCGTTCGGGCTCGACACCCGCATCGGCGAGCAGGGCATGAGCCTGTCCGGCGGTCAGCGCCAACGGCTTTCGCTGGCGCGCGCTGTCCTGTCCGACCCACGCATCCTCGTGCTCGACGACACCCTGTCGGCCCTCGACGTGCACACCGAAGCCCTCGTCGAAGCAGCGCTGCGCAATGTGCTGCACGACGTCACCGGGATCGTGGTCGCGCACCGCGCCTCGACGGTGTTGCTCGCCGACCGGGTGGCGCTGCTCGAGGGGGGCACCATCACCCACGTCGGCTCCCACGCGGAGCTGCTGGCCACCGTGCCCTCCTACCGGTTCCTGCTCGCCGCCGACGATGAGCTCGACCCCTCCCTCGCCCACGAGGAGTGCTGGGAGACCGACGAGGAGAAGCAAGCGATCGCACACGCGCACGCCACCGTCGGCATACCCGAGGACGAGGAGCGCCGGTGACCGCCACCACGCAGCCGCCGAGCACCCCCACCGAGGCGACCTGGCGCGGCAAGCTGCAGGAAGACCAGCCGGACACCTCGGTCGAGAAGACCGCCGCACCCGGCCAGGCCCGCGCGCTGCTGTGGGACCTGCTGCGGCCGCACCGCGCCACCGTGGCCGTGCTGGCGGTCGCAGTGATCGCCGAGAATGTCGCCCGGCTTGCCGTTCCGCGGCTGGTGCAGATCGGCGTCGACGACGGAGTGCCGCCGCTGCGCGACCGGCGCGACGGCTCGACGCTCACCTGGGTCATCGTCGCCCTCGTCGTCGCGCTGCTGCTGCAGGCCGGATTGCGGATGTTCTTCCTGCTGCGCTCCGGGCGGGTCGGCCAGAACGTCCTGCTCGAGTTGCGCCGCCGGGTCTTTCGGCATTTCGGCACGCTCGACGTGGCCTTCCACGACCGCTACACCTCCGGCCGGGTCGTCAGCCGCTCGACCAGTGACGTCGAGGCCATCCAGGAGATGCTGGAGAACGGTTTCGACGGGCTGATCACCGCCGTGCTCACCCTGATCGGCACCGCGATCCTGCTGCTCACGCTCGACCTGAAGCTCGGCCTGGTCTGCCTGCTGAGCTTTCCCTTCCTCGTGCTGCTCAGCCTGTGGTTCCGGCGCGAGTCGGCCGCGGCATACCGCCAAGTCCGGGAGATCTCGGCGCTGGTGATCGTGCAGTTCGTCGAGACGATGACCGGCATCAAGGCGGTGCAGGCCTACCGGCGCGAGCCGCGCAACCAGCAGATCTTCGGTGAGCTCGCCGACCGCTACCAGCAGATCAACATCCGCACGATGCGGCTGGTCGCGATCTTCATGCCCGGGGTCAAGCTGATCGGCAACCTCACCACGGGCGTCGCGCTGCTCTACGGCGGTTATCTCGCGATGCGCGGTGAGATCACGATCGGCGTGCTCACGGCCTTCCTGCTCTACCTGCGGATGTTCTTCGAGCCGATGCAGGAGATCACCCAGTTCTACAACACCTTCCAGTCGGCGACCTCCGCCCTGGAGAAGCTCGCCGTCGTGCTGGCCGAGCGGCCGGCGATCGCCGACCCGGCCACCGCGACGGCGCTGACCCAGGTCCGTGGCGAGGTCGCCTTCGAGGACGTGCAGTTCTCGTATGTCGAGGGCCGGCCGGTGCTCCCGGGTCTGGACCTGCGCATCCCCGCGGGGCAGACCGTCGCGCTGGTCGGCACGACCGGGGCGGGGAAGACGACCATCGCCAAACTGATGGCGCGGTTCTACGACCCGCAGCACGGCCGGGTGACCCTCGATGGCCACGACCTGCGCTCGCTGGACCAGCAGGACCTGCGGCGGCACGTGGTGATGGTGACCCAGGAGAACTTCATGTTCGAAGGCACTGTTGCCGACAACATCCGCTTCGGCCGGCCGGAGGCGACCGATGAGCAGGTCCGCGCCGCGGCCGCCGCGGTGGGCGCGGCGGCCTTTATTGAGGCGCTGCCGGAGGGCTACGCCACCGATGTCGCCAAACGTGGTGGCCGGCTGTCGGCCGGCCAGCGGCAGCTGGTCGCCTTCGCACGCGCGTTCCTCGCCGACCCGGATGTCCTGATCCTGGACGAGGCGACCTCCTCGCTCGACATCCCGAGCGAACGGCTGGTGCAGCGGGCGCTGCGCACGATCCTCGCCGACCGCACCGCGGTGATCATCGCCCACCGGCTGTCCACCGTGGAGATCGCCCACCGGGTGCTGGTGCTCGAGCACGGCCGGGTGCTGGAGGACGGCCCGCCGGCCGAGCTCACCAGCGCCGACGGTGGCCGGTATGCCGCTCTGCACCGCGCCTGGGTGGAATCGCTCGCCTGATCAGCGGGTGCGCAGCAGCTCGGTGATGAGCGCGGCCTCCTCGGCTGGTGCCAGACCCGCGGCGGGCGGGCGACGCGGCCCGGTGGTGCGCTCCCAGGCGAGCACGTCGGCGAAAGTCTCGGCGAGCGGCCGGATCGTGAGCCTGGCGCGGGCGGCGGCACTGCGGTCGACGGTCATCATCCCGGCCAGTTGCGGCCACGGGAGCCACAGTGGCAGCGACCGCGGGCCGGCCCAGTGCTCGACCCGGTGCTCGGTGAGCCAGCCCGGTTCGGCGCCGACAGTGGGTCCGGTGTGGCCGGCGACCCGGCGCGCGGTCGCGATGGCGGCCGCGAGCGGCACCGCCGGGCCGGTCGCGTTGAAAACTCCGGCGATCCGCTCGGTGCCGCAGCGCAGCAGCCAGCCCGCGAGGTCACGCACGTCGATCAGCTGCACCTGGGCGTCCGGGTCGTGGGGGACCAGCACCGCACCGTCCGGGCGCGACGGCTGGGCGAACCGCGACGGCCAATAACCGGTGCGCCCGGTGTGATCGCCCGGGCCACCGATGAGTCCCGCCCGGGCGATCGTGACGCGCTCCCCGTCAAGCCGGCCGGTGAGGAGTTGCTCGCATGCCACCTTGGCGGCGCCGTAGACCTCGGGCGTGTAGTCCGTGCCGCGCCAGGGATCGTGCAGCGGTGCGTCCTCGGCCGCATGCATCGCCGCCGGGCTGGCATCGGCATACACGTTGATGGTGGACACGAACACCCAATGCCGCACCCGATCGGCAAGAGCGTCGAGCGCGGTCCGCACCAGGAGGGGATCGCGGGCGACGTCCACGAGCAGGTCGAACTCACCGGTGACCCCGGCATACCCCTCGGTGGTGCGGCGGTCGCCGCGGACCAGCTCGGCACCCGGCGGCACCGCGCCCGACTCGCCCCGCGCGAGGCAGACCACCTCGTGACCGGCGGCCACGGCCTCCGTGGCGACCTCGCCGCCCAACCAGGCGGTCCCGCCCAACACCAGCACTCGCATGGGTCCACCTCACCACCGTCGACCGCTCGGTGAGAAGCCGCGTTCGCTCAGGGCGGATGGTCGCGCCGTTCGCGGCCGGGCGGCACATAGGGTTGAGCCCATGCAGCGGCGGATCTTCGGCATCGAGACCGAGTACGGCGTCACGTGCACCTCGGGTGGCACGCGGCGACTCACTCCGGATGAGGTGGCGCGCTATCTGTTCCGCCGGGTCGTGAGCTGGGGCCGATCCAGCAATGTCTTCCTCGCCAACGGTGCGCGGCTCTATCTGGACGTGGGCAGCCACCCCGAATACGCCACCGCCGAATGCGACGACGTGCGCGAGACCGTCGTGCAAGACAAGGCCGGCGAGCGGGTGCTGGTCGACCTGGCAGCCGACGCACAGGCCCGGATGGCCGAGGACGAGATCCTCGGCGACCTGTTCATCTTCAAGAACAACACCGACTCCGCGGGCAACTCCTATGGCTGCCACGAGAACTACCTGGTCGGCCGGGCGGGGGAGTTCTCCCGTATGTCGGAGATCCTCATCCCGTTTCTCATCAGCCGCCAGATCACCTGCGGTGCGGGCAAAATCGCCACGCTCGGCAACCGGCCGACCTATTGCGTCAGCCAGCGCGCCGATCACATCTGGGAGGGCGTGAGCAGCGCGACCACCCGCAGCCGGCCGATCATCAACACCCGGGACGAGCCGCATGCGGATGCCGAGCACTACCGGCGGTTGCACGTCATCGTCGGCGACTCGAATATGTCCGAGACGACCACCTTGCTCAAACTCGGTTCGGCGCACCTGGTGCTGCAGATGATCGAAGAGGGCGTGGTCATGCGAGACCTCGCGCTGGAGAACCCGATCCGGGCGATCCGCGAGATCAGCCACGACATCACCGGGCGGCATCCGGTGCGGCTGGCCAACGGACGCGAGATGTCCGCCCTGCAGATGCAGACCGAGTTCCTCGAACGCGCGCGCACCTTCGTCGAGCGGGCCGGGCAGCAGGACGACACCACCAAGCGGGTGATGGACCTGTGGGAGCGCACCCTCACCGCGATCGAGACCGACGACCTGTCGCTGGTCGACACCGAGATCGACTGGGTCATCAAGCGCAAGCTGCTCGACGCCTACAGCGCCCGGCACGGGCTGGCCCTCGACGACCCGCGGATGCTGCAGCTGGACCTGACCTACCACGACATCAAGCCCGACCGCGGTCTGTTCTATCTGCTGCAGCGGCGCGGCCAGGCCGCCCGGGTGTGCACCGACGAGGAGATCGCGCACGCCGTCGACCACCCGCCGCAGACGACCCGGGCCAAGCTGCGCGGCGACTTCATCCGCACCGCCCAGCAGTTCCGGCGCGATTTCACCGTCGACTGGGTGCACCTGAAGCTCAACGATCAGGCTCAGCGCACCGTCCTGGTGAAGGACCCCTTCGCGGCCGAGGACCCGCGGGTGCAGCGCCTCATCGACGCGATGAACGACCGCTGAGCGGGTTCGCATCCCGGGTCCGCTCCGGTCGGCCCAGCCGCGCGGGTTATGGTGAACCGCCCAGCACCCCGACTCTTTGAGGTTCTTCGTGCGCATCACCACTGCCCGCGCGCTCGCCGCCGGCATCGTCCCGATCGTCCTGCTCACCGGTTGTGGCAGCGACAAGAAGTCGACCAGCCCGAGCTCGTCGACGTCAGCCAAGCCGTACACCGTGCCCGCGAACCAGGTGTCGGCGATGAGCACGATCACGGTCGACAACAAGAACCCCAAGGCGCCGAAGGTCGGGCTGACCAAGAAGCCCTTCCACGTCAACAAGACAACGACCGAGGTGCTCACCCAGGGCACCGGCGCCACGGTGGGCCCGAACGACATCGCCTATATCGAATACACCGCGATCGACGGCACCACCGGCAAGTCGCTGGTGAACAACTTCGGCAAGCAGCCGTTCGGGGTCAAGGTGGACGACCCGCAGCAGTTCCCCGGCCTGGTCAAGGCGCTCAAGGGTGCCAAGGTCGGCACCGTGCAGAAGGTCGCGGTGCCGCCGTCGGACGGTTTCGGCACCTCCGGCAGCCAGGAACTCGGTGTCGCGCCCACCAGCTCGATCATCTTCTACCTCAAGATCGACAATGCCGCGCCGGTGCTCAAGGAGGCGACCGGCAAGGCGGTCACCCCGCCCGCCGACCTGCCCAAGGTCAGCGTGCCCAAGAACAACGCCAAGCCCGCCACGGTGACCATCCCCAAGGGCAAGGACAACAAGCCGGCCAAGGCGCCGACCAAGCTGGTCTCCCAGGAGTTGATCCAGGGCACCGGCATGCAGGTCAAGGAGAACCAGAACGTCATGGTCGCCTACACCGGCCTGATCTGGGGCACCGGCAAGGTGTTCGACTCCTCGGCCAGCCGAGGTGAGCCGGCCACCTTCCCGCTGTCGAAGCAGGGCATGATCCCCGGCTTCATCAAGGGTCTAGTCGGCAAGAAGGTCGGCAGCCGGGTGCTGTTGGTGCTGCCGCCGTCGGAGGGCTACGGCGCGGCCGGCCAGCCGCAGGCCGGCATCAAGGGCACCGACACCCTGGTCTTCGTCGTCGACATCCTCGCGATCGCCTAAGGAGCACGCCGTGCCATTCGACCCCAACACCACCAAGCCCGAGATCGACTTCCCGGGTGACACCCCGCCCACCGAACTCGTCATCGAGGACATCACCGAGGGCGACGGCCCGGTGGCCGAGGCCGGTCACCAGATCAAGGCGCACTATGTCGGTGTCGCCTGGTCCACCGGTGAAGAGTTCGACGCCAGCTGGAACCGTGGCGCGCCGCTGGAGTTCCAGCTCGGCGTCGGCCAGGTCATCCCCGGCTGGGACCAGGGCATCCAAGGCATGAAGGTCGGCGGCCGCCGCAAGCTGGTCATCCCGCCGCAGCTGGCGTATGGCGAGCGTGGCGCCGGTGGTGCCATCGGCCCGAACGAGACGCTGATCTTCGTGGTCGACCTCGTCGCCACCAACAAGCCGGGCGCCGGCTCCGCCTTCGGCCTGCGCTGACCCCCGGCTCTCTCTCGCTGGTTGAGCAAGCGAGCGAGGAACGAGTGAGCGCGTCGAAACCGCGCCCACCTCGAAAGCACGTATGCCGGGCCTGGTGTTGGTTTCGAGGCGGCCTCGTCCCTCGGCCTTCCTCAACCAACGAGATGGCGGGCGTGGTTTCGAGGCGGCCTCGTCCCTCGGCCTTCCTCAACCAACGAGATGGCGGGCGTGGTTTCGAGGCGGCCTCGTCCCTCGGCCTTCCTCAACCAACGAAAGCTCGGCCCTTGCTCAACCACCGAAAGGTGGTCCTTGTTCAACCAACGAGTGGGTCGTACGCATGTGCGACTCGATCCGTTAGGTTGGGACCATGCCTGCTGCGTCCACGGCCGCCAAGACCGAGCGCCTGCTCAACCTGGTCATCTGCCTGCTCTACACCCGGCAGCCGCTGACGAAGGCGCGCATCCGCGACGCCGTCCCGCAGTATGGCGAGGTCGCCAGCGACGAGGCCTTCGACCGGATGTTCGAGCGCGACAAGGACGAGCTGCGCGACCTCGGCATACCGCTGCGCACCGAAGCGGTCGACCCACTGTTCGACGGTGAGCCCGGCTACCGGATCGACCGGCGTGAGTACGCCTTGCCGGAGATCCACTTCGAGGCCGACGAGCTCGCCGTGCTGGGTCTGGCCAGCCGCACCTGGCAGCAGGCCAGCCTCGCCGGCCCGGCGACCACGGCGCTGCGCAAGCTCGAGGCGGCCGAGGTCGAGCGCGATTCCGATTCGCTCGTCGGGCTGGAGCCGCGGGTGCGCACCGTCGAGCCGGCCTTCACCCCGCTCAAGGACGCGGTGGTGGCCCGCCGTGCCGTCACCTTCGACTACCGCAAGGCGGGCGCCGAGCCCGAGCGGCGCCGGGTGCAGCCCTGGGGCGTCGCCAACTGGCACGGCCGGTGGTATCTCACCGGCCACGACCTCGACCGGGGCGCGCCACGCGTGTTCCGCCTCGGCCGGATCAGCGGGCCGGTGACCGCGCAGGGCAAGCCCGCGGCATACGACGTCCCCGCCGATCACGACCCGACCACGATGATCGCCGGCACCGAGGTCGAGCGCGAACCGCAGCCGGCGATCCTGCAGGTCCGCACCGGCAGCGGCCACACGCTGCGCCGCCGGGCGCGCACCGTCGGCGAGGTCGATGACCAGTGGAGCCAGCTCGACCTGGACTACACCGACACCGAGATGTTCGCCGACGAGATCGCCGGTTTCGGTCCCGCTGTGCGTGTCGTGCAACCCGCCGAGCTGCGCGAGGCCGTCATACGACGGCTGCGAAATGCGTTGCAGCGCAACGAAGAAGGGGAGTGACGCGGATGCCCAACGAAAGCGCCACAGCGCGGCTTGGCCGCCTGCTCACCATGGTGCCGTGGCTGATGAACCGCCAAGGCATCGACATCGATGAGGCAGCCCGCGAGCTCGGCGTGAGCCGTCAGCAGATCGAGGCCGACCTGGAGCTGCTGTTCGTCTGCGGCACACCCGGTCACCTGCCCGACGACCTCATCGAGGCCGAGTGGGAGGGCGGCAAGGTGTTCCTGCGCAATGCCGACACGATCGCCCGGCCGTTGCGGCTCGGGCTCGACGAAGCCCTCGCTCTCATCGTGGGGCTGCGCACCCTGGCCGCGGTGCCCGGGCTCGGCGAACGCGACGCGGTCGACCGCGCGCTGGCCAAGCTCACCGGGGCGACCGGGGGAGTCGAGGGTGCCGACCGGATCCGGGTGGCACCCACCGCCGATGACGCGGCCGCCCGCTGGCTGCAGCCGCTGCAGGGCGCGGTGCGCGACCGTCACCGGGTCCACCTGAGTTATCTGGTCGCCTCGCGCGATGAGACGACCGACCGCGATGTCGATCCGATGCGCGTCTTCCTCGCCGAAGGCCAGTGGTATCTCGAGGGCTGGTGCCACCGCGCGGAGGCCGTGCGATTGTTCCGGCTGGACCGGATCGATGATCTGCAGGTGCTCGACACCGACGGCACCCCGCCGCCCGAAGCGACCGCGCGCGATCTCGACGCCGCGGTCTTCCAGCCCGCGCCGGATGACTACACCGCGACCTTGTCCCTGCAGCGCGAGGCCGCGTGGGTGGCCGATTACTACCCGACCGAGAGTGTGGAGTCCGCGCCCGACGGCAGCTTGACCGTGCGGCTGCGCACCGGCGACCTGCGGTGGCTGCGCCAGCTCGTATGGCGGCTCGGCGGCTCCGCGCGCGTGCTCGCCCCGCAGGAGCTGCGCGACGACGTGATCGCCGGGGCGCAGGAGGCGCTGGCGGCATACGAGACGTAGGCGAGGGCGCGCCGACAGGTGATCCGGGCCGTGGCCGCGATCACGTAGCATGGTTGACGCGTCCGACCCGGGCGCCAACCGACGATCAAGGACTCACTCTCATGCGTGCGCTCGAGCCCTGGCACATCATCATCCTCGTTCTGGTCATCGTCATCCTCTTCGGCTGGAAGAAGCTGCCCGACGCCGCACGCAGCCTCGGTCGCTCCGCTCGGATCCTGAAGTCGGAGATGGGCGAGATGAAGAAGGACGCCGCCGGCGAGACGGTCCCGGGGGAGAAGGTCGACCCGCGCACCCAGCAGGCCCCACCGGCCAGCGCCCAGGCCAACGCGCAGGCCGGTCACCCGCAGGGTTTCCCCCAGCAGCCCGGTCAGCACGGCGACACCCCGCAATACCCCGGCTCCACCGGCTCGTCCTCCTGATCCGCGGCGGTCATGGCGCTGCTGGGCCGTAAGGACAACCCCGAAGCCCGGATGTCGCTCGGGGAGCACTTCCGCGAATTCCGGCGCCGGCTGCTGATCTGCGCGATCGCCATTGTGATCGGCGGGTTTTGGGGATGGTCGATCTACGACTCGACCATCGTGCCGTGGTTCGAGGCCCCCCTGGCCTATGTGCGCAGCGAGCACCACTACGCCAACGCGGGCGTGCTCAATTACAGCGCCAATGGCGTTTCCGAAGCCTTCGGCATCAAGCTGAAGATCGCGCTGTGGTTCGGTGTGCTGGTCGCCAGCCCGATCTGGTTGTGGCAGATCTGGGCCTTCCTCGCACCCGGCCTGACCCGCAAGGAGAAGCGCACCGGCGTGCTCTTTCTCGCCGTCGCCGTCCCACTGTTCGCACTCGGCTGCTGGGCAGCCAACCTCGGCCTGCCGAATGCGGTGGACTTCCTGCTCGGCGCCACCCCGGACACCCCCGGCAGCGCCAATCTCACCGATGCGCAGAAGTACGTCAGCTTCGTCACCAAGTTCATCCTGGTCTTCGGCCTGGCGTTCCTGCTGCCGGTCTTCCTGGTCGGCCTCAACATGGTGCGGGTGCTCCCGGGCCAGGTCATGCTCAAGGGCTGGCGGGTCGCGGTCATGCTCATCGCGGTCTTCTGCGCCGTGATGTGCCCGGCGCCGGACGCCTGGTCGATGCTGGCGCTGATGATCCCGATGATCATGCTGTACTTCATCGCGGCCGGCATCTCGGTCCTGCTCGACAAGCGCCGCGAGAAGGAGCGTCCGGCATGGCTCGACGTGCCCGACGACCAGACTTCCGCCGTCTGAGCCGTCGCGCTGGTTAGCCTGGCGGCATGACCGGCGCAGAACGACTCAGCACTCCGGCCCGCCGGTTCGACAGCAGTCACCTCGAGCGGTTCGCCGCGAGCTACGACTTCCCGCTCGACCCCTTCCAGCAGCAGGGTTGCGCCGCGGTCCAGGACGGGCGTGGCGTGCTGGTCGCCGCGCCCACCGGCGCCGGCAAGACCGTGGTGGGTGAGTTCGCGGCATACCTCGCCTTGAACAGCGGGCGCAAATGCTTCTACACCACGCCGATCAAGGCGCTGTCGAACCAGAAGTATGCCGATCTGGTCGCCCGCCACGGCGCCGACAAGGTCGGTCTGCTGACGGGTGACTCCTCGATCAACGGGGAGGCACCGGTGGTCGTGATGACCACCGAGGTGCTGCGCAACATGCTGTATGCCGAATCGCCCACCCTGGCCGGTCTCGGCTTCGTGGTGATGGACGAGGTGCACTATCTCGCCGACCGGTTCCGCGGCGCGGTCTGGGAGGAAGTCATCATCCAGCTGCCGGAGGCGGTGCAGCTCATCGCCCTGTCGGCCACTGTCAGCAACGCCGAGGAGTTCGGCGACTGGCTGCGCGAGGTCCGCGGCGACACCTCGGTCATTGTCGAGGAGCACCGGCCGGTGCCGCTGTGGCAGCACATGATGGTCGGCCAGCAACTCTTCGATCTGTTCGCCGATCGCGACGGTGACGATCGCTTGCGGATCAATCCCGTTCTGCGGCAACGGATTCAGCGGCTGCGTGAGGACCGCCGCGGGCAACGGCTCGACGAGGGCGCACCGCGGGGCAGGCGCGGTCGCGAACGGCACGGCCGAGGCGGACCCGTCCGGGCCGGCCGCCCGCCGCGTGGCCCGAGCCGGGCGGAAGTCATCGAGG
This sequence comes from Metallococcus carri, assembly GCF_011440275.1. Classification (GTDB taxonomy): domain Bacteria; phylum Actinomycetota; class Actinomycetes; order Actinomycetales; family Dermatophilaceae; genus Metallococcus; species Metallococcus carri. The sequence continues at coordinate 145,841 of NZ_JAAOIV010000002.1, read as the reverse complement.
CCTTGGATCGCGACGGCCTGCTGCCGGCGATCACCTTCATCTTCAGCCGGGTCGGTTGCGAGGCCGCCGTGTCTCAGCTGCTCGCCTGGGGGCTGCGGCTGGTGCCGCCGGAGGAGGGTGAGCGCATCCGCCGGCTGGTCGAGGAGCGCGTCCGCGATCTGCCCGAGGAAGACCTGACGATCCTCGGTTACTGGGACTTCGTCGAGGGGCTGAGCCGCGGCTTCGCGGCGCACCACGCCGGCATGCTGCCGACCTTCCGCGAGATCGTCGAGGAGTTGTTCATCGCCGGGCGGATCCGGGCGGTCTTCGCGACCGAGACCCTCGCCCTCGGGGTGAACATGCCCGCCCGCACCGTCGTGCTGGAGAAGCTGGTCAAGTTCAACGGCGAGACGCACGCACCCGTGACGCCCGCCGAGTTCACCCAGCTCACCGGGCGAGCCGGCCGCCGTGGCATCGACGTCGAGGGGCATGCCGTCGTCCTCTACGGCCGGGACGCCACTCCGGAGGAGGTCGGCGGCCTGGCGAGCACCCGCACCTATCCGCTGCGCTCCAGCTTCGTGCCGACCGCGAATATGGCGGTCAACCTCGTCGACCGGCTCGGGCGCGGCACCGCGCGCAGCACCCTCGAGGCGTCCTTCGCGCAGTTCCAGGCCGACCGGTCGGTGGTGGGGGTGGCCCGCACGATCGCCAAGAACGAGGAGGGCCTCGAGGGATATGCCGAGGCGATGCGTTGTCACCTCGGCGATTTCGCCGAATATGCCGCGCTGCGCCGCGAACTGTCCGACGCCGAGAAGGCGGCCAGCCGCGCTCGCAGCGCCAGCCGCCGGGCCGCAGCCGCGGTCTCGCTGACCGAGTTGCACCCGGGCGACGTGATCCGGGTGCGCGATGGCCGACGGGCCGGGCTCGCGCTGGTGCTCAGCATGGACACCCCGCGGCGTGGTGACCCACAACCGTTCGTGCTCACCACGGGCGGGCGCACGCACCGGCTCACCGAGTCCGACCTGGACGGCCCGGTGGCGCCGATCATGCAGCTGCCGGTGCCCAAGCGGTTCAACCACCGCGACCGCAAGGCTCGGGCCGATCTCGCGGCGACGTTGCGCGCCAAGGCTCCCCGCGACCCCGGGCCGACCGAGCAGCCGCCGGTCGACGACGGCGACGAGGCCGCGCGCGAGCAGGTGGCCCGGCTGCGCGAGCAGGTCCGCGCGCACCCGTGCCACGACTGCCCCTACCGCGAGCAGCACGCCCGCTGGGCCGAGCGTTGGTGGCAGCTGCACCGCGAGACCGAGGGATTGCGCCGCAAGGTCGACAGCCGCACCCACACCGTCGCGCGCACCTTTGACCGGGTCTGCGACCTGCTCGGCGAGCTCGGCTATCTCACCGACGACGGGCAGCGGGTCACCGAGGACGGCCGGATGCTGCAGCGCATCTATGCCGAGAAGGACCTGCTCGTCGCCGAATGCCTGCGCCAAGACGTATGGCGTGGCCTGGACGCGCCCTCGCTCGCGGCGGTGGTGAGCGCCCTCGTGCACACCTCGCGGGGCGACGGGCCCGACCCCGACCCGCGCATCCCGTCCAAGGAGGTCGGGCAGGCGATCGACACCGCCCACGATGTGTGGGCCGGGCTGGTCGAGCGCGCGGCCCGGCACCGGCTCACCCCGATGGCCGAGCCCGACCCCTCGATCGTCTGGCCGGTGCACCGCTGGGCGGCCGGCGGCCGGCTGGAGACGGTCCTGCGCGGCAGCGATCTGTCCGCCGGGGATTTCGTGCGGCGGTGCAAGCAGATCGTCGACCTGCTCGACCAGGTGGCCGACGCGGCGCCCGACGACGCTCTGCGCCGCACGGCGAAGACCGCCGTCGATGCGGTCATGCGCGGTGTGGTCGCCGCCGACCGGCTGGACTGAAGCCCCGGCAGGCACCGCCTGGCAGGATGAAGGCATGGGGATCTCCAGCAAGCAGCTCACCTCGGGCGAGCACGTCGTGCTCGCGATGCGCACCCACGTCAAGAAGATCTTCGGCCCGATCCTGCTGCTGATCGCGATGCTCGCCCTTGTGGCCGCCGCGCTGATCTGGTTGCCGCAGAACGATTTTCGCCAGTGGCTCCTGCTCGCGATCGGGATCGCTGCGCTGCTCATCGTGATCGTCTGGGTGCTGGTGCCGATCTGGCGATGGCGCAGCCAGCAGTACGTCATCACCAACCGGCGACTCATCACTCGCTCGGGCATCCTCACCAAGAGCGGCCGCGATATCCCGCTCTTCCGGATCAACGACGTGTCCTACGAGAAGGGCCTGCTCGACCGGGTGCTCGGCTGCGGCACGCTCGTGGTCTCCGACGCCTCCGAGCAAGTGCCGCTGCGCCTCACCGATGTCCCACGCGTCGAGCACGCCCAAGTCACGCTGCACGAGCTGCTGTTCAGCCAGGAGGATGGCGCCGACGACGACGGCGCGTACGCACCCGGTGAGCCGCGGATGCGAGCGCGCGGTCGGCGCGGCGGTGCCCCGGCATACGGCGGGTTCGAGGACACCGGCTATGACCCGAGGTATGACGAGTCACCGGACTACCGCTCGGGTTATGAGCAGGGGCTGCGCGACGGCGGTGCGACGCGACCGTTGCCGCGGCAGGAGCCTTAGTCCCGGGCCAGCGCCGCCACCACCCGGCGGGCGGGGCTGCCCAGGCCGTAGGTCTCCACCAGGTCGGCCAGTGCCTCGGGGTCCCGCGGCGCGGCCGGCAGCGAGGTGTCCAGGTCGGCGGGCAGCGGCGCGTCCGGCGCGACCTGCACCACCGCGGGCGCGACATCGAGGTATGCCGCAGCCTCCTCCAGCCGGGTGCGCCGCGCCCCCTTGATCTGCGGGTCGCCGTCGGCCAGTGCGGCCCGCACCCCGGCCAGCGTGCCGTACTGCGCGATGAGTTGTGCTGCGGTCTTCTCACCGATCCCGGCCACCCCGGGCAGGCCGTCGCTGGTGTCTCCGCGCAGCACGGCCATGTCGGCATACGCCTGGCCGGTGGCGACGCCATACGCCGACTGCAGATAGGACTGGTCGACGATCTGCGGGTCCCGCACGCCGCCCTTGGCGGTGTAGAGGATGCGCACCGAGTTCGCGTCGTCGGCGAGCTGGAACAGGTCACGGTCGCCGGTCACCACGTCGATCGGCCCGCTGCCGCGGCGGGTGTGCACGAGCGTGCCGATCACGTCGTCAGCCTCATAACCGGGCACCCCGAGCCGGCAGATGCCGAGCGCGGCAAGCACCTCCACGATCACCGGCACCTGGACGTTGAGATCCTCCGGCACCTCCTCGCCGCCGTCCTCGGAGACCCGGTGCGCCTTGTATGACGGGATCGCGGACACGCGGAACTCCGGGCGCCAGTCGTCGTCCCAGCAGGCGACGAGATCGGTCGGTCGCTCGCGCTCCACCAGGGTGGCGATCATGTCGAGGAAGCCGCGCACGGCATTGGTGGGCGGCTCTCCGGGGCGGGTGCGGCGGTCCGGCACGCCGAAGAACGCACGGAAGTACAGACTCGCGGAATCCAGCAGCAGCAGCCTCGGTGTCATGGGCCCATGCTGCTCTACGGTGGCCCCATGGAGGAACTGGACCGGCGGATCGTTGCGGTGCTGGCACGAGACGGGCGGCGCAGTTTCACCGATCTCGGCAAGGACACCGGCCTGTCCGTGTCGGCCGTGCACCAGCGCGTGCGGCGGCTGGAGGAGCGCGGCGTGCTGCAGGGTTATGCCGCGCGGATCGACCACGAGGCGGCCGGTCTGCCGCTGACCGCGCTGGTGTCGATCACTCCTGTCGACCCGGCGGCGCCGGACGACATCCCCGACCGGTTGCGGGAGGTGTCGGCGATCGACTCGTGCTTCTCGGTGGCAGGGGAGGAGAGTTACGTCCTCAAGGTGCGGGTGAGCGGCCCGCAGGAACTCGAGGAGTTGCTCGCCACCATCCGGTCGCGCGCCGGCGTCACCACGCGCACCACGGTCGTGCTGAGCACGCCGTGGGAGGACCGCAGCGCGCTGCCGGAGTGAGCCTCATCGCGCGATCGGTGCCGTGCTCGCACCGGTGACGCGCAGCAGGTCGGCCGGCGACAGTTCCAGGTCGGTGCCGCGCCGGCCGCCGCTCACCAGCACCCGCTCGTGGCTCATGGCCGACCCGTCGACGATCGTCAACAAGGGGCGCTTCTGGCCGATCGGGCTGACGCCGCCGAGCACATAACCGGTCGTTCGCTCGACCAGTTGTGGCTCGGCGAGGGTGGCGCGCTTGGCACCCACCGCGTGGGCCAGCGCCTTGAGGTCGAGTTGGCGGTGCACCGGCACCACCGCGACCACCAGACCCTTGTCCTGTGATCGATCCGTTTGTGCCACAAGGGTTTTGAAGACAATCTCCGTCGGCTCACCCAGTGCCTCGGCGGCTTCCAGACCGTATGACGGTGCGCTCTCGTTGTGCTCGTAGGTGCGCACCTCGAAGGCCACGCCCGCCTCGCGCAGCACCCGCGTCGCGGGCGTCCCAGCCGTGTCAGCGCCGGCTCGCTTGGCCATGCCACCTCCCCGCGGCGTGTCGGCTGCGACACGCCGCGCACACATCAAAATTTCGGTCAATTCCTCGCCCGCAGCGTGCGCGCTGACCTGCAGCGATGTGCGTTGTCGCAGGTCAGCACCACTTTGACACTAACCCACGGTGCAGTAACTTGGCGTGCACGACAGATGGGCCCCGCATCTAGTAGATAACGTGCGCAAGTCTTTGCGTATTGGTCCCAACGATGCCATGGGGCCCATCTGCATGTCCGGGCACCGGTGGTCACAACCGGCTCACTTAGGCTGTGCCGGTGATCGTCCGTCTGGCCGCTGCCGCCCTGGGCGGACTCGCCCTGTGGCTCTCCTTTCCCGACACCGCCTGGTGGCCGCTCGCTCCCGTCGGCGTCGCGCTGCTCGCCCTCGCCACCCGCGGCGTGCGGACCCGGGCCGGGCTGCTGCTGGGGTTCGTCGCCGGCCTCACCTACTTCCTGCCCGTGCTGCACTGGAGCGGCATCTACGTCGGCAACCTGCCCTGGATCGCGCTCGGCGTCACCGAGGCCCTCTACCTCGCCGCGATGGGCGCCGGCTGCGCGTGGGCCCAGCAGCACGACTGTCGCGGGCGTCGGCTCACCGACGCGCGGGTCCGTCCGCTGCTCATTGCGCTGATGTGGGTGCTGCAGGAGACCGTGCGCTCGAACTGGCCGTTCGGTGGGCTGCCCTGGGCGCGGCTGGCGTGGTCGCAGGCGGGTGCGCCGCTCTCATCGCTCGCCTCGGTCGCCGGGGCACCCGGGCTCACCTTCGCCGTCGCTCTCGTCGGCGGCCTGCTCGCCGCCGCGGTCCAGGCCCTCGTGCGCACGTATGCCGCCCGCGGCGGCTTCCGCTCGACCCTGCGGCCCGTGGTCGTCCCGGTGGCCGGCGCGGTCGCGGTGTTTGTCGCAGCCCTTGCCTGGCCGGTGCCCACGGCCGGAAAACCGTTGCAGGTCATTGGGATTCAGGGCAATGTCCCCACCGCGGGCCTTGACTTCAATGCCCAGCGCCGCGCGGTGCTGGACAACCACGCGAAGGTGACCGCGCAGGCAACCAACGACATACGCGCCGGCCGGATGCCCAAGCCCGATCTGGTCGTGTGGCCGGAGAACTCCTCCGATATCGACCCCACCCGCAACGCCGACGCCGCGACCGAGATCATCCGCGCGGTGGCCGGCATCGGCGCCCCGACGATCGTCGGCGCGGTCGTCCAGGAGCCGGCGCCCAAGGTGTCCAACACCTCGATGCTCTATGAGCCGGGCCGCGGATTGGTGGCCCGCTATGTGAAGCAGCACCCGGTGCCCTTCGCCGAATACATGCCCTATCGCTCGTTCTTCCGGCTCTTCAGCGACAAGGTGGACCTGCTCACCACCGACTTCACCGCCGGCAAGACACCCGGGGTGTTCCGGGTGCCGACCGCGACAGCGGGCACCGTCGGGGTGGGCCCGGTGATCTGCTTCGAGGTCGCCTACGACGGTCTGGTGCGAGCACCGGTCGAGCGCGGCGCGCAGCTGATCGTGGTGCAGACCAACAACGCGACCTTCGGCTATACCGCCGAGTCGACCCAGCAACTCGGCATCTCCCGCATCCGCGCGATCGAGCACGGCCGCTCGGTGATGCAGATCTCCACGGTCGGCGTCAGTGCGCTGATCACCCCGGACGGCGTCCCTCATGACACCTCGTCGCTTTTCACCGCAAAGGTGTTGGCGGGGCAGTTACCGTTACGCTCGACACTCACCCTGGCCGACCGGTGGGGGAATCGGCCAGAGATCGTCGCGGACCTGCTGGCGGTCGGACTGCTGGCCGCCCCCGTGGTCGTCCGGCGCTCGCGTCGCCGCGAGACCGCCGCACGATCTGCCCACTGACCGAAAGAGAGACGGCTTGTCGCCCGTGCACACCGCTGGCCCGATCGAACGCGTGCTCGTGCTCGTGCCGACCTACAACGAGGTCGACAATCTCGAGCGCATCGTGCGGCGCATTCGCTCGAGCGTGCCGGACGCCGATGTGCTCGTGATCGACGACAACTCGCCGGACGGCACCGGCGACCTCGCCGACAAACTCGCCGAAGCCGACGCCCGCGTGCGCGTTCTGCACCGCGCCGGCAAAGAGGGCCTGGGCAAGGCCTATCTGGCCGGCTTCGCGTGGGGACTGGAGCGCGACTACGACGCGCTGGTCGAGATCGACGCCGACGGATCGCATCCGGCCGAGGTGCTGCCGCGGATGATCGCGGCCGCCGCCGACGCCGATCTGGTGATCGGGTCGCGCTGGATGAAGGGCGGCAGCGTCGTCAACTGGCCCAAATCGCGCGAGTTGCTCAGCCGTGGGGCGAACCTGTATGTCCGGGCCGCTCTCGGCACCGCGGTGCGCGATGCGACGGCGGGCTTTCGGGTCTACCGCGCCGAGACCCTGCGCACGATCGACGTGCAGTCGGTCACCTCGCAGGGCTACGGCTTCCAGATCGACCTCACCTGGCGCACGTTGCGCGCCGGCCTGACGATCGTGGAGATCCCGATCCAGTTCGTCGAACGCGAGATCGGCGTGTCCAAGATGAGCGGCAACATCATCAGCGAGGCCTTCCTCGCCGTCGCCGCCTGGGGCGCCGAGCACCGCCTGGCCCAGGCGCGCGCTTTGCTGGAGCGGAGGGCGTCGTGACCGGCATACCGACCCGCCGCCGCCCGCGCTGGCTGACCTGGCTGTTCCTCGCCCTGCTGGTCGCCCCGATCGTTGAGATCGCGGTCATCGTCGCGGTCGGGCGCACCATCGGCGGCTGGCAGACCTTCGGCCTGCTGCTGATCTGGTCGCTCATCGGCGCGTGGCTGGTGCGGCGGGAGTGGGGCCACGCGTGGGGAGCGCTCAGCACGGCCCTGCGCACCGGGGCGATGCCGGCGCGCGAACTCAGCGACGCCGCGCTGGTGCTCGTCGGGGGAGTGCTGTTGCTGACGCCGGGCTTCGTGACCGACCTGTTCGGTCTGTTCCTGCTGCTGCCGTTCACCCGGCCGGTTTCGCGCGGCATCCTGCAGGCCGCCGTCGCCCGTCGCGTCCTGGCCGGAGCCGGCCCGGCCTTCCCCGGTGGGATGCCGTATGCCGGTCCCGGCGCCGACCCGCGGAGCGGTCGGCCCCAGCGGTCACCGGCCAGCGATGACGTGATCGAAGGCGAGATCGTCGACGAGGACTGAACCGGCGCGCCGGCATACGGCCAGAGGAAAAAACGCAAGGGCCCCGCGACCGGATCGGTCACGGGGCCCTTCGGCAGCTCTGGCTCAGGCGCTGCGCTTGGACTTCGGCTTCACACCACGGGAGGCCCGCAGCAGGGTGAGGCGCTCCTCGAGCAGCTCTTCGAGCTCGGGGATCGACCGGCGCTCGAGCAGCATGTCCCAGTGGGTGCGCTGCGGCTTGACCGCCTTGCGCTCCGGCTCGGGACCGTCGATGAGCTTGGCCTCGGCGCCGCAGCGGCACTCCCACAGCGCCGGCACCTCGGCCTCGACCGAGAACGGCAACTCGATCATGTGGCCGTTCGCGCATTCGTAGCGCACCATCTGGCGCTCGCTGAAGGTGACGCCCTCGTCGCTCTCGTGCGACAGGGTGCTGAGGTTGGTGCCTCGCAAGGATCGCTCTGCCATGACTCACTCCTACCCGTCGTTGACCTCGCCCGCCCGCGACGGAGCTCGGTGTTCTGCTTGCTGCAACGCATCGGAACCCCCCGGTGTTCCGCGAAGTTCGACAACACCACCCGCCCCGATGAGGAGGATGGTGTCGCAATGACAGACGAACAAGCCGGGCGAAAGGTTGCATCCGCGGGGCCCGGTGACTCCTCAGACGATCCGCGGTGCGACATTCCCCACATCGGCGATGCCCCGCCGCACGTCGACCCGGCGCAACAGCAGCCCGCCCACCGCGAAGAAGATCACCAGAGCGATGATCGACAGCCGGTAGTCGTGGAACACCTGGTAGACCAGGCCGAAGACGAAGGTGCCGAGCCAGCTCGTGCCCCGCTCCATCGCCTGGTAGAGGCTGAAGAACTCCGCCTCCTTGCCGTGCGGGATGAGATGGCTGTAGAGCGAGCGCGACAGCGACTGGCTGCCGCCCAGCACCAGCCCGATCGCCACGGCGAGCACCAGCCACAGCGGGAAGTTGCGGGCCGGCAGGAAGAAGGCGGCGATGAGCACGACGGTCCACCAGGCCAGGCTGGCGAGCACGACCTGCTTGGCCGGGAAGCGGCGCGCCAGCCGGCCGAAGGCGAGCGCGCCACCGAAGGCGACGAATTGCACCAGCAGGATGGTGATGATCAGTTGGCTCTCGCTGAGCTTGAGCTGGAATTTGCCGTAGATCGTGGCCGCGGCGATCACGGTCTGCACGCCGTCGTTGAAGAAAAGATAGGCGATGAGGAAGCGCCAGGTCTGCGGATAGCTGCGCAACTCGGCGAAGGTGCGCCGCAGCTGGGTCAGGCTCGACCCGCTGGTGCCTTCGCTCATCGCGGGCAGATGGTCCAGGCGCACCACGGTCGGCAGCGAGAACACCAGCCACCACAGGCCCGCCACGAAGAAGATGATCCGGACCGCGGTCGAGGTGTCGAGACCGAAAGTGCCCGGTGCCTGCACGACACCGAGGGAGAGAGCGAGCAGCAGCCCGCCTGAGGCGTAGCCGAACGCCCAGCCCGTCGTCGACACCCGGTCGCGGTCGTCGGGCGGGGTGATCCGGCACATGATCGCGTTGTAGATGGTGAGCGAGGCGATCATCGCCACCGTCGTCGCGATGAGCAGCAGGCACGCCAGCTGCCAGCGGGTGCCGGTGATCAGGCACATCGCCATGGCGCACAGCGACCCGACGAGGGCGAGCGCGCCGAGCATCCGGGTGGGGCGTTTGGCGCGATCGGCATACGACCCGAAGAAGACGATCGCGATCGCGGCCAGGATGGTGGCCACGGTCGTCGTGAACGGCACGAGCGATCCCGGAGCGATGCCCAGGCCGAGCACCGACAGCGTGTTCTGGCAGTCCTGGTCGGCCGGCTGGGTCGGGCAGGCGGCCCGGTTGGCGACCGAGGTGACATAGGGCCCGAAGAGCACGGTGATGCTGACCGTGAGATAGCCGGTGACGGCCCAGTCGTACCAGTACCACGACCGCTGCAGGCGGCGCTCCTGCGGCGTCGAGGCGTGCGCGATGTCGGGTGCGGCACTGGTCACGGGTGAACTGTGTCACAGGCCGCGCCGTCGACGCGGGCGGACGCTCACAACACGCCTGGCGGCGACCGATTACCGTGGGCACGGCAACGCAGCGGAGAAGGGGATAGGGCCCGTGAGTGACAGGCAGGACCGCGCCGGCACCCGCTTCGGCCCCTACGAATTGCGCAGCCTGATCGGCCGCGGCGGGATGGGCGAGGTCTACCAGGCCTACGACACCACCAAGGAGCGCACGGTCGCGCTCAAGCTGCTGCCGGTCGACCTGGCGCGCGACCCGGCATACCGCGCCCGATTCCGGCGCGAGGCGCTGACGGCAGCCCGGCTGCAGGAACCGCACGTCATCCCGATCCACGACTTCGGCGAGCGCGACGGCGTGCTCTATATCGACATGCGCTTGGTCCGCGGCCGCAACCTGCGCCAGCTGCTGGACCGTGGCCAGGCGATGGTCCCCGGGACCGCCCTCGAGCTGGCCCGCCAGGTCGCGGCCGCGCTCGACGCCGCGCACGCCGACGGGCTGGTGCACCGGGACGTGAAGCCGGAGAACGTCCTGGTCACCGCGGACGGCTTCGCCTATTTGGCCGACTTCGGCATCGCGGCCCGCGCCGACGACACCCGCCTGACGCAGGACGGCAGCGCGGTGGGTTCGATCGCCTATATGGCGCCGGAGCGGTTCTCCGATCGTCCGGTCGGCCCGGCTTCGGATGTCTACTCGCTCGCCTGCGTGCTCTTCGAACTGCTGACCGGCAGCTCGCCGTTCAAACGGGCCACTTCGCCGGCGCAGATCGCCGCCCACCTGTATGACGACCCGCCGCGTGCCAGCGAGCTGCGCCCCGAGCTGCCGCGGGCGATCGACACGGTGCTGCACCGGGCGCTCGCCAAGGACCCCGGTCAGCGGTACGCCACGGCACGGGCCTTCGTCGAGGACGCCGATCTGGCGCTGCGTGACGCGCGCGTGCCGGACCTGTCCGGCCCGACGGTCTCGCGGCCGTTCCGGCCCGGCGGCGCGATCGCCGACGAGGCGGCGCTCACCCAGGGTGCTCCGGTCCGGCGGGTGCCGGCTGCGGAGCCCGAGCCACCCATCGAGCGGGTGCAACCGGCGCCATTGGCCGAGTCGCGCCGGCGCGGCCGAGGGCTCGGCCTGCTCGCGGCCCTCGTGGCGCTCGCCATGGTCGTGGCCGGCGGTGTCGCCGCCTATCAGCGGTGGGGTCCGGGGTCAGCGACGGCGGCGGGCCCCAGCCGTCTGGCCGGGCTGCCCACCACAACGTCGAGCACCGCGCCACCGACGACCACGCCGGGCCCGAGCAGCACGAGCACGACGACCGCCCCGCCGCCGCCTGCCACGGTCCCTCCGGGGGATGGTTACGACGTCTACGGCTGGCGCACGGCTGCCTACGCCCGTTGTCACACACCGGATCTGGCGCAACTGGTGATGCGCACCGCCTCCGCGCAGGTCTCGATCTGCACCGGCGCCACCGGCGTGCAGTACTACCGCAGCTCGGTCAGCGACGGCACCCACATCGAGATTCCTGGCGCCTATCGCACCGCCGACGGGTGGGCCGTGACCAACAACGGTTATCTCTACCTGCTGACCAAGGACTCCCTCGCGATCAACAGGGGTGGCTCGCAGGTGTTCAACGAGACCACCACGGTGTGGGCAACGGCGGAGCCACAATGAGCACAGCCGGTCCGACCAACAGCCTCGTCGACGTGCCTGGGCTGCGCGTGGGTCACCGCACGCTGGACGACCGCGGCCGGCTGACCGGTGTGACGGTGGTGTCGACCGGCCCGGACGGTGCCGTGGCCGGGGTGGACGTGCGAGGCGGGGGACCGGGCACGCGCGAGACCGATGCTCTGGACCCCCGCAATCTGGTCGACCGGGTGCACGCGGTCGTGCTGTCCGGTGGCTCCGCCCTCGGCCTCGGCACCGCTGACGGCGTCGCAGGCGCATTGCTCGCCGATGGGATCGGGTGGCCGATCGACACTGGCGTCCAGTCCGGGGTCGTGCCGATCGTGCCCGCAGCGATCGTCTTCGACCTGGGTCGTGGCGGGGCCTGGGATGGTTATCCGCGCCCTGAGGACGGTGCTGCCGCCCTACGCGCGGCAACGGATTCGGCTGTGCCACAAGGGAATGTCGGCGCCGGCACCGGCGCCAAGGCCGGTCCGCTCAAGGGCGGGGTCGGCAGTGCCTCGGTGGTGCTGCCCGGAGGTGGCACCGTCGCCGCGTTGGTCGTCTGCAATGCGGTTGGGTCGCCGGTCGATCCGGCCACCGGAGAGTTGTATGCCGTCCGCTCCGGCGTCGCGCTGCCCGGAGAGTTCGCGGTGCGCCGGCCGGATGACGCCGACGTGACGGCAGCGCAATCGGCATACGCCCCGCCGACGCAAGGACCCGGTCAGGCGACGACGCTCGCGGTGGTGGCGACCGACATACGGCTGAGCAAGGCGCAGTGCGCGAAATTCGCCGGAGTCGCCCATGACGGCATGGCTCGGGCGCTGCGCCCGGTGCACTCGATGTTCGACGGTGACACGGTCTTCGGCCTGTCGACCTGCGCACGCGAGACCCCCGACGCGGTCGGGCTGGTGCAGCTGATGGAGGCCGGCGCCGACTGCGTCACCCGGGCGATCGCGCACGCCGTGCTCGCCGCCGAGCCGGTCGATCGCAGCAGCGACGGGGGAGTGGCGCTGCCGTCCTGGCGATCGCTCTACCCGAGCGGCGTCGGGCAACCGTAGGCGCTTGCGCGTGCAGCCGCCGACCGGCTCAAACTCGTTGCGGCGCAATGGGATCGACAGCTTGCCGCGTTAAACCGGGCGGCCGAGTTGGACTGACCCTGTGGATAACTTCTGCGGCTGACGTCCGCTCTGGGCCAGGCTCGTGACATGAACGAAGACTTGCCTGACGACCTGATGTCCACGCCGGTGACGCCGCAGACCTATGCCGACGTCGTCGCCCATCTCGTCCCCGAGGAAGATCGCGTGCGCGGCTGCGTGGTGCTGATCCTCATCGGGGCTGACGGCCTGATCCGACAACCCGTCCTCATCGAGGACGCCGGACCCGACGACGCCCGACACTGCGGTGACTTCCTTGCGCAGCTCGCGACGCTGCTGGCCGAGACCGACACCTTCGTGCTGTTCGCGCGGGGGCGGGGCGGGGCGGCATACCTCGCCCATTCCGATGTCTGGTGGGAGCGCACGCTCACCGAACATCTCGGCGACCGGGTGCTCGCCGGTTACCTCGCCGTGCCGGGGGAGGTCTGCAATCTCGCCGACTTCCCCCGCGACCTGCCGGAGACTGGTTAGCCGATCGCCCGGATGATGCGGTCGATCGCGTCGTCCAGGATCGGATAGGACGTCGCGAAGTTCAGCCGCGCCCAACCCGCCCCCAGCTCGCCGAAGAGCGGCCCGGCGCTGATGAACAGATCGGTGCGCCGCAGGATCTCGCGGGCCGGCTCGCCCGGCAATCCGGTGTCGCGCAGATCGAGCCAGGCGAGATAGGAGGCCGACGGCGGGTGATAGCCGATCGATGTCGGCAGCTTGTCCTGCAGGTATGCCGCCCGCTCCGCCAGAGCGGCGCGGACCACGTCCAGCCACGGCTCACCCTCGGCGAAGGCGACCTCGGCCGCGAGCATGCCCAGGATGCCCGAGCTCCAGGTGCTCTCGACCGACAGGGCGGGCAGCTTCGGGCCGTCCGGGTCGGCGATCACCAGCGAGGACTTCAGGCCGGCGAGGTTCCACGACTTCGAAGCCGAGTGCAGGGCGACTCCGGTGCGCCGAGCGGCGTCCGACACGGTCAGATAGGGCACGAAGTCGACACCGGGATAGGTCAGCGGTGCGTGGATCTCGTCGGCGACGACATACGCCTCGTGCGCGGCCGCGAGCTCGGCGAGGGCGACCAGATCCTCGCGCGGGTGCACGACGCCGGTCGGGTTGTGCGGATGGCTGAGCAGCAGCACCTTGTCCCCGGCGGCGAACCGCTCGGCGATGCGCTGCAGGTCCAGGCGGCCGCCGGTCTCGGGGGACAGCAGCGGCACCTCGACCTTGCGCACCCCGGCCCGCTCGAGCCAGTGGAAGAAGGCGTTGTAGACCGGCGTGGTGATGATGACGCCGCCACCCTCACCAGCGAGCGACCGCAACACGGTCGAGCCGGAGTCGGCCAGATCGGAGTGCACCCAGGTGCGGGCGCCGGTGATGTCCCAGCCCCAGCGCCGCTGCGCGAAACCGGCGAAGGCCTCGACCAGCCGCGACTCCTCGCCCGCATAACCCAGGTCGGAGTCGTCGATCGCCCGGTGCAGCCGGGCCGCGATCGGCTCGGCGATGCGCACGTCCATCTCGGCGACCCACAGCGGCAACGAGCCGGCGGGATTGCGAGTCCACTTGGCGCTGCGGCGTTCGCGCAGTCGCTCCAGCGGCAGGTCGAAGGGATCGGTCGTCATCTGCCCATCGTCGCCGACGTCGTGCGCTGCGAGAGCACCCGGGCCTAGAGTCGCCTCCGTGCTCAAGCTCTCCCGCCAGCAGGCGCGCCGGGTGGCGATCCGCGCGGCGCTGCTGGATGCCGGCCGGCCGAACGACCTGACCGAGCTGACCGGTCGGCTGCGCGCAATCCAGCACGATCAGACCTCGTATGTCGCTCCGAACGCCGAGTTGGTCTGCTGGAGCCGGCTCGGGCGGCACTTCGAGCGGGAGCACCTGCGGTCCGCGCTGGCCACCGGCGAGCTGCTCGAGATCGACGGTTTCCTGCGTCCCGCGGCCGACTTTCCGGTGATCAAGGCGGAGCAGGACAGCTGGCCGGGCCCCGAGCCGCTCGCGGACTGGCAGGAAGACCTGCAAGACTGGATGGCGGCCAACGACCTGGCCCGTCGCGAGATCCTCGACACGCTGACCGCCGACGGCCCGTTGCCGGCGGCTCAGTTGCCGGACAGCGTCGATGTGTCCTGGCGCTCCAGCGGGTGGAACAACAACCGCAACCGGCGCATGCTCATCGACCTGATGTCGCAGCGCGGCGAGATCGCGATCGCGGGCCGCGAGGGTCGAGAAGCGGTGTGGGACATCGCATCTCGCGTCTATCCGACCGCTCCCGCCATCCCGCATGCCGAGTCGGTCGCCCGCCGCAACGAGGACCGGTTGCGCTCGCTCGGCATCGCCCGCGCCAGGGCGGCCAAGCAGCCGTCGGCCGAACCGGTCGACGTCGGCGAGGCGGGGGAGGAGGCGGTGGTGGAGGGCGTGCGGGGGCGCTGGCAGGTCGACCCGGCATACCTCGAGGGACGGTTCAGCGGCAGGTGCGCGATCGTGTCCCCGCTCGACCGGGTGATCTACGACCGCAAGCGGATGGTGGAGATCTTCGAGTTCGACTACCAGCTGGAGATGTACAAGCCGGCGACAAAGCGACGGTGGGGCTATTTCGCGCTGCCGATCCTGTCCGGAGACCGGTTCGTCGGCAAGGTTGATGCCGAATCCGATTGGCGCTCAGGCGTTTTGCGCGTCAACGCGATCCACGAGGACGAGCCCTTCAGCGCTCGCCTCCACCGCGAGGTGACGGCAGAACTCCGGGACCTCGCGCGGCTGCTCGACCTCGAGCTCGTCCTGGGCGGGTGACGCCTCAGCGGCTGCGCGAGCGGCTCGAGCTGCGCTGCCGGCCACTGGACGAGGCCTCGCTGATGACCACGCTCGCCTCGTCGGTGTTGACCCGGAAGGTCAGCGACTCCTGCAGGTAGAGGTCGATGGTGTCGGCGTCATGCGACAGATAGCCGATCGACAGGTCCTGGCCGAGCAGCAGCTCGAAGTCGCCGCCTCGCTCGGTGACCACGAGGCCGCCGTCCAGCCCGGGCGCCCAGATGATGTCGCCGTCGCCGACGATCCGCGCCAGATGGTCGCGCACCGGATAGCCGTGGTCGGAGGTCTCGGCGACCGCGGTGTAGAGCGTGGGGGACAGCAGCAAGTTGTAGGGGCCGTCGACACCGGCCAGCCGCAATGCGTTGAGCGCCTGGGCGACCGCGGCAGGATATTCGCGCACATCCTGCGGCAGCGTCACCGCGGTGTTGGAACTGCTGGGCACGATGCCGGTGATGCCGGCGGACTCCGCGCCGTAGAAGACGGTGCGGTTCTCGGCGGACGCCATCAGTTCGGCGGCATCCTTGACCGGCTGCCAGTCGGAGTCGGTCGAACCACGCTCGACGTCGTCGACCGCATCGCGGGACACGGTGAAGGTCGCCCGCAGCTCGATCACCGGGCGCACCTGGCGCTGCCGCGCCTGCACCCCGTCGACGGGGGAGGCGAGCTCGGCCAGGTGCCCGGTGCCGACCGCGGAGAAGGCCGGACCCTTCGGCTCGGGCACGTCGACCACCCGGCGGCCGGCGATGCGCCGCTCGAAGGTGCGGCGCGCCTCTTGCTCGATCTCGGCCCACGCGGCCGCGGTGATCGGTGCGAGTTCGCGGTGCAGGTTGTTCATCGGGTGCCCCTTTCTCGGGTGCGTCGGTGGAGACTGCCGATGCGAAGCGATCCGTCGCTCGGCGCCGGATCGGGTGCTGGGGTGGCGTCGCGCGCCACTGGGTGCGGGTCGTCCAGGAAGTCGATGGACGGGGTGAAGAACAGCGCGCCGGTGTGCGCGACCGAGAAGTCGAGGATCCGGTCGTAGGTGCCGGGCGGGTCGCCGATGAACATATTGCGCAGCATCCGCTCGGTGACGCCGGGATCGGCGGCATACCCGATGAAGTAGGTGCCGGACGTGCCGTCACCCACCTCGCCGAAGGGCATGTTGTCGCGCAGGATCTGCAGCTGGTTGCCCTCGTCGTCCTCGATCACGTTGAGGGTGATGTGCGCGTTGGCGGGCTTGACGTCGTCGGCCATCTCGATGTCGTCCAGCTTGGAGCGACCGATGACGCGCTCCTGCTCCTCGACCGACAGCGCGTCCCAGCTCGTCATGTCGTGCAGGTACTTCTGCACGATCACATAACTGCCTCCGGCGTATGCCGGATCCTCCTCGCCGACCGTGACCGCGGCCACCGCCGCGTCGCCTTCGGGGTTCTCGGTGCCGTCGACGAAGCCGAGCAGGTCGCGCTCGTCGAAGAACTTGAAGCCGTGCACCTCGTCGACGACCTGCCCGATGCCGACGAGTCGGCGGGCGATGATGCGCGCGAGCTCGAAGCACGGGCCCATCTCGCGGCAGCGCAGGTGCACCAGCAGGTCGCCCTCGGTGGCCGGCGCGGTGTGCTTGGCCCCACGGATCTCCTGGAAGGGGTGCAAGTGCAGCGGCCGGGTGTCCTCGCCATACAGCCGGTCCCACAGGTGCGCGCCGATGCCGATGACGCAGTTGAGCCCGTCGTCAGGCACGCGGAAGGCGACCGAGCGGGTGAGACCGGAGATCTCGGTGAGCAGAGCAGCGGCGGCGTCCTCGGCGCCTTCGTCGACGGTGATGACCAGGAACATTCCTGCCCGGGCAGGGGGTGCGATCACCTGCTGGGTCACCACGTGCATCAGCCTCCTCGGCAGTTTGGGGTGCCCCAGCATCGTGCCATTGCCGCCTGCGCTGCCGCACGCTTGGGCGCCGTCCGATGCGTCGGTGCCAGACTGCATCCCGTGGCGACGACTCATACCGCAGACACGCACGACCTGATCCGGGTGCACGGCGCCCGCGAGAACAACCTGCAGGATGTCGACGTGGAGCTGCCCAAGCGGCGGCTGACGGTCTTCACCGGCGTCTCCGGCTCGGGCAAGAGCTCACTGGTCTTTGGCACGATCGCCGCGGAGTCCCAGCGGATGATCAACGAGACCTACAGCGCGTTCGTGCAGGGCTTCATGCCGACCCTGGCCCGCCCGGATGTCGACCTGCTGGAGGGGCTGACGACCGCGATCATCGTCGACCAGGAGCGGATGGGAGCCAACCCACGGTCCACTGTCGGCACCGTCACCGACGCCAACGCCATGTTGCGAATCCTGTTCTCCCGCTTGGCAAAACCGCACATCGGCGGGCCTGCGGCATACGCCTTCAATGTCGCCTCGGTGTCGGGCAGCGGCGCGATCACGGTGCAGCGCGGCGACAAGACGCGGGCGCAGAAGGCGACCTACCAGCGCACCGGCGGCATGTGCCCGCGGTGCGAGGGGCGCGGCCAGGTCAGCGACTTCGATCTCACCGCGCTGTATGACGAGGAGCTCTCGCTCAACGAGGGCGCACTGACCATCCCTGGCTACAGCATGGACGGCTGGTACGGCCGGATCTATCGCGGCAGCGGCTTCTTCGACCCGGACAAGCCGATCAAGAAGTACACCAAGCGCGAGCTGCACGACCTGCTCTACAAAGAGCCGACCAAGATCAAGGTCGACGGCATCAACCTCACCTACGAGGGTCTGATCCCCAAGATCACCAAGTCGATGCTGGCCAAGGATCCCGAGGCGATGCAGCCGCACATCCGGGCCTTCGTCGAGCGGGCGATCACCTTCCAGACCTGTCCGGAGTGCGACGGCACCCGCCTGGCCGAGGGCGCGCGCGAGTCGCGGATCGGGACGATGAGCATCGCCGATGTCTGCCGGTTGCAGATCACCGATCTGGCCGAATGGGTGCGCGGCATCAAGGAGCCCTCGGTCGCGCCGCTGCTCAAGGGATTGCAGCACCATCTGGACGCCTTCGTCGGGATCGGCCTGGGTTACCTCAGCCTGGATCGACCCTCCGGCACCCTGTCCGGCGGCGAGTCACAGCGCACCCGGATGATCCGTCATCTGGGGTCGTCGCTGACCGATGTGACCTATGTCTTCGACGAGCCGACGATCGGGCTGCACCCGCACGACATACAGCGGATGAACGATCTGCTGATTCAGTTGCGGGACAAGGGAAACACCGTGCTCGTGGTGGAGCACAAGCCCGAGACCATTGCCATCGCCGACCATGTCGTCGACCTCGGTCCGGGAGCCGGCTCGGACGGTGGCCGGGTGGTTTTCGAGGGGACCGTTGCCGGGTTGCGCAAGAGCAAGACCCTGACCGGGCGGCACCTCGACGATCGCGCGTCGCTCAAGGAGGAAGTCCGCACCCCCTCGGGCAGTCTCGAGGTGCGCGGGGCCTCCGCGCACAACCTGCAGGATGTCGACGTGGACATCCCGCTCGGTGTGCTCGTTGCCGTCACCGGGGTCGCCGGGTCGGGCAAGAGCTCGCTGATCAACGGTTCGGTCTCCCCGATGGACGGCGTGATCACCGTCGACCAGACCGCGATCAAGGGCTCGCGGCGCAGCAACCCGGCGACCTATACCGGACTGCTGGAGCCGATCCGCAAGGCCTTCGCCAAGGCCAATGGCGTCAAGCCCGCGCTATTCAGTGCCAACTCCGAGGGGGCGTGCCCGACCTGCAACGGAGCGGGCGTGGTCTTCACCGATCTGGGCATGATGGCGACGGTGTCCACGACCTGCGAGGAGTGTGAGGGCAAGCGCTTCCAGGCGGCCGTGCTCGATTACACCTTCGGCGGCAAGAACATCGCCGAGGTGCTGGATCTGCCTGCGGCAGAGGCACTTTCGTTTTTCTCCGAGGGTGCGGCGAAGGTGCCGGCGGCGGCCAAGATCCTGGGCCGACTGGTCGACGTCGGTCTGGGATACATCCGTCTCGGCCAGCCGCTGACGACGCTGTCCGGCGGTGAGCGGCAGCGGCTCAAGCTCGCCGCGCAGATGGCCGACAAGGGCGACATCTACGTGCTCGACGAGCCGACCACCGGCCTGCACCTGGCCGATGTCGAGAAGCTGCTGGCGATGCTCGACCGGCTGGTCGACTCGGGCAAATCGGTGATCGTCATCGAGCACCACCAGGCCGTGATGGCGCACGCCGACTGGATCATCGATCTCGGTCCGGGCGCCGGGCAGGACGGCGGCCGGATCGTCTTCGAAGGCACGCCCGCCGAGTTGGTGAAGAAGCACTCGACGCTGACCGGCAAGCACCTCGCGGAGTACGTGCGGTAGATGGAGTCCATCGACCCGGATATCGCGTCATCGCGCGGCGTCCACCAGGACCCCGCGCTGCTCGGTCTGGTGTTCGTCGGCGGCTGTGCGGGGACGGCGATTCGCGCGGCCCTTGAGGACGCTGCGCCGGCGCACGGTGGCTGGCCGTGGGCGACCTTCCTCATCAATCTCGTCGGCGCCTTCCTGCTCGCAGCGTTGCTGGAGGTGCTCGGCCGGGGGCCCGACGTCGGCATACGTCGTCGGATCCGCCTCGGGGTCGGCACCGGCCTGCTCGGCGGGTTCACGACCTACAGCACGTTCGCGGTCGAGATCACCGGGCTCGGGGTCGCGTCCGCCATCGGGTATGCCGTGGCGACCGTGTGCCTGGGTGTGCTGGCCGCCGCGGCGGGCGCTCTGTTCGCCCGTCGGCTGGGGGAGCGGGCATGACCAGGATGCTCACCGCCTCGTCATTCGAGGGGCTCGCGTGATCCCGGTGCTTGTGGCCCTCGGTGGCGGGCTTGGCGCGGTGGCGCGGTTCGTCTTCGACTCGCTGGTGAACCGGCATCGCCGCGGCCCGATCCCGTGGGGAACCGTGATGATCAACGTCATCGGCTCCTTCCTGCTCGGCCTGCTCACCGGCGCTCTGACGCATCAGATGCCGGGTGCGAGCCCGACGGTCAAGGCGATACTCGGCACCGGCTTCTGTGGTGGGTTCACCACCTTCAGCACCGCGAGCGTCGAGACCTTCCGGCTCTGGGAGGCGGGCCGACGCCCCTCGCCGGAAACAGGTGGCACCCAGGCGCCAGCCAGCGGTGCCCAGGCGACGGCAGCCGGCGCACCCAGGGCGGCAGCCGGCGCACGGATGGCGGTGGCGTACGCGGTGCTGTCGCTGGTCGGCTCGGCCGCGGCCGCCTTCCTCGGGCTGGGCCTCAGCTCCCTCTGACACCAGTAGTAAAGGAATCCGGCGGCTATAGCGACCAGATTCCTCTACTACGCCTGTCGGGGTTCCAACACCCGTATTAGGGCTTTCCGGCGGCTATAGCGACCAACTTTCCGAAGGTCGCATGCTAGCAGAGTGCTAGCATGTGGCAATGGCAACTCTCTACATCCGTGACGTGGACCCAGACGTGGCCAAGCGCCTCAAAGCGCGCGCGGCTGCTGAGGGCATATCTCTGTCGGCATATGTCGCGACGGCTCTCACCCGGTTGGCCGCAAGCCCAAGCAACGCCGAGTTGGTGGAACGCCTGCAACGACTTGATCGCCGGGATCTGCCGACCGGAGACGACGTCGTCCGAACCGTGCGGGAAGGCCGTCGTTGATCGTGGTCGATGCCTCGGCGATGGTGGACGCGCTCGCCGGGGCAGCGCCCGAAGCTGCGCTCCTCGCAGCTCTGCGTGACGAGGACCTGTGCGCGCCATTCCTGCTCGACGTCGAAGTTGTCTCGGCGCTCCGGGGTCTCAGCCTTGCCGGGAAGGTCGGCCCCGCGGTGGCCGAGGACGCCCTCACCACCTATCGCTCCTTCACGATCGATCGGTATCCCACTGAGCCCTTGCTACAGCGCATCTGGTGGTTGCGCCATCGATACACCGCGTACGACGCGAGTTACCTCGCCCTTGCCGAGGCTCTCGGTGCGGAGCTGTGGACGCGGGACGTCAAGCTCGACTCGGGCGGGCACGCCGCCGCTGTCCGAGTCGTCGGTGCGAGCCCTGAATGATCCTGCCGAGCCCGCGCGGTGCGCACAGCAGCACCGGACGCCGGCATAGAGCGAACGCCTCGCGCGTTATGTATGCCGTGAACACGGTCGACGCGGTCGTCATCGGCGCAGGTCAAGGTGGGTTGGCGGCGTCATACTTCCTGACCCAGCGCGGCGTGAATCACGTTGTGCTGGACGCGAATTCGTCACCCGGTGGTGCCTGGCAGCATCGGTGGGACTCGCTGACGATGAACGATGTGCACGGCGTGGCCGACCTGCCGGGCGAGGCCGCACCGGGCCGCTCGTCAGCGCGAGCCAATGAGGTCGTGCCCGCCTACTTCGCCGACTACGAGCGGCGCCACCAACTGCCGGTGGAGCGGCCGGTCACCGTCGACGCCGTCACCAGTGAGGGGGAGTGGCTCATCGTCCACGGCAACGGTCGCGCCTGGCGCACCCGGGCGCTGATCAACGCCACCGGCACCTGGACGCGTCCGAACCTGCCGACTTACCCCGGCATGGACGTGTTCGCGGGTGAGCAGTTCCACACCTCGACCTATCCCGGCCGAGAAGCCTTGCGCGACAAGCGAATCCTGGTCGTCGGCGCAGGCGCGTCGGCGGTTCAGTTCATCGGGGAGCTTGCCCCGATCGCGCAGGTCGTCTGGGTGACGCGCCGGCCGCCACAGTGGCGCACCGGCGACTTCGACCCGGAGGCCGGCCTGCAGGCCGTCACTGAGGTCGAACGTCGCGTGGTCGCCGGGCTCCGGCCGACCAGCGTCGTCGGGGCGACCGGGTTGATGCTGCGCGCGCAGGAGTCACAGGCCGCCGCTCTGGGGGCGTATGCCGACCCGCGGCCGATCTTCGACCATCTCGAGCCGGGTGGTGCCCGGTGGGCCGACGGCAGCTTCGAAGCGGCCGACGTGATCTTGTGGGCCACCGGATTCCGTTCTGCGGTGGACCATCTGGGACCGCTTGGGCTGCGCGGCCCGGAGGGCGGCATACCGCTGCTGCGCGTGCCCGGCAACGTGCAAGGTGCCACGACCGCGGCACGTGACCCACGGGTGCATCTGGTCGGTTACGGCCCGTCGGCGAGCACCATCGGTGCGAGCCGTGCTGCGCGACGAGCCGCCATGGAAGTCGCCCGAGACCTCGCTCAAGCTCGCGAGGCGGCGTCCTAAGAGCGCACCATCCGGATCTCGCGCACCCCGTCGTCGACGAGGTCGGTGCCGTCCGGTCGGAAACCGAGTTTGGCGTAAAACGCCTGCGCGCGGGGGTTGGGATCGGCGACCCACAGCGCAGCCGAGGTGTCCGGCGGCAGTACCGCCTCGACCAAGGAGCGCGCCGCCCCGCTGCCGTGGTGTTCGGCGAGGACGTAGAGCACGTACAGCTGCCGCGACCAGGTCGCGTCGTCGTCGCCCGGTGGCGCGGTCATCGCAATGCCGACCAGGTCGCCGTCGTGTTCGAGCACTGCCGTCTGGCGGTCGGCATACTGCGGGTCGGTGAGACTTCGCCGCCACATCGCCTCGCGGCGGGTGACGAAGTCCGGGTCATCGAGCACCTCGTCGCGCATGAGCCCGCGATAGGTCTGCTGCCACGAGGTCACGTGCACGCGCGCCATCGCGGCACTATCGCCTGGCCGCGCCGGTCTGATCAGGTATGCCGAACTCACCCGGCCAAACCTACGAGAGGTGCGGCGCCCGTCGCCGGCCCGACCAGAATCATGCCAATGTGGCTACGATCGACGCAGCGATGATGACCACAGCAGGCACCTGATGGACCTCGGCATCCGCGAGTTGCGCGACGGCTTGAGTCGCCACATCGCCGCCGTCCGGCAGGGGGAGGAGATCGTCGTCACCGATCACGGGCGGCCGGTCGCCCGAATCGTGCCGATCGGCGAGCCGAGCCCGCTGGAACGACTCATCGCCGAAGGCGTGGTGACCCGAGCGCGTTCCCACCCCGAGCCGCTCCCACCAGTCGTCAGGACGAGCGGGCGAGTGAGTGACCTGGCCGTGGAGCAACGGCGCTGATCGTCTACCTCGACACCTCGGCGGTCATTCCGATCCTCATCGACGAGCCGTCGACAGAGGTATGCCGGCGCGCATGGAACGCCGCCAACCGCCGAGCGAGCTCACGGCTCACCTACGTCGAGGTGGCGACTGCCCTCGCCATGGCAGAGCGACGACGTCGGCTCACGTCGAGGCAACATGCCACCGCCTGGAGCCATTTCAACCGGTTGTGGCCAGACGTGGACATCGTCGAACTCGACGCCTCGCTCGCGGCGCGGGCGGCATCCTTCGCGAAGCCACTCGCGCTGCGTGGCGACGACGCCGTGCATTGTGCCTGTGCGGAGGCGCTGCGGGAGCCTCAGCTGGTCGCAGTGAGCGGTGACGTGGGGTTGCTCGATGCCTGGCAGCGGCTCGGCCTCGCCGTGCTCGACACGAACCGGTAGGTGTCGATTCGGGGCCACCCCGCCCGTCACAGTGATGGCAACGCAACCCGCGTGGCCGCCATACGACTTGAAGGAGCACCCGTGTCAGAACTCGATCAGGAACTGTTGCTCACCGTGCTCGCCGCGCAGCGGCGGCACCTGCTGTCCGCCTTCGAGGGGCTGGACGAGGAGCAGTTGCGCGGCAGCGCATTGCCGTCCGGCTGGACCCCGCTCGCGCTGGTGCACCACCTCACCGTCGACGTCGAGATGTGGTGGTTCGGCGCGGTGATCGACGGCGACGCCACCGTCCGCGCCGAGATCGAGGCGGCTGACGGATGGCACCCGCCGGACGTCCGGTCGTCCACGATCTTCCAGCGGTATGCCGAAGCGTCCGCGAGGTCGGACGCCATCGTCCGGCGCCGGGGTCTTGCAGCGGCTCCGGTCTGGTGGCCGGATGACCATCCCCGCCATCTCGACACCGTCGCCGAGGTCGTGCTGCACGTCATCGCCGAGACCGCGGCGCATGCCGGTCACGCCGACGCCGCGGCCGAGCTGATCGACGGGCGTCAGTGGCTAGTGCTGGATTAAGCCCGTCGCGAGGCGTAGAGGTTGGCCAGCCAGGCACAGCCGATGAGCTGGATCTGGTGGAAGATCAGCAGCGGCACAATGATCAGCCCAATCACGTTGCCGGAGAACAAGATTGACGCCATCGGCAGCCCGGTGGCCAACGCCTTCTTGCTCCCGCAGAACTGGATCGCGATGGCGTCGGCACGGTCGAAGCCAAGCGACAGAGCGATCCACCGGCTCAGCGCGAGAATCAGCACCAGCACGGTCACCGACATCGCGAGCATCTGGAAGATCTCCAGGCCGTCCAACCGCCGCCAGAAGTGCTGATCCTGCGCGGTCGCGAAGGCCGCGTAGACCACCAACATGATCGACTCGCGGCCCACATTGCGCAGCACGCGCTCCCGGGAAGCAACCCAGTCCTTGATCCGTGGCCGGACCACCTGACCGAGGACGAACGGCAGCACCAGGGTGAGCGCGACGTCGCGCGCCGTGGCTGGACTCATCGTCACGCTGCCGCCGGGGGAGAGCAGCGCATACGCCAGCAGTGGCGTCGCAACGACGCCCGCGAGATTGGACAAGGTCGCGCTGATGATCGCCCCCGGCACATTGCCACCCGCGGTCGAGGTGAACGCGATCGAGGCCTGCACCGTCGAGGGCACCATGCACATGAACATCACACCCGCGTGCAGTTCGGGCCGCAGCATCAGCGACGGCAGGAACTGCATCGCCCAGCCGATGATCGGGAACACCACGAAGGTGATCGCCAGGATCGTCGTGTGCATCCGCCAGTGATTGAGTCCGGCGAGGATGTCACTGGTGGAGATGCGAATCCCGTTGAGGAAGAACAGGAATCCGATCGCCACCTTGGCGATGACGTTCACCGTCGGCAGCCACGACGAGGGTGCTGGCAGCAGCAGCCCCGCGATCAACGCAATCGTGACAGCGACCGTGAGAGGGTCGAAGACACCTCGGAGCCAGGACTTGGCCACCGCTCTCCCTTCCGGCTCCGATCAGTTTCGCTGCGCAATCTAGCGGGCGCCGACCCTGGCCGGCAGCGCCACGTTCTTGAGCTGAACCGTCCGGCCGTGCAGGCAGAACGGACTCGGCACACCGATGTCGAGGGTGCCAATCGCCGTTGCGACCGGCGCGCCGCCCACCTCGATCACCGGAAAGCAGTTCGTATGCCGATCCGCGACGACCGCTTCGAACCAGTCGCGAGCCGCGTCCCGCCATACGTGGTCGGTCGCGGAGGGCTCGAACAGCAAGGTCCACAGCTCGATCAGGTCGTCGGCATCGGACGGCCGCGCAGCGCGCACCATGAGGGCGATCGTCTCAGGCCGGTCGCCGCCGAGCGAGGCGGATTTTTTCGGGCACCGTGCGAAACGGGGGTACTGTCCTAGGGTATGGACATTCTGACGGGGGAGCAGATCGCCGCAGCCGAGCTCGCCGACTGGCGCAAGCTCGCCCAGGGCCTGCATGCGCGGTATCTGGTCGCCGACTTCGCAGCTGCCGCCCGATTCGCCACCGCGATCGGTGCGGCCGGTGACACAGCCGGTCACTACCCGCGGCTGACGATCGGTCCGGGACATGTCGACCTCGAGCTGGTCACCGACGACGCGATCTACCGCGACGACGACGGCACGGAGTATGTCGTCGAGTGGCCAACCCAACAGGACGTCGACCTGGCGCAGCGGATCAGCGACATCGCGCGTGAGCAGGGCCTCACCGCCGACCCCGCTGCAGTGGCCGAGCTCGAACTCGGCCTGGACACCAAGGATTCGGCGACGATCGCACCGTTCTGGGCGGCGCTGCTGACCGGCGACACGCAGGCGCAGGGCCGCGGCACGCCCGGTGACGAGATCCGGGACGCGACCGCTCGCGTCCCGAATCTGTGGTTCGGCGACGCAGATGACACACAACGCTTCCACGTCGAGGTCTACGTCGCCCCCGAGGTGGTCAAGGACAGGATCGCGGCTGCGGTGGCGGCCGGAGGGACGGTCGTCGACGACAGTCAGGCGCCCGGCCTCACCGTGATCGCCGACCCGGACGGCAACCGGGGCGTCATCTGCGCCGACCTGTCGACGACAGCGGACCGTTAACCCCCAGTTCGTCGGCGTCTATCACCGCCCATGAACTCTCCGGTCGGGACCACCTGACAGCTCCGGACGCCTCGCCGCGAAGGGCGAGGCGTCCCGGACCGTTCACACGGTCGGCGGCAGGTATTGCTCGGGACAGTCCGCTGGTTGCGGGTCGCCTTCCAGGACATGCACGGCATCGATCTCATCGTTGCCGTAGTTGGCCGACAGGTAGTTATCGCCCGGTCCCATTTCCATCACGAGGTCGGCGTCGCCCGAGCCGTCGCCGCGGTAGGAATACATGCAGATCGTGTTTTGCGTGTTGTTGATGCCCGAGCTGATCTTGTCCCAGTCCTCGGAGGCCAGATCGCCGTGATAGGGCGCCGGGATCCAGCGTCCGCCGAAGTCGACGTCCTCGTAAACGCACCACATGCCGGACGGGCAGGGCGCCTCGTCGGCCATGGCATTGCCGACCGCGGGCGCGGCAACCACGCTGCCGGCAGCAAGGCCGGCGATGCAGAGCAGTCGAGTGATCTTCCCCTTCATGACATTCCCCTTGTGTCGTTGAATCACTACGAAGCTGCGACGGGACAACCCGCCCGGACGGTTCCGACCACATCGACAGCAGGACGTCGAATGGCGCGTCTCAGTGGGCGAAGGCGCCCCTGCGGTTGGCCACCACCGCCGTCACCGCGCCCATCAGGGCGAGCACCGCGAGCCCGACGAAGAGGTTGGTGGCAGCACGAGGCAGCGACGGCAGTCCGGCATTGACGAGCACACCGGCCAGAGCCGCGCCGACACTCTGTGCGATCAGGCCGATGAGCGGGATGCAGGCGGCGGTCTTGGCGGCCTCGCGCTCGTCGGCGACGTTGCTCATCACCGCCTGGCTCAGCACCGGGAAGGCCAGCCCGATCCCGCCGCCGGCAAGCACCATGAGCACGAACCAGCCGGCAGCCAGACCGGGACCCGCCCCTGCGCGCTGGGTCAGGGCGACCGCGAACAGCCCGGCGGCCAGCAGCATCGGCCCGGCGACCAGCAGCCGCGCCTGCGTCGCCGCGGCCGACGCCCGCGCGCCGAGGAGCCCGAGGAACGACCACCCGACCGACACGGCGGCGCCGAAGAGTCCGGCGACGATCGGGGCCAGGCCCGCCAGTCGCTGTCCGAAGAACGGCGCGAAGGCCTCGCTGACGACCGCCACCGTGAGGAAGGCGTTGGTGGCCAGCAGCCAGAGCAGCGGGGCGCGGCGGTCGAATGCCGACCGTGGCAGCACCGAGGAGGCGGCTCGGCGGTCGTACCCGAGGAAGACGACCAATCCGATCGTGGCGAGGACGAGCAGCGCGGCGCGCACCGTCCCTCCGCGCAGTGAGGCGACGCTGAGCAGCGCCACCGCCGCGGTGAGCAACACCATCGAACCGACCGGGAACGACTCGCGAACACCCGTCGGCGGGTGACCGGCGAACGTACGCCGGGTGGCGAGCGCGAGGCCCAGCCCCGCGAGCGCAACGAGGGCGAAGGCCTCACGCCAGGCGCCGAACTGGGCGAACACACCCCCGAGCAGCGGCCCGACCAACGTGCCGAACCCGAAGGTTGCCGAGATGAGCGCGGTCGCCCGACCCCACAGGTGCGCGGGCAGAACCGTGCGCACCAGGGCGTAGCCGAGCCCGGAGAGCAGCCCACCACCGAGCCCGACGATGCCGCGCGAGGCGAGCAGCCTCGGCATACCGAATGCAAGCGCGCAGCCGGCGGCGCCGATGAGATAGGTGCCGAAAGCCACCAGGTATGCCGCGGCGGGGCCGAGCTGGGCGAGCAGGTGGCTGACGCCCATGACGCCGACCACCGAGGCAATGACGTAGATCGTTGTTGGCCAGGCGTAGAGCTTCTCGCCGCCGATGTCCGCGATGACCGAGGGCATCAGCGCCGTCGTGACGTACATCGTCAGGGCGGCGAGCAAGAAGCCGCCGGTGAGAATCGAGACGGGGGCGGCGTGTCCGTCGCGGAAGAGGTCGCTGAAGGTGGCTGAAGGCGCGGTATTGGTTGTCGTTGTCGTCACGGAGTCAACCTAGAAACTCAAGTAGACTTGAGTTCAACCCCAAACGACGAGGCTCCGTGACATGACCCAGACCACCCGGCCGAGCCCTGAACAACTGTTGAGCATTGGTGAGGTGTCCGAGCGCACCGGTGTGGCGAAATCGGCGCTGCACTACTACGAGCAGCTCGGGCTGATCAGCGCAGAGCGCACCACCGGCAACCAGCGGCGCTACCACCGGCACATGGTGCGCCGGGTCTCGCTGATCGTCGTGGCCAAGCGACTCGGCATACCGCTCACCGACGTCGCCCAGGCGCTCGCCGAGCTGCCGCACGACACCAAGCCGACGACGGGGGACTGGCGGCGCGTCTCCAAGGTTTGGCGCACCACCCTCGTCGAACGCCGCCGCGAACTTGAGCGGCTCGAGCACGAGCTCACCGGCTGTATTGGCTGCGGCTGCCTGTCGATGACGGCGTGCAAACTGCTCAACCCCGACGACGAGCTCGGCGCCGAAGGGCCGGGCGCGCGGCGCCTGCTGGGGTCGACCGACGCATCCGAGTAGGCACGTAGTTCACCGGGACCGGCCAACTCCCAGTCGATGAGGCCCACCGGGCTAAGGCCCACCGGGCTGGTGCGAAAAATCGTGTTGCGAGGGTCGTGCGGTCGCCGTCGCATCCGCGTCGAGCACTCGGGGCGCGTATGGCCAGCCGGACTTCTCCAGAAAGCGGAGTAGGTCGACGGCATACGTCGGCAGGGGAGTCCGTATGACGCGGTCGCCCTCGCGCCGCACCCTGCTGCGGAGTCCACCCTCGAGGTCCTCGGTCGCGACGATCAGCCGACTCCCGTTGTCGGCTTGACCGCGCGTGTCGCGATGTAGGCGGGGAAGTAGTTCGCGGTGACGTCGGCGTGGTGCGGCGCTTCGGTCAGGTGAGTGAGCACGAAACCGGCGGCGAGCTGGCCGCCGATCTGGGCAGTGAGGGAGTGGCTGTACTCGATCGGGCCGTCCCCGTAGGCGCTCTGCCGGTCTTCCTCGGACAGGTCGAGCGAGCTGAACGGCAACTCGTGGGCGACCACCAACTGGTGCCGGTCGAGCGCCGCCTCGTCGAAGAGGTAGACATCGGGGTTCATGAAGCCGGTGAGCATCGCCCCACCGGGGCGCAGCACCCGGAAGGCCTCCCGCCAGACCGGCTTGAGGTCGGGGCAGAACACATTGGACACCGGGTTGACGATGAGATCGAAGCTGCCGTCCTCGAACGCGCCCAGGTCACGCATGTCACCGAGCACCGTGCGAATGGTGAGGCCCTCGCGGGCAGCAACCTCGTCGTCACGCGCCAACTGGTTGGGCGAGTTGTCGAACACCGTCACGTTGGCCCCAGCCGCGGCGAGGATCGGACCCTGCTGGCCGCCGCCGGACGCAAGGCAGAGGGTGCGCACGCCGGCCAGATCCCACGGGAACCAGTCGCGCGGCGCCGGCTCATGACCGATCAGGACGATCGACCAGTCGCCGGCACGCGCCTTGGCGATCGCCTTCGCACTGACCGGCACCGACCATTCGATGTTCTCCTCGGCCAGGCGATCCCAGGCAGCGCGGTTGTGAGCGACCGGATCGACGTCGTTCGCCACCCGCGCACTCTAACCCGGCGCGTGTCGCACCGGCGCTACTGTCAACTACGGCAGGTAAGGAGGCGGGCGTATGTCGACTGGCACCATGACCAGCAACTGGCAGATCACCGTGCCTAAGGATGTGCGCGAGGCGCTGCGACTCACGCCGGGCACGAAGGTGACCTTCACCCGGAATACCGACGGTGCTGCGGCCTCTGGATTCCTTGTCAGCCACAGCGGCGCCCGGGCCCCTGGCTGGGCAGGAGCCGTGCTTGCGCTCGCGCTTGCATGTGCGATCGCGTTTGCGCTTCGCGCCCAGGCCGTCGCCGAGCGCGAATAGCCCGACAGTGGCGTCAGCGTCAGGTTCAGTGACTGAACCTGACGCACACATTCAGTAGATGTCCGATAATCTACATTATGTCAAGTCGCAAGAGCGGCGCTGTCCCCGGCCCGCCCCTCACGCAGCCCTCCCCGGTCGACGCGCCGACCTCACGGGTCAGCCGAGGCGATGGCGGCATACCCGGTCGGACAAGTGGTCACTCGTGCATCCGGGCGACATCGCGCAGCGCGGCCGCCGCGGGCGACAAGGCGTCCCGTCGGTGCACCAAAGACACCGGCCGACGGATCCGCGGCCGCAGCCGCCGCGTGATGACTAACTCCTTGGCCTGCAACTCACCGGTCGCCTGGGGCAACACCGCCACGCCGGCCCCAGCGCTGACGAAGGCCACGGCCGCGTCGCGCCGCTCGATTTCGATGACTGGCCGCCATTGCACACCCCGCCGCCGCGCCGAGTCCTCGGCGAGATCGCGAATCAGCGTGCCGCGCTTGCCGGTGATCAACCGCAACTCCATGAGTTCCTCCAACGAGATGTCCGCGGCCGACAACTCCCCCGCCATACCAGCGGGGAACACGGCCACCAGTTCCTGATGACCAACCTGCGTCGTCGCCAAATCCTCAGCCGCTGAGACGTCGATGGTGAGCCCGAGTTCCGCCGCCCCTGTGCGCACCGCCTCGGCCACGGCGTGCGGAGTCTCGACCAGGTCGATCCGCACGCTGATCCCCGGCCAGTGCCGTCGATAGGTGCCGAGCCAGCGCGCCAGCGGGTCGTAGATCAGCCCCGGCAAGGTCATCAGATCGACATGGCCGGTGCGCATGCCACGGACGGCGGCCACTTGGGCGGTCAACGTCTCGAAATCGCGCAGCATCTGGCGGGCCGGCACGAGCAACCGCTCGCCCGCAGAGGTCAGCGCCACTCCCCTCGGCAAGCGATGAAAGAGCGCGATCCCGAGCTCCTGCTCCAAGGCTTTGATCGTCTGTGACAACGCCGGCTGCGAGACATGCAACTGCCGAGCGGCCTCCGCCATCCGCCCGCTCGTCGCGATCGCGACGAAGCACTCGAGGTGTCGCCGATCCATGGGAACGCCGCCCTTCTCCGAGGTGATATTCGCTGAGCTTATGGCAGCGTTCAAATCTTGTCATTGTGCTTAATGCAGACCACACGCAGGCTGTGACATAGAGCACACCAGAGAGGCGGCCGGGATGACCGAGGTGAACGTGACCCTGACCGGCACCGGAACGCCGGTGCCGGTGCCCGGCCGCGCCGGGCCGGGCGTGTTCGTGCAGACTCCCGACACCGGCATCCAGATCGACACCGGTCGCTCGACCGTGCTGCGCCTCGCCGAAGCCGGGCTCCGGGCCGACGAGATCGACGCGGTCCTGCTCACCCACCACCACTCCGACCACACGACCGACCTTGGCGACGTGCTGGTCTCGGCCTGGCTGATGGACGCCGAGCACTCCGTCGCGGTGGTCACGCCGGACGGCCTCACCGCCGATTTCGCCCGGCTCGCGCTGGAGCCCCTGCAGGGCGACCTGCTCTTCCGCCGGTCACATCGCGGCGTCCGCCGGATCGCCGAACCCGAGCTGCTCACCTTCCAGCCCAGCTCCGATCCGCAAGAGGTATGGCGGCGCGGCAGCACCCGGGTCGACGCCGTCGCGGTGCGCCACGAGCCCGTCCTCGCCGCGGCCGGTTACCGGATCGCAACTCCCGTCGGCAATGTCGTCGTCTCCGGTGACACCCGGGCCTGCGACGAGGTGGAGCGCCTCGCTGCCGAAGCTCGCGTGCTGGTGCACGAAGTCGTTGACCCACAACGGGTTCCGGACCACCGGCAGCACACGATCGACTATCACGCACGCCCCGACGAGGTCGCAGCGCTCGCGGAGCGAGCCGGGGTCGACGTCCTGGCCCTGACCCATCTGTGGCCCTCCCCCGAGCACGACGGCCATGTCGAGGATCTGCTCGCCGCGGTGCGTGGCGGCGGCTTCACCGGCGATCTGATCGTGGGCTCGGACCTCACCGCCATCCGCTTCGACTCCCACCACACCTCGATCACCGTGCCCGACCGCCCCGCGGTCGGCGTCCAGGGACGGCATTCGCCGGCGACTCCATCACGAGCCGCTGCCGCTCCCTCCTCCCCCGTCGTTTTCACCACTCCTGAGACCCCTTGAGAGGCGATCATGCCCATGTCTGTACACCGCGTTTCGCGTCGCGCGACCTCCTTCACCGCGGCCTCATGCCTGGCCGGAGTGCTCGCGCTCAGCGGCTGCGGCAGCTCCGGATCCACCGATGCTGCCGCGAGTCCGGGCGGCGGGCCGTCCCTGACGACCGACACCGCCCTGCGTGACAAGCTGCCCGCCTCGGTCAGATCCTCCGGGGTGCTGCGCATCGGCTCCTCCACGACGAACGCGCCCTTCATCACCAAACCGGGTGACCAGCCGGTCGGGATCATCCCCGAGCTCTCCACCGCCGTCGGTCAGGTGCTCGGCGTCAAGGTGCAGATCGTCGAGACGCCCTTCCCCGGGTTGGTGCCGGCCCTGAAGGCCAACCGCATCGACGCGATCTGGTCGGTGATGAACGACACTCCCCCACGGGAGCAGACCTTCGACATGGTCGACTGGATCCGGGTCAGTTCGTCCTTGCTCACCCTGAAAAGTTCGACCAAGAACATCACCTCGATCGAGAGCCTGTGCGGGCTCACCGCGGGAACTCTGCGCGGTAGTGCGCAGGCCGACCTGCTGCAAAAGCAGCTCACCGCATGCACCAAGAGCGGCAAGAAGCCGATCGACCTCAAGTTGTATGACGATCTCAGCACGGCGCAGACCCAGGTGCGGGCCGGCAAGCTCGACGCCTTCCTCGGTGGCACCGTCCCGATGAAGTATCTCGCCGCGAAGGTCGACGGCGGGAAGACCTTCCAGGTCGTGCCGAAAACCTATCTCGGTGGCGTTTTCGCCATCGCCATACCGAAGAACCAGGCGGGCTTCTCCGACGCGCTGATCGGCGCGCTGAGGAAGGTCGAGGCGTCCGGCACCTACGGCAAGATCCTGACGAAATACCTGGCGGGTAATGACGCCCTGAAAGCCGACGAATTCCAGGTCAACGGAATGGGGAAGGGTGCGTTCAAGTGAGCCAGGTTCTCACGCCCAAGGATGTGCCGCTGCGCCGGGACAGGCAGCCGTATGCCGAGCGGCACTGGGGCACCTGGGCGGGCGCGGCCGTCGCGATGGCGATCGTCGCGGCCCTCATCGCCTCGCTCGCCACCAACAAGAACCTCGACTACGGGGTGATCACCCGCAACCTCACCGCGGGGCCCGTGTTGCGAGGGCTGCTCACCACCTTCGTCATGTCGATCGTGGGCATGGTGATCGGCTTGGTGCTCGGCACCCTCGTGGCGCTGGCGCGGATGTCCAGCAACCGTGTGCTGCAGGCGGTGGCCTTCGCCTATATCTGGTTCTTCCGGGGCGTGCCGCTGCTCGTGCAATTGCTGGTGTGGGGCAACCTCGGTCTGCTCTTTGCCACCTTGAGCCTGCGTATTCCGTTCACCCAGATCGTGCTGGTCGAGGCCAACACCAACAAAGTGGTCACCGCCACGGTGGCCGCCTGCCTGGGGCTCGGCTTGCACGAGGCGGCCTATATGGCAGAGATCGTGCGCGGCGGTATACTCGCCGTCGATGTCGGGCAGGGCGAGGCCGCGACCGCGCTCGGTATGACGTCGTCGCTCGCCATGCGTCGCATCGTCCTGCCGCAGGCCCTGCGGGTGATCATCCCGCCGACAGGCAACCAATTCATCTCGCTGCTCAAAGCCAGTTCGCTGGTGTCGGTGATCGCCGGCGGTGACTTGCTGACCGCGGTCGAGAACATCAGCGCGGTCAATTACCGAACGATGGAACTGCTCGCCGTTGCGAGTTTTTGGTATCTCGTGATCGTTTCGGTGCTCAGCATCGGCCAGCACTTCCTCGAGCGCCGCCTCTCCCGCGGCCACCAGCGATAGGAGGGCCCGCATCATGACCGCTCAATTGGAAAAACCCACAGCGCGTGAGGCCTTGGTGCGGCTTTCCGGCGTGCGCAAAAGCTTCGGCGACCACGAGGTGCTGCGCGGTGTCGACCTGCAGATCGATCGTGGCGAAGTGCTGTGCCTGATCGGGCCGAGCGGGTCTGGCAAGTCGACCCTGCTGCGGTGCATCAACGAACTGGAGACCGTCGACGACGGCGTCGTCTTCCTGGAAGACACCCCGATCGGGCATATCGCCGAGGGCGGACGCCTGCGGCGGATGCGGCCGCGGATGGTCGCCCGCCAGCGCCGCGAGATCGGCATGGTGTTCCAGCGCTTCAACCTCTTCCCGCATATGACCGTGCTGGAGAACATCGTCGAGGCGCCGGTGCGTGTCCGGCGCGAACCGATCGGCGAGGTGCGCGAGCGGGCCCAGGGCCTGCTCGAGCGGGTCGGGTTGAGCACGCACGCCGACCACTACCCGGCCCAGCTGTCCGGCGGTCAGCAGCAACGCGTCGCGATCGCCCGCGCCCTCGCGATGCGCCCCAAGCTGATGCTCTTCGACGAACCCACCTCGGCCCTGGACCCCGAGCTGGTCGGCGAGGTGCTCGATGTCATGCGCGGCCTCGCCCGGACCGGCATGACGATGGTGGTGGTCACCCACGAGATGGGGTTCGCCCGTGATGTCGCCGACCGGATCGCCTTCATGGACGACGGGACGATCGTCGAGATCGGCGATCCCGCGACCGTGCTCGGCAACCCCAGCCACCAGCGCACCCGCACCTTCTTGACGGCGATCCGCCGATGACCGCCCTGCGCACCGATCCCTCCCCCAGCCAGGAAGTCCCACCGATGACCTCCCGCCAGACCGGCGGCGAACTGCTCGCCGCACAACTCGTCGCCGAAGGCGTCACCACCGTGTTCGGTGTGCCGGGCATCCAACTCGACTATGCCGTCGACGGCATCGCCCAACAGGGCAAGGGGCTGGACTTTGTGGTCGCCCGGCACGAGCAGGGTGCGGCCTATATGGCCGACGGCTACGCCCGGGTGGCCGGCAAGCCCGGCGTCTGCCTGGTCGTCCCGGGTCCCGGCCTGCTCAACGCCGGAGCCGCGCTGGCCACGGCATACGCCTGCAGTAGCCCGATGGTCCTCATCGTCGGGCAGATCCCCTCGCCGACGATCGGGCGCGGTTACGGGATGCTGCACGAGATCCCCGAGCAGAGCAGGCTGCTGCGGTCGCTCACCAAATGGCACCGCCTGGTCACCTCACCCGAGGACGTGCCGGACGCCATTGCAGAGGCCTTCCAACAGGTCCGATCGGGGCGGCCGCGGCCGGTCGCGGTCGAGGTGCCACCGGACGTTCTCAAATCGCTCAGTGACGCCGAACTCGTCCCGTCCCGCCCGGTCACACCACTCGCGCCGGACCCCGAGGACGTGCGCCAGGTGGTGCGGCTGATCGGCGAGGCCAAGAACCCGGTGCTGTATGCCGGCGGCGGCGTGCGTGACGCGCCCAGCTCGGCGGCCCTGCAAGAACTCGCCGAGCGTCTCGGCGCGCCGGTGGTGATGAGCCGCAACGGCCGCGGTGCGCTCTCCGACCGCCACCCGCTGGCCATGAGCCGGCTCACCGGTGGCCCGTTGCTCGACCGCGCCGACACCGTCATCGCCGTCGGCACTCGCTTCATGACCCAGCAGGGTCGCCCGGTCGTGCACGGAGCCGGCCGGCACCGGCTGATCGGGATCAACGCCGACCCGGCCGACCTGGGCGAGCCGCGACAGTATGACGCCGTCCTGACGACCGACGCGCACTCCGCGCTGACCGCACTCCTAGCCGCCCTCCCCACCCAGGCGCGACCGGCGCCAGACCTCTCCGACTTGCGCCGCCGGTCCGAGGAGTTGTTGCGTGAGATCCAGCCGCAGGTGCAGTGGCTCGAAGCGATCCGGGCGGCCCTGCCCGACGACGGCGTCCTGGTGGACGAGCTGACCCAGGTGGGTTATCCCTCCCGGATCGCCTACCCCGTCTACCAACCGGGCACCTACGTCACGCCGGGTTATCAGGGCACGCTCGGCTACGGCTTCCCCACCGGACTGGGTGTCCAGGCCGCCGACCCCGACCGCCCGGTCGTCGCGATCACCGGCGACGGTGGCTTCGGCTGGTGCCTGCCAGAGCTCGCCACCGCCGCGAGATATGAGCTCGGCCTGGTGACGGTCGTCTTCGTCAACGGTTCGTTCGGCAATGTCGAGCGCATCCAGCAGGACACCTTCGGCCGCACCCTCGGCGTCGAACTGCATAACCCCGATTTCGCCGGCCTGGCTTCGGCATACGGCGTCCGGCACGAACTGGTGAAGACCCCCGAGGACCTGACCACCGTTATCCGAGCCGCCCGCGGCACCCGGCGTCCGCTCTTGGTGGAGGTGCCGGTCGGTGACATGCCCTCACCGTGGGACCTGATCGCGGAACCGAGCTACGGCGAGGAGGCAGCGCGATGACGACCGCACACGTCACCAGCTTCGTCGACGGCGAGTGGACCGCACCGACCGGACATCGCGCCGATGTGGTGTCCCCGCACACCGAGGACGTGATCGCCGAGGTCGAACTCGCCGACGCCGACACCGCACGCTCAGCGGTCGCCGCCGCAGTCCGCGACCAGCCGGCGTGGGCGGCTACTCCCCCGTCGGTACGCGCCGCGCTCGTCGAGCGGATGGCGACCTTGGTGCAGGAGCGGGAAGACGAGTTGACCGAGCTCATCACCGCCGAGGTCGGTATGCCGGCCGCGCAGGCTCGCGTGCTGCAGGTCCAGTCCGCGATCGGCGCGCTGCAGGACGCGGCCCGGCTGCTGCGGCAAGCCCTGGCGCCCGAGACCATCGGTGACACCGTGGTGGTGCACGAGCCGGCCGGCGTCGTCGTCGGCATCACGCCGTGGAACTTTCCGCTCTATCAAGCTGCGCTCAAGGTCGGTCCCGCGCTCGCCGCCGGTTGCGCGATCGTGCTCAAGCCGAGCGAGGTCACTCCACTGACCGCGATCGTGCTCGCCGAGGTTTTCGCCGACGCGCGAACCGCCCTAGGCAGGTGTGGACACGACGTCCCCACCGGTATCTGCAGTGTCGTCCTCGGTGATGCCGATATCGGCGCCGTGCTCGCCGCCGACCACCGCATCGACCTGGTATCGCTGACTGGCAGCACGAGCGCGGGCCGCGCCGTCGCGGCCGCTGCGTCCGGCACTGTCACCCGGGTGTCGCTCGAACTCGGCGGCAAGAGCCCATTGGTGGTGCTGCCGGATGCGGATCTGGAGGAGGCGGTGCGCTACGGAGTGGCCCGCTGCTTCGTCAATAGCGGACAGACCTGTGCGGCGCTCACCCGGCTCATCGTCCCTCGCGACCGGCTGGCCGAGGTCGAGCGGATCGCGGCCGACGCGGTCGCTGAAGTCCGCCTGGGTGAAACGCTCGGTCCGCTCGTCTCGCGCACTCAACGGGATCGGGTGCTCGCCTTCATTGACCGCGGCCTCGCGGAAGGTGCCCGGCTGGTCGCCGGCGGCAGCGATCGCCCGCGCGAGCGCGGCTGGTTCGTGCGGCCAACGGTCTTCTCCGACACCCGGCCCGAGATGACGATCGTGCGAGAGGAGATTTTCGGCCCGGTCCTTGTCTTGCAGGCCTATGACTCGGTGGCCGAGGCGGTGCAGCTCGCCAACGACACCGACTACGGCCTTGCGGCCGGGGTGATCGGCGGCGATCCGAAGGCCGAACGGGAAGTTGCGTCCCAGCTGCGCGCCGGGATGGTCTTCCTCGGAGCCGTACCCACCAACCCGCAGGCGCCCTTCGGCGGCGTGAAGCACTCGGGCTACGGCCGCGAACGAGGGCGCCACGGCATCAGCGAATATCTCGTCCCCAAGGCGCTCGTCGGCGCCGCGAAGGATCGGTCATGACCACGCGCCCCGGGAAAGTCATCGCGGTGCACGTCAACTACCGCAGCCGCGCCGCCGAGCGCGGAGCGACGCCGAAGCACCCGTCATACTTCCTCAAACCTGGCACCTCGGTGAGCTCCGGCGGCCCGGTGGCCCGCCCGCCCGGTGCCGGATCACTCACCTTCGAAGGTGAGATCGCCCTGGTCATCGGCACGCCGGCCCGCGGGGTGAGCGAGGACCGCGCCTGGGAGCACGTGGCCACGGTGACCGTGGCCAACGACTTGGGCCTGCCCGGCCTGAAGGCGATCGACCGCGGGTCCAACCTGCGCAGCAAGGGGGCGGATGGGTACACGGCTGTGGCGGCCAACGGTCTCGACGCCCGCGTTGTCGATCCTTGGCGGCTGCGGCTACGGACTTGGCTCAACGGCACTCTCGTGCAGGACGACTATTCCGACCAGTTGCTTTTCGGCTTCGCCCGGCTGGTGAGCGATCTGTCCGAGTTGATCACGCTCGAGGCGGGCGATGTGATCCTCACCGGCACACCGGCCGGTGCTGGCACCGCCAAACCGGGTGACCTGATCGAGGTCGAGGTGAGCGACGGCATACGCAGCACCGGGCGGCTGCGAACCGAAGTTGTCGACGGGCCGGCCCTGCGCGAGCCGGGCATCGCCGCGCCTCCGGCAGGCACCGGCGCGCCTGAGTTCGTCCTCGACGAGGAGCGGCGCCGTGCGGCATCTTCGGTGACCACCGCGACGCTGAACTCGCAACTGCGCCGCCGAGGCCTGGTGGCGACCAGCCTGGACGGCGTCCACCCCCTCGTCCCGGGGATGCGGCTGGTCGGCCGGGCGCGCACCCTGCGGTTCATCGGCTTCCGGGAGGACCTGTTCGCCGAGCATGGCGGAGGCCACAACGCCCAGAAGGCCGCGTTCGACGCCATCGGCCCAGGCGAGGTGCTGGTGATCGAGGCCCGCGGTCAGACGTATGCCGGGACCCTCGGCGACATCCTCGCGCTGCGGGCAGCGCACCGCCACGCGGCTGGGGTCGTCAGCGATGGCGCGGTGCGAGATCACGCCGAGGTCGCGGCCGTGGGGCTGCCGGTCTTCGCGACCGGCGCCCATCCATCGGTGCTGGGGCGTTGCCACGTGCCGTGGGAGACCGACGTCGCGGTCACCTGCGGAGGAGTAGCGGTCCTGCCGGGCGACGTGCTTGTCGGCGACGACGACGGGGTGGTCGTCATACCTCCGGCCATATTCGACGAGGTGGTGGCCGACGCGATCGAGCAGGAG
Source organism: Metallococcus carri (assembly GCF_011440275.1). Classification (GTDB taxonomy): domain Bacteria; phylum Actinomycetota; class Actinomycetes; order Actinomycetales; family Dermatophilaceae; genus Metallococcus; species Metallococcus carri. The sequence goes on along the minus strand of NZ_JAAOIV010000002.1, from coordinate 106,328 downwards.
CGGCAGGAGCGGTTCATTGCCGACCGGGTGGCCGAGGGCGCACCGCTCGAGGGCCTCTATCCGATGAATTCCCAATGGCGAGAACAGTATCTGGCAAGGAGAGCCGATGAAGTTCCGAACTGACCCGTGGCGGCTGACCGGCTCGATCGCCGCGTTGATGACCCCCTTCGGCGACGACGGACAGCTCGATCTGCCCAGCCTGCGCCGGATGGTCGCCTGGCAGCTCGACCAGGGATCGCATGGCGTTTCCATCGGCGGTTCGACCGGCGAACCGAGCTCACAGACGATCAGCGAACGCGCAGCGGCCATTCGCGCGGTCGCGGACGAGGTCGGTGACCGGGTTCCGTTCCTCGCCGGCACCGGCACGGCGAAGCTGGACGAGACTCTCGAGCTCACCGCGGTCGCCCGCGACGCCGGGGCGGACGCCGCGCTGATCATCACGCCGTACTACGTGAAGCCGACCCAGGAGGCGCTGGTGCGGTGGTACACCACCATCGCCGGTGAGTTCCCGGACCTGCCGATCATCGCCTACAACGTGCCGAGCCGCACCTGTGTCGACATTGCACCGGAGACGGTCGAGCGGCTCTTCCGGGCCGTCGACAACTTCATCGGGGTCAAGGAGACAACCGCGGACTTCCAGCACTTCTCCCGGGTGCTGCACCGGTGCGGGCCGGAGCTGATGGTGTGGTCCGGCATCGAGCTGTTGTGCCTGCCGCTGCTGTCACTCGGCGGCGCCGGGTTCATCAGCGCCGCCGCGAACCTGGCCCCAGCGGCGAGCGCGCTGATGTACGACCACTGGATCGCCGGCGACCACGACGGCGCCCGGCGCATCCACTACGGGCTGCACCCCCTGGTCGACCTGCTGTTCGTCGAGACCAACCCGGCACCCGGCAAACACGTGCTGGCCGAACGCGGAGTCATCGCCTCGCCGCACGTGCGTCCCCCGCTCGCCGGCCTGACCGCCGCCGGTCGCACCCGCGTCGAGGAACTGCTCGCGGCCGGTGCCGACTACCTGTCTCCCCCACCGACCGAATCGCTATCCGGTGCCACGGCACCCCTGATGGAGGCCGGCCGATGATCGCTACACCGCCCACTGATCTGCCCGAGCTGCTGCGCCACCACATCGACGGCGTCGACGTCGACAGCATCGGCGGGGAGACCCTCGAGGTCCTCGATCCGGTGAGCAACACGGCATACCTGCGGGCGGCCTCCGGTCAGACCGCGGACGTCGCACGAGCGGTCGCCGCCGCGCGCAAGGCCTTCGAGTCCGGGAGCTGGTCCCGGCTGCGCGCCCGGGACCGAGCGCGCTGCCTCGCCCGGGTGGCCGACGAGATCGAGGCGCGCCGGGACCGGCTCGCCACCTGGGAGTCCTTCGACTCCGGCCTGCCGATCACCCAGGCGCGGGGCCAGGCGGCACGTGCCGCCGAGAACTTCCGCTTCTTCGCCGACCTGATCGTCGCCCAGCGCGACGATGTCTACGCGGTGCCCGGCGCCCAGTTGAACTATGTCAACCGCAAGCCGGTCGGCGTCGCCGGGCTGATCACCCCCTGGAACACCCCGTTCATGCTGGAGAGCTGGAAGCTCGCCCCGGCGCTGGCCGCCGGCTGCACTGTCGTGCTCAAGCCAGCCGAGTTCACGCCATTGTCGGCGAGCCTGTGGGGCGAGATCTTCGCCGCAGCCGGCCTGCCGACCGGCGTCTTCAACCTCGTCAACGGACTCGGCGAGAGTGCCGGTGATGCGCTGGTGCGTCATCCCGACGTCCCGCTGATCTCCTTCACCGGCGAAAGCTCAACGGGCGCAACGATTTTCGAGCGGTCGGCACCCTTCCTCAAGGGTCTGTCGATGGAGCTGGGCGGCAAGTCGCCGGCGGTGATCTTCGCCGACGCCGACCTGGACGCCGCCGTCGACTCCACGGTCTTCGGGGTGTTCTCGCTCAACGGTGAACGTTGCACCGCCGGCAGCCGCGTGCTCGTGCAACGGCAGGTGTATGACGACTACTGTGCCCGGCTCGCCGAGCGAGCCGCGGCGATCGTGGTCGGCGACCCGTCCGACCCCACCACCGAGGTCGGTGCGCTCGTCCACCCAGAGCATTTCGCGAAGGTGATGAGTTATGTCGAGCTCGGCAAGGGTGAGGGCCGGTTGCTCGCCGGGGGCGACCGGCCGGCCGACCTCCCGGACGGCAACTTCGTGGCTCCGACGGTGTTCGCCGATGTGGATCCGCGAGCCCGCATCTTCCAGGAGGAGATCTTCGGCCCGGTCGTCGCGGTCACCCCCTTCGACACCGAAGCGGATGCGGTTCGCCTTGCCAATGACACCCGGTACGGGCTGGCGGCATACATCTGGACCCGCGACCTGGACCGGGCGCACCGGGTGGCGGACGCCGTCGACGCCGGCATGGTGTGGATCAACTCCCACAACGTGCGCGACCTGCGCACCCCGTTCGGCGGGGTGAAGGCCTCCGGGCTCGGGCAGGAGGGCGGTTACCGATCTCTGGACTTCTACAGCGAACAGCAAGCGGTGCATCTGACCACCGGCCCGGTTCACACCCCCATCTTCGGAGCGGCGCGCCAGCCCGCTGCCTCCGCGACCTCGAACCGATGACAGGAGACCACGTCATGTCCCCAAGCCCCCACACCCTCTCCGTCCCGCCGCCGGACATCGTGCGGTCGGCCTATGTCGACCTGGTGGTGGCCGACCTCGCGCGCGCTCGCGCGTTCTATGTCGACCTGCTCGGGCTGATCGTGACCAAGGAGACCGAGGACGCGATCTACCTGCGGACCTTCGAGGAGTTCATCCATCACAACGTGGTGCTGCGACAGGGCCCGCAGCCGGGCGCCGCCGCCTTCGGTTACCGCGTGCGCACCCCCGAGGACGTCGACCGCGCCGAGGCCTTCTTCGCCGCGCTGGGATGCCGGGTCAAACGCGCCCGCGACGGCTTCGTCGACGGCATCGGCGACGCGGTCCGGGTGGAGGACCCGCTCGGCTTCACCGACGAATTCTTCTACCAGACCGACCATGTCGACCGTCTCACCTGGCGTTACGACCTGCATTGCGCGACGCCGCTCGCCCGGCTGGACCACATCAACCTGGTCACCCCGCGGGTGCAGGAGGGCTGTGACTTCCTCGCCGCACTCGGCTTCCGCATCACCGAGGACATCCGCGACGGCGACGGGGTGACCTATGCCGCGTGGTTGGGCCGCAAGCAGACCGTGCACGACACCGCGCTCACCGGTGGGGACGGGCCGCGGATGCATCACCTGGCGTTCTCGACCTACGAGTCCCATCACGTCCTGGCACTGTGCGACCGGCTCGGTGCGCTCAGCCAGACCTCGGCGATCGAGCGAGGACCGGGGCGGCACGGCGTCTCCAATGCGTTCTACCTCTACCTGCGAGACCCCGACGGGCACCGCGTCGAGATCTACACCCACGACTACTACACCGGCGATCCCGACAACCCGAGGATCACCTGGGATGTCACCGACGAGCGTCGCCGCGACTGGTGGGCGAATCCCGTTGTGCCACGGTGGTATTCAGAGGCAAGCAGCGTCCTCGACCTCGACGGCATACCGCGCCCGCTCGACATCCGGGAGGAGCCACGCGAAGAGCGAGTGGTGGTGGGAGCCGACGGCTTCACCGTCGACACCGCCACCGATCAGGAGACCAAGATCGGCTCGCAATTGTGACTCGTCCGGGAGCTCGATCCCGGTGAGGTGGCAAGCCAGCGCCGGCCCGTCGGAGCGCGAGCGCGTGCCGCCGCCGTTGCTCAAGCGGCGTATGTCGTCCGGGCGCGCGTCGACCAGTCAGCCCAATGTCACCGGTGACGGGGCCGCGGCGCTGACCCCGGGGTTCTGGGTCGCGATCGTGGTGACCGGTGTGGCTGCCGGTCTGTTCGGCGCGGCGTTGATGGAGTTGCTGCGTGCTGTTTCCCGGATCGCCTACGGCGCTGCAGACCTCAGCGGCTTCGCTGCGGCGGTGCGGGCCGCTTCCCCCTGGGGCAGGGCGTGGCCGCTGCTGGTAGCCGGGGTGATCGCCGGGCTCGGCGGGTGGGGCCTGGGGCGTTTCGCCGCGGGCAAACGCACCGACGTCGATGACCTGCTGTGGACCGGGCGTGGCCGGCTGTCGGTGCGGCGCAGCCTGGGCACGTCGGTGCTCTCCGAGGCCGTGGTCGGGCTCGGCGCCTCGCTCGGCCGCGAGGCGGCGCCCAAACTCATGGGCGCCGTCGCCGGCCACGTCGTCGCCGAACGACTGCATTTCACGCCGCCCCAGGTGCGGCTGCTCGTCGCGTGCGGCGCAGGTGCGGGGTTCGCGTCTGTCTACAACGTGCCGTTCGGGGCCGCGCTGTTTACCGCGGAGGTGTTGGTGGGCGCGATCAACCTTCCGATCGTGCTCCCGGCGCTCGCCTGCAGCGCGACTGCTACGGCGACGGCCTGGCTGGTGCTGCCGAATCAGCCGGTCTATCTCCAGGTTCCGCAGGTCACGACGACCGCCGGACTGGTGGTCTTCGCCATCGTGATCGGGCCGGTGATCGGATTATGCGCGACGGCCTATGTGCGCCTCATCGGCATCGTCTCGCATCATGCACCGGGTGGCCGGTGGGTCCTGGTGTTGCCGTCGGTGGCCTTCGGCATACTCGCCCTGCTTGGCCTGAGCTACCCCCTCCTCTACGGCAACGGTTCGGACATCATGGTCGCGGCCCTAGGCGACAACGGCACCCTTGAAGTGTTCGTCGCCCTGCTCATGCTCAAACCGCTCGTGACGGTCCTGTGCCTCGGCAGCGGCGCGCCGGGTGGACTGTTCACGCCAGTGCTGGCGACCGGTGCCGCGTTCGGGCTGGTGAGCGGAAGGCTGTGGGATCTCATCTGGCCGGGCACGCCGATCGCGGCATACGTGCTGGTGGCCGCCGCGGCGATGATCGGAGCGGGCATGCAGGCCCCGCTGGCCGGGGTCGCCCTTGTGCTCGAACTCACGGCGGTCGGCACAGCTGTCGTCGTGCCCCTTATCGCGGCGACCATGATCGCCACCGCCGTCAGTCACCGGCTCGACGGCTACTCCATCTATTCGGCCCGGCTCGCAAGCTCGATCGAGTCCTGACCCGGCCGACATAGGGTGCGCGGCTTCAAGGCCAGGGGGTGAGATCCAAGAAGTCGATGAGCCAGGACCGCAGCTCGCGCAGCGTGCCTTCATCGACCTGTCCGGCGCGCTTGGTGATTCGTTGTCGGTCGATCGTTCGGGGCGCGCCTCCGGCGTGACCGTGATGGTCGTGGTCGTAGCCATAGAGACCATGGTGGTCGCCCTACAGCCTGCTTGGTAGCGCATCAGGTATCCGAGCCGCAGCCGCAACTGACGCCGGGTGCTGGGTGGCGCACCTCTCTAGAGTCGGACCATGACCACCGAACAGAAGGCCGTCTGGCAGCGCTACTACCGGGAGCGCCGCGAGGCCCTGATCTCCAAGGTCGAGGACCTGTCGGAGTACGAGGCCCGCAGACCGCGGACGCCGACCGGAACCAACCTGATCGGGATCATCAAGCACGTCCTCAACGTGGAGGCGATCTACCTCGGCGCGACCTTCGGCCGCCCGTTCCCCCACCCTGAGGAACTCGTCGCGGACGACGCGTATGACGCCGACCCGCAGGCGGACTGGTACGCCACCGCCGACGAGACCGTGGCCGGCATCATCGACCTCTACCGCCGAGTGATCACGCACTGTGAGCAGACCGTCGAGCAACTCGATCTCGATGCGGTCGGCCACGTCCGGCACTGGGGCAGCGAGCAGGTCACGCTGGAGTTGATCCTGGTCCACAACTTCAACGACCTGTCACAGCACAACGGCCAGGCCGACATCCTGCGCGAGCAAGTCGACGGCAGCGCCGGCTGGCGAGGGCCCGGCGACAACGTCCCGGATGGGTACGACTGGCCGGCCTACGTGGCGAAGCTGACCGAGCTCGCCGAGATGTTCCGCGACTGACCGTCAGCTCACCGCGCGGGTGGCGACGGGACCGGACACGGCGCGCCCTCACAACAGGGCCGGATGTATCCGCAGCCGTCGCACCGTTCGTGGGAGGTCTCCCAGCGCATGAGCGTGCCGCAGGCGGGACAGGGTTCGGTCAGATCGGCCACCCGTCGACCGTATGCCGTGCGCCCGGCCCGTTCCGCTCGGCGCGCCGACTCCAGAGTCAGCCGAGTCGGCGAAGGGTCGACTCGATCACGGTCTCCACGCGGGCCGTCATACCGCCCTCGTCGACGGGTCGACGTCCGGCGACCTGACGAGTGAGCCATTTCGCCTGCTCGTCGTTGTAGTGCAGCAGCGTGTAGAGGTCCCACCACGGATCGACGCGCACCCCAGCGATCGACTCGTAAAGCGACCGAAACGCTTCCGCAGTCTCCGGCGCGTCGAGGGTGGCAAGGTAACGCCGGCAGTGGCCGACGTCGATGGCGCGTGACCCGCGATGAACCCCGTTCCAGTCAATCAAGCCGGTGATCCTCCTCCGCGACCACAGCAGGTTCACCGGCAAGAAGTCGCCGTGCACGAAGACGGCTTCGTCCTCCGGTGGCGACTCCCCCATGACCTCGAACGCCGCCGTCCACACGGCGGGATCCCGCGCGCCCGTCGGCACCCGCAGGGCGGCCCGCGGCCTGATCCACGAATCGGCCCACGGGCGGAATCTGCTCGCAGGCAGGTCGACAGAATGCACGCGCGCAGCGAGCTCCGCCATACGCGTCAACCAGGTCTGCGGGTCGGCCGGGTCGAGGTCCACGTGACCCGACAGCCGCGTCATCAGCAGGGCCGGCGCTCCGCCCGTCGCCGCGCCGTTCACGTCCGCGGCCAGCACGCGGGGAACCGGCAGGCCACTCCCCTGCACCAGGTCGAGCGTCGCGATCTCTCGCTCGAGCGCCGCCCGCAGGCCGAGTCCACCCGGATACTGCCGGAGTATGACGAAGGTGCGGGCCCCGTGCCGCGCGACCGTCAGCCGATGCACCGCCGAGGAGACGCCACCGGTCATCCGGCGATGAGCGACGACCCGACTGCTTCGACCTATCGACGCCTCGACCCATCGAAGCGTGTCGTCACTGGGCCGCCGTGAGGTGAACCCGCTCTCCCGCCAGTCCGCGTCCGTCACGGACGTGACGCTAGTGGCCGGAATCGTTGGGCGACAATGGATTTCGCTGGGCCAGCGGTCGGAGCTTGAACATCAAGATGCCGAGGTATTTGTTCATCACCGCTGCCTTTCCGAGTCACGACCGTCATGCCGCGTGCCTTGGCGATGGCGCCGATGAGCGCGTCATCGAGCGGGGCCATGCTCGGGCACTCGAAACCTAGCCAATGACCGCGCTGCCGCCAGGTCGAACGGCAGCACGCCCGCAAGAGCTGACCCTGCCGACGATCGGAGCGTTCCTTCTGCACCACTCCCCGCTCGATCTCAGCAATCGTGAGCGCTGTGACGAATTGCTCGACGACCGGCACGGTTGTGGTCCTTTGGTTACGAGGACGCTCGCACGCGGCCGGGTGAGATCGCCAGCGCTGCCCAGAAGTTGACCTCTCTGCACTGGGCCAACTCGACCACGGTTGAGTGCACGGCAACCGAATCAGCTTGTGCGACAACCTTGTTGCTCAGGTCGCGAACAGTGACCGAAATCGCCTTCGCACCCTTGACCGGATGGAGCGAAGTCGACAATCGAGTGAGGTGCAGATCGACCCACGTCGAGGGGTCGGTGCCGACCGCCGCGCTCCTCTGGCAGGTCTGTTGGGCGCACACTTCAACCGTCACCGTGGAGCCGTCGGCGAAATCGTTGAAGGTGACGCCCACCGGTGACTCCGCCAACGACGCCGGGCACGCCACCGAGTCCGGGGACTGCGCGCATCCTGACAGCGTGATCATGCACGCTCCCATCGCAACGATCCGCCCCAACCCCATGACGTGATCGTGATCCGCCGTTCGTGGGATGGCTAGGGCTCTGGCGGGGTTGATGCCGAATCGCTATCAATGGACCCGTCAGGGATCACCGTCGGATTCAGCTGAGCGGGCACCGGTCGCGTCAAAGCCTCGAGACGCTTTTTCCTCAGTCAACCGTCAACCGCGCGGTCCGGGTGCGTGACGACGTGAATCTCCAAGGCGCCGATGCCCTCGAAGTCTTGCGGATTGCAGGTGTAGAGCGGCACACCGTGAGCGATGGCCGTGGCGGCGATGAGGGCGTCATACGCGCGCGCTGATGTCCTGCGCCCGCGGGCCCGCAGGGCCGCCGCCACTCCTCCGAAAGCGCGCGCCGCATCCGCACCGAACGGCACCATGTCGAAGTCCGCTTCCGCCTGCTGCAGGTGAGCCTGCCGAGCCACGCGCTCGCGTTCGTCGTCGGCGACCAGGGGCCCAACCGAGAGCTCTGCGAGAGTGACAGCACTCACGATGCATTCATCTGGCAGTTCACCCGGATCATTGACCCGCCCCAGCAAGATCACCGTCGCGGTGTCCAGCATTCCCCGAGTGGTCATAACGAGGAATCGATCACCGAATCGAGGTCTTTGCGCAGGAGGTCCGGATCAACGGGCGGAAGCGTGCGTCGCCGGGCTATCAGTTCGGCGGGACGCGGGCTGCGCCGAGAACGCGGACTCAACTGCGCGACCTCGACGTCGTCGCGCGTCACCGCGAGCGTTTCACCGCGGACAACACGGTCCAGCACCTCGCCGCCGTGATTGCGAAGCTCCCGAACGCTCACCCTGTCCATCCCCCAAGTGTGTCACCGGTGAGACAGAATCGAGTCGGGCTTGGTCGGCGCCGTCTCGCTATCCGACCCGTCGTCCTTGGGAATGAGACAGCGGCAGCCGCGCGATTGCGGCATACGCGACAGGGTCTCCCGATCCACCCGCGCAGGGGCTTCACCTCGGCGGTAGAAGAGCGCACGGTGGAGACATGAGCGCCACCCACGATCTCGACGACTACGACCTCGACCAAGAGTCGCTGGCAACCGAGGAAGGTATGCCGGCCGCGACCTTTCCCGCGCCCGACCCTCCCCTGCCGATCCCCGGTGAGCCGGCACCCGGACCGGGCGAGCCGGGTGTGCCGCCTCCGGGGCCGGGCGTGCCGCAGGAACCAGCCCCTGGGCCGGGGTCCCGCAACCGCCGATCGAGCCCGGCCCGCTCACCGAACCTCCCGGCCCCGACCCTGACCCGCGACCGGTGTGAACTTGGCGGTCAGTGCAATAGGGCCCAGATGCCCAAGCCGCCGAAGACGATGACCAGGAGCACGGCGGTGACGATGGCGACGATCAAGGCGCCCTTCTGTTCGGCAGGCATCTTTTCCGACCAGCCCTGCGCCTTCGCGACGTCGCGGATGATGGCGCGGCCGGTGGACGAGTCGAACGAATAGCCGACCACCTCGCCGACCTTGCCCGAGTCGAGGTCAACCCCGAACTCCTTGTGGAAGGACTTTTCGTAGATCCGGCCGCGGGTGACCTTCTTTTCCATCCGCAATTGCGGAACGGTGCCACCAGCACCGCCGGTGACCTCGTTGGAGACGTCAGTGATGACCATTTTCTGTTGCGGCTCATCGAGTTTCACCTCATAGGTGAAGACCTTCTTGAGCTTCTGCACGCTGACCAAGGTTGCCCACCGCGCGTCGGCCACATCGATGGTGAGGTCGAATCCCTCCGGAGTCTCGCGCACGACATACGGCGTGTTCTGCGCCGCTGCCTGCACGGCGGCGATGAATTCGGCTCGGCTGCTCATCTGCGGTTGCTCCTTCGGGGACTGGCGCCCCTGATGCGACGGGTGGTGCGGTCGTCACCATAGAGAGTCCGATGGGCTCGCCGGTTCCCCCGAATGTCAGATGGTCAACAAGACCTCCACGGGGTTCGCTCATCCATCCCGAGCGAACCCGTCGTCGCGCATGCCCCTCGGCAGTGCCGCTGTCGTGCGTTGCGGCGCGGTCAGGGCGGGCGCGTTGGACGTCTCCAGGTAGTTGTGCACCGTGGACGCGATAGCGCTGATCGACCGCGGTGGCACGTAGGCCGATGCCCCGGCGTCGAGCAGACGACTGACGGGGCCGCCATACCGCACGCCGAGTTCCTCGTCCTCGATCTCGGTGATGATGACGCGGGCGTCCGGGAACTGCGCGCGCAAGGTGCCGAGCAGTTGTGGGCTCACCGGACTGATGAGCAGCACGTCGGTGCTGCGCGGCGCCTCCTGCAGATCGAGGACGACATAGTCGCTGCCGAATTCGTCGGCGAGGCGACGGCGGGCCGAGTCCGACAGCTGCATTGCGGTGGCCACGACCGTGACGCCCTCGCGCGGCACCGTCTCCGGCTCAGGCTCGTGGGCGGCCGGGATGACGACACCGGAGAGCACACTCGGGCGGAATGCGAGCGTGCCGAGTTCGCAGCCGCCGCTCACGACGGTCACCGGCAGGCCCGCCACCGCCGCCTCGATCGCGCGCCGCACAGCGCGCGGCAGCGCGTCCAGGTCGAGCCGTGGTGCATCCCGCTCTGATCGACTCATCCGGCTTCCCCTCGCGCGCTGTCGGTCAGCGACGCTCCCAGTCTTACCCCGTCCTCGCCCGCCAACGTGGTCGAACCGCCGGAGTGCCACAGATTCCCGGTTGCCGTGCGCGCCGCGCCCTGCTCCAATCAAGCGGCATGAACGACGTCTGCCTCGTCTGCGCCGAGGTCACCGGGGCGCAGCCCGTGCCGGGCGGCTTCCTCGAGCAATGCAACACGGTGGTCGTATTCCACTGCCCGGTCGTCGCCCCAGCCACCGACGTGTATGCCGGTCACCTGTTCGTCGTGCCCCGGCGCCACGCGGCCGGCTTCGCCGATCTGACCATGAGCGAGGCGGCGAGCGTGGGTCAGGCGCTCGCCCGGTGGTCACTCGCCCTCGAACGTGCCGGCGCCGAACATGTGTATGTCGTCCGCGTCGGCCACGCGTTTCCTCACCTGCACGTGATGCTTCTCCCCCGCTGGCCGGGAACGCCGGAATCCGTGTCGTGGAGCGAGGTGGACCGCTGGCCCGGCGCCCGGCGCGGCGACACCGAGTTCGCGACGGAAGTGGTCGACGAACTGCGCCGACTGGCCGCAGTATGACGGACCTGGCGTACCCCGATCCGCCGCTGCAGGACGGCCGGTTCGGGCTGCGCGCGTGGCGGCCGACCGACCTGGAGTGTGTCCGGCTGGCATCGACCGATCCGCAGATTCCGCTCGGCACGACGGTGCCCGCGGTCTTCACTCCGGACGCCGGTCGTGACTTCGTCGCGCGACAGATCTCTCGCGCGCGAACCGGTCAAGGTCTGGCGCTGGCGATCGCGGACCTGACCGACGACCGCGCTATCGGCCATCTGTGGCTTGGCCGTCGGCCCCAGGAAAACGTTGCGGGAGTGGGGTATTGGGTGATTCCGAGTGACCGCCGCCGCGGCGCCGCGGCGAGCGCGCTGCGACTGATCGTGCCGTGGGCGTTCGCGTCCTGGGGTGTACGCCGGATCGAGGCGTGGGTGGCTCCGGACAACCTGGCGTCCCGGCACACCCTGCTGGGTGCCGGGTTCGAGTTGGAGGGTCGGTTGCGCAACTTCCTTACTGTTGGCGGTCAGACCGCCGACGCCCTGGTTTTCTCGACGATTGACGGGTAAGGGTTTCGACGCGGCGGCTCGTCCCTCGCCGCCTTGCCCTTCGACTCGCTGCGCTCGCTCAGGACGGCGCTCAACCACCGACAACATGGGACGGGGATCGTCCACATCCAGGGCTAACGTGGCGACATGGCTATCGCGCGCTTCCCCACCGTCGTCCTGGACTGCCCTGACCCGAAGGTGCTCGCCGAGTTCTACGGCGCCTTGCTGGACTGGAAAGTTGAGCACAAGGAGGACTGGTCCTCCATCCGCGCCGACTACGGCGACTCGCTGGAGTTTCAACGAGTCGAGAACTACCAGGCGCCCGCCTGGCCGGGTCAGGACCGACCGCAGCAGATGCACATCGACGTCGTCGTCGACGACCTCGACAGCGGCGAACAGGCGGTGCTCGAGCTTGGCGCAACGAAGGCCGAGCACCAGCCGGGTGAAACATTCCGGGTTTTCCTCGACCCCGCCGGTCACCCGTTCTGCTTGTGCCTCAACTGAATTCGGCTCAGCTGCATATCGGGTAGCGCCCGGGCCATCACAGCGTCCGCGTCCACGCACCAACGGTGCAGCGAAACTGCGGACACAACGACCCCAGGCCACCGCAGCGTCCGCATCGACGCACCAACGCTGACGCGAAACTGCGGACACGCACCCACGGGCGCACACATCGACCGAGCGGTCACCACTCCCAGTCGAAGCCGATCCCACCCGCCGGTCCGCCGGAACGCACCATCTGCACGATGCCGTCACGGTCCGGAGTGATGAGGCGCCCGCGGGCGGCGTCGTGGTCACCGGCGGTGTAGCTGAGCTCCCACACCGCCTTCGGCGGACGCAGGAACTGCACGTCGACGACCAGCGTGCTGTCCGGCGAACTGGTGGACCGGACGATGCCGTCGGACAACGGTCGGCCGGCGGCCAACGCGGCCAGCTGCGGGTCCGCGAGCAGATCCTCCGGCGCTTCGGCGAATTCGTAGGACACCGAGACCGTCGAGCCCGCGCGACTGTCGGACACCCGGAAGGTGAACAACGCCGCGTTATGGTCGCGCAGATCCAGCCGCTGCAGGGGCTCGCACCCGTGCCAATCAACCAACCGGCTGAGCGCTACAGGTGTCGCGTCGTCGCCAGCCTTCAGCAGGCTGGTGATCCGCGCGGTCGGAGTCTTGGCCTGCAGCACGCGGTGGCTGAAGGCGCGAAGGATCCGGCCGTCCTCGCCGACGGTCACCCGGTGGGTGGCGGCAAGCTCGCGCCAGCGATGCCGCGCCGGGTCAACCACCGAGGCGACCAGGTCGTCGATCGACCCGCCGCTGAGCAGACCTCGCTCCACGCTGGCGAACTCGTCATAACTCGCTGGCGCGTCGTCACCGAAGGCCTCGCGGAGCGCATCCGCGAGCGGGGTGAAGGGTCCGAGCACGTCGATCAGTGCTTGCAGCGTCCCAGGGTGCGGGCTGGTGATCGTGCCACGCTCCAGCGCACCGATGGTGCGTGCGCTCACGCCGGACCGCGCCGCCAGCGTCTGCTGAGTGAGACCGGCGGCGGCTCGAGCCTGCCGCAACAGGACGCGCCCCCTTGCCATAGGACGAGTATGGCAAGGGGGCGCGCCCTACCCCCCTGGGACGCCGTTGCGCGTGCCCAAACCAACCGCCGAGACCCCACTGCTCGCAACGTCTACCAGCGAAATTGCCGACAACCTGCCGACGGATCGCTACATCAGTCCGTATGCCGAGAGCCCGCAGGGTGAAAGCCCCGCTCGCGACCGCACCTACCCGCGCGGCACGCCGCCGAGGATCACCTGCGCCAACCGCTCCGGCTGGGTCAACTGCGGCCAGTGCCCACCACCGATGTCGACGTAGTCGACGGCGACCGTGCGGCGCAGCTCCGGCCCGGGCCCGTCGTCCTCGGTCGCCCACTCCTTGGCGTCCTCGGTGGTGTATTCGGGGCACACCAGAGTCATGGGCACCGCGAACCGGCGCCCGTCGCGCAGTCTCACCGGCGTGGTGATCGCCGCCACCGGCACGGGTATCGCGTTGTCATACAACGACTTTCGTTGTGCAGCGTCCATATCGCGCACGTTGGCTTCCTCGCCCATCTCGACCCAGTCCGGCATACGCACCTCGCCGTTAACGGCGGGTAACCCACCGAGCAAGGCCTCGCCATCGCCTGCCGGGAAGCCCCCGATATGCATCACCCGGACGACGCGCTCGGGCCGGGCGTCGAGCGCGGCATGGGCGAGCCCGCAACCGGCCGAATGTCCCACGAGCAGCACGGGGTCCGCAGCGTCGTCGATGGCCGCAACCACCGCGTCGATCCAGTGCTGCAGGCCGACGCCCGAGCGATCAGCGCCCGTCGACTCCATCCCGGGCAGGGTGAGGGCGCGCACGCGATGGCCGGCCGCCTCGAGCCGCGGGGTCACCTCGTCCCAGCACGACGCGTTGAGCCAGAGACCGGGGATGAGCACGATGTCCATGACCGGGACGCTAGAAGCGATTCCGGACGGACACCCTCCGCTTCATCGCGCCGACGTCAGCGGCAGTACCCGAGGAACGACAGCCAGTCCAGGCCGATCGCCTCACGCGGCCCGTCGACGACGGTCGCCGCGCCGGCCTTGTAGAGCTCCGCCTCACCGAACCCACCGGTGCGGAAGGTGATGCAGCGCAGCCCGGCACGCGAGGCGGCATCGACGTCATACACCGAGTCCCCGACCATCACGGCGCGCTCGGCGCGGCTGGCGCGCAGCGCGGCCTCCAGCACGTCCGGCTCGGGCTTGGACTCCTCGGCGTCATCGGAGGACACGACCGCCTCCAGAGCGTCCGCGACGCCCAGACGCTCGACGGCCTCATCGACGAACTCCCGCTCCCCCGAGGACGCCAGCGCGACGAGGAAGCCCCCGTTGCGCAGTTGCCGAATCAGCCGCTCCGCGCCGTCGAACGGCCGGGCCTCACCGCGCAGCGGCTCGTATTCCTGCCGCCAGCGTTCGCGCAGGTCATCGCCGTGGGCGCGCTCGGCGTCCTCGCCCAGCACCTCTGCCACCAACCGGTCCCCGCCCATCCCGATCGCGCGGTGGACCCGCCAGGTCGGCGCCGCCAGGTCGTATGCCGCGAACGCGCGCGCCCAGGCGATCGCGTGCAGGTAGGTCGAGTCGACGAGGGTGCCGTCGACATCGAGGACGACCACATCACGGCTCATGACGCAGCCCGCAGCTTCTTCAGCAGCGGCGCGGCCGCCTCGTCGAGGAAGCGCTGCTGGTCCTCGCCGCCGATCTGCACCAGGGCGATATCGGTGAAGCCGGCCTCCCAGTAGGCGGACACGGCCTCCACGATGCGGTCGAGATCCGGGCCGCAGGGCATGGCGTCAGCGACATCGTCCTCGGTGACATAGGCCGTTGCCGCGGCGAAACCGGCCGGCGTCGGGATGTCCGCGTTGACCCCGAATCCCCCTGCGAACCAACGGAACTGGTCGTGCGCGCGCTTCTTGGCCTCCGCCTCGTCGGGGCCCCAGCAGATCGGGATCTGGCCGATCGCCCGAGCCTTCTGCGGTATGCCGGGAGCCCCGGACGTCGCGTTCCACGTCTTGACGAGCTCGGCGGACGGTTCGACCGCGACGAGATGGTCCGCCAGCGGGGCGAAGCGTTCGATCGCGCGGTCGCCACCGACGGCCACCGCAATCGGCACCGGCTGGTCGGGCAGGTCCCAGATGCGCGCGGAGTTCACCTCGAAGTGCGTGCCGTGGTGGTCGATGAGCTCACCGGTGTGCAGTGCGCGGATGATCTCGATCGCCTCGGCCAGCTTGTCCTGGCGCACCGCGACCGAGGGCCAGGGGCCGACCGTGTGCTCGTTGAGGCTCTCGCCGCTGCCCAGACCGAGCACGAAGCGATCCTCGGAGAGCAGCGCCATGGTCGCGGCCTTCTGCGCCACGACCGCCGGGTGGTACCGCTGGGTCGGGCAGGTGACATAGGTCATCAGCTCGACCTTCTCGGTCGCCTGGGCAACGGCACCGAGCACGCTCCACGCATAGGGCGCGTGACCCTGCGAGGTGAGCCATGGCGAGAAGTGATCGCTCATCACCTCGAAGTCGAAGCCGACGCTCTCGGCGTGGGCCGCGTCGGCCACCAGTGCGCGTGGACCGGTCTGCTCGGTCATCAGCGTGTAACCGAAAGCGGGCATCCGTGCTACGCCTCCCTGAGTGAGGTGGATGGGGTTGGCACTCCCACGTTGCCGCATCGGTGCTGGTGCAAACTCGCCTCGAAAGGGTGGAATCGCCTGGCCAAGCGTCCATATCGGGCAGGTCTGAGGCGGCAGATGTCGGTGTGGGGGTTTACCGTCTAGGTATGCCGACCGACCTGCGTCCCCGCGTGGCGATCGTGAACGACTACGAAGTGATCGTTCACGGTGTGCGCGCCATGCTCGAGCCCTATCGCGACCACGTGCGCATCGTTGAGGTCGCAGCCTCCGAACCGGTCGAAGAACCGGTGGACGTGGCGTTATTCGACACCTTCTCCACCGCCAGCCCGTCCGCGCCGGAGCTGCAGACGCTGCTGGAAAACCCGTTGGTCGGCGCCGTGGCGGTCTATGCCTGGAACGTGCCGACCACCTACGTGCACGACGCGATCACCGTCGGCGTGCGCGGAGTGCTGCCCAAATCGCTGGAGCCCAAGGAGTTGGTGCGCGCGATCGAACGGATCGCTGCCGGTGAGATCGTCCGGCCGGCGGCCGGCATCACCGCATCCGGCGGTGCCAACGTGGGTCGGGACTGGCCGGGCCGCGCCGAGGGCCTCACTGAGCGCGAGGCTGACGTCATCGCGCTGATCAGCCAGGGTCTGTCGAATGACGAGATCACCCGGCGGCTCTACCTGAGCATCAACACGGTGAAGAGCTACATCCGCACCGCCTACCGCACGATGGGCGTCGCGTCGCGCAGCCAGGCGGTGCTCTGGGCGGTGCAGCACGGCTTCACCCAGTCCTCCGGGCACGTCGCGGTCAAATAGGCCTCACCAGGCGTCGCCGTGGAACTCATGTGACGGCGCCTCGCGTAGCAAGCCCCGGTAGGTGTGCTCCACCGGCTGCCCGTGATTGATCACCGCATCGACCTCGTGCGCGATGCGCATATCGACACCGTGGTGATCGGCCAGCTCCATCACCACCGATGACGACTTCACGCCCTCGGCGACCTGCTTGAGCTCCGCGGCGATCTCCTCCAGCGTCCGGCCCTGCGCGAGCCGCACACCGACCCGCCGGTTGCGGCTGTGCGGGCTGGTGCAGGTCGCGATCAGATCGCCCATCCCGGACAGGCCGGAGAAGGTGCGCTCCTGGCCGCCCATCGCGACGCCGAGCCGGGACAGCTCGCGCAGCGACCGGGTAATGACCATCGCGCGGGTGTTGTCGCCCGCCTCGAGCCCGTCGCCGAAACCGGTGGCGATCGCAAACACATTCTTCAAGGCGCCCGCGACCTCGACGCCGGTGACATCGGTCGAGGTGTAGACCCGGTAGAGCTTGGAGCTCAGCAGCCGTTGCAGCGATTGCGCCAAATGGTGGTCGGGCATCGCCAAGGTGGCGGCAGCGGCATACCCCTGCACGATCTCGCGGGCGATATTCGGCCCGTTGAGCACGCCGACGGGGTGACCGGGCAGCACCTCGCTCACCACATCGGTGATCCGTGACCGCGTCCCCTGCTCCAGGCCCTTGACCAGCGACACGATCGGCACCCACGGGCGCAGGTGGTCGGCCGCCTCGGTCAGCACCGCGCGGCAAGCGTGCGAGGGCACGCCGAGCACGAGCACGTCGGCGGTCTCGACCGCCTCCTGCAGATCGGCGGTGGCGCGCAGCCGCGGGTGCAGCGGCAGGTCATCGAGATAGCGGGAGTTGGTATGCCGCTCGTTGAGCTCGGTGACCGTGTCGGCGTCCCGGGCCCACAACAGGGTCTCGGTGTTGCGCGTGGCAACCGACGCCACCGCCGTGCCCCACGAACCGCCACCCAGGACCGTCACCTTCGGTTGCCGCATCCGCGCTCCTCGTCCTCGCCGCTGGTGCGCCGACTCTAGGGCCCGGGGAGCCGCTAGGTGGCCGCTTCGCGGAACGGCATCGACGCGTCCGGACCGACCGCCACATACTGACGCGGTGAGCCAGTACCTCAGCTTCGTGCTCTTCGCCGCCGTGGTCGCCATCGCACCCGGACCCGACACCTTCCTCACCCTGCGCAACACGGTGATGGGCGGGCGTGGCCGCGGGCTGTGGACGACCTTCGGCATCTGCTCGGCGGGCGCGACCCAGGGAGTGCTGGCCGCGCTGGGGCTCGGCGCGATCATCGCCCGCGCCGAGCCGGTCTTCCAAGCCATCCGCTGGGCCGGCGTCGCCTATCTGACCTACCTCGGTTTCCTCGCGCTGCGCGCGGCCGTCCGCGGTCACGGGATGAACTGGGAGGCCACCGGGCTCGCCCCGCGCAGCCCCTGGCGCAGCTTCCGCCAGGGCTTCTTGTGCAATATCACCAACCCCAAGGTGCTGGCGTTCAATCTGGCTGTGCTGCCCCAGTTCGCCGGCGCCGACACCGGTATGGCGGGGCTGCTCGCCTACGCACTCACCCTCACCCTGGTCGGTCTGGTCGTGCTGCTCGCGGTGGTCGCCGGCGCGTCCCGGGCCCGCACGGTGCTGCAGGGCCGTCGCGCCCAGCGCACCATCGAGGGCGGCACCGGCGTGGTCATGCTCGGCTTCGCCGCGGTGCTTGCCGGCGACGACTAACTCCCGTCCCCGGGTGCCCCGGGGCGCTCACGCAGCGGTCAGGTCGGTCGGTCACACTGGTGCGGTCATGCAGTGCGACTACTACGACCGCGGCGCCTGCCGATCGTGCACCTGGATGAATGTCGGGTATGCCGACCAGCTCGCTCGGCTGGAGCAGATCACCGCAGGAGCGCTCGGCGACCTGGTGCCCGCGGATGTGTGGCTCCCGGTCGGCCACGGCCGCGAATCGGGCTTCCGCAACAAGGCGAAGCTGGTCGTCGGCGGCCGGCGCGGTGCGCCCACGCTGGGCATCCTCGACGGTGACTTCCGGGGCGTCGACCTGACCGGTTGCGGCCTCTACGAGCCCGGGCTGTCGATGGCGCTGCCGGCGCTAGCGCAGTTCGTCGCCGAGACCGGACTCACGCCATACGACATCCCCCGGCGGACCGGTGAGCTCAAGCACCTGATCGTCACCCACTCCCCCGCCGGCGAACTCATGGTGCGCTTCGTGCTGCGCTCCCCTGGTCAGCTGCGCCGCCTCGAGGACGGGCTGCCCGATCTGCTTGCTGCAGTGCCGGGGCTGCGCGTGGTGACCGCGAACCTCCAGCCGGAGCACAAGGCCGTCCTGGAGGGGCCGGACGAGGCAGTGCTCACCGACCAGCTGACGCTGCCGATGCCGGTCAACGACGTCGTCCTGCACCTCGGGCCGCGCAGCTTCTTCCAGACCAACACCGAAATGGCTGCGCTGCTCTACCGACAGGCGGCCTCGTGGATCGACGACGACCGCCCGAGCTCGGTGCTCGACCTCTACTGCGGTGTGGGTGGTTTCGCGATGCACGCCGCCGACGGGGTGCGCGCGGTGCGCGGCCTGGAGGTGTCGGCCGACGCGGTCCGGTGCGCTGAGCGGTCGGTGCGGGAGAACGCAAAACCGTTGGGCGACATACGTTTTGAGACGGCCGATGCAGACGCGGAGCTGGCGATCGATGCGGAGACCGTGATCGTGAACCCACCCAGGCGCGGCATCGGCGCCGACCTGGCGGCAGCCATCGAGGCGAGCGACGCGCGCACGCTGATCTACTCCAGTTGCCATCCGGGCACCCTCGCGCGCGACCTGCGGGCGCTGCCGTCCTGGCGGGTGAATGCCGCGCGGCTGATCGACATGTTCCCGCAAACCACGCACGCCGAAGTCCTGATCCGGCTCGCCCGCGCCGCGTAGGGTCGGGCGGTATGACGATCGCCGTCGACATCCGGGTCACTGGGCAGGTCCAGGGTGTCAGCTTCCGCTACTACTGCGCGCAAGAAGCGCGCCGGCTCGGCGTGACCGGGCAAGTGGCCAACGAGTCCGACGGGTCGGTGAGCGGGCATTTCGAAGGTG
Source organism: Metallococcus carri (assembly GCF_011440275.1). Taxonomy (GTDB): domain Bacteria; phylum Actinomycetota; class Actinomycetes; order Actinomycetales; family Dermatophilaceae; genus Metallococcus; species Metallococcus carri. The sequence goes on along the minus strand of NZ_JAAOIV010000002.1, from coordinate 86,655 downwards.
ACCAGCAGGCCGTCGAGGACCTCGTCGCCTGGTGCCGCACCGGTTCACCATCCGCCTCGGTCGAGGATGTGCAGGCCACGCCCGCACAGGTGCGCGGCGACAGCGAATTCACTACGGGCTGAAGGAGATTCACCGTGACCTTCTCGATCGTCGCGACCGATGGGACCGCCTATGGCGTCGCAGTCGCCAGCAAGTTCCTCGCGGTCGGGTCGGTGGTGCCGGGCGCCCACATCGGCGTCGGCGCGGTCGCCACCCAGTCCTACGCCAAGGTGTCCTATATCCCCGACGTGCTCGAGGCGATGGCAAGCGGCTCCAGCGCGGCGGGTGCTCTCGCGCACGCCACCGACGCCGACCCCGAACGCGAGGTCCGCCAGGTCGGTGTCGTCGGGCCGAGCGATCAGGCCAGTTTCACCGGCACGGACTGTATGCCGTGGTGTGGTGGCGTCACCGGGCGTGACGCCACCGGCGCGTTCGCGATCCAGGGCAACATCCTCACCGGGCCCGAGGTCGTCGCCGAGATGGAACGCGCCTGGCACGACAACGCCGGCCAGCCGCTGCCCCGCCGGATGATCGCCGCGCTCCTCGCCGGGGACGCCGCGGGCGGTGACAAGCGGGGCCGGCAGTCGGCAGCCGTATATGCCGTGGCTCCCGATGCCGGTTATGACCACAGCGGCGTGCTCGCCGACCTGCGCGTCGACGACCACCCGCAGGCTCCGACCGAGCTGGCCCGACTGCTCGACCAGCAGGAGCTCTACTTCGGTGGACCCGAGGACGTGCAGCCGCTCACCGGAGAGCTACGCGACGAAGTGGTAGACCTGTTGCGCCGCAACGGGTTTGACTCGGGCAAGCTCGACACCGACCTGGCCGACTGGATGGGCGAGGTCAATCTCGAGACCCGGTGGACGACCGACGGGATCGACGCCCGGGTGCTGCAGCAACTGCGAGGCACCGGAACCAGAGACGCTGGTCAGTAGCCCGCGCCCGGGTTGAGCAGTCCGTCCGGGTCGAGCGCGTTCTTGATCCTGGCGTGCAGGTCCATCACGTCCGGGCCGAGCTGTTCGGCCAGCCACGGCCGCTTGATCCGGCCAATGCCATGCTCGCCGGTGATCGTGCCGTCCAAGGACAGCGCGAGCCGCATGATCTCGTCATACGCCAGGGCCGCCCGATCACGACAGTCGGGATCGGCAGGGTCGAGCACGATGATCGGATGGGTGTTGCCGTCACCGGCGTGCGCGACCACCGGGATCCGCAGTCGATGGCGCTGCGCGATCGCACCGATGCCGCGCACGAGGGCTGGCAGCGCGGGCAGCGGCACTCCGACGTCCTCGAGCATGAGCGGCCCGAGGCGGTCCAGCGCCGGGAAGATCGCCCGTCGTGCGGCGACGAACATCTGCGCCTCCTCCGGGTCATCGGTGCTGAAAACCGCTGTGGCGCCGTGCTTTTCGCAGGCTCGCTGGGCCACCTCGAGCTCCAGCTCACGAGCCGCGCCCGGCGCGTCGGTCTGGATCAGCAGCAGCGCACCCGCGGCCCGGTCCAGACCCATTGACTGGAAGTCCTCGACCGCGTTGATCGACGCGTTGTCCATCAGCTCGACCATCGAGGGGCGCACCGCGCTGCAGGTCTCGACGACCGCGGCGGCGGCCTCGTCAGGGGTGGCGAAGAGCGCCACCAGGGTCGCGGGCGGTGGCAGCTCGGGCACCAGTCGCAGCACGATCCGGGTGACGACGCCGAGCGTTCCTTCGCTGCCGACGAAGAGCTGCAGCAGGGACAGTCCGGCGACATCCTTCAGCCGAGGGCCGCCGAGGCGCGCCAGCCGGCCGTCCGCCAGCACCACATCGAGGCCGAGCACGTAATCACGGGTGACCCCGTATTTCACGCAGCACAGTCCCCCGGCGTTGGTCGCGACATTGCCGCCGATCGAGCTGATCTCGACCGAGGACGGATCGGGCGGATACCACAGCCCGTGCTCGGCCGCCGCCTGCTTCACCGCGATGTTCAACGCTCCCGGCTCGACCACGGCGGTCCTGGTGTCGGGGTCGATCGCGATGCCGGTCATCCGGTCGAGTGCGAGGACGATGCTGCCCTGCTGAGCGCTCGCCCCACCGGAGAGGCTGGTGCCCGCGCCGCGCGGAATCACCGGAATGCGTTGTGCCGCAGCCCATTTCATCGTCTGCTGCACCTGCTCGGCGGTGACCGGCCGGACCACGGCGAGCGGTGTCTGCGCGGCGGGGTCGCGGCTCAGGTCGTAGCGGTAGGCCTCGAGCCGCTCCGGCGCGGTGCTCACCTGGTCGGCACCGATGAGGTCTCGCAACTCGTCCAGGATGTCCACCGGCTCAGCGTCACATATCCGCCTGCGCCCTGGGAACACCCGCACCCGAGGCGCGGTTGTCCCTTGCATGACCTCCCGCGTGCCGCTGTCCGTGCTCGACCTCGTCCCCGTCTCCCAAGGCATGTCCCGCACCGATGCGTTCGTCGCTTCTCGCGAGTTGGCAAAGTTGGCGGATTCCCTTGGTTACCAACGGTATTGGGTGGCCGAGCACCACGGCAGCGACACCTTCATGGCCTCGGCCACCTCGCTCGTGCTGGGTGACCTCGCCACCCGCACAACCGGCATCCGGCTCGGCAGTGGCGGCGTCATGCTGCCCAATCACGCGCCGCTCATGGTCGCTGAGTACTACGGCACCCTCGCCACGATGTATGGCGACCGCTTCGACCTGGGCCTGGGTCGGGCTCCCGGCACCGACCCGATGACGGCCGCAGCGCTGCGGCGCAACCACGGTGAACTCGACACCTTCGCCCGCGACGTGCTCGATCTGCAGCACTACCTCGGCGAAGGACATGCCAGCGGGGTGCGTGCCGTGCCCGGCGAGGGCACCGACGTGCCGATGTGGATGCTCGGCTCGTCCACCGGCGGTGCCCAGGTCGCAGCGGCGCTCGGACTGCCCTTCTCCTTCGCTTCGCATTTCGCGCCGCAGCAGATGGAGCAGGCAATCGCGTTGTACCGCAGCGCTTTTCGCGCCGACGCTCCAACCGCGCAGGTCGAGCGGCCGACCGTGATGGCCGGTGCCAATGTGCTCATCGCGGACACGCACGAGGAGGCGGTGCGTGAGTTCACCACCAGCCAGCTGATGCGGGTGCGCATCCGCACCGGGCAACTCGCTCCGCTGGACCCGCCCGCGGACCGGATCGAGGACGTCATACCAACCGAAGCCCTCGACCTCGCCGGCCGGCCGGACGGCCCGGCGACCTTCGTCGGCACCGCCGAGGAGGTGACCGAGGGGCTCACCGGATTCGTCGAGCGGCACGGCCTGGACGAGGTGATTGTGGCGACCTACACCTTCGAGCCAAAGGTGCGTCAGGCGTCGTATGCCGCCCTCGCGCGCGCCTGGGGCTTGACCGGACGCTGACCGTTCAGAGCGTGAGCAACACCTTGCCGGTGGTCCGGCGGCCCTCCAGAGCGGCATAGGCGTCGGCGGCCTGCTCGAGCGGGAAGCGTGCGCCGATGTCGACCTTGAGCGAGCCATCGGCGACGGCGTCGAGGATCTCGCGCGCTCGCCACTCGAGCTCGGCCCGGTCACCGAGGTAGTGCGCCAGGGTCGGCCGGGTGATGAAGAGCGATCCGTATTTGTTGAGCAGCTGCAGGTCGAAGGGCGGCACCTGCCCGCTCGCGCCCCCGAAGAGGGCGAGCAGCCCGCGCGGACGCAGCGACTTCAGCGATGCCTCGAAGGTCGCCTTGCCGACCCCGTCATACGCGACATCGACACCGCGGCCGGCGAGGGCCCGCACGGTGGCGGCGAGTTCGTCGGGGCGGCCGTCATATTGCCGGTAGTTGATGACGTGGGCGGCGCCGAGATCCTTGGCGATCTGCAGCTTCTCGTCGGTGCCCGCGGTGGCCACCACGCTGGCACCGCGCGCGGTGATCAGCTGCACCAGCAGCTGCCCGACACCTCCCGCCGCGGCGTGCACGAGCGCGATCTGACCCGGCTCGATCGGCCAGGTCGAGGTGACCAGATAGTGCGCGGTCATCCCCTGGAGCATCACCGCGGCCGCGGTGTCCAGGTCGACGCCGTCGGGCACCCGCACCGCGCGCTCGGCCGGGACGTTGACGAGTGCGGCCGCGCTGCCTGCCGATTGTGCCCAGGCGACGCGGTCGCCCTCGGCGAAGTCCTGGACATCGCGGCCGACGCCGACGACGGTGCCGGCCGCTTCCTCGCCCAGCACGAACGGCGTGTCCTGCGGATAGATGCCCTGCCGCTTGTAGACGTCGATGAAATTGACGCCGACCGCGGCCACCTGCACCTGCACTTCACCGGGTGCGGGTGGCAGCACGGGAGCGTCCTGCACGGCGAGGACGTCGCGGTCGCCGGGCTCGGTGACGATGAGGGAGCGGGTCATAGCTCCACCCTACGAGCGCCGGGGAGCAGGCCCAAGCGAGCAGCGATCAGGTGAAGCGCGATGGTTCTCCGGCGCCCACCCGGACGACCTGCGGATAGCCCTCGGAGAAGTCGACGACCGTCGTGGGGTCCACCCCGCACTCCCCCGAGTCGATGACCGCATCCACCTCGTGATCGAGGCGCTCCTTCACCGCCCAGCCTTCGGTCAGCGGCTCCTCCTCACCGGGCAGCAGCAGTGTCGAGGTGAGCATCGGCTCGCCCAGCCCGCGCAGCAGGGCCGAGACCACCGGGTGGTCCGGGATCCGCACCCCGACCGTGCGCTTCTTGGGGTGCATCAGCCGGCGCGGCACCTCCGAGGTCGCCGGCAGGACGAAGGTGTAACTGCCCGGCGTCGCCGCCTTCACCGCCCGGAACACCGCGTTGTCCAGCTGCACCAGTTGCCCGAGCTGAGCGAAATCGCTGCAGATCAAGGTGAAATGGTGTTTGTCGTCCAGCTGCCGGATGCGGGTGATCCGGTCCTTGGCGTCGGCATTGCCGAGCATCGCCCCGAGCGCGAAGCACGAGTCGGTCGGATAGGCGATCAGCCCGCCGTCGCGCAGGATCTGCAGCGCCTGCTCGATCCGCCGCGGCTGCGGGTCGACCGGGTGCACGTCGATGAGCCGGGCCATCTCACTCCCTCCCGGAGCTGATCCAGGCCGGGTTGTCGACGATATTGCGGTCGCCCTGCACCAGCCCGGCCACCGTGTCGAGGCGCGCCATTTGCTCGTCATCCAGCCGTATGCCGACCGCGCCCAGGTTTTCGATCATCCGCTCGGCAGTGCGCGACCCGGGGATCGGCACCGTGCTGGCGCCCAGCGCCGTGCCCTGATGCAGCAGCCAGGCGAGCGCGACCTGGGCGTTGGTCGCACCCACGGCCCGCGCGACCTCGGCCACCACGGCGAGGGCCTGTTGGTTGGCGTCCCAGCCTTCGCCCATCCGCGAGGTGCCGCCGCGGAAGTCGCCGGCGACTTGCTCCTGGGTGAGGGTGCCGGTGAGGAAACCGCGCCCGAGCGGGCTGTAGGGCACGAAGCCCACGCCGAGCTCGGCGCACGCCGGCACGACATACCGCTCGACGTCACGCGACCACAGGCTCCACTCGGACTGCACCGCGGTGATCGGGTGCACGGCGTGGGCGCGGCGCAGTTCGTCGGCGGTGACCTCGGACAGCCCGAGGTGGCGCACCTTGCCGTCGGCCACCAGTTGCGCCATCGCCCCGACCGTCTCCTCAACCGGCACGTCCGGGTCGGGACGGTGCAGGTAATACAGGTCGATGGTGTCCACGCCGAGCCGGCGCAGCGACGCCTCGCACGCGGATCGGACGTATGCCGGCCGCCCGTCGGTCGCCTTGGAATCATCGGTGCCGCCCTTGCCCCAGCGCGCACCGAGGATGCCGAATTTGGTGGCCAGCTGCACCTCGTCGCGGCGGCGGGCCAGCAGCGGCGCGAGCATCTCCTCGTTGGTGCCGGACGGTCCGGTGGTGCCCTCCCGTGGCTCGCCATACACATCGGCGGTGTCGAGGAAGGTGATGCCGGCATCGATTGCGGCGTCGAGGGTGGCGCGGGCCGCGTCATCGCTGGTGCCGCCGTAGACATGCGACAGCGCCATACAGCCAAAACCGATGGGCGAGACGGTGAGATCTGCGAGCTGGACGGTCGACATCGGTGAATCTCCTTGTCGCTCAGTCGTTCTCGGGTGGAACAGGTCAGTCGATGTGCATGGTGACGTCGGTTGGGAGCAGCACCGTGCGGCTGACCGTGCACAGCCGGTCGTGGGAGTCGTGCACCGACTTGGGCAGGATCGCGCGGGCCGCGTCACCCTGCTCGCCCTCGGGGAAGCGCACGGTAAAGGTCACATCGATCGGACCCATGTGGTTGCCCTGCTCGTCGCGGAGCTTGTCACCCTCGGCAACGACGTCGAACTGGGTCGGCTCGGACCGGCGGGTGGTGAAGATGTCCACGTCGATCGCCGAACAGCCGGCGATGGCGGCGAGCAGTAACTCGACGGGCGTGAACTGCTCGTCACCGCCACTGCCGAAGTCAAGGGTGCCGCCACGCGCGTTGATCGCCTGGAACTTGCCGGCAGCGGTGCGCTGCAACGACACGGAGCGGTGAGCATCGGAGTTCGTCATACGTCCAGCCTGCCATTAGCGTGGGGAGCCGTGAACGCCGCCGAGAACACCAACAGCCTCGTCCTCATCCGCCACGGCGAGACCGAATGGTCCAAGTCGGGACGACACACCGGCCTGACCGACCTGCCCCTGCTGCCGGTCGGCGAGGACGGCGCCCGCCGCGCCGGTGATCTGCTGACGGGGATGTCCTTCGTGGCCGTCTTCAGCTCGCCGCTGATCAGGGCGCGCCGGACCGCGGAACTGGCGGGCCTGACCGGCATACAGCTGGACGATGACCTGCTCGAGTGGGACTACGGCGGCTACGAGGGCCTGACCACCCCGCAGATCCGCGAGCAGACCGGCGACCCGGACTGGGAGATCTTCAAGAACGGCGTCGTGCCCGGCAAGACGCCCGGCGAGACCGTCGAGGATGTGGCCGCCCGCGCCAGTCACGTCGTGCAGCGGGCGATGCCGTTGCTGCAGAAGGGGAATGTCGCCCTCGTGGCGCACGGCCACCTGCTGCGCATCCTCACCGCGGTGTTCTTGCGCCAGGAGCCGCGCTTCGGCGCGCAGCTGATGCTCGACGCGGGTGCGGTGTCCAAGCTCGGCTTCTACCACGGCAAGCCGGCGCTGCAGGTGTGGAACCGGCAGACCCGGGAGTGACTCAGCCCGGCAGCTCCCACTCGTGCACCGGGACATTGTCCGACATCCCGACGAGATAGAGCTCGAGCATCTTCGCCAGCGCATCGGTGCGCTGAAGTCCTTGTGCCTCAAGGGCTTTCACGCAGGCGATCTGCCAGCTCGCACCGTTGACCCCTGCGCGACAGCGGCCCTCGATCACCCCGAGATAGCGCTCGCGGACACTCGGCGCCACGCCCCACTGCTCCAGCCCTTCGTGAGCCAGCGGCAGCAGATGCCGCAGCACGAGTTCGTCGGCCGAGACCTCGCCGAAGCCGGGCCAGTAGACCTTGGCCTCGATGCCGTGCCGGGCGCATTCGTAGAAATTCTCGGTGGCCGCGGCATAGCTCATCCGGGTCCAGATCGGCCGCTCGTCCTCGGCGAGCATCCGCACCACGCCGTAGTAGAACGCGGAGTTGGCCATCGTGTCGATGATCGTGGGACCGGCCGGCAGCACGCGGTTCTCCACGCGCAGGTGGGGCCGTCCGTCGACGATGTCGTAGATCGGCCGGTTCCAGCGGTAGACGGTGCCGTTGTGCAGCCGCAACTCGGCCAGCTCGGGCGCCTTGCCGGCCTCGAACAGCGCCACCGGGTCCTCATCGCTGGACTCCGGCAGCAGCGCCGGGAAATAGCGCACGTTCTCCTCGAAGAGGTCGAAGATCGAGGTGATCCAGCGCTCGCCGAACCACACCCGCGGGCGGACGCCCTGGTTCTTGAGTTCGATCGAGCGCACGTCGGTGGCCTGCTTGAAAACCTCGATCCGGTTCTCGTGCCACAGCTGCTTGCCGAAGAAGTATGGCGAGTTCGCACCGACCGCGAGTTGCACACCGGAGAAGGCCTGGGCGGCGTTCCAGTAGGACGCGAACTGCAGCGGGCGCACCTGCAGGTGCAATTGCACCGAGGTGCACGCGGACTCAGGGGCGATCGAGTCGGCATAGGTCGCCAGGCGCTCGCCGGACGGGCCTTCGATGTCGAGGAAAAGGTCCTCGCCCCGGGCCGCGAAGATCGCCTCGTTGAGGGCGGCATACCGCGCGTTGGCGCTCATCCACTCGGTGTGGAAGTGATCGGGCATGAGCGTCGGCAGCATGCCGATCGTGACGATCCGAGCCCCGGCCTGCTGGGCCTGCTGGTCGGCCCGGTTGAGGCTGTCGCGCAGGTCCGCCTCCAGCCGCAGCGCCTCGTCGCCCGGCATCGGGCGGGGGCTGACGTTGAGCTCGATGTTGTACTGGCCCAGCTCGGTTTGGTAGTCGGGATCCGAAATCGATTCCAGCACAGCGGCATTGACCATCGCAGGCTGCATGTCGGAGCCGACCAGGTTGAGCTCGATCTCCATGCCGGTGAGCTGGCGGTCGAACTCGAAGCCGCGGGTGTGCAGCATCCGTTCGAAGACGTCGAGATCCTGGCGGACCTTCTCGCGGTAGCGCTGGCGCTGCTCGCGGGTGAAGGGGGTCCCTTCGATGTCGGCACCCATGCGTCCTCCTCCGTCGGGCCCTGGCGTGCGGCCAACCTAACGGTTCGGACCGGCGATATGGGGCGAGCCAGGGCGGCGCGCGAGCGACCTCCGGGAGGTTGTCGGTGGTCTCTCCTAGCCTGCTGGACATGCGGTTGTTGCACACCTCCGACTGGCACCTGGGACGCTCGTTCCACGGTGTCGGGCTGCTCGATGCCCAGGCGACATATCTCGAGCACCTGGTGCAGGTCGTGCGCTCCGAGCGGGTGGACGCGGTGCTGGTGTCGGGCGATGTCTACGACCGGGCGCTGCCTCCGCCCGACGCGGTGCGGGTGCTGGACGAGGCCGTCACCCGGCTGTCCGAGCTCACCCAGGTGGTGATCTCCAGCGGCAACCATGACTCGGCGACCCGGCTCGGCTTCGGCGCCGGCGTGCTCGAACGCAGCGGGGTCCACGTCCGCACCAGCCTCGCCTCGATCGGCCGCCCGGTGCAGGTCGCCGACGGCGTGATCTATCCGCTCCCCTACCTCGAGCCCTCGCTCACCGCCGAGCCGCTCGCGGCCGCCGAGCGCACCCACGCGGGCGTGCTGCGCGCGGCGATGCAGCGAGTGCGCGCCGACCTGACGTCCCGCACCGGTCCGAGCGTGGTGATGGCGCACGCCTTCGTCACCGGGGCCACCAGCAGCGATTCCGAGCGAGACATCGCCGTCGGTGGCGTCGCCGCCGTGCCCGCCGAGGTCTTCGACGGCATCTCGTATGCCGCCCTCGGTCACCTCCACCGGCCCCAGGCGGTCACCGACTCGGTCCGGTTCTCCGGTTCCCCGCTGGCCATGTCGTTCAGCGAGACCGGCCAGGTCAAGGAGTCGGTCCTCGTCGAGGCCACCGTTGCTGGCCTGCGGACCACCTCCATCGCGGCGCCGGTGCCTCGCCCCCTGGCCCGGCTGCGCGGCGAGTTGGCCGATCTGCTGAGCGACCCGGCATACGGCGAGGCCGAGCAGTCCTGGTGCGAAGTGACGCTCACCGATGCGAGCCGGCCGGCCGGAGCGATGGAGCAGTTGCGCCGACGGTTCCCGCACACGCTCGTCCTCGCCTTCGATGCTCCGGTGGGGTCGCGCTCGATCGGCTCCTACGCCACCCGGGTCAGGGACCGCGCCGACCTGGATGTGTGCTGCGACTTCCTCGACCATGTGCGCGGCCGCGACGCCGCCGACGACGAGCGAGCGCTGTTCGAGATCGCGCTCGAGCAGACCCGCACCGACCGCGCGCGGCGTGACGACGAGGGTCAGGTGGGTGCCGCGTGAGGCTGCATCATCTGCGGGTGCAGGCCTTCGGGCCGTTCGCCGCGGCGGCGGACGTCGACTTCGACGCCCTGGCCGAGCACGGGCTCTTCCTCGTGCACGGCCCGACCGGTGCGGGCAAGACCAGCATCCTCGACGCGGTCTGCTTCGCCCTCTTCGGCGAGGTGCCCGGCGCTCGACGCCGGCAGAGCCTGCACAGCGACCACGCGCCGGAGACCCGGCCGGAGGTGCAACTCGTCCTCACCGTCGCCGGCCGACGGTTGCGCGTCACGCGCTCCCCCGCCCACACCGCAGCCAAGAAGCGCGGCGGCGGCACCACGACCCGTCCGGCCCGGGTGCAGCTGGATGAGTTCAAGCACGGCGACTGGCAGTCGTTGTCGGCGCGGCTGGACGAGGTCGGCGATGTGCTCGACGGTCTGCTCGGTCTCAAGCTCGAGCAGTTCGCCCAGGTGGTGCTGCTGCCCCAAGGCGAATTCGCGACCTTCCTGCGCGCCAAGGCCGACGACCGGGCCGCGGTGCTGCAGCGATTGTTCGACATCAGCCGGTTCAGCGACGTCGAGACCTGGCTCGCGGCCCACCGCGCCGAGTTGCGCGCCGAGGTCGCCGCGGCGGACCGGGCGATCCAGGACGCCCTGCTGCGGGTCGAGGACCCGCTGTCGGTGCTCGACCTCAGCGCGCAGCCTGAGGTATGGCGTGACCTGCCGCCCGAGGGCCTCGCGCCGGCGATCCGCGCCACCCGGGAGGAAGTCTCGGCCCGGCTCACCGTGGCCATCGCCGAGGAGGACGCCGCCGCGCGGCGCGACGAAGCCGCCCAGTCGGCGCTTTCCGAGGCGACCGCGACCGATCGGCTCCAACGCCAGGCCGCCGATGCGCGCGCCACCCTGCAACGCCTCGACACCGATGCTGACGACCGCAGCGCCGATCGCGCCCGACTCGAGGCACATCGGCGCACCCTCGGGGTGCATCCGCTCGTGCGGGCCCGGGACCGGTCGGCCCGTCGGCTGGCCGACGCCCGCGACCGGCATACCGCCGCGGTGCGCGATCTGGTCGCGGCGACCCGGGACGACGAGCCCGCGGTGATCGCGCAGGCGATCGACGAGGGCACCGACGCGCTGTCGGCGCTGACCTCCATCGCCGACCAGCTCAGCGCGGCGACCACGACGGTGCGTCGCCTGGACGCCGCCGTCGTCGCCGCGCGCACCCAGACCGAGCGGCTGACCCGGCAGGCCGCCACGGTCGCCGAGCAGCAGGAGCAGGTCCGGGCCCAGGTGACCGCCGCCGAGCAGGACAGCGCCGGTCTCGATGCCGCCCGCGCCGCGATCAGCGCCGTCGACCGGTGGTTGCGGGCCGCTGGCGCGCGCGGTCAGCGACACGTGCAGCACGAGGCTGCGGCGGCTGCTTCGCGGACCGCCGCCACGCGGTATGCCGCCGCTGAGGAGCAGGCAATCTCGTTGCGCCGCAAGCGATTGGACGGGTTCGCGAGCGAGTTGGCGATCGACCTCACCGATGGCGCGCCCTGCCCCGTGTGCGGCAGCACCACCCATCCCGAGCCGGCGACCAGCGCTGAGTTGGTGACCGAGGAGGCCGTCGCCGAGGCCGAGCGAGCCGCGGCTGAGGCCCGGACCGAGCACACGCGTGCCGAGCAGGAGGCGGCAGCCGCGCGGGCGCGTCTGCGGGATGCTGACGACCTGCTCGCGGCCGAGGAGGCGCTCATTCGGCGTCTGCTGCGCGATTCCGCGAGCGCAGTGAGCGGGGACTCTGAGCAGGCGCCGGGCGGTGAGACCGTCGACGAGGACGCCGTCACCGCGCTGCGCACCCGGGCCGTGGACGCCGAGACCGAGGCGGCCGCCGCGGCCGAACTCCTCACCGCCCTGCGCGAGCGTGCCGACAACCTCGCCACCGAAGCCGGTGATACCGCGGTCGCGCTGGCGACGGCCCGTTCTGCGCTGGACACCCGCTCCGGCGAACTCGCCGCCGCCGAGCAACAACGGGATGCCGCCGCGCAGGCCAAGGCCGCCGCGCTCGCCGACCATGCAGCACGGTGCGCCTGTGGTGGTCGCGGTGACGAGACCGTCGCCGTTCATGCGAGCGCGGTGCGCTTGGTGGCCGCCGTTGGAGAGCACGAGCGCGCCCTCAGCTCCGCCGAGGAGGTGCACGCCGCCGACCGCGACGCGCTGTCGACGGCCCTGTCCGACTCCGGCTTCGAGGACGCCGGCCAGGTGCTCGCCGCCCACCTGGCGGCGGCGGAAGCCGCCGCGATCGATGCTCGACTGCAGGCCGCCGAGCAGGAGCGCGCCAAGGCCACCGGCTTGCTCGAGAGCGCCCCGGTCGTCGCGGCGATCGCCCATGGCCCGGTGGACCTGCCCGCCGCGATCGAGATCGCGCACGCCGCGCGCCAGCAGGCCCGTGTCGCGCACCTCAGCGTGGAGCGGGTGCGGTCGGCGCTGACGGCGCTCGATCAGTGCCTGGAACGGGTGGGCACCACCCTCGAGGAGTCCCGTGCGGCGCGTGCTGCGCTCCCGACCACCGAAAAGCTGACCGATGCGGTCCTCGGTGTCGGCGGGGACAACGCGCTGCGGATGCGGCTCACGTCATACGTCCTGGCGGCCCGGCTGGAAGCCGTCGTCACCCTCGCCAACGAACGCCTGCGGGTGATGACCGACGGGCGCTACCTGCTCGAGCACACCGACGCGCTCGCGGCGCGCGGGGCCCGCAGCGGGCTCGGGCTGCAGGTGCGCGACGCCTGGACCGGCACGGTGCGCGACACCGCGACGCTGTCCGGCGGTGAATCCTTCGTGGTGTCGCTGGCGCTGGCCCTGGGGCTCGGCGAGGCCGTGCTGCACACCACCGGTGGCCGGCCGCTGGAGACCTTGCTGGTCGATGAGGGGTTCGGCAGCCTGGACGAGGACGCGCTCGAGACGGTGATGAGCGTGCTCGATGACCTGCGAGCCGGTGGCCGCACCGTCGGCGTGGTCAGCCATGTCGGCGAACTGCGCGGCCGCATCCCCGCCCAGATCGAGGTCGCCAAGGGCGAAACGGGGTCGCGGATCACGGTGCGTCTCGCCGCGTCCTGCGACGTGGCCTGACCCAACCGTGAAAGGCTGGCGCCGTGCGCCAGATCAAGCAGTCCAAGAAGTTGCAGGGCGTCCGGTATGACGTCCGCGGCCCGATCCTCGTGGAGGCCCAGCGCCTGGAGAACGAGGGCCACAAGATCCTCAAGCTGAACATCGGCAACACCGCGCCGTTCGGTTTCGAGGCACCCGAGGCGATCGTCGCCGACATGATCCAGGCCTTGCCCGAGGCCCAGGGGTACTCCGACTCGCGCGGGATCTACTCGGCGCGCACCGCGGTCGCGCAGTACTACCAGTCCAAGGGTTTCCGCGATGCCGTCGTCGACGACGTCTTCATCGGCAATGGCGTGTCCGAGCTCATCTCGATGGTGCTGCAGACCTTCCTCGACGACGGCAACGAGGTGCTGGTGCCGGCGCCGGACTATCCGCTGTGGACCGGCGCGGTGACGCTGTGCGGCGGCACCCCGGTGCACTACCGGTGCGATGAGGACAACGGCTGGAATCCCGATCTCGCCGACCTCGAGGCCAAGGTCACCGAGAACACCCACGCGATGGTCATCATCAACCCCAACAACCCGACCGGCGCGGTCTATTCGGCCGAGACGCTGCGCGGGATGATCGATATCGCCCGGCGCCACGACCTGGTCGTGATGGCGGACGAGATCTACGAGAAGATCCTCTTCGACGACGCGGTGCACCACCACGCGGCGACCTTCGCCGGCGATGACGTGCTGTGCCTGACCTTCAGCGGGCTGTCGAAGGCCTACCGGGTGTGCGGCTACCGCGCGGGCTGGGTGTGGATTTCCGGGCCGAAGCACCTAGCCGGGGACTTCCTCGAGGGCCTCACCCTGCTGGCGAATATGCGCATGTGCGCCAATGTGCCCGCGCAGCACGCGATCCAGACCGCCCTCGGCGGCTACCAGTCGGTCAACGAACTCATCGTGCCCGGCGGCCGCTACTACGAGCAGGCCAAGCTCGCCGCGCGCTTGCTCAACGACATCCCCGGGGTCAGCTGCGTCGAACCGCAGGGCGCGCTCTACTGCTTCCCGCGGCTGGACCCCTCGGTCTATCCGATCGACGACGACCAGGCCTTCGTGATCGACCTGCTGCGGGCCAAGAAGATCCTGGTCACCCACGGCACCGGCTTCAACTGGTTCGAGCCCGACCACTTCCGGCTGGTCACGCTGCCCGATGTCGAGGTGCTCACCGAGGCGATCGGTCGCATCGCGGACTATCTGTCCAGCATGCGATGAGCGACCTGCAGTGCCCGGCCACGATCATCCTGGCCCGGCATGGCGAGGCGGTCTATGAGACCGATCGCTGGTATGACGACGGCGGCACCCTCACGGTCCTCGGCCGGTCCCAGGCCCGCGCCCTCGGCGAGCGGTATGCCGGGCGCCGCGTCGCGCACACTTACGCGTCCACGATGGCTCGCGCTGTGCAGACTGCCGAGCTGGCGGCAGCGGTGCTCGGCGTGGCCGTCACGACGCGAAATGCGTTGCAGGAGTTCACAGTTGGCGACTTCGAAGGCGCAGATCGCACGACCGATCCGTTCGCGCCGATCTACGCCCAGTGGCTGGCCGGTGATCTCCAGGCGCGCGTCCCGGGCGGCGAATCCGGCCTCGAGGTGGTCACCCGGCTGCGCACCGTGCTGGGTGATATCGCCGATCTGCACCGGGGCGAGACGGTGCTGGTCGTCAGTCATGGCGGCATCCTGCGACTCGGCATACCGGCGATGGCGCGGATCGCGCCCGGCGTGGTGGCCGCTCAACTCGGCAACACGGCCACTGCCGTGGTCGACCTCGACGCTGACGGCGCCGTCTGCACGGCCTGGGACCGATCTGCCTGAGGCTCAACGCGATTCGTCACCTGGACGATTGCGGGCGCGCCACTCTACCGCCGTCATCTCGTATTCGACCTCGCCCTGGTCGGCGCCGGGCAACGGATCTTCGAAGGACGGATAAAAGGTGCGCGTATGCCGCATTCCGAGCGCCGCCATCACCGCGCGGGAGCCGGCGTTGACCGCCATCGTCTGGGCCAGCACGCGACTCTGCCCGACGGTGTCGAAGGCGTGCGCGAGCAGCCGTCGTGACGCCTCCGTGGCGAGCCCGCGTCGCCATACCTGCCGACGAAACCGATAACCCAGCTCGCCCACCGTCGGGTCGTCCGGCTGGTCTGGTCCATGAGCCGGCGGCAACATCATCAGGCCTAAGAACTCACCATCCTCCTCAGCGGCGGGCGCCCGCGATCCCCGAGCTCCACCGTCAACACCGAACGCGACCCAATACCCGAGGCCGTCGACCCGTCGACCGAGTTCCATCCGTTCGGCATGGGCCCGCCGCACCTCGTCGGCCGGGCGAGGGCGACCGAAGAGGAAACGCAACACCTCCGGGTCGGAGTCGAGCTCGATCTCTAAGCCGAGGTGACGGTCGGCCAGCGGCACCAAGAGCATCCGGTCGGTGGTGAGGATCGGCGCAGCCACCTCCCTACTGTGCTCGATGCGCTGCGGCCCGGCCACCGACTTTCCGACGTTCAGCCGAAGGCATTCAGCGCGGGCGGCAAAAGCAGCAGCATCCCGAGGGACCAGGTGAGGTGGGTGATGATCGGCGCGAGGATGCCGCCGGTGACCCGGCGCTGCAACCCCGTCACCAGACCCAGCACCGCACCCGCGAGCACGAGCAGCGGCACACCCGAGAAGGCCGTGACGGCGGCATACGCGATGGTCGTGATCAGCACCGGATAGCGGCGGCCAACGGCAGCGAACGCCGCGCCGCGGAAGTAGAGCTCCTCGGCGATTCCGTTGACCGCGGTGAGCGCGGCCACCAACGGCAGCGAGCCGAAGCGGGCGTGATCGAGCAGGGCGTCGACCGGTCCGCGGAGCACCGGCACCCGGGCCACCACAATGGCGCCGATCAGGAAGACTCCGAGCAGCAGCAAGCCGACGACCAGCGGCTGCAGCACCGGGCGCACGTCATAACGGCCGTTGCGGGTGCGAGCGCGCCCGAGGTGCAGCGGCCCGGAGGACCACGCCCCCACGGCCCAGACGACGGCCAGCGCACCCGTCGCGGCATAGAACCGTGGATCGCCCGGCGGCACCCGCAGCGCATAGGCCAGCACGGCCGTGCCGATCACCAGGGTGACCACGGCGACCACCCGGCGGCGATGGAAGGCCGCGTCCGACTCCTGGTGGTTGCGGGGCACCGGGTCGATGAGAGCCGCGCGCACGAACTCGCGCAGTTCCTCCACCGGGGCGACCATTCCCCGATCCTTGCATCCGCACCCGGCGGCACGGGATGCAAGGATCATCTCCATGCCTCCAGCACGCCTCGCGCTCGTCACTGGCGCCACCGGTTACATCGGTTCTCGGCTCGTGCCCACCCTGCTCGACGCCGGCTGGCGGGTGCGCGTGCTGACCCGCAGCGCCGACCGGTTGTCCGAGCGCGCGTGGTCCTCCTCGGACCAGGTCGAGATCGTCGAAGGCGACGCCACCGACGAGGCGGCGCTCGCCCGAGCCTTGGCCGACGTGGACGTCGCGTACTACCTGCTGCACTCGATGGATGGCAAGGGCGACTTCGTCGAGCGCGACCGGCGGCTGGCCCGCAGCTTCGGACTCGCCGCGCGTGAGCAAGACGTCCAACGGATCGTGTACCTGTCCGGGCTGCACCCGGTCGACAACAAGCTGAGTGCGCATCTCGCTTCACGCGTCGAGGTGGGCGACATCCTGATGGACAGCGGCGTGCCGACCGCGGTGTTGCAGGCCGCGGTCATCATCGGCTCGGGGTCGGCGTCCTTCGAGATGCTGCGACACCTCACCCGGCGCCTTCCCGCCATGATCGCGCCGAAGTGGCTCGACAACCGCATCCAGCCGATCGCCGTGCGCGACGTCCTCTGCCTGCTCGTCGCGGCGGCCGACCTGCCCTCGCATCTCAACCGCACCTTCGACATCGGCGGCCCGGACGTCCTCACCTACCGCCAGCTGATCACGCGGTTCGCTCGCGTCGACGGGCTCCGTCGCCGGCTGGTCGTGACTTTTCCTGTGCTCACCCCGAAGTTGGCGAGCCTGTGGGTCGGTCTGGTCACCCCGGTCAGCACCGGGATCGCCCAGCCCTTGGTTGGGTCGCTGATCCACGAGGTCGTCTGCCAGGAGAACGACATCGCCGAGTATGCCGA
The DNA here is from genome assembly GCF_011440275.1 of Metallococcus carri. Taxonomy (GTDB): domain Bacteria; phylum Actinomycetota; class Actinomycetes; order Actinomycetales; family Dermatophilaceae; genus Metallococcus; species Metallococcus carri. The sequence continues at coordinate 69,448 of NZ_JAAOIV010000002.1, read as the reverse complement.
GGGCTGTGCGCGCGACTTCCTCACCGTCGACGAGGCACTGCGCGCTGCCCTCGCGGGCCCGCGACGCGGCGACGGCCGCCCGCTGCCCGAGCCCGGTGAGGCCGATCCGGCCCAGCTCACCACCGCCGACCCGGAGTGGGCGGGTTAGGAGCAGCGCTCCACCGCCACAAAACGCCCAACTGGGCAATCCGCGCCAACCGGCCCGGCCCCCACCGGCACAAAACGCCCAACTGGGCGATCCGCGCCAACCGGCCCGGCCCCCACCGGCACAAAACGCCCAACTGGGCGATCCGCACCAACCGGCCCGGCCCCCACCGGCACAAAACGCCCAACTGGGCGATCCGCACCAACCGGCCCGGCCCCCACCGGCACAAAACGCCCAACTGGGCGATCCGCGCCAACAGATCAGCGCTGGCGGCCCATCACCACCGTGCCCTCACCGGTGCCCGGCCCGAGCACCCGCCAGCCTTCGGCGGCATACAGCCGGCGCGCCGGATCGTCGGCGTCCGCGGTCGTCTGCAGCAACCACCGAGGCTCGGGCCGATCGGCGAGCAGTGCACGCATCAGCGCGCGTCCGATCCCGTGGCTTCGATGCGAGGCAAGCACTCCGATGCTCACCAGTTCGAAATGATCGCCGAGCCACTCCTCGGCGACCGCCGCAGGCAGAGTGGACCGCACGTTGTCCGTCCACCACTGCCCGGCCTCACCGGTGTAGCCATAGGCAAAACCGACCAACGCCGAGTCGTCGTAGGCCCGGGCGAGCGCGAAGCCGGAGCGGGCGATGTGCTTGTCCCACACCGACTTTCGCCAGGTTGATTCGTCCGGCTGGTCGCCGAAGACAGCGTCGTAGACCGGCCACAGCTCGGCGGTATCCGCCGAGCCGACCGCGTCCACGACGGTGATGCGCATCAGTCCTCAAAGGCCTCGGGCGCCGGGCACGAGCAGATCAGATGGCGGTCGCCATATGCACCATCGATCCGGCGCACCGGCGCCCAGTACTTGCGCAGCGGGTCGACGCCGGCCGGGTAAGCCGCCTCGGCGCGGGTGTAGGGGTGGTCCCAGTCGGCGGTCAGCGACAGGGCGGTGTGCGGCGCGTGCCGCAGCACCGAGTCGGCGGCCGCGACCTTGCCGTCGATGACGTCCTGGATCTCGGCCCGGATGGCGATCATCGCCTCGCAGAAGCGGTCGAGCTCCTCCAGCGATTCGGATTCGGTCGGCTCGACCATCAACGTGCCCGCGACCGGGAAGGACATCGTCGGCGCGTGGAAGCCGTAGTCGATCAGCCGCTTGGCCACATCGTCCACGGTCACGCCCGACTCCTTGGTGAGCGGACGCAGATCGAGGATGCACTCGTGGGCGATCAGCCCGCTCTGCCCGGCATACAGCACCGGGAAGGAGTCGCGCAGGCGAGCCGCCACATAATTCGCCGACAGTATGGCGGTCTCGGTCGCCGCAGTCAGTCCCGCACCACCCATGAGCCGCACGTAGGCCCACGAGATCGGCAGGATCGACGCGGACCCGAAGGGCGCGGCGGACACCGGACCGACGCCGGTGTCGGGACCGGCTTCAGCCGACAACGGGTGGTTGGGCAGGTAGGGCGCGAGATGCGAGCGCACCGCGACCGGACCGACGCCGGGGCCGCCGCCACCGTGCGGGATGCAGAAGGTCTTGTGCAGGTTGAGGTGTGACACGTCGCCACCGAACTGGCCCGGCTGGGCGACGCCGACGAGCGCGTTGAGGTTGGCGCCGTCGATGTAGACCTGGCCGCCTGCTTCGTGCACGAGATCGCACAGCTCGGCGATGGTGTCCTCGAAGACGCCGTGCGTCGAGGGATAGGTCACCATGATCGCGGCGAGCGTCTCGCCATGCTGCTTCAACTTCAGCTTGAGGTCGTCCATGTCGACCTCACCGGTCGGGGCGGTCTTGACCACGACGACTTTGAGCCCGGCCATCACCGCCGACGCCGCGTTGGTGCCGTGAGCCGACGCCGGGATCAGGCAGACATTGCGCTCGGACTCGCCGTTGGCCTGGTGGTAGGCGTGGATCGCGAGCAGCCCGGCGAACTCGCCCTGCGAGCCGGCGTTCGGCTGCAGCGACACCGCGTCATACCCGGTGATCGCGCACAGCCAGCCCTCGAGGTCGTCGATGAGCTCGCGGATGCCGACGGTCTGATCGGCCGGAGCGAAGGGGTGCAGGTCGGCGAACTCCGGCCAGGTGATCGACTCCATCTCGGTCGTGGCGTTGAGCTTCATCGTGCACGAACCGAGCGGGATCATCCCGCGATCGAGGGCGTAGTCGCGGTCGGCCAGCGCGCGCAGATAGCGCAGCATGCCGGTCTCGCTGTGGTGGGTGTTGAACACTGGGTGGGTGAGGTAGTCCGAGGTGCGCACTAGCGCGTCATCCCAGATTTCGGTGCCATCGCTGGCCTGCGGGGCGTTGACGCCGAAGGCCGCCGCCACGGCCGCGAGCTGCTCGTCGGTCGTGGTCTCGTCGACGCTGACCGACACGTGGTCGGCGTCCACCCGCCAGATGTTGATGCCCCGGTCGAGTGCCGCCTCGACGACCGCATCGGAGCGGCCGGGGACGGCGACGGTCAGCGTGTCGAAGAAGCTCTTGTGCACCGGCTCGATGCCGCCCGCGCGCAGCGCCTCGGCCAGCCCGACCGCCTTGCCGTGCACATCCCGGGCGATCTGCGCGAGACCCTCGGGGCCGTGCCACACGGCATACATCGAGGCGATGACCGCGAGCAGCACCTGGGCTGTGCAGATATTCGAGGTCGCCTTCTCCCGCCGGATGTGCTGCTCGCGCGTCTGCAGAGCCAGCCGGTATGCCGGGGCGCCGTCCGCGTCGAGACTCACGCCGACCAGGCGCCCGGGCAGGGTGCGCTCGAGCCCGCTGCGCACCGACATGAACCCGGCGTGCGGGCCACCGAAGCCCATCGGCACTCCGAAGCGCTGGCTGTTGCCGACAGCGACATCGGCACCCCACTCCCCGGGCGGGGTGAGCAGGGTGAGGGCGAGCAGGTCGGTGGAGGCGGTGACGAGCGCGCCGGCGTCGTGCGCGGCGGCCGTCAGCGCCCGCCAGTCGACCACCTCTCCGGCGGCGCCGGGATATTGCACGACCACGCCGAAGACGTCACGGTCCCCAGCGGCGGCGCGCAGCCCGGCGGCGTCGCGCACATCGCGCAGGTCGGCGACGACGACGTCGATGCCGAGGGCGCCCGCGCGAGTCTGGGTGACGGCGACCGACTGCGGCAGCACCTGGGCGTCGAGCAGCAACACTGCGTCGTCGGCGACCTTGGCAGCCCGGCGCATCAGGGTCATCGCCTCGGCGACCGCGGTTGCCTCGTCGAGCAGGCTGGCACCGGCCGTCGGCAGTCCGGTGAGGTCGGATACGACGGTCTGGAAGTTGAGCAGCGCCTCCAGCCGGCCCTGGGAGATCTCCGGCTGATAGGGCGTGTAGGCGGTGTACCAGGCGGGGTTTTCCAGGATGTTGCGGCGCACCACCGGCGGGGTGTGGGTGCCGTAGTAGCCGAGGCCGATCATCGAGGTGAGCACCCGGTTGCGGGAGGCCTTCTCGCGCAGCTCGGCGATGACGGCCGGCTCGGACGCCGCAGCGTCAATGTCGAGTTCGCGGCCGGCGCGGATGCCGCCGGGGACGCTCTTGTCGATCAGCGCGCCGAGGCTGGACACCCCGATGGTGCCGAGCATCGTCGCGACGTCTTGCTCGCGAGGGCCGATGTGGCGGCGGACGAAATCGGGGCCGGCGTCGAGCGACATACCTGATCCTTTGCGGGCGGGGACGACGAGCGTCTCCCCCACTGTTGGACGCGGGCGCCCTTCAGAGTCGCCTCGACCGGGCGGTCCGGTGGCCTGAGAGGTTGCGGGGAGGCTTGCCCCTTCGGCGCCGCACCGAGGTGGTGCGGACTCTCCCGTCCGGTGTCGAAAGCTGGAGACAAATCTAACACCGCCCTGGTGGAAACCGAGGCGGTGTCAGAACGTATGGCGGTCGGGCGAACAGGAATCCGCCCGGCGACGATCAAGCGAGAGCGCTGTCGAGCCTGCGAGAAGGACCGGAGCCCGCCCGGCGACGATCAAGCGAGAGCGCTGCCGAGCGTGCGAGGCTGCGCCGAGCGCTGAGGAGCTGGGCGAAAAGGAATCCGCCGGGCGACGATCAAGCGAACGAACGCCCGAGCGTGCGAGGGCGATCGGAGCGTTGAGGAGATCGGTGAGAAGGAATTATCCCGCGTTGCGGCGGGAGCGGCGGGCGTGCAGCTCGTCGCCGGGGTGCGGTGCGGGCTCTTCGTCGGTGGCGCGCTCGCTGGGCAGCTCGGACAGCGTGCCTTCGACCTCGCGCCAGACCGAACCGAGCGCGATGCCGAAGACGCCCTGGCCGCCGCGCATGAGGTCGATGACCTGGTCGTCGGAGGTGCATTCGTAGACGCTGGCACCATCGGACATCAAGGTGATGCCGGCCAGGTCGTCGACACCGTGGTCGCGCAGCGCGCCGACCGCGATGCGGATCTGCTGCAGCGAGACGCCGGTGTCGAGCAGGCGCTTGACGACCTTGAGCACGAGGATGTCGCGGAAGCTGTAGAGGCGGTGGTTGCCCGAGCCGCTGGGGTTGCGCACCGACGGCTCGACCAGACCGGTGCGGGCCCAGTAGTCGAGCTGGCGGTAGGTCACACCGGCCGCGCGGCAGGCCGCAGGTCCGCGGTAGCCCTCGGAGGAGGCGGCCTCCTCGTCGTGCCGCTGCTCACCGGCCGGCTGGGCCTCGAGCGGAGCGGGAGCCTGGGAGCCCGGGTGCTGCACGTCGGTGCGAGTGCCCACGACTACCTCCTGGGGAGCGTGCCCGCGGACGCGGGCGGAATGAGAACTGATCTGCCCTTGACGGTAGGCCCACCATCGGGCCGGGTCAACGACCACCGGCTGAGCGCGTCGGCGTGTCGCGCAACCCTCAAGGTCTTGTTGAGAGTGAGGGAACTCATCGTCCCTCACCGCTCGCGCCTGGGTCCTCGAAGTCGTCAGCGGAGACCTGGTCGAGGAATTCGCGGAACTTCTCGACCTCGTCCTCCTCCTCGACCGCGACGGCCACTCCGACCTCATCGAGGATCGAGTCGTCGATGAAGACCGGTGCACCGGCGCGCAACGCCAGGGCGATGGCGTCGGACGCGCGGGCGTCGACCCGCTGGCTGCCGAGCACGACCTCGGCATAGAACACGCCCTCGGTCATCCGCACGATGTCGACCCGCTCGACCGAGCTGCCGAGCTGACGGACCACGGTGAGCAAGAGGTCGTGGGTGAGCGGACGCGGCGGCGTGACTCCTTCGAGCACGTGCGCGATGGCCGTCGCCTCGGGAGCGCCGATCCAGATCGGCACATAACGGTCGCCGTCCGCCTCGCGGAGCAGAACGATCGGCTTGTTGGTGGGCATCTCGACCCGGACACCCATGACGTCGACGGCTTTCACGCCTCCAACGCTACCCCCGCGGCAGCCCCGCGCGAACCAGAGCTAGGTGCAGAGCCAGGCAGTGCTGGGCGACCTCGGCGGCGTCGGACCGGCTGGGCCCCAGCAACAGCTGGTCAATCAGCCCGAGCTCGCGGTCGGCGGCCAGCCGGAAGGGCCGCAGATGGCGAGCCTGCACGCCATACGACAGCAGGGTCGCGGCGGCGTGCGCGACCTGCAGGTCCGCGCCGTCGAAGTGCCCCTTAGCGTCGGGCCGGATGAGCGCGAAGTCGACCAGATCCTGGACGGCGTCGGCGTCCAGGCCGGTGGCGGTGGACAACTCCGTCGCGGTGAGCCGCAGATCCTCGACCGGAGCGGCGACCTCCTGCTCTGAGGGCGTGCCGTCGACCACCGCCGGAGCAGGCACGACCGGCCGGCCGCCACCCTCCTCGGGCTGCAGGCCGCGGTCGTAGGCGTCGAGCGCCTCGCGGATCACCTTGAGCGGCCAGAACCGGTCGCGCTGGGCGCGCAGCACGAAGCGCAACCGGTCGACATCCTCGGGACGGTATTTGCGGTAGCCGGAGCTGGTGCGCTGCGGCGACACCACACCTTGGGCGTCCAGGAAACGCACCTTGGACACCGACAGGTCGGGAAACTCCTCGCGCAACTGGGCGAGGACCGCCCCGATGCTCAGGCCAGGTTCTGCGGCCGACACGTGGCCGCGATCTAGGAGGCGGCCGACGCGCCGTAGTAGACCAGGCGGAACTTGCCGACCTGGACCTCGTCGCCGGTCTGCAGTTCGCGGTGGTCAGTGACCTCGCCGTTGACATAGGTGCCGTTGAGCGAGCCGACATCCTGGACGGCATACCCGCGCTCGCCACGGCGGAAGAGCGCGTGCCGGCGCGAGACGGTCACGTCGTCGAGGAAGATGTCGCTGTCGGGGTGGCGGCCGGTGCTCACCTCGGCGTCGTCGAGCAGGAAGCGGGCGCCGGCGTTAGGCCCGCGCATCGCGATGAGCAGCGCGGTGCCCGGGCGCAGAGCATCGACCATCGCTTGGTCGGCGCTGGTGAGGCGCTGCTCCCCGACGAACTCCTGCTGGCGCTGGACCTCGCCCACGTCGAACTGGGCGGTGCTGTCCTGCTGGGAGTAGTCGCGAAACTCCGGTGACTGCTGATCAGACATGTCGTCCATTCTCGCTGGCGGGCTGAGGGCTGTCAGCCCAAGGAAGCGGTGTAGGTGTCGCGGTCCTGCAAGGCGTCGACCGCGGCGGGGTCGGCGAGCTTCAGCTCATACATCCAGCCCTCGCCGTAGGGGTCGCTGTTAACCAGCTCCGGGGTCGCGTCCAGGGCCTCGTTGACTGCGGTGACCTCACCATCGAGCGGCGCGTAGAGGTCGCTGACCGACTTGGTCGACTCGACCTCGCCACAGCTGTCGCCCGCCGTCAGGGCGTCGCCGACCGACGGCAGGCTCACGTAGACGACGTCGCCGAGAGCGTCCTGGGCGTAGGCGGTGATGCCGACCCGCACTGCACCGTCACCGTTCGTGCGCACCCACTCGTGGTCGGCGGTGTAGCGCAGGTCGGCCGGGTACTCGAGGTCGCTCATGATGCTCCTGTGACTCGTGCGGGCCGCCGGAGATCTAGCCGGCTGCTTTGTCCGGCTGAGCGTAACGAGGCTGCGAGGACGCCCGCAACGCGGTCACCTGGATCACATTGGCGGAGGTGATGGTGGCGGTGGAACCCAACTGCCGCAACGATTCCACCACGCCACCGGGAATCGCCATCGCCGTCGACATGGTGTGTGAATCGCCGATCGCCTTCACGACATACGGCGGCTTGAGCGTCGTGCCGTCGACGATCAGCGTGTTCTGGTCGGACAGCGCGAACCACGTGCTCGCGACCACCCGCACCGGACCGATCTGGATCGCCTCGGCGCCGGCGTCGCGCAATTCCTCGACCGCGTCCAGGATGTTGGAGGAGGCGACCGACTTTTGCGGGTCGGTGATCGTCATCGTGATGCCGGGGCCCTGCACCGGGATCGTCCCGGCGAGGATCTGCAGGGTCGTCAGCCGATCCTGGGCGGCCTTGAGCGCGGCCGCGTCGCCACCGGTCTTGAGCGAGTCGCGCAGCCGGGTGAGGGTGTCGATCTCGGTGTTGAGCTTGCCCGAGCGCGCGTTGACGCTGTCGAGCAGTGCGATCAGGTCGGCCTGGCTCATGCTGGCCAGCCCGGTGGTGTGTTGCTGCTGCACCTGCGTCATGACGCCGAAGCCGAGTGCGACGGCGAGCACGGTGGCGAGCAGGTTGGCCTTGGTGAGCCGCGGTCTGCCCATGCGGGCCAGCCGGGACCAGCCCTCGGTGCGGGTCTCGACCGGCGTCGCCTCCGTGCCGGCGGCCGCGACATCCTGCACGGCCGGCTCATGGTGTTCGGCGCGCGTGGTGGACTGCACCGGTTCGCTCGCGAGCCGGTCCGCGGGCTCGCGACGCGTCGGATCCGGTATGCCGGGGTGCTCGTCGGGCCCGGTCATGCGTGGAACAGGTGCCGGCGGATCGCCGCCACATTGCTGAAGATGCGCAGGCCGAGCACGACGACCACGCCGGTGGACAACTGGGTGCCGACGCCCAGCTGGTCGCCGAGGAAGACGATCAGGGAGGCGACGACGACATTCGACAGGAACGACACGACGAAGACCTTGTCGTCGAAGATGCCGTCGAGCACCGCGCGGACCGCGCCAAACACCGCATCGAGCGCCGCGATGATCGCGATCGGCAGATAGGCCTGCAGCCAGGTCGGCACATCCGGGTGCAGCAGCACGCCGACCACCACACCGATGATCAGGCCGAGGGCGGGAATCACGGGGCCTCCTTGGTCGGCTTGGCGTAGTTGAGCTCGATGCTGGGCAGCGCGGGCAGGCGCAGACTGGGCGCCGCGGTCATCGAGCGGCGGACCCCGAAGCCTTGCACCAGGCCGTCGAGATAGATCCCGCCGGTGCCCGAGCTGAACGACGACTGCAGGGTAGACGGTCCGACCACGCTGATCACATAAGGCGGGACGAGCGGCCGGAAGTTGACCAGGATCGCTTCGCCGGCGAACCGGATCGCGGTGGTGGCGCCGAGCCGCTGACCGTTGATGGCGATGGCCTCGGCCCCCGAATGCCACAAGCCGTTGACCACGACCTGCAGGTCCGAGGAGGTCACCCGCCCCTGCGAGGAGGTCGAGGTGCGCGGGTCGCCCTGGCCGTCGGTGCTCGAGGAGGGGGCGTCGTCGATGGTGAGTTGCCAGCCCGGGCCGGTGACGGCACCAGCCCCGGTCTCGGTCTCCAGCGTGGTGATCCGCTGCGGCAGGTCCGAGCCGGTGAGCGCGGCATTCTGCCGGGCGTCGATCTCCTTGCGCAGACCGGTGATCGTGCGGGTGTTCTTGTCGATCGTGGCCTGCCCAGCCTCCACCCGGCTGATGATCGCGTCGTGGTCCTTCTGCGCCTGGTTCTTCGGCACCCGCAGCGCCGTCGCGGCGACGGCGAGCGCGAACCCGATCAGCAGCGTCGTCACCACCAGCAGGGGTGAGTGCAGGCTGCCGCCGGTCGCCTTGCCCTGCGCGCGCTTGCGTCGGGCGACATCCTCGTATGACGGGTCGAGCGGGTTGCGCATCAACTCGGTGATGAGCGACATCGAGGCGGCCGGGTCGCGGGCGGGGCGCGTCGTCATACCGCCGCCCGCACCGATCGCACCATGCCGCGCACCTGGGCGGCATACATGATCCCGGCGACCCAGTAGAGCGCGGTCCCCCACCACACGAACGCCCAGCCGAGCGGCTGGGCGACCGCGCCGACCGCTCCGGGCTGTTGGCCGAGCAGCACGAGCGGGAAGGCGTAGATGAGGTTGAAGGTGGCGGCCTTGCCGACGAAGTGCACCGGCGGCAGCGGCAACCGGTTGCTGCGCAGCACCGGGCCGAGCGCGGCGACGAAGGCTTCGCGCGCCACGAGCAGCCCGACCAGCCACCACGGGATGATCGCGCGGATCGCGAGCGCCACGATGGTGGCGAGGATGTAGAGCCGGTCGGCGGCCGGGTCGAGCAACTGGCCCAGGCGCGAGGTCTGGCCGAGCGCGCGCGCCAGCTTGCCGTCCAGATAGTCGGTGACGCCGGCCAGGAAGAGCACCAGCAGCGCCCACAGGTCGTGGTGGGCGAGGATCAGCCAGAAGAAGATCGGCACCCCGACCAGGCGCAGCACGGACAGCAGGTTGGGAATCGTCCACACCGCGTCGGACACGGCCTCCTGCTGCTCCACGGCGGTCAGCCTAATGCCGCGAGCACGCGGCTCACCCCGGCGGGCGGCCGGTCAGGCTCCGAGCGTGACCCGGCCCTCGTGGGAGCACAGCGTGACCCGGTCGCCACGCGCGAAGGCGGCCAAGGTGATGCCGAGGTCGTCGGCGGCTTGCACCGCGAGCGCCGAGGGAGCGGAAACCGTCACGACCGTGCCGATGCCCGCCATCGCGGCCTTCTGGACGATGTCGAAGGAGGCGCGGGAGCTCACCGTCAAGGTGAGGTTGACCCTGTTGACGCCCTGGAGCAGGCTCCAGCCGATGACCTTGTCCACCGCGTTGTGCCGGCCGATGTCCTCGCGCACCACGAGCGGCTCGCCGTTGGCGGTGAACAGGCCGGCGGCGTGGGTGCCGCCGGTGCGGTCGAAGGCCTTCTGCTGCGCGCGCAACTGCTCCGGCAGGCTCGCCAGGGTGCGCGCATCGAGCGTGGGCAGATGGGCGGAGTCGACCTGCGGGCCGGCCGCCTGGACCGCGTCGATGCTGGCTTTGCCGCACAGTCCGCAGCCGCCGTGCATCACCAGCGTGCGGTGGGCGTTGACCGGCATCGGCCGCTCCCCCTCGCGCAGCGTCACCTCCAGCACGTTGAGCGTCTCGGTGTCGGCGCAGTAGCGCGCGAGCAGCACGTCCTCACGGCAGGTGATCAGGCCCTCGCCGAGCAGCAGCCCGTGGACGAGTTCGATGTCGTCACCCGGCAACCGCATCGTCACCGTGAGCGTCTCACCGCCGACCCGCACTTCCAGTGGCTCTTCGACCGCGAGGTCCTCGGCCCGGGTGTGCGTGGTCGCCTGGCCGTGGTCGTCGAACCGGACCGCGGTCAGCCGTCGCCTGTGGATACGCCGGCCCATCAGCGCGGCTCACCGGTTACGGTGACGACACAGCGGCGGGCGGGGAGGCTCGTCATACTGCAGAAGCCTAGGACGGCTGGCAGCGAAAGGGGCAGGCGCGGTGACCAAGCTGGATACCGAATCGATCGCCATCGGGGTGGGCCTGCTCATCCTGGCGATCCTCGTCGTCAGTGTGCTCGCCCGGCGCCGGCGCGATCAGGAGTATGTCGGCCTCACCCCCGGTCTCGAGCCGGTCGACCCGAGGTCGGCGTCGGTGCGCCGGGTGCGCGGTGGCGTGGAGTGGAAGGGTCAGGTCGCTCCGCAGTTCTCTCCGCCGCGAGGCATGGGTCCGGCGGTGGCGGGCACGATCATCGACGGCAGCGTCGACTCGCGCGACCTGGCCGCGATGCTCGTCGACCTGTCGCTGCGGGGCTGGTACCGGCTGCAGCACATCGGACCGCCGGGCAAGGGCAAGGGTGACTGGGTCTTCCACCAGGCTGCGCAGCCACCGTCCGGTGACCGGCTGAGCCCGGCGGAGCAGCGGATGCTGAGTGCGATCTTCGCCGGCGGTCCGCAGGTCAGCCTCGCCGGGTTGCGGCCACACCTGAAGATCAAGCTGCGCGAGGTGCAGATCGACCTGTATCGGGAGATGATCCAGCGGGGCTGGTATCGCGATCACCCGCGCTCGCGCAACGGCATACCGGCACTGATCGGCGTGCTGTTGATCCCCGGCGCCGCCGTGCTCGCCTGGGTCGCCTACACGCTGCAACGCGACCAGGGCGCGGTCTACGCGTGGGCGTTGCCGGCCGGGGCGCTGGCCGCGGCGATCGTGCTGATCACCTTCGGACGGGGTCGCACGCCGCGCACCGCCTCCGGCACGGCGGCGCGGATCCAGGTCCTGGGCTTTCGCGAATATCTCGCCACCGCCGAAGCCGACCAGATCAAGTTCGAAGAGGCTGCCAACCTCCTGCCGCGTTATTTGCCCTTCGCGCTCGCCTTCGGCCTGGCCGACCGCTGGGCCAAGCTCGTGCGTGATGTGCAGCGCGACGCCCAGCTCGCCGGGTATGGCGATCTCACCAGCGGCTGGGACAGCATGCCGGACCTGTTCCTGTTCACCGATTTCGCGAGCGACGCCACCTCGCTGTTCGTCGACGGCGCCGGCTGCATCGACGGATGCGACGGCTGCGACGGGCTGGACGGATGCGACGGATGCGACGGATGCGATGGTCTGGACGGCTGCGGCGGCTGTGACTGGTGAGCGGCTAGGCCCAACCGAAAAAGGACACAAGGCGGGCCCCGGGCCCTCCTTACGCATGTAGGGATCTCTCCACCGCCGGGAGAGGAGTGCCGCCCACGCGATGCCACTTCCGAGCCAATGACTCCTCCGACGCTGGTTGCGTCATGCCGGACTGCAGACCCGACGTCGGTCGGCAGTCCACTTGTAAACGCAGGCGCTCACACGTCTGAGCGCCTGTCAGCGCACCGACCTACGATTCATGAATGGGGTAACCCACGTCGGGGAGCCTCAAACAGCCGAGGGTCTTGCCTCGCTCCCTCGGGAGATCCGGTCAGAACACTGACCTGCGCGATTGGACGAAACACCGATGACACACACGGGCGATGACGAAGATCTGAAATTGCCGAAACCGGTTCCTTACCCGAACTATGCCGTCCGCCTCACGGCCCGCTCGCACGAAGGGCTGCCAAGACTGCCCGGTGGGCTCGGTGACCACCTGACGGCTGTCAGCGCCGCTACTAGCGGAATCGCCGCCATCGTCTCTTCGTCAAGGTTCAACGTCGACCTCAAGGACCACATGACCGCCAGCAGCGCCCTGGCGACAACACTCGCACCCCCAAGCCCCCTCTCCACGCTGCTGCGCCAAACCGCCCTCGCCCACGGCATCCCCAAAGGGCTGGCCGGCTACCAGAAGTTCGCCCTCGGCCTCCAGAACCACATGACCGCCAGCAGCGCCCTGGCGACAACACTCGCACCCCCAAGCCCCCTCTCCACGCTGCTGCGCCAAACCGCCCTCGCCCACGGCATCCCCAAAGGGCTGGCCGGCTACCAGAAGTTCGCCCTCGGCCTCCAGAGCCACATGACCGCCCTCGGCCTCCAGAACCACATGACCGCCGGCGGCGCTCTCACCAGCCGAATCGTCGCCGAACGGATGAGCCTCCCGCGCGGGCTGACTGAGCGCCTCACCTCGGATTTGAGTGCGGGCGGCCTCGGGGGGGTATCTCCGAGCCGCGGCCGAGGCACGCGGATCGTCGAGCATTCTGGGCGCTCGACTGGAGAACGGTCGTCTGAGCGAAGCAGAGTTTCGCGACGGACTTAGTGCGCTCTGCGAGGAGCACCACCTCGAACCCACTCCTGAGGTCCAGACCAGCGCGGCGGCCCTCTTGGATGACCAATTGCGAACTGGTGGTCCCGATCTCGCTGTGCGGGGAACGTCTTCAATTACGTCAGTCGCGGCGACCTCGCTGTCGACGCTGCTGGTCGCCGCGCTTGCCTTCTTTGCCCAGGAATACCTCCTCGCCTGCGCCGTCTGGCTAGCAGAAGAGCTCGTCTTCCTCGTCAGGCTCGCCATTGAACTAGTTCGCGAGCGGCCTTGAAAGACCCCACACCAAACCGCGCACGCGATCCGCGCATCCCCACGCTGACCTCTGTAATAAATCTTCGAACGCTGGTGTGGGCCGAAGTCGCGTTGGGCGGCGTCGGCCTCCCGATCGTTGTCAGGAGTCTGCCCGCTAGTTCGGAGGGGATGGCCCTAGGCCTCCTAGCCGTGTGGTCAGCGGCTGTTCTCAACGCCACTCGACTCAATGACCTCGTCAAAACCCACGCGTGCTCCGACGAAGCAGATCTGGCCGACGCATGGCTCGAGGTTTACGGGCGATGCTTCGCGCTGGCGGTGATGCCGATCCTCGCTTATGGGTTCGGCTTCGTATCAGCGCAATTGCTGGGCGCGCACAATTCATCGCAATCCTTCTCAGCAGTCCTCGCCCTGGTCGGATTTGCTGCAGTTGCCGACTTGTTGGGTTCCCAGTACCGACCCCACCAGACTCTGCTGAACGCCGGAGAGGTGCCTAAGCGGTGGAGTCGCCACTGGGCACTGTGGGGCAGCAGCACCGCGCTCCTTGTCGTTGGAGTTCTGGTCGCCGGTCTCGCTCCTTAATCGTTTGGGCAACTACCGATCAGGCTGCGGCATGGTTACCTGTGAAGATGAAAATCTTAGTAGTCGTCCTGTATCTGATGGCTCTATGCGCTCAACTCCCAGCTGTGCTCGCATCATTCACGCCAGCTGTTCGCGAGGCTCCTAAGGCTCCCGGGCTCTTCGAGATGTCTACCGAGCTTCGCGGAGGGCCCGGGAAGACCTGGCGCACCAGGGGTTCATTGCTCGGCCTACTCGTCGCCACCCTCGCCTCGCTTCTCTCCCTCTGGGTTTAGTTAGCCGTGCGGTGGCGTGTGAGTCGCACAGTTCTTCCGTGCATCGACACTGAGAACACCGGTGGGTTCGGCCACGCACGCCAGGCCGATCCCTGTGAACGCGCCCTCTCGTCACTTGCCCTCGCCGTTGCGGCGAGTCACACCCAGCCGCGGCGCCGGAAGGCCCAGTAGAGGCCGGCCGACCCTGCGACGATGAGGAGCACGCTCGCCCAGAAACCCCAGGTCTGGGAGAAGCCCGGATAGGGCACGTTCTGCCCGAACCACCCGGTGATCGCGGTCGGGACGGCGATGATCGCGGCCCAGGCGGCGAGCTGGCGCATGATCATGTTGAGCCGCGCGTCCTGCAGCGACAGATTGGTCTCGAAGATCGAGGAGACCAGATCCCGCAGCGAGTCGGTCCACTCCCCCGCGCGCAGCACATGGTCGTAGAGGTCGTCGAACCAGGGGTCCAGATCCGGGTCGGTGCGGCCGCCGTGGCGGACCAGCGCGTTGACGACCTCTCGCATCGGCAGCACCACCCGCCGCAAGGACACCAGGTCGCGGCGCAAGCCGTAGATCTCACGCAGGAAGTCCGGCCCGGTGCGCTCGCGCTCGAAGAGCACGTCGTCGAGGGCTTCGACCCGGTCATCGAAGGTCTGAATGGTCTCGAAGTGGCCGTCGACGACCGAGTCCATCAACCCGTGCACCAGCGCTCGTGGACCGTGCGCCAGCAGGTCGGCGTTCTCCTCCCAGGTGCGCAGCGCCGCTTCGATCGGGAAATCCGCCTGCCGGACGGTGACCATGCCCTGCGGCAGGACGAATCCGGAGATTCGCCGCATCCGCAGTTCGCCGTCGACCACCGTGGCGGAATAGGTGGTGAAGAACAGGTGGGTGCCGCGCCGGGTGACCTTGGGCCGCTCGTGCGGCGCGGTGATGTCCTCGATCTCGGTCGGAGCCAATTGGAAGGCCTCGGCGATCCAGGCGAATTCCTCAGCGGTGGCCTCGACCAGGTCGAGCCAGACCAGGTGGTCGGGGTCGCGCAACGCGTCGAGGATCTTGTCCCGGGCTACCTCGGTGCCGATCAGCTTGCCGTTCTTCCACACCCGGCAGTGCATTCGTTCGCTGTCCACGGGGACATCGTGCCGGTAGAACTGTCGGGTGCACACACAGCCCAGTGACCGGATGGCCCGAGGGTTCGTCATCGGCGGCATCCTCGGGCTGGTGGTGAGCCTGGCGGTCGGGGCGCGCTTCGCACCGCTGATGAACCTCGACGCCCAATCGGTGCGGTGGGCGACCGATCAGGTCCGGCCGCATCCGGCGGTGCGGGACTTCCTGCTGCTGGTGCAAACGCTCGCCCACCCGGTCATGCTCTATCTGCTGGCGGCGCTCGCCGTGCTCGCCGCCGCGCTGCGGCACTCCGGTCTGCGGCTCCGGGCGGCGTGGGCGGCCGGCACGCTGCCAGCCTGCTGGATCCTCGCCGGACTCTCCAAGCTCGTGTTGCGCCGGCCACGACCAGAGCTCGCCGAACCCATCACCCGCCTCCACGGCTACGCCTTCCCCTCCGGGCACGCGATGAATGCCGCCGTCGTCGTGAGCGTCCTGTGGCTGGTCTTCGCCCCGGTGGCGGGCCCAGCCGGTCGCCGGCTCGCGGTCATCGCCACGGTGGCCTTTCTTGCTCTGGTGGCGGCCGATCGGGTATTGCTCGGTGCGCATTACCCCAGTGATGTGGTGGGCGGTCTCCTGCTCGGCACCGGCCTGGTCGGCCTGTCCTGGCTGGTCGCGGTGCGCCTCGTGCGCGGCCGCAACCGCCCAGAGCGCACGGCATACCTGAGTCGTGGGAAATAGGTCCTAGAATCCCTCGTTATGCCTTCCCGCTCACTGGTCCGCACCAAGGACGTTGACACCGTCCTCCGGCAAAACGACGAAGGATCCGACGGCGGGCACCACGCCCGGTTGAGCAAACGACTGACCGCCTGGGACCTGATGGGCTTCGGGATCGGCATCGTCATCGGCACCGGGATCTTCACCCTCACCGGCATCGAGGCCAAGAACCACGCCGGCCCGGCGATCATCGTCTCGTTCGCCATCGCTGGCCTGGTGAGCCTGCTCGCCGCGCTGTGTTATGCCGAGCTCGCTGCCGCGGTGCCGACCGCGGGCTCGTCATACACCTATGCCTATACGACGATCGGTGAGATCTTCGCCTGGATCATCGCCTGGGACCTGGTGCTAGAGTTCGCGCTCGGCGCGGCGGTGGTCTCGCGCGGCTGGTCGGGTTATCTGCAGGAGGCGCTCAACCTGCCGACCACCTTCTTCGGTGAGAAGTCGACGGTCAACCTCGGCGCTATCGCGATCGCGCTGGTGCTCGGCATCGTCGCCGCGGTCGGCATCCGGGAGTCCAAGCTGGTCACCAACGCGCTGGTGATCATCAAGGTCTCGGTCTGTGTCTTCATCGTCGTGGTCGGCATCTTCTTTGTGAAGGCCGCCAACCTCAGCCCGTTCGTGCCGCCGTCGCAGCCGCCGGCCGAGAAGGCCTCCGGGCTGACCCAGCCGCTGTGGCAGTTCGTCAGCGGCGTGGAGCCCTCGTCCTTCGGTTTCGCCGGCATCCTCGTCGCCTCGGCGGTCGTCTTCTTCGCCTACAGCGGTTTCGAGGCGGTCGCCAACCTCGGCGAGGAGACCAAGGACCCGGCCAAGGACATGCCCCGCGGCCTCATCGGCACGCTGGTCATCTGCACCGTGCTCTATCTCGCGGTCTGTTTCGTGCTGACCGGCATGGTGAAGTACACCAACCTGTCCACCGGCGCACCGTTGTCGGACGCCTTCGACCAGGTGGGCATGGGCTGGGCCTCGATCCTCATCGGCATCGCCGCCGTCGCCGGCCTGAGCTCGGTGATCCTGGTCGACATCGTCGCGATGGGCCGCATCGGCTTCGCGCTCTGCCGCGACGGGTTGCTGCCGCCCTCGGTCGGCGCGGTGCACCCGAAGTTCCACACCCCGATGCGCATCACCCTGGCCACGACCGCGGTGGTCTGCCTGCTCGCCGGCTTCGTCCCGCTCGACGTGCTGGCCGAGATGGTCTCGATCGGCACGCTGTTCGCCTTCGTCGTGGTGTCGATCGCGGTCGCGGTGCTGCGGCGCACCAAGCCGCGGATGAAGCGACCGTTCCGCACGCCGCAGGTGCCGCTGCTGCCGATCATCTCCGCGCTGTCCTGTGTCGCGCTGATGGCGGCCTTGTCGGTGGAGACCTGGATCCGGTTCCTGGTCTGGCTGGTGATCGGCCTGCTGATCTATGCGTTCTACGGCTACCGCCACTCGCGCCTCGCGACCGGCACGGAACCGATCAGCGAATCCCAGGACTGACCTCACGAATCCGTCGGTGCCGGCGTCTACCCTGCGACTCAACGGAAAGGGGCAGGGGCCATGCCTGCACGACACGCGATCGTCGACTCGCCCGTCGGTCCGCTCACCATCGCCGCCGACGGCGAGGCGATCGTCGGCATCTGGTTCGAGCAGCACCGCTATCCAACGACCGCGGCGACCCTCGGCGCGCGGGTGAGCGCGGCCGACGATCCGGTGCTCGCGAAGGCGGCGGAGCAACTGCTCGCCTACCTGCGCGGCGAGCGCGACGATTTTGACCTGCCGGTGCGCACCTCAGGTTCGCCGCTGCAGGAACTCGTCTGGGCCCGGCTGCGGCGGATCCCGCGCGGCACGACCGTCACCTATGGCGAGATCGCCCGCGAGATCGGTGATGGTGCGATCGCGCAGGCCGTCGGACAGGCGGTCGGGCACAACCCGATCTCCATCGTCATCCCGTGCCACCGCGTCGTCGGCGCTGATGGCTCGCTGACCGGTTTCGCCGGTGGCCTCGATCGCAAGCGCCGCCTGCTCGAACTCGAGGGTGCGGTGGCGCCCGCGCTCTTCTAGTGCGGGCACCCTTCGAGCGAGCCGTCGAGCACCACGGGGCGACCGTGCTGCGCGTATGCCGGGCGGTGCTCGGCGGTGATCCTGAGGCCGAGGACGCCTGGTCGGAGACCTTCCTCGCGGCGCTGCGTGCCTGGCCGAGCCTGGCCGAGGACGCGAATGTCGAGGCCTGGCTGGTCACCATCGCCCACCGCAAGGCGCTCGACATCGTCCGCCGCCGCCGGACCCTGCCGATCGATCAGGTGCCAGCGTGCACCGTCGACCCGGACCCCGCGACCGCCCTCACCGTCTGGGAAGCCGTGCGGTCGCTGCCCGAGCGACAGCGCCTCGCGGTCGCCTACCACCACCTCGGCGGACTGCCGTATGCCGAGGTCGCCGCCCTCGTGGGCGGCTCACCCGAAGCGGCCCGCCGGGCGGCGGCGGACGGCATGAAGACCCTGCGCACCGTGCTGAAGGAGGACGAGTGATGCGCTTCGATGTGGACGACACCCGACTGGACGACCTGCGCGAGCGGCTCGCCGACTCGGCATACGCCGGTGGGGACCTGGACCTCGCCTATCGCACGGTCGACTCCCCCGTCGGCGAACTGCTGCTCGCCGCGACCGAGACGGGCGTGGTGCGCGTCGCCTTCGCCCGAGAGGATTTCGACGCCGTCCTGGCCCGGCTCGCCGATGCCGTGGGGTCGCGAATCCTGCTGTCCCGCAAGCGATTCGATCACGCTCAACGTGAGCTTGAGGAATACTTCGCCGGCTCGCGCTCGACCTTCGACCTGCCGCTCGACCGGCGACTGTCGCACGGCTTCCGTGGCGAGGTGCAGCGACAGCTGAGCTCGATCGGCTACGGCACCACCTCGTCATACGGCCGGCTCGCGCAGCAGCTCGGCCATCCGCGCGCGGCCCGGGCGGTGGGCTCGGCTTGCGCGACCAATCCGCTGCCGATCCTCGTGCCCTGTCACCGGGTGCTGCGCTCCGACGGCAGCATCGGGGAGTATGCCGGGGGCCAGGCCGCCAAGCGCGTCCTGCTGGAGCTCGAGGCGCGCGCGGGCTGACAAATCGCTGGCCGGTGCTCCCCTCGGCGTGGTGGAGTGACCGCATGTCCATCTCCCTGCACACTCCGACGGTCGAGGACCTGGCCACCGTCATCACCGCCGTCGCCGAATGGCAGATCGAAGGCGGCCCGGTGCAGCTCCACCCGGGTGACATCGGCTGGAACCAGCGCGACGGCGCGGAAGCGATTGCAGCGGCCCTGCGCACCTGGACCCGCGACGGTCGCATCGTCGCCGTCGCGATGACCGACGGGGACGTCGCGCGGATCGCGGCCGCTCCCGACCTCTGGGAGGACGACGACCTCGCCGCGGCGATGACCGCCGACCTGGCCGATCCCGACCGTGGCGTGCTCACCGCGGGTGGGGGCGCCGTCGAGGCCCGCTTCGGCGGCGCACTCTCGCGCCACCTGACCGAGGCCGGCTGGACCGAGGACGAGCCGTGGACGCCGCTGCACCGCAGCCTCGCCGCCCCGGTCGAGGACAGCGGCCTGCGGATCGAGATCGTCGGGCCGGACGATGCGCAGCTGCGAGTTGACGTGCACAAAGCGTCCTTCGACACCTCCACCTTCACCCTCGCCAAGTGGCGGGCGATGGCGGCCGGCCCGGCATACGCCGACGCCCGGTGCCTGCTCGGCTATGCGGGCGAGGACGCGGTCGCCGCGGCCACGGTCTGGTCCGCCGGAGAAGGTCGTCCCGGGCTGATCGAGCCGCTCGGCGGGCACCGGGACTTCCGCGGCAAGGGCTACGGCCGCGGCATCACCCACGCTGCGGCCGCCGCGCTGCGCGAGATGGGCGCCTCCAGCGTGACGGTCTGCACGCCCAGCGCGAACACCCGCGGCGTCGCCGCCTATGTGTCGGCCGGATTCACCCGGCTGCCTGACTGGCGCGACCTGCGTCGCCCCTAACGACCGGCTGAACCGCGCGTAGGGGACTCCACGCGACGGCCGAGGTCGTCTGGTGATTGTCAGGAACGCGGCGTGTCGTGCACGTTGCGGGCACCAATCCTCCGAGCGACGTCGCCGACCGTCGCGTGGGGTGAGAGGTGGTGGCGCGGTGCTTCGCCCTGGCTGGTCGGTGAGGCCTAGTGGTGTGTGCGCGTGGCCATCACCGAGGTGCGGCCGGCACGTTCCCCGGTGCCCGTCACTGCGTCCGTCGTCGACCTGTTCATGATCGACAGACGAGGTAGTGCTCAGCTGGCCGTTTGGTGGCGGGTCAGCATGTCGTGCACTGCTTCGCGGACAAGCTCAGACTGGCTGCGTCCGGTGGCCTCGGCGAGGCGCTTGAACGCGGCGTAGTCGGCCTCGCTGATCCGCCCGCGGACAGTCGGGGAGGAGCCGCGGGCGGTCTGGCCGACCTTGGGCCGGCCGGCCTGGCGCAGCATCTGGTCAAGTTCGGCCGTCGAGCCGTACTCGCGCTCCAGCAGCGCGCGTCCGTCGGCCGCGACCGGGTCGCTGGCCACACCGCCGCTGACGATGGCGTGCTCCGGGTCCTGCAGCCGCTCGGCCAGCGCCGCCAACTGCTCGTCGGTCGCCTCGGTCTTCTGCTTCTTAGTCATGGGGGTTCTCCTCTCGGTGGCGTCGGAACTTCGGCCCGAGGGGCATAGCGTGGAAGATCCGCGCCGGTCTACCGTCGCTATACACGTTCACCAGGACCTCGATCTCATCCTCGGGCAGTGCCTGTGCGTGCCGTGGGCCGATGAACAGCCACACCTCGCCGTCGTCGATGCTCTCTTGCGGCAAGTGGTCGACGTAGGTCCGGTGCGCGATCGCGTAAGCCTGATCTGGCCGGGCTACCCCATGCTTGTCGCTGGAGGCCGTCCACTTCGGCGTCATGCATCGATGTTCCACTGTAGCACGCATTGTGTAACCGGAAATGAGTAGCGCGTTCCACACCTGGCCTGCCGCTTGATCCGTTCTCGGGCTCGGCTGCGGGCCCCCTGCTCAGCGACGTCGCCAGACAGAGACGTGCGATTGGGAGTCAGCGGTGAACGGCTGCCGGTGCCAGTCGGCATACCGCGCCTCGAGCTCCATCCCGGCGAGTTGCGCCATCAGGTCGCACTCGGCCGGCCAGATGTAGCGGAACCGGCCAACCCCGTGCCGCACCGAGCCGTCCGGCTCGGTCCAGTAGTGCTGCGAGGTCGACTGCTGGGTGACCAGGTCGTAGGTGTCGAAGACCAGGTGTTCGTCGGTGGC
Organism: Metallococcus carri; assembly: GCF_011440275.1. GTDB lineage: Bacteria > Actinomycetota > Actinomycetes > Actinomycetales > Dermatophilaceae > Metallococcus > Metallococcus carri. The sequence goes on along the minus strand of NZ_JAAOIV010000002.1, from coordinate 48,285 downwards.
CGTCATCGGCACCGCGTGCTGCCCGGGTGGCATCCGCCGGATCGGCGGCACCCACAGCTCGATCACGAAGCGGCCTCCGGGGCGCAGATGCCGAGCGGCATTGCGGAAGCACCCCACCTGCTCGGACTGGGTGCGCAGGTTGGAGATCGAGTTCCACACCAGATAGACCAGGCTGAAGTCGCCCTCGACCCGCGTCGTCGCCATGTCGCCGACCGTGACCGGGACGCGGTCGGCGTCCGCGCGGCGTCGCAGCTGGTCGACCATCGGCTGGGACAACTCGATTCCGGTGACCTGAATCCCCCTGTCCCGCAACGGTATGCCGACTCGTCCGGTCCCGATCGCGAACTCCAGTGCCGGGCCGTGCCCGGCGAGCTCCGCGAGGACGTCGACCGCCGGGTCGAGGACACTCGGGTCGAACATCTCCGCCGAGGTCTCGTCATACCGCCTGGCCGTGTCCTCGTCCCACAGGTCGCTGGTCGTCATGCCGCCAGCCTCGCGGGCCGCCGCATCGCGGTCCACCGCATTCCGCCGGGTCGCGCCACGCTGGCGCCACCGACGGGGCAGGATCGGCTCATGAGCGAACCGATCGTCACAATCTCCTCCGGTCAGTTGCGCGGCAAGCGCACCGAGCATGGTGTCGCCTTCCTCGGTGTGCCGTATGCCGAGCCTGCCGTCGGCGCAGCGCGATTCGCTGCCGCGCAGCCACGCCAGCCCTGGGACGGGGTGCGGGACGCGACCGAGCACGGCCCGACCTCGCTGCAAGGCCCCTACCCGGCAGGGATGGATCGGTTGCTGCCCAACGCGATCGACCCCGGCGACGACTACCTCAATGTCGCGGTGTGGACCCCGGACCCGGGCGCGCAGGGGCTGCCGGTGGTGGTGTGGATCCACGGCGGAGCCTTCGTGCGCGGCGCGAACTCGATCGCGACCTACGACGGCGACGCCTTCGCCCGCGACGGCGTCGTGCTGGTCGGCATCAACTACCGCCTCGGCGTGCCGGGCTTCCCGGTGCTGCCGGACGCGCCGACCAACCTCGGCATCCGCGACCAGATCGCCGCGCTGGAGTGGGTGCGCGACAACATCGCCGCCTTCGGCGGCGACCCCGGCAAGGTCACGATCATGGGCGAATCCGCGGGCGGGATGAGCGTCGCGACGCTGATGGCGACGCCGCAGGCGCGCGGGCTCTTCCACCGCGCGATCATCCAAAGCGGCGGCGGGGTCTCTGCGGGCGCGCCGGACGACCTGGGCAAGGTCACCGCCGAAGTCGCCCGGGTGCTCGGTGTCCAGCCGACGGCTGCGGCTCTGGGCGCGGTCGAGCCCGACCGGCTGCTGCAGGCGCAGACCGAGGTGTCGCTCGCGATGATCCTCGACCCCGACCCGGCCCGCTGGGGCGCGACGACGATCACCGGTGGCTTCGGCATCATGCCCGTCTTCCCCGCGATCGATGGTGACCTGCTGAGCGGTGCCCCGGAGCGCCTGATCGGGTCCGGTTCGGCAGCGGGCATCCCGCTGCTGATCGGCTCGACCACCCAGGAGTTCAACCTGTGGAGCATCGGGCTGGGGATGGGTGCCCAGATCACCGAGGACACCCTGCGACCTGCCCTCGCCCGCTTCGGCGTGCCCGCCCAGGTCGTCGACGGGTATGCCGAGCGCCGCCCCGGCGCCGCTGCAGCCGACGTCTTCTCGGCCGTCGTCACCGACCTGCTCTTCACCCAGCCCACGCTGCGGCTGGCCCAGGGTCAGCTCGACCACGCACCGGTGCACCTCTACGAATTCGATTGGCGCACAACGGTGCAGGCGCTTGGCGCCTGTCACGCGCTCGAGCTGCCGTTCGTCTTCGACACCCTCGCCGCGGCCCGCGAGGGCATGGCGGGATCGGACGCACCCCACGAGCTCGCGACGCAGATGCACGCCGCCTGGGTGCGCTTCGCGACGGACGGCGAGCCGGGCTGGGCGGCATACGACACCGAGCGCCGGCCGGTGCAACGGTTCGGCGACGAGATCGCGACCGTAAACGACCCGCGGCGCGAGGACCGTCAGGCGTGGGCCGGCGAGCCCGGGTAGGCGATCGCAGCGCCGCTCACGCTCAGCGACACCCGTTCGCCCGGCTGCGGCACGTCCCAGGAGGGCACGTCGACGAGCAGTTCGGGCACACCGTCGGCGGCCAGAATGACGTGCTGGTGGTCGCCCTGATCCTCGATCCGGCTGACCGTCGCAGCGGCCGCTCCGGACGCCCGCACCAGCCGAACTTGACTGGGGCGCAACATGATCACCGCTTCACCGGGCTCGGTCGCGACGACCGGCAGGTCACCGAATGCGGTGTGGGCCGTGCTGCCGGACACCACTCCGGACAGCTCGATGGTCTCGCCGAGGAAGCGCGCGGTGTCGAGGTCGATCGCCTCGGTGTAGAGCTGGGTGGGCGCCCCGACCTGGCGGAAGCTGCCGCCGGACATCACCGCGACCTGATCGGCGAAGGACAATGCCTCGGCCTGATCGTGGGTGACCAGCACCGTCGTGATGCCGGCGTCGCGCAGCACCGCACCGATGCTCTCGCGGGTGCGCGCCCGCAACCCGGTGTCGAGCGCCGAGAAGGGCTCGTCGAGCAGCATCACCTTGGGCCGCAAGGCAATCGCTCGAGCGAGGGCGACGCGCTGCTGCTGTCCGCCGGAGAGTTCGTGCGGGCGCCGAGAGGCGAGCGCCGGGTCCAAGGACACGGCCTCGAGCAAGGAGGCGATCCGGCCGGGCGTACGGTCGCGGCGCGGCAGGCCGAAGCCGACATTGCCCTTGACCGTCAGGTGCGGGAAGAGCGCGCCGTCCTGGGCGACATAGCCGACCCCGCGCTTGTGCGGCGGCACGGTGGCCGCACCCGACACCTCGCGACCGTCGATCGTCACCGTGCCGGACGTCGGCGTCTCGAAGCCGGCGATGCAGCGCAGCAAGGTCGTCTTGCCGCAGCCGCTCGGTCCGACAACCGCGGCGACCGATCCAGCGGGCACGTCGAAGGAGACCCCGCGCAGGACCTGCTGTCCGGCGAGGGTCTTGGTCACGTCCTGAACGCTGAGCATCAACCGTCCTCTCGAGACTGACGGTAGAGCAGGTAGGTCATCGGCAACGACAGCACCACCAGCAGGAGGGCGTATGGCGCGGCCCCCGCGTAGTCCAGTTCATTGCTCAGCGACCAGAAGCGGGTGGCGAGAGTGTCGGTGCCGGTCGGCGCGAGCAGCAGGGTGGCCGACAGCTCACCGGCCGCGCCGAGGAAGGCCAGCGCGATCGAGCCCAGCAACGCCGGCGCCAGGATCGGGATGGTGACGCGGACCAGCGCCAGCCAGCGTGGGCACCCGAGCGACATGGCGATCTCCTCCAGCCGCCGTGGAGCCTGGGCCAGGCCAGCACGCACCGTCACGAGGGCGCGCGGCAGGAAGAGCACGGCATACGCGAAAACGAGCAAGGTGGAGGTCTGGTAGACCGCGGGCAGCAGATCGAGCGACAGCGTCACCAGGGCGAGGGCGACCACGATGCCGGGCAGCGAGGTCGCCACGAAGGTGGTGCCCTCCAGGGCCCGCGTCCAGCGGCCCGGACGCCGCACGGACAGCCAGGCGAGCGGCAGCGCGGCGACCGTGGTGAGCAGGCCAGCCAGCAGCGAGAAGCGCAGCGTCGTCCACACGATGGTCGGCAGCTCCGCGGTCCACTCCCCTCCGCGCGCGGTCAGCCAGGTGGTGAGGCTCCAGGCGGGCACGCCGAGGGCGGCGCCGAGCACCGCGAGGATCCCGAGTGCCACGGGTATGCCGCCCGCTCCGAGCCGCACCGGCCGGACCCGGGCTGCGGCGCCGCCGCCGATGCGCTCGTAGCGTTCGCGGCCGCGAGTGCCGGCCTCGAGGACGAGCAGCAGCAGGCAGAGCAGCACCAGCACCGCCGAGAGAGCGGCCGCTGCCGGGCCGGCGAAGGTTGTGCGGTATTGGTCGTAAATCGCGGTGGTGAAGGTGTCGAAGCGCACGAAGGCGAAGGCGCCGTATTCGGCGAGCAGGTGCACCGCGACGAGCAGCGCGCCACCGAGGGCCGGCAGCCGAAGTTGCGGCAGGACGACCCGCCATACGACCGCCGGGCCGGACAACCCGAGGGAGCGAGCCGACTCCTCGACCGCCGGGTCCAGGCGCCGCAGGGCGGCCAGCACGGGGATGTAGACGAAGGGGTAGTAGGACAACACCGAGATGAGCACCGCACCGCGCAACCCGCCGATGCCCGGCCAGACCGTCGCCCAGGCGTAGCTGTTGACGAATGCCGGCACCGCCAGGGGCGCCGCGAGCAGCGCGGCCGCCAACCCCCGCAGGGGCAGGCGCACCCGTTCAACGGCCAGCGCGGCGCCAATCCCGATGACGAGACACAGCGGCACCGCGACGCCGACGAGCTGGACGGTGTTGCCGAGCAGCTCGCGGACGCGCCCGCGGAAGATCAGCCGGGCCATCGCGCCCACGCCGGTCTGCTCGGTCGCCCGGGCGACGTAGACCAGCGGCAGCAGGCTGAGCGCCGCCACGCACAGCGACAGGACGACCGCCACCAGAGGTGGACGGCCGCCCTGTCGCGGCAGTGCAAGGGTCAGAGCAGACCCGCTTCCTGCATGAGGTTGACGACCTCCGGGCCGTTGAGCGTGGCCGGGTCGACCTTCGGAGCCTGCAACTCGGCGAGCGGGACGAGCTTGGCGTTGGGCGTGACCCCCGAGCCGACCGGGTACTCGAAGGACGTGCCGTTCTTCAGCACCTCCTGGCCGGCCTTGCTGGTGATGTACTTCACGAAGGCCTGAGCCGCGACCGGGTTCTTGCTGGACTTCAGCACGCCACCACCGGACACCGACACGAACGCGCCCGGGTCCTGCTTCTTGAAGTAGTAGGAGCCGACGTTGTTGCTGTTGGCGCCACCGTTCTTGGCCTGGTCGCCGAAGTAGTAGTAGTGGAAGATCACGCCGCCGTCGACCTGGCCGGCGTTGACCGCCTTGAGCACGCTGGTGTTGCCCTTGTAGGTCTTGACGTTGGTCTGCATCGCCTTCAGCCAGGCGAGCGTGGCGTCCTTGCCCTTGAGCTGCAGCATCGCACTCACGATCGCCTGGAAGTCCGCACCGGACGGCGAGGCGCCCCAGCGGCCCTTCCACTCCGGCTTGGCCAGGTCCATGATCGAGGCCGGCATCTGGTTCGGCTTCAGCTTGGACTTGTTGTAGACGAAGACCGTCGAGCGGGCGCCGATGCCGGTCCACATGCCGGTGCCCGGGCGGTAGTCCGCGGGCACCTGGGCGAGGGTGGCCGGGTCGATCTTGGCGAACAGCCCCTTGTTCTCCACCAGCGACATCGACGGCGAGTTCTCGGTGAGGAAGACGTCGGCGGGTGACTTGGCACCCTCGGCCACGATCTGGTTGGCCATCTCGGTGTCGTCGCCGTTGCGCATGACGACCTTGACGCCGGTGGCCTTGGTGAACCCGTCCACCCATTCCTTGGTCAGACCCTCGTGCTGGGCGTTGTAGACGGTGATGGTGCCGCTCGGCTTGGGGGCGGAGGACGACGCGCTCGAGCTCGAGGTGCTCGACCCGGTCGCCGAGTCGGAGCTCGAGCTCGAGCTTGAGCTCGAGGAGCTGCTTGCTCCGGTCGAACCGGTCGAGGAACCACCGGATCCGCAGGCGGCGAGGGCCGGCGCGAGGAGCAGGGCGAGGGCAAGTGAGCGGCGCGTGGGCACGGGATGAGTCCATTCGTCGGGAACAGCAAACGCGGGTGAGCCTAGGTTAGCCTTACCTTAGCTTGTCAAATCGGGCCGGTCCGCAGTTTGGTCAATCCAGTCCCAGCAGCCGAGCTCCGTTGTGCCACAGCACCTTTCGCATCCACTCATCGCCGAGGTCCAGCCGGGCCAGGGCCTGCAGTTGGTGCGCGTAGGGATAGGGGATGTTCGGGAAGTCGCTGCCGAGGACCACCTTGTCCCCCAGCGTGCCGAGCCGCCGGATGTATGCCGGGGGCAGCGGTGCGACCGCCTCGGTGAAGTCGGTCCCGTTCATCGTGGTGTCCAGATGCACCCGCTCGAAGCGCTCGGCGAGGTCGGCGAAGGCGTCGTACTCCGGCATACCGAGATGGGCGATGACCAGGGCGAGATCCGGGTGCCGCTGGAGCACCCGGGCGACCGGCGCGGGGCCGGTGAACTCGCCGGGCAGCGGCGCCGATCCGGCGTGCAGCACGACGGGGACGCGCGTGTCGGCGAGCAAGCCCCACGCGTCGTCGAGCAGCGGATCGTCCGGTGAGTAGCCGCCGACCTGGACGTGCATCTTGATCAGGCGCGCACCGGCTGCGAGGGCGTCGCCGAGGTAGTCCGCGACGCCGGGCTCGGGATAGAGCGTCGCGCACGGTATGACGTCCGGCTCGCGGGCGGCGAACTGCGCGCCCCACTCGTTGAGCCACCGCGCCATGCCGGGCTTGTGCGGATAGGTGAGCGCGGGAATGGCCTTCAGCCCGAACGACCGGACCAGCCGCAGTCGCTCCTGCTCGGGCAGCTCGTAGTGGATCGGCCAGGCGCGGCCGTAGTTGGCTTCGGCATCGGCGAAATAGGCCCACACCTTGCGCAGCATGGGTTCGGGCAGGAAGTGCACGTGGATATCGGCCAGCCCGGGCAGCCCGAGCGCGGCCACATAAGCAGGGATGTCGGCGTCGGTCACCGGGCCGGGCGTGGTCACGGCAGCATCCGTCCGACGACCTCGTGGTGCAGGGTGAACTCGCCGGCGGCGTGGTCGTCGACCCAGTGCCGCAGGGTGAGTTGCACGGTCTGGAAGGACAACTCCTCCCAGGGGATCTCCTCCGGCTGCACCCACCAGCACTCGATGGTCTCCGGCCCGGGGTCGACCTCGAGGGTGTCGGCCGTGGCACGGAAGAACAGGTGCACCTGGCCGGGCCGGACCGCATCGATCACGGTGAACAGCTCCCCCATCCGCGGGTTGACCCCGGCCTCCTCCCGCGTCTCGCGGGCGGCGCCTTCCACCACGCTCTCGTCGAGTTCGAGGAAGCCGGCGGGCAGCGTCCAGAAACCCTTGCGCGGCTCAATATTGCGGCGGCACAACAGGATTCGTAGCTCATCACCCTCGCCGTGCGTGGTGACGGTGCCGACCACATTGATCGGGTTGAGGTAGTCGATATAGCCGCAGGAGGGGCAGGTCGCGCGCTCGCGGTCCTCCATCGGCGGGATCGTCGTGGTCATCGCCGTCCCGCACAGGCGGCAGAACTTCACGTCGGGGCGAGGCATGACAGCGACCCTATGCCGCGTCGCCTGCCGGGCGGTGGCGGTGTCCGACGATGGCGATGGTCGCTGGCAACAATGAGCGACGGGGAGCCTCGCTGCGTCCGGCGATCATGACCGAGACGGCCAGCGCCGCGAGCTGCACCGCCCGGCTGAGCCGCACCACCCGGGCGATATCCGCGGGCGTGGGTGCGGGTCCCTCGCCGAGGTGTCCCCGGTCTTCGACCCGGTTGCCATAGCGGTTGACGCCACCGAGCCGGACCCCGAGGGCTCCCGCGAAGGACGCCTCGACCGGTCCGGCATTGGGGCTCGGGTGCTGTCGTGCGTCGCGCCGCCAGGCGCGCAGCGCCGCTCTCGGCGCGCCGCCCACGACGGGTGCTGCGGCTGCGACGAGCGCTGCCGTGAGTCGCGCCGGCAGCCAGTTGGCCACGTCATCGAGGCGGGCGGCCGGCATACCGAACTCGCGATAGCGCTCGGTGCGGTGGCCGATCATCGCGTCGAGGGTGTTCACCGCGCGATAGCCGAACAGACCCGGTATGCCGGCCGTCGCGCCCCACAGCAAGGGTGCGACGACGGCGTCGGAGGTGTTCTCGGCGATCGACTCCACGCAGGCGCGGGCGATCTCGTCGGCGGTCAGTCCGGTGGGGTCGCGGCCGACGAGATGGCGGATGCGCTGGCGTGCCCCGGCGAGATCGTCCTTCGCCAGCAGGTGCGCGATCGCGGTGGCTTCGCGGTCGAGCGAGCGGCCACCGAGCACGACCCAGGTGGCGATGGCGGTGACGAGGATGGGTCGCCGGCTGCCTCGCTCGGCGAGCGCGCCGGTCGCGGCCGCGGTGGCGACGAGCACGGCGGTGTGGGCCGCGCCGGCGAGGCGTCGGCTCGTGGCGTCGATCGGATAGGTGCGTTGCTCCAAATGCGTTGCCACCCAACCGAATCCGGCGACCGGGTGCCACCGGCGCGGGTCGCCGAAGGCATGGTCGAACGCGACGCCGAGCACCAGCCCCGCGGCGCGGTGGTGCTTCACGGCAGCCGCAGCACGCGACCCGCGACCACGAGCAGCACCTCGTCGCTGACTCCCGCGATGCGCGCGTTCAGGCGGCCCAACTCGTCGGCGAAGATCCGCCCCGACCGATGCTCGCTGACCAGACCCCAGCCGACCTCATTGGTCACCGCGACCACCGGGCCTGCGGTCGCCGACCAGGCGGCGACCAGGTCTTCGACCCGCTCACGCAACCGGGGCCGCCATACCTGCTCGTCGTCCTGCCAAGCACCGAGTTCGTCGAGCGTCCCGGTGAGCCAGGTGCCGAGGCAGTCGATCAGCACCGGCCCATGGGACTCGCGCAGCAAGTCAGCGGCAGCCAGGGTTTCGACGGTCCGCCAATGCGCCGGGCGGCGCGCTTGATGCTCGGCGATCCGCGCGGCCCACTCGTCATCCTGCGTGGGGTCGAACGGTGCGGGCGCGACATAGATGACGGCTTCGTGACCGGCCATCAGTTCCTCGGCGGTGCGCGATTTGCCGCTGCGCACCCCGCCGGTGACGAGCGTCCTCATCGCCATCCCTTCGCCGCGAGCACGATCAAGATCACCGTCTCGGTGACGCTGATCGCTGCCCCGATCACGTCCCCGGTCACGCCGCCGAGGACGCGAGTTGCCTTGCGTTCCACCAGGTATGCCGCCCCCAGGCCGGCTGCCGCTGCCAGTGCGCCCTGCCAGAACGGCGTGACGGTGCAGGCGAGGACCACGGTGACCGTGAGCGCGACGACCAGCGCGGCTGCGGTCGGCACGGCGCCCGCCATGGGGCTGCCGAGACCGTCGCTTCTCGCGGGGGTGACCCCGGCTCGGCATACGATCGCGCAGGCCGCACGCGAGGTGACGATCACTGCGGCGATCACGAGCGGTCCCCACGGGCGGTCGAGGCAGGCGGCGATGGCGACCGTCTGGGCGACGACGAACACGACCAGCGCGACCGCGCCCATCGGGCCGACGTCACCCTTGCGCATCACCTCGAGGGCGCGTGCCCGGTCCCACCCGGCGCCGAATCCGTCGACGGTGTCGGCGAGTCCGTCCAGGTGCATGCCGCGGGTGAGCAGCCCGTTCGCGGCCACGATCAGCACGGCGGTAAGCAAGGCGGGCAGCCCGAGGAAGTCACCGGCGGCTGCCATCAGAGCGGCGGCGATCGCGACCGGGAGCGCAGCGACGGGGGCGAGCACCATGGCACGGGCCGCGGTGTCGCGGGTGATCGGCGCGACCTGGCCGGTCGGGACGATGGTCAGGGTGCCGACTGCGAGGCGAAGTCCGTCGCGCATGCCACCTCCTGCGATGCGTCGGCGGCGTCGTTGTCGGGCTCGCCGTCGGTTTCGTCCCGGATGGCGGCCAATGCGTCCAACAGGCGATCGGTCGTCGCGCGGTCGCGGACGGCGATGCGCACCCACTGCGGGCCCAGGCCCGGGAAAGTGTCACCGCGGCGAACGGCGATTCCCTTGTCGCGCAACGCTTCTCGCAGGCGCTCGTGACGTCGGCTCTCGACCAGCACGAACGGAGCCTCGCTCGGCTGCGGCCTGAGGCCGCATCGGCGCAGCCCGGTGACGAGGTAGTCGCGATCGGCGGCGATCGTGGCCGCCGCAGCGGCTGCCTCGGCCCGAGCGTCGGCGCTCAGGCATGCCTCGATGGCGACGGCGGCGGGAGTCGACACCGACCACGGTGGTTGATGCCGGGCCAGGGTTGCGATGAGGGCGGGGTCGCCGACGACATACCCGGCGCGCAGCCCGGCCAGGCCCCAGGTCTTGGTGAGCGATCGGATCACCAGCACGCCGGTCAGGTCCGCCCCAGGCGCGAGCAGGCTCTCGATCTCTCCCGGCACCGCATCCATGAAGGCTTCGTCGATGACAAGGGTGCGGCCCGGTCGGCGAACTTTCAGCAGCGCCTCGCGGGGGTGCAGCACGCCGGTGGGATTGGTCGGATTGCCGATGATGACCAGGTCGGCCTCCTCCGGCAGCGAGCGCATCCGGAAGCCGTCGGCGGGGCCGAGCAGGGCCCGTTCGACGCGTCGTCCCGCTGCCCTCAACGCAGCCTCAGGCTCGGTGAACTGCGGATGCACCACCAACGGCCGCACCGCCGGAATGCCTTGCGCCACAAGAGAAAACGCTTCGGCTGCGCCGTTGGTCGGCAGCACGTTGGCCAGGTCCACGTCGTGGGCGGCGGCGATCGCCCGCCGGGCCGCCTCCGTCGAGGGGTAGGCCGCGAGATCGGCGACGCTCGCCTTGATGCGGTCGGCGAGCCATTGCGGCGGTCGGCTCAGGCGCACGTTGACCGCAAAGTCCAGCAGCCCCGGCCCGACCTCGGCATCGCCGTGGTGCCCGAGGTCGACATCCGGGCGACGCGGGTCGGCGCTGTCGCGGTGCGCCGGGTCGCTCGCCATGCCGGGCATCCTCGCAGACGACATCCGTAGAAGCGTCTTTACACCCGTAGTAGAGGAATCTGGTCGCTATAGCCGCCACGCCTCGCACCGGTCGCAGGGCGGCTATAACAGCCGCTGCGCTCTACTACCGATGTAGCGGAGGTCGGCATGGCGCGCACCCGGCATACGTGGCGGCATACGCGCCCGGCATACGTCGAGGACGGCGCGGGCGGACGAGCTCGCTCGGCGACCTGACGCGTAGCCTCAAGGCCATGGACGGGGATCCGCGAACTGAGGCTGTGCACGCCGGCGAGGCGGATCCTCTGTCGAAGACGGACGAGCGGCGGTGGCCGCGACCGGTGCCGACCATCGGTGACCGCACGAGTGCCGTTGAACGACAAGCGAATCCGCGTGGCTGGGCGCTCAGCGGTGAAGTCGCCGAGGCTCTCTCGGAGGTGATCGAGGCGCGTCGGGACATCCGCCGGTTCCGCCCCGATCCGGTGCCGGACGAGCTGCTGCGCCAGGTCCTCGAGGCCGGTCACCGGGCACCCTCGGTCGGCCATTCCCAGCCATGGCGGTTCATCGTCGTGCGAGACCCGGCAGTGCGCGACCGAGCGGCATACCTCGCCGACCGGGCACGGCTGCGTCAAGCGAACGACCTCGAACCGGACCGTGCCGCCCGGTTGCTCGACCTGAAGCTGGAGGGGCTGCGCGAGGCGCCGCTCGGCGTGGTGGTCACCTGCGATCGCCGCACACCTGCCGCGGGCGTCCTGGGCCGCGCGACCTTCCCCGACGCCGACCTGTGGTCGTGCGCTTGTGCGATCCAGAACATGTGGCTCACCGCCCGCGCCGTGGGGCTGGGCATGGGCTGGGTCACCCTCTTCGAACCGGCCGACCTCGCCGCACTGCTGCATCTGCCCGACGGCGTCGTCACCCTCGGCTGGCTGTGCCTGGGCTGGCCGGACGAGCGGCCTCCGGCGCCCGGCCTCGAGCGCGCCGCTTGGTCGCGACGTTTGCCGCTGGATTCGGTTGTGCTGCAAGAACATTGGCCTGATGAGGATGGTCCGCAGATGCCGGTTTCTCACCTGCGCGCACCCGCGCCCGGCGAACTCGTCGGTGCGACCGACGCGGCGGACGAACTGCTGACGCCACCCGAGGCTCTCGGCGTGCTCGACCGTGCCCTCAACCGCATCGTCGCGATCGGTGGCGCGGACCTCGACCGCGGCGAACTGGTGCTCGTCGGCGCCGACCATCCGGTAGCCGCCCTGGGAGTGAGCGCCTACCCCGCGTCGGTCACTCGCGACGTCCTCGAGGCTGCTGTTGCGGGCCGCTCGGTCGGCATCGCGACCGCCAGCGCTTCCGGTCTCGCCAGCACGGTGATCGACGCCGGTGTCGATGGGCCGCCGGTCCGTGGCGCCCGCGACCTCCGGGCGAGCGGTCCACGCGGTGACCTGGCATCGGGCGATGCCCTCTCCCCCGACGCTGTCCTGCGGCTGATCGAGGAAGGTCGGGCCGTCGGGTCTGCGGGTCACGGCATCGTGGCTCTCGGCGAGGTCGGCGTCGGCAACACGACAGTCGCCGCGGCCCTCACGTGCGCCGTGCTCGGCATCGCCCCGGAGGACACCGTCGGGCTCGGCGCGGGCTCGGATGCGGAGATCGTCCAGCGCAAGATCCACGTCGTGCGAAAGTCCCTGTCCCGCAAGAAGATCCACCAGGATCCGATCGATCTCCTCGCCGCCTTGGGCGGACCGGAGTTCGCCGTGCTCACCGGCGTCGTGCTCGGCGCCGTTGCCGCAGGTATGCCGGTGGTGCTCGACGGGCTGGCTACTTCGATCGCTGCCCTTCTCGCGGTGCGCACCGAACCGTCGGTGCAGGCCTATCTCGTTGCGGGACAGGTCAGTCGAGAGCGCGCACACGCCCTAGTGCTGCGCGAACTCGGGCTCGAACCGCTCCTCTCCCTCCGCCTGCGCGCTGGCGAAGGCGTCGGGGCGTGCCTGGCGACCTCGATGCTGCTGCAAGGCCTTCAGGTGCGGCGCACGGCCGCCCGCACGGTCTAGCCGGCTAACCCAGCCTCGTCGCACCGAACCAGGGCTTGGTAGCCGCAGCCCAGGTGCCGTCATGCCGCGCGATATTGAGCCACTCATTGACGTACTCCTGCCAGGCAACATCACCCCGCGGCAGCAGGTAGGCCTTCTGACTGAAGTTGAACGGCTTCTGCGGGTGTACCGCGCACAGCTTGGGTTGAGTGTTAGCGACCCATACCGTCTCGCTCGCGTCGGTGGTCATCACATCAGCCTTGCCGGCGATGATCTGGTCGAAGATCGTGTTGTTGTCGCCCCAAACGATGATCTTTGCCTTGGGAAAGTTGGCGCGGGCGAACTTCTCGTTGGTGCCACCCTCGGGAGTGATCGCGCGCACCCCCGGCTGATTGATCTGGGCGACGGTCGAATACTTCGACACATTGCTGCACAACGTGATCGGAGTCTTGCCCTCGGTCACCACCGGGTCAGAGAAGAAGGCCTTCTGCGCCCGCTCGGTGGAGATCGACACCCCACCCACGGCGATATCGCACTTCCTCGTGAAGTCCGGCATGAGCGTCTTCCAGGTCGTCGGCACCCACTCGATCGGCACCTCAAGCGATGTCGCGAGGTTCTGCACCATCGTCACATCGATCCCGCTGCGCTGCTTGGTCTTCGGGTCCAGGTAGCTGAAGGGCCGATAGTCGCCTGTGGTGCACACCTTGAGCTTTTTTGCCGCCAGGATCGCGTCCAGCCGACTGCCGGCGGCTAGAGCACCGTTCGGGCTGCCGGACTTCGACGACGCGGAAGCGGTGGTGCTCGACGAAGTGCGAGTCGCACTGGGCACCGGGTCCGAAGTGGTTGTCGTAGAACCGTTTTGGGCATTACATCCCGCGAGCACCATCATTGCCGCGAGCGGCGTCGTCATTCGTATCCGTCGCATTCCTCCGCCTTCCCGTCTGCGAAAACTCGCAGCCGCCCTGAGTGGCGTGACGCTACGCGCGGTGCGCGACCCGGGCAAGCACCGGCATACCGCCGCACCCGCTGGGGTGCTGACGTCGCGCGATCAGACGACGAGGCGATCGAGCAGCGCGGTGAGTTCGGCGCGCGGGTCAGCGGTGAGGCCGCCGTGCACCGGGCCCGGCTGGATGACGGTGCTGCGCGGCGCCGACAGCCAACCGAACCGGCGGCCGAGCGCGCCGAGCGTGGGCAGGCCGCCGCCGGTTTCACCGCGGCAGACCCGGCAGACCGTGTCGAGGCTCGCGCGGACGGCGTCGAGGTCGAGCGTCGGTGCGAACGCACGCAGTCGCGCCTCGTCCACACGCCAGTCCGCATCCAGGAAGTCCTCGGCCTGGCTGTAGACGATCACGCCGACGTTGATGAATTCCTCCCGCTCGACGCGAGGGACGCAGCGCAGCACGACATATTGGTAGGGCGTCAGGCTCACGACGCACCTCCCGGCAACCAGATCTGTGGCGTCTGCAGGCGGGCGAGGAAGTGATCCCGGTATGCCGCTCGCACGGCTGGCGCATCCGCGAGGCCGACTGCCGGCTCCAGCCATTCAGCGGGCACCGAGTCCACCACGGTCGTCAATAGCGCATCGTCGATCCGAGCCGCGAGCCGCTCGTGCGCCGCACCAAGATCCGAGGCGACATCCCGCAGCACGTGCGCCGAGGCATCGAAGGGTTGCCGGGCGAAACGCTCCGGATCGGGCGCCCGGCTGGGCCAGGAGTGATGGAAATAGAGCGCCGCGCCGTGGTCGATCAGCCACGGATTGCGGTGCCAGATCAGCAGATTCGGGTTGCTCCAGGTGCGGTCGACATTGGCGGTGAAGGCGTCCAGCCAGAGGATGTCGGCCGCCGTGTCCGGTGCTGGCGGGTGGCTGCCGTCATACCCGAATGACCCGGGCAGGAAGTCGATCCCGAGGTTGGATCCGAGACTCGCGGTGAGCAGATCCTGCACCTCCTCGTCGGCCTCGTATTTGGCGATCGGCGCCTGCAGGTCGACCACCGCGAGCCGGGGCACATCGAGCCCCAGCGCTCGCGCGAGCTCGCCGACGAGCACCTCGGCGACCAACACCTTCAGGCCCTGCCCGGCGCCGCGGAACTTCAGCACATAGGTGCCGCAGTCGTCCGCCTCGATGAGACCCGGCAGCGACCCACCCTCCTTCAAGGGGGTGATGTACCGGGTCGCGGTGATGGTCTCGAGCACGCGCCCCACCCTAGAGCGCCGCGCGGTGCACTCAACGCGTCTCGAACGCGCGGGCGAGCCGCTCGATGCCGGTCACCACGTCGGGCACCGACGGGACACCGATATAGCTCAACCGAAGGTGCGGCGCCGGATTGGCGGTGGCGTAGTAGTTGGACCCGGGCGTCACCGCGACGCCGTGCACCAGCGCCACGGCGGCCAGCTGCCGCGGGTCGCGGTCGGCGGGCAGTCGCAGCCACAGGTGATAACCGCCCCGGGGCACGTGCGGCACCTCCACCTGCGGCAGCCGCTCGGTCACAGCAGCAAGCGCCGCCGAACGCCGCTCGGTCAGGTTGCCGGCGAGCGAGCGGATGGTGCGCTGCCACGAGGCGGCGGTCAGCAGTTCGAGCGCGGTGAACTGCAGCGGCGCCGGCACGAACATCGCGTCCACGATGTGCGCGGCGCGCAATCGCGCCAGCACCGGTCCACGGGCCGCGATGGCAGCCACCCGCAGATTGGGCGAGGTGACCTTGGTGAGCGACCGCAGGTGCAGCACGGTCCCGACCGTGTCGTGCTCGATCAGCGGTGGCGGCAGCGGGCGGGCGTCGGCGTGTGCCATCTGCCGGGCGAAGTCGTCCTCGATCACGAAGGCGCCGTGCTGGGTGGCCAGCTCGAGCAGATCTCGTTGTCTCCCAACGGAAAGCGTCACCCCGGTCGGATTCTGAAAGAGCGGCTGCACCACGATGACACGCGCCTTCGTGCGCACCAGCGCCTGCTCCAGGTCATCGAGCCGCAGCCCTTCGGCGTCGACCGGCACCGGGACCGGCCGCAGCCCGGCCGCCTGCGCCGCCGCGAGCGTGCCCGGATAGGTCGGCGATTCGATCACCACGGGGTCCCCCGGCATACCGACGGCGCGCAGCGCGAGCGAGAGCCCTGCTTGACCCCCTGCCACGACCAGCAGATCGTGGCGTGACAGGCCAGCTCCGATCTGAGCGGCGAAGTGATCGCGCAACTCAGGCAAACCCGCCGGGTCGGGCCGCTGCCAGGCGTCGGTGCGCCGGCCGGCGCGGCTGAGAGCGCGGCCGAGCGCGACCGTCGGTTGCAGCTCCGGATGCAGGTAGCCCGCGTTGAGATCCGCCACTTCGGGTCCGTATGCCGTGACCGTCGCCCCCAGCGCGATCGCGTCGACATCCCGGCTGCCCGAACCGTCGAGGTCCAGCGCAGCCTCCTGCCACGAGGTGTCGCCGAGGTTGCGCGCCGCCTGCTTGGCACTACGGAAAGTGCCGGCACCGGGCTGGGATTCGATCAGACCCGAAGCGGCCACAGCGGCGACCGCGCGGGCGACGGTCGTCGCGCTGACGCCATACCGCGCAACCAACTCACGCTGGGTCGGGATGCGCCTCCCGGGCGGCAGCGGCGCCACCTCGTCGGCCAGCTCGCGCGCGATCGCTTCCCAGCTGCTACCGTCTGTCATGTCAGCTGACAATAGCGCTATCTCGACCGGCTCGGTATCGCCCGTGGCCTCCGGCACCGTACTGGCAGCGCTCGGGGTGCTGAGCTTTTCCTTCAGTTTTCCCGCCACGGCGTGGGCTCTGCAGGGCTTCGGGCCGTGGACGGTCGCCGGCCTTCGCGGCGCGCTCGCGGCCGTCCTCGCCGCTGTCGCGCTGCTCGCCAGCCGCGGCGCGTTCCCCGCACGCGACGACTGGCCCGGGCTCATCGTCGTCGCGGTGGGCTGTGCGGTCGGCTTCCCCCTGCTCACCACGCTCGCCCTGCAGACCTCGTCCACCGCACACTCGGCGGTGGTCATCGGTGTGCTGCCGGTGGCGACGGCAACTATCGGAGCGCTACGCACCGGGCGACGGCCGTCGTCGACCTTCTGGGCGGGCGCGATTGCCGGAGCGATCATCGTCATCGGTTTCACGCTCGTGCAAAGCCGCGGTGCCATCACGCTGGCTGACGGCTATCTGTTCGCCGCGCTCGTGGTGTGCGCCGCGGGGTATGCCGAGGGCGGTCGCCTGTCCGCGCATCTGCCGGGTTGGCGGGTGATCGCGTGGGGCGTCCTGCTGGCGGCGCCGATCAACCTTGTGGTGGCCGCCGTCGCCCTCGTTGAGGAGCCCATGCGACTCGGAGCGCACGCCCTCGTCGGGCTCGGCTATGTCGCGGCGATCTCGCAGTTCGGCGGTTTCGTGGTCTGGTATCGCGGCATGGGACTCATCGGGGTGAGCCGCGCGAGTCAGCTTCAACTGGCCCAGCCCCTGCTCACCCTGGTCTGGGCGGTGCTCCTGCTCGGGGAGCAATTCCCTGCCGTTGTGCCGTTGACGGCAGTAGCGGTACTGGCCTGCATCGTGGTGACGCAGCGCGCTCGCGTCGACTGACCACGCTGTAACCGTCCGGCGACGGGCGAGCAGACAACGCTGCACAATGAGGTCATGACGACCGCACACGACGCTCTCATCGACGCCTTCGACCGGGTCGCGGAGACCGTGCCTCAGGTGGTGGACGGACTCTCGGTGCAGGATCTGCTGCACCGGCCGCGGCCGGACGCCAACTCCATCGGTTGGCTGATCTGGCATCTCGCTCGCGTCGAGGACGACCACCTCGCCGGCGTGGCCGCTGTCGTCGAGGGCTCCGGCACGGGCACCGCTGGCGCCGGAGGAACCAGCCAGGTGTGGCTCGCCGACGGCTGGGCACGCCGGTTCGGGCTCCCCTACCCCGAGGACGCGATCGGCTACGGTCAGACCAGCGACGAGGTCGGGCGGTTCACGATCAGCGACCCGCAGTTGCTCATCGGCTATTACGCGGCCGTGCACCAACGCACGGTCGAGATCTTGAAACCGTTGTCGGACAACGACTTCGACGCCATCGTGGACGACAGCTGGGACCCGCCGGTGACCCTTGCGACCCGCGTGGTGAGCGTCGTCAACGACGTCACGCAGCACATCGGACAGGCGGCCTACGTCAAGGGTTTGCTCGGCTGAGGGGAGTCAGCTCGAGCACGCGATCCAGGTCGACGTGGTGCTCCACGGCGTCCGCGAGCCGGTCGATCATGTCCTCGCGTCGCGCGGCGAAGGATGGCGCGGCGGGGTCCGGCCGCCAGGACGCGCCCGCTAGCGTGGCGACCTCGCGGAGATAGGCGCGCCGGAAGTCGTCGCCCTCCAGCAGGCCGTGCCACATGGTGCCGCTGACCGCGCCGACTGCACTGCCACCCGGGAATGGTTCACCGTCGGCATCCATCACGACGCCGTGATGGATCTCGTAGCCGCCGGCCGACACCCCACGCCACGCACCACGCGGTCGCCCGAGCACCTTCTCCTGCCGGAACCGCGTTGTCCCCGGCAACGCTCCCAACCCATCAACCGTTGTGGGACAAGGGGATTCGATGTCGTCCTCGATGCGCGCGGTCAACATCTGATAGCCACCACAGATCCCGAGCACCGGGCGCTGCTCCGCAAGGCGCTCTCGCACCACCCCGGCGATCCCCCGTTCCCGCAGCCAGGCGAGGTCGCTGACCGTGGAGCGGGAGCCGGGGAGCACGAGCAGGTGAGCGGCTCGGCATACGGCGGGGTCCGCGGTGACCGCGACGTCCACGCCTGGCTCGGTCATCAGGGCGTCGACATCGGTGGCGTTGGACACGCGCGGGAATCGCACGACAGCGACCCGCAACGCGTCGGGAGCTTCGGCTTCGGGTCGCCAGCGGCCGACCTGCAGGGTGTCCTCGCTGTCCAGCCACACGTCCGGCAGCCAGGGCAGCACCCCCAGACAGGGCAGCCCGGTGCGCCGGCTGATCTCGACCAGCCCAGGGGTGAGCACTGACTCATCCCCACGGAATTTGTTGATGAGATAGCCCGCGAGCAGGGGCCGATCGGCGTCGTCCAGCAGCGCCCAGGTGCCATAGAGCGCGGCCAGCACGCCACCACGGTCGATATCCCCCACCAGGAGAACCGGCAGCCGAAACCGTTGTGCCAGGCCGAGATTCACGTAGTCGCCGCTGCGCAAGTTGATTTCAGCCGGCGACCCCGCGCCCTCGCTGACGATCAGGTCGACTCGCGCACTGAGTTCCTCGTATGCCGCGAACGCCGCCTCGGCGAGGTGCCGACGCCCGGTCGCGTACTCCCCCGCTTCCAGCGTCCCTGCGGGCTGGCCCCGCACGACCACGAAGGTGCGCCGGTCGGTGCCCGGCTTGAGCAGCACCGGGTTCATCGACGAGTCCGCCGCGATGCGCGCGGCCTGTGCCTGCAGATATTGCGCACGGCCGATCTCGCTGCCGTCGGCGCACACCATCGAGTTGTTGGACATGTTCTGAGCCTTGAACGGCGCGACCCGCAGGCCCCGACGGGCGAGGGCTCGGCACAGCCCGGTCGTCACCAGCGACTTGCCCGCGTCCGAACTCGTGCCGGCCACCAGCAGTCCCCGAGCGCGCGTCGTCACGCTGGTGAGTGTAAGGACGCGCCTAGAGTGGGCGCGTGTCCCGCCTGGTCATCGTCGTGCGAACGACCGCGTGATTGACGCGATGCTGCACGGCCGCACCGTGCGCGAGATCGATTGGGAGATCCCACTGCCCAATGCGGCCGTGCGCGTCTATCGCCGCTAGTCCGCGGGCCGGAAGCCCGCCCGCTCAGCCGCGCCGCCGTCGGTGAACCAGACGTGCGGCTCGCTTCCGGCGTATGCCGGGTGCTCCGGCGTGGCGTAGGTCTTGGTGTCTTCCCACCCTTTCACCGGGTGACCGAGCGGCATCGCGCCGTCG
The DNA here is from genome assembly GCF_011440275.1 of Metallococcus carri. Taxonomy (GTDB): domain Bacteria; phylum Actinomycetota; class Actinomycetes; order Actinomycetales; family Dermatophilaceae; genus Metallococcus; species Metallococcus carri. The sequence continues at coordinate 28,682 of NZ_JAAOIV010000002.1, read as the reverse complement.
TCGATGGGGGCTGCGGAACCGACCGAGTAGCCGCCGTCGCGCACTTCGTCGAGCTCGGAGGTCCGACGGCCATCGTCACCGCTCGCCGACCCAGTCTCAGCGCTCGACGAGTCACTGCTGCCCAGCGAGGAGCCGGCGGTTGAGGACCCGGATGGCGAGGAGTCCGCGTCGGAGGTCGATGACCCGACGTCATAGCTGGCCGCACCGCCCCCGATGCTCGACGAACCGCCGGCGGAGGCGCCGCGATCAGCGTGTCCGCCTTCGGCCTGGCCGCCGTCGGAATGTCCGCCGTCGGACTGGCCGCCGTCGGACTGGCCGGGGCCGCCCTGGCCACCGCCGGTCGGCTGCGATCCGCCGACCTCACTGCCCTCGACGAGGTTGCCGTCCGCGTCCCAGACCTGCGGCTGCGCGCCGTCGTCGGCGGTCCAATCACCGCGCTGCCGGAACTCCTCACCCGCCTCGACGTCGTGCTTGTCCGGGTCGTGCTCTTTGGCGAACTGCTCCTGCTGGCGCTGGGCGTCTCGCTCGTCCTGCTCCCGCTGCCGCTGCGCATCCCGGTCGTTGTCGCCATCCCGGCCGCCACGGTCCTCGTCCCGGCCACCGCCATCACTCTGGTCGCCGTCGCTGTCGCCGCGCTCGCGGTGCCGGCCCTGGTCCCCCTGGTTGGTCGTCGCCTGCGAGTCGCCGTGGCTGTGCGTGCTTTCACTGCGCTCGTCGGTCGCGCTCTGCGATCCGCCGCCGTGCTGCCGGTGCTGCTCACCGCCACCCGGCTGGCCGGCGGGCGACGGGGCCGCCCCTGAATTGTGGTCATCGGTCGTCCGCTGCTGCTCGTCGTTCACCACGAGCCACCTCCGGTCTCCAAAGAAGGGCAGCGGGCTGCTGCCGCTGATCCCAACGCTAGCCACGCCACGGCCCCGGTGGCGGGTCTCGACCTCACAGGCTTGACCAAGCTCCCAGCCTCGAACCGTTGCAGTGGACAATTGAGGGGTGTCCACCTCCCCAGCACGCACGCTTCATTTCACCCTGGCCGCCGCGGTCATCGGCGTGCTGACCGGCATCGCGGCAGCCAGCTTCGCCGTCGTGCTGCGTTCGGCCACGGTGCTCCGCGGTGATCTGATCCGGTGGTCGCACGCCTCGAGCCCGCTCACCGCGGCCGTCGTGATCGGCCTCGCCGCCGTCGCCACCGCCACCGCGGCCTGGCTGGTGCACCGGATCGAGCCCCACGCGGAAGGCAGCGGCATACCGCGTGTGGAAGCGGTCGTCGAGGGCCGCACCGAGCCAGGACGACCCCGGATCCTGCCGGTGAAATACCTCGGTGGCCTGCTATCGATCGGCTCCGGTCTCGCGCTCGGCCGGGAAGGTCCGTCGGTGCAGATGGGCGGCAATATCGGGGTCATCGTGGCCCGGGCGATGGGGTGCACGCGTGACGAACTGCGCGTCCTCGTCGCGGGCGGTGCCGCGGCGGGGCTCGCGACCGCGTTCAGCGCGCCGATCGCCGGCGGAGTCTTCGTGCTCGAGGAGTTGCTGAAGCGATTCGACCCGCGCACCACGATCGCGACGCTTGTTTCCTCGGCGACCGGATTCGCTAGTGCCCGTGTGCTTTTCGGACTCAACACCGACTTCCACCTGGCGCCGCTGGCCGAACCACGACTGTCCCAGGCTCCGCTCGTGCTCGCAGTCGGTCTGCTCACCGGTGTCGCGGGCGCGCTCTACAACCGGTTGGTCATGCTCGGTCTGCGCGTCGCCGACCGCAGCCGCATCCACGTGGTCGTGCGGGCCCTCGCGATCGGAGCGGCCGTCGGCACCGTGGCGTGGTTCGCCCCGGATCTCGTCGGCGGGGGCGACCTGCTGACCCAGCGCGCGCTGCTCGGGGAAGGCACCGTGCTCGCGGTCTGCGGTGTGCTGCTCGCCCGCACGATCCTCGGTGTCGTGTCGTATGCCGCCGCCGTGCCCGGCGGCCTCTTCGCGCCGATGCTCGTCCTCGGCACCCATCTGGGTCTGCTGGTGGGCCTGTTGGGGCACCGCTTCATGCCGGGCCTCGCCCCCGAGCCGGCCGCCCTTGCCCTCATCGGTATGGCGGCGTTCTTCGCCTCCTCGGTGCGGGCGCCGGTGACCGGCATCATCCTGGCGACCGAGATGACCGGCTCGGTGGTGCTGCTGCCGCCGATGCTCGGTGCGTGCGCGATCGCGATGCTGGTCGCGATGATGATGCGGTCGACGCCGATCTACGACGCGCTCACCGAGCGGGCCGCGCTGCGGGCAGCTGAGAACGAGGCGGCCCAACGTGCGGGACTCGCTTGAGACACAACGGGTTTCGATGCGGCCCTCCCTTCGACACGCGCTCCTGCGTCGCGCTGCTCAGGACGTCGCCTCCGTCGGTCCTTACCCTTCGACTCGCTCCGCCCTTCGACTCGCTCCGCTCGCTCAGGACAACGCTCGCTCAGGACAACGCTCAACCACCGATGGGGAGGCTCAAGTGAAGACGGCGTCCAGCTCCGGAATCGCGGCCCGATAACCGCGCAGCAGCTCGCGGGCCACGGTCACCGAATCGACGAGCGGATGCACCGCGAAGGCCTGCACCGCACGCTCGGCCGAGCCTGTGGTGGCCGCCTCGATCACCAGCCGGTCGACGGCCTTGACCTGCTGCACCAGCCCGAGCGGTGCACCGGTCAACGACGGCAGCTCGTGTGGCACCGGACCGGCCCCGGTCACCCGGCACGGGACCTCGATCACGGCAGCATCGTCCAGGCCGGTGATCAGCGCGCCGGCCGGCAGATTGAGGATCAGCTCGGCGGGCTCGTCGCGGGCGATCGCGGCCATCAGCGCGAGGGCGACCCCCTCGTAGCCGCCGCCCTGCACGTCCTCCTCATCGCGCTCGTCCCCCTCAGCGCGCGCTTCCTTCATGTAGGTCGCGTTGCGTTCGAGCCGCACCCGGTCCCACTCGCCGAGGGCGTCCGCCGATGGATCGGCCAAGGACGCATAGAACGAATCCTGTTGCGCGAGAAGGTATTCGCCTCTCGTTCGCTCGGCGGCTCGGATGCCCTCGAGCGCCTCACGCGCGTAGTCGTAGTAGTAGAGATATTCGTTGGGCAGCGCACCGATCGTGCGCAGCCACTCCGGCCCGAAGAGCCGCCCTTCCTCCATCGTCAGCAGCCGGGCGTCGTCGTCGAGCAGCTCCGGCAGCCGGTCCACGCCGTCCACCTCCAGGCGCCGCAGCCAGCCGAGGTGGTTGAGCCCGAGGTAATCGATCCGCGTGGTGTGCTCGGTCGCCCCGATCAGCCGAATCGCCCTGCGCGCCATAGCAATTGGACTGTCGCAGATGCCAACCACGCGGCCCGGCAGCACCGCCGACATCGCCTCGGTGATCAACCCCGCCGGGTTGGTGAAGTTGATGACCCAGGCCTGCGGTGCCACTCGGCGCACGCGCTCGGCCAGGTCGAGCGCCACCGGCACCGTGCGCAACCCATAGGAGATCCCACCCGGTCCCACGGTCTCCTGGCCCAAGAGGCCCAGGTCGACGGCGACGCGCTCGTCGGCCGTGCGCGCCCGCAAACCGCCCGTGCGCACCGCCGAGAAGACGAAGTCGGCTCCGTCGAGGGCGCGGTCCAGGTCAGTAGTGACGCTCACCGTCGGCGCGTCCGCCCGACCGGTCGCCATCGCCCGCAGCACCCGCTCGATCGCTGCCAGCCGGGTCTCGGACAGGTCGTGCAGGACGACTTCGGTGATCCGTCGCTCGTGCGGATCGGCGAGCAGCGCCCGGTAGACCAACGGCGTGCGGAAACCCCCGCCTCCGACCATCGTCAGCTTCACGCGAGCATCACCTTCGTTTCCCAGTCGTCGGCCGGCGAACACGGCATACGGCGAAAAACATAGTCGCGCAACCGGTGCTGCTTGCACGCCTGCACCGGCTCGGCAAGGATCCCAACGACAGCCGGGTCCCACCAGCGAAGGAGCAGTGTTGTCGCAGCAGTCGCCGTCCGAGCCGGAATGCCAGCCTTATGACCCGCTGGCGGCCGACCGCGCGGCCGGTGGTCCCGAGCTCGATCTGTTCGTCGAGGGCCAGGTCTTCCTCGATATCATCTTCACCGGTCTGCGCGCCCTCCCCCAGCGCGGCCAGGAGATCTGGTCCGAGGGCATGGGCTCGACGCCCGGCGGCATCGCCAACCTCGCCGTCGCCGCCAGCCGTCTCGGGTTGCGCACCGGTCTCGCCGCCGCGTTCGGCGACGACGCGTATGGCGACTTCTGCTGGACCACGCTCGCCGAGAACGAGCACGTGGACCTGTCCCGATCGCGGCGGTTCGCCGACTGGCACACCGCGGTCACCATCTCGATGGCTGACGGCGTGGACCGGGCGATGGTGACGCACGGGCACCCGGCACCCATCCCCGTCACCGAGATGATCGGCCGCCCGCCCACCGCGGCCGCAGTGATGGTCGACCTCGCACCAGGCGAGGACGTCGTCGGCACCGCGGACGAACCGTCCTGGGTCGAACGGGCTCGCCGCGACGGTTCACTCGTCTTCGCCGACGTCGGTTTCGACCCCTCGGGTCAGTGGGACGAGCGCCTGCTCGACCAGCTGCAGACCTGCCACGCGTTCATGCCAAATGCGTTGGAGGCCATGGCCTACACGCGCACGAGTTCGGCGCACGAGGCGCTCTACGCGCTCGCCGACCGGGTGCCGCTCGCCGTGGTGACCGATGGCGTCAACGGCGCGCTGGCGCTCGACAGCAGCACCGGCGAGGAGGCCACGGTGCCGGCCCTGCGGGTGCAGGCGCTCGACCCGACCGGCGCCGGCGACGTGTTCGGCGCCGCCGTCGTGCTCGGCACTCTCGCGCACTGGCCGCTGCAGGACCGGCTCGCCTTCGCCAGCCTGTGCAGCGCGCTCGCCGTGCAGCAGTTCGGTGGATCCCTCGCGGCCCCGGGCTGGGGCGATATCGCCGACTGGTGGCACCGGCAGACCACGGCGACCAGCGGGTCGGCATACGACAAGGCCCTCCGTCGACGGTTCGGTTTCCTGGACGCTCTCGTGCCGCAGGTGCCCCAAGGCGCGACTCGTCGCGCCCACGCGACTTTGGCCCACTACAACGACCTGTTCAAGGAGCACCCATGAGCCGCAACGTCTTTCGCACCGGCACAGTGATCGCAGCGGTCAGCTGTCTTGGGCTCGCCGCGTGCGCGCCCGGTTCGAGCGGCGGCTCGTCGGCCTCGAAATCCAATGCCAGTGCGCCCGCACAGACCGACCCGGCCAAGCTTGGCAAGGTGACCCTCACGGTGTGGGATCAGGAGGTGCGCGGCGGTCAGGCCAAGCAGATCACCCAGCTCAACGCGGCCTTCCAGAAGAAGTACCCCAACATCACGATCAAGCGGGTGCCGCGTTCGTTCGACGACCTGGGCAAGACCATCAAGCTCGCCCTCTCGGGCGACAACCCGCCCGATGTCGCCGAGGTCAACAACGGTCGCGGTGACATGGGAGCGTTCGTCAAGGCCGGCCAGTTGCTCGACCTCGGCAAATACGCCAAGGCCTACGGCTGGGACGAGCGCTATCCGCAGTCGGTGCGGCAGTACAGCAGCTACTCCCCCGACGGCAAGACCTTCGGCACCGGCAACCTCTACGGGCTGCCGCAGGTCGGCGAGGTGGTCGACCTCTATGTCAACACCGAGCACCTCCAGCAGGCCGGGCTGGCGATGCCCACCACCTGGGAGCAACTCGTGGCGGCGATGAAGACGCTGAAGGCGAAGCGGCCTGGTGAGGCGCCGATGGTGCTCGGCGACCTGGACAAGTGGCCGGCGATCCACGTGTTCGGTCCGACGCAGGCGCAGTTCGTGGCCCCCGACGACATCCGCAAGCTCGCATTCGGTCAAAAGGGCGCCAATTGGAAGACACCGGGCAACCAGCAGGCCGCGCAGACGCTGGTCGACTGGATGAAGGCCGGCTATCTCGACGCCAAGACGATCGGCACCGGCTACGACAACGCCAACAAAGCGTTCTCCCAGGGCAAGGGCACCTTCCTGATGGCCGGCACCTGGCTGGCCGCCGACCCGATGCCGGCACTCGGCAGCAAGGTGCGCTTCATCCTGCCGCCTCCGTCCAAGGCGGCCGGGGGCAAAGAGGTCTCGACCGGCGGCACCGGCATCCCGTGGGCGATCTCCAGCAAGACCAAGCACCCGGACGCGGCTGCGGCATACATCAACTTCATCACCAGCCCCGAAGCGATGAAGGTGCTGGCGTCGACCGGCAACGTGCCGGTCGCGAACACCAGTGAGCAGACGGCGGCCACCCCGCTCGACAAGGATGTCCTCACCGCCTTCGGCAAGGTCGTCGAGGCCAACGGTCTCGTGCCCTATCTCGACTACGCGACGCCGACGATGGCCGACACCCTCGGTGCGGCGCTGCAGGACCTGCTCGCCGGCCGCAAGACGCCCGCACAGTTCCTCGACACGCTGCAGCAGGACTACTCCGGGTTCGTCGCGAAGAACGGCTGAATCCCTATGGCGCGCAACGGTTCTGGCCGACCGCCGGGAGAGCCCCGTGCGATCGGTTACCTCTACGTCCTGCCTGCCTTCCTGTTGTATGCCGGGTTCGCGCTGTTCCCCCTCGGGCGAGCCGTCCAGTTGTCGTTCTACGACTGGGACGGGCAGACGCTCGGCACCTGGGCGGGCCTGCGCAATTACACCGATGTCTTCACCGATCCGATCCTGCGGGGCGCCTTCGGTCACACGCTGGTGCTCATCCTGTTCTTCGCCTTGCTGCCGGTCGCGATCGGACTCCTGCTCGCCTCGATCCTCAACCGGGCACGGGTGCGTGGGTTGGGGTTCTTCCGGACGGTCGTGTTCTTGCCCCAGGTGATCGCGATGGTGGTGATCGCCATCGCCTGGAAGCAGATCTACGACCCGACGAGCGGCTTCGGTCCGGTGCGGGGCTGGCTCGGTGACTATTCGCTGGCGTTGCCGGCGGTCGGGCTCATCGGCACCTGGTTCGAGATCGGCCTGGCGACGGTGCTGTTGCTCGCCGGGATGAGCCGCATCCCGCGCGAGCTCTACGAGGCGGCGCGGCTGGACGGAGCCGGCCCGGTGCGCGAGTTCTTCGCCGTCACCCTGCCGTCGGTGCGCGGTGAGATCGCCGTCGCGCTGACCCTGACGATCATCGCCGCGCTGAAGACCTTCGACCTCATCTACATGACCACCAAGGGCAGCCCGGGCACGACGACGCTCGTGCCGTCATACATCGTGTTCGACCGCGCGTTCCGCACCAACCAGGTCGGTTCGGCGGCAGCGGTCGGTGTGACGTTGACGGTCCTGATCTTCGCAATCTCGTTCCTGGTCAACAGGATCGGCGATCGGAGCACCTCATGATCGGGCGCGGCGAACGGGCCGCGAACTACGTCATCCTGGTCGCCTTCGCGATCTTCGCGCTCTACCCGATCGGCAAGATCGTCGCGATCGCGCTCGGTCCGGCGGACAGCGGATCAGGTGGCGGCATCCTCGGAGTGCACCCGGGCAACTTCGTCGACGCCTGGCAGACCGGCCACTTCGGCAGCTACCTGCGCACCAGCCTGCTGGTCTCGGTGATCGTCGTCGTGGTGAGCGTGCTGTGCTCGATCCTCGCCGGCTACGCGCTCGGCATGCTGCGCTTCCGCGGCGCCGACGCGCTGTTCTACCTTTTCTTGATCGGGATGATGATGCCCAATGAGGTGATCGTCGTGCCGCTCTACTACGACCTGCGCAGCGTTCATCTCACCGACACGATCTGGGCGGTGGTGCTCCCTCAGATTGCACAGTCGATCGCGTTCGGCACCTATTGGATGCGGGCCTACTTCCGTGCCGGCAACCGCTCGATGGTGGAGGCGGCGCGGCTCGATGGTGCCAACTCCTGGCGCACCCTGTGGTCGGTGCTCGTGCCGCTCGGCCGTCCGGCGATCGTCACCCTCACCCTGCTGGTGTTCATGTGGACCTGGAACGAGTTCCTCATTCCCCTGGTCATGGTGACCAAAGACAGCCTGCAGACCGCTCCGCTCGGCCTGGCCTTCTTCCAGGGCCAGCACACCTCGGCCACGACGCTGCTCGCGGCGGCCGCCTGCCTGGTCGCCACCCCGATCGTGGTCCTCTACGCCTTCCTGCAGCGGCATTTCATCGCCGGCATGCTCGAGGGAGCGGTGCGGGAATGACCGCCCGAGCGCTCGCCCGCATCTTCGTCGACGATCTGGCCGCTGCCCTGCCCCTCTACCGTGCACTGGCCGATGACGCCGCGCCACGGCTGTTCGAGTTCGGGGACGTGCAACTCGCCTGGGTGGGTCCGTTCCTGCTGCTGGAGGCGCCCCCAGCCCGACGCGCCCAACTCGACCGTGCCGCAACGGTTCTCGTTGAGAACATGGAGGCGACCGTCCACGAACTTGAGCGGTATGGCGGCTCCGTGCTCGAACCTCCCGCTCCCGGGCCGAACGGTCGCCGGATGGTCGCGCGACACCCGGACGGTGCGGTGCTGGAATACATCGAGGTCCCCGCCACCGACCGCTAGCTACATCCGTAGTAGAGCAGAGCGGTCGTGATGGCGACCACTGTCCGGGTTTCGACTCGCTATAGGCGCCAGATTCCTTTACGACGGGTGTCGGAAGCGGGTCAATGCCGCTGCGAACGCACGGTTCGGGCGAGCCTGCGGCAGCACCGCCCTGACCCGCGTCGTCGCCTGGTCGAGCGGTACGCCACGCAGGACGGCATACGCAATGGCGATGGTGGGCGTGCGGTGTTGTGCCGCAACGCAATGCAGCAGCACCACATGCCCCTCGGCCCGCAGGTCCGCCACCGTCTGTGCGGCGTCGGCGACGACGAAGTCGAGGTTCGGATTGTCCGCCTCGTCTGGCGAGTCGATCAGCCGGAACACCACATGTTCCAGACCGGCCGGCACCTGCTCACCGCCCACCAGGCACAGGCTCACCACGGCCGTCACGTCGGCGGGCAGATGGTCGAGCCCGCCCACGCCGGATAGCCAGACCCCGTCGTCATCCGGGTGACGCACCGGCGCCATCGCCGACCCCGGCTCGGAGTAGTCGATTCGCCGGACGTTCGGCCAGCCGTAACGCACCGCGTCGCCGGTGGCGAGGGTGGCCAGCTCGACGAGCCGCTCACCGGTGATGCCGGGATAGCCGTGGCTGATCCGCCGCCACGCAGCCGGCACCGCGGACGCACCCCAGCGCGCACCGAGCAGAGCACCCGCGATCGCCGCGACCGTGTCGGTGTCGTGTCCGACCCCGACGGCGACCGCCAGCGCGTCCGCGAACTGGCGGCACGGCACAGCCTCCGGCACCGGCGTGTGCACGATCGAGGACCACGCCGCCTGGAAGGCCGTCACGACCCAGCCGTTGGGCGTGAAGTGCTCCGGAGCACGTGTCTCCGCCTCGGTGATCAGCCCCGCCCACCGGCCCCGGCGAGTCGACGGCAGCGCCTCCAGACCGACGCGCATGTCGCTGTCCCCGTTGACAATTGCGTGCCGGATCGCCAGCGACCACAGCACGCACGCGTCACCCGCGTCCGGGTCGGTGTGCGTCAGCGCACTCACTGCGCGCGCCGCCTGCGCCACCGCAACCGGGTCGTCCAGAGCGGGCAGGCACACCGCCGCCGTCCGCATCAGCGAGCCGTTGCCCGCGCTGCGGCCGGTGCGCTCGTGCAGCGCTTCGGCCGCAGCGGTCATCGACGCACCCGTCGGTTCCGCACCGACCGCGCCGAGCACCCGAGCCGTCTGTATGCCGATGTCCGGTGGCCGGCTGTCGTGCCACGCGCGGAAGTTGCGGGCGACCTCGGTCAGTCCAGCCTCGCTGTGCAGATCGACCCCACGGGCGGCCACCTCGGCGATGCACCACGCCATCGAGGTGTCGTCGGTCCACTCCCCCGGGGCGAAACCGCCGAGCCCGCCACCGATCATCCGCGGCCCCTCCGGTCCGAGCGGCGCCGAGCCGAACTCGTAGCCGGCCCCCAGCGCGTCCCCGATCGCGGTGCCCAGCACAGCGCCACACGCCCGATCCCGTTGTGCTGCAGTGAGTTCCATCTCAGGCCACCCGGCCGCCGACGCGCAGCGCCAGGTCTTCGCGCGTCTGCACCAGCGCGGTGCAGAACACTTCGAGCATCTCGCTCAGCTGACGCGGAGCGAAGGGCAGTGCCGGGATCATCAGGGTCTGCCAGACCGTCCGCTCGCGCAGCGTCCACTTCACCAGCTGGTGGGAGCGGTTGAGCAGGCTCAGTTCCACGGCGGTCGCGCGACGCGACCACACGCCATACGTCGGGATGGCCAGGAGTTCGATCGCCGGGATGTCGCCGTGCACGCGCACCCAGATTGACTGACCCGGCCCGGGCAGCACGAAGTCGCCGTCCTCGTCCACCTCCTCGGGGTCGATGCTGCACAGCTCGTTCAGCACCCAGCCGACCCGGGTCTTCAGCTGCTCACCGTCAGCCGCCCAGAACGCCGCCTCCGTCTGCGGCGGACTCGCGTCCTCCTCGGGCACATCGGCGGTCTCGACCAGGCCGAGCAACGAGGCGTTGTCCTTTGCGGGTCCCGAGGCCCGGTAGGTCATCAGTTGTGGGTGCAGGATGGCGAAGCCCAGGCGCAGCGCCGCCACCAGTCGGCCGGCGATCTCGCCGGACCGCTCTGGCATGAAGTCTGCGAACCAGTTGGCCGACGAGTCGTCATTGCCCTCCCACCCGAAGATCTCGCGCAGCAGCACGTCTCGCTCCTCCGAGAGGCGAAGCTGCGGCAGCAGGTGGACGTTGCCGCAGAGCTCGGCCCGCAGCGGCTTCCCGCCGCCGCGCGCGATCACCTGCAGGTAGGGCCGACACCCGGCGGGCGTCTCCTCACCGGGCACCTCCACGAGGAGCAGGTCGTCGCAGCTGGCCATACCGCGGATGTAGCGCTCCAGGGCGGCGGTGAACTGGCTCCACGCGCCTTCGATGTCGAGTTCCTCGACCGGGCCGGCCGGGCTGTTGTGTTCGTTCATGACGAACCTCCTTTAGCACTCTGTCCTAGCTATTATTAGCACGCTGTTCGCGCTAATGTCTACGCCATGTCCCCAGCGACCGATCTGGAAGAGTTCCCCCGCCCCGGTGTCACTGTCGACCTGGCACTGCTGACGATAGTCGGCACCACCGACAGTGCCCCCTCGTTGCGGGTGCTCATCCAGGACCGCTCCGACCCGACCGGCCGGGCCCTTCCGGGGGCGTTCATCCGCGAGCGGCATACCGTCGCCGACACCGTGCGCGACGTGCTGACCCGCAAGGTCGCCATCTCCCCCGACCGCCTGCCCACCCCTCGCCTCCTGCAGCTGTATGACGACCCCGCGCGCGACTCGCGCACGTGGACGATCTCGGCGGCGCACTCCCTGTCGGTGACCGAGGCGGCGCTGACCGGAGCTGTCGGCGAGTTGGCGGCGGTGGGCGACGATGGCCGCCTGCGGGGTCACGAGCCGCTGCTGTTCGACCACGACGACATCGTCGCCGCGGCGGTCGCCGACCTGCGGTCACGCTACGAATTCCGTTACCGCTATTCAGAATTCGACGACGCACGGCCCGACCCCGACCACTTCCTCCCCGAGCCGTTCACCCTGCATCAGCTGCGCAAGGTGCACGAGGCCGTCGTCGGCGCCGAACTGCACAAGGACAACTTCAACCGGCGGATGAAGCCCTTCCTCACCCCGGTCACCCGACGCGGCGAGGTCGTCACCGCGGCGGGCCTGCGCGGCCGCCCGGCGGCGCTCTACCGGCGCGCACGCCGGTGAGTGCGCCGGTCAAGCGCCGGCACAGCGGGCCCCCACCCCTACCGGTGGTTTGGGCCGGATCGCGTTTAGCCGCCCTCGAGCGGGGTAAGGGCTAGGTAAAGCCCACACCCGATCGAGGAGGACCCGATGCCCCAGCCCGGTGACTATGACGCTCTCAAGGACGGCTTTCCCCGCCAGGAGCAGACCCTGCCCGGCGCCACCCAGCAGATGGACCCGGTGCCTGACCACGGCGAGGAGAGCTACCGCGGCAACGCCCGTCTTCACGGGTTGCGCGCGCTGATCACCGGCGGCGACTCCGGCATCGGCCGCGCCGTCGCGATCGCCTTCGCCCGGGAGGGAGCCGATGTCGCGATCGCTTACCTGCCCGACGAGGACCAGGACGCCCAGGACACCGCCGAGTGGATCCGCAAGGCCGGCCGCACGGCCGTGCTCTGCCCCACCGATCTCACCGACCCGCAGGCTTGCCAGACCTTGATCGCCGACGCGGTCGAGGGGCTCGGTGGCCTGGACATCCTGGTCAACAACGCCGGCGTGCAGATGGCGCGCGACGACGGGCTGGCCGACATGGGCCTGGAGCGCATCGACCGGATCTTCAAGACCAATCTCTACGCCCCGCTGCTGCTCGTCCAGGCGGCGCTGCCCCATCTCAGCAAGGGGTCCAGCGTCATCAACGTCAGCTCCGTGCAGGCCTTCCAGCCCTCGACCTCACTGCTCGACTACGCCGCCACCAAGGCCGCGCTCAACAACCTCACCGTCAACCTGGCCGCCGAGCTCGGCGAAGCGGGGATCCGGGTCAACGCCGTGGCACCCGGCCCGATCTGGACGCCCTTGCAACCGGCCACCCAGGAGCCGGACAAGATCGAGTCGTTCGGCACCGATACGCCGCTCGGACGCGCCGGTCAGCCGGCCGAATGCGCCTCGGCCTTCGTCTTCCTTGCCTCGCCGACCGAGGCGTCCTATGTGTCCGGCACCGTCCTGGGCGTCACCGGCGGCAAGCCGGTCTTCTGAGGATGAACGTCCTCGGGGTCAACGCCCTCTTCCACGATCCCGCCGCCGCGCTCGTCGTCGACGGCGAGATCGTCGCGTGCGCGGAGGAGGAACGCTTCAGCCGCCGCAAGCACGGCAAGCGTCCCGTGCCGTTCTCGGCCTGGGAGCTGCCCGAGCAGGCCATGCGCTGGTGTCTCGAGGAGGCAGGTCTCCAGGCCGCCGAGCTGGACGCGGTCGCCTACTCCTTCGACCCCGCCCTCGCGCGGCCGGCCGAGGACCTCGGGCTCGACGATCCGTGGGATCACCTACGCCGGATGTATGCCGAGGAGTCACCCGGCTTCATCTCCACCGCGCTGCCCGGCCTTGCTGTGGACCGGGTCCGCTTCGTGCCGCATCACCTGGCGCACGCCGGGTCGGCCGGCCTGGTCGACCCGGACGGCTCGACCGGGGGTTGCAGTGTCCTCGTGGTCGACGGTCGTGGGGAGCAGGCCTCCCACCTGGCCGGACACTACGCGCCGGACGGCAGGGTGGAGGTGCTGGCGACTCAGGCCCTGCCTGATTCGCTCGGGCTGGTCTACGAGTCGCTGACCGAGCATCTCGGCTTCCTGCGCTCCAGCGACGAATACAAGGTGATGGCGCTCGCGTCCTACGGCACTCCCCGGTGGGCAAACGAGATCGGCCAGCACGTCCACGCGACCGGTGCGGGCGGCTTCCGCGCCCAGGCGCCGGACTGGTCCCAGTGGGCGCCGCCGCGCGAGCCGGACGATGAGGACTGGAGCGCTCCGCATGCCGACCTCGCCGCCTCGGTGCAGCGCTGCCTGGAGGACACGCTGCTCGAGCTGGCCGTCTGGCTGCACGGCGAAACCGGCGACGACCGATTGGTGATGGCGGGCGGCACAGCGCTGAATTGCGTTGCGAACACTCGCATCTTCGCCGAGGGTCCGTTCCGGAGCGTGTGGGTTCAGCCGGCCGCCGGCGACGCGGGCACCGCCCTCGGCGCGGCGCTCCACCTCACCGCGAGCGAGGGCGACCTGGTGACGCCGGCTCCCTTCCCCACCGCCGCACTGGGCCGCGGGTGGAACGACGAGGAGCTCGCGAGCGAACTGCGGCGCGCCCGCCTGCCCTTCACCACGCCCGCCGATCTGGCCGAGCAGGTCGCTGCGATTCTCGCCGGCAACGGCGTCATCGCCTGGTATGACGGGCGCAGCGAGTTCGGGCCGCGCGCTCTCGGCCAACGATCGCTGCTGGCCCACCCCGGCGAGGCGGCCAACCTGCAGCGGCTCAACGACATCAAGGGCCGCGAGCAGTTCCGGCCGGTGGCCCCGATGGTGCTCGTCGACCGCGCCGCGGAGATCTTCGGCCGAGGGCCGCTGCCGAGCCCCTACATGCTCTTCGTGCACGACGTCGCCCCCGACTGGCGCAAGCGCATCCCGGCCGTCACGCATGTCGACGGCACGGCGCGGGTGCAGACCGTCGACCCGGCCGGGCAGCCGCGCATCGCCGCGGTGCTGAGCGAGTTCGCCGAGCTCACCGGCCTGCCGGTGCTCGTCAACACCAGCCTCAACACCGCCGGCCGGCCGATGGTCGACACCCCGCGGGAGGCGCTGGAGATCCTCGGGTCGACGCCGGTGGATGTCCTCGTGCTCGGCCCCCACCTGGTGCGGCGCAGTGACCTGCTCGCCGAGGAGGTCCGATCGTGACCGACAGCGCACCGGCATACAGCATCGTCATCCCGACGGTGGGGCGAGCGAGCCTGCGGGACCTGCTCAACGCGCTGGCGCGGCAACGGCGGCTGGAGGCCGACCGGATCGTGGTGGTCGACGATCGTGGCGAGCCGGTGCCCGATGTCGAGCTGCCGGCGACGGTCGGCGGGGTGCCCGTCACCCGGCTGCGGTCCTGGGGTCGCGGTCCGGCGGCAGCGCGCAATCTCGGCTGGCGGGTCACCGACACCGAGTGGGTCGTCTTCCTCGACGACGACGTGCTGGTCACCGACGGCTGGAGCGACCAGCTGGCCTCCGACCTGCGGGCGGCACCGGCCACCCTGGCCGGCAGCCAGGGACGGGTCACGGTGCCGTTGCCGACCGACCGTAAGCCGACCGATTGGGAGCGCAACACCGCCGGGCTCGAAGGCGCCTGGTGGATCACCGCCGACCTCGCCGTGCGCCGCCAGGCACTTGAGGAGGTCGCGGGCTTCGACGAGCGCTTCCGGCGAGCGTTCCGCGAGGATGCCGATCTGGCCTTGCGGTTGCAGCAGAACGGCTGGCAGCTCGACCGCGGGCGCCGCCGGGTGCTGCATCCGGTCCGCCCCGCCGGCCCGTGGGTGAGCGTTTCGATGCAGCGCGGCAACGCCGACGATGCCCTGATGCGCCGGCTGCACGGCGTCGGCTGGCGCCACGCGGCCCGGGAGACCAGGGGTGCCTTCGCCTGGCATGTCGCCACAGTGGCCGCCTACGCACTCGCCGACCTGACGGCGGTGGTGCGTGGCCTGGGTGTGCCCGTGCGCCGGGCGGTCCCGCTCACCGCCGCGACCGCGGGTCTGCTCTCCACAGCTGCCTTCGCCGCCAAGCGCATCGCCCCCGGGTCACGCACCCTCCGCGAGGTCGCGGTGATGACCGCCACCAGCGCGGTGATCCCCCCGGCGGCGGTCTTCCACCGGCTGCGTGGCGAATGGCGCTATCGCTCGACTCCGCCCTGGCCACGGGCGCCGCGCGCGGTGCTCTTCGACCGGGACGGCACGCTGATCCGGGATGTCCCGTTGAACACCGATCCCTCGCTCGTCGAGCCCACCCCCGGTGCCCGTGAAGCCGTGACTCGCCTGCGCGACAAGGGGATTCGCGTCGGTGTCGTCTCGAATCAGTCGGCCGTCGGCGCCGGTGACATCACCCGGGCACAGATGGATGCTGTCAACGCGCGGGTCGAGGAGTTGCTCGGTCCGTTCGACACCTGGCAGGTGTGCGTGCACACCCCGGAGGAGGGCTGCGCGTGCCGCAAGCCTGAGCCGGGCATGGTCCGGCGCGCCGCCGCCGAGCTGGGTCTGCCGCCGAGCGCCTTGACCGTCGTCGGCGATATCGGCAGCGATGTCACCGCTGCGCTGCGCGCCGGGGCCCGCAGCGTCCTTGTGCCCACCGAGCACACCCTGCCGGTCGAGATCGCCGCGGCACCCGCTCGCGCCGACGACCTGCCCGCTGCGGTCGACCTCATCCTGCACGGCGGTGCGCCGTGAACCGGGTGCTGGCGGTCCGCACCGACAGCCTGGGCGACGTCCTGCTCACCGGGGCGGCGATCCGCGCGCTCGCGGCACATGCTGACAACGTGGACCTGCTGGTCGCTCCGGAGGGTGCCGCTGCGGCGGCCCTGTTGCCTGGGGTCGACGACGTCATCACCCATGCCGTGCCCTGGTCGGGAATCGTTGCGCCACAGGCAGATCCGGCGGCCATCGAGCATCTCATCCAAGGGCTCCGCCGCCGCGTGTATGCCGCCGCGGTGATCTTCACGTCCTACCACCAGAGCCCGTTGCCCGCAGCGCTGGTATGCCGGATGGCCGACATACCGTTCATCGCCGGCACGAGTGACATTCACCCCGGGAGCCTGCTCGACGTCCGGCATCGACGCTCTGCCGACGGCCGCGACGACGACGGTGGGCCGGAGGGTGGGCACGAGGTCGAGGCCGCGCTCGACCTCGCCGCTGCCGCCGGATTCGCGCTCCCGGAGGGTGACGACCGACGGCTGGCCATCCGGTCCACCGCTCCCATCGAGCTGCCGCCCGGCCGGTATGCCGTGATCCACCCCGGCTCCACCGCCCCGACCAGGGCGCTCCCGCCCACCCTGGTCGCCGAGACGATCGCCGCCCTCGCTCAGGACGGCTGGCACGTGCTGCTGACCGGCTCGCCCGCCGAGACCGCACCTTGGCGACGCTGCCCAGGCGTCACCGATCTGAGCGGATCCACCGACCTGCCCACGCTGGCGTCCGTGCTGCGCGGCGCGGCCGTGGTCGTGGTGGGTAACACCGGACCGGCACATCTCGCGGCGGCGGTCGGCACGCCGGTCGTCAGCGTCTTTTCCCCTGTCGTGCCCGCGGCGCGGTGGGCGCCCTGGGGTGTGCCGCACGTGCTGCTCGGCGATCAGACCGCTGCTTGCGCATTGAGCCGGGCCCGCACCTGCCCCGTCCCGGGCCACCCCTGCGTGTCCTCGGTGACCGCGGGCGAGGTGCTCGCAGCGATCCAGCAGCTGACCGCCCGATCGGAGGCCGCATGCGCATCCTGATGTGGCATGTCCACGGGTCCTGGACGACCTCCTTCGTCGCCGGCGCTCACGACGTCGTGCTGCCCCTCGCACCAGGCCGTGGACCCGAGGGTCGGGGCCGCGCACGGACCTGGACCTGGCCGGACCGAGTCCGCGAGGTGCCGATCGACCAGTTGCGGTCCGAAGAGCTGGATCTCGTTGTGCTGCAACGCCCCGAGGAGGTGCAGTGGTGTGCGAAGTGGACCGGCCGGCGCCCCGGGCGTGACCTGCCGGCGGTCTACGTCGAACACAATGCCCCCGACGGCCCAGCGGTGACGACGGTGCACCCGATCGCCGCCGATCCCGCTACCGCCCGCATCCCGATCGTGCATGTCACCTGGTTCAACGCGATGGCGTGGGACAACGGCGACCGCCAGGTGGAGGTGATCGAGCACGGCGTCGCCGATCCGGGCATCGCCTACACCGGCCGGGACCGCAGCCTCGCGGTCGTGGTCAACGAGCCGATGCGGCGCTGGCGCACGGTCGGCACCGACCTGCTGGTCGCCGTCGCCCGCGAGTTGCCCGTGCATGTCTACGGCATGGCGATGGCCCCATTGGGCGACCACGCGAGAGCTCACGGCATACCGCAACTTGCCGAACGGTTGCACGACGACCTGCCGCAAGCGGCGATGCACGCGGCGCTGGCCGATCACCGGGCTTATCTGCACACACCCCGGTGGACCAGCCTCGGACTGTCCCTCATCGAGGCGATGCTCATCGGCCTGCCGGTGCTCGCCCTGGCGACCACCGAGGCACCGACGGCGGTCCCGCCCGGCGCCGGTCTGGTGACCAACGACCTCGATCGCCTGCGCGACCAAGCCCGGATCTGGCTGGCCGACCCGGACGCGGCCCGCGCGGCCGGCGCGGTGGGTCGCGCGCACGCCCTGCGCCACTACGGACTCGAGCGTTTCCTGACCGACTGGGACGCATTGTTGAAGGAGATGGCCCGATGAAGATCGCAATGGTGTCCGAACACGCCAGTCCGCTCGCCGCGCTCGGTGGGGTGGACGCGGGCGGCCAGAATGTCCACGTCGCCGCCCTGGCGACGCAGCTGGCCCGGCGCGGTCACGAGGTGCGGGTCTACACCCGGCGCGACCAGCCCGAGTCGCAGCAGCCGGAGCGGGTGGCGCTCAATGACGGCGTCGAGGTGGTGCACGTCCCCGCCGGACCGGCGCGCGCGATCCCCAAGGACGAGCTGTTGCCCTTCATGGGCGCCTTCGGCGACTGGCTCAGCGAGGACTGGGCCCGCACCGGGACCCCCGATGTCGTGCACGCGCACTTTTGGATGTCCGGGCTGGCCGCGGCGCAGGCGTGTGCCCTGCCGGGCATCCCCTGGGCGATCACCTTCCACGCCCTCGGCGTGGTCAAGCGTCGCCACCAGGGTTTGGCCGACACCAGCCCACCGCAACGGCTGGAGCTCGAGCGGCGCCTGGCGAGCACCGCCGATCTGATCATCGCGACCTGCTCCGACGAGGCAGCCGAACTCACCCGCCTGGGCGCACCCGCCGACCGGATCGCGGTGGTGCCCTGCGGCGTCGACACCATGCTCTTCTCCCCCGCCGCTGCTCCGCGCCCGCCCCGCTCCCCGGCCAAGCTGCTCAGCGTCGGGCGGCTGGTGCCGCGCAAAGGCCTGGACACCGCGGTTCGCGCGCTGGTTGCGTTGCCGCACACCGAGCTCACCATCGCCGGCGGTCCGCCACGAGCAGAGCTCGACCAGGATGCCGAGGCCCGCCGCCTGCGGGAACTCGCCGACGCTCTCGGCGTCGGCGATCGCGTGCTCTTCACCGGTCAGGTCGCCCACGAGCGTATGCCGGAGCTCTACCGCAGCGCCGACCTTGTCCTGGCCACACCGTGGTACGAACCCTTCGGCATCACGCCGCTGGAGGCGGCCGCCTGCGGCAAGGCCGTGGTCGGCTCGGCGGTGGGCGGTCTGCTCGACACCGTGGTCGACGGCCAGACCGGTCGCCTCGTGCCGGAACGAGACCCGCGCGCACTCGCCTCCGCCATCGCCGAGATGCTGGATTGCCCTGAGACTCTTGCCGATTGGGGCCGCACCGCCCGTGCCCGCGCGGTGACCCGCTACGGCTGGGAACGCGTCGCCGAGCGCACCGAGGCGAGCCTGCTCGGCGTCGTCCGCGGCCGGCGCGCGGTGGAGGTGCCGGCATGACCCGGCGGGCTCGCATCGTCGTGGTCGGTGACCTGGTGCTCGATCGCGATGTCGACGGGCGGGTCGAGCGCGAGTGCCCGGACGCGCCCGCACCCGTGCTCGACGTCGAACGCTCGGTCCAGGGTCCCGGCGGTGCCGGGCTCGCGGCGCTGCTCGCCGTCGCACCCGACACCGATGTCCACCTCATTGCCCCGCTGGCCGCCGACGCCCGGGGTGAGCAGCTGCGCGCCGCGCTGAGTGACGCGGGTGTCGGCCTGACCGCCCTGCCGCATCTCGGCGGCACCCGCACCAAGACACGGTTGCGCGCCGGCGACCGGGTCATCACGCGGTATGACGAAGGTGGCCCCGGGACGCCACCGCCCGGAGCCCCGCCCGACGCGGTGGGGGCATTGCTACGGGAGGCGAACGCCATCCTGGTCTCGGACTACGGCGCCGGCACGACCAGCCACGCGGGGCTGCGCGAGTTGCTCGCGCGAACGGCGCGCGATGGTCGTGCGCCGATCGTCTGGGATCCTCATCCCCGGGGCACGACACCCTTGCCCGGTTGTGCGGTGGTCACGCCGAATCTCGGTGAGGCCCAACACTTTTCGCCGATAGAACGGCCGACGACCCACCTTCCCGAGGCACTCCGGGCACAGTGGTCGGCCGAGGCGGTCTGCGTGACTCGGGGTGCTGACGGCGCGCTGCTCGCCCGCGCCGGACACCCGCTGACGCGCGTTCCGGTGCCGGACGTGCGCGACCGCGACACCTGTGGGGCGGGTGACAGTTTCGCGGCCAGCCTGACCCGCAGCCTGGCCACCGGCCACACCCTGTATGCCGCCGTGCACCGGGCCGCTGCCGACGCCGCGGAGTGGGTGCGGGGCAATGGGACGACCGGCTTCCGGCAGCGATCTGGCCGCGTCGGTCCGATGGGCGACTCGGCTGGCGTGCTCGACTCGGCCGGCCTCCCGCGGACGCCCGGCGAGCGGGTCGTGGCGACCGGCGGCTGCTTCGACCTACTGCACGCCGGCCACATCGGCTCCCTGCGCGCGGCGCGCAGCCTCGGTGACCGGCTGGTGGAATTGCTCAACTCGGACCGGTCCGTGCGCCGGCTCAAGGGGCCGACCCGGCCGGTGCAGACCCAGGACGACCGCGCCGCCGTGCTGCGGGCGCTCGATGTCGTTGACGAGGTCGTGATCTTCGACGAGGACGACCCGTGCCGCCTGCTGGCCACGCTGCGCCCCGACATCTGGGCCAAGGGCGGTGACTACGACCCGGAGACCCTGCCGGAAGCGGACCTGGTGCGCAGCTGGGGCGGCGAGGTGGTGATCCTGCCCTTCGTGGCCGGGATGTCCACGACCGGCCTGGTGCAGACCATCGTCGGGCGCGCCGCCTTGGAGACCGCGGCCGATGCCTGACGCGCTGGTGCTGCGCGCGCTCGGACTCGGCGACACGCTCACCGGCGTGCCCGCGCTGCGTGGGCTGCGCCGCCTGCTGCCCGAGCACCGCATCACCCTGGCCTGCCCGCCGGCGATGGGCGACTGGCTGGTCGACCTCGCCATCATCGACGCGGTGCTGCCGACCGCCGGCCTGGACCGCCCGCTCGAGTGGACGGGGCCACCACCCGATGTCGCGGTCGACCTGCACGGCAACGGGCCGGAGAGCCACACTCTGCTCAGCAGACTCCGCCCTCGCAGACTGTTCGGATTCGCTTGTCCCCCAGTGGATTTCACCGACGGGCCGATCTGGGATGCCGCCGCCCACGAGGTCGACAAATGGTGCTCGCTCATCGAGTTCTATGGCGGCGCGTGCTCGGTGGACGACCTGCGCCTCCCGGTGCCGGAGCGCGCGCGAGGTGAGCACATCGTCATACATCCGGGGGCGAAGGCCCGGGCGCGGCAGTGGCCGGTCGAGCGGTGGCGCGCCGTCGCCGAGCACCTGCCGGCCGACGTGCATGTCACCGGTTCAGCCGGCGAACGCGAGCTCGGCCGAGCCGTCGCGCAGGCGTCGGCGCGGGTGACCGACCTGACTGGCGCCCTCGACCTGCCGGCGCTCGCCGCCGAGGTCGCCTCGGCGCGTCTGGTGCTCAGCACCGACACCGGGATCGCCCATCTGGCGCTGGCGATGGGCACGCCGTCGGTGGCGATCTTCGGCCCGATCTCTCCGAGTGTCTGGGGACCGCGGATCGATCAGGACCACCATCTGGTGATCTGGCATGACGACATCCCGAGTCCTGGCTTGCCCAATGCCGACCGGCTCGACCCGCGCATCGCCGCGGTCACCGTGGAGGAGGTCGTGGCGGCCGCGCGGGGGTTCACCACACCGAATGCGCCGCGCGCCGGCGGGTCGGTGTCGCCTGCCGCCGCCGCTGCTCGAGGAGCGTGAGCTGGCGGTCGAGCTCGGCATCGATCACCCGGCGCTCGCGCAACACCGAGGGCAGCATCGCCCCGGCCATCGCCAGGCCGCGCACCGCGACCCGCCGCGACGGGGTGGTGCGCAGGATGAACCAGGTCCACGATGCCGCGCGCGCCGCCGGGCGGTGGCGCCAGGCCGTGACCAGGGTGTTGCGCACCCCGAAATGCCGGATGTGTCCGGCATTGGCGGTGCTCGGGAAATGCCGCACCACCACCTCGGGCAGATAGCGCAGCTGCCATCCGGCCGCAGCCAGCGGCACCGCCAGCGTTTCCTCCTCGCCGCCGATGAACAGGCGTTCGTCATACCCGCCCACGTCGAGGAAGGCCGACCGGCGCACGATCACCGCGCCGGCCATGAACCCGAGCAGCGGCAGCCCCGGCAGGTCGCCCACCGGCAACGGCGACTGCGCCATTTCGGCGCTGATCGGGTCCAGCCGCTCCTCCTCGCCGACGAGGATCCGGGCGTTGACCAGCGCGAGCCGCGGGTGCCGGTCGAGCGCCGCGACCGCCGCGTCGAGCCCCTCCCCGGTGAACCAGCCGTCGTCGTCGCAGAAGGCGAGGTATGGCGTCCGCGCCCGTCGCGCGCCCACATTGCGGGCTGCCGCACCGATATTGCGCGGCAGCCGCATCACCTCGACGCCGGCGGCGGTCAGCTGGGCCACGTTGTCATCACGCGAGGCATTGTCGACGGCGATCATCGGCAGGCCGAGGCGTTGCAGGTGGTCGACGGTGCGGGCGATCCACTCGCCGCAGTTGTAGGTCAGCAGCACCACGGTGAGGCGATCCGACAAAGGCGGGCTCATCTCAGTCACCCGCCGGCAGCTTGCGCTGGGTGACCAGGTGGTCGGCGACCGCGCGCAGTTTGAGGTTGTGCTCCTGGGAGAAGCGGCGCAGCGCCTCGAAGGCCTGCTCCGGGTCCAGCCGGTAGCGCTCCATCAGGATCCCCTGGGCCTGGCCGATGCGTTTGCGGGCGTCGAGGGCGGTGCGCAGCCCTTCTTGGATCTGCGCGTCCTCCAGGGCGACCGCCGCGTGCCGGGAGAAGAGGGCGGCGAAGGCGATGTCCTCGGAGTCGAAGGCGTGCGCCCGGGTCCAGAAGAGGTTGAGCGCGCCGAGGCCGCGACCGTCGACGCCGCGCAACCGGGTGGCCAGCACGCTGATGATGCCGAGCGTCGCGGCGGCCGGACCCCAGTCGCCCCAGCGCCGGTCGATGCCGAGGTCGGCCGAGAAGATCGTCTCCTGCTCGATCGCGCTCTCCTCGCACGGCCCGCGGCCGAAGGCCTGCTGCAACTGGTCCAGCCGCACGACCAGCGGGTCGGTGGCGGCGATGGTCTGCAGGGTGTTGCCGCGCCGGACCAGGGTGATCCCGCCATGGTCGGCTTCGAGCTCCCGGCAGGCGTAGCGGACGACCTGCTCCGCCGTGGCGGCCGGGCTGGCAGCGGCATGCAGCTGCTCCGCCAGTTGCGCCATGTCGTCGGCCTGCGCCTTGTCGTCCATCACCCCTCCTCGTTCGCTCTCCGCCTCATCATGGTCTGCCAGCTTGATGAAAGCTGCTCCCAGCTACCCGTGCATCGCGCGCACGCGCCACGAAAGGGTGGATTCGCCGAGGCCCGCGGACGGATCCGACCAAACCACCGCGCGAACACACACGATGGTCGTGACGAAAGGACGACCATGACCACCCACGCAACCGTTGACCCGAACACCTTGATCCGCACCTACGTTCATCATCACTGGGTCGCCTCCCGCGGCGGCGTCGAAATGTTCGCCCGCGCTGCCTCCGGTATGCCGGACCCTCAGGTCCGCGCCGAACTCGCCGAACTCGCCGAGCAGGTCCGGCAAGACCGCACCGTGCTGCGGGAGATCGCCGATCGGGTCGGTGTGGGCCAGGCGTCCCTGAGCCAGCAACTCATGGTCGCCGGCGAACGCCTCGGCCGGCTCAAGCCGAATGGCTCGCTCACCCGCCGCACCGCCTTGACCGACCTGGTCGAGCTCGAGGCGCTGGTCATGGCGGTGCGCTCCAAGCGCCAGGGATGGCTGGCGATGCTGGGTTTCGCCGAGCGTGACGACCGGTTCGACGAGGCGGAGTTGCGCCGGCTGATCGACCGCGCGGACGAGCAGGTCGATCGACTCGATGCGCTGCACGCCCGTGCCGCCGCTGCTCTGCCGCGCTATCCCGGAGCGATGTCTTCGTGAGCGTCGCCGTCGTGCTGGGTGCCTCCCGTGGGCTCGGGCTGCTGTGCGCCCAGCAGCTGCTCGCACGCGGTTACCGGGTGGTCATCTCCTCCCGCTCGCAAGCGCGCTGCGACCGCGCGCGAGACCACCTCATCGGCCGGGGCGCCTCACCCGATGCGGTGCTCGCCTGGGAGTGCGACGTGCGGGACGCATCGGCGGTGGCCGCCCATCTGGACCGGGTCGAGCGCGATGTCGGTCCGATCGATCTCGGCCTGCATGTCGCGGGCGTCATCCAGGTCGGGCCGTGGTCGAGCTGGGAGCGCGAGCAGTTCGCCGACGCGATCGACACGATGTTGTGGGGGCCGATCCACTTCGCGCTCCCGCTCGCCCGACGTATGACGGCCCGCGGCCGCGGGCGGATCGGCATCGTCTCCTCGGTGGGCGGACTGGTGTCGGCGCCACACCTGTTGCCTTACAGCACAGCGAAATTCGGCGCCATCGGCTTCAGCCAGGGGCTCGCCTCCGAGCTCGCGGGCACCGGCGTCACGCTCACCACGGTCGCTCCTGGCCTGATGCGCGTCGGCTCCCATCTGGCGGCCGAATTCGCCGGTGACCGCGACGCCGAATACGCGTGGTTCGCCGCCGGAGCGTCCGCGCCCTTGCTGGCCATCGATGCCGACACCGCCGCCCGCCGGATCGTCGACGGGGTCGAGCGAGGGCGCACCTTCGTCACCTTCACCCCGCTTGCGCAGCTCGGCGCCCGGGTCAACGGTCTGGCTCCCGGCCTCACCACCCGGGTGCTCGGCGTGGTCGCCCGGCTGCTCCCCCGGGCCTCCGAGCAACAGTTGGCAGCGACCGGCACGACCTCCGGCGCTCGCGTCGAGGCCGGCCTCAGCCGGCGCCGCCGGTCCGTGCTGCGCGGGCTCACCGCGCTCGGTGAGCGGGCGGCCCGGCGCAATCTCGAGCGCGACTGAATCACGCCCGAACCCCGGCATACGGCCGAACGGCACCGCAAGCTCGAACGCGACTCAAGGCACGCGCGGACCCCGGCATACGGCCTCACCACCCCTCGGGGTGCGGAGCGCACCCTTGTCCGCGGGCGTCGGACGTGGTCTGCTTGCGGGGACGACATCAGCTCAAGCAGCCGGGCTGACCCAGGTCCATTTCTGCGAACGGCAGACATGAGCACGGTGACGTCTCTTCCCACCTCCGACGACCTCGAAGACCGCACGCTGCAGTTGTTGCGCACGGCGCAGGCGACCGACCCTGCGGATGCGGCCGAGCTGCGTGATCGCGTTGTGCTGATGCATCGGCCGATGGCGCTGCGGGTGGCGCATCGGTTCGAGGGCCGTGGCGTCGAAGCCGACGATCTGCGGCAGGTCGCCCTGCTCGGCCTCGTTCTTGCCGTCAACCGGTTCCGTCCCGAAACCGGTTATGCCTTCGCCGCCTACGCGATCCCGACGATCTCCGGTGAGCTCAAACGATATTTCCGTGACCACGGCTGGGCGGTACGGCCACCGCGTGCGGTGCAAGAGACCCGGCTCAGTCTGCGGGCGGCGCGCCCTGGGCTCGAGCAGCGCCTGGGCCGGGCGCCGGACGCCGGCGAATCCGCTGCGGCCGTCGGCCGGTCGGCAGTGGCCGTACGCGCAGCCGAGGACGCCGATCGCCACTATCGGTGGGTGTCTTTGGACGCGCCGGTGTCGGACGACACCTCCGGCACGCTCGGCGACACCCTGACCGATTCAGCGGCGGTGGAAGCCTTCAACCGAGTCGAGCTGCGCATCTTCCTGCAGCCCGCGGTCGCCCGGCTCGAGACCCACGAGCGGGAGATCTTGCGGCTGCGCTTTGGCGAGAACCTCACCCAACGTGAGATCGGGCAGCAGATCGGGGCCAGTCAGATGCAGGTGTCGCGGCTGCTCGCCGCCATCTTCGAGCAGCTGCGCCGAGAGCTGACCGCCGAACCGGCCCCGGCCGGGTGCCGACTGATTAGGGCTGACGAATCCGGGTAGATATCTGTCATGTCCCTTCGAGTCATCGGCCGCCGGATCGTGGCCGGGGCGGTGCCGCTCGCGCTGCTCGTGAGCGGGTGCGCCTCACCGTCGCCCACCATGTCGGACTTCCAGACCAAGACGCGCACGACCGCCCGCGCGGTGGCCGGCACGGCTGCGGTGGCACAAGTGAGCGCGCAGGCCTGGTCGCGCGGCCAGCTCACCGATGCGTATGCCGACACCCTGGTCACCGAGGCGGAGGATGACGTCTCCAGCATCATTCAGACCTACGACAGCCGGCAGCCACCGACCGCCGCGGCCGTCGCCCTGAAGGGCCGACTCGACAAGCCGCTGCAGGACATCTCCTCGGCGCTGACCGATCTGCGTATTGCGTTGCGGCGCAATGATCGTCGCGGCGTCGCCCAGGCGGTCGCCGCGCTCCGACAGCCCCTCACGACGCTCGGCCCGCTGCAGCAGGTCGGCTTATGAAACGCATCTTCGCCGTCGCGCTCGGTCTGGTCACCGCAATCGGCGGGTTCGTCGACATCGGCAACCTGGTGACGAGCGGGGTGACCGGCGCCCGCTTCTCGATGTCGCTGACCTGGGCGATCGTCGTCGGCACGATCGGCATGACGGTGTATGCCGAGATGGCCGGCCGGGTCGCCGCCGTCGCCGGCCGCCCCGTCTTCCACGTGGTGCGCGAACGGCTCGGTGTGCGCTTCGGGTTGTTCAACCTGCTCGCGTGCTGCCTGCTGAACCTGCTCACGCTGGCCGCGGAGATCGGCGGGATCGGCATGGCGCTGGAACTCGTGAGCGATGTCAGCTATCTGCTCTGGGTGCCCTTGATCGCGCTCGCGCTGTGGGGCGCGCTGTGGCGGCTGCCGTTCAAGGTGATCGAAAACCTCTTCGGGGTGATCGGCCTGTCCTTGTTGGTCTTCATCGTCGCGTTGTTCTGGCTGCCCGTCGACTGGGGGTCGCTGACCTCGAGCGCCCTGCATCCTTCGGTGCCGCCGACGGAGGCGTACACGACCTACTTCTTCTACGCGGTCTCGCTCATCGGCGCGTGCCTCGTGCCCTACCAGATCATCTTCTTCTCCTCCGGTGGGGTGGAGGAGGGCTGGACCCGCAGCTCGATGTTTCAGATGCGGCTCAACACCATCGTCGGTTTTCCGCTCGGCGGCGTGCTCAGCATTGCGATCATGGCGACCTCGGCGGTGGTGTTGCAGCCGCTGGGCACCGACGTCGGCCATCTCAGTCAGGTCGGGCTGCCGGTGGCGCTGGCGCTCGGCAAGGTCGGGCTGGCCTTCGCGATCGTCGGCTTCTTCGCCGCGACCTTCGCCGCCGGTGCCGAAGCGACGCTCTCGACGGGGTATGCCGTGTCGCAGTACTTCGGCTGGGCCTGGGGCAAATGGTTGCGGCCGTCGTCGGCGCCGCAGTTCCACGTGATCTGCCTGATCACCATGATCCTCGGCACCATGCTCGTGCTGACCACGATCGACCCGATCACCATCACCTTGGTCGCCGTCGTCCTCGGCGCGGCGGCGATCCCCCTGACCTTCCTGCCCGTGCTGGTGATCGCCAACGACCGCGACTATCTCGGCGACCAGGTCAACGGCCGATTCGCCAATGTGATGGGCGTGGTCTTCCTGGCCGTGACCGTCGTCGTCTCGGTCGTCACCTTGCCGCTGCTGTTCTGGACTCGAGGAGGCGCCTGATGGCTGAGTGGGAGTGGGAAGCCGCCACCGTGGACCAACTGCTGGACGTGCAGATCTACGCCGCCGACGGCGAGCCGCTCGGCAAGGTCGACGACCTGGAGTTCACCACGCCGTCGGACGGTGGTGCGCCGGTGCTCACCGCGATCCTGTGCGGGCCGTCCGCCTTCGGACCCCGCCTCGGTGGGCTCGTCGGGCTGACGGTCTGGGCCATCGGTCGGCGGCTCTCACCGACCGGCAGCGACCCGGTGCGGGTGCCGATGACGCAGGTCGACCGGGTCAACCGCCGCGAGATCCGGTTGCGCGAATCCGCCCGGCCCCTCGGCACGCACCGTTTCGCCGACTGGACCCGCGAACATATCGTCTGCCAGATCCCGGGCGGCTCACGATGAGGACCTTGGACCTGCTCGGCGCCGACGCCTACGACGCCGACGGCCAGCATGTTGGCACGGTCCACGACCTGCGGCTGGAATCCGGGGCGCGTCCGACGCGCGACTCGGGTGAGCCGGCATACGCGATGGGTTCGCTCGTCATCGGGCCGGCCGGGTTCGCGCACCGGCTCGGTTATGGTCGCGCGCAGATGGCCGGACCGTGGCCGCTCACCCTGATCTTTCGCCGTATGGCGGCCCGCTCGTTCGTCGTGGCCTGGGCCGACCTCGAGCGGGTGGAGCACCGCAAAGTCACCCTGCGCTCCGGCGCGGATCGGCGGCCGGCGGTGGAGGAGTCATGACGCAGACCGGCGGCCTGGTGGTGCTCGCGGCGTGGGTAATGTTCGGGGTGCTGGTCACGCTGTTGGCATGGACGGTGCTGCGCCACCACGACGATCCGGTGCGACTGGCGTGCGACCCCGACGGCCACCAGCCGACCGACGACGCTGAGTCAGCGGGGTCCGGCGCTGGGTCCGGCGCGGGTCGGCCCGACGATCAGCCGTGACCGAGCGACCTGCGTTCCCGGACGTGGTCACCGTCGACCTCGGTTAGCTCGCGCGGTCGAGTCGGGCGGTGGTGGTGGTTTCGGGTTCGGTGATGTAGGTGTTGCCGTGCGGGCTGGTCCAGGTGCAGACGCCGTCCTCGGTCATCGTCACCGTCCAGTCGCTTGGGGTTGACCCCGTTTCGTGGACATCTCGTTAAGCGGCTTGGTCGGCCGCGGTGATGAGTGTGTTCTCGAAGGCTATCGGGCTGATTTGGCCGAGCGAGCTGTGTCGCCGGCGCTGGTTGTAGACC
>NZ_JAAOIV010000019.1:1343-5326 GCF_011440275.1 Metallococcus carri | reverse complement strand
TTTTTTTGGAGAGTTTGATCCTGGCTCAGGACGAACGCTGGCGGCGTGCTTAACACATGCAAGTCGAACGATGAAGGACCAGCTTGCTGGTTTGGATTAGTGGCGAACGGGTGAGTAACACGTGAGTAACCTGCCCTTCACTCTGGGATAAGCCTTGGAAACGGGGTCTAATACTGGATATTCATACATTGTCGCATGGTGGTGTGTGGAAAGATTTTTTGGTGGGGGATGGACTCGCGGCCTATCAGCTTGTTGGTGAGGTAGTGGCTTACCAAGGCTTTGACGGGTAGCCGGCCTGAGAGGGTGACCGGCCACACTGGGACTGAGACACGGCCCAGACTCCTACGGGAGGCAGCAGTGGGGAATATTGCACAATGGGGGAAACCCTGATGCAGCGACGCCGCGTGCGGGATGACGGCCTTCGGGTTGTAAACCGCTTTCGCCATCGACGAAGCCTTTGGGTGACGGTAGGTGGAGAAGAAGCACCGGCTAACTACGTGCCAGCAGCCGCGGTAATACGTAGGGTGCGAGCGTTGTCCGGAATTATTGGGCGTAAAGGGCTTGTAGGCGGTTTGTCGCGTCTGCTGTGAAAGACCGGGGCTTAACTCCGGTTCTGCAGTGGGTACGGGCAGGCTAGAGTGTGGTAGGGGAGACTGGAATTCCTGGTGTAGCGGTGAAATGCGCAGATATCAGGAGGAACACCGATGGCGAAGGCAGGTCTCTGGGCCACTACTGACGCTGAGAAGCGAAAGCATGGGGAGCGAACAGGATTAGATACCCTGGTAGTCCATGCCGTAAACGTTGGGCGCTAGGTGTGGGATCCATTCCACGGGTTCCGTGCCGTAGCTAACGCATTAAGCGCCCCGCCTGGGGAGTACGGCCGCAAGGCTAAAACTCAAAGGAATTGACGGGGGCCCGCACAAGCGGCGGAGCATGCGGATTAATTCGATGCAACGCGAAGAACCTTACCAAGGCTTGACATACACCGGACGCGCTCAGAGATGGGTGTTCCCTTTGTGGCTGGTGTACAGGTGGTGCATGGTTGTCGTCAGCTCGTGTCGTGAGATGTTGGGTTAAGTCCCGCAACGAGCGCAACCCTCGTTCCATGTTGCCAGCACGTGATGGTGGGGACTCATGGGAGACTGCCGGGGTCAACTCGGAGGAAGGTGGGGATGAGGTCAAATCATCATGCCCCTTATGTCTTGGGCTTCACGCATGCTACAATGGCCGGTACAGAGGGTTGCGATACTGTGAGGTGGAGCGAATCCCTTAAAACTGGTCTCAGTTCGGATTGGGGTCTGCAACTCGACCCCATGAAGTTGGAGTCGCTAGTAATCGCAGATCAGCATTGCTGCGGTGAATACGTTCCCGGGCCTTGTACACACCGCCCGTCAAGTCACGAAAGTCGGTAACACCCGAAGCCCATGGCCTAACCAGGTTTTCCTGGGGGGAGTGGTCGAAGGTGGGATTGGCGATTGGGACTAAGTCGTAACAAGGTAGCCGTACCGGAAGGTGCGGCTGGATCACCTCCTTTCTAAGGAGCATTGAGCATCCTGCGCCACCGTGTGTGTGGCGGGATGTGCTCGTGGGTGGAACATCAGTCATGGTGCCCGTGCCAGTGGGTGGGGGCGATCGATCTAGTACGCATCACGCGCGCCTGTTGGGTGTGTGTGGTGGTGGAGGGGTTTGGTTGCTTCTGGAGCTGGGTGGGGTGTCGGCACGTTGTTGGGTGTCTGAGGAAACGGTTGTGTGCTGTTTTCTTGGTTGGTGGCAGGGCCCGCCGGCTTGCGCACGGTTGTGTGTGGGTGTGGTGGGTTGGCCTGTGTGGTGTTTGAGAATTGCATAGTGGACGCGAGCATCTTTGTTTTTGTGTCTTTGTGTAAGTTTTTAAGGGCACACGGTGGATGCCTTGGCACCAGGAACCGATGAAGGACGTAGGAATCTGCGATAAGCCTCGGGGAGTCGATAACCGGACTGTGATCCGAGGGTGTCCGAATGGGGAAACCCAGCACCATTCATGTGGTGTTACCCGCATCTGAACTCATAGGGTGTGTGGAGGGAACGTGGGGAAGTGAAACATCTCAGTACCCACAGGAAGAGAAAACAACAGTGATTCCGTCAGTAGTGGCGAGCGAAAGCGGATGAGGCTAAACCATGGTTGTGTGATACCTGTCAGGGGTTGCAATTGTGGGGTTGTGGGGCCGTACCGTACCAGTGCTGACATGCTGGTGAGAAGTGATCAATCGCGCGTGTAGTCGAAACGTTTTGAATGGCGTGGCGTAGAGGGTGTAACCCCCGTAGGCGAAACATGTGTGACTTCTTGGGTGTGGTTCCCGAGTAGCACGGGGCCCGTGAAATCTCGTGTGAATCTGGCAGGACCACCTGCTAAGCCTAAATATTCCCTGGTGACCGATAGCGGACTAGTACCGTGAGGGAAAGGTGAAAAGTACCCCGGGAGGGGAGTGAAATAGTACCTGAAACCGTGTGCTTACAATCCGTCAGAGCCACCCTGGTTGTGGTGATGGCGTGCCTTTTGAAGAATGAGCCTGCGAGTTAGTGCTCAGTGGCGAGGTTAACCCGGGTGGGGTAGCCGTAGCGAAAGCGAGTCCGAACAGGGCGATTGAGTCGCTGGGTCTAGACCCGAAGCGGAGTGATCTACCCATGGCCAGGTTGAAGCGACGGTAAGACGTCGTGGAGGACCGAACCCACTTCAGTTGAAAATGGAGGGGATGAGCTGTGGGTAGGGGTGAAAGGCCAATCAAACTCCGTGATAGCTGGTTCTCCCCGAAATGCATTTAGGTGCAGCGTCGCGTGTTTCGTGCCGGAGGTAGAGCTACTGGATGGCTGATGGGCCTCACCAGGTTACTGACGTCAGCCAAACTCCGAATGCCGGTACGTGAGAGCGTGGCAGTGAGACTGCGGGGGATAAGCTTCGTAGTCGAGAGGGAAACAGCCCAGATCACCAGCTAAGGTCCCTAAGCGTGTGCTAAGTGGAAAAGGATGTGGAGTTGCTGTGACAACCAGGAGGTTGGCTTAGAAGCAGCCACCCTTTAAAGAGTGCGTAATAGCTCACTGGTCAAGTGATTCCGCGCCGACAATGTAGCGGGGCTCAAGCACACCACCGAAGCTGTGGCAATCACACGTTTCTCTAGCAACACTTTGTGTTGTTCAGGGGTGTGGTTGGGTAGGGGAGCGTCGTGTCACCGGTGAAGCCGTGGTGTGAACCAACGGTGGAGGTGACACGAGTGAGAATGCAGGCATGAGTAGCGAATGACGGGTGAGAAACCCGTCCGCCGAATAACCAAGGGTTCCAGGGTCAAGCTCATCTGCCCTGGGTAAGTCGGGACCTAAGGCGAGGCCGACAGGCGTAGTCGATGGACATCCGGTTGATATTCCGGAACCGGCGAAGGACCGCCCATATCGAATCAGGGGATGCTAACCACCCGAACCACCCCGTTTCACTCATTGCCCCTTTCGGGGGGTGTGGGTGTGGTGGTGGGGAGCGTGGGACCCGATCTTGTAGTAGGTAAGCGAGGGAGTGACGCAGGAAGGTAGCCTCCGCGGGGCGATGGTTGTCCCCGTCCAAGACTGTAGGACTGCTGGTAGGCAAATCCGCCAGCTGTATGTCTGAGAGTTGATGGTGACCACAGTAGTGGGAAGCAGGGTGATCCTATGCTGCCGAGAAAAACTTCTAGCGAGGTCCGAGCCGCCCGTACCCCAAACCGACTCAGGTGGTTAGGTAGAGAATACTAAGGCGATCGAGTGAATCGTGGTTAAGGAATTCGGCAAAATGCCCCCGTAACTTCGGGAGAAGGGGGGCCCAAACCCTGAAGCTCTTCACGGGCTAGGGGCGAGGGCCGCAGAGACCAGGGAGAAGCGACTGTTTACTAAAAACACAGGTCCGTGCGAAGAAGTAATTCGATGTATACGGACTGACGCCTGCCCGGTGCTGGAACGTTAAGGGGACCGGTTAGCCCTTTGGG
>NZ_JAAOIV010000019.1:0-1249 GCF_011440275.1 Metallococcus carri | reverse complement strand
CCTTTTGGGGCGACGCTGAGAACTTAAGCGCCAGTAAACGGCGGTGGTAACTATAACCATCCTAAGGTAGCGAAATTCCTTGTCGGGTAAGTTCCGACCTGCACGAATGGCGTAACGACTTCTCCACTGTCTCAACCACGAACTCGGCGAAATTGCAGTACGAGTAAAGATGCTCGTTACGCGCAGCAGGACGGAAAGACCCCGGGACCTTTACTACAGCTTGGTATTGGTGTTCGGTACGGCTTGTGTAGGATAGGTGGGAGACTATGAAGCGCCCGCGCCAGCGGGTGTGGAGTCAACGTTGAAATACCACTCTGGTCGTTCTGGGCTCCTAACCTCGGTCCGTGATCCGGATCAGGGACAGTGCCTGGTGGGTAGTTTAACTGGGGCGGTTGCCTCCTAAAAGGTAACGGAGGCGCCCAAAGGTTCCCTCAGCCTGGTTGGCAATCAGGTATCGAGTGTAAGTGCACAAGGGAGCTTGACTGTGAGACAGACATGTCGAGCAGAGACGAAAGTCGGGACTAGTGACCCGGCGGTGGCTTGTGGAAGCGCCGTCGCTCAACGGATAAAAGGTACCCCGGGGATAACAGGCTGATCTTGCCCAAGAGCTCATATCGACGGCATGGTTTGGCACCTCGATGTCGGCTCGTCGCATCCTGGGGCTGGAGTAGGTCCCAAGGGTTGGGCTGTTCGCCCATTAAAGCGGTACGCGAGCTGGGTTTAGAACGTCGTGAGACAGTTCGGTCCCTATCCGCTGTGCGCGTAGGAAACTTGAGAAGACCTGTCCCTAGTACGAGAGGACCGGGATGGACGAACCTCTGGTGTGTCAGTTGTCCTGCCAAGGGCACCGCTGATTAGCTACGTTCGGACGTGATAACCGCTGAAAGCATCTAAGCGGGAAGCACACTTCAAGATGAGGTTTCCAACACCCTTTGGGTGGAGAGGCTCCCAGCAAGACGACTGGGTTGATAGGCCGGACGTGGAAGCACAGCAATGTGCGTAGCTGACCGGTACTAATAAGCCAACAACTTACCAACACAACAAACACGTTGTTCGCGTCCACTATGCGATATCTGAAACACCACACACCACCATGCATGGTTGGTAGTGGATAGTTTCATAGCGTTACGGCGGTCATAGCGAAGCGGGAAACGCCCGGTCACATTCCGAACCCGGAAGCTAAGCCCTTCAGCGCCGATGGTACTGCACCCGGGAGGGTGTGGGAGAGTAGGACACCGCCGGACAACTC
>NZ_JAAOIV010000018.1 GCF_011440275.1 Metallococcus carri | reverse complement strand
ATTCAACATCTTCAAGCAATGGCGCGCCTTGGCCACCCGCTACGACAAACTCGCCCTGACCTATCGCGGCGGCGTCGTCCTACGCGCCATCACCATCTGGCTCAAGGCTTTAAGAGACACGCCCTAGCGGCGAGACGCCCACGGGCGACTCCGACCAGCAAGAGATCGTGGACATCACCGTCGGTGTGATGCCTGCGTCGGAAATCGCAGGCCTGCAGGTCGGCATCGATGAAGGCTTCTTCGAAGAAGAGGGCCTGAATGTGACCACACAGTTTGCGGCCGGAGGCAGCGCACTGGTGCCTGCCCTGATCGCAGGCGACGTTCAGTTCAGTTTCGCGAGCGCGGCACAGACCGTGCCGGCCCTGTCCGAGGGACTCCCGATCCGGGTCGTCGCTCCCGCCGCCACGAGCGGCGAGAACCAGTCCCTGATCGTTTCGGCGGATAGTCCGTTCACGTCGGTCGAGGATCTGGCGGGTAAGCGTATCGGGGTCGTCTTGGTGAACAGCCTCGCCGACTTTCTAACTCGCGGGACGTTCGAGGAGGCAGGCCTTGCGGCGACTGACTTTGAGCCGCTCGAGATCGCATACCCTGACGCCTTCGCTGCGCTGGAAGCGGGGCGTACTGACGCTGCCTTCATCAGTGAGCCCTTCCAGACCACGGCGGTCCAGGCAGGTGCCAGGATCATCGCCTACCCGTTCCTCGAGGTGAACGGCGGAGACCCGCTCGTGTCGACCGAGTGGATCACCACGAATCAATATGCGGAGAGCAACCCGGATGTCGTGGAGCGATTCGAGCGCGCCATCCTCAAGGCCAATGCGTATGCCTCGGAGAACGAGCAGGCCGCTCGCGATGCAGTGCGCACACTGCTCCCCGATGTCGACCCTGATGTGCTCGCCGATATGGTGCTCCCCACGTGGCCGACCGAGTTCGATCCCGACTCGTACGAGGTGATCATCGGGCTGCTGACAAACTATGGGACGCTCACGGATCCGCCCAGCATCGAGGACATCCTGCCTGCGGAGGGATGACTCCAGCGCCCGGGCTGCCTAGGGAGCCCGGGCGCGGAGGCTCCCCATCGGGAGCGGTCGTGACCCGGGCTGCCCTGGTCGGAATCGCGAGAGAAGCGAGCTGCTCAGTCAGACGACATCATCGACGATCGCTTGGCTCGCTTGCATGGTCAAAGGAGAACCACATGTCAGTTGCCGCAGTCAAGGACCGAGCGCCGGTCACCGGCAGTCGTCGGAAACCTCTCCTGCCGTTGCCAACGAATTTCCGGTCCCGCCTGATCTACGGGATCGTCGGCACGTTGCTCACGCTGGGCGCAGCCCAGCTGCTCGTCAGCACTCAGATCATCGATGAGCGCTTCGTACCGCTTCCGACGACGGCGTTGGCACGGCTCCTAGAACTCGCCTGGACACCGGTCTTCTGGGCGGGTGTGGGCGGAACGATGCAGGGCTGGGCGATGGGGCTGTTCCTCGCCATCGTGATCGCATTGCCCTTGGGGTTCCTCATCGGCACCAACGACTATCTCTTCGCCGCAACGCGACCCGTTGTGGAGTTCCTCCGTCCGATACCGTCCGTTGCTCTGATTCCGGTTGCCATACTGATGTTGGGAATCGGCATGGAATCGAAGGTCTTCCTTGTCACGTTGGCCTGTTTGTGGCCGCTTCTCATTCAAACGATCTATGGGCTTCGCGCAATCGATCCCACACTCACGGCGACCGCGCAGTCATTCCGCATTCCGCGTCGCCTTCAGCTTCGCTCCATCGTGCTGCCTGCGATACTGCCGTATCTCGCGACGGGGTTTCGGATCGCTGCCACGGTTGCGCTAATCGTGGCCGTGACCGCAGAACTGGTGATCGGCTCACCAGGTATCGGGGGAGACATCCTGCTCGCCCAATCCAGTGGCGCTGTCGTCACGCTGTACGCGTTGGTCTTCGCCGCGGGGCTTATCGGCGTCATCCTCAACGTCCTGCTCCAGATCGTCGAACGCCGCCTTCTCCGGTGGCACCCCACCTATCGAGAGGCTGCACCATGACCGCCATGGATGTTGCGACGACCGAGGCGCTGGCAGACAAGTCAAGAGCCATCCGTCGTCGGCGCTATCGACTGCTGTCCGTCGAGGTCGCATTCCCGGTACTCGTGGTCGTCGCAGTGGGTGTCTGGACGGCCTCCGCCGGTCTATATTTCATCCCGCCGCTCACAGGTGTTCTAGTCGCTTTCCAGGAGAACTGGCTCTTCGCGCGGATGGCGAGCGACGTCTTGCCGAGTCTTTCCAGGATGATGATCGGGTTCATCGGCGCTGTGGTCATCGGCGTGGTCGTGGGGTTCGTTCTCGGTCAGGCGCACCGCCTCCAGGCGATGTTCGCACCCGTGCTCGAGTTCCTGCGCGCGATCCCTGCGGTCGCGTTGATTCCCCTCGTCATCATCGTGCTGGGCCTCGACGACACCGCGAAGGTGATTCTGATCACCTTCATCTGCCTCTGGCCCGTGCTCCTCAATACCGAAGCTGCAATCAGAGGAATGGACCCCGGACTGCGCGAGACCGCCCGGGTGTACGGCATCCACTGGTTCCGCTACGAGTTGCAGGTCGCACTTCCCGCGGCAGCTCCGCAGATCTTTGCCGGAATGCGCACGAGTCTTTCGCTCGCGCTCATCATGGTCGTCGTGAGCGAGATGATGGCGGGAGGCAACGGGATCGGCGTCTTCGTTCTTCAGTCGCAGAGGTCGTTCGCGATCACGGACATGTGGTCGGGCATCGTGCTCATCGGGATCTTCGGGTACGTGTTCAACCTGCTGCTCATCGTCGTCGAGAACCGGGTGCTCGCGTGGCACCACGGCGCGAACACCGCCGTGGAGTGACACCGCGGTCGAGAGGACGCCCTCACACCTCGATGCCGCCGCACCACACACGCAGAACGCGACGCGCGGCAGCGATGTCGGTGAGCGGATCGCCGTCCACCAGCACGAGGTCGGCTCGCAATCCGGGGGTGATCGCCCCCCGATCGTCGAGTGAGAACGCGTGCGCGGCCGTCGAGGTGGCAGCGCGCAGCGCTTCGGCTGTTGACAGGCCGGCGTCCACGAGCAGAGCGAGTTCGTCGTGCATGCTCTCGCCGTATGGCGGCGATGCCCGTGTGAAGGACCCGATGTAGGCGTCTTCGTCGTGCATGCTCTCGCCGTATGGCGGCGATGCCCGTGTGAAGGACCCGATGTAGGCGTCGGTGCCGGCCAGGACCGGAACGCCCGCGGCATGCATCGCGCGCGTGCTCTCGTGGGCGGGTGCATAGCTCACACCGGGAACGCCCGCTGCGGTGAGATTCGCGGCGATGCCTTTCATCATCGTCAAGGTCGGGATGAACACCGTGCCCTGGGCGAGCATCGTCTCAGCCGTCGCATCGTCGAGCGCGCGGTCGAGTGGAGCATGGGTGATCATGTCGGCCCCCGCAGCGAGGCTCATACGCACAGCTTCGTACAGGGCTGCGTGCGCGATGACCTTGAGCCCCCGCGCGTGCGCAGCAGCCACGAGTGCATCGAGCACGTCCTGGGTGGGACCGGGCAGATCGGCGACGATCTTGATGTAATCCACCCCGTCTGCCACCTGCACCTCTACGAACCGCTCCGCCTTGTCGGGGGAATCGACCAGCGCGACGTCCGGATAGGTCGGAATGCGGCTGTGCGTGCTGCCCTGAGATGTCGCCGCCATGCCGGCGGTGCGGAAGTCAGCGACTCCCCTCAGTCCCCGCAACGACTGGAACTGTGATGCGGGCCATGTCGCCATGTCCAGGCCGGTGGTGACACCGTACGTGGCGAGCGTCTCGAGGGACTCGCGCCCCTTCAGGTGCATGTGACAGTCGATCAGGCCAGGAAGGAGCACCGTACCTTCCGCGTTGACGACAGCGGCACCGACGACGACCGCATCCGCTGATCCGTCACCGATGCGCCCGTCGGGCTGGACGACGACCGTCGTGGGGGCGCTCAGACTGTGTCCGTCGAAGACCCTGGTGTTCGTGATCGCGGTCGCAGAGACTGCGCCGAGCGTGGAATCCGTCATGAACTGCTCCGTTCGAGGAGATGTAGATACGAGACATTATTGTTCACTATCGCGGCCAACGTATGGGTTTGTCAAGGCAAGTTGGCCCCACCTTGTCGGGGATAACTGGCTCTTCGGACATGCGGTGGGGGTGAGGCTCGCCGGGTGATGGTCGGCGGGTAGGGGTCGAGGTCCCCGAGGATCAGTAGCGCCAACTGCTGATCCATCACGAGGACCTCGACGTGCTTCACCCTACTTCGGGGTGCGCTGACGCGCGCTCTGCCGCTGATCCGTGTTACCGCTGCGATCTGCTGGTCGGTCTCGACGGCGTCCATGTCGAGCACGTTGACCGCCGCGACGGGCTGCTGATCGTCACCGTTTCGACACCGGCGGCGCCGACCGGGTGCCCGTTGTGCGGGGTCGTGGCGATCGGTCGAGGGCGCCGCCGTCGAGTGTTGCATGACGTGCCGGGCGTGACGCGGGTGCGGATCGTCTGGCGGCAACGGGTCTGGCGATGCGGCGACGTGGGCTGTGCCAAGAAGACGTTCGTGGAGCAGCTTCCCTCGCTGGTCGCTCGGCGCGGGTCGCTCACAAGGCGAGCCGTCGACTGGGCGATCGGGCAGCTGCGCCGCGAGCACGCCACGATCGAAGGACTACGTCGTCAGCTCGGGACATCGTGGAAGACGGTGTGGCGGGCTGTTGAGCCTGAACTGGTGCGGTTGGCAGCCGACGAGTCCCGGTTCGAGAACGTGACCACGCTCGGCGTCGACGAGCACATCTGGCATCACGTCGACCACCGCAAGCGGGGCCCGAAGGAACTGACCGGCATGGTCGACCTCAGCCGCGACAGCACCGGGAAGACGCGGGCCAGGCTGCTCGACCTCGTGCCGGGCAGATCGGGGAAGGCATACGCGTCCTGGCTCAGCGAGCGGGGCGAAGCGTTCCGAAAGAACGTGAAGGTGGCGGCGCTGGACCCGTTCGCGGGCTACAAGACTGCGATCGATGACACGCTCGAAGACGCGGTCGCTGTGCTGGACGCGTTCCATGTCGTCAAGCTCGGCACCGCCGCCGTCGACGAGGTCCGCCGCCGCGTCCAGCAAGACACCCTCGGGCATCGCGGTCGGAAGGGCGACCCGCTCTACGGGATTCAGACCATCCTCCGTGCCGGGGCCGAGAACCTCACCGACAAGCAGCGGATCCGGCTGACCGCGGCAATCGAGGCCGATCCTGCGCACGACGAGGTGTTCGTCGCGTGGCAGTGCGCACAGCAGCTGCGCTCTGCCTACCACGCGAAGGACCTGACCGAGGGGCGGCGGATCGCCGAGAGGGTGGTCGACACGTTCCACACCTGCCCGATCCCCGAGATCGCCCGCCTCGGCCGCACCCTCCGCCGCTGGCGTTCAGCGTTCCTGGCGTACTTCACCACGAGCCGCGCGAACAACGGCGGCACCGAGGCGATCAACGGGATCATCGAGCTCCACCGCCGCCTCGCCCGCGGCTATCGCAACCGCGAGAACTACCGCCTCCGCATGCTCCTCACCGCCGGCGGACTCACCCCATGACCCCCCCACCGGATGTCCGAAGAGCCGTCAATAGTTTGTCCGGGATTCGGCGAAATGTTCCCCTCCTGTCCCCCATTTGGCGGACATATTCGCGGCCGCTGTCGCGAGTACAGTCCCAGTGGGCACCTGTGCTGCTCCATTCGTTGCGCCCGGGGGGCTTCACGCACGGAGCAAGGATGTGTCCCAGGTGCTGATTCCCCCCTGCCGGTCACGCGGTCTGCTGGCGGGTGTGGGCGAGTCGGTAGGACTCGGTGCCTGTTTCGATGATGGTGCCCCGGAAGGTGAGGCGGTCGACGATCGCGGCGCAGAGCCGTGGGTCCGTGAATGTGCGCGTCCACTCGGAGAACGGCTGGTTCGTCGCGATCGCCACAGACGCTTTCTCTTCGCGTTCGGTGAGGACCTGGAACAGCAGCTCCGCGCCGCGGCGGTCGAGTTCCATGTAGCCGAGTTCGTCGATGATGAGCAGGTCGACGCGGCCGTAGCGGGCGATGGTGCGGGCGAGCTGGGCTTCGTCGGCGGCTTCGACGAGCTCGTTCACCAACCGCGTCGCGAGGGTGTACTTCACGCGAAAGCCCTTCTCGGCGGCGGCGGTGCCGAGTCCGATGAGCAGGTGGCTCTTGCCGGTGCCGCTGTCGCCGATGAGGCAGAGCGGGTCGCCGCGGCGCACCCATTCGCCGCCGGCGAGGGTGTTGATGGTGGCGGCGTTGAGGTTGGGGTTGGCGTCGTAGTCGATGTCGTCGAGGAACTTCGGCCGCGGGAACCCGGCGCTCTGGACGCGGCGGATGGTGGAGCGGCGGTCGCGGTCGTCGACTTCGGCGAGCAGCAGTTCGGCCAGGAACCCGACGTAGGACAGTTGCTCCTTCTCGGCTGTGCGGACCGCTTCTTCCAGGACGGCGCGCATGGTGGGCAGGCGGAGTCGGCGGAAGGCGCTCTCGGCGGCCGCTGCGGCGGCTTCGTCGGTCATCGGCCGGCGACGGCGCAGCATCGGGGTGACTGGGGTGATGGTGGGGCTCATGACGGTGTGACTCCTTCGACCTGGTTGAGGGCGGCGTGCTGTTTTGCCCGGCGGCGGGCCAACAGCTCGTCGTAATGCGCCACGGACGGCGTCGGGCGGCGATCGGGTGGGAGGCCTGCGATCACTGCGAGCGGGTCCATCAGCCGTCGCTGCGTGAGGGAGGCGACGTTCGAGGTCGCCGGCACGCTCGACTCAAGAGCGGGCGCGGTCGTGTTCTCAGTGATGCGGCGGGCCTCGACGGCGACGACCTCGGCGAGCACAGACCCGACGCTCATCGCCGCGCGGATCCCGGCGACCACCGTGTCGGCGGGCAGGTGCCGGTGCAGCAGGAGCACGTCGATCAGCTCGCGTGTCCCCGCGGCGTCACCGTTGACGCGGCGGGAGGCCTGCCAGAACGCGTCATGCTCCGGCGTGAACGCCCCGGATGTGCGGGCGTGGGCGAGCGCCGTGGACCCGGCCAGGGCACCGGGTTTGCGCATCAGCAGCTCGAGGTAGTGGTCCAGCTGCACCGACTGCCCGTACCGTTCGGTGACGCGCTCATGCCGGGCCACGAGGGTGCGGCCGTCGTAGATCAGCACCTCGCTGGCTCGCAGCAGTGCTCGCACGCGCCGGTCGACGAGGGAGGCGGGCACGGAGTACTTCGCCTGCCGGATCGTCACCAGCGCTGACCTATCCACCATCGGTGTGAGCATCTGGCCCGGCTCGAACCGGTCCTCCGGCAGCGGCCGAAGCTTCGCGCGCTCGTCCTCGAAGGATTGTCCGATCGTGGCGAGGCGGCCGGTGATTCGACGCTTGTCGTCACGTGCCTCGCATCCGCGGATGTAGTCGTTCAGGTCCGACCAGGTGTCGAACTTCGGCACCGGGGTCAGCCAGGCACGGCGAAACCGTCCGACCTCGCCCTCGACGCCGCCCTTCTCGTGTGCGCCGTCGATGCCGGGTTCGCAGTAGAAGGCGTCGAACCCGTAGTGGGAGCGGAACAGTGCCCACCGCGGGTTCTCGTCGCGCTTGCGTCCGCCGAGGACGCGGCTGACGGCCTGGCCGAGGTTGTCGTACTTGATCTGCAGCGTCGGGACCCCGCCGAGCTCCTCGAACGCGGCGACGTGGCCTTCGAGGAACGACTCCTGCGACAGCGTCGGATACGCCCGATGGACGGCCTTCCCTGAGTGGGACATGCGGTAGACGAACAGGAATGCCTTCGTGCGCACGCCGGCGAGATCGACCATGAACTCCCCGAAGTCCACCTCCGCCTCAGCTCCCGGGGCGTGCTCCTGCGGGACCGTCGCCGCAGCGGAGGCGATCCCCGCTTCGACGGCGATCTCCCGACGACGCGGGCGGACGTAATCCCGCACGGACGGGTAGCCGACCTGCGCACCGTGCTCGTCGACGAGGCGGTTCCAGATCCGTGTGGCCGTGTGACGCTGCTTGCGCGGTGCGGTCAGGTCTTCCCGCAGCATCTCGTCGATCGCAGGCTTGAACGGATCCAGAATCGACGCCGGCCGGGTCCGCGGCTTCCGCGGCGGCGGCTCCGCAGCGGCCAGCGCCTGACGCACCGTCCGGCGATGCACGCCGTGACGCTCTGCCAGCGCACGAATCGACAGATCCTCATGACGCTGATCCCTGCGAATCCGAGCGAACAGCTCCACCCTCGCCGACCTCATCCTGCCCCACTCCTGTCTAACCGGTATACCGACCAGAACAGCCTGAGGTGGGGCCACTTATCTCCGACAGAACCACCCCGGCGAGTCAGTCACTGGGGCCAGTTATCTCCGACAAGGTGGGGCCAACAAACTCTGACAGGGACAAACGTATGTGAATCGCGGCGGTAGGTGTCGTGGTTTCGGCGCCGTTTAGCGTCCGATGAGCAGGGCTTCCTGGGCGGCGTCGACGGCTTCGGGGGTGAGGTGGGTGTGCTTGTTGATGGTGAGGATGCGGTTGACCTGGGTGACGAGCCGGTCGGCCAGCCGGAAGTTTCCGTTGGTCGCTCGGACGATCGCGGCCAGAGCTGCCGTGTGCGCGAGACCGGAGTCATCGGGGTTGGGGTCCGGGAGGCGCTGTGCGACGACGGCGGTAAGTTCGTCGCTGCGGAGGGGCCGGTATTCGTGGGCGAACCCGATGCGGCTGTAGAGCTGGGGGTAGCGGGCGAGGCGTTTCTCGATGCCGGGCATACCGATGAGGATGACGCCCATTCGGTGGCGGTCGTAGAAGTCGCGGACTTGTTCGAGTCCGGCGGTTTTGAGCCGGTCAGCTTCATCGATGATGAGCAGTTCGGTGTTCCCGCTGTGCTGGGATTCGGCGTGAACGTAGGGGTCGACGTGGCCGTGCTGGGCATAGTCGATGGCCCAGGAGATGTGTTGGCAGGCTCGAGGCAGGCCTTGGTCGATCTGCTTGATGGTCGCGGCGACGGTAGGTGTGAAGAAGGCCGTTCTGCTTTGCTGGACCGCTTCGGGCACGGGCGGCAGGGCACCGCCGCTGCGGGAAAGTGGGTGCCATTGTTCCCATTCGTCGGTGCCGGCGTAGTGGCGGGCGGAGAGCGTCTTGCCGATCCCGGGGGGTCCGTAGCAGAGGCCGATGTAGCGGTGGGAGCGGACGGTGTCTGCGAACTCTTTGAACCGGCGGTGCTCCCGCGTGGTCACGAACGCTGGCCGCGTGTGTGCGTGGGGCGGTGGTGCTTCTCTGAATTCGTCGAAGTGGCCGCTGAGGAACCGGCGCCCGTCGTCGCCTGGTTCGAAGAGGACGGAGATGGGTTTGCTGTTGTCTGGCTCAGTCGTTGGCATAGGTTCTCAGTCCGTGTCGGGCCGGGGGTGGCGCTGCGCGGTCGGGGGCGCTCTCCGTTGCCGGCGCAGCTTCGGGGCTGTGGCGGGTGTCTTCAGGTAGTGAGCCAGCGTGAGTGGTGAGCTCGCGGAGCTGCTGTTTCAGGGCGCGGCGTTGCGTGTTGCGCGCCGCCTGCAGGTCGGTGAAGGACACGGTCTCGGAGGAGCGTTCGGGCGCGATCGCGCGACACAAGAACGTGTTGTCGTGGAACACTCGCACTTCGCCCAGGTCGCGGGGGTCGTACCGCACCGTGACGTCTTCGCCGACGTATGCGGCGAGGACAGGTGAGATGTATCGGGTCGATGCGAAGCGGATGCCGTCGCGTTGCACACGTCGCGTTGCCGCGGCAGTCAGCAGGAGCGAATCGATGTCTTCCGGGTGGGCGGGCATTCGAGGGATGAAGCTGTCGCTGCGCCAGCGAGTATGCGGGGCTGCGCCGGTCGCTGAATGTGGTCGTTCGTTGTACTCGTTGACGATGAA
Source organism: Metallococcus carri (assembly GCF_011440275.1). Classification (GTDB taxonomy): domain Bacteria; phylum Actinomycetota; class Actinomycetes; order Actinomycetales; family Dermatophilaceae; genus Metallococcus; species Metallococcus carri. The sequence continues at coordinate 4,207 of NZ_JAAOIV010000018.1, read as the reverse complement.
TCGCTCGAGCACGTCATCGAGTTGATGCAAGGTCAGCGTGGGTTCGCTGACGGGTGACCCGCCGGTGCCGTGCGGGATGAACCCGGGCAGGTGCGGCAGCAGCTCGGTCGTGATGGTGCGGTAGAACCGTTCGATCTTGCCGCGCCCCTGCGGAACGCCGACCCGGGAGTGAATCAGGCGCACGTGTAGGTCGAGGCAGACGTGTTCGATCCTGGTCGAGGTGAAATCGGACCCGTGATCGCTGTAGAGGACGTCCGGGAGCCCGGATACCACCCACTTCGGGTTTCGTTTCCGAGCGACCGCTTGATGGATCGCCAATGCGGAATGCTCGGCCGTGGGTGCTGAGACGCCGAGCGCGTAGCCGGCGATCGCTCGCGAGTAGTCGTCGAGCACGATCGTGAGCCAGGGTCGGACGGGTTGCTGCCGGTCGTTGAGGATCATCACATCGAGCAGTGTGTGGTCCATCTGCCACTGCTCATTCGGCGCGGAAGTCGAGCGGCGGTAGACCAGCTCGAACTTGTCGCGGTACGCCGCGTCCCCGCCGTCCGCGAGGGCCGTCAGGCCCGGGTCGAGCGCGTGCACGATCTCGCGGACCGTGGTGTATCCCGGGGTCGGCAATCCGCGGTCCCGGGCGATGTCACCGATGCGACGGTGGATATACGCGATCGTAGGCGCGGGCCGGCGCACAGCAAGTGCCTCGATTGCGGTGACAAGTTCGGCGGCAGTGCGAGTCGATCCCTTATCGCTGCGAGGTGCTCTCGCGAGCCGTCCCGTCTCCATCCGAGCTGCCCACCGTTGCAAGGTCCGCACCGCAACGCCGGAGTGCTCCGCAAGACGCGTCCACGGCACACCGTCCTGGTGTTGGCGCACAAGCTCGGCCTTCTGCCGGTCGCTGAGGTGCGCCATGATCCCTCGTCAGGCCCGCTCGACGTGCTCGGCCAAGTGCCGATAGATCGTGGGCCGGGACACCCCGAACGTGTCGGCAATCTCCTGCACGGTGTGGCCGCCCTCGTCATACATCGCCCGGGCCTGCCGGATCTTCGTCGGCGTCATCTTGAACTTCGGGCCACCCTTCCGTCCTCGAGCGCGGGCGGCCGCGAGGCCGTCGTGGGTGCGCTCCACGATGAGGTCGTGCTCGAACTCCGCGATCGCAGCGAGCATATGGAAGAACAGACGGCCACCCGGAGTGGTGGTGTCGATGCCCTGCGACAGGGCCTTCAACCCAACCCCACGCTGCTGCAGCTCATCCGCGACTTGCTTGAGGTTTCGCACAGACCGGCCGAGCCGGTCAAGCTTCGTCACCACGAGCGAGTCACCCTCGCGCAGATACCCAAGGGCCTCCGTCAGCGCCGGGTTGCGTCCGCCAGAGTGGTGTATCGGTAGCTCGGTGATCGTGTCGCTGAACGCGGCGACGGTCACCGTGTGATCCTTCGAGGAAACTCCTACATCCCACTCGAAAGGACTCACGACGATGACCGTCACACCCAGTATCGACCCTGCCCGCTTCCTTGAGGAGCACCTGTCCCAGGCCTCGCCTGATCTGCTGCGCGACATGCTCGGCACGTTCATCAACGCGCTGCTGTCCGCGGACGCGGACCAGGTCTGCGGCGCCTCTTACGGCACCGTCAGCGAGCACCGTGTGAACCAGCGCAACGGCTACCGGCACCGCGACTTCGACACCCGTGCCGGCACGATCGATGTCGCCATCCCGAAGCTGCGTCAGGGCACCTACTTCCCGGACTGGCTGCTCGAGCGCCGCCGCCGCGCGGAAGCGGCGCTGACCACGGTCGTCGCCACCAGCTACCTCCTCGGCGTCAGCACCCGCCGCATGGACGACCTGGTCAAGACGCTCGGCATCACCGGGCTCAGCAGGAGCCAGGTGTCGGAGATGGCACGGGACCTGGACGAGCAGGTCACCGCGTTCCGCACCCGCCCGCTCGAGAACGGCCCCTACACATTCGTCGCCGCTGACGCGCTGACGATGAAGGTCCGCGAGGGCGGCCGGGTCGTCAAGGTCGCCGTCCTGATCGCCACCGGTGTCAACGCCGACGGCTACCGCGAGATTCTGGGCGTCCAGGTCAACAGCACCGAGGACGGCGCCGGCTGGCTGACGTTCTGGCGCGACCTGGTCGCCCGCGGCCTCACCGGGGTGAAGCTCGTCACCAGCGACGCTCACGCTGGCCTGGTCGCCGCGGCAGGCGCGACCGTCGGCGGCTCTTGGCAGCGCTGCCGCACCCACTACGCCGCGAACCTGATGTCCGTCACGCCCAAGAGCTCCTGGCCCTGGGTGAAGACCCTGCTCGGCACGGTCTTCGACCAGCCCGATGCGGAGTCCGTCCACGCCCAGTTCGACCGCGTCCTCGACGCCCTCGAACACAAACTGCCCCGCTCGTTCGAGCACCTCGAGGCCGCCCGGGATGAGATCCTCGCGTTCACCGCGTTCCCGAAGGCCGTCTGGCGTCAGATCTGGTCCAACAACCCCAACGAGCGCCTCAACCGCGAGATCCGACGCCGCACCGACGTCGTCGGCATCTTCCCCAACCGCGACGCGATCATCCGCCTCGTCGGCGCCGTCCTCGCCGAACAGCACGACGAATGGGCCGAGCAACGCCGCTACCTCGGCCTCGACGCCCTCACCGCCGCCCGCCGCGTCGGCGAGACCGACACCAGCGACGAGGAGGCGACCGGACCCGACCTCCACGCCCTCACCGCCTGACACCCCTCGACGTTCGAAGGATCACGACTCAGATACACCACATCCCAGGACTTGACCCAGCGCCGGCCTCTTCGCCAGGGTGCCAGATGCGTGTTCGACGAAGATCTTGTCGCACCCCGCAGCTTCGAGCGCATCCGTCTGGCCGTCCGGATTCTGGTCCCGGGTCGAGACGCGGGCGTAACCGATCGTGGCCATGCCTCAGCGTAACGCGAACGCCGCCCGCTTTACATAGATCGCCGACACGAGTCATGAGACACGACTCGCCGAACTGAGCGATGAGAGAGGCGGCTGACTCATGAACGGTCGTTTGCGGAACACCCTGCGATGTCGACCGCGGGCGAGAATCAACCGCCTGGGGGATGGATAGGTGGGAGGCTAGTGGGAGCGTCGAGTAGCGCCACGGGGAGGCTTGCATCCTCGCTTCACAGTCGTCGCGTCTGACCAAGAAAGGAAACCGGGTGGCCGACCTCCTTGACCTCGAGTACCCATTCACAGGTCGATGGCTCGTCCAGAACAGCCCGGCCAATCGCGTGCCCAGCCACGGCACAGCGTTGTTCGCGACGTCGTACGCGATCGACTTCGTGCCCGTCAACGACGCGGGACGCTCCGCGCCCATCACGCTCGGCTCGTTGCTGCGCTCCGAACGCCCGGAGCGATTCCCGGGCTTCGGGCGCAGCGTGCTGGCACCTGTGCAGGGAGTCGTGATCGCAGCACACGACGTCGAGCCGGACCATCCCGCGCATCGCGGATTCCCCTCGATCGGCTACGCCCTCACCCAGCAACGTCGAGCACAGGCGGGATGGGTAGCGCTTGCCGGCAACCACGTCTTCATCGAAAGCGGCGGAATCGTGGTAGCCCTCTGCCATCTCGTCCATGGCAGCGTGCGCGTACAGCCAGGACAGCACGTACAGGTCGGTGACGTGCTCGGGCAATGCGGGAACTCCGGGAACAGCACCGAACCGCACGTTCATGTCCAAGCGATCGACACCGCTGACATCGCTCGCGCCAATGCAGTCCGCCTCACCTTCAACGGCTTGCTCCCACGCAATGGCGACGTCATCGACGCCACCGCGTGACGGCATCCCGCGCACCTAGGATCCGACCCTCCTTCGATCCCGTCGCTGGATACGGGCAACTGCTGAGCTGGTCGCGAAGACCCGAGAGGATCGCTCGACACCGGTACGAGGCCGCCGCCGCGTTGACGTGGTAACCCGGCTGGAAGGTCGCTGTCTCGGCAACCACTCGCCGACGGGATCAACGCGGCCGACACAGCGGCGCCGGACACTTAGCAGCGAGACCTTCGTGACAGCTGCCACTGCGGCTCACACACAACCGGATATCGCTGAGTTGACTGCTGCTCAGCCCTAGGGCGTGTCTCCCAAAGGTTTGGGCTGGTCGCTGGAACGCTCGGTGTGTGTCTCGAACGGAGTTGCTGACTGATGCGCAGTGGGAGCTGATTGCTCCGTTGATGCCGTCCTCGCAGGGGCGTCG
>NZ_JAAOIV010000017.1 GCF_011440275.1 Metallococcus carri | reverse complement strand
GACAACCGTCACCATCTCGTATGCCGTGCGTGCGGCGCGATCCGTGATGTTCCTTGCGCCACCGGTCACGCACCTTGCCTGACCGCCTCCGACGATCACGGCTTCGTCATCGACGAGGCCGAGGTCATCTACTGGGGCCTGTGCCCCGACTGCTCGACCCGACGAGACACTGGAAAGGACCACGATGACTGACACCGAAGCTCAGCCACTCGCCGCCGATGACCAGGGCAGCCAGGGATGCCCCGTCGTGCACGGCACGACCCACCCGACCCAGGGCGACCAGAACCAACGCTGGTGGCCCAACCGCCTCAACATCAAGATCCTGGCCAAGAACCCAGCCGTTCGGAATCCGCTCGGGGAGGACTTCGACTACGCCAAGGCGTTCGAAGCGCTGGACCTCGCGCAGGTCAAGGCCGACATCGCGCACGTGCTCACCGACTCCAAGGACTGGTGGCCCGCCGACTTCGGCAACTACGGCCCGCTGATGATCCGGATGGCGTGGCACAGCGCCGGCACCTACCGCGTCATGGACGGCCGCGGTGGCGGTGGCACCGGTCAGCAGCGGTTCGCGCCGCTCGACAGCTGGCCGGACAACGTCAGCCTCGACAAGGCTCGCCGCCTGCTCTGGCCGGTCAAGAAGAAGTACGGCAAGTCGTTGTCCTGGGCCGACCTGATGATCCTCACCGGCAATGTGGCGCTGGAGCAGATGGGCTTCAAGACCTTCGGTTTCGCCGGCGGCCGCGTCGACGCGTGGGAGCCGGACGACGATGTCTACTGGGGCCCGGAGACCACCTGGCTCGGCGACGAGCGCTACACCGGTGACCGCGAGCTGGAGAAGCCACTGGCCGCGGTGCAGATGGGCCTGATCTACGTCAACCCCGAGGGCCCCAACGGCAACCCGGACCCGCTGAAGGCCGCCGTCGACATCCGCGAGACCTTCGGCCGGATGGCGATGAACGACGAGGAGACCGTCGCGCTGATCGCCGGTGGTCACACCTTCGGCAAGGCCCACGGCGCCGCCGACCCGGACGGCAATGTCGGCCCCGACCCCGAGGGTGCGCCGCTGGAGCAGGGTGGCCTGGGCTGGAAGAACAGCTACGGCACCGGCGTCGGCAAGGACGCCATCACCAGCGGTCTCGAGGTCACCTGGACCGACCAGCCGACCCAGTGGAGCAACCGCTTCTTCGAGATCCTCTTCGGCCACGAGTGGGAGCTCACCCAGAGCCCCGCGGGCGCCAACCAGTGGGTGGCCAAGGACGCCGAGGCCATCATCCCGGCGCCGGACGCCGGCGGACCCAAGCGGCTGCCGACGATGCTGACCACGGACCTGTCGCTGCGGTTCGACCCGGCATACGAGAAGATCTCGCGCCGGTTCATGGAGAACCCGGCCGAGTTCGCCGACGCGTTCGCGCGCGCCTGGTTCAAGCTCACCCACCGCGACATGGGCCCGGTCACGCGGTATGTCGGGCCGGAGGTGCCGTCCGAGGAATTGCTGTGGCAGGACCCGATCCCGGCCTCCACGACGACCGCGTCCGAGGCTGAGATCGCCGCCCTGAAGCAGCAGATCGCTGAGTCGGGTTTGACTGTGGCACAACTGGTTTCGACTGCGTGGGCGTCGGCTGGTTCGTTCCGCGGCTCCGACAAGCGAGGCGGTGCCAATGGCGCTCGCGTGCGCCTGGAGCCGATGAAGAACTGGGAGGTCAACGACCCGCAGCAGCTCGCGACCGTCCTCGCCAAGCTCGAGCAGATCCAGCAGGCGAGCGGCAAGATCTCGCTGGCCGACCTGATCGTGCTCGCCGGTGGCGTGGGCGTCGAGCAGGCGGCGAAGGCTGCCGGTGTCGACGTGACGGTGCCCTTCCACCCCGGTCGCGGCGATGCGACGCAGGAGCAGACCGATGTCGAGTCGGTCAACTACCTGGAGCCGAAGGCCGACGGCTTCCGCAATTACGACCGCTCGGACAACCCGTTGCCGGCCGAATACCTGCTGCTCGACCGGGCAAACCTGTTGAACCTCAGCGCTCCCGAGATGACCGTGCTCGTCGGCGGTCTGCGGGTGCTGGGTGCCAACACCGGTGGCTCCAAGCACGGCGTGCTCACCTCGCGCGAGGGGCAGCTGACGAACGACTTCTTCGTCAACCTGCTTGACCTCGACACGGTCTGGACGCCGGCCGACGGCGACACCTACACCGGCAAGCGCGGCTCCGACTCCTGGACCGCCACCCGGGCCGACCTGGTCTTCAGCGCGAACTCCGAGCTGCGAGCCCTCGCCGAGGTCTACGCCAGCGACGACGCGCAGGCTCAGTTCGTCGCCGACTTCGTCGACGCGTGGGTCAAGGTCATGGACAACGACCGGTTCGACCTGCACCGCTGAACCCATCCCGTATGCCGGGGCCGCCGACCGCTTGTGTCGGCGGCCCCGCTCGCGTTTGCGGGTGGCCAAACTGCTGCTCGCGGCGACTCGTGCCCGCTCGGCAACATGAAAGGCCGGGCCTGACGGCTGCGCTTCCGCAGGTCAGGCCCGGCCTTGCTGGCTCCCCCGGTTGGACTCGAACCAACAACCCTCCGGTTAACAGCCGAATGCTCTGCCAATTGAGCTACAGGGGAAGGACGCCCTCGTCGGACGCGACGGCAACTGTAGCAAAACGGTCGGCCCAGACGAAAACCGGCTCAGAGGCCGACCTGGTCCTTCAGATCCGCGCTCACCCGAGCCACCTCGAGCGCCACATCGGGGTCATCGGGGCGCACCCCGCGGCCCAGCACCTCCTGCACGAAAAGGCGCCCGTCGGCGAGGTTCTTGCGCACCACGACCCGCCCGGTCTGCCGACGCCCGGCGAGGGCCAGCGGAGCCGCCAGGACCACGCTCGCCTGCACCCGCTCGTGCACGACCTCGGGCATCCGGGTGTCCTGGTTCTTGAAGGTCCACTGCCCTGCACGGGAGCGGTCGACCCAGGTGATCGACAGCGTCCAGGTGTGCGGATCCCATTGTCCCGCATCGACATCCGACCACGGCCGGTCGAGCACGACCGCGTCCTCGCGCACCACGGCGAGCCGGTACGAGGTCGCCACGACGACAGCTCCGGTGTTGTCGTCCCGCGCCGACGCCAACGCCCGCTCGCCACCCCGCAGGTCGAGGCGAGACACCGCCGCCTTGTCGGCGGCCGGCTGCCGCCCGAGCCAGCGCATCAGGCAGCCCTCCTGGTGCACGCACATCGGCCGGGCCAGCGCATCAGGCAGCCCTCCTGGTGCGCGCACACCGGCTGAGTTGCGGGAAGTCGACCATCCCGTCGGCATCCGCGGCGCGCTCGGCGACACCGCGCGCCGCTCCGAGCAACCGGTCCCGCTCAGGATGCGTGGCGATCCACGACAGCGTCGCCATATGGGCGACGAAATCGTTCACGCTCTGCCGCAGCGGATTGGCGAACCGCGCCCCCTCCCACGGCCCGAACCCGGCCAACGGATCCAGCGCCAAGTCCTCCTCGTCCGCGTGCATCCGCCACGGCTCCTCCACCGCCTCGGCCAACTCCCCCAGCCACGGGTTCACGCTGTCCCAGACATTCCACCCAGCGCCGAGCACGCCGGCCGGCCGAAGCACCCGCGCCACCTCGACCGCGGCCACCTCAGGGTCGAACCAGTGCCAAGCCTGCAACACCACCACGGCATCAACACTGTTGTCCGGCAACGGAATCCGCTCCGCACTGCCCTGCTCGACCCGCAGCCGATCACCGGCCTCGGCCCGCAGCACCGACAGCATCCCCGCATCAGGATCAACCGCGACCACCCGATGCCCGAGGTCGGCAAGCGTGCGAGCACCGATGCCGGTGCCGCACCCCAGATCGAGCACGTCGATCGCACCCGACGGGGCGCCTGCCAGCCAGCTCAACGCCTCACCAGTCCACCGTGGCCGGACCCGGTCGTAGTCAGCAGCACCCGCCCCGAACGACAGCCGCAGGCTCTCCTTGTCCAGCTCCATGCGGCCAGTCTGTCAGGACGCCTGCGAGGTCAGCCGGGCGAGTTGTCGCTGCAGGTCCTGCAGCTGTATGCCGATGCGCCGGCTGTCCTCCGGTCGATCCGAGGCCTGCAACAACTCGGCGGTCACCTCCTGGATCTGCCGGCGCAACGCGTTGATCCGCACATCGCGGATCAGGCTCGCGGCATACCTGCTGTCCGGCAGTCCGTTGCCCTCCAGCCGCACCGGCAGCGGGGTCACCGACAGGCGGGCGACATACTCCCGCAACACTTCCGGGGCGGCCTGCCGCACGGCATCACTCCAGCCCTGCATCGACCGTCCGGCCGGGTCGCCGACTCCCATCAGCGCGGCGAAGATCGCGCCGTGCGCCCGCTCGCCGAAGTCAGCCGCCTGCAACTCCTTCAGCTCCACGCCGGGCACCGCCCCGGGATATTGCAGCGCACACGCCAGCAGTTGCTGCTCGGCCCGCACCCTTGGGTCACGACCGTCCGGCAGCCGTATGCCGGGCTCGGGCGCCGCCTCCTCCTCGACCTGCCGCCGCTGCCGCTCCGGCCGGGCTGCGGCCGGGGTGGCCCGCGCTACCTCGGCGGTGACACGGTCGACCGGCATACCCAACCGGCCGGCGGATTCGTGGACATACTGCTCCCGCAGGGCTTCGTCGCGAATTCCCTTGAGAACAGGGGCGATTGCTCGCATGCCAGCGACCCGGCCCTCCGGCGAGGCGAGGTCGAACCGTGACAGCGTCGTGCGCAGCACGAAGTCGAACAGCCGGGTCGCGCTGTCGACCAGCTGCACCACGGCCTCGTTGCCGTCGCTCTGCCGCAGGTCACACGGGTCCTTGCCGTCGGCGGCGACCGCGACGAAGGATTGCGCCGACCACATGCCATCCAGCTCGAAGGCGCGCAGTGCGGCCTTCTGACCGGCCGCATCGCCATCGAAGGTGAAGATGACCTTGCCCGGAGCCTGGTCGGCCTCGTCGCGGATCAACCGGCGCAACGCCTTGACGTGGTCGGCGCCGAAGGAGGTGCCGCAGGTCGCAACCGCGTGCGGCACACCGGCCAGGTGACAGGCCATCACGTCGGTGTAGCCCTCGACCACGACGACCTTGCGGTCCTTGGCGATGTCGCGCTTGGCCAGATCCAGCCCGTAGAGCACTTGCGTCTTCTTGTAGAGCGGCGTCTCGGCGGTGTTGAGGTATTTCGCCTCGATCCGGTCATCGTCGAAGATGCGGCGCGCGCCGAAGCCGATGGTGTCGCCGGTGACATCCCGGATCGGCCACACGACCCGCCCCCGGAAACGGTCGTAGAGCCCCCGCCTGCCCTGGCCCACCAGCCCGGAGAGGGTGAGCTCTTCGGGCGTAAAACCCTTGTCGCGCAACAGCTTTGCCAGCTCTTCACCACCGCGCGGCGCATAACCCACGCCGAACGGCTTGATCGTGGCACCGGTGAAGCCACGCGCCCGCAGGAAGTCACGGGCGGTGCGGGCCTCGGCCGCGCTCAGCAACGCCTCGGCGTAAAACTCCTGGGCCACGCGGTGCGCCTCCAGCAGCCGGGTGCGCTGGCCGACCGACTCGCGCCGCGGGCCCGCGCCCTCTTCGTAGTGCAGCTCGATGCCCGACTTGGCGGCCAGCCGCTCGACCGACTCGGCGAAGGTCAGGTGCTCCATCTCCATCACGAAGGAGATGACGTCGCCACCCTTGCCGCAGCCGAAGCAGTTGTAGGCACCGACCGCGGGGCGCACGTAGAACGACGGCGTCTTCTCGTCGTGGAAGGGGCACAGGCCCTTCATCGAGCCGGGGCCAGCCGACCGCAGCGTGACATGCTCGGCGACGACCTCGTCGATGGCCGTGCGCTCCTTGACCAGGGCGATGTCCTCGGCCTTGATCAGTCCCGCCACGGATCCCTCGCCTCCTGCCGCCGCTAGTGAGACCCGAGTCTAAGCCGTATGCCGGACGTGCTTCAGGGGGCGATGTGAGCAACCACGTCCGCCGCCGACCCCGAGCTGATGCCCTGCCAGCGCGCACCGGCCCACAACGCCACATGGTCGGCGTCCTCGGCCTGGGCGGCCGCGGCCCGCAAGGGCTTGGTCAGCTGGTCCACGATCGGGTAGACGGCGGGGGCATCGGCGCCCACCGCGTCGATGAACGCGTTGCGCAGCCCGGTCGCAGGCCGGCCGCTCCACGCGCGGGTGACCACGCGCTCGGCATACCGGCTGTCGGTGAGACCGGCACGGTGAGCGGCGCTGGTGCCCGCCTCGGGGGTGAGCAGGAAGGCCGTGCCGCATTGCACGGCGGTGGCGCCGCGCCGCAACAACAGCGCCGCGTCCTCCGCGGAGCCGACCCCACCGGCCGCGACCAGCGGCATCGCGGTCACGCTGCGCACCTCGCGCAGCAGCTCGGCGGTCTCCCGGTCATTCGGCTCCTTGTCGACCGTGTGCGTGCCGCGGTGGCCACCGGACTCGACACCCTGCACGCACAACACATCGGCGCCCGCACGTCCGGCGGCGAGCGCCTCGTCAGCGCCGGTCACCGTGAGCATCACCTCGATGCCCGCGGCGCGCAGGCGCTGCACCACATGCACCGGGGGGCAGCCGAACATGAACGACACCATCGCCGGCCTGGCGCGCAGCAGCAGCTCGACCTTGGCGGCGAAGTGATCGGTGTCGTCCCAGCGGGCCTCCCCGACCTCGGCGCCGAGGCGTCGAGCGATCGGTGCGAGGCGGTCGGCATACAGCTCGACGGGCTCGCCGTCCCGCAGGCGGCTGTTCACGGTGGGCACGAACAGGTTGACGCCGAAGGGCGCGTTGCTGAGGGAGCGGGTCGCCGCGATCTGCTCCTCGACCTGCTCCGGCGTCCGGTAGCCGGCCGCGAGGAAGCCCAGGCCGCCCGCGTCGCCGACTGCCGCCACGAGTTCGGGCGTCGAGGGGCCACCGGCCATCGGGGCGGCGATGACCGGGCGCCGCAGTCCATTCAGCACGGCACTCACAACAACTCCTTCGCCAGCGCGCGAGCGCGCAGATCGGTCAACGAGGCGACCTGGTCGACGACGACCCGCAGCCGCGCGGCATCGTCGACCGCCTGATCGTGCTCCTCCCGGAACACCGGGTCGAGCAGTTCGGGCCGGGCGTCCAGCACCTGGACCAGGCCGGTCAGTTCGGCCCGCTGCCGCTCCATCAGCGTCGCACGCTCGGCGGTCAGCATGACAAACCGGGCGGCCACGGCCTTCAGCAGCACACACTCCGCGAGGACGTCGTCAGGCACGACGACATCCGCGGCGAAACGGGTCAACGGGCCAGCACCGTACCGCTCCCGGGTGGCGCGCTCGGCACTGCCCACGAATCGGCCGATCAACCGGCTTGCCATGTCCTTCAGCGCGGCACTGGCCGAGCGCGACCCGTCATAGGCCGCGGGCGATCCGGCTCGGGCGGCCACCTGCCGCGCCGACGCCGCGATCAACTCGGTCGGCAACTGCGGCGCGTAGAGCTCCCGAGCAAGCATCGCCAGGTCGGCGACATCGTCGGCCGACTCCAGCACGCGCAGGTCGATCAGACCGGCCGCAACCCCGTCCTCGACGTCGTGCACCGAATAGGCGACGTCATCGGCCCAGTCCATGACCTGGGCTTCGAGGCACCGGCGGCCGGCATCCGGCGCACCCTCACGCACCCAGTCGAACAGATCACGGTCGTCGGTATAGACGCCGAATTTGCCTGTGGCATAAGGGCCTTCGCCTCTTGCCCAGGGATATTTGCACGCCGCGTCAAGGCTGGCCCGGGTGAGGTTGAGGCCCACCGACCGACCCTGCGGCGTCGAGCGCTTCGCCTCGATCCGGGTCAGCAGCCGGAAGGTCTGCGCGTTGCCCTCGAAACCGCCGATCGACGCGCTCACCGCATCGAGGGCTTGCTCCCCGTTGTGCCCGTATGGCGGGTGCCCCAGGTCGTGCGCCAAACACGCGGTGTCGACCACATCCGCGTTGCACCCCAGCGCTCCCCCGAACTCCCGGCCGATCTGCGCAACCTCCAGCGAGTGGGTCAACCGGTTGCGGATGAAATCGTCGGTATCCGGTTGCAGCACTTGGGTTTTCGTGGCCAGACGTCGCAATCCCGCCGAGTGCAGCACCCTCGCCCGGTCCCGTGCGAAGTCGTCCCGGTCGGCATTCTTCTGCGCCGGATCCTCGCCCACGAAACGCTCGCGGTCCCGCGCGTCATATCCCGTCACGCTCAGGACCCCGCACCCAGGAACGGACGAAACACAGCGCGCGGTGAGGCAGGCGCGTAACCGCCGATCGCAAAACCCGCACGACGCTCAAAACCGTTGCGGGAGAACAGATCTCCGGTGACGATCTTCGACCAGGCGGCCGCGGCGGCATACAGGGGCAGGAAGGGCAGCCCGAGACACCACACGTATTGCCAGCTGTGCTGCTCCTCGTGCACCAGCAGCAGCGGCCGGTCGCGTTCGAGCTGCTGCCAGTCGCCCGCGGTGAGCACGACATTGCCGACGGTGAACGCGCTGGCGACCGGGAAACCCAGCCGATAACCACTCGCCAGCCACAGCCGACGCGGACCCCGGCGCACCCGCGCGCCACCGGCCCGGGCGATCAGCAGACCGAGCGCGGTGGACCCATTGAGCCAGTTCGCCGTGGCCTTCCACCGCAGTTGTGCCGCACCCCAGGTGCGCACGCGCGGGTCGGTCACCGCTCACCCCGCTCGTAGCGGCTGAGCAGCGCATCGACGAAGCCGCGCATCCAGCCCTCCTGCTGGGTCTGCCACGCATCGGCGACCGGGTCGATCGGGAAGAGCACCTCGATCTCGTCCGGCGAGGCGATCGCCAGGTCACGTCCTTGCGCGTCGGTGACCACCCGCCAGTCGAGCGTGCTGTTGCGCCGCAGATGCTCCCCGAGCGCCATCGCGATCGCGGTGAGGGTCTCGGTCGGGTCGGCACGCTCAGCGGCCGGCTGGGCGCGGACCTGCTGCAGATACCGCTCGTAGGCCGCCTCGATCGAGTCCAGGTCGCCGACGTCGATGCCGAGCCGGGTCGCCGACGACAGCCACCCGCGCAGCGCAATGCGCGAGGTGGTGTCGAGAGGCTCGATGACCAGCGCGGGCGGCTCGGTCATGCCGAGGCGTAGCGCTGCTGTGCCCGGGCGCGGGCCTTGGCCGCCTCCACCTCGCGGTCCTTCGGCGGGGCCGTGGTCACCAGCGCGTCGACGAGCGTGCGGGTCGCGGCGGTGACCGCCTCGACCGCGGCGTCGAAGGCCTCCTGGTTGGCGGCGGACGGCTTGGTCGCGCCGGACACCTTGCGGACGTATTGCACGGCCGCGGCGCGCACTTCGTCGTCGGTCGCGGGCGGCTGGAAGTTGTTGAGGGGGCGGATGTTGCGGCACATGCCCCCAGCGTGGCACAACCGTGCGGTCGGCGACGGCCCCTCTCCGGGCGCACGGGCCTACGCTGAGCGGTATGACGCGCCCGTCCGGACCGCTCATCTCCCCCGCGCGGCTGATGGATCAGCTGGCAGGAGAGCGGCCACCCCTGCTGCTCGACGTGCGGTGGCAGTTGAACGGCCCGTCCCAGCGGCCGGCATACGACCGAGGTCACCTGCCCGGAGCGCAGTGGGTGGAATTCGAGGAAGCCCTCACCGGCCCGCCCGGCGAGGGCGGTCGGCACCCGATGCCGTCCGCGGAGACCTTCCAGGCCGCGATGCGCACCGCCGGGGTCAGCGACGGTCCGGTCGTCGCCTACGACGCCGCGAACTCCCTGGCCGCCGCCCGGCTGTGGTGGTTGCTGCGGCATTTCGGGCACGAGGACGTGCGCGTGCTCGACGGCGGGTATGCCGCCTGGGTCGCCGCGGGCGGTGAGGTCACCTCCGAGGTCTCGCCGGTCGACCCCGGGGATTTCGTGGCCACGCCGAACTGTTGCGCCGAACTCGACGCCGACGGCGCGGCCGATATCGCCTATCGGTCGATCCTGCTCGATGCCCGTCCCGCCGACCGCTTCCGCGGCGAGAACGAGACGATCGACCCGGTCGCGGGGCATATCCCCGGGGCGGTGTCGATGCCGGCGCTGGCGTCGGTGGACGAGTCCGGGCAGTTCCTGTCACCGGACGACCTGGCGATGCGGTTCACCGCCGCCGGCATCCGGCCGGACACCGAGGTGGGGGTCTACTGCGGGTCCGGCGTGCAGGCGACGCACCTGGCGCTGGCGCTTGAAGCCTCTGGCATCCATCCGCGCACCGGCGTCTATATCGGCTCGTGGTCGCACTGGATCACCGACCCCGACCGGCCGGTCGATCGGTAGGCCGCCATGCGATCCGATCGGCGCGACCGATGCAGGACGGCTTCTACGAGTGCGCCGCCGACGATGGGCGCGCGGTCAGCATCTACTTTCGGTATGCCGATCGGCCGCCTGAGTTCGTCTACGTCAAGGAGACCGGGTGCCGCTGGATCATGGCGCCGCAGCGGCAGTCGGTATGGCGCCCCGAGGACTTCTGTGGCCTCGACCGATTGGCGCCGGCCGGGTTCAACCTTCCGGCGTGACCGGCGCGCACTCGATTAGGTGCCGGGTGGAGTGCGCAACGAATACACCCTCCCGGCGGATCACCGCATCGAGTGAGCGCAGCTTGTCCTCGTAGCGTTCGACGGTGAAGTCCGGCACCCACCACACGCACTTGCGCAGGATCCACACCACGGCGCCGATGTCGAAGAACTCCATCCGCAGCCGGGCCGTACGCAGGTCGAGCACCTGCAGTCCAGCAGCCTCGGCGTCGGCCGCCTCACGTCGCGGATCGCGCCCGCGTCGGGCCTCCGGCAAGGGCCCGAGGAAGAACTCGATCAGCTCGAAGGCGGACGCTGGGCCGACATGCTGAGCGAAATAGCGACCGCCGGGCTGCAGCACCCGCTCGATCTCCCGCCACGGCGGCACCACCGGATGTCGTGCGCTCACCAGCTCAAAACTGTTGTCGGAGAAGGGAAGTCGCTCGGTGTCCGTCTCGTGCACCTCGACACCGCGCGGTCCGACCAGCGCCCTGGCGTGCTCCGCATTCGGCGGCCATGCCTCGGTGACGGCCATCCGCGGCGGCAGCGTCGCAGCCTCGTTCAGCACCTCTCCCCCGCCGGTGTCCAGATCGAGAGCCGAACCGACCTGCGCAAGGCGGCGCGCGAGCAGCCCGGCATACCCCCAGGGCGGACGCTCCTCGGTGGCGCGGCCGTCGAGGAAGCCGAAGCCCCAACCATCGACCTCGGCCGCCTGAGCCTCGGCGACCAGCTCCTCGTAGCTACGCATCGCGCAGCCACAGCTGCAGGGTGGCGGGCGTCCCGTCGGGGTGGCTGTCGGTCGAGGAGACGAAATCGCGGACGTGGGAGAAGCCGGCCCTCTGCGCGACGCGCTGGGAGGCGGCGTTGTCCGGGTCGATCCGCAGGGCCACCCGCTCGCCGAGGCATTCGCGCCGGACGACCTCGCTGATCAGCCGCACCGCCTCGACAGCGACGCCGCGACCGCGGGCCCACGGGTGCACGGCATACGTCAGGTGGACCTCCTCGGGGGCGAGCCCGTCGGTGTTGCTCGGGTCGCAGTCGACATAACCGGCGAGGCGGTCGTCGAGCCAGACCCCGAACCCGCGCTTGGGGCCGCCGCTCTTGCGCAGGTCGCGGAAGTATGCCGCGGTGCCCTCGATGGTGCCGTAGCCGCCGGTGAGCCAGCGGACGGTGAGCGCGTCCTCACCGAGGCAGTGCTCGACCGCGTCCTCGTCGCGCAGGGGTCGCAGTTCGATGCCCATCCCACCAGCGTCGCGGGTGCTGTCGGACCTCGCCACTAGTTTTCCCGTCATGGACGCCGCCACCGATGAACTCCGCCACGCCCACGACGTGCTCGCCCCCGTGTATGCCGAACGCCTGGCCACCATCCTCGATGAGATGCCGGTCGAGCGGGCGGTGCTCGACCTGTTCTGCACGCTGGTGCGCGAGAGCGGGTTGGGCACGTTGATCGGCGATATCGGTTGCGGCACAGGCCGACTCGCGCCATACCTCGCCGAGCGCGGCTTCTCCGTGACCGGCGTCGACCTCTCGCCGGTGATGGTCGAGACGGCCCGACGCGACCACCTCGCGCACAGCTACGCGGTCGGTGATCTGCGCGAGTTGCCGCTCGGCGACGCGTCGGTGGCCGGTGCGATCGGGTGGTACTCCTATATGTATCTCGCGCCGTCCGATCGGCCGCGCGCGTTCGCCGAACTCGCGCGCGTCGTCGCTCCGGGCGGGCATCTCGCACTGGCCTGGAAGCTCGGCGACGACACCCCGCGCCGGTCAAGCGACGTGCTGGGGCTCGGCGTCCGCTTCGACATCTATTGGATGTCGCAGTCCGAGGTGGAGGACCGCCTCGCCGCGGCCGGCTTCTCGACGGTGTTTTGGGCCGGTCGACCCGCGGATCCGGATGAGCTTCAGCCGCAGGGCTATCTCATCGCCCGACGCGACTGAGGTCAGCCGCCGGAGTTCTCGACCTCTGCCGCGGCCACTTCGGCGCGCTGGGCGTCATCGAGCTCGCGCGAGGCGAGCCAGCCATCCGGCAGGATCACCCGACGCTCGGACCCGGCTCGCCCACGCGGACCGTCCGCCGCCTCGCCCGGCCACGGCTGGTCCAGGTCGAGCGAGCCGATCAGCTCATCGAGTGCCGCGAGCGAGGTCACCAGGCCGAGGCTGGAGCGAAGCTGCGACCCGACCCGGAAACCCTTGAGATACCACGCGATGTGCTTGCGGATGTCGCGGCAGCCCTTGTGCTCGGATTCGTAGAATTCACAAAGGTATTCGGCATGACGCCGCAACGTGTCGGTCACCTCGCGCAACGTCGGACTGACCCGGTATGCCGAGCCCGAGAACGCCGCGGCCAGGTCGGCGAACAGCCACGGCCGGCCGAGACATCCACGGCCCACGACCACACCGTCGCAACCGGTCTCGGCGACCATCTGCAGCGCGTCGTCGGCGGACCAGATGTCGCCATTGCCGAGCACCGGCACGCTGGTGACGGTCTGCTTCAGCCGGGCGATCGCGCTCCAGTCGGCGTGCCCGCTGTAGGCCTGCGCCGCGGTCCGCGCGTGCAGCGCGACGGCCGCCGCGCCCTCACCCTCGGCGATCCGCCCGGCCTCGAGATAGGTCAGGTGATCGTCGTCGATCCCCTTGCGCATCTTCACCGTGACCGGGATGCCGTATGGCGCCGCTTCGCGGACCGCGTTCGCCACCACTCCGCGGAAGAGCTCGGTCTTCCACGGCAATGCCGAGCCGCCACCCTTGCGGGTCACCTTCGGCACGGGGCAACCGAAGTTGAGGTCGATGTGGTCGCACCGCCCCTCGCTGGCGAGCAGGTGCACGGCCTTCGCGGTCGTGGCCGGGTCGACGCTGTAGAGCTGGATCGACCGCGGCGACTCATCCGGGTCGTGCTCGATCAGGCGCATGGTCAGCGGGACGCGCTCGACCAGCGCCCGCGAGGTGATCATCTCGCTGACATAGAGGCTGGAGGCCCCGCTGGCCGCGACGCCGGTCGCCTCCGACGCGCCGCTCGCCGCAGCCGCGGTCGCGTCCGACACGCCGCTCGCCGCGCCCGCGTCGCCATAGTGGCGGCACAACCGGCGGAAGGCCCGGTTGGTGATTCCGGCCATCGGTGCCAGCACCACCGGGGTGCCGATCACGTGCGGGCCGATGCGCAGGGCGGGGAGCACCGGGGCGCTCAGGGGCTCGGTGCTGCGGGAGGTGAGGGTCGCGGTCGGCATACCGGATCCAGTCTCTCAGGCGAGCGCAAATCAGCCGCTCGCGCGGTGATGAGTAGCCGCTCGGCGAGGAACAAGTGACGCTTCGCGAGGAACAAGTGACGTTTCGCGAAGAACAAGTGACGGTTCGCGAGGAACTGGTGACGCTTCGCGAGAAACAAGTGACGTTTCGCGAAGAACAAGTGACGCTTCGCGAGGAACAAGTGACGCTTCGCGAGGAACAAGTGACGCTTCGCGAGGATCTAGTGACGCTTCGCGAAGAACAAGTGACGCTTCGCGAGGAACTACTGACGCTTCGACGGGATGGGAATAGACACGATGGGGGTCCGGTTGAGATAGTTGAAATCGCAACTACCAAGGAGGAACCACCATGGAGTTCGGCATCTTCACCGTCGGCGACCTGACCCCCGACCCGACGACTGGCCGCACCCCGACCGAGGCCGAACGCATCAAGTCCATGGTGCGGATCGCCGAGCACACCGAGCAGGCAGGGCTGGACGTCCTCGCGGTCGGTGAGCACCACAACCCCCCGTTCGTGGCGCCGGGCAACCCGCCGGTCATGCTCGCCAATATCGCGGCGCGCACCACGAACCTGCAGCTGTCGACCTCGACCACGCTGATCACGACCAACGACCCGGTGCGCATCGCCGAGGACTACTCGATGCTGCAGCACCTCGCCGACGGCCGCGTCGACCTGATGATGGGTCGCGGCAACACCGGCCCGGTCTACCCGTGGTTCGGCTACGACATCCGCGAGGGCATCGACCTCGCCGTCGAGCACTACCACCTGCTGCGCCGCCTGTGGCGCGAGGAGATCGTCAACTGGAGCGGTAAGTTCCGCAGCCCGCTGCAGAGCTTCACCTCGACCCCGCGTCCGCTGGACGGCGTCGCGCCGTTCGTCTGGCACGGGTCGATCCGCAGCCCGGAGATCGCCGAGCAGGCCGCGTTCTACGGTGACGGCTTCTTCCACAACAACATCTTCTGGCCGCTCAGCCACACCGCCCAGATGGTGAACCTCTACCGTCGCCGGTTCGAGCACCACGGTCACGGCCGCGCCGACCAGGCGTATGTCGGCCTCGGCGGTCAGGTGTTCATGCGGGAGAACAGCCAGGATGCCGTGCGCGAGTTCCGGCCCTATTTCGACGAGGCCCCGGTCTACGGCCACGGCCCGTCGCTGGAGGAGTTCATGCGCGACACCCCGCTGACCGTCGGTTCACCGCAGCAGGTCATCGAGCGCTACGCCACGATGGCCGACCACGTCGGTGACTACCAGCGTCAGCTGTTCCTGATCGACCACGCGGGTCTGCCGCTGAAGTCGGTGCTGGAGCAGATCGACATCCTCGGCGAGCAGGTCGTGCCGGCGCTGCGCAAGGAGTTCGCCGCTCGTCGCCCCGAGGGCGTGCCGGACCACGCCCCGACGCACGCCGAGCTCGTCGCCGAGGGCCCGGACAGCCGGCACCGCCTGGTGGTCCCCGCCCGCACCGTCGAAGACAGCACCGAGAAGGAGGAAGTCACCTCATGAGCCGCACCATCGTCGCCGTCACCGCTGGGCTGACCCAGCCGTCGTCGACCCGGCTGCTCACCGACCGGATCGTCGACTCGATCCACCGGCACATCTCCCGCCGCGGTGAGGACGTGCGTGTCGAGGTGGTGGAGCTGCGCGAACTCGCGCACGACATCACCGCGATGACGCTGTCCGGCTTCGGCTCGCAGCGCCTGCAGGACGTGCTCGACCAGGTGTCTCGCGCCGACGCCCTGGTGATGGTCTCGCCGACCTTCGCCGCGTCATACAGCGGGCTGTTCAAGTCGTTCGTCGACCTGATCGACCCGCAGGCGCTCACCGACACCCCGGTGCTGATCGCGGCCACCGCCGGCACGGCGCGGCATTCGCTGATGCTGGAGCACGCCATGCGCCCGCTGTTCAGCTACCTGCACGCCCAGGTGGTGCCGACCGCGATCTTCGCAGCCACGGACGACTTCGCTGACGAGTCCCTGGCGCGCCGGATCGACCGAGGCGCCGAGCAACTCGTGCAGACGATGCTCGGGTCGGCCGCGGTCGAGGGCTTCGGCCCGTCGAGCCACGACCAGCCGGTCGTCACCTCCGAGTTCGACGACGTGCCGGACTTCCGGGCCTTGCTCGGTGACCAGCTGAACTGAGCACTGCTGCGCGGGCGCCCCTGGTGGAACGACCACCGGGGGCGCCCGCGTCTGTCACAGCCAGCCGTTGCGCTCGGCGATCGCGACCGCGTCGGCCCGATTGCGGCCGCCCGTCTTGCCCATCGCGGCGGACAGATGGTTGCGGACGGTCCCCTCGGACAGGAAGAGCCTCTTGGCCAGGTCGGCGACCGTGCCGCCCTCGCGCGCGGCCTGCAGCACCTCGGTCTCGCGCTTGGTGAGCGGCGACTCGCCACTCACCAGACTGTCGGCGGCGAGCGCCGGGTCGACGACCCGCAATCCCTGGTGGACCCGGCGGATCGCGTCGACCAGCCCGGCCGCGGGCGTGTCCTTGACCACAAACCCCGTCGCGCCCGCCTGCAGACCCCGCCGCAGATAGCCGGGCCGGCCGAAGGTCGTCACGATGACGACCCGGACCTCGGGCAGCGCGGCGCGCAGCGCGCCGGTCGCGGTGATCCCGTCCATGCCGGGCATCTCGACGTCCATCAGGACGACATCGGGCTGGGTATGCCGGGCCGCGTCCACCACCCGATCACCGGAACCCACCTCGGCCACCACCTCGAGGTCCTCCTCGAGCGACAGCAACGCCGCCAGGGCACCACGCACCAGCGCCTGATCATCGGCCAGCATCACCCGGATCGTCATCGATTGCCCTCCCCCGGCACCGCCATCGACACTGCGAGCCCGTGCGGCTGCACGGGTGCCAAGGTGAGCGTCGCACCGGCGAGTCGAGCGCGCTCGCGCAGCCCGGTGAGGCCGTTGCCTCCGGTGGGCGAGGTGACGCCGATCCCGTTGTCCCGCACAGTGATTCGCCCTGGTCCGACCTCGATCTCACACCGGGTCGCCTGGCTGTGCCGCAGGACATTGGTCACCGACTCGCGCACGGTCCAAGCGAAGACCTCCTGCACATCCTCGGGCACCTCGTCCAGGGCCCGCGGCACCTCGGCGTCGATGCCGGCCGACTCCAGCGCCGACTTGGCCCGGGTGATCTCACCGGCCAGGGAGATCTCGCGGAAGCCCTCGACCGCGCGGCGCACGTCGGTCAGGGCCGCGCGCGACAACCGCTCCAGGTCGGCGACCTCGGTGCGGGCGCGCTCCGGGTCGACGTCGAGCAATCGGCCGGCGAGTTCGGCCTTGATCGTGATGACCGTGAGGCTGTGACCGAGGATGTCGTGCAGGTCGCGCGCCATCCGGTTGCGCTCGGCCTGGATGGCGAGCTGGGCATTTTCCAGGCGGCTTTCGTCCAGCGCGCGCTGCCGGCGATTGGCCAGGGCACCGGCGAAGACCGCGACCGTCGCGAACCCCAGCCCGACGAGCGAACCCGGGTCGGCATGCCAGCCGGGCACCTTCGACCAGGACACGGCATACAGCACGCCGTAGACCGCGCTGAGGCAGACCGCGACCCGCAACGGGAAGGTCCACATGCCCGAGATCGCGGTGAAGATCGCGGCCGTCGTGCCGGACTGCCCGATCGTGACGATGCACAGCACCGCGAGTGCGACGAGCAAGGCGTAGCGGCCGAGGTTGGCCGCCGAGCGCCAGTGCGCGACCTGGGTGCGGGCGTGGTCGGAGAAGATCGCGCTGCGGTGCAGGAAGTGCCAGCAGTAGACGAGCGCGAAGGCGAGTACGGCCGCCATACCGACTGTGCTTGTGAACGGGTCCGGGTTGCGCCAGGCGTCGGCGAACGGCTGGATCAGCCAGAAGAGCCAGATCGAACTCCAGAACAACCCGATGAACACCTCATAGCGGGGGTGCTCCTCACCGGTGCCGCCCATCGGCCCGAACCGAGCGAGGACTCCCCTGGCGATCGGCCTCGTCCGGTCGTCGGTCCAACTCATGCGCCTGAGCATGCCAGCCGATCAGACCCGCGCCGTGTCGGCCCGGAAGCGCCAGACCGCGCCGCCGACGAAGATCGCGAGCCAGACGACCAGGTTGGCCACCCACTGCCACCAGTTCGACCAGCCGGTCTGCGGTGCGTGCGCAAGTCCGGACACACCCCACATCGGGGTGAACGTGCTGAACCAGTGGAAGAAACCGTGGTCCGGGATCGGCATGAACAGCCCGCCACCAAAGGCCAGCAGCGCCATGGCCGGGCCGATGACCTGCATGGCGTTTTCGCTCGGCAGCAGGTAGCCGACGAACAATCCGAAGGCCGCGAAGAGCGACGAACCGAGCCAGACGATGACGGCCGAGACGATCCACGCCGCGGTTGACATGTGGGCGCCGCGGGCGGCGCCGCACGCGTAGACCGCGAGCACCGGAATCAGCCCGATCGCCAGCGCAACGGCCACCTTCACCACGATGTATGCCGAACCGCGCAGCGGCGTCAGTCGCAGCTGACGGCTCCACCCCTGGGCTCGCTCGACCGACACCGTCGAACCGGTGGCCGCGGTGGCGATCATCGCGCCGTAGAGCGCCATGCTGGTCATGATCACGCCGGCGACATTGCCGTTGCCGACGACCTCGTTCGCGTAGGCGGAGTTGGTGCCGAAGAGGAAGAAGAAGGCCACCGGCATCACCACCGTGAAGATCATCGTGCGCTTGTTGCGCAGCACGCGCAGCAGCTCGATGCGCAGGAGGGTCGGGTTCAGCCCGCCGCCGGCCGCGCGCCGGTCGAGGTCGTAGGCACTCATCAGTTCTGCTCCTTGCTGGTCAGGGCGACAAAGGCGTCCTCGAGACCCTGCGCCGTGATCTCCAGGTCATAGGCGTTGCGGCTCAACAGGATTCGGGCTACTTCGTCGCTGTCGGTGGTATGGATGAGGAGCTGCTCACCGCGGTGCTCGACGCTCTGCACGAAGGGCTGGTGCAGGAGGTGTGGGTCCAGATCGGGCGCGGTCGCGCGGACGACCCGGCCGGAGGCCTGCGCCTTGATCTGGGCGCCGGTGCCGTCGGCGACGATCTGGCCGTCGCGCACCAGCACGATGCGGTCGGCGTAGGCGTCGGCCTCCTCCAGGTAGTGGGTGGCGAAGAGCACGGTGCGGCCGCGGTCGGCGTCCTGCCGGATCGCCGCCCAGAAGTCGCGCCGGCCGGCGACGTCCATGCCGGTGGTCGGCTCGTCCAGCACGATGAGCGCCGGATCGCTGGTGAGCGCCATCGCGAAGCGCAGCCGCTGCTGCTGGCCACCACTGCACGTGCCGACCTTGGCCCCGGCGATGTCGGCAATGCCGGCCCGCTGCAGGACGTCCCCGACCGGCTGCGCGTGGGCGAACAGGCTCGCGGTGAGCTCGACCGTCTCGGCGACGGTGATGTCCTTGAGCAGGCCACCGCTTTGCATGACCGCTGCGACCAGGCCGCGGGCGATCGCGGCGCGCGGGGTCAAGCCGAAGACCTCGACGCTGCCCGCGTCGGGCTCACCGAGGCCAAGAATCAGGTCGATCGTGGTGGTCTTGCCCGCGCCGTTGGGCCCGAGGAAGGCCACCACCTCCCCCTGGCCGATGGTGAGGTCGATGCCGCGCACCGCGTGCACATCGCCGAACGAGCGCTGCACGCCCGCCAGCCGCACCGCCGCTGGGGCTGTCCTGGGCGGCGCGTCGAAGGGCGGTGTCCTGAGCCCGTCGAAGGGCGGTGTCCTGAGCCCGTCGAAGGGCGGTGTCCTGAGCCCGTCGAAGGGCGGTGTCCTGAGCCCGTCGAAGGGCGCCGCCCCATCCGTTGGTTGAGCGCCGTCCTGAGCGAGCGCAGCGGGTCGAAGGGCAAGGGGCGAGCGTGCGAGCCCCGCGTCGAAACCTGCCTGTGTCGTCGTCATACCCGCAACGGTGCCGACCGTCGCGGCCTCCGCCCTCGCCCGAGCGTCACGTCGTCGGCATGACATTCGTCATCGGTAGGCTCGCGCGGTGACTTCTCCGCAGCAACCCTCAGTGCGCTCCGGCCGGGCCCGGACCGAGCTCGAACATCGCAGCGACGGCTTGGCGACCGGCGTCCGTCGGATCCCAAAACCGTTGCTGCTCATAGCTTTTGGCCTGCTGGTCGTCGGCGGTCTGGTGCTGCGCGGCGTGCTCGGTGGTGTGCTCCTGGCGCTGGCCGCGGTGTTCGTCGCCTGGCTCGCCTATCTCGCCTGGCCCCGATCGGATCGCCTCGAACGGATGATGCGCCTCGCGGTGCTGGCTCTGATCGTCGCTCTGGCGGTCGTGAGCTTCGCCTCCGAAGGGCTGGTTTTTTGACAATCATTCTCACTTGCGTTGAGAATGATTGTCATGAACGTTGCGCGCCTCTGGGCGCCCCTCCTCGCGGCCGCCCTCGGCGCCACCGCGCTTGCCGGCTGCGACGACGCCGGCGCCAGCCCGGACGGCAAGACGCCGGTCGTCGCCTCGTTCTACCCCCTCGCGTATGCCGCGGAGCGCGTCGGCGGAGCCTTCGTTGATGTCACCTCCCTGACTCCCCCGGGCGCCGAGCCACATGACGTCGAACTCAGCCCCAAAGAGGCGGCGGCCGTCTCCGATGCGTCACTTGCGGTGTACGCCAAGGGTTTTCAGCCCTCGGTCGATGCAGCAGTCAAGCTCGTCGACCACGGCAATGTCCTCAACGTTGCCTCCGCTGCCGACCTCGACCTCAGCCTCGACAGTGTCACCACCATCGGTGGCAAGGACGCCGAGTCCGGCTCGGGCACCGACCCGCACTTCTGGCTGGACCCGGTCCGCTATGCCGCCGTCGTGGGCGTGATCGCCAAGGCGCTGCAACAGCGCGACCCGGCCCACGCGGCGGCATACGGCAAGAACGCCGCGGCCTTCCAGCGCGAGCTGGCAGCGCTCGACACCAGCTTCGCGCGCGGGCTGGCGCACTGCCGCAACACCTCGATCGTCACCAGTCACGCGGCCTTCGGCTATCTGGCCCAGCGCTATCACCTGCGCCAAGTAGGGGTGACCGGCGTGTCGCCCGAACAGGAGCCGACCCCCGGGCGGCTGCGCGATGTCACGACCTATGTGAAGGACCACCAGGTGAGCACGATCTACACCGAGACGCTGGCCTCGCCGGCCGTCGCCAGGGCCGTCGCGACCCAGACGGGGGCGCGGGTGGCCGTGCTCGACCCGATCGAAGGGGTCACTGAGGCGTCCGCGGGCCACGACTACCTCACGATCATGCGCGCCAATCTCGCGACCCTGCGCGCCGGGCAGGAGTGCTCGTGAACGCGCCGGTCGTGCAACTGCGCGACGCGTCCTTCGGGTATGCCGGGGCCGCCGTCGTGAGCGGCGTGAGCTTCGCCGTGCGCCCCGGCGAAGTGGTCGCCGTGCTCGGGCCCAACGGCTCCGGCAAGTCGACGGTGATGAAGGGCATCCTCGGGCTCAACGACCAGCTGTCCGGTGTGCTCGAGCTCTTCGGTGAACCAGCCGGCCAGCTGCGCTCCCGGAGCCGGATTGGCTATGTGCCGCAACGGCATACGCTCTCCACATCCGTGCGGGCGACCGTGCGCGAGATCGTCGAGGTCGGGCGATTGCCGCTGCGACCGTGGTGGCGACGGGCGACCGACGCCGACCGCGCGGCGGTCGACGCGGCGCTGGCGGAGGTCGGGCTCTTCGACCTCGCCGGATCGGATGTGTCCACCCTCTCCGGAGGACAACAGCGACGCGTGCTGATCGCCCGGGCCCTCGCCGGCGAACCCGAGATCTTGGTCATGGACGAGCCCACCGCGGGTGTCGACACTGCCAGCCAGCAGGTGCTGGCCGAGGTGCTGCGGCGGCTCGCCGCGTCGGGCGTGACCATGATCATCGTCACCCACGAGCTTGAAGCGCTGCGCGGCGTGGTCAGCCGGATCGTGGAGATCAGCCACGGTCAGCTCACCTTCGATGGCGTCCCCGCGGAGTGGGCGCGCTTCCAGGCCCGGCGGATCGCCGCTGTCTCCGCCAATGGGCATCACCACCCGAGCGACCACGAACCGCACGGTGCACGCGCGCCATACGGCCTCGGCCCACTCGACTCGCGCGCGAATCCCGTTGGAGGACAACATGATTGACATGTTGCGTCAGCCGTTCATGGTGCACGCGCTCGTCGCTGCGCTGCTCGTGGGTGCGGCCGCGCCGGCCGTCGGTGTGTTCCTCGTCCAGCGGCGCCTATCCCTGATCGGGGACGGCCTGGGACACGTGGCGCTGGCCGGTGTCGCGATCGGCGTGCTCACCCGGCAGCAGCCGACGATCACCGCGCTCGTCGCTGCTGCCGCCGCCGCGGTCGTCGTCGAGTTCATCCGGGTGCGCGGGCACACGAATGCCGATGTTGCGCTGGCGGTGATGTTCTACGGCGGCATCGCGCTCGGCGTCGTGCTCTTCGCCAAGGCCAGCTCGGCCGACGGGATGTCGATCGAGCAATATCTCTTCGGCTCGATCCTCACCACCGGCGCCGACCAGCTGTGGCAGTTCGCGCTGCTCGCCGTGGTCGCGGTCGGCGCGACGACGATCTTCCGCAAGCGACTGTTCGCGGTCGCCAACGACGAGGAGTGGGCGCGGGCGGCCGGCCTGCCGGTGGTCGCGACCAACCTGGCGCTCTCCGCACTCACCGCGGTGACCGTGGTGATGTCGATGCGCATCATCGGCTTGCTGCTGATCAGCGCGCTGATGATCCTGCCCAATGCCACCGGTCAGTTGCTCGGGCGCAGCTTCCGCACCACCACCTTGTGGGCGGTCATCGTCGGCTGCGTCTGCGGGTTCATCGGAGTCGCCTCGTCGTGGCAGTTCGACACACCACCCGGTGGGACGACGGTGCTCGCCGCTGTCGTGGTCTTCCTCGTCGCGTCGATGGTGCACACCGCGAGCACGGTCGCGCGGGTGCGAGCGGCGCGTCGCAGCGGCCACCCCCACGAGCACCACGACGGATGCGGCCACGACGCGGTGCTGCACGATGATCACGTGGACTATGTGCACGACGGGCACCGGCATACCGCCGCCGGAGTCGAGGAACACCGATGAACGCAACCAGCACTCGGCATACCGGGGTGGGGCCTCGTCGCCGGCATACCGCGGTCGGGCCTCGTCGCCGGCATACCAACACCGGACACGAGGAGCAGACATGAGCGGGGCGCCCACTCGCCGGCCGACCCGCCAGCAGCAGGCGGTCGCCGAACAACTCGCCCAGCGTTCCGACTTCGTCTCGGCGCAGGAGTTGCACGCCGCGATGCGCGCCGACGGAGAATCGGTCGGGCTGGCCACCGTTTATCGCGCGCTGCAATCGATGGCCGCCGACGGCCGGATCGACGCCCTGCGCACCGACGACGGCGAAGTCGTTTATCGCAGTTGCAGTTCCGGTCACCATCACCATCTCGTATGCCGAGTGTGCGGCCGGACCGTCGAAGTCGAAGGTCCCACCGTCGAACGCTGGGCCAATCAGGTGAGCGCCCAGCATGGCTTCGTCGACGTCGAGCACACGCTGGAAATCTTCGGCACCTGCGCCGACTGCGCCCCCTGACTCTGTCTGGGGTCGAACTATCCACAGGCGGTGTCGCCGCTCGAAGTCGCGCTTTCCACAGCCGATCACCGCTTCGGTCGCGCAACGCTCTTGACGTCGTCACGATCGAGCGATGGTCCCCAGTGCTGATCGACGTTTGCAGCGCGCTCAGGTCGCCGAAACCTTCGCTCGCGAACAGGGTGGCGTGGTGCACCGTGCGCAGCTTCGGTCCCGCGGCATCATCGGCAAGGATGTCGCGGCTGAAGTGCGAGCAGGTCGGTGGCAATTGTTCAACCGGCACACGGTCCGCGTGCTCAGCGTGCCAGGTGAATTGACCGGACGCTGGTGGTGGGCGGTATGGGAGTCGGGCACGGGCGCGGTGCTCGATGGTCAGTCAGCGCTCTTGGCGGCTGGCCTCACCGGCTTCGAAGCTTCGGCCACCCACGTCCTCCTCCCCCGCGCGGCGAACAAGTCCGCGTTGGACGGCGTCCGGACTCGGCGCACACGCAATATGCCAGCACTCGCTTCGACCACGGGGCCACCCCGCGTCGAGCCGGTCGCTGCGACCCTGCGGGCTGCGGAAACGGCGAGCTCAGAACGTCAGGCTGCTCTGCTCATCTGCCTTCCCATCCAGCAACGAATCGTCCGACCGGACGATCTGCTCGCCGCCTGGCGGGAATGGCCACGTCGTTCCCGTTGCCCCGAGCTCGGCGGCGTGGTGGCCGACGTCTGCGATGGAGCTCACTCGCTCGGCGAACTCGACTTCGCTGCCATCTGCCGGGAGGCCAATGTGCCGGCTCCCTCGAGACAAGTGGTGCGCGTCGGCGACAACGGCCGCGCCTACCTCGACGCCATGTGGAAAGACGTCAACCTTGCCGCCGAAATTGACGGCAGCCATCACGGTCTAGGACTGAGTCCCATTACCGATGCGATCCGGACCAACGACGGCGTCCTTCGCGGGGAGGCGACCCTCCGCTACCCCCTGCTGGCACTGCGTCTTGCTCGCCGTGAAGTCGGCGACCAGATCGCGTGCGCCTATTGGTCTCGTCGAATGGCGCAGCGCGGCCCCAGCACCTGACACCCGCCCCACCAGCCGAGCGCCGTCAGCACCACCGGCGCACCATCGGCCGCAACCCCTGACACCATGGTCGCCACCCCGACACCGTCAGCGCCACCGGCCCACCACCAGCCGCAACCCCTGACACCATGGTCGCCACCCCGACACCGTCAGCGCCACCGGCCCACCACCGGCCGCAACCCCTGACACCATGGTCGCCACCCCGACACCGTCAGCGCCACCGGCCCACCACCGGCCGCAACCCCTGACACCGCGGTCGCCACCCCGACACCGTCAGCGCCACCGGCCCACCACCTGAACCGCCCCGGGTCTGGTGGAGGCATCGATCCAACGAGAAGGTGGATTCATGCCAGCACCGAGGAAGTATCCGGATGAGTTGCGCCAGCGCGGTGTGCGCTTGGTGACCGATCTGCTTGAGGAC
>NZ_JAAOIV010000016.1 GCF_011440275.1 Metallococcus carri | reverse complement strand
ACCCCAAGAAGCCAAACGCTGCCTACGCGCCTACCTCACCCGCAAGATCTACCGCGTCCTGACCGCAGCACACCCCACACCACCACAACCCGACCTCACCGCCGCTTGACGAACATAGAAGCGTCGAAAGGGGTGGGGTCAGGAGTCGAAGCCGTGCTCGGGTGCGGGGAAGGCGCCGGACTCCACGTCTTCGCGGTATGCCGTGGCGGCGGCGATCAGGATCGAGCGCAGGTCGGCATACTTCTTGACGAAACGCGCCTGCTTGCCGCCGCGCAACCCGGCGAAGTCCTGCCAGACGAGCACCTGCGCGTCGCACTCGGCACCGGCGCCGATGCCGACGGTCGGGATCGACAGCTTCGCGGTGATCGTCGCAGCGACTGGGGCCGGCACCATCTCCATGACCAAAGCAAACGCGCCGGCATCCTGCAGCGCGAGCGCGTCGTCGACCAGTTCGCTGCCGGCCTCACCGCGGCCCTGCACCCGATAGCCGCCGAGCGCGTGCTCGCTCTGCGGGGTGAAACCGATGTGCGCCACCACGGGGATGCCGGCCTGGGTGAGCAGCTTGACCGTCGGCGCCATCTCCGCGCCACCCTCAAGCTTCACCGCGTGGGCGTTGCCCTCCTTCATCATCCGCACCGCGGTGTCGAAGGCCTGCTGCGGGTCGCGCTGGTAGCTGCCGAACGGCAGGTCCGCCACCACGAGCGCATACCGCACCGCGCCGCTCACCGCCCGCACCAGCGGGATCATCTCGTCCACGGTCACCGGCAGCGTCGTCTCGTAACCGAAGACGTTGTTGCCCGCCGAATCGCCGACCAGCAGCACGGGCACACCGGCCTCATCGAAGATCTGCGCGGTGTATTGGTCGTATGACGTGAGCATCGCCCACCGCTTGCCCTCCGCCTTCCACTGCTGCAGGTGGACGGTGCGCACGCGACGGCGCCCCGGGGACGCGACGGGTGGGTTGGTGCTTCCGGTGCCGTAGGGCGCGGGCTCCTCAGTCATGCTCGTCAGCGTAGTCAGCCCACCGGCACCGGCGCGGCGGTGGCAGGATTGCCGCCATGGATCGGCAACAGGAATTCGTCCTGCGCACCATCGAGGAGCGCGACATCCGGTTTGTGCGGGTGTGGTTCACCGATGTGCTCGGCACCTTGAAGTCGGTGGCGGTGGCCCCGGCAGAGCTCGAAGGCGCCTTCGCCGAGGGGATCGGCTTCGACGGCAGCTCGATCGAGGGCCTGGCGCGGGTCTACGAGTCCGACATGCTGGTGCGCCCGGACGCCAGCACCTTCCAGGTGTTGCCGTGGCGCGGTGAACGCCCGGGCACGGCGCGGATGTTCGCCGACATCCGGCTGCCCGACGGCACCCCGAGCAATGCCGACCCGCGCAACGTGCTGCAGCGCGCGCTCAGCCGGGCGGCCGAGCAGGGCCTGACCTTCTACACCCACCCCGAGATCGAGTTCTACCTCTTCGAGGAGCAGCTCGGCCCGAACGGCCAGCCGATCCCGGTCGACAACGCCGGCTTCTTCGACCACGTGCCGCGCGGCGCCGCCCACGACTTCCGCCGCGCCGCGATCTCGATGCTGGAGACGATGGGCATCTCGGTGGAGTTCAGCCACCACGAGAGCGGTCCCGGCCAGAACGAGATCGACCTGCGGTATGCCGATGCCCTCTCCACCGCGGACAACATCATGACCTTCCGCACGGTGGTCAAGGAGGTCGCTCTCGAGCGTGGCATCTTCGCCAGCTTCATGCCCAAACCCCTTGCGCTGCAACCGGGTTCGGGCATGCACACCCACGTGTCGCTGTTCGACGGTGACACCAATGCGTTCTTCGAGGCGGGCGCGCCATACCAACTCAGCCGCACGGCCCGCCGGTTCATCGCGGGGGTGCTCAAGCACGCTCCCGAGATGAGCGCGGTCACCAACCAATGGGTGAATTCCTACAAGCGGCTCTGGGGTGGCGCCGAGGCGCCCGCGCATGTCTGCTGGGGTCACAACAACCGCAGCGCGATGGTGCGCATCCCGATGTACAAGCCGATGAAGCGCCAGGCGACCCGGGTGGAGATCCGCTCGCTCGACCCGGCCTGCAATCCCTATCTCGCCTATGCGGTGATCCTGGCCGCCGGCATGAAGGGCATCGAGGGCGAATACGACCTGCCGCCCGAGGCCGAGGACGACGTGTGGGGGCTTACCGACCGCGAGCGCCGGGCGATGGGCATCGACCCGCTGCCGGCCTCGCTCGACCACGCGATCCACCTGATGGAGGAGAGCGAGTTGATGGCCGAGACACTCGGCGAGCATGTCTTCGAGTTCTTCCTGCGCAACAAGAAGGCCGAGTGGGCGGCCTATCGCGAGCAGGTCACGCCCTTCGAGCTCGAGCAGTATCTCGACCGGTTGTGAGCCGCACCGACTTGATCAAGGCCGGCGCCACGGACTCCGCGCGGGCCGCGGCGCTGCTCGACGAACTCGGCGACTGGGCGGCCCCTGACCTGCTGGAGTTGTTGCCTCAGAGCGCCGACCCGGATCAGTCCCTGCTCGGTCTGGTGCGCCTGAAGGAGGCCGACGACGCCGTATGGCGCCCGCTCGACGGGGCCGGCCGTTTGCGCCTGGTGACCGTGCTGGGCGCCTCGAGCGCGCTGACCGACCATCTCGTCCGGCGGCCGGAGCAGGTGGCGGACCTGGCCGAGGCAGCGCTCGGTGACCGGGCGGCATACGTGGACTTGCTGCGGGCGGATGTGGGGGAGCGGACCGGCACCGAGGCGCGGGACGCGCTGCGGGTGGCCTACCGGCGGCGGCTGGTGCAGATCGCCGCGATCGACACCAGTGGGTCGGCGACCGACCTGCTGCCGCGGGTGGCCGAGGCGCTCGCGGACCTGGCCAGCGCGACCTTGCAGGTGGCGCTCGACATCGCGACCCGCGAGCAGGACGACGCCGCCGATGCCCGGCTGTCGATCATCGCGATGGGCAAATGCGGGGCGCGCGAGCTCAACTACCTGAGCGATGTGGACGTGATCTTCGCGGCCGAGCCGGCGGACGGGGTCGATGAGGCGCACGCCCTGGAGGTCGCGACCAGGCTCGCGACCGAGGTGATGCGGATCTGTTCGGAGCACACCGGCGAGGGGACGCTCTGGCAGGTCGACGCGGCGCTGCGGCCGGAGGGCAACCAGGGTCCGCTCGTGCGCACGGTCCGCAGCCACCAGCAGTATTACGAGCGATGGGCCAAGACCTGGGAGTTCCAGGCGCTGCTCAAGGCGCGCCCGGTCGCGGGCGACGCCGAGGTGGGGCAGGCCTATCTCGAGGCGATGCAGCCGTTCGTGTGGCAGGCCTCCTCGCGCGACAACTTCGTCGAGGACGTGCAGGCGATGCGCCGCCGGGTCGAGGATCACGTGCCGCGTGGCGAGGCGGCGCGGCAGATCAAACTCGGCGCCGGCGGCCTGCGCGATGTCGAGTTCTCCATGCAGTTGCTGCAGCTCGTGCACGGCCGCACCGACGACCGGCTGCGGCTGCGCAGCACGCTCGCCGCCATCGACGCGCTGTCACGCCGGGGGTACATCGGCCGCACCGACGCGGCCGCGCTGGACGAGGCCTACCGCTTCCTGCGCGCCCTGGAGCACCGGATCCAGTTGTCCAAACTGCGCCGCACCCACCTGATGCCGACCTCGGAAGCAGAGTTGCGCCGGGTCGGCCGCGGGCTGGGCTTCCGCGAAACGCCCGAGGAGGCGGTGGTCACCCGCTGGAAGGAGACCGCTCGCGAGGTGCGCCGCCTGCACGAACGCATCTTCTACCGGCCGCTGCTGTCGGCCGTCGCCAAGCTGTCCGACGACGACGCGCGCCTCACGCTCGAGGGTGCGCAGGACCGGCTCGCCGCGCTCGGCTTCCGCGACCCCAAGGGGGCGATGCGGCACCTCGAGGCGCTGATGAGCGGGGTGAGCCGGCGGGCGGCGATCCAGCGGACCCTGCTGCCGGTGATGTTGCCGTGGTTCGCCAGCGAAGTGGACCCCGACCAGGGGCTGCTGGCCTTCCGCCGGATCAGCGACGAACTCGGCGGATCGCATTGGTATCTCAAGATGTTGCGCGACGAAGGGTCGGCCGCCGAGACCCTCGCCCGGGCGCTCGCCAAGAGCCGGTATGTCGCCGACCTCCTCGAGCGCGCACCCTCGGCGGTCGCGCTGGTCGGCGAGGCCGGGTCACTGACCCCGATCGACCGCGAAGCGATCATCACCGCGATGCGAGCCGCGGCGGCCCGCCAGGACGACGACGAACAGGCGATCGTCGGCCTGCGCTCCACGCGGCGCACCGAGCTGATCCGGATCGCCCTTGCCGACCTGTCCGGGACGATCGGGCTGGACGAGGTCGAGATCGCGCTGACCGACCTGACCGCGGCCACCTTGCACGTCGCCCTCGAGGTGGCGATCCGCTCCGTCGAGGCCGGGCTGGACCGGCCGTTCGCCACCGATATCGCGATCATCGGCATGGGCCGGCTCGGTGGCCGCGAGGTCGGCTACGCCAGCGACGCCGACGTGATGTTCGTGCACCGGCCCCGCGACGGTGCCGACGTCGCGGACGCCCAGGCCGACGCCGAAGCAGCGATCGCCTTCCTGCGCAAGCACCTGAGCAGCAGCGGCCCGGACCCCGTCCTCGGCGTGGACGCCGACCTGCGGCCCGAGGGCAAGGCCGGCCCGATCGTGCGCACCTTCGACTCGTATGCCGCCTACTACGAGCGCTGGTCCGAAGGCTGGGAGGCCCAGGCCCTGCTGCGGGCCACGCCCGTCGCTGGAGACGCCCAGCTCGGAGCCGACTTCATCGAGTTGATCAACCCGCTGAGGTGGCCCGAGGGCGGCATACCGGAGCAGGCCGTGCGGCAGATCCGCACGCTCAAGGCGCGGATGGAAGCCGAACGGATCCCGCGCGGCGGGGACAAGCGCACCCACTTCAAGCTCGGCATCGGCGGCCTCGCCGATGTGGAGTGGACGGTGCAGCTGACCCAGCTGCAGCACGCCCACGCCGTGCCCGAACTGCGCCGCACCGGCACCGCGACCACGCTGCAGGTGATGGCCGACCACGGGCTGATCTCCCAGGAGGACGCCGACCAGTTGCGCGATTCGTGGACGCTCGCGACCCGGTTGCGCAATGCCTCGGTGCTGTGGCGCGGCCGCCCGGTCGACGCCCTGCCGAGCGATTTGCACGACGCCAACGGCATCGCCCGCGTGCTCGGTTCGCCGGTCGGCACCGGCCACCAGCTGTCCGAGCGCTATCTGCGGGCCGCCCGCAAGGCCCGCAAGGTGGTGGACCGGGTGTTCTACGGGGTGGTCGCAGACAACGGCTGGGACCGCAACCCGACCCGGCGCTGACCCCGCCATACTTGCTCGGGTGACGCTCGTCCAGGTGCACGACCTCGCCGATGTGGTGGTCGTCGTCGGGTTCACCGCGTTGTGTGCCGCGCTGGCTGCGGTGATCGCCTGGCGGTCGCGCTTCGGAATCGCACGCGACCAACTGACCGCGGCGGCCCGCGCCACCGCTCAGCTCGCCGTCGTCGGGGCGATCATCACCGCAGTGCTGCACTCGTGGTGGTTCACCGCGCTCTTTTGCACCGCGATGATCGCCATCGCCGGACTCACCAGCGCGCGGCGGGTCACCGGTCACGCCACCGCCTGGACCCTCATCCCGGTCGCGACCGGTTCGCTCACCGGCGGCCTGGCGATCGCGGCCACCCGGCTGGTGCCGCTCACGCCGATCGCGACGGTGCCCGTGCTCGGCATCCTGATCGGCAACGCGATGACCGCCACCAGCCTCGCCGGGCGCTCGATGCACGCTGCGATGCGCGATCACTTCGAGGTGTATGCCGGGGCGCTCGCGCTCGGCCTGCCCGTGCCGGTGAGCGCCGACATCGTGGCGCGCCCGGCCGCACCGCTGGCGCTCGTCCCGGGGCTGGACCAGACCCGCACCGTGGGGCTGGTGACACTGCCCGGGGCCTTCGTCGGTGCCCTGCTCGGTGGTGCCTCCCCGGCGCAGGCCGCGGCCGTGCAGCTCATCGTGCTCGCCGCGCTGCTGCTGGTGCAGGCGGTGGCGGTGTCGCTCACCGTGCACTTGTTCGTGCGCGGCCGGCTCGGTCAGTTCCGTCCGGCGGGGTGAGGCGCACCGACACCGCACCTGCATGCCGTGACGCCACTCGCATGCGGAACCCGCACTCGTATGCCGTGACCACGGCATGCGAGTCGCTTGCCCGCATGTGAGTGGCCGGTCCGCATGCAGGCCCGCCCCCGAAGCGCCCCAGGACATGAGCCATGGCCCGCCGCCCGCCGTGCGGACGCCCGACGAGCCACCCGCGCACACTCACTAAAATCGCCACCATGTTGTCCCGAATCGATCTGCGCGGTCCGGCGCTGGCGTCCCTCGACGCCCGCGGGCTGCGCGAGAAGCTGCCGCGCGCCGAGTTCGACGTCGAGGCCGCACTGGAGACGGTGCGCCCGATCTGCGAACGCGTGCATCACGGCAGCGAGCGGGACGTGCTCGACCTGGACGAGCAGTTCGACAAGGTGCGCCCGCCCCAGCTGCGGGTGCCGGCGCAGATCATCGCCCAGGCCGTCGAGCAGCTCGACCCCGACGTGCGGGCGGCTCTCGAAGAGGCCATCCGCCGCGCCCGGCTGGTGCACAACGACCAGCGCCGCACCGATGTCACCACCCAGGTGGTGCCCGGTGGCGCCGTCACCGAGCGGTGGGTGCCGGTCGACCGCGTGGGTCTGTATGTGCCTGGGGGACAAGCGGTTTACCCCAGCAGCGTGGTGATGAACGTCGTCCCGGCGCAGGCCGCCGGGGTGCCGTCATTCGCCGTCGCGAGCCCGCCCCAGGCGGACAACTCCGGCGTCTTCGCCGGCTATCCGCACCCGACCATCCTCGCCGCGTGCGGTCTGCTCGGGGTCGAGGAGGTGTATGCCGTGGGCGGTGCCCAGGCCGTGGCCGTGTTCGCCTACGGCGTGCGCGACGAGGCCGGCGAGACGGTCTGCGAACCCGTCACCCTCGTCACCGGCCCCGGGAATGTCTATGTCACCGCAGCCAAGCGGCTGCTCAAGGGGCTGATCGGCATCGACTCCGAGGCGGGCCCGACCGAAATCGCGATCCTCGCCGACGATGCCGCCGACCCCGACCTGGTGGCGGCCGACCTGATCAGCCAGGCCGAGCACGACGAGCTCGCCGCCTCGGTGCTGGTGACCGACTCCACCGACCTCGCCGACGCCGTCGATGCGGCCGTCGCCCGGCGGGCCGCGGCGACCAAGCACACCGAGCGGGTGCAGGCCGCCCTCACCGGCCGCCAGTCCGGCATCGTGCTGGTCGACGGCCTCGATGACGGCGTGCGGGTGGTCGACGCCTATGCCGCCGAGCACCTGGAGATCCAGACCCGCGACGCGGCCCAGGTCGCCGCGCGCGTTCGCAACGCTGGCGCCATCTTCGTCGGTCCGTGGGCGCCGGTCAGCCTCGGCGACTACTGCGCCGGATCCAACCACGTGCTGCCGACCGGCGGATGTGCTTGCCACAGCAGCGGCCTGTCGGTGCAGTCCTTCCTGCGCGGCATCCACGTCGTCGACTACACCCGCGAGGCGCTCGCGGATGTCGCCTCGATGGTGGTGACCTTGGCCAACGCCGAGGACCTGCCCGCGCACGGCGAGGCGATCACGGCCCGGGCGACATCGTGAGCCTGCAGGATCTGCTGCGGCCCGACCTGCGCGGCCGCACGCCCTACGGTGCCCCGCAGCTGGACGTCCCGGTCGCGGTCAACACCAACGAATCCTCCTATCCCGTGCCCCCCGAGGTCGTGGAGACGATCCTGCGCCGGGTGGGTGAGGTCGCGCCGACCCTGAACCGCTATCCGGACCGGGAGTTCACCGCGCTCCGGCAGGCGCTCGCGGCATACCTCGCCCGCACGACCGGGGTGCCGCTGCAGACCGACCGGCTCTGGGCCGGCAACGGCTCCAACGAGGTGCTGCTGCACATCGTGCAGGCCTTCGGCGGCCACGGGCGCACCGCCCTCGGGTTCACCCCGTCCTACTCGATGCACCCGATCATCGCCGCCACCGCGGGCACGGCGTGGGTCGACGGGTTGCGCGACAGCGACCCCACGGTCTTCGACATCGACGCCGAGCTCGCGGTGCGCCAGGCTCGCGAGGCGGACCCGCAGGTGGTCTTCCTCTGCTCGCCGAACAACCCGACCGGCACCGCGCTCGACCTGGAGGTCGTGCGGGCGGTCTACGACGCGGCGCCGCGCGCGATCGTCGTCGTCGACGAGGCGTATGCCGAATTCGCCCGCCCCGGCACTCCGTCGGCGATCACGCTGCTCGAGGGCCGGGACCGGCTGGTCGTCACCCGGACCATGTCCAAGGCCTTCGCCTGCGCCGGCCTGCGGCTGGGTTATCTCACCGCGGCGCCCGAACTGATCGATCTGCTGCGGCTGGTGCGGATGCCCTACCACCTGTCGTCGGTGACCCAGGCGACCGCGCTCGCCGCCCTCGAACACGCCGACACCATGCTGTCGATGGTGGACGCGATCAAGGCCACCCGCGACCGGTTGGTCCAAGGCACGACGGACCTCGGCCTGCAGCCCGTACCCTCGGACGCGAACTTCGTGCTGGTGGGAGGGTTCGCGGACGCCCGGCATACCTGGCAGGCTCTGCTCGAGCGCGGGGTGCTGGTGCGCGATGTCGGCATACCGCACCACCTGCGGATCACGGCCGGCACGCCGGACGAGGCCGAGGCGGTCCTCGCCGCGCTCCGCGACGTGCTGGACACCACCGGGAAGGACGCTCGATGAATCGCACCGCGCACCTCACGCGCGAGACCAAGGAGTCCAAGGTCGACCTGCGCATCGACCTGGACGGCACCGGCAGCTACGAGGTGTCGACCGGCGTGCGGTTCTTCGACCACATGCTCGAGTCGTTCAGCAAGCACTCGCTGATCGACCTGCAGGTCACCACCGTGGGTGATGTCGACGTGGACGCGCACCACAGCGTCGAGGACACCGCGATCGTGCTCGGCGACGCGCTGCGCGAGGCGCTCGGCGACAAGTCCGGCATCAGCCGGTTCGGCGACGCGCTCGTGCCGCTGGACGAAGCGCTCGCGCAGGCGGTTGTCGACGTCGCCGGCCGGCCCTTCGTGGTGCACGAGGGTGAGCCGGAAGGGCAGATCTACGCGCTCATCGGCGGCAGCTACACCGGTTCGCTGACCCGGCACATCTTCGAGAGCATCGCTCACCACGCCGGCATCGCGCTGCACGTGCGGGTGCTGTCCGGGCGCGACCCGCACCACATCGTCGAGGCGCAGTTCAAGGCCTTCGCGCGGGCGCTGCGGGCCGCCGTCGAGCGCGACCCGCGCGTGGTCGGCATACCGAGCGCGAAGGGTGCGCTCTAAGCCGATGGCCGAGACGCTGCCGGGTCTGTTGCTGCTGCACGCCGACGCCAAGTCGGTCGACGGCTGGATCCGCCAAGGGGTGGTGCCGGCCTATGTGCTGCCCCAATCCGGTTGGACCGCAGTCGTTCCCGCGGGGCCGGCCCAGGCCAAGGATCCCTATCGTGACGGCATCGCGGTGCTCGCCAGCCGGCCGCTGCCGTCGCGGATGCGGCCGGCGTTGGGCTTCTTCGTGACCGACGGCCGCGCGGTCGTCGTCGTGCACCCACGTGGCTGGCGGGCGATCACCCGGTATGTCGTGTGGGAGCCTTCGCGCGGTGCGGTGCGGGCACCGCACCTGCCGCCGGCCCGGCCGGATGATCTGGTGCGTGCCGCCGGCGTCGTGCCCGAGGCCGTGGGTGAGGTGCGATCGCTGCTGCGCAGCCGCGAGGGCGATCCGGTCGAATTGCTGGACGACCTGGTGCGCGTGCTGGCCCTGCCCGGCGAGGGGTTGATCGGTGGCCGCGGCGTCAAGAGCGACCCCGAGGCGGTCCTCGTCGAGCCGCGGCGTAGCGCCGTCGAACGATTCGAACGGGTGGTCGCCGAAGACGACGAAGTCAGCGCGGAGCTGAGGGAGCACTCGTGAAACGCGTGGTCGTCCTCGACTACGGCAGCGGCAATGTGCGGTCCGTGGTGCGGATGCTCGAGCGCGTCGGCGCCGAGGTCACCTTGACCGGGGACGCCTCGGCGGCGCTGGCGGCCGACGGGCTCTATGTGCCGGGCGTCGGCAATTTTCACGCCTGCGTGGGCGCTCTCGTCGACTCCGGTGGGGCAGCCGTGGTGCGGTCGCGGGTCGAGGCCGGGCGGCCGGTGCTGGGTGTGTGCGTGGGCTTCCAGTCCTTCTTCGAGGACTCGACCGAGGAGGGCGGCGGGCGCCCGGGCCTGGGGCTCTGGACCGGCCAGGTGAGCCGGTTGCGCGCGCCGGTGGTGCCGCACATGGGCTGGTCGCCCGTGACCGTCGCCGCCGGATCGACGCTCTTTCGCGGGGTCGAGGACGAGCGCTTCTACTTCGTGCACTCCTTCGCGCCGCACTCCTTCGACGCACCGGCTCTCGTGTCGACCGCCGAGCATGGCGAACGGTTCGTGGCGGCCGTCGAGGACGGCGCGCTCGCCGGCACCCAGTTCCACCCGGAGAAGTCCGGTGACGCCGGCGCGCACCTGCTGACAAACTGGCTCGAAACCCTCTGAACGACAAAGGAATTCACCGTATGCCGACCGCCCCTCGCCTTGAGCTGCTGCCCGCCGTCGATGTCGTGGACGGGCAGGCGGTGCAACTCGTGCAGGGCGTTGCCGGGACCGGTGGCGAGTTCGGCGACCCGTGGGAGGCCGCCCGCGCGTGGCAGGAGCAGGGCGCGGAGTGGCTGCACCTGGTCGACCTCGACGCGGCCTTCGGGCGCGGGTCCAACCGGGAACTGCTCGCCTCGATCGTCGGGCGCCTGGACATCAAGGTGGAGATGTCCGGCGGCATCCGCGACGACGAGTCCCTGCGCGCCGCGCTGGCGAGCGGCTGCCGACGGGTCAACCTCGGCACGGCCGCTCTGGAGGACCCGGCCTGGACGGCGGCGGCGATCGCGGAGTTCGGCGACCGGGTGGCCGTGGGCCTAGACGTGCGGGGCACGACGCTCGCGGCGCGCGGCTGGACCAAGGAGGGCGGCGACCTCTACGAGACCTTGCAGCGCCTCGATGCCGAAGGCTGCGCCCGGTATGTCGTGACCGATGTGGCCAAGGACGGGATGCTGCAAGGCCCGAACCTCGGGCTGCTGGCGGACGTGTGTGCGCGCACGGACCGGCCGGTGGTGGCCTCCGGTGGCGTGTCGACGCTGCAGGACATTGCGGCGATTCGTGAGTTGGTGCCGGACGGTGTCGAGGGCGCGATCGTCGGGTCGGCGCTATACCGCGGTGCGTTCACACTGCCCGACGCGCTCGAGGTGGCTGGGCGTCCGTGATGGGTATGCCGGACGACCCGGCCGATTCCGCTGAGCGAGCTCACGGGGTGACGCGGGCCCCCAGCGGGCCGGCCGATTCCGCTGGTCAGAGTTGGCGCGGCCGCGAGGTGACGGACACCGGGTTCGGAGCCGACGACGGCTCGGCCGACGTGAATCTCCTTGCGGCACTGCGCAATCCGGACGATGAAACCAACCTGATGCGTGTGCTGTCGACCGCCCGGTTGCTGGTGCCGATCGTGGCCGCGCCGACCGAGGTAGTGCACGAGGGAGCGCTGACCGCCGACAAGAGCGCCGATATGGCGGTCGCGACCCTCGTGTCGCCGGAGGGCATGCGCGCCCTGCCGGTCTTCAGCGGCATGCCCGAGTTGCAGGCCTGGGATCCGGCCGCCCGGCCCTCACCGGTCACCTCCGCGCGGGCGGCTCAGGCAGCGATCAGCGAACGCTGCGACGTGATGGTGGTGGACCTCGCCGGGCCGTCCCCGGTGACGCTGCGACCCAGCATGGTCTGGGCGCTGGCGACGGGTCGCGACTGGCAACCGGCATACCTCGATGGGCACGTGCGGGCGGCCGTGGAGGCGGCCGTCCGCGACGAACCGGACGTGGCGTCCGCCGAATGCGAGGCGGGGGAGAACGGGGCGCTGCGGGTAGTGCTGTTCGTGCGGGACGGGCTCGATTCGGCTGCGCTGCAAGGGATCGCGCAGCGCGTGGGGGAGCGCATCGCAACCGACGGCGAAACCCGGGCTCGGATCGACGCCCTCACCTTCGCCATCCGCCCCACACCCGCGAAACGTCACTAGTGCTTCGCGAAACGTCACCAGTTCCTCCCGAAACGTCACTAGTGCTTCGCGAAACGTCACCAGTTCCTCCCGAAACGTCACTCCACGCCGACCGGCTCTTATTGCCGCCCGCTCGGGCGGTGATGAGTGCCCGCTCGGCGAGAGGTCAGGCACCCGCCAGCCAGGCGTCGATGCGAGCCCATTGCTCATCCAGCCACTGCTGAACCCCGTTGTCCGCCAACGCCTTTCGCGGGTCGCCCACCTGCGACACGTCCAACCCCTCGGCCGGCAACACGGCCACGGTCACCGGGGTGGGTTCGCGCAGCCAGGCCCAGATCGGCCCCACGCCGGTGAGATGCTGCAGCCCGCGATGCGCCGTCAGCACCGGCACGGTGTCCGGTCGCTCCGCGAGCACGCGCAGCACTCCACCGGATCGCGGCCGCAGCACCCGCGGATGATCGCCGAGCCACTCGGCCACCGCATCCTCGCCCTCGGCGATGGCTTCTTCGCGGTCCTCGTCGTGCCGTCCCGGGGTCCAGTTGCGCCCCTCCGGGAAGATCAGCACCCCCTCGCCGTCGCGCACCGAGCGCACGAACTGCGCGAGCAGCTCCTGCCGCCGCGCATAAGGCACCCGCGCACTCGGCAGGAAATACGCCCCGAGCCGCCGCAGCAGGTAGTCCATCGCCGGGTCCCATAGCAGCATCCGCTTCAGCACGATGCGTGGCACACGATGCAGGTATGCCGAGATCACGTGCGCCAGCAACAGCGAATCGCCCACTCCCGCATGGTTTCCCAGCACGAGGTATGCCGACCGCCCTCCTCCCAGCGCCTCGTCTCCTTCGACGGTGAGCCGCAGCCCGGCCCACCGCCCGGCCCGGTCGACGAATCGGTCCAGGTGGCGATCCAGGGCCTGCTGGTGCAGGGTGGTCCACCGCGATCTGGGCGCCCGACCGGTGGCGGTGAGCAGGGAGATGCGCCAGCAGGCGAACACGATGGACACATCGAGTAGCACCGCGGCATACGCCATACCGAAAAGCCGTGCGGGAGTGCGGGCCCAGCGCCACCGGGCGAACAGCGACAGCACCCAGGCGGGCAGGCCGAGGACGGCCAGCGCGACGGGCACCGCGAGCAGGTAGAGCGGGTCGCGCACGATCCGCCGCACGGGGGTCGGCGGGACCGGGATGTTCACGGCAGGGGGTGTTCGTCGAGGTGCCGCGCGGCGGCGTCATAGGCCGACTCGATCCGCCGCTGCACGAAGGCCCGGTTGAGGTGCAGCAGCGACATGGTCGGTGCGTCGTCGGTGCCGCTCGGCAGCACGGTCACCTCGACGGTGGCCGGCAGCGTCGCGATCTCCTCCATGTAGCGGTGGCGGCGGGCGATCTCGAAGGCGACTTGGCCGACCTCCCACGGCCAGCGCGGGGGAGCGAGTGGTTGTTCGACCCGCCCCACGTGCAGCACGTAGATGCGTTCCGCGCCGAGTTGCACCGCGCGGCCGACGGGGATCGAGTGCACCAGTCCGCCGTCGAAGAAGTGCTCGTCGCCGACCTTGATCGGTGGGAAGAGCCCCGGCACGGCGCAGGATGCGAGCACGCCCTCGGCGAGTGGACCGGACGAAAACCAGTGTGCGACAGAGCGTTCCACGCTCGCCGCGACGCACTGGAAGGGCACGGCCAGCTCTTCGAAGGTCGTCACCGGCAGCTCCTCGCGAAGGAGCCGCAGGAACGAACCCGCGGCATACACGTGGGTGCGCAGGCGGCCCGCGCGCACCCGCGACCGGCGCTTGCCGGTCGAGGACATCGACGCCGACCGGGTCGACTTTTCGAAGATGCCGCGCACCGAGGTCAGGTGTGACCAGGTGCCGGCCAGGTCGTCCAGGCCCTCGACGCTCGGGTTGGCGGCGACGAAGGCCCCGTTGACCGCGCCGATGCTGGTGCCGACGACCAGGTCGGGCCGGATGTCACGCTCGAAGAGCGCGCGCAGCGACCCGATCTGGGTGGCGCCGAGGACACCGCCGCCGCCCAGCACGAACGCGGTCGTGGGGCGGCGGTCGGTCACGAGCGGGCGCGGGTCAGAGGTTGATCATGTGGCCGGCGATGCCCTCGACGGCTTCCTTGACCGCTTCGCCGAGGGTCGGGTGGGCGAAGATGTTGCGGGAGATCTCGTCGGCGGTGAGGTCCCACTGGACGGCCAGGTTGAGCACGGGCAGCAGCTCGGTCACGTCCGGGCCGATGAGGTGGGCACCGACGATCTCGTTGTGCTCGGCGTCGGCGACGATCTTGACGAAGCCGACTGCTTCGCCGAGACCCTGGGCTTTTCCGTTGGCGCTGAAGGGGAATGACGCGGTCTTGACGTCATAACCCTTCTCCTTGGCCTGCGCCTCGGTGTAGCCGAAGGAGGCGATCTGCGGCTGGCAGTAGGTCGCGCGGGGGATCATCGGGATGTCGACCGGCATGGTCTCCGCGCCGGCGATGACCTCGGCCGCGACCACACCCTGCGCCTCGGCGGTGTGGGCGAGCATCAACTTGCCGGTCACGTCACCGATCGCGTAGACGCCCTCGACATTGGTGCGGCCGAAGTCGTCGGTCTCGATCGCGCCTCGGTCGGTGGTCTTGACCCCGATGTTCTCCAGGCCGTAGCCGTCCAGGCGGGGCGCGAAGCCGATCGCCTGCAGCACCTTGTCCGCCTCCAGCACCTGCTGGTCGCCGCCACCCGCGGGGGAGACGGTGACCTTGACCTTGTCGCCAGAGTCGTCGATGGACTCGACCTTGGTGCTGGTGAGCACCTTCACGCCGAGCTTCTTGTAGTGGCGCGCGAGCTCCTTGGAGATGTCGGCGTCCTCGGTCGGCACCATCCGGTCGAGGAACTCCACGATCGTCACGTCGACGCCGAAATTGGCCATCACATAAGCGAATTCGACCCCGATGGCACCGGACCCGGCGATGATGATCGAGTCGGGGAGCTCGGCGTCGAGGATCTGCTCCTCGTAGGTCACGACCTTGTCCGACACCGTGGTGCCCGGGATCAGCCGGGTTGTTGCGCCGGTCGCGAGGATGAGGTTGGTGCAGGTGACGGTGTTGGTGCTGCCGTCCTTGAGCTTGACCTCGATCGTGTGCGGGTCCTTGAGCGTGCCCCAGCCGTCGATCTCGGTGATCTTGTTCTTCTTCATCAAGTAGTGGACACCCTTGACGATGCCCTCGCTCACCGTGCGGCTGCGCGCGTGGGTGACGCCGTAGTCCATCGTCGCGTCACCGGAGATGCCGAACTTGTCCTTCTCCTTGGTCAGGATGTGCGCCAGCTCGGCATTGCGCAGCAGCGCCTTGCTC
Organism: Metallococcus carri; assembly: GCF_011440275.1. Lineage (GTDB taxonomy): Bacteria > Actinomycetota > Actinomycetes > Actinomycetales > Dermatophilaceae > Metallococcus > Metallococcus carri. The sequence continues at coordinate 26,551 of NZ_JAAOIV010000016.1, read as the reverse complement.
GGGATGCATCCGACATTGAGGCAGACACCTCCCCAGTATTTGTCTTCGATGACGGCGGTGTTGAGCCCGAGTTGGGAGGCGCGGATCGCCGCGACATACCCACCAGGACCGGCACCGAGGACGACGACGTCATAGTGATCTGCCACGAAGCCGACTCTAACGCGGTATGCCGAGCGCCGGTCACTCGGTGCCCGCCCTCGCTTCCAGCGTGGTCACGCGGGTCACGCGCTCCACGGGGAGCTCGGCATACAGGTGGGGAAACTCCTCGCCGGTCGCGGGGTCACCGACCTCCCAGCGCACGTCGAGACCGCTCGTGTCCAGGTGCAGCAGGCGCAGGTCGGCATCCGGCAGGTCGCCATAGAAGCGCTCGCGCACCCCGCGCCACTGCTCCGCGGTGGACAGGTGCACGAAGCCTTCCTCGGCGACGGTCCGGCCGCGGGTCGACCAGGGATAGCGGCCGGACTTCTGCGCGGCCTCCCAGTCCCGCGCGACGGCCAGGTGCAGCAGCTCCGCCTGATTCTGGGTATGCCGTTCGAGCAGCCGGCGGGCGAGTTCGTCGTCGACGACCAGGGTGTCCACGATGCCGGCGCGCCGCGCGGCGAGGACCGCGTCGGCCTGCTCGGGACCGACGACCACGCCGATGACCCGCCCGATCCGCCGAAGCTGTGCACCACTGGCGCCGATGATGCGGGCGGACAGATCGGAGTTCACGTCCTGGCCGTCGCGGTCCAGGAAGACACCACTCACCTCGCCGACCGCACCGGCCGCGGCGAGTTGGGCGTGCTCGTCGGCGTTCGCACTGTCGAACAGCGTGGAGCGGCCGGGCAACCACGCGCCGACTCCGACGACCGCGAGGGTGACGGTGTCCGCAGCCGCAAGCGCGTCCGCGACCGACGGCTGCCGGCGCAGCATCTGCGCGCTGTCGGCGTCGGTGGCGACGAGCGGCGCATAGAACAGGTGTGCCGGGCCGCCGCCGAGTCGAGCCGCGTCGCGCACGATGTCGACGGGGGAGTCGAGGTCGACCGCGGTGAGGGCGCCGCTCAGCTGCACGACCGGGACCGGTGGCAGCGACACCAGGGCGCTCACGGTCCACGACACCTTGCGCGACCACGGCAGGCCCAGCACGTCGCGCTCGCCGATGAGCCGGTGCACTTCCGCGGCGGCGAGGGTGCCCATCGCCCGAGCAAGCGCGGGCTGCGACAGCGATGCGCTGTCGGCGAGCACGACGGCATGGTTGAGGTCGAGTGCCTCACCCAGCCGCGCCGACAGCGTCGTGTCCACGCCGGCGTCGTCGACGATCTCGATCCGGACGATGCCGCGCTCGCGAGCCTCGGCCAGCAACCGGGCGACCTTGAAGCGGCTCAGCCCCAGGTCCCGTGCGATCTCGACCTTGGTCTGGTCCTGCAGCAGGTAGCGGCGAGCGATGGTGGCGAGCAGCGCGCGGTCGGGCTGCGGTTCGGACGGGGTCATCGCCCGGCCGGCGAGATGCGTGCGGGCGACATATTCACACGCGCCATGTTATCTGCAACACTCGCACTCATATGGGCAATACGTGCTCATATGAGCAAGCGGAGGCGGCGGATGACAGTCCGAAGGACAGCGGTGGCCGGATGCGCCGCAGCGCTCGCGGCGGCATCAGTCAGTGGCTGTGCCGGCTGGGGCGGCGGGATCGGCGGCGGAGGGCCGGACAGCATCAACGTGCTGATGGTCAACAACGCCCAGATGATCGACCTGCAACAGCTCGCGCCGGAGTTCACCCGGCAGACCGGCATCAAGGTCAACTTCACGGTGCTGCCCGAGAACGATCTGCGCGACAAGGCCAGTCAGGAGTTCTCCAGCCAGGCCGGGCAGTATGACGTCGCCACCTTGTCGAACTTCGAGATCCCGATCTACGCCAAGAGCGGTTGGGTCGCCTCGATGAGCCCGTTGATCGCCAAGGACCCCGGCTTCGACCAGAACGACATCCTGCCCTCGATGCGGTCGGCGCTCTCGGTCGGCGGCCAGGTCTATGGCGAACCGTTCTACGGCGAGTCGTCGTTTTTGATGTACCGCAAGGACATCCTGGCGAGCAAGGGCGTGACGATGCCCGCCCAGCCGACCTGGCAGCAGGTCGCGCGGATCGCCGCCACCGTGGACCGGGCCCGGCCGGGCATGCGCGGCATCTGCCTGCGCGGCCAACCCGGCTGGGGACAGTTGTTCGCGCCGCTCACCACGGTCGTCAACACCTTCGGGGGCACCTGGTTCAGCAAGGACTGGCAGGCCCAGGTCAACTCACCGACCTTCACCCAGGCCACGTTGTTCTATGTCGACCTGGTGCGCAAGCACGGTGAGGCCGGCGCCCCGCAGGCCGGCTTCACCGAGTGCCTCAACAACCTCACCCAGGGCAATGTGGCGATGTGGTATGACGCCACCTCGGCGGCGGGTTCGCTGGAGGGAAGCGATTCACCGGTCAGGGGCAAGATCGGTTACGCCCCCGCGCCGGTGGTCAAGACCAAGAGCTCCGGCTGGCTCTACACCTGGGCGTGGGCGATCGAGCAGGCAAGTCCCAAGAAGGACGCGGCCTGGAAGTTCGTCTCCTGGGCGAGCGGCAAGCAGTACGAGAATCTCGTGGGTCAGCGGCTGGGCTGGTCCCGCGTCCCCGCCGGCAAGCGGGCCTCGACCTACAGCAATCCGAACTACCTCAAGCAGGCCGGCGCGTTCGCCCAGCAGACCAAGACCGCAATCACCTCGGCCAACCCGAACAACCCCGGCATACAGCCGCGGCCGGCACCCGGGATCCAGTTCGTCGACATACCGGAATTTCCCGACCTGGGCACCCAGGTGAGCCAGGACGTGAGCTCGGCGATCGCGGGCAAGAAGACCGTGAAAGAGGCCCTCGACCGTGGCCAGAGCCTCGCCGAGGACGTGGCCAAGAGCTACCGCAAGAGGGAGGGCATCAAGTGAGCACCGCCACCAGCGAGCGCGCCACCGCCACCGACAACACGGCCTTGCAGAAGGCCGGTGCGTGGGCGCGCCGGGCACCGCTGCTGCCCGCGCTGATCTTCATGATCGTCGTCACGCAGTTGCCCTTCGTGGTCACCATCGTGGTGTCGTTCATGAATTGGAATGCCTACTACCCCAAGGATCGCGGCTTCGCGGGCATCGACAACTTCGTCACCGTCCTCACCGACATCAATGCCCGCCAGGCGATCCTGGTCACCGTTTTGCTCACGGCGCTCGTGGTGCTGCTGAGCCTGCTGCTCGGGCTCGGCATCGCGCTGCTGCTGGACCGCAGCTTCCGCGGCAGGGGGTGGTGCGCACCATGATGATCACGCCCTTCCTCATCGTGCCGGTGGCCGCGGCGCTGCTGTGGAAGCACGCGTTGTTCAACCCGGAGTACGGGCTGCTGAACGGCATGATGAAGAGCATCTTCGGCGCGGGTGTCGCCCAACCGGACTGGATCACCGACCATCCGATCGGGTCGATCGTCGTCGCGCTGGTGTGGCAGTGGACGCCCTTCATGATGCTGATCCTGCTGGCCGGGCTGCAGAGCCGGCCGATGGACGTGGTCGAAGCGGCGCGCATCGACGGCGCCTCGACCTGGCAGATCTTCACCCATATGACGCTGCCGCACCTGCGCCAGTACATGGAGCTGGCGACCGTGCTCGGCGCGATCTACATCGTGCAGAACTTCGATGCCGTCTTCACCATCACCTCGGGCGGGCTCGGCTCGGCCAATCTGCCGTACTACATCTACCAAACCTTCTACCAGGCCCATGACTACGGACGAGCCTCCGCCGCCGGCGTCGTTGTGGTGATCGGGACGATCCTGCTCGCCACCGTCGCCTTGCGCACCGTGCTCAGCCTGTTCCGTGAGGAGACCCGATGACTGCCACCGCCAAGCCGGCCGCGCCATCCCGCGGCGGCACCGACACACCCCGGCGTTCCGGTCTGCTGCTGACCGCGGCGGCGTGGTTCGTGGGCGTGCTGTTCGTCTTCCCCGTGCTGTGGATGATCCTCACCTCCTTCCACAAGGAGACCGACGCCGCGAGCAACCCGCCCAAATTCTTCGCGCCGCTCAGCCTGGACGGCTACCGCGCGTTCTTCGACGCCGGACCCTGGCCACCGATCCTCAACTCGCTCACCGCGAGCATCGTGTCCACCGTTTTGGTGATCGCGCTGGGCCTGCCCGCGGCATACGCGCTGTCGATCCGGCCGGTGAAGAAGTGGAGCGACGTGCTGTTCTTCTTCCTGTCGACCAAGTTCCTGCCGGTCGTCGCGGGGCTGCTGCCGGTCTACCTATTCGCCCAGAAGGTCGGCATGCTCGACAACATCTGGTTGCTCGTCATCCTCTACACCTCGATGAACCTGCCGATCGCGGTCTGGATGCTGCGCTCGTTCCTCGCCGAGGTGCCCGACGAGATGCTGGAGGCCGCGCAGGTCGATGGTGCCGGTCTGCTGCGCACGCTGCGCGAGATCATTGCGCCGGTGATCATGCCGGGCATCGCGAGCGCCGGCCTGATCTGCTTCATCTTCAGCTGGAACGAGCTGTTGTTCGCCCGGGTGCTGACCGGCACCCGCGCCGGCACCGCCCCGGTCTTCCTCACCGGCTTCGTCACTAGCCAGGGGTTGTTCCTGGCCAAGGTGTGTGCGGCGTCGCTGGTCGTGTCCCTGCCGGTGCTGGCCGCCGGTTTCGCCGCCCAGGACAAGCTGGTGCAGGGGTTGTCGATGGGTGCGGTCCGATGAGTGCAGCGGTTCCGTTGTCCGACGCCACTTCGGACCGGCTCGCGGACTCGGTCGCACGACCGGCATACGACCGCTCGAGGGTGACCCCGGGCATCGTGCACCTCGGTGTGGGCGGCTTCCACCGGGCCCACCAGGCGATGTACCTCGACCGGTTGATGAGCCAGGGCGTCGCCCTCGACTGGGGGATCGTCGGGGTCGGCGTGCTCCCGCAGGACGACCGCATCGTGCAGATCCTGAACCGCCAGGACGGGCTCTACACGCTGGTGGAAAAGCATCCCGACGGGGAGCTCGTGCCCCGGGTGATCGGCTCGATCCAGCGGATGCTGCACGCTCCGGCCGACCCCGAGGCGGTGCTCGCGGCGATGACGGACCCGGCGATTCGCATCGTCTCGCTCACCATCACCGAAGGCTCCTATCTCGTCGATCAGGTCACCGGAGAGTTCGAGGCCGATCACCCGTCGCTTCAGGGGGACTTGCGGCCGGACGCCATACCGGCGACGGCGTTCGGTTTCGTCGTCGAGGCGCTCCGGCGGCGCAGAGCGGCGGGCACACCACCGTTCACCGTGATGTCCTGCGACAACCTGCCCGGCAATGGTGATGTGGCGCGCGCGACGATGACCGCGTTCGCGCGTCTGAAGGACGCCGAGCTGGCGGACTGGATGGACGCCCAGGTGGCCTTCCCCAACAGCATGGTCGACCGGATCACCCCGGTGACGACACCGCAGGACATCGAGCAGTTGGCGGATGGCTTCGGCGTCGCCGACGGGTGGCCGGTCGTCTGCGAGCCGTTCACCCAGTGGGTGCTGCAGGATCGCTTCGTCGACGGGCGCCCGCCGTGGCAGGACGCCGGCGTGCAACTCGTGGACGATGTGGTGCCCTACGAGCTGATGAAGCTGCGGCTGCTCAATGCCAGCCACCAGGCGCTGTGTTATCTGGGCTATCTCGCCGGCTATCGGTATGCCCACGAGGTCGCCCAAGATCCGCTCTTCGCGGAGTTCCTGCTCGGTTATATGGGCAGCGAGGGCCGGCCCACGCTGCCGGACGTGCCTGGCGTGGATCTGGCGGCTTACAGCCGCCAACTGATCGAGCGGTTCGCCAACCCGCAGGTGCGCGACACCCTCGCGCGGTTGTGTGCCGAGAGCTCGGACCGCATCCCCAAGTGGCTCGTCCCGGTCATTCAGGCTGACCTCGCCGCCGGTCGCCCGGTCGAGCGCTCGGCCCTGGTCGTCGCGTCGTGGGCGAGGTATGCCGAGGGCGTGGACGAGCAGGGGCAGCCGATCGACATCGTGGACCACCGCAAGGAGGCGGTGATGGCGGCGGCGCAGCGGCAGGCCGAGGAACCCCTGGCCTTCCTCGCCGACCGCACGCTCTTCGGTGACCTGGCGCAGCAGCCGGCCTTCACCACGCCATACCTGCAGGCGCTGAAGTCGTTGCACGACAAGGGTTCTCGCGCGACCTTGGCGGAGTGGGTGACCCGGTTGCGCTGAGCCCATCGCTGGGCGTTGTCGGTAGCGGGTGAGAGGTTCGTCATACCACCGGGTGTGGGGCATAAATCGGGTGGCGTCGAACATTTCGATATGGAAGCATTGAAGGGTCGCCGAGGAGGTCTCGGCGAGCTCAATCTCTCACCTGCCGAAGGAGTGACTCCCGATGTCCATCAAGCCCTACCAGCGTGTGCTGAGCAGCGTCGATGCCCGCCGGGTGTTGCTGCTCGGATTCCTGCTGCGCATCCCGATCTTCTCCGCGGGCGTGATCCTCACGCTGCACGTCGTCGGCGCGCTCGGCCGGTCGTATGCCGACGCCGGGCTGGTCGCTGCGGGTGCCACCGTCGCCATCGCGATCTCAGGGCCCTGGCGCGGCAAGCTGCTCGACCGGCTCGGTCTGCGCCGGGTGGTGCTGCCCTCGCTGATCGTGAGCGGCATCTGCTGGGCGATCGCGCCCTTCGTCGGCTACTGGGCGCTGCTGGTGCTCGCGACGATTGCGGGTCTGTTCGTCGTGCCGACCTTCTCGATCATCCGCCAGGGCGTCATCGCGGCCGTGCCGGACGACGACCGCCGCACCGCGCTGTCGCTTGACGGTGTCGTCGTGGAGTTGTCGTTCATGGTCGGCCCGATCCTCGCGGTCTGGCTGGCGACCTTCATCGACACCCGGTGGGTGCTCTTCGGCGTCGAGATGATCGGCGTCGTCGTCGGCGCGCTGCTGTGGTGGGTCAACCCGCCGCTGCGGTCGGCGGCCACCGACGCCGCGGACGCTGCAGCGGAGCGGCTGCCCCGCTCGGCGTGGTTCCGGCCGGCCTTCCTCGCGATCTGCGCCGCGGCTGCCGCCGCCACCATCGTGCTGGCCGGCAGCGACGTGGCGATCGTCGCCGCGATGCGCGAGTTCGACGCGGTCAGCCAGATGGGTCTGGTGCTCATCCCGTGGGGTGCCGGGTCGCTGATCGGCGGGCTCATCTACGGGCTGCTGCCGCGGCCGCTGCCGCCCTTCGCGCTGCTCTTCGGCCTTGCGGTCGTGACCGCACCGATGGCGCTCTCGGTCGGGCCGGCGTCGCTCGCGGTGCTGTCGCTGTTCGCCGGCCTGTTCTGCGCGCCGACGATCACCGCGACCGTCGACGCCGTCAGCCGGGTGGTCCCGGTGGCCGCCCGCGGCGAGGCGCTCGGCTGGCACGGGTCGTTCATGACCGCGGGCTCGGCGCTCGGTGCGCCGGTCGCCGGTGGCGCGATCGACACCTGGGGTTTCGGGGGCGGGTTCGCCGCTGTGGCCTTCGTCGGTGCCGTGATCGCGGTCGCCGGGTACGCCACCTTGGTATGGCGTCGCAGCCGCGTGCGCGCGCACGCCCTCGCCGCCTGACGGTTGCCGATGCGGACGCGGGGCCGGATGCCGGCGCCGCGTCCGCCGGTCTCGGCCCCGCGTCCGTCGGTCCCGGCCTCGCGTCCGTCGGTCCCGGCCTCGCGTCCGCATCAGTGCATCACGGGTCGTGCGTTGCTGCGGACGCTCGTCATGCGTCCGCCGTCGTGTCCGCACTTGCGCGTCAGGGGTGGTGCGTTGCTGCGGACGCTCGTCGTACGTCCGCTGTCGTGTCCGCACTTGCGCGTCGGGGGTGGTGCGTTGCTGCGGACGCTCGTTATGCGTCCGCTGTCGTGTCCGCACTTGCGCGTCGGGGGTGGTGCGTTGCTGCGGACGCTCGTTATGCGTCCGCTGTCGTGTCCGCACTTGCGCGTCAGGGGTGGTGCGTTGCTGCGGACGCTCGTCGTACGTCCGCTGTCGTGTCCGCACTTGCGCGTCGGGGGTGGTGCGTTGCTGCAGACGCTCGTCGCGAGGCGGGTCGGAGCGTTGGGGAGTTCGGGCAGAGGGAAGGCGCCCGGGGCGACGATCGAGCGATCGAGCTGCCGAGCGGGCGAGGCGGGTCGGAGCGGTGAGGAGCTCGGGGAGAGGGAAGGCGCCCGGGGCGACGATCGAGCGATCGAGCTGCCGAGCGGGCGAGGCGGGTCGGAGCGGTGAGGAGCTCGGGGAGGGGGAAGGCGCCCGGGGCGACGATCGAGCGATCGAGCTGCCGAGCGGGCGAGGCGGGTCGGAGCGGTGAGGAGCTCGGGCAGAGGGAATTCGCGGGAATGGCGGGCCGCCTGATACCGTTGAGTCACCGACTGGTCCGGCATACCGGATCAGTGTGCAAGCGAAGCTCACGCTTCCACCCGAGCGACCGGCAGGTCGACGGGTTCCGGTTCGCCCGGCTGTTCGCAGCCGGTCGTGGTGCATTGCACCACGATCCGACGGGCGTGCTCGCGTGGGCTTCTCGTGCAACGGCAACGAGGAGCCTCTTTTCGTTGCCGGGTAGCTGACCAATGCAACGAAGGAGCTTCACATCAGCGCTGAGCCTCGTATCAACGACCGCATCCGGGTCCCGGAAGTGCGGTTGGTGGGCCCCAACGGCGAGCAGGTGGGCATCGTCCGCGTCGAGGACGCCCTCCGACTGGCTGCCGAGGCGGATCTCGACCTGGTCGAGGTCGCCCCGATGGCCAAGCCTCCGGTGGCCAAGCTCATGGATTACGGCAAGTTCAAGTACGAAGCCGCCATGAAGGCGCGTGAGGCGCGCAAGAACCAGGTCAACACGGTCATCAAGGAGATCAAGCTCCGCCCGAAGATCGACCCGCACGACTACGCGACCAAGCTCGGTCACGTCGAGCGGTTCCTCAAGGCGGGCGACAAGGTCAAGGTGACGATCTGGCTGCGTGGCCGCGAGCAGTCGCGTCCGGAGCTGGGCTTCCGGCTGTTGTCCCGGGTCGCCGAGGACATCGGCGAGCTGGGCTTCGTCGAAAGCTCGCCCAAGCAGGACGGTCGCAACATGGTCATGGTCCTTGGACCGACCAAGAAGAAGGCCGAAGCGCGAGCCGAGGGCCGCCGCAAGCGCGAGCAGGCCAAGGCCGACGCCGAGGTCGAGGTCGATGAGACCTACGAGACCGACGAGACCACCGCGGAGTCCGCGGAGCAGTGAGCCGCTGCGGGTCGCGCGACCCGCGCTCACGCCATACCCCCTCGGTGCGTGCACCGAGACGAACCGACAAAGGAGATCGGCTGATGCCGAAGATGAAGACCCACAGCGGTGCCAAGAAGCGCTTCCGCGTGACCGGCTCCGGCAAGGTCATGCGCCAGCGTGCCCGCCACGTGCACAAGTTCCAGGAGCGCAGCACCCGCGCGACCCGGCGCCTCGTGCCGGACGTCGTCGTCGCCAAGTCCGACGAGAAGAAGATCAAGAAGCTTCTCGCCAAGTAAGCCTCACCCACCGCGCCCGGACACCGACGGGCGCACCCCATTCGTTCGAAGGAGATTCACGTGGCACGCGTGAAGCGGGCAGTCAACGCCCAGAAGAAGCGCCGTACCGTCCTCGAGCAGGCCAGCGGCTACCGCGGCCAGCGCTCGCGCCTGTACCGCAAGGCCAAGGAGCAGGTCACCCACAGCCTCGGCTACAGCTACCGCGACCGCCGCGCGCGCAAGGGTGACTTCCGCCGCCTGTGGATCCAGCGGATCAACGCCGGCGCCCGCGCCAACGGCATGACCTACAACCGGTTCATCCAGGGCCTCAAGGCCGCCGGTGTCGAGGTCGACCGTCGGATGCTCGCCGAGCTCGCCGTCAACGACGCCGCTGCGTTCACCGCGCTCGTCGAGATCGCCAAGGCCAATGTGCCGGCGACCGACGAGAAGGCCGACGCCTCCGTCGCCTGACCCACCACTCGCACCCGACGCCGGTGGAGCCCCTGCTCGCCAATCCCCGATCCGATCGGGTGAAGGCCGCCAGGGCGCTCCACCGGCGTTCGTCGCGTCAGCGGGCCGGGCGTTTTCTCGCCGAGGGACCGCAGGCGGTCCGGGAGGTCCTGGCCTTCGCGCCGAGCACCGTGCTGGAGGTGTTCGTCGACGAGGCGACCCGCGAGCGGCATACGGCCTTGGAGACGGCTGCGCGGGAGGCCGGTCTGCCGGTCCACGTCTGCGCCCCCGAGGTGATGGCGGCTCTCGCGGATACCCTTGCGCCACAAGGGATTTGTGCCGTATGCCGACCCGTCGACGTGCCGCTGTCCGCGGCCCTCGACGCTGGGGCTGGGTCGTTCGTCGTCGTGCTGAGCCAGGTGCGCGATCCCGGCAACGCGGGCACGGTGATCCGCGGCGCCGATGCTGCCGGGGCGGCGGCGGTGATCGTGAGCGACAGCTCGGTCGATGTCTACAACCCCAAGGTGGTGCGCTCGACGGCTGGCTCGCTATGGCATCTGCCGGTGAGTGTGGGCGCGCCGATCGAGGAGATCTTCGCCGGCTGCCGCGCGCGCGGGCTCGCGCTGCTGGCTGCGGACGGTGCTGGCACGCAGCTGCTGCCCGACACCGACCTGGCGCGGCCGCACGCCTGGGTGATGGGCAACGAGGCGTGGGGCCTGCCGGCCGAGGTGCGCGAGCAGTGCGACGAGGTGGTGCGGGTGCCGATCTACGGGCACGCCGAATCCCTCAACCTGGCGATGGCTGCGACGGTCTGCCTCTACGCCTCCGCCGCGAAACGTCACTAAAACCTCGCGAAGCGTCACTAGATCCTCGCGAGACGTCACTCCGGATCAGGCAGTGACGTTTCGCGAAGCATTGGTGACGTTTCGCGGAGCATTGGTGACGTTTCGCGGAGCATTGGTGACGTTTCGCGGAGCATTGGTGACGTTTCGCGGAGCACAAGTGACGCTTCGGGGAAACGCGGATGAGAGCGGCGGCGAGCGGTCGATAGACTCGCCGGGCCCACCCACGCACGCGTCATACGAGAAGAGCGATGTCCGGACCCAACACCAACTACGACCCGGTCGAGGTGTCCGCGCTCGACCCGGCGCAGGTCGACGCGAACGTGCAGGCGGCGCTCGATGCCATCGCCGCCGCGGGCGACCTGGACCAGCTCAAGCAGGTCCGCACCGCGCATGCCGGCGACAAGAGCCCGCTCGCCCTCGCCAACCGCGAGATCGGCGCGCTGCCGCCCACCGCCAAGGCCGAGGCCGGCAAGCGGGTGGGCCAGGCCCGCGGGCGGGTCGGGCAGGCGCTGAAAGAGCGACAGGCCGAGCTCGAGGCCGAGCGCGATGAGCGCATCCTGATCGACGAGGCCGTCGACGTCACGATGGTCCCGGGCCGGCGCCCGCTCGGCCGGCGCCACCCGATCGAGCAGATGGGCCGCCGGATCGCCGACATCATGGTCGGGATGGGCTGGGAGGTGGCCGAAGGGCCCGAGGTCGAGGCGGAGTGGTTCAGCTTCGACGCGCTCAACTTTGACGAGGACCACCCCGCGCGCCAGATGGCCGACACCTTCTATATCGACCCGCCCGAGCACGGGCTGGTGCTGCGTCCGCACACCTCCCCGGTGCAGGCCCGCGCCATGCTCGAGCGGGGCGCTCCGCTCTATGTCGCTTGTCTCGGAAGGGTTTTCCGCACTGACGAGCTCGACGCCACCCACATGCCGGCCTTCCATCAGGTCGAGGGCCTGGCCGTCGACGAGGGCCTCACCATGGCCCACCTGAAGGGCACGCTGGACCGGCTGGCGAGCGAGCTGTTCGGCGACGGGATCGTGACCCGGCTGCGACCGTCATACTTCCCGTTCACCGAACCGAGCGCGGAGATGGACCTGCGCTGTTTCGTATGCCGGGGCACCGATCCCGACTGCCGGGCGTGTTCCGGCACCGGCTGGATCGAGTGGGGCGGCTGCGGGATGGTCAACCACAACGTGCTGCGCGCCTGCAATATCGACCCGGAGCGTTACACCGGCTTCGCGTTCGGCATGGGCGTGGACCGGGCGCTGATGTTCCGCACCGGAGCGTCCGACATGCGCGAAATGATCGAGGGAGACGTGCGCTTCGACGCGCAGTTCGGGATGGAGATCTGATGCGGGTGCCCGTCGACTGGCTGCGCGAGTATGTCGAGGTGCCCACCGACGCTCGCGGCGCGGACATCGCCGAGAGCCTGGTCCGTGTCGGCCTGGAGGAAGAGGGCCTGCACGGTGGCGACGTCACCGGTCCGCTCGTGGTCGGCAAGGTGCTGACGATGGAGCCGGAGCAGCAGAAGAACGGCAAGACGATCAACTGGTGCACCGTCGACGTCGGCGACGCCAATGGCACCGGCGAGCCGCAGGGCATCGTCTGTGGCGCACACAATTTCGCGCCCGGCGACCTGGTCGTCGTGGTGCTGCCCGGTGGGGTGTTGCCGGGTGGATTCGAGATCTCCGCGCGCAAGACCTACGGGCATGTCTCGGCCGGAATGATCTGTGCCGCAGACGAACTCGGCTTCCCCGACGACGGTTCGGGCGGCATCATCCGGCTGGCGGAGCGGCTCGGGCGCGACGACCTGACCCCGGGCGAGGACGCCATCCCGCTGCTCGGGCTCGACCGGGAGACCGTCGAGATCAATGTGACGCCGGACCGCGGCTACTGCTTCAGCATTCGCGGTGTGGCACGGGAGTACTCCGCCTCGACCGGCGCGACCTTCACCGACCCGGCAATCGCGTTGGGGGACAAGGCTCCTCGCGCCAACGATGCCGGCTTCGAGGTGCGCATCGAGGATGCCGCTCCACTGCGCGGCCAGGTCGGCTGCAGCCGCTATGTCGCCCGGATCGTGCGGGGCATCGACCCGACCGCGCCGACCCCGGCCTGGTTGGCCGTGCGGCTGACCGAGGCCGGGATGCGCTCGATCTCGCTCCCGGTCGATGTCACCAACTACGTCATGCTCGCGCTGGGACAGCCGTTGCACGCCTTCGATCTGGCGACGCTCGACGGGCCGATCGTGGTGCGCCGTGCGACCGAGGGGGAGAAGCTCACCACGCTCGATGACGTCGAGCGCACACTCTTCGCCGAGGACCTGCTGATCACCGACCAGCAACGCATCCTGGCGATCGCCGGTGTCATGGGTGGCGAGAACTCTGAGGTCTCTGACGCCACTCGCGATGTGCTCATCGAGTCGGCGCACTTCGATCCGGTGTCGGTCGCTCGGACGGCGCGCCGTCACAAGCTGCCGTCGGAAGCGTCCAGGCGTTTCGAGCGCGGGGTGGACCCGCTGCTCGCCCCCGCCGCGGCGCAGCTCGCCGTGGACCTGCTCGTGGAGTATGGCGGTGGCACCGTCGACGAGGGCGTCACCGATGTGGGCACGGCATACGAGCCGGTCTCGATCGCGTTGAACCCCAAGGACATTGGCCGCATCGTCGGAGTGGAGTATGCCGACGACCGGGTGCGCGAGATCCTCACCCAGATCGGCTGTGAGGTGTCGCCGGAGTTCACGGTGACGCCGCCGTCGTGGCGGCCCGACCTGACGACCTGGCCGGACCTGGCCGAGGAGGTCGCCCGGATCGACGGCTACGACAAGATCCCTTCGATCGTGCCCACGCCGCCCGGCGGCCGGGGTCTCACGACGTCGCAGGCAGCACGTCGCCTGGTCGGCGAATCCCTTGCGGCGCAAGGACTTTTCGAGACCTGGGCCGATCCGTTCATCGGTGACGATGCCTTCGAGGCGCTCGGGTTTGCGTCCGACGATCCGCGACGGCAGACGGTGCGGATCGCCAACCCGCTGTCGGACGAGAAGCCGTGGTTCCGCACCACGGTGCTGCCGGGATTGCTGGAAGCCTTGCGGCGCAACGTTGCTCGCGGCAGCAAGGATGTTGCGATCTTCGAGCAGGGTCTGGTGGTCGGCGGGCCTGCGGGCACGGCGAAGACCTATCCAGTGGGCACCTATCCCGGTCCGGAGGCGGTGGCCGCGATCGAGCAGGCCGTGCCCGCTCAGCCCCGGATGCTCGGCTGGGCGCTGACCGGTCACGCCGATCGCGCCGGCTGGTGGGGTGGGGGCCGGGCGGCAGACTGGTCGGACGCCATCGCGGTCGCGCGGGCTGCGGCTGAGGCGCTGGCCGTGGAACTCGTTGTCACGGCGGGAGATCGGGCGCCCTTCCACCCGGGCCGGTGCGCCCAGCTCGCGTTGCCGGACGGCACCGTCATCGGCCACGCCGGCGAACTCCACCCCAAGGTGATTGGTCGTCTCGGGCTGCCGGCGCGGACCGTTGCGGGCGAGCTCGACCTGGACGCCTTGATTGCCGCAGCCGGCAGTCCGCAGGCTCGCATCCTGTCGAATTTCCCTGTCGTGCAAAGCGATATCGCCCTGATCGTGCCCTCGCAGACTCCTTCGGCCGACGTCGAGCGGGTGCTGCGGTCGGCCGCCGGTGACAATCTCGAGGCGATCCAGCTCTTCGACGTCTACGACGGCGACCAGGTGGGTGAGGGGCGCAAGTCACTGGCCTACCGGATGACCTTCCGCGCCGATCGCACGCTGAAGACCGAGGAGGTCAACGGCTTCCGCGACGCGGCGGTCGCTGCCGCGGAGCAGGAGTTCGGCGCCACCCTGCGTGCATAAACATGCGCGCGCGTGTATGATCATCCAATGATCTCTGTCGCGGTCGCGGGTGCCAGCGGGTATGCCGGGGGCGAGCTGTTGCGTCTCCTGCTCGGTCACCCGCAGGTGCGCATCGGGAGCTTGACCGCTGGTGGCAACGCCGGCACGCGGCTGGGCGAGCTCCACCCGCATCTCGGCCCGCTCGCGGACCGGGTGTTGGCGCAGACGAGCCCCGATACGCTCGCCGGGCACGACGTGGTCTTCCTCGCGCTGCCCCACGGCGCATCGGCCGCGCTCGCCGCGGACCTGCCGGACGACACGGTCGTCATCGACTGCGGCGCTGACTTCCGGCTCACCGACGCCGAGCAGTGGCAGGCGTTCTACGGTTCGGAGCATGCCGGCAGCTGGCCCTACGGCCTCCCCGAGCTCGACGCCCGAGCGCGGCGAGAACTCAACGGCGCCAAGCGAATTGCCGTGCCGGGGTGTTATCCGACCGCCGCGACACTCGCGCTGGCTCCGGCCTTCGCCGCCGGCATCGCCCAGCCCGAGGATGTCGTCATCGTCGCCGCGTCCGGCACCTCTGGCGCGGGGAAGGGTCTCAAGCCGCACCTGCTCGGTGCCGAGGTGATGGGCGCCATGAGTCCCTACGGCGTCGGCGGGGGACACCGGCATACGCCCGAGATCGAGCAAAACCTCACCCGGGTGGCCGAGGTGCCCGTCACGGTGTCCTTCACACCCACGCTGGCACCGATGCCCCGGGGCATCCTCGCCACCTGCACGGCCAAGGTGCACCCTGGGGTGAGCGCCAACGAGGTGCGGGCGGCATACGAAAAGGCTTATGGCACAGAGCGATTCGTGCAACTGCTGCCCGAGGGTCAATGGCCGACCACCGGTGCGGTGCTGGCGTCGAATTGCGTGCACGTGCAGGTGGCCCTCGATGAGCGCGTCGGCCGGGTGATCGCGGTCAGTGCGGAGGACAACCTGACCAAGGGCACCGCCGGCGGTGCGATCCAGTCGATGAACCTTGCCCTCGGCATACCCGAGGAGACCGGTCTGCCGACGACGGGAGTGGCGCCGTGAGTGTGACTGCGGCACAAGGGTTTCGGGCCGCTGGAGTGACTGCCGGCCTCAAGTCCAGCGGCACTCCCGATATGGCGCTCGTCGTCAACGACGGCCCGCAGCATGCCGCGGCCGCGGTCTTCACCTCCAATCGGGTCGAGGCCGCGCCGGTGACCTGGAGTCGTCAGGTGGTCGCCGACGGGCGGGTCGATGCGGTCGTGCTCAACTCCGGTGGCGCCAATGCCTGCACCGGCCCGCAGGGCTTCCTCGACACCCACCGCACCGCCGAGCAGGTCGCCGAGGCGCTCGATATCTCCGCCGGCGACGTCGTCGTCTGCTCGACCGGGCTGATCGGCGAGCTGCTGCCGATGGACCGCATCACGGCCGGCGTGACCGCCCTGGCCGCCGGCCTCGGCCCGAACGGCGACGCCGCCGCGCAGGCGATCATGACCACCGATACCCGCCCGAAACAGGCCGTGACCAGCAGGGATGGCTGGACGATCGGCGGCATGGCCAAGGGTGCCGGCATGCTCGCGCCGGCGCTGGCGACCATGCTCGTGGTGCTGACGACCGACGCCGACCTGCCTGCAGACGAGCTCGGATCGGCCTTGCGCAAGGCAACCGCGCTGACCTTCGACCGGATCGACTCCGATGGTTGCCAGTCGACCAACGACACCGTGCTGCTGATGGCCTCGGGAGCGTCCGGGGCGCGCCCGTCGCTCGAGGCGTTCACCGCGGCGCTCACCGAGGTCTGCGCCGACCTCGCCCGCCAGCTGATCGCCGACGCCGAGGGCGCCCACCATGACATCGCGATCCGGGTTGTCGGCGCCGCGTCCGAAGCCGACGCGCTCGAAGTCGGCCGCTCGATCGCCCGCAACAACCTGTTCAAATGCGCGATCTTCGGCAATGACCCCAACTGGGGTCGGGTGCTCGCCGCGGTCGGCACCACCACCGCCGACTTCGATCCGCGCGCCCTCGACGTCGCGATCAACGGGGTGCAGGTATGCCGGGCCGGCGGCGTCGGCGCGGACCGCGCGGGTGTCGATCTGCGCCCGCGCGAGGTGAGCGTCGAGGTCGATCTGCACGCCGGGCCGGCCGAAGCCACCATCTGGACCAACGACCTCACCCACGACTACGTCCACGAGAACTCGGCCTACTCAACATGATCTCACCCCACACAGACACCCCACGAAGGCCTCGCTCCTTCGTCACACGGTCCTTCGCGAGGACCCCGTCAGTCCTCGCTCCTTCGTCGCTCGGTACTTTGCGGGGACCCCGAGAAGGCTGGCCTTCGGCATGAGCAACCGTGATGTGACCGCGCTGGAGGCGGCGGCCGACAAGGCCGCCGTGCTGGTCGAGGCGCTGCCCTGGCTTGAGCAGTTCAAGGACGCCCTCGTCGTCGTCAAATACGGCGGCAACGCGATGACCGACGACACCTTGAAGGCCGCCTTCGCCCAGGACGTCGCCTTCCTGCGGTATGCCGGTCTGCGTCCGGTCGTCGTGCACGGCGGCGGTCCGCAGATCGGCGCGATGCTGGAGCGGCTCGGCGTGCACAGCGAGTTCCGCGGCGGCCTGCGCGTGACCTCGCCGGAGGCGATGGATGTGGTCCGGATGGTGCTCACCGGGCAGGTGTCGCGGGAACTCGTCGGCCTGCTCAACGCGCACGGGCCACTGGCAGTCGGGCTGTCCGGTGAGGACGCCGCGCTCTTCGGCGCCCGCCGCCGCGGCACGGTGGTCGATGGTGAGCAGATCGACCTCGGCCACGTCGGCGATGTGGTGACGGTGAACCCCGCTGCGGTGCGAGATCTGTTGGCAGCCGGGCGAATTCCCGTCGTCTCCTCGGTCGCGCCCGACCTCGATCACGACGGCGAAGTCCTCAATGTCAACGCCGACACCGCGGCCGCTGCACTGGCGACTGCACTCGGCGCGCACAAGCTGATCGTCCTCACCGACGTCGAGGGCGTCTACGCCAACTGGCCGGACCGCGACAGCCTGCTGAGTTCGCTGACCGTCTCCGAGGCTGAGGACCTGCTCACCCGCGTCGACGCCGGCATGGTGCCCAAGCTCGAAGCCTGCGTGCGCGCGATCCGCGGTGGCGTCGCCCAGGCACACGTGGTCGACGGACGACGGGCTCACTCGATGCTGCTCGAGATCTTCACCGACGCGGGCACGGGGACGATGATCCTGCCCGACCCGCAGGAGTCCGCATGACCACCGAGCTCGAGCGCTATGCCGCCAGCCTGCTGCCGGTCTTCGGCACACCGCAACTGGTCATCGACCACGGCGACGGTGCGTATGTCGTCGACACCGCGGGCCGCCGCTACCTCGATCTGGTGGGCGGTATCGCGGTGAATGCGTTGGGGCACAACCATCCTGCGCTGGTCGAAGCCATCACCAAGCAGGCCGGTCAACTGGTGCACGTCAGCAACTTCTTCACCACACCCGCCCAGATCGCCCTGGCCGAGCGGCTGCTGCGCATCAGCGGAGCGCCCGCCGGGTCGAAGGTCTTCTTCTGCAACTCCGGCACCGAGGCGATCGAGGCGGCGATCAAGCTCAGCCGTCGCACCGGACGGCGCGGCCTGGTCGCCGCTCAGGGCGCCTTCCACGGCCGCACCACCGGTGCGCTTGCGCTCACCGCCAAGGCGGCCTATCGCGAGCCCTTCGAGCCGCTCATCCCCGATGTCACCCATGTGCCGTATGCCGATGTGGCCGCCTTGCGCGCAGCCGTCGGTCCGGAGACGGCCGCGATCGTGCTGGAGCCGGTCCAGGGCGAGGCAGGTGTGGTCGAACCTGCTGACGACTACCTGCGGGCAGCCCGCGAAATCGCTTCTGCCGCAGGCGCATTGCTCATCATCGACGAGGTGCAAACCGGGATCGGCCGCACGGGCGACTGGTTCGGTTTCCAGCGCAGCGGCATCGTGCCGGACGCCATCACCGTCGCCAAGGGACTCGGCGGTGGTGTGCCCATCGGTGCGCTCATCACCTTCGGCGAACACACCTCGGGGTTGCTGACCGCCGGCCAGCACGGCACCACCTTCGGTGGCAATCCGCTGGCCTGTGCCGCAGGCCTCGCCGTCCTCGACACCATCGAGGCGGACGGCCTGCTCGAGCATGTCGGCGCGGTCGGTGACGCCTTCGCGGCCAGGGTGACCGAGGCCGGCATACCGGGGGTGCGCGGGGTGCGCGGACGCGGACTGTTGCGGGCCATCGTCCTGGAGGAGGAGATCGCCGCTCAGGCCGTGGTGACGGCTCGGGGGCAGGGTTTCCTGGTCAATGCCGTCGCTCCCGACGCGCTGCGCCTCGCCCCGCCGCTGGTGATCACCGATGCCGAGCTCGCCACCTTCGCCGACGCCCTGCCACGGATCCTCGAGGAGGCCGCCTGATGACCACGCACTTCCTGCGCGACGATGACCTCACTCCGGCGCAGCAGCGCGAGGTGCTCAACCTCGCCCAGCACCTCAAGGCGAATCGTCATGCCCTGCAACCGCTTTCGGGTCCGCAGGGCGTCGCGATCATCTTCGACAAGCCGACGTTGCGCACCCAGTTGTCGTTCAGTGTGGGTGTTGCAGAACTCGGCGGCTTCCCCATGGTGGTCGACGGCAAGCTCGCCCAGATCGGCACCCGCGAGTCGATCGCCGATGTCGCCCGGGTGCTCGGCCGGCAGGTGTCGGCGATCGTCTGGCGCACCTACGAGCAGTCGCGCCTGGAGGAGATGGCGCAGTATGCCGGGGTCCCCGTCGTCAACGCGCTGACCGACGACTTCCACCCCTGTCAGATCCTCGCCGACCTGCTGACCATCGAGGAGCACAAGGGCCGGCTGGCCGGGCTGACGATGACCTACCTCGGCGACGCGGCCAACAATATGGCCAATTCTTATCTGATCGGGGGGGCGACGGCCGGTCTGCACGTGCGCATCGCCGGGCCGAGCACGCATCATCCGCGCGACGAGATCGTCCAGCAGGCGAGCCAGATCGCTTCTGTCACAGGCGGATCCGTGCGTGTCGGCGACGACCCTGAGGCCACCGTCGACGGCGCGGACGTCGTGATCACCGACACCTGGGTGTCGATGGGTCAGGAGGCCGAGAGCGGCAGCCGCAAGGGGCAGGGCTCTCCGTTCGCGCCGTTCGCGGTCGACACGGCGCTGCTCAAGCGCGCGGCCGACGATGCGATCGTGCTGCACTGCCTGCCGGCCTATCGCGGCTTCGAAATCAGCGACGAGGTGATCGAGGGGCCGCAGTCGGTCGTGTGGGACGAGGCGGAGAACCGGTTGCACGCGCAGAAGGCCTTGCTCTGTCACGTGCTGGGTGCCGCTCGATGATGACCCAGACCCGCACGGCCCGACACCGGATGATCGTCGAGGTGCTCAACGAGCGTCCTGTGCGCTCACAGAGCGAGCTCGCCGAACATATTGCGGCTCAAGGGTTTTCGGTGACCCAGGCGACGCTGTCGCGAGACCTGGTGGAGTTGGGCGCGATCAAGGTGCGCCGGGACGGTCAGCAGGTTTATGCCGTGCCCCAAGAGGGCGGTGACGGGAGCGTGCCCGCCGCGACCCAGGACGCCGCCGGCCGCCTACGGCGCCTGGCCACGGAGTTGCTCGTCGCGGCCCGCACCGCAGAGAACCTCGTGGTGCTGCGCACACCCCCTGGTGGCGCGAACCTGCTGGCGTCGGCGATCGACCACGCCAACCTGCCTGACATCGTGGGCACTATCGCGGGCGATGACACGGTGGCCGTCATCGCTGCGAGCCGCACCGCTGCACCCCAGGTCGCGCAAGCGCTGCTTGACCTGGTGGACACCCGAGAGGAATGAGGACGACCCGACGTGTCGGAACGAATCAGCTTGTGGGGCGGGCGTTTTGCCGGCGGTCCCGCGGACGCCCTGGCCGAGTTGTCCCGCTCGACCCATTTCGACTGGCGGCTCGCGCCCTATGACATCGCCGGCTCCAAGGCGCACGCCGCCGTGCTGCGGTCCGCAGGGCTGCTGGACGATGCGGCATACGGCGCGATGATCGATGCGCTGGACCGGCTGCTGGCGGACGTCCGCTCGGGTGAGTTCGCGCCTGCACCCGACGACGAGGATGTGCACACCGCGCTCGAGCGCGGCCTGATCGAGCGTGCCGGCGCCGACGTCGGCGGTCGGCTGCGCGCGGGTCGGTCGCGCAATGACCAGGTCGCCACGCTGTTCCGGATGTACCTGCGCGATCACGCCCGCCGGGTCGCCACGCTGCTGCTCGACGTGGTGCAAGCCCTGCACGACCAGGCGGCGCAGCACCTCGGCGTCGCGATGCCCGGCCGCACCCACCTGCAGCACGCCCAGCCGGTGCTGCTGTCGCACCACCTGCTCGCCCACGCCTGGGCGCTGCTGCGCGATGTCGATCGGTTCCGCGACTGGGACCGGCGAGCCGACGAATCGCCATACGGCTCAGGTGCTTTGGCCGGCTCGAGCCTCGGACTGGACCCTGAAGCGGTGGCCGCCGACCTCGGCTTCTCCCGGTCGGTCGAGAACTCCATCGACGGCACCGCCAGTCGTGACTTCGCCGCTGAGTTCGCGTTCGTCGCGGCGATGTCGGCAGTGGACATCTCCCGCATCGCCGAGGAGGTCGTGCTGTGGGCGACCAAGGAGTTCTCCTTCGTCACCCTCGACGACGCCTACTCGACCGGGTCGAGCATCATGCCGCAGAAGAAGAATCCCGATGTCGCCGAGCTCGCCCGCGGCAAGGCCGGCCGGCTGGTCGGCGACCTCGCCGGATTGCTCACCACGCTGAAGGCACTCCCGCTCGCCTACAACCGTGACCTGCAGGAGGACAAGGAGCCCGTCTTCGACGCGATCGACACCCTCGAGGTGTTGTTGCCGGCGTTCTCCGGCATGGTCGCGACCTTGACCTTCCACCCGCAGCGGCTCGAATCCCTTGCGCCCCAAGGGTTTGCGCTCGCCACCGACATCGCCGAATGGCTCGTGCGGGAGGGCACGCCGTTCCGCGTCGCGCACGAGGTGGCGGGGGAGTGTGTGCGCGTCTGCGAGGACCGTGGCATCGAGTTGTGGGATCTGACCGACGACGACCTCGCCGCGATCAACCCGGCGTTGACGCCCGGCGTCCGTGAGGTGCTGAGCGTCGAAGGATCGCTCGCCTCCCGCGATGCGCGGGGCGGCACGGCACCGAGCCGGGTCCGCGAGCAACTCGCGTCCCTGGAGGCGCGGATCGGCCCGGCCCGGGACTGGGCGAACGCGAGCGTGCTCAGCGCGGAGTGAGCTCCACGATCGGGATCGGCCGGGTCGTGCGCTTCTGATAGCCGGTGTAGCGGCCGGCGTTGACCTTGTTGCACAACTCCCAGCGGCGAGCGAAGTCCGGATCACCGGGCAGGGTCACCCGTGCCCGGACGGGCAGCCGGCGACGGCCCACCTGGATCTCGACCTCGGGATCGGCGCGCAGGTTGAGCAACCACGCCGGCGCCTTGGGCGCGCCGCCGTTGGAGGCGACGACGAGGTATGCCGCGCCGTCCCGCGCGTAGGTCAGCGCGTTGGTGCGCTCCTTGCCGGTTTTGCGGCCGGTGGTGCGCAGCAGCAGCGTGGGGTTGCCGAAGAGCAGTCGGTGCCCGAGGCGCCCATCGCTGCGTTCGTAGACCTGTTGATGAGCGTACAGGACCTTCAGACCGACCCTTTCGACCCGTGAGAGCGTCATGGTGCCCACGGTATGCGGTTCACTACGCCTGTAGCAACGGATTCCGCGCACGCAGCCGACGCAGCATCCGGCCATCGCTCAACCCGACCTCGTGAGCGGCGCTCTCCAGCGTGGCCCCCTGGCTGACGAGGAGTTCGGCGCGTTCGACCCGCAACTCCTGCTGATAGCGCAGCGGCGTGCGACCGGTGGCCTCTCGGAACGCGCGGGTGAGGGTGCGCGGACTGACGCCCGCGTGCTTGGCGATGACGTCGAGCGGAAGCGGTTCGGCGAAGCGGGCATCGATCAGGTCCTGCGCGCGGTGCACCATCTCCCGCAGGTGGTCGCGGTGTCGCAGCATCGCGCTGCGCTGTGGCCCATCGCCCGCCCGCCGGGTGAAGACCACCAGAGCGCGCGCGACACGGGCGGCCAGCGCCGGCCCATCGCGGCGCGCCACGACGTCGAGGGCGAGGTCGATGCCGCTCGCGATGCCGGCCGAGGTGATCACCCGTCCGTCGGTCACGAAGAGCACGTCCGGCTGCACGTGCGCAGCCGGGTAGTCCATCTGCAATCGGTCCTGCACGTCATGGTGGGTGGTGCAGCGCCGGCCGTCCAACAGGCCGGCGGCACCGAGCGCGAAGGCTCCGGCGCAGATGCTGCCGACGGTGCCACCGCGATCGTGGTGCGCAGTCAGCTGGGCGAGGGTGGCCGCACTGAACGGACGCAGATTCGCGCCCGGGCCGGTCGCGCGCCAGCCGGGGACCAGCACGAGGTCGTCGGACGTCAGGTGCGGCCACGTCGTCGATGCGACGACCGGCAGTCCCTGGGCGCTCTCGACCGACGTCTGCTCGGCCACATAGTGCAGGTCGTATGCCGCACCGGCAGCCGTCGCCGCATCGAAAACCTGCGCCGGCCCGGACAGGTCGAGCAGATGCACCCGGGGTGGCAGCAGGAAGGCGACGGTGCTCATGATCTGGTCAGTGTGCCACCGCCGGGGCAGAGGTGACTTCGGCAATGGTGGTGATCGTTGCGAAACGGCCAGCGAGCGCATACGCCGTGCGCTCGATGATCGCGTCGGCACTCAGGGTGCGCGGATCGGCGAGCAGCTCGGCATACGGCCGATCCGTCGGCACCGACCAGTGCGGAATCGGGAAGGTTGCGGTGGCATCGAGGACGAAGTCGACGGTGAAGCCGAGGTCGGCGCCGATGCGGGCGGTGGTTTCGCAGCACTGTTCGGTCTGGATGCCGCAGATGCGGAGCTTGGTAATGCCTCGCTGCGTCAGGACGCGCCCCAATTCCGTTGTGGTGAAAGCATTTCGGGACGTCTTGGTCAGGACGGGTTCACTCGGCCGAGGCTCGAGCCCGGGCATCAGACGCACGTGTCCGGACGCGGGGTCAAATGGTGTGCCGGACCCCGGTTCCGCATGCAGGATCCAGACCACCAGGTCGCCGGCGTCCCGTGCATGCCGCACGAGGTTGATCGTTGCGGAGACGATGTCAGGGTGAGAGACGGCTGCCCAGCGGGGTAGCTCGGTGAAGGACTGTTGGACGTCGATGACGATGAGCGCGGTATCGGTCATGGCTCGATCGTTTCGGCTGGGAGGTGGTGACGACAAGGATCCTGCCGGTCAGCATCCGGAACGATCCGGTCAGCCCGCGTCCTTGTGCGTCGAGATCTGCCAGACTCGCGGCGTGC
The DNA here is from genome assembly GCF_011440275.1 of Metallococcus carri. Taxonomy (GTDB): domain Bacteria; phylum Actinomycetota; class Actinomycetes; order Actinomycetales; family Dermatophilaceae; genus Metallococcus; species Metallococcus carri. The sequence continues at coordinate 2,549 of NZ_JAAOIV010000016.1, read as the reverse complement.
CCGAGCCCGTGTCCGTCGCTATCGCGCGTCGCCTGCTCGGCGCGACCCTGCACGGGCGTGGAGTGAGCGTGCGGCTCACCGAAGTCGAGGCGTATGCCGGCCCGCGCGACCCGGGCTCGCATGCCTACCGCGGGCGCACCGCCCGCAACGCGGTGATGTTCGGACCGGCCGGCCACCTCTACTGCTATTTCACCTACGGCATGCACACCTGTTGCAACTACGTGTGTGGCCCCGAAGGTGAGGCGGCGGCGGTGCTGCTGCGTGCGGGCCAGGTGGTCGAGGGCCTCGATCTGGCGCGCGAACGCCGCGCCGGTGCACGCGACGTGGACCTGGCTCGAGGTCCGGCCAGACTCACCGTCGCCCTGGGAATCACCTTGTCCGACAACGGCATCGACCTCAATGCAGCGGGTGCACAGGTGCGGCTGACGCCGCGTGCGCGGTCGCTGCCATCGGATCGCATCCGCAGTGGACCGCGGGTGGGTGTGAGTGGCCCAGGCGGTGACGGCGCGGCATATCCCTGGCGGTTCTGGCTGGACGGCGAGCCCAGCGTTTCGGCATACCGAGTCAGCCGCCGACCGAGCTGAGGACACGAGCGCAGCGAGGCCCGGAGGCGAGGGCAGAGGCGGCGAGAAGGCGTAGGGGCGGGCACGAAGAACCGGTGCGCAGCCGAGGGCCATGATGCGGCAGGCTTGGGGCGACTTGGGAGCGGCAGCCGGCCGCTCCCGGCATACGGGAAGGAATCGATCGTGACCGACATCCTCGACGAGCTGCAGTGGCGTGGCTTGGTGGCGCAGACCACCGACGAGGCCGCGCTGCGCGAAGCACTCGCCGACGGGCCGATCACGATGTATGTGGGCTTCGACCCCTCCGCGGATTCCCTGCACATCGGCAACCTGGTCCAGCTGATCGTGGCGCGGCGACTGCAGCTCGCCGGACACCGGGTGATCTGCCTGGTGGGCGGGTCGACCGGGCTGATCGGCGACCCGCGGCCGGACTCCGAGCGGGTGCTGCGAGGCAAGGAACAGGTCGCCCAAGCGGTGGAGGGCATCAAGTCGCAGGTGGAGGCGATCGTCGACTTCGACGGTGACAACCCGGCGGTGATGGTCAACAACCTCGACTGGACCGAGGGCATCTCGGCGCTGGACTTCCTGCGCGACTACGGCAAGCACTTCCGGGTCAACGCGATGATCAAGAAGGACGCGGTGGCCCGGCGGCTGAACTCCGAGCAGGGGATCAGCTACACCGAGTTCAGCTACCAGATCCTGCAGGGCTTGGACTTCCTGCATCTGTTCCGCGACCGCGGGTGCACGCTGCAGCTGGGCGGCAGCGACCAGTGGGGCAACCTGCTCGCCGGCGTCGACCTGATCCGGTCGGCTGAGGGCGCGGCGGTGCACGCGATGACGACCCCGCTGATCACCGACGCCACGGGGCGCAAGTACGGCAAGTCCGAGGGCAACGCGCTCTGGCTGAACCCGGATCAGATGTCGCCCTACGCCTTCTACCAGTTCTGGATCAATATGGACGACGCCGAAGTCGTCGACAAGCTGCGGATCTTCACCGACTTCGACCGCGAACGGATCGACGACTTCGCGCGACAGGTGCGGGAGGAGCCCTTCCGGCGGGCAGCCCAGAAGGCGCTGGCCGAGTCGGTGACGACCCTCGTGCACGGCGCCGAGGCGACGGCTTCGGTGCAGGCCGCCTCCGAGGCCCTCTTCGGCAAAGGGGACGTCTCGGCGCTCGATGCGCGGACCCTCGCCGATGCGACCGCCGAACTGCCCGGCGCGTATGTCGAACCCGGCACCTCCGTGGTCGACGCGCTGGTGGCTGTCGGGATCGCCGACAGCCGCAACGCGGCTCGTCGGCTGATCGGGGACGGTGGCGTGTCGGTCAACAACGAGAAGGTGACCGACGCCGAGGCCGAGCTGGGCAGCGACGCCTTCCTGCACGACCAGGTCGCGGTGCTCAAACGCGGCCGCAAGTACCTCGCCGCCGCTCGTAAACCGCTGCAGCAGTAGGGGATTGGGCCTCATCGTGGCGGCGTGACGGGGGTCACGCCGCCACGATTTTGCACTCCGCGCACCGTGGCGTAATGTTCTCCGAGTCGCCCACCGGGAGGCACGGACAGCCAAGCGCTGGCCGGTCCCGCAGGCGCATCTCGGACCCTCCGGTCCACCCCCTTCGAATCCTCGAAGCGCAGGACTGCGCCCGATGTGACAAGGCGGAACGGATCGGATAAGTTCGAGAAGTTGCACCAAGACCGACAGCGGAGATCCTCCGGTAGAGGTTCGGGTAGCAAGCGTTTCTTGAGAACTCAACAGCGTGTCGAGTGATTGATGCCAGATTTTTTGTTTGGTTGAGATTGTTCATTGTGAGCATTTTTTGTTCTCGATTCAATTTCGGCTGGGATTAAGTTTTTTGTGGTTTTTTTTGGAGAGTTTGATCCTGGCTCAGGACGAACGCTGGCGGCGTGCTTAACACATGCAAGTCGAACGATGAAGGACCAGCTTGCTGGTTTGGATTAGTGGCGAACGGGTGAGTAACACGTGAGT
>NZ_JAAOIV010000015.1:426-46885 GCF_011440275.1 Metallococcus carri | reverse complement strand
ACGCACGGCACACGAGATGGTGATGGTTGTCGCCGATCTGCGGTTCGTACCGCGCGACCGAGCCCGAGGGCTCGAGCCGGCGCAGCAGGCCCGCGGTGGTGAGCGTGTGCAGGCAGTCGTAGACCGCCTGGTGCGACACACTCGCCCGTTCGGACCGGACCCGATGCAGGATCGTCCCAGTGTCGGAGTGGGGGAGTGCGTGCACCGCGGCGAGCACGCCGACCCGTGGTGCGGTGACACGCAGACCGGCCTCGCGCAGCATGCGCTCGAAGTCCGGTGTGGTCGTCGTCACGTGCCTCACCTAACCGGCTTTTCTTGAATAGTTCAAAAAGAGTCTCGTATGCCGAGAGCCGCCGGCTCGCGCTCTCGGTCGCCTCGGCCGTATGCCGGGTGCCGCCGGCAGGCGGAGCCGACCGGCGCGGGTTGATGGGATCCGTCAGGCGGGGCCGCCCCAGAAGCCCATGTCCACCGAACGAACGGAGCGCCCTTGATCATCGAGAACTCGGCCCATCAGCTTGTGGTGGCGCAGCACGATGGCTCGCTCTGCGATCGCCAGACCTGGCACGCGCGAACACAGACTGGTCTCGAGCCGCTGCAGGTCGGGCAGCGAGGACAGCCACGCGGTGATCAGGAGGTTCTGCGTGCCGGCTACCGCGGCACACAGGCGCACATCGGACAGTTTCGCGACGGCAGCGGCCACGGCTGCCAGTTGCGCGGGCGGGACATCTGCCCAGATCGTCACCGGGATGGGATTGCCGGCGAGGTAGCGCGCGAGATCGCAGCGGATGGTGATGGCGCCGCTGCGGAAGATCTTGGCCACGCGGCGTCGGGCGGTCGCGACGCTGACGCCGATCTGTTCGGCAAGGTCGGCATACGACGCTCGCCCGTCCCGGGCCAAAGCCACCACCAGCGCGTGGTCGTCCGCCGCAAGCCCTCCGTCGCCATCCGCACGGGCGACGATGGCCTCTCTCTGCAGCCGCTTGACTGCTTCCGGCGGAAGCTGACCGACGCGCCAGTCCGACCCGGTCTTGAACACATCGGTCACCAAGGTCGTGCGGGTCGCCGTCACCCCTGGCAGGTTCGCCAGCCGACTCATCAGATACTCGGGCAGCTGGCCGATGCCCGCCGTCCACACCGTCACCAGCAGATCGCAGGCGCCGGTGGTCTGCTCCACGGTTACGGCGTAGGGGTCGTCGATCAGCGCTTGCGTGATGGCGTCAATCTCACCTGGCTGGCACGAAATCGCCACGATCGCCATCGACGTTCGGCGCATCACCGCGGCCGAGCCGTGCACCGTGAGCCACGCGTCACCGGCGCGAGCGAGCCGGTCCCACCGGCGAGCAGCAGTCACCGGGCTGACGCCGAGGACCGACCCGATCAGCGACCAGGACGCGCGGGGCGCCACCTGCAATGCAGCGATCGTGCGGACGTCCTGATCCTCCATGCACGAATCCTACAAATATGAGCGCGCAGTGCACAGTTTTCATCATCCGGGCCCCGGTTATGGCGCTGCGGAGTCCGGCGGAGCGCCGCCGCGCCTAGCGTGTGGCGGCCATCACACGCCCGTCGAAAGGCACCCCCGTGACCACGAACGCAACGGCCGCCGCGCCTCCGCGGACCCGTTCCAGAGTCCGCCAACTCGCGGCCGCATCCGCCGGAAACGCCATCGAGTGGTACGACTGGTACGCCTACAGCTTCCTGGCAACCACCTTCGGGCCGCTGATCTTTCCCAGCAAGAGCGACATCGCCTCGACCCTCGGGGCTTTCGCGGTGTTCGCGGTCGGCTTCTTCATGCGGCCGATCGGTGGTCTCTTGCTCGGCGCGATCGCCGACCGGCATGGTCGGAGATTCGCTCTGACGGCCACCATCCTGCTCATGGGGTTGGGCAGCCTGCTGGTCGGCATCACACCGACCTTCGCGTCCGCCGGCATCTTGGCGCCGATCATGCTGGTCGTTGGGCGGCTCATCTCCGGGCTCTCCATCGGCGGCGAGTTCGCTGCCTCGACGACCTTCCTCGTCGAATCGGCACCACCCAACCGGCGCGGCCTCTTCGCCAGCTTCCAGTACGTCTCCACCGCCATCGGTCAGCTGTGCGCCTCCGGGCTGGCTGCTCTTCTCGTGACGGTGTTATCGAAGGAGGCGATGACCTCGTGGGGCTGGCGAGTGCCCTTCCTGCTGGGCACCGTCGTCACGCTTTTCGCATTGTGGCTGCGTCGTGGAATTGACGAGACGCATGACGTCAGCGAGAAGAACCGCCCCAAGCTGTTCGACGCGATCCGGCACTATCCGAAGCAGTCGCTCTTGGTGTGCGGCATCACCCTGGGCGGCACTATCGCCTATTACGCCTGGACCACCTACCTGCCCACCTACGCCCAGCAGAGCGCTGGATTCAGCAAGTCAGAGGCGCTCACCGTGTCCACCATCTCGCTTGCCTTCTTCGGTCTGATTCAGCCCCTGGGCGGGATGATTTCCGATCGGATCGGTCGCAAGCCCATGCTGCTCGTGTTCGCGGGTGGGTTCGTCGTGCTGATCGTGCCGTTGCTGCGCCTCATCGGTGACGCGTTCTGGTCGCTGTTGGCGGTATCGCTGGCGGGTATGGCGCTGCTGACGTGCTACACGTCGATCGCCGCGGCCGTCAACGCCGAAACGATTCCTGCGCGGGTCCGCGCGAGCGGAATCGGGTTCCCCTATTCGGTCACCGTGGCCGCGTTTGGTGGCACCGCGCCCTACCTGGGCACGTGGCTCGCGTCCAAGGGTCACGGCGGACTGTTTCCGCTCTATGTCGCCATGCTGTGCGCCATCTCGTTCGTCGTTTACTTCTTGATGCCCGAACGGTCCAAAGAGCCGCTGCGATGAACGTCGTTGATTTCCGGCATCGTCTGCACCGCCGGCCCGAAATCGGGCTTGATCTCCCGCACACTCAACGCGCCGTGCTTGAGGCCATCGACGGTCTGGGGTTGGAGGTGTCGTGCAGCACGGAGATTTCCTCGGTGGTCGCCGTGCTTCGCGGCGGAAACGACGGTCCGGCGGTCTTGCTTCGTGGCGATATGGACGCCCTTCCGGTCACCGAGCTGGCGGATGTCCCCTACCGATCCGAGGTCGACGGCGTCATGCACGCCTGCGGGCACGACATGCATACGGCCATGCTCGTCGGGGCGGCACATCGACTCGCCGCGCAGCGCGACCAGTTGTATGGCGACGTGATCTTCTGCTTCCAGCCTGGGGAGGAGGGGCACGGAGGGGCCCGGAAAATGCTCGCCGACGGCCTGCTCGACGCGGCCGGAAGCCCCCCGATCGCCGCCTACGCCTTGCACGTGTTCGGCGATGTCGTCGGGCACGGTGTGGTCGCGACCAGGCCGGGGCCGGTCATGGGCGGATCGGACGGGCTGACCGTGACGGTCATCGGTACTGGCGGGCACGCTTCTGTGCCCCATCTCGCCGCAGACCCGATTCCGACCGCGAGCGAAATGGTCCTTGCCACACAATCGTTCGTGGCGCGTGGCTGTGACCCGTTCGAACCCGTCGTGGTCACCATCGGGAGCTTTCACGCTGGTAGCCAGCGCAACGTCATACCGCGGACCGCGACGCTGGAGCTGTCGATCCGGACCTTCTCCGATGCGTCCCGGAAGTCGGTGATGAAGCGGCTGCGAGGTCTCTACGAAGGAATCGCCCGTGCGCACGGTGTCGAGGTCGCGATCGAGCACACGCCCGTCCATCCACCCACCATCAATGCCTCCCGTGAGAGTCAATTCGTCGAAGCGACGGTGCGGGATTTGTTCGGTGCTGATCGCTTCGAGCTGATGGCGCATCCCCTGGCGGCTTCTGAGGATTTCTCGTACGTCCTGAACGCGGTCCCCGGCGCGTTCATTCTTCTGGGTGCCGCGCCGGCGGACGCCCCGCTTCCTTCGCCGAGCAACCATTCCGGCGATGTCATCTTCGCGGACGACGTGCTCGATGACGGCGTCGAGCTCCTCGCGGAACTCGCCAAACGCAGGCTCAGGGCGTGAACCGGCCACCACGATCAGTCCCCATCGCTGGTTGAGCGCCGGCAAGTCTCGATGGTTGAGCGCTGTCCTGAGTAGCGCGACGAACGAGCGCGTATCGAAGGGCAAGCGGAGGAGCGAGCGAGCGCGTCGAATCCTCCTCGTTGGTTGAGCAAGGGGCGAGCTTGCGAGGCCCGCGTCGAAACCATCGGTAGGCCCGGAGTATGTCGGTGGTGGCTGGCATACTTGATCACACGCAGTATGCCCACGACAGGACCATCGAAAACTGTTGTGGCGCAACGAAAAAACCATCTACATGGTCTTCTATCCGCACACTTGTTCGGGTAGAATTCTGGCTATGCCGACACCAACCGTCACCCGGGAGACCAGCGTGCTGGATCTCGGCTCGCTCGCGCAGCCTCGCGAGGGTGTCAGCGCGCGTGAGTTCATCGAGTCGGTGATCTTCGAAGACGGGCTGCCGGCCGCGATGGAGGTGGCGACCGATCCCGATATCGCCGCTTTGCAGGGGTTCGACCCGATCGAGGTGCAGTTGGCCGCGATCGAGGTGCTCACCCAGAACGTGTTCGACCGGTTAGCCCAGGACAACCCGTTCGAGCCGGGCAGGGTGGACCGGTTCGTCGGGTTCGATGAGGTCAGTGATGACCCTGCTGCCGGGGTCGGGTCGGTGTTCCCGCCGGTAACTGACACCCTGGGGGTAGCTGGCGGGTGGATCAGCCCGCAGCAGGCTGGTGAGGTGCGCCGGGTGCGGGCGTTGAAGGGGCGTTACCTGACCACGATCGCGGCGGCACACGCGGTGATGAATCAGGCCAGTGCAGTGCGGGCCCGCGCGATCGCCCGATTTGCCCGGTTTGATCAGACCGAGCCGCGGGACTCGCGGCCGGAGTCGGTGCACGAACCGCACGTGGAGCACGCTCCCGGGTATTGGCGCTCGGGTGCGCCGGAAGAGATTGGTCCCGCCCTCGGGTTGGGTGACTATGAGGCTGCTGCGCTGGTCGAGGATGCTGCGCTGGTCACCGCCCGGTTGCCGCGGGTGTTGGAGCAGGCCGGTGCCGGTGCGGTGAATTGGGCGACCGCGACCACCCTGGGGCGGGAGGTTGCTGATGCGCGCCCGGAGACCTGTGAGCAGGTGGAGGACCTGATCTTGCAGCGGGGGGTGCAGTATCGGGCGCGTAGTGTGGCCCGCCGTTCGGCGCGCACGTTGGTGGAGCGGTTGGAGGCTTCGGCGGCGCGGCGGACGAAGAAGCGCACCCAAGCCCAGCAGACCGGGGTGTGGTTGGACCCGCATAGTGTGCCGGGGTTGGCGTTGCTGACCGCGGCGATGCCGACCGCGCAAGCAGCAGCGTTGAGGGACGCGGTCGAAGCGCGTGCTGCCGCCCGGAGGCTGGAGTACGCCAGTACCCCCGGTGGTGACCCGTACACCTTGGGGGAGCACCGGGCCGCGGCGTTGTTCGAACTCGCGATGCATAACGTGTCCCTGACCGTGCACGTGGACGTGCTCAAACCCCAGGCGGCGTGCAACACCTACACCCCCGACACCAACCCCACCGAGGATGCCGCGGACGTCACGACCGACACCGCCACCGCCACCGAGGATGCCGCGGATGTCACGGCCGACACCGCCTCCGACGCTGACGCTGACGCTGACGCCACCGAGGATGCCGCGGATGTCACGGCCGACACCGCCACCGCCACCGACGCTGACGCTGACGAGGGTGACGGCGCGGCGGAGGCCACGGGCAGCGAAACGGCAAGCACCGGTGCTGCGGGTGACCAGCGTCCTGAAACGGCCACGGCCAACGAACCCGCTGAAGTCGGCGAGGTCGACGAGATTGCTTCGCCTGGGGGTGTTGGCCCGGAGGAGGTGGTGCAGCATCCGACGGCGGGTCCGATCACCGGGAGTGATCTGGCCGAGTTGATCGGGCACCCGGCGTTCACGGCGTCGAAGGTGACCACGAGTCACCGGGGGTTCGACCCGGTGGATTACCGCCTGGACGATCAGGCGATCAGTAAGTCGTATCGGCCGCCGGAGTCGATGCGGGAGCGGGTGAAACGCCGCGATCAGCGCTGCCGGTTCCCCGGGTGTACGCGCGGGGCGAGGTTTACCGACCTGGATCATGTGGTCGCCTGGCCGCAGGGTCCGACGGCGGACTGGAACCTGCAATGTTTGTGTCGGCGGCATCACCGCACCAAACAATCGGGATGGTCAGTGACGATGACCCCGGGTGGGCGGTGCACCTGGACCAGCCCGGCCGGTCGGGTGTACGTGACCTGGCCGGGGTTGCTGGAAACCTACTGGGACACCACCGAACCCAGCACCGACACCAGTGACCCGGACGCCATCGACCCGGACACCAGCTGACGACCCCTGCGCTGGTTGAGCGCCGTGCTGAGGGAGCGCAGCGAAACCACTTGTGGCGCAACGGGTTTCGATGCGGGCTCGGCTAGCGCCTCGCCCTTACTCAACCAGCGTTGCTGTTTCGACGCGGTATCGCACCTCGCCCCTCGGCTGTGGGTCAGGAATCGGGCAGGGCGGCGAAGGCCTTCTTGGTCGAGCGGTACCAGCTCATGCCCTTGATCGGGTTCTTCCAGCGAGCTCGCATCGCGGCATTCGCGTCCTCGTGCGCAATGTCGCCGGCGGCGACGGCGTCCTTCAGATGCTGGTCCTGAGCCTTGATTACGTCGTCAGCGGTCTCGCCGCGGTGCTCCAGGTCGCACGGTCCACCGAGGTCGCGGCAGGTCAGGGTCTTCATGGTCGGATCCTTTCGAAGAGTGGCTTCTGTGGTGATGACGATCGACGCCGTGGAAGTGTGACCACGGCGTCGCCGTCGAGCATCAGCTGCGGGGAGTTGCTCCGGCTCGCCGCACCAGGGTGGACAGCAGAGCTGGTTCGGCGCGGAAGTCGATGCGGGTGACAACGCCATTGACAACCGTGAAGTCGAAGGCGACCTTCGCCTCGCCGTGCAGGAACCAGGCGGCTCCTGGCCGCTCCTCGACGAAGACCGGCAGCGCAGACTTCGCCGCACCGTTGAACATCGCCGACACCGCGTCGCGGCCTTCGAGTCGTTCCGGGGTCCCGGTCGCGACGGCGGCGGGATCGCCGGCCACGACGACATCCGGCGCGAGCAAGGTGAGCAACCGCTGAAGATCACCGCCGCGCGCGGCGTCGAGGAAGGCGTCCACCACCTCCCAGTCCGCGGGCAGGTCGTCGTCGGGGGCGCTACCGAGCTTGGCCCGAGCGCGCGAGGCCAGCTTGCGCGCCGCGACCGGCGACGTGGAGAGCACCTCGGCGATCGTCGGGAAGCCGAAGCCGAAGGTGTCGTGCAGCACGAACGCCACCCGCTCGTTCGGCGACAGCCGCTCGAGCACAACGGCCAGCGCGACCCCGACCGTGTCGGCCAGGGCGACATCCTCCGCTGGATCGGCGACCACGGCGTCACCGGGCGCGTGGTCCACGTCTTCGTCGACCGGCTCGGGCACGCGCTGCCGCAACCGGTCCAGGCACAACCGCGTCGTCACCGTGGTCAGCCAGGCCGCCGGCTGATCTATGCCCTCGGCACGGTCCCACCGCAGCCATGCCTGCTGCACGATGTCCTGCGCCTCCACGGGATCGCCGAGTATGCCGGCGGCAATCCGCGTCAGCCGCGAACGCTCGGCCTCGAATTCGTCAGTGCGATCCATCGCTCTCTCCTCTGGGCAGGTGCAGTCGCCAGGATGACGGATCCCGGACCGCGAACGTGACACACCGGCCGCGCCTCCGGCATACAGCCGGAGCCCGTATGCCGAATCCGCCCGGGCCGCAACGAATCTCACCGGCATCACAGGGTTCGGCTGTGGTTCATCGGGAGTTTGCGATGTTCCGAGTCCGGCCCCAGGTTGCGCTGGTGGCCTACCTGACGCCACTCGGGGACCATCCGGCAGAGAGACCGAAAACGATGCAACGTCAACGCACCACGGCCATCACGTTGGCCACCGCCGTCGCCCTCGCAGCGGGCGTTACCGCGGCGACAGCCGCGCCCGCCCACCACGCGCCCAAGCACGGCAAGCAGAGCAAGCACGTGCTGCTGATCTCGGTCGACGGGATGCACCAGAGCGACCTGGAGTGGTATGTCGCCCACCACCCGGCCTCGACCCTGGCCAAGCTGACGCATCGCGGGGCCGAATACACCCAGGCGGCGACGTCGAACCCATCCGACTCCGACCCCGGCGGCACCGCCCTGATGACCGGCGGCAACCCCAAGACGACCGGGATCTATTACGACGTCGAGTACAGCCACACCACCGACCAGCCCGGCGCACCCTGCATCCCTGGCAAACCCGCGACTGGTGGCGACGTCATCTACGACTCGCCCGACGACGCCCTGGCGAAGGTGCCGGACTTCCTCAACCCCAGCAACGGGACGTACCCGTCATTCGACGAAAACGGCTCGGTGTACCCCGGAGACGTCGACAAGAACCCCGCCGCGATCATGCGGCTGCGCAACAACGCGTCGTCATTCAACGCCTCGACGTTCCCGGTCGATCCGGCGACCTGCAGGCCGATCATGCCGTGGGACTACGTCGGCGATAACTCGATGTTCCAGGTGATCCACCGGGCCGGCCTGCGCACCGCATGGTCGGACAAGCACGCGGTCTATCTGTCGTTCAACGGCCCGGGCTCAAATGGCAAGAGCATCGATGACTTCTTCGGCCCGGAGATCGACTCGCAGGCCGTGGAACCCAACGGCGTCCCCTACCCGCAGGACGACGACTGGGCACACATCGATGCCGCGACCAAGCAGTACGACAACTACAAGGTCCAGGCGATCCTGAACGAGATCGACGGCAAGGGCCACTCCGGCACGACCAGGACCGGCACGCCGGCGATCTTCGGGATGAACTTCCAGACCGTCTCGGTCGCGCAGAAGAGCCGGTCCACCTCGGCCAACCTGATCAAGAATGCCGACGGCAGCTACACCCCGAGCGTGCCGCAGGCCGGTGGCTACCAGCGGGTCGGCGGGCAGCTCGTGCCCGGCCCGGTGCTGTCCAGCGCGCTGGACTATGTCGACGCCCAGCTCGGCCGGATGGAGTCCCAGCTGCGCAAGGACGGCCTGGCGCGCTCCACCACGGTGATCGTCACCGCGAAGCACGGGCAGTCTCCTCAGGACCCGAACAAGCTCGTGACGGTCAAGGACGGCCCGATCGTCGACGCGGTCAACGCCGCCTGGGCCAAGACGCATCCCAACAACACCAAGCTCATCGTCGCCGGCACCAATGACGACCTGTGGCAGTCCTATCTCTCGGACCGTTCGCAGGCTGCGGCCGACTTCGTCAAGAGCTACCTGTGGAACCACACCGCCCAGGGGCTCACCGTGAACAAGCAGCCCGTGACGCTGCAGCACTCCGGCCTGACCCAGATCTGGGCCGGAGCTGCCTCGGCGAAGTTCTTCGGTGTGCCCACCAGCAACGGGCACTACCCGGACGTCTTCGGCAAGGTGCGAGAAGGCGTGGTGTATGCCGGTCCGACCAAGCTCGCCGAGCACGGCGGCATGAACCCCGGCGACCAGCATGTGCTGATGCTCGTCGACGGCCCCGGCATCCGTCACGGTGTCAACAACACCCCGGTCGAGACGACCCAGGTCGCCCCGACGGTGTTGTCGGTGCTCGGCCTCAGCCCGAACGAGCTGACTGCGGTGCGGGCCGAGGGCACCAAGGTGCTGCCCGGACTCTGACCGCAGCGGATCCGGTATGCCGCCGGCCGCTCGGGTTCGACGATCGGGGAGGGCGGTTCATCGCTCGCTGCCGTCCGCACACTGTCGTCACCACGACGCATCGGCGGGCGGCGGCGTGATGGTGAGTCGAATCCAGTGGTCCGGCGGCAACTCCGAGCGGCCGGGAACCGAGCGGTGCTCATGGGCCCAGTGCGGATCGAGTCCACGGGCGAGGTCGGGCCAGAACGCGGCAGCCGCCGGGTTGGTGTCCTGGTAGGCGATCGCCCACCGACCCGGCCGGCTGAGCAACACGACTCGCGCGAACTGACGCCCGAGCCCACTACGCCGAGCACCGGGCACGATGAAGAAACTGTTGAGCACGTGCTCCGGTTCATCGAGGGCGCGAACGAGCGCAAAACCAATCGGGTGCGGCCCAGCCATCGCAATCCACGCTAGCCAGCCGATGGTGTCGCCGAGAGCGTGGTCGAGCCGTTCGGTGCGGAAGCGACCGTCCGCGCCGGGCAGGCCGCCGGTGTATGCCGACATGTCGTGCCGGAATAGGTTCCACAGCTGCCGAAGTGCAAGATGGTCGGCGGGAGCAGCGGGACGGTAGGAAATCGGTTGGGGGAGAAGAGGATTCGGCATACGCAAGAGCCTCGGTCGCGATGATCGCGCCGAGGCTCTGTCACATTTTCTCACGGCGTCGAGCCGTGGTCGTGAGTGCTGAGCCGGACCAAGCTCGCCGAGTGGATCGAGCGGCGGCTCAACCAGCGCGGCCGGCAGACAGGGCCCGCCGAGTCGGCGAATACCGCGCCCGGCCTGCCGACTCCGTGCCGCACACCTGATCCTGTTCTCTTGCGTTCGGCCCGTCGCGATACACGTCGGTTCAGCCTTCACCCACCTGTTTGGTCGAAGGTGAAGAACGGCACGTAGCGGTGGTCGGTCGTAGCCACAAGTCCCACGATGTACTGCATGAACTCGGCGCCGCTGGCCGACGAGCGGTACCACGCCGGGCTCGGTGCCTGTACCTTCACCGTGAACGCCGCCAAGCCTTGTTTGGCCAGATCTGGCATCTTGACTAGTTGGGCGAAACCGCCGTACTTGGCGACCGTGTCAACGTTAAGAGCCGAGTTGAGGCCGTAGCGAAGGTAGTCGTCCACGAATACCACGTCCCCCTCCGGCCGGAGGTAGAAGCCGTTGTCAGTGCGGGTGAGGTTGTCCCTGATCTGCTGGGCGAACTTCCCCTGTGCGTCCGGCGCTGCGCCAACGGCGCACTCGTACATCTGACGCACGGTCTCCACCGCCTGCAGGTCGCGCAGGTTACCGACCGTTGTCGACGAAGGGAACTGCGCACCGGCGCTCCGCACCGTGTCCAGTGACAAGAACGGACTCCAGCCCACGGCCTCGAGATCTCGTCGGGTCTTGGCCATGTCGTCCGTGCCCATGTGCTGCGGAGCGCACAATTCGGTGCCGAACTCGACGTACCAACCGACGCGGCTTGCCCGTTCAGTCAGCGGGAGACTTGCCCACACCGCCGGCGAAACGTCGACCCCGGCCACGATGGCGTCAATCAGTGGCTGCACTTGAGTGGGGTGTTTGCTAGCGAACTCGTGGTAGGTGATGCCATCGAGGATCCCGGCCGGTGAGGTCGCCGGGACGTCGGCCGCGCTGGCAGGCCCACTGCTGGACGACTGCCACGCTGGTCCGGACGTCCGGGGATGCCCGTTACCGCTGCCGGAGCCCGTCGCGCAAGCCGCCACTGAAAGCACGCTGGCCGTGGCGAGCGTCGCTGCTCGTAGCACCCTGACTCGGCTCATGGCCCGGATCGTGGCAGACGGAGGCGCTCGGTTGGCCGGTTCTTGCGGTGGCCCGTGTCCACCGTAAGAACGCAAGAAGAGGCATGTCCGCACGCAGACGACCGCTGCAGGGCCGTGATCAGGCCCTGCACAGTGGGGCGGCTGGGGCTTGAACCCAGGACCGACGGATTATGAGTCCGCTGCTCTAACCGGCTGAGCTACCGCCCCGCGCCCGCCGGTCACTGCGTCGCGAGCGACGGGTTGCCGAATGGGCGGCGACCATTGTGGCACCGCGCGCAGCGGCACGAGGGCGGCGGGTGCGCGAGCGGCATACCCAGGCTGGTCCAGCAAGCGTCCAGGAAACGGTCAGGCGACATCCCTAGCGTTCGGTGCCGACCCGCAGACCGACCGAAAGAGAGCAATGTCCCAACACCTCAGCTGGCTGGAAGCCGGCGTCGTCGGCGCCTTCCAAGGCGTCGCCGAACTCTTCCCGATCTCCAGCCTCGGTCACAGCGTGCTCATTCCCGCGCTGGTCGGCGGATCGTGGGCGCGCGACCTCAATGTCAGCACGCCCGAATCGCCCTATCTGGCCTACATCGTCGGTCTGCATGTCGCCACCGCGATCGCGCTCATCGCGTTCTTCTGGCGTGACTGGGTGCGCCTCATCGGCGGCTTGTTCAGCAGCATCCGGCATCGCCGGATCGAGACCCGTGACGAACGGCTGATCTGGCTGCTGATCATCGGCACCATCCCCGTCGGCCTGGTCGGACTGCTTGCCGAGCACTGGTTCCGCACCACCTTGGCGCGACCGATCCCGACGGCAATCTTCTTGATCATCAACGGAATCGTGCTCATCACCGTTGAACAGCTCAGCAGCAAGCGCGGCGACCGTCCGACCGCTTATATCGACGAGCGCGTCACCGGTGTCGAGTCCGACGAGCGCCTTGCCCGTATGCCGTGGCTGTCCGCCCTCGTCATCGGCGCGAGCCAAATCCTCGCGCTCGCCCCCGGCATCTCCCGCTCCGGCATCGCCATGACCGGCGGCATGGTCAAGGGCCTCACCCGCGAGGACGCGGCGCGCTTCTCCTTCCTGCTCGCCACCCCGGTGATCCTTGCCGCCGGCGTGCTGAAGATTCCGGACCTGCTGGGCCCGCTCGGCGACGGCATCCGCCCGCAGGTGATCTTCGGGTCCGTGCTCTCCGGCGTGGGTGCCTATCTCGCCGTGCGCTTCTTCACCCGGTATGTCGCAACCCGCTCGCTGCGACCCTTCGGCGTCTACTGCATCGTCGCCGGGGCCGCGAGCATCGCATGGCTGACGCTTCGCTGATCCGCGACGACCAGCAGCCGCAACCGCTTCCGGGGCCACGATCACGGCGCCGAAAGCGGTTGCGGCGCATGGTGATTGCCTTCGCAGTCATCGCAGCCCTCATCGTGACCGGCGCGGCCGCGGCCTACGAGCATTTCAACGGGAACCTGCGCACGACGAGCCTCACGGCCGGTGGCGGCGATGCCACCGGTGACCTCGCCAAGCCGACCCCGCTCACCATCCTGGTGCTCGGATCGGACTCGCGCGCGAGCGCCGCGGACTGCACGATCGGCGGCGCTTGCCCGACCGGCACCGCGAGCCCCAGCGCCACCGGCACCGCGGGTCCCGGCAACGCTGATGTGGAGATGCTGGTCCACCTGTCCGCCGACCGCACCAATGCGAGCGTCACGAGCATCCCGCGCGACACCATCGTCGACATCCCGCAGTGCACCGATCAGTTCACCGGCAAAGTCGTTGCGGCACACCGGGATCGGAGCAACAGCACTCTCAACGACGGCCCCAACTGCACTGTCGCCACCGTGCACCAGCTCACCGGTGTGCCGATCGACCACTTCATGGTCGTTGACTTCTCCGGCGTCGTGCAGCTGTCCAATGCCGTCGGGGGAGTGCAGATCTGCGTCAGCAAGGACGTCTATGACCCCTACTCGCATCTCAAGCTCGCGGCCGGCAACCACACGCTGAAGGGGCTGCCCGCGTTGGAGTTTCTGCGCACCCGGCACGGCTTCGGCGACGGCTCGGACCTTGGCCGAGCAAGCGCGCAGCACCTCTTCCTGTCCACGATGATGCGCGACGTTCAGTCCGCCTCGACGCTGCTCAACCCGGTCACCGGCTACCAGGTCGCCGACGCGGCGACCAAGGCACTCACGGTCGACGACGGCCTCGGATCGGTCGACCGGCTGCTGCAACTCGGCCTGCAGTTCAACAAGATCCCGGCGCGGTCGACCTATTTCGTCACGATGCCGACGGTCTACGACGCGCAGAACCGCAATGTCGTGCTGCCCGGCCCCTCGGCTGCCGCGCTCTTCGCCAAGATCGCCGCGGACCAGTCGCTTGCTCCCGCGCGACCCCGGCCGAGTTCGACACCCAGCACCAGCCCCACTGCGTCGCCGAGTCCCACCTCGACCGAGAACGCCGCACCGCCCGCGGCCGCCACCACCACCGGCTGCGCGCAGGTCTCCACCGAGCGGACCGTCACCCTGAACGGCATGCGGATGACCCCGACCGAGGCCTTTAACCAGAGTCCACGGGTGCCGCTGTCGGCGCCGTAACCGATGTGACGCCTGAGACGGGTGGTGCGAAGAGCCCTCCGTGAGGCACAATGGCAGCCGCACAACGTCATACAGGAACCCGCTGATGGCCGGCGAGAACGTTGGGGAAGACGTCGCTCGCACAAGGTCAGGAGGCTTCGATGTCTGCGGTGGGTTCCCGCGTCACGCGCGGGGTCGTGTTCGTTCACTCGACCCCAGCTGCGCTGTGCCAGCACATCGGCTGGGCACTGGAGCACGTGCTCGGCTCCGCCGTGCGCCTGGAGTGGGCCAAGCAGCCGGTCGCGCCCGGCGAGCTGCGCACCGAGCTGTCCTGGATGGGTGAGCCCGGCACCGGCGCCAAGCTCGCCAGCGCCCTGCGCGACTGGCAGCGCGTCCGCTTCGAGATCACCGAGGAGCCCTCGCCCGGCTGCGACGGCTCGCGCTGGTCGCACACCCCGAGCCTCGGCATCCACCACACCTGGACCGCGGCCAACGGCGACGCCGTCATCAACGAGGACCGGCTGCGCTCCGCCCTCGCCGTCACCGGCGGCGACCCGGACGCGATCCGGGTCGAGATCGCCGAGCTGCTCGGCACCGCCTGGGACAACGAACTCGAGCCCTTCCGGTATGCCGGGGATGGTGCCACCGTGCGCTGGTTGCACCGGGTTTCCTGACGCTTCTGGTCGCCGACGCAGCAGGGCGCGCCACCCCACGCGGGTGGCGCGCCCTTCGTCGCGTGCCGTCGAGTCTCAGACGCTCTTGATCATCATCGCCACGTTGTGGCCGCCGAAACCGAACGAATTGTTGAGCGCGGCGATGTCGCCGTCGGGCAGCGTGCGGTGCTCGCCGGTGACGACGTCCAGGGTGATCTGGGGATCCTGCTCGTCGAGGTTGATGGTCGCCGGGATCAGCCGGTGGTGCACCGACAGGATCGTCAACACGCCTTCGAGCGCGCCGGCCGCCCCGAGCAGGTGACCGGTCATCGACTTGGTCGCGGTGACCGCCATACCGTCGACCGCATTGCCGAAGGCTCGCCGGATCGCGTTGGCCTCGGCGATGTCGCCGACCGGGGTCGAGGTCGCGTGCGCGTTGATGTGCTTGACGTCGGACGCGGCCAGGTCGGCCCGCTCGACGGCCTCGACCATCGCGCGAGACGCACCGGCGCCCTCGGGCTCGGGCGCGGTGATGTGGTGCGCGTCGGCCGACATGCCGACCGAGGCGAGCTCGGCGTAGATCGTCGCGCCGCGGGCCTTGGCGTGCTCGTAGGCCTCGACCACGATCACCGCTGCGCCCTCGCCGAGGAGGAAGCCATCGCGGTTCACGTCATACGGCCGGGACGCCCGGGTCGGGTCGTCATTGCGCTTGGACAGCGCCTGCATCGCCGCGAAACCGGCGACGGGCAGCGGGTGGATCGCCGCCTCCGTGCCACCGGCGACCACCACATCGGCGCGGCCGGCGCGGATCATCTCGGCGGCATACCCCATCGACTCGGCACCGGACGCGCACGCCGACACCAGCGTGTGCGCCCCCGCGCGGGCGCCCAGGTCGAGGGACACATTGCCGGACGCGGTGTTCGGCATGAGCATCGGCACGGTGAGCGGGTAGATCCGCCGCGGCCCCTTCTCCTTCAGCACGTCGTACTGGTCGAGCAGGGTGTGCACGCCACCGATGCCCGAACCGATCGCCACGGCCAGCCGCTCCGGCTCGATGTCCGGCTTGCCGGCGTCCGCCCACGCCTCGCGGGCGGCGATCATCGCGTACTGCGCCGAGGGGTCCATCCGGCGGGTCTCGACCCGGGCGAGCACCTCGCTCGGGTCCTGCTTGATCGTCGCGGCGAAGGTGACCGGCAGTTCGTACTGGTCCAGCCACTCCTGCGGCAGGGAACGGGCGCCGGATTCGCCGGCGAGCAGCGCCTCCCAGGTGGCGGTCGCCGTGGCCCCGATCGGGGTGGTCGCCCCGAGGCCGGTCACGACGATGCGGCGGTCGTTGCTCATGAGGTCTTTGGCTCCTTGCGAGGTGTGTCTGGTGGGCAGGGGCGCGGGCCCGTGCGCTGGTGACGGGCCCGCGCGGTCGGTCAGCCCTGCGCGTTCTTGATGTAGGTGACGGCGTCGCCGACGGTGTTGAGGTTCTTGACCTCGTCGTCCGGGATGCGCACGCCGAACTTCTCCTCGGCGTTCACCACGATCGTCATCATCGACAGCGAGTCGATGTCGAGGTCGTCGGTGAAGGACTTCTCCGGCTGCACCTCGGCCGGGTCGAGCCCGGTCTCCTCGTTCACGATCTCGGCAAGTCCGGCCAGGATTTCGGTGTCGCTCTGCGCCATTCGTCTTCTCCTTGTATGACGGCCCACACGGCGTGGACCTCTTCATTGGGCTGACCCGGATTGTCCCGCCGAGTCATCGGGAAACCATCAGGGCAGCACGACCACCTGGGCGGCATACGCCAATCCTGCGCCGAAGCCGATCTGCAGGGCGAGCCCACCGTGGGGTGCTTCGCCCTCACGCAGCATCCGCTCGGTGGCGAGCGGCACCGACGCCGCGGAGGTGTTGCCCTGCTCGGCGATATCGCGCGCCACCGGAATGTCGGCGGGCAGCTTGAGTTGCTTGATCATCGCGTCGATGATCCGCATATTCGCTTGGTGGGGGATGAAGGCGTCGAGGTCGTCGGCGGTGATGCCCGCGGCGTCGAGCGCTTTCTGCGCGACGGGCGCCATACCCCAGACGGCCCAGCGGAAGACCGACTGGCCCGCCATACCGATCGAGGGCCACGGCTGCTCGTTCTCGTTCGCGCCCCGCTCGCGCAATTCCACCCACGACTCGCGCTGGGCGATCGCCGCCCACTGCTCGCCGTCCGAACCCCAGACGGTCGGGCCGATCCCAGGAGTGTCGGATGGTCCGATCACGGCGGCACCGGCACCATCGGCGAAGATGAAGGCCGTCCCGCGGTCGTATTTGTCGGTGAAATCCGCCAGCTTCTCCACCCCGATCACCAGCACATAGCGCGCGCTGCCGCTGCGCACCAGGTCGTTGCCGACGCTGATGCCGTAGCAATATCCGGCGCAGGCTGCGGAGAGATCGAAGGCGGGAATCCCGTTGCGCCCCAAATGAGTTGCGATCAACGGAGCCGCTGCCGGTGTCTGGTAGGGATGGGTGATCGTCGCGACCAGCACGGCGTCGATCTGCTGCATGTCGATGCCGGCGTCCTCGACCGCAGCCCGCGCGGCCGCCTCGCCCATGCTGATCACCGTCTCGTCCGGCCCGGCGATCCGGCGGGTGACGATGCCGGACCGCTCGCGGATCCATTCGTCGGAGGAGTCGATGAACTCACAGACCTCGTCATTGGTCACCACGCGCGGCGGGCGGTAGGCGCCGACCCCCATGATCCGGGTATGCCGGGCGCCCTCCTGCGCGGTGATCGTGCCGGTGTTCTTGGGCATCACGCCTCCTGACCGTGCTCGCGCACCATCGCCTGCGCCTTGTCGAGGTCGTCGGGAGTCTTCAGCGCGAGGGTCTCCACGCCCTTCATCCCGCGCTTGGCGAGACCGACGAGCGTGCCCGCCGGAGGCAACTCGATCAACCCGGTGACGCCGAGGTCGAGCAGGGTGGCCATGGTGAGGTCCCAGCGCACCGGGTTGCTCACCTGGTTGACCAGGCGGGCGAGCACCTCGTCGCCGGAGCGGACCGAGGCGCCGTCCTTGTTGCTCAGCACGGTCGCCCGCGGCGCATGAGTGGTCATCGTGTCCGCGAGGGTGGCGAGGGCGTCGACCGCCGGTGCCATGTGCTCGGTGTGGAAGGCCCCGGCGACCGCGAGCGGGATCACCCGCGCCTTGGCGGGCGGGTCGGCAGCCAGCGCCTCGAGCTGGTCCAGCGTGCCGGCGGCGACGATCTGACCCGCGCCATTGCGGTTGGCGGCGGTGAGCCCGTGGCGTTCGATGGCGGCGACGACCTCATCCTCCGCTCCGCCGACGACCGCGGACATGCCGGTGGGGCGCGCGGCGCTTGCGGCCGCCATACCGCGTCCGCGCTCGCGCACGAAGACCATCGCGTCGCGGTCGGAGATGACCCCGGCCGCGGCCGCCGCGGTGATCTCACCGACCGAGTGCCCGGCGGTGATCGCCCGGTCCAGCCCACCCGGCAGGACGGCCGGCAAGGTGGCGAGGCCGGCGGCGACGATGAGCGGCTGGGCGACCGCGGTGTCCTTGATGGTGTCGGCGTCCGAGGTCGTGCCGTGGGCGACCAGGTCGAGTTCGGCGGCAGCGCCGAGCGTCTCCAGCCGACCGCGCACACCCGGCACCTCCAGCCAGGGGGTGAGGAATCCGGGGGTCTGAGAGCCCTGTCCCGGGCACACGATCGCTAGCACGCTTCCTACTCTGTCCGCCCGGCGCGCCGGATGCCCCGCCGAACCGCACGAACCTTCGCCGCCCCGATTTGGAGGAATCCTCCAATGGCGGGATCAGCGGCGGTCGGGCAGGGCGGCATAGGCCGACGCGAGCTGCACGCAGAACGCGTCGCGCGCGTCGGTCAGGTCGAAGCCGCTGTCGTCGGCGAACTTCGCCAGCCGGTAGCGCACCGTATTGGGGTGCACGAAGAGCGTGCGCGCGGTCGCCTCGATGCTGCGCGTGCGCAGGTATGCCGCCATCGTCTCCTCCGCGCCCGCCCGCGCCTCGAGCGCGCGGTGGACGCGTTCCAGCAACTGATGGCGCGCCCGGTGGTCCCCGGCCAGCGCGCGCTCGGCGAGCAGTTCGTCGGCCAAGCACGGCCGCGGCGCCTCGGCCCACGCCGGCGCCGCGCCGAGCCCGGACAATGCTGCCCGCGCGCTGCGGCCGGCGGCGAACAGATGCGGCACCCGCGGTCCGACCACGATCGGTCCGTCGCCGAAGAGATGAGCGAGCGCCCCGACGGTGCGCAGCGGCTCATCGACCGAGCCCAGAATCGCGATCAGCCGTCGGCCCTGCACGGCCGTCAGAGCTTCGACGCCTTCGCGAATTGCGCTGCGCCGCAAGGCATCCACCGCTTCGGTGCCCGAGCCCGGGGGAGCAGCGCCGGCCACCACGACGATGTCGTGCACCTCGCCCCAGCCGAGCGCCGAGACCCGCGACTCAAGCGCCTCGTCGGCCTCGGCGCGCAGCACGGCGTCGACCACGAGCGACTCCAGCCGGGCATCCCACGCGCCCCGGATCTCGGCCGCCTGGGCGTAGACATGCGCGGAGGCGAAGGCGACCTCGCGCGAGTAGGTGAGCACCGCCTCGCGCAGCGTGTGCTCGCTACCCGGCGCGGCGATGCGGGGCACTGCCTGCTCCACCACGTCGACCACGCTGCGGATCAGGTCCAGGGTCTGGTTCAGCGTGATCGAGCGGGTGAGCTCGCGCGGCGCCGAGCCGAAGACATCGGCGGCGATCGGCGGGATCGTCTCGGGGTCGGCGTGCCACGCGATGAAGGCCGCGATGCCGGCGTGCGCGACCATGCCGACCCAGGAGCGGTCCTCGGCCGACAGCGCGCGATACCAATCGTGCGCCTCCTCCATCCGGGCGACGGCGGCCGTCGACAGCTCGCCCGCGGCTTGCTCCAGCCGGGCGTGGGTGTCGTCGACAACGGTCACCGGGCCAGCCTATTTGTAGACACCTCACACACGCACGCGCCGGTCACCGCCCCGCCACCTGTTGCTCACCTCGAGGTCGCGCCGCCGCCAGCCTGGTGCGGTTGTCTCGGGGCTCGACCCGCCCGCCGAGCCACGGGACGACGTATGACGACGAGCCTCACCTCCGCGTCTCCGCCTCCGTCCGCAGCGCCCCGACGGTTGCCGCGCATCGTCGGGCACCGCGGCGCCTGCGGCTACCGGCCCGAACTCACCCTCGCCTCCTTCGAGCTCGCCGCCCGCCTCGGCGCGGATTCGGTGGAGACCGACTTGGTCGCCACCAAGGACCACCGACTGGTCTGCCGCCACGACAACGAGTTGTCCGCCACCACCGATATCGCGGGCCGCCCGGAGTTCGCCGACCGGTTCGCGCGCAGGGTCGTCGACGGCCGGCCGCTGGAGGGCTGGTTCACCGAGGACTTCACCCTCGCCGAGCTGCAGACCCTGCGGGCCCGGGAGCGCCATCAGGGGGTGCGCCGCTCCAACACGATCTACGACGGGCGGTTCGTGGTGCCGACGCTGGAGGAATTGCTCGACCTGCGTGCGGCGCAATCGAGGGCGCGCGGGCGGACCCTGGGGGTGCACCTGGAGCTGAAGCATTCGGCATACTTCACCGCCCTCGGGCTGGGGCTGGAGTCGCCGGTCGCCGACGCACTCCAGCAGGCCGGCCTGGACAGCCCGGACGCGCCGGTGACCGTGCAGTCCTTCGAGATCGGTTCGCTCATGCGGGCGCGCGACGATCTCGGGCTGTCGGTGCCGATGGTCTTCCTCACCGAGGACGGCATCCCGCCCGATCTGGTCGGCACAGCGCACGAGCGGACGTATGCCGACCTGCTCACCCCCGCCGGCCTGCGGCTCGTCGGCGCGTGGGCGACGGGCATCGGCCCGGCGAAGGAGCAGGTGATCCCGCGCCGGGCCGACGGTTCACTCGCCGGCCCGACCCGGGTCACCCGCGACGCGCATGACGCCGGCTTGACCGTGTCGGTGTGGACCTTCGCCGCCGAAAACGCTTGGCTCCCAACGGATTTGCGCAAAGGTGAGCACCTGGCTGACTACGGCAACGTGCTCGGGGAGATGACGACCTATCTGCAGGCCGGCATCGACGAACTCATCACCGACCACCCCGACATCGCGCTGCTGGCCCGCGCCGACGTCTTCACGCCCGCCGCCGCCCGCGCCTAGCGCTCACCGGCTTCTCAGGACTCGCCGCCCTCCTGGCCGGAGGTCCCGGCGGTGACGTCGAGCAGTTTGTAGCGGGTCACCGCGTCCTTGGCCGCCTGCGCGTCGAACTCGCCCCGCTTGGCCAGCAGCTGCAAGGCCTGCACCGCCATCGACGGGCCGTCGATGTGGAAGTAGCGGCGCGCGGCCGGCCGGGTGTCGCTGAAGCCGAACCCGTCGGCGCCGAGCGAGCGGAAGTCCTGCGGCACCCACTGGCGGATCTGGTCGTGCACCAGGCGCATCCAGTCCGAGGTCGCGACGACCGGGCCGGGCGCGTCCTGCAGCACCTGGGTGATGTAGGGCACCCGCGGCTCCTCCTCGGGGTGCAGGAAGTTGTGCTCGTCGCACGCCGAGGCGTCGCGGCGCAACTCGCTCCAGGAGGTCACCGACCACACGTCGGCGATCACGCCATAGTCGTTCTTGAGCAGCTCCTGCGCCTCCAGCGCCCACGGCACCCCGACACCCGAGGCGAGCAATTGCACCCGCGGCGCACCCTCCGGGCCCTCGCCCGCGGACAGCTTGTAGATGCCCTTGAGGATGCCCTCGACGTCGACATTCTCCGGCTGCGCCGGCTGCTGCATCGGCTCGTTGTAGAGGGTGATGTAGTAGAAGATGTTCTCCGGGTTGTCCCCGTACATCCGGCGCAGGCCGTCCTTGACGATATGGCCGAGCTCGTAGGCGTAGGCCGGATCGTAAGCAACGACAGCGGGATTCGTCGCCGCGAGCAGGTGACTATGACCGTCCGCGTGCTGCAAACCCTCACCGGTCAGCGTGGTGCGCCCGGCCGTGGCGCCGAGCAGGAAGCCGCGGGCCATCTGGTCGGCGGCCGCCCAGATCGCATCACCGGTGCGCTGGAAACCGAACATCGAATAGAAGATGTAAATCGGCACCATCGGTTCGCCGTGCGTGCTGTATGCCGTGCCCGCCGCCGTGAACGCCGCGAGTGAGCCAGCCTCGTTGATGCCGATGTGCTCGATCTGACCGGACGGCGACTCCTTGTAGGCGAGCATCAGCTCGTGGTCCACCGAGGTGTAGTGCTGCCCGTGCGGGTTGTAGATCTTGCCGGTCGGGAACATCGAGTCCATGCCGAAGGTGCGCGCCTCGTCCGGGATGATCGGCACGACCCGCTGAGCAAAGTCCTTGTCCCGCATCAGGTCCTTGAGCAGCCGGACGAAAGCCATCGTGGTGGCGACCGCCTGCTTGCCCGAGCCCTTGCGGGTCCCGGCATACGCGTTGTCGTCCGGCAGCTTGATCGCGGTGCCCTCGCTGCGCCGGGACGGCACGCCACCGCCGAGGCTCTTGCGACGCTCGCGCAGATACTGGATCGCCTCGTTGTCCTCGCCCGGGTGGTAGTAGGGCGGCAGGTAGGGGTTCTCCTCCAGCACCTCGTCGCTGATCGGGATGTTGAGGCTGTCGCGGAAGGTCTTCAGATCCTCCAGCGTCATCTTCTTCATCTGGTGGGTCGCGTTGCGCCCGGCGAAATGCGTGCCGAGGCTGTAGCCCTTGATGGTGTGCGCCAGGATCACCGTCGGCTGGCCGTGGTGCTCCAGCGCAGCCTTATAGGCGGCATACACCTTGCGGTAGTCGTGCCCGCCCCGCTTGAGCTTCCACCAGATCTCTTCGTCCGACCAGTCCGCGACCATCGACTTGGTGCGCGGGTCGCGGCCGAAGAAGTTGTCGCGCACGTAGGCGCCGTCGTTGGCGCGGAAGGTCTGGTAGTCGCCGTCGCGGGTGGTGTTCATCAGGTTGACCAGGGCGCCGTCGCGGTCGGCGGCGAGCAGCGGGTCCCAGCCACGGCCCCAGATGCATTTGATGACATTCCAGCCGGCGCCGCGGAAGAAGCTCTCGAGCTCCTGGATGATCTTGCCGTTGCCGCGCACCGGCCCGTCGAGCCGCTGCAGGTTGCAGTTGATGACGAAGGTGAGGTTGTCGAGTTCCTCGTTGGCGGCGTACTGCAGCATGCCGCGCGACTCCGGCTCGTCCATCTCACCGTCGCCGAGGAAGGCCCACACGTGCTGGTCGCTGGTGTCCTTGATGCCGCGGCCGGTGAGATAGCGGTTGAACTGCGCCTGCCAGATCGCGTTCGCCGGGCCCAGGCCCATCGACACGGTCGGGAACTGCCAGAAGTCGGGCATATTGCGCGGGTGCGGGTATGACGGCAGCCCGACCGCCTTGCCGTCCACGATGTGGCTGTGCTCCTGCCGGAAGCCGTCCAGCTGCTGCTCGCTGAGGCGGCCCTCGAGGAAGGCGCGGGCGTAGACGCCGGGGGAGGCGTGGCCCTGCAGGAAGACCTGGTCACCGCCGCCGGGGTGGTCCTGGCCGCGGAAGAAGTGGTTGAAGCCCACCTCATACAGCGTCGCCACCGAGGCATAGGTCGAGATGTGGCCGCCGACGCCGATGCCCGGACGCTGGGCGCGGTGCACGGTCATCG
Organism: Metallococcus carri; assembly: GCF_011440275.1. Classification (GTDB taxonomy): domain Bacteria; phylum Actinomycetota; class Actinomycetes; order Actinomycetales; family Dermatophilaceae; genus Metallococcus; species Metallococcus carri. The sequence goes on along the minus strand of NZ_JAAOIV010000015.1, from coordinate 23,541 downwards.
CGGCATTCCACCGGATCCACGCCCGGTAGGTGCGCTCCACCTCTTCGTCGCCCGGGAACCACGGTTCCTGCTCCGGCGGAATGGTGTTGATGTAGTCGGTCGCGACCAGCGACGGCACGCCGATCTGGCGCTCGCGAGCACGCTCCAGCAGCTTCAGCATGACGTACCGCGCGCGCGTCTGCCCGCCCTCGTCGATGACCCCGTCGAGGGAGTCGATCCACTCCTGGGTCTCCTCCGGATCGATGTCCGGCAGTTGGCTCGGGATCCCGTTGAGCAGGGGTCCGGCTTCCTCACGTGGCACGTTGGCTCCTTCGCGTGCAGGTCAGGGGATGTCTTCCCCATCATTCACCTACGCGCCCCATGGTCGTGCCACTGGCCGGGTTACTTGGCAGTACCAGCAGATATATGCGGGAGCCGCCCGACAGGCGGCTTCCGGTTGCAAAGCCAGACGTTTCCTAGTGCACTTGCACCCGACATCGAAGGCGCCGTCCCATCCAGGGCCGGACACGATTGAGGAAAGGCGCATGGACAACGAAGCTGGACCCGGGGGCACCGCCGCCGCGCGGTTGGGGTTCGAGGACGGTCAGGTCGTCATGGAACTCGGGTGGGACGACGACACCGACCAAGAACTGCGTGATCAGATCGAAGAGGTCATCGGCTCGGCCATCGAGGACGAGACCTACGACGGAGTCGCCGACGCCGTGCTGCTGTGGTGGCGCGACGGCGACGGCGACCTCATCGACGACTGCGTGGACGCCCTGACGACCTTGGCCGACAAGGGATTCGTGCTGTTGCTGGTGCCCAAGGCCGGAGACCCTGACCATGTCGAGGCGGCCGACATCCAAGAAGCCGCACAGACCGCCGGGCTCAAGGTGAGCTCGACCACCAAGGCCGGCGAAAACTGGCTCGCCACCAAGCTGGTGCAGGGTGGACAGTCGAAACAGCGATGATGCGCACCTCGTTCCTCGGTGGCGCATCACCACTGTGTCGCCTGATGTTTTCTGGCCGTCCTTCGGCCGGACCGCCGAAGCAACGCTGATGCGGAGCCTCGTTCCTCGGCATCGCACCAGCGTTGCTTCCGATGTTATTTGGCCGTCCTTCGGCCGGACCGTCCATGCAGCGATGACCGAGAGGTAGACAAATGAGCGGACCACTTGAGGTGGGTGCGCAGGCGCCCGATTTCACCCTCACCGACCAGGACGGCAACGAGGTCACCCTCTCGGCCGCCTACGCCGACAAGGCGGTCCTGCTCGTCTTCTTCCCCTTCGCGTTCTCCGGCATCTGCACCGGCGAGCTGTGCTCGATCCGCGACGACCTCGGCCGGTTCGTGACCGACAAGGTCCAGGTCATGGGCATCTCGTGCGACCCGAAGTTCACCCTCAAGGCCTGGGCCGACGACCAGGGCTATGAGTTCCCGCTGCTGTCGGACTTCTGGCCGCACGGCACGGTGTCGACCTCCTTCGGCGTGTTCTTCGAGGACGCCGGTATGCCGGTGCGCGGCACCTTCCTCATCGACACCTCCGGCAAGGTCGTCTGGACCCAGGTCAACGGCCCGGGCGATGCGCGCGATTTCGCCGGCTATGACGAGGCCGTCGCGGCGCTCTAGCTTTCGGAGGTCCGCTGGCGCTCGCCGGTCGGGATGCGGCCGGCGAGCTGCTTGCGGTCCTCGGCGGTGACGTCCTCGCCGCGGCCGAGGCGCTGCCCGATCGCCAGGCCGAGGATGTACGAACTCACCGGCGCGAGCGGCCGATCCACTTGGTGGGCAACGACTTTGGTGAGCCCATGGATCAGCCGCACGTCGACCTGGTCGACCGGCATATCGAGCGCGGCGCACGCCTGCTCGACCCACGCCTGCCACTGCTGTTGCACGTCTGCGGTTTCGCTCATGGTCCGACCGTAGAAGCATCGGTGCAGCGGGCGGCATCCGCGCCTGCCACAATGTGCGGTCGGGCGTGCTGCCCGAGGGGCCTGTAGCTCAGTTGGTAGAGCACCGCGTTTACACCGCGGTTGTCGTCGGTTCGAGGCCGGCCGGGCCCACATGACGACGCCGACGCTTGCCCAGGTGATCGCGGTGCTGGAGCAGCACCATCCCTCCGGTGACGCCGCCGAATGGGACCGGGTCGGGCTGGTCACCGGCGACCCCGAGCAGTCGATCTTCCGCATCGCGTATGCCGTCGACCCCACCCTCGCGGTCATCGACGAGGCGCGCGCGGCCGGCACCGACCTGCTCGTCACCCACCACCCGCTGCTGCTGCGCGGCGTCAACTCGGTCGCCACCACCTCGGCCAAGGGCGCGGCGATCACCTCGCTGGTCGTGGCGGACATCGCGCTCTACTGCGCGCACACCAACGCCGACCTGGCCCGCCCGGGCGTCAACGATGCGCTCGCCGCGGCGGCGGGCCTGCCCGAGGACGCCGACGCGCTCTGCGAGGACGGTCTCGGCCGGGTCGGAGACTTGCCGGAACCATTGTCGCTCAAGGACTTTGCCTCCCGTATGGCGTCCGCCCTGCCGGCCGCTCCGGCCGGGATCCGGGTGAGCGGCGACCCCGCAGCGCAGGTGCAACGCATCGCGGTGCTCGGCGGCGCCGGCGACGACCGGTTCGAGGAGGTGCGTGCTGCCGGCGCCGACGTCTATGTCACCGCCGATCTGCGTCACCACCCGGCCCTGGAGGCCCGCGAAGAGGCGAGGGGCGGGACGCCATACCTGATCGACGCAGGACACTGGGCGACCGAATCGTTGTGGCTGCAGGGTGCGGCCGACCGGTTGCGCGAAGCGCTCGCCGAGCAGGGCTATAGCGTGGAGATCCGCATCAGCACGCTGCGGACCGACCCGTGGGATTTCCTCGTCCAGGGTCAGCAGTAGGCGGCGCGCCGCAAAAAAGTGAAGACGGGCGATGGGAGCCATGGAATGAAGGCCGATCCGAGCAAGCAGCTGCGCCTGCTCGACCTGCAGGCGCTGGACACCAAACTCGCGCAGGTCGCGCACAAGCGGCGCACGCTGCCGGTGCTGGCGCAGCTTGAGGCGGCCACCGCCCGCCAGACCACGCTGGAGGAAGACGTCGTGCTCGCCCGCACGGCCGTCGCCGATGTCGAGCGCGAGATCACCAAGGCCGAGGCCGACGTGCAGCAGGTGCGCGATCGTGAGGACCGCGACCGGGCCCGCCTGGACGCGGGCACCGGCACCGCCAAGGAGTTGCAGAGCCTGCAGCACGAGCTGGAGACCCTCCAGCGGCGGCAGTCGGAGCTGGAGGACATCGAGCTGGAGGTCATGGAGCGGGCCGAGTCGCTGCGCTCCGACCTGGCCGCACGCGAGAAGGCCGCCACCGCCGCGGCGGCCAAGGTCGAGCAACTCACCACCGACCGCGACACCCAGCTGGCCGAACTCGACACCGAGCAGCAGCGGGTCTCGGCGGAACGCAACCAGGTGGCACCGGGGCTCGGGCAGGAATTGCTGGCGTTCTACGAGAAGCTGCGCGAGCAACTCGGCACCGCCGCCGCCGCGCTGCAGGCGCGCCGCTGCGGTGGCTGCGGCCTCGAACTCGACGCCGCCGAACTCGCCCGGGTGAAGGCCGCGCCAGAGGACGAGGTGCTGCGGCACGAGGAGTGCCGCCGGATCATCGTGCGCACCCCCGAGTCGGGCCTGTGAGCCTGGTCGTCGAGGCCGACGGGGGTTCGCGCGGTAATCCCGGCGTCGGCGGGTATGGCGCCCTGGTGCGCGACGCCGACGGTGCGGTGCTCGCCGAGCGCGCCGAACCGCTGGGCAAGGTCAGCAACAATGTCGCCGAATATTCCGGGTTGATCGCCGGACTCGAAGCCGCCGCCGAGATCGACCCGGCCGCCGATCTCGAGGTGCGGATGGACTCCAAGCTGGTCATCGAGCAGATGGCCGGCCGCTGGAAGATCAAGCACGAGGACATGAAGCGGCTCGCGCTGACCGCCCAGCAGCTGGTGCAGGCCCGCCGGGCCGCTGGTGGATCGATCCGCTGGACCTGGGTGCCGCGTGCGCAGAACAAGGCCGCCGACAAGCTGTCCAATGACGGCATGGACGGCCGAACGGTGCGCACCGACGCCTGGCGCGCATCTGCTGCCGCGGCCCCGCAGGAGGGGGCCACCCAGGGTGAGCCGGACCTGGATGCCCCCACCGCACCGATCCGGGTGGTGCTGGTGCGCCACGGTGTCACCGATTTCACCGAGCAGGGCAAGCTGGACGGCCGCGGTGGCGCCAATCCCGATCTCAACGAAACCGGGTGCGCGCAAGCAGAAGCCGCCGCGGTCGGCATACGGGCTCATCTGCCCGAGGGTGCCGCGCGGATCTTCGTCTCCCCGCTCGCGCGCACCCGCAGCACGGCCGCGCCGATCGCCCGCGAGCTGGGGCTCACGCCGACGTACCTGCCGGACCTGGAGGAGCAGAGCTTCGGGGTCTGGGACGGCCAGTCGGTCAAGGAGATCCACCAGCGAGAACCGTTGAAACTGCAGCGTTTTCGCACCGAGCCGGACTTTCGGGTCGAGGGGGCGGAGACGCACCGGGAGCTGACCGAACGGGTGCTGTCGGCATACCGCCAGATCATTGGCTCGGCCGGGCCCGGTGAGGCGGTCGTGATCGTCAGCCACCGCAAACCGATCCTGGCCATCCTCGCCGACCTGCTCGGCCTGTCGATGGAGCGGATCTGGACGCTCGCCGGCGAGCCGGCCTCGCTGACCGTGCTGACCGTCTGGCCGGGGCGGCACAGCCACATCTCACATCTCAACGACACCCATCATCTGCGGGGCTGACGTGGCAGGCTCGGATGCCGTGAACGACCTGTCACCGGACACCCTCGCCGTGCGGGCGGGCCTGGCGCGCAGCGGTTTCGAGGAGACCGCCGAGGCGCTCTACCTGACCTCCGGCTTCGTCTATGCGACCGCCGAAGAGGCCGAGGCCGCCTTCAAGGGCGATGTGGACCGCTATGTCTACAGCCGTTACGGCAACCCCACGGTCGCGGTCTTCGAGGAACGCCTGCGCGCGCTCGAGGGAGCCGAAGCCTGTATGGCGACCGGCAGCGGGATGGGCGCGGTGTTCACCGCGCTCGCCGCCCTGCTGGGCAACGGCGACCGGGTGGTGGCCGCGCGCGGGCTCTTCGGCTCGTGCTTCGTCATCCTCGATGAGATCCTCCCGCGCTGGGGCGTCGAGACGGTCTTCGTCGACGGCCCGGACCTGGACCAGTGGCGGCAGGCGTTGTCCCAGCCGACCACCGCGGTCTTCTTCGAGACGCCGAGCAACCCGATGCAGGAGCTGGTGGACATCGCGGCGGTCTGCGAGCTGGCGCATGCCGCCGGCGCCCAGGTGGTGGTCGACAATGTCTTCGGCACCCCGGTCTTCTCGCGGCCGCTCGACCTCGGCGCCGACATCGTCGTCTACTCGGCGACCAAGCACATCGACGGCCAGGGCCGGGTGCTCGGCGGTGCGATCCTCGGGCCGGCGGACTACATCGACGGCCCGGTGCAGAACCTCATCCGGCATACCGGCCCCTCGATGTCGCCCTTCAACGCCTGGGTGCTCGTCAAGGGGCTGGAGACGATGCGGCTGCGCGTGGAGCAGCAGGCCCGGTCGGCGCTCGTCGTCGCCGAGGCGCTGCAGGCCCATCCGGCGGTGCGGACGGTCTGGTATCCCTTCCTTGCCTCCCACCCGCAGTACGACCTCGCCCGGCGCCAGATGTCCGGCGGCGGCACGGTGGTGACCTTCGAACTCGACGGCGGCAAGGCCGAGGCCTTCGCGCTGATGAACGCCCTGCAGTTGGTGGACATCTCCAACAACCTCGGTGACTCCAAATCGCTCATCACGCACCCGGCCACGACCACGCACCGGCGGATGGGTGAGGAGGCCCGGCTGGCCATCGGCATCACCGACGGCGTGCTGCGCATCTCGGTCGGCCTGGAGGACGCCGAGGACCTGGTGGCGGACATCACTCGCGCGCTGGGCCAGCGGCTGCGTTAGCTTCCCGGCCAGTCGCTGCGCTCCTACCAGGAACCTGCCACAGCCCCACCTCGTCGATCACGCCGAACGGCACTGTTAGCCTGTCGGACACACAACACCGCGGGAGCTCGGATCGGACCGGGCTGAGAGGGCAGGTGCCACTGCCGACCGCTTGAACCTGACCGGGTAATGCCGGCGTAGGAAGGAAGGCTGCAATGACTGCCGTCGTGGAACAGCACGAAGCTCCGACCACCTTGCGGGAGAAGGCTCCTCGCACCCTCGGCTTCTTCGACCAGATGGGCATGTGGGGCAACCTGGGCATCAGCCTGCTCGGCTTCACCGGCGCGATCACCGTCTGGCAGCCGACCGAGGACCCCAAGCGCGCGCTCAGCCTGGGCGCCGCGCTGCTCGCCACCGTCGTCGGCACCCTCATCGGGACGGCGGCCGTGGCCCTCGCCGGCGTGCCGGGCGCGCGCACCGGGCAGCCGGCGATGGTGCTGCTGCGCGGCCTCTTCGGCACCCGGCTGTCGTGGCTGCCGAGTGTGCTCAACATCTTCCAGCTCATCGGGTGGGGCGTCTTCGAGCTGGTGACGATCGCGGCCGCGATGCACCAGATGTGGCCGTCGGTGCCGACCGCGCTGGTCGTGATCATCGCCGGAGTCGTGTCGACGCTGCTCGCGCTCTACCCCCTGCGGTGGATCAAGGTGCTGCGGCGGTATGTGACCATCCTCGTGGTGATCACCTTGGCCTACTTGGGGATTCGCCTCGGCACGCACCTGCCGTCGGTGCCCGGCGGTGGCTGGGACGGCTTCTCCATCGCCGTCGACTATACGATCGCGGTGTCGGTCTCATGGGTGCCGGTCGTGGCCGATTACGCCCGCCACTCGCGCAGCCCCCGGGCCGGCTTCTGGGGCACCTTCATCGGGTATGCCGTGACGCAGATCGCCTGCTACACCGTGGGTCTGCTGGCGCTCGTGACGATGGGCGGCGACACCGGCAAGGTGTTCGCGGCCTTCCTCGCGGTGCCGCTCGGCACGGTGTGCTTCTTCGTGCTGACCGCGCGCGAGACCGACCAGTCCTTCGTCAACGTGTACTCCACCACCGTGTCGGCGCAGAACCTGCGCCCCGGCTGGGATCGCCGCCCGATGGCCGTCGTCATCGGCCTGGTGGTGACCCTGCTGGCGCTCGCGGTGAATATCGACAACTACGCCTCCTTCCTCAGCCTGATCGGCTCGGTGTTCGTGCCGCTGACCGCGGTGCTGCTGGTCGACTACTTCATCTTCGGCGGCAAGCAGCGCTGGGACCTCGGCGAGGACGCTCCCTCGCGGCCGTGGATGCTGCTGCCGTGGCTCGTGGGCATCGCGGCATACCAGCTGGTCTACCCGGGCGAGGTCGCCGGCTGGGCGACCTTCTGGACCAACGCGGCCGGGTGGCTGCACATCCCGCAGAACCAGTGGATGAGCGCCTCGGTGATCTCCTTCGTCATCGCCGGGCTGGTGACGATGCTGGTGGAGGTCGTCGGCGGCCGCCGGGTCGAGCCGGCCGGCGAGGTACGCCCGGAGGCAGCCGGCGAGCCGGTCGAGGCGGGCCGGCCATCGTGAAGCCGCCGGTCGCGCTGACCATCGCCGGCACCGACCCGAGCGGTGGAGCGGGCACGAGTGCCGACCTGAAGACCTTCGGCGCGCTGGGTGCCTTCGGCACGAGCGTGATCACCGCGGTGGTCGCGCAGAACACCCAGGGCGTGGCGGGCTTCGAGCAGCTGGCGCCCGATTTTGTCCGGCTGCAGCTGGAGAATCTGCTCGCCGACGTGCGGGTCGACGCGCTGAAGATCGGGATGCTCGGTGACGCGGCGACGATCCGGGTGGTGGCTGAGGTGTTGCGCGGGCGGCCGGCTCGCTATGTCGTGCTCGACCCGGTGATGGTCGCCAAGAGCGGCCACCGGTTGCTCGCCCCGGAAGCCGTCGCGGCCCTGCGCGACGAGCTGCTGCCGCTGGTCGATCTCGTCACGCCCAACCTGCCGGAGGCGGCAGATCTGTTGGGGCAGAAGGAAGTTGACGACGAAGCCGGTATGGCGGCGCAGCTCGCCTCGCTCGCCCACCTCGCCCCTGGCGTGCTGCTCAAGGGCGGCCACGCCGACGGTGAGGAGTCGGTGGACCTGCTGGCGATCGACGGCGCGACCCATCGCCTCACCGCACCGCGGGTGACGACGAAGAACACCCACGGCACCGGGTGCACGCTGTCGGCGGCCATCGCCGCGTTGCGACCGCAGCGCGCCGACTGGGTGGCCGCCGTCACCGACGCCAAGGCCTATCTCAGCGAGGCGCTGCGCCGCGCCGACGAGCTGGAGATCGGCCACGGTCACGGCCCGGTGCACCACTACCACGCGTGGTGGTGAGCCGATCGGTCAGCCCAGGGTCAGCGGCACGGCGAGGAGAAGCAGCACGGCCAGCCCGGCACTGAGCCCGGCATACCGCAGGGGGGAGAAGGGCACGCCCGCGCGACGGCAACGGCCCAGCCACAGCAGCGTGGCGAGCGAACCCCACGGCGTCACGATCGAGCCGGCGTTGACGCCGACCAGGACGCTCGCGAGGGCGTGGGTCGAGGCGGCGGGTTCGAGCGCGAGATAGGCCGGGAGATTGTTGATCACGTTGGCGCACAACGCGGATACCGCTGCGGTGCGCCACTCGTCGCCCGAGCCGAGCATCGCGCGGGCCAGGCCGGTCAGGCCATGCGGACCGAGGTAGTCGACGACGATGAACAGGGCCGCGGCACCGAGCACCATCTGCCAGGGCACCTCGATGCGCCGCAACAGGCGCCGGTCGCGCGCCCAGACCACGGCGATCAGGATGACCGCCGCGACCGTGGCCGGGATGGCCGGGGTGATGCCGGCGACGAAGCACGGCGCCAGCGCGGCGCACACCACGGCCGCGACGACGAGCAGGGTCCGGTCGCGGATCACCGGCCGCGGGCCGTGCTCGTAGCGCCGGCGCACATCTCGATGGTGCAGTGCCGCGAGATAGCCGACGGTGATCCCGATGCACGCCAACGCCGGCAGCCACATCCGTTCCAGATAGACCGAGGTCGACGAAAATCGGTGCAGCGCAAGCAGATTCGTCAGATTGGAGACGGGCAGGAGTAGTGACCCGGTGTTGGCCAGCCACACGGTCGTCAGGGCGAAAAGCCGTGGGGGCAGGCCGGCCTGGGCCGCGACCGACAGCACGATCGGCGTCAGCAGCACCGCGGTGGTGTCCAGGCTGAGCACGACCGTGCAGCCGATAGAGAGTGCGACGATGAGCGCCCACAACACCCCGGCCCGGCCACGGGCGGCCCGAGCAGCCCAGTGTGCCGCCACATCGAAAACGCCTGCCAGCTGGGCGATTTCGGCGACCACCGTGATCGCGACGAGGAAGAGGAGCACCGACCCTTCCCGGGCCAGCGTCACCTCGGTCATCGCACGCTCGCGTCGAGCACCCAGGCGCGGCCGGGGCGCGCGGGCGGGGTGAGGGCGGTCTCGAAGCCCTCGAGTGCCTCGGGCAGTTCACGCACGCGCCGCACCGTGCCGTCAAGCTCCAGCAGGGCGCGTGCCACCAGACCGCGGGTGTGCTTGGCCATGTGCGTCGCCCCGGGCACCCGCACCTGCACCCAGCGGTCGGCGAGATCGGCTGGGGGCTGCCACGCGGCGGCATACGTCGAGGACCGGCAGTCCAGGATCGGTCCGGCGGAGGCGGCCGCGCGCATCGGCGCGGCCAGCGGGTCGCGCCAGAAGGACGCGAGCGGCCCGAGGGGCGGCAGGTGGGTGCCCATCGACAGCCGGTATGCCGGGACGCGGTCGCCCGGACGCAGCGCGCCGAACAACGCCGACTGGACGACGACCTGTCGCCGGGCGCGCCGCAACGCGGTGCCGTGCAGGGTGGTGAGGCCGAGCGCGTCATACAGCACACCGTCGTAGACCCGCTCCGCGGGAGCGGCCGGCGCCGCACGCAGCCGCAGGTTCGCACGGACCTGGTCGATGACTCCCGGGCTCACGCCGAGCACCTCGCAGGCGTCGTCTCGGGCGCTCACCGCGGTCAGCGCGTCGATCACCGCGGAGCGGGCGTTGGTGAGTTCGGGGGAGGAGAGGCGGGCAAGGTCGAGCGGACGGCCCCGCGTCGCAGCGCATTTCGTCTCCGACGGCGGAAGCAGGATGAGCACGCCGAGAGGATAGTCACGTGGTCGATGGGGCGGTTCCCTATGGTGGCGACATGCGCAATCGAGCCATTCGAGCCCCGCAAGCCGACCCCAACTCCGCCGACCCCGGCCCGCTCGAGGCAGCGCTGCGGGCGTTGCGAGCCAAGCAGGGCCTGCCGACCGAATACCCCGCGGCGGCGGTCGCCGAGGCACAGCAGGCGGCGGCGTCGGTGCAGTTGCCCGAGCGGGACGAGACCGCGGTGCCCTTCTTCACCATCGACCCGGAGGGATCCAAGGACCTCGACCAGGCGATGTGGCTCGAGCGCGACGGTGACGGTTACCGGGTGAGGTATGCGATCGCGGACGTCCCGGCATATGTCACTCCGGGTGGCGCACTCGACGCCGAGACGCGCAAGCGCGGCGAGACGATCTACCTGCCGGACGAACGCATCCCGTTGCATCCTGAGGTGCTCAGCGAAGGCGCGGCGAGCCTGTTGCCGGATCAGGTGCGGCCGGCCTTCGTGTGGGACCTGCGGCTCGCTGCCGACGGCACGACCACTGCGGCCGAGGTCTATCTGGCGAAGGTGTCGAGCAAACAGCGGCTGGACTACCTCGGCGTGCAGCGTGACATCGACAGCGGCTCCGCGGCCGAGGCGTTGATGTTGCTCAAGGAGATCGGCGAGAAGCGCATCGCGTTGGAGCGGGCTCGCGGCGGCGCCTCTTTGCCGATGCCGGAGCAGGAGGTGCGCCGTGGTGATGACGGCCGCTACGAGTTGTCCTTCCGGCCGCCGGTGCCGGCCGAGGACTGGAACGCGCAGATCTCGCTGATGACCGGCATGGCGGCCGCGGACCTGATGCTGCGCGCCAAGATCGGGATCCTGCGCACCATGCCCGCGCCCGACCAGAACTCGATCGCGCGCTTCCGGCGGCAGGCCGCCGCGCTCGGTGTGCCGTGGCAGGAGGGTTTGCCGTATGGCGAGTTCATCCGCTCGCTCGACCGCACCAACCCCAAGCACCTGGCGCTGATCCACGAGGCGACCGGGTTGTTCCGCGGAGCGGGGTACACCGCCTTCGACGGGCAGGTCCCGGCGGACCCGCAGCAGGCGGCGGTGGCGGCGCCATACGCGCATGTGACCGCGCCCTTGCGACGGCTGGTGGACCGGTTCGGGCTGGTGGTGTGCGAGGCGGTGTCCCGCGGCGCCGAGGTGCCGGCGTGGGTGCGTGAGGCGCTGCCGACCCTGCCCGAGGTGATGAAGGAGGCCGACCAGCGCGCCCGGCAGGCCGAACGCGCGTCGACCGACATCGTCGAGGCCGCGGTGCTGCAGGCGCGGGTGGGCGAGACCTTCGCGGCGAGCGTGGTGGACCAGAGCAAGGACGCGGTCGACGTGCAGCTCACCGACCTCGCGGTGGTGGCGCGGTGCACCGGTCAGGCGGCGCTCGGTGCATCGGTGACGGTGCGGCTGGTCAAGGCCGACCTCGCCAGCGGTCAGGTGGAATTCGCCCTCGCCTAATCCCGCGAAACGTCACCAAATCCCCGCGAAACGTCACCAGTTACTCGCGAAACGTCACTAGATCCCCGCGAAACGTCACTAGATCCCCGCGAAACGTCACTAGGTCCTCGCGAAACGTCACGAGATCCCCGCCAGCGGGCACTTATCGCCGCGCGAGCGGGCACAGGTCACCGCGCGAGCGGGTGCTTTCTCCGCGTTCAACGGGGCGGATGAGTCGGCCTGTAAGCCGGGTTCTGTGATCGGCGACCATCCATCTCCGGGCTGCCGTTGCCGACAGCCTCCAGCGACCTACCCGCACGCATCGGGCGAGCAGCCCTCGGGCGCGTGCTGTGCGGTCTTGCTCCAGGTGGGGTTTACCGAGCCGCCCCAGTCACCTGGGGCGCTGGTGGTCTCTTACACCACCGTTTCACCCTTACCCGTCCTCGCGAACGGGCGGTCTATTTTCTGTGGCACTGTCCCGCGGGTCACCCCGGGTGGCCGTTAGCCACCACCTTGCTCTGCGGAGCCCGGACTTTCCTCGGCGCGCTCCTCGCGAAGCGCGACGCGGCCGCCCGGCCGACTCATCCGCCGACCAATGTATGCCGTCCGCTCCACCCCGCGCGAGTCGAGGCAACCGCGCGCTGACGGTGGGCGGGGGCCAGGCGAGCGACCGCCACCTTGGCGGCAACTACCCGCTCGCGCGGCGACAGGTGCCCGCTCAGGCGGCGAAATGTGCCCGCTCGCGGGGAGCGCATGACGTTTCGCGAAGCATTGGTGACGTTTCGCGAAGCAGTGGTGACGTTTCGCGAGGAACTGGTGACGTTTCGCGAAGCATTGGTGACGTTTCGGGTTACCAGGAGGTCTCGCGGGGGCGCCCCTCGTCATACCCGCTGGCGGACTGGACGCCCACGGTCGCCCGCTGCCGGAACTCCTCGATCGAGCGCGCACCGGCATACGTGAACGACGAGCGCACGCCCGCGATGATCGAGTCGATCAGGTCCTCCACGCCGGGGCGGTCGGGGTCGAGGAACATCCGCGAGGAGCTGATGCCTTCCTCGAAGAGCGCCGAGCGAGCCCGGTCGTAGGCGCTCTGCGCCGAGGTGCGGTTGCGCACCGCGCGCTTGGACGCCATGCCGAAGGACTCCTTGTAGGGCCGCCCGGACGGGTCGCGCTGCAGGTCGCCGGGGCTCTCCCAGGTGCCCGCGAACCACGAGCCGATCATCACCGAGCCCGCGCCGGCGGCCAACGCCAGCGCGACATCGCGCGGGTACTTGACGCCACCGTCGGCCCACACGTGAGCGCCGAGATCCGTTGCGGCAGAGGCGCATTCGAGCACCGCCGAGAACTGCGGCCGACCCACGCCGGTCATCATCCGCGTCGTGCACATCGCACCCGGGCCCACGCCGACCTTGACGATATCGGCCCCCGCCTCGACCAGGTCGCAGGCACCCGACGCGGTCACGACATTGCCCGCGGCGATCGGCACTCGCACCCCGCCGTCGGCCTGGTGGGCGTCGCGCTCGGCCCGCACCAACGCCAGCGCGTCGATCATCTTCTCCTGGTGCCCGTGCGCGGTGTCGACCACGAGCACGTCGGCTCCGGCGGCGAGCATCGTGCGCGCCTTGGCCGCAACGTCGCCATTGATGCCGATCGCGACGCCGATGCGCAGCCGGCCACGGTCATCGACCGCCGGCCGGTAGATCGCCGACCGCAGGATGCCCTTGCGGGTCAGCACCCCGCGCAGCTCGTCGTCGCGCACTACCGGCGCGATCCCGAGGTGGTGGCGGGTCATGTCGTCGAAGACCTCGCCGAGGTCGGTGCCGTCGGTCACGGTGAACAGGTCGGTCGACATCACCTCGGCCACGGTCGTGAACCGGTCCACCTCGCGGCAGTCGCCGTCGGTGATGATGCCGACCGGCCGCCGCGCGTCGTCGACCACGACCGCTGCCTGGTGGGCGCGTTTGCCCAGCAGCGCCAGCACCTGCGACACCGGGGCGTCCGGGTGCACCGTCACCGGCGTCTCATAGACCGTGTCGGCCGCCTTGACGTAGTCGATCGTCTCGGTGACCGCGTGCACCGGAATGTCCTGCGGGAGTATGGCGAGTGCGCCCCTTCGCGCGACCGTCTCGGCCATCCGTCGGCCGCTGACCGCGGTCATGTTGGCGACCACGAGCGGGATCGTCGCGCCGGTGCCGTCGGGGGTGGCCAGGTCGACGTCCAGGCGGCTGGTCACATTGGAGCGTGCCGGCACCATGAAGACGTCGTTGTAGGTCAGGTCGTAAGGAGGCAGATCGCCGAGGAACTTCACGGACCGCAATGGTATCCGAGGGAGCGGCATAGGCTGATCTCCATGCGGATCACTCACCTGGGCCACGCGTGCCTGCTGCTCGAATATCCCGACGCCACGATCCTCATCGACCCGGGCAATCTGTCCTCCTTCGACGACGTCGACGGCCTGGACGGGATCCTGGTCACCCACCAACATTCGGACCATCTGGACGAGGACAAGATCCTGGACCTGCTGCACCGCAACCCCAAGGCGTGGTTCGCGACCGACCCTGGCACCGCGGACCTGCTCTCCGAGAAGGGGATCGACGCACATCGGCACGCGGCGGGATCGGCATACGAGATCGGCTCGGTCACGATCACGCCGGTCGGCAAGCAGCACGCGGTGATCCATCCCTACCTCGACCGCATCGACAACCTCGGCCTGGTGCTGACCGCCGAGGGTCACCCCACGCTCTTCCACCCGGGCGACGCCCTGGACGCCGACCCGGGCACGCACGTCGACCTGCTCGGCGTGCCGGTCAACGCGCCGTGGTGCGCGGTCAAGGAGACGATCGAGTTCGTCCGGCGGATCGAGCCGGGGAAGGTCATCCCGATCCACGACGGTCTGCTGAAGCCGATCGGTCGCCAGGTCTATCTGACGCACATCGGCAACTTCGGCCGCGACGGTGGCGTCGAGGTCGTCGATCTGTCCGACGGCGCGCCGCGCGACCTCTGACGGCCGCCCGGCCGGTCGTTAGGGTTGGCTGCATGAGCCTGCGCGTGACGCCGTGTGCGGACCAGGAGACCTGGGACGCGACCATCGACGAGACCGGAGGTCACCCACTCCAGCTCTGGGGCTGGGGCGAGCTCAAGTCGCGCTACGACTGGACCGCTCAGCGGCTGCTGGTGCACGAGGGCGACACCCTCGTCGGGTCGGCGCAGGTGCTCTACCGCAAGCTGCCGCCGCCGCTGCGCTCGCTCGCGTATGTGCCGCGCGGCCCGCAGGCCGCCGAGGCGGACCGGGCGCGGGTGCTGGACGCGCTGTCGGCATACATCAAGGCGCACGCCAAGCCGGTCGGCATCACGATCGAGCCCGATTGGGAGCAGCCGGGCGCCCCGCTGCCCAAGGGCGCGACCGAGCAGGACCGCACCGATCTCGTCTCGGCGGAGCAGCCCGAGTGGCTGAAAGCCGTTGCGCGCGTTGGGTTTTCGCCGAGTGCCAACACTGGCCTGATCCCCTACACCCTGATCGTCGACCTCACCCAGGACGAGGACGCGATCATGAAGGACTTCAAGTCCTCGACCCGCCAGAACGTCCGCAAGTCGTTCAAGGCCGAGGGGGTGCGCTTCGGGCTGGTGGAGTCCGACGCGGACCTCGAGCAGGTCCTCGCCATCAACCGGGAGACCGCCAAGCGCGCCGGCTTCGCGGTGCACAGCGACGACTACCACCGCGCGATCCGCGATCTGCTCGGTGACCGTTCGCAGCTCATCGCCGCGTGGGAGGGCGACGAGGTCGTCGCCTTTGTCTGGTTGGTCGTGTCGCGGCGCACGGCCTTCGAGCTGTATGGCGGCGTGTCGCCCCGCGGGATGAAGTTGCGCCTCAACTATGGGTTGAAGTTCTGGGCGATGCAGCACTGCAAGGCCCAGGGGGTCGAGCGCTACGACTTCAACGGCCTGCTCAACGACGGCATCTCCGACTTCAAGCGACAGTTCGCCTCACACGAGGACCTGCTGATCGGCACCTGGGACCGGCCGCTGTCGCCGCTCTTCCCGCTGTTCAGCTCGGCCCTGCCGAAGGTGCGCACCGCGCTGAAGAAGGGCGTGCCGGCAGCCAAGGCCAAGCTGGACGAACTCCGTGGTGGCGCCGGGCCGGCGAGCGATGCCCCGGCCGGCGATCGCCCCGCGGGCGACCAGCCGACCGGCGATCGGCCGACCGGGGGCTGACGCCTACTTCGTGGTGGCCGCGCGGTCGGCGGCCGACCAGGCCGCACCGACGATGCCAGCGGCGTTCTGCAGTTGGGCCGCCACGATCGGTGCGCGCAGGTGCAGCTGCGGCAGGAACTTGTCCGCCTTCTTCGACACGCCACCGCCGACGACGATGAGGTCGGGCCACAGCAGGTTCTCCAGCGCCGAGTAGTAGCGCTGCAGCCGCTCGCCCCACTTCTCCCAGGACAGTTCATCGCGGTCGCGGGCGCTGTCGGAGGCCTTGGTCTCGGCGTCATGGCCGTCGAGTTCGATGTGGCCGAGCTCGGAGTTGGGCACGAGCACGCCCTGGTTGAGCAGGGCGGTCCCGATGCCGGTGCCGAGGGTCGTCATCAGCACCAGCCCGCGGGTGTCGCGGGCCGCGCCATACTGCAGCTCGCCCACGCCGGCCGCGTCGGCGTCGTTGAGCACGACGACCTCGCGGCCGAGCTCGTCCTTGAGCAGTGCCTCGACGTCGGTGCCGATCCAGGTCTTGTCGATATTCGCCGCGGTGCGCACGACGCCGTGGGTGACGACGGCCGGCACGGTCACGCCGATCGGTGCGTTCCCGATCTGGTCGCCGAAGTGGTCGACGATCTGCTGGATCACCTTCGCGACGGCCTTGGGCGTGGACTTCTCCGGGGTCGGGATGCGCAGCCGGTCGGCCGCGAACTCGCCGGTCTTCAGGTTGACGGGCGCGCCCTTGATGCCGGTGCCGCCGACGTCGATGCCGAGCGGGTGGGAAGCTGCCATCTGCGATCTCCTCGTTGAGTTCGTTCAGGGAAGGGTCAGGATCTCGGGCCCCGAGTCGGTCACCAGGATCGTGTGCTCGAACTGCGCGGACCGCTTGCGGTCCGCGGTGACGACGGTCCAACCGTCGTCCCACATCTCCCAGTCCGGTGTGCCGAGGTCGATCATCGGCTCGACCGTGAACGTCATACCGGACTCGATCACCGTGTCGTATGCCGGCGCCGCATCGTAGTGCGGGATCACCAGCCCGGTGTGGAATCCCGTGCCGATGCCGTGCCCGGTGTAGTCGCGCACGACGCCATACCCGAACCGGGAGGCGTACTTCTCGATGACCCGGCCGATGACGTTGATCTGACGGCCGGGCAGGGCCGCGCGGATGCCGCGCATCATCGCCTCGTGAGTGCGTTCGACGAGCAGGTTGGTCTCTTGGTCGCCTTGTCCCACAACGAAACTCGCGCAGTTGTCGCCATGAACCCCGTCGATGTATGCCGTGATGTCGATCTTCACGACATCACCGTCTTCCAACGGCCGATCGTCGGGGATGCCGTGGCAGATGACCTCGTTCACGCTGGTGCACAACGACTTCGGGAAGCCGCGGTAGCCGAGCGTGGAGGGGTAGGCGCCATGGTCCAGCAGGAACTCATGGCCGATGCGGTCCAGCTCGTCGGTCGTCACGCCGGGTGCGACGGCCGCGCCTGCCTCCCGAAGTGCTTGTGCCGCAAGGCGACCCGCGACCCGCATCCGCTCGATGGTCGCGGCGTCCTTGACCTCGGGACCGGTGTAGGGAGCGGGAGCAGGGCGGTCGACATACTCCGGTCGCCGGATCGACGCGGGGACGGGACGGCGCGGGGAGACGGTCCCAGGGCGCACCGGCGCGGTCGTGGTCGGCATAGGGTGCAGTCTAGGGACGACACCCCGTACACGAGGAGGAGCACGCGATGGCGTACTGGTACAACGTGGACACCCAGCAGGTCGAGCAGGACGGCGAGACCGATCCCAAGGGCAACCTGATGGGCCCCTACAACTCCGAGGCCGAGGCCCGCGCCGCGCTCGAGACCTCGAAGCAGAAGAACGACGCCTGGGACGACGAGGATCGCGAGTGGAACGAGGGGGGCCGGGCCTAACCCGCCGCCGCGCGCGCCGCACGTTCACGCGTCGCGTGCTCGTCGGTGCGCGCGTCATAGGACCAGAAGCCGCGTAGTGCCGCCGCCGTCGCCGCGACGCCGACCACGCACAGCAGCCCGCCTGACCAGATCGCGCGCCGCACCCCGAACCGGTCCGCGACCAGTCCCGCGCGCGTCTGCCCGCCGAGCGGGCCGAGCGAATAGCTGAGCATCTCGATGCCGGCGAGGCGGCCGCGCATCGAGTCCGGGATGGTCTGGTGCCAGATCGTGCCGCGGAAGATCGCGCTGATCTGGTCGCACGCTCCGGCGCACATCAGGCACACCAGCAGCAGCCAGACCTGCGAGGTGAGTCCGGCCAGCCCGATGAACCCGCCCCACGCAACCGCCGCGACGATCACCATCGCGCCATGCCGGTGCACGTGCGACGCCCAGCCCGAGGTCAGGCCGGCGATCATGCTGCCGATCGTCTCGGCGATATAGAGCAGCCCGAGCAACTCGGGTCGATGCAGGATCGTGATGGCGAGCGCGGGATAGAGGACGACCGGCATCGCCGTCAGCATCGCGACCAGGTCGACGACATAGGTGCCGAGCAGGTCGCGCCGGCGGATCGCGTAGCGCATCCCCTCGACGATCCCGCGCAGACTGGGCGCCTGCGCGTCCTCGCCGTGCGGGTATGACGCGAGCCGCACCGCCAGCGCGCTCGCCAGCAGCAGCCCGACGGCGTCGATGGCGTAGCACCACGCGGGGCCGGCGCGACTCACCAGCACACCACCCAGGGCCGGTCCGGCGAGCATGCCGATCTGCATGCCGAGTGACGACAGCGCGACGGCGGCCAGCATCTCGTTGTGTCGAACCGTCCTGGGAATCAACGCTTCTCGCGAGGGCCGCTGCAGCGACTGGGTGATCACCAGCAGCGCACCGACCAGGTAGATCGCCCACACCCGCGGCTGCGGCAGCACGGCGTTCAGCACCAGCAGGGCGGTGAGCCCCGCCTGCGCGAGACCCGTGCCGACAAGCACCCACCGCCGGTCGGCATGGTCGGCGAGGGCGCCGCCATACAGCCCGAAGACCACGAGCGGCACCAACTCGACCAGACCCAGGGCACCCACCGCGAAGTTGGAGCCGGTGAGCGACCACAGCTGGTAGGGGACCGCGACGTAGGTGACCATGCCGCCGAGGTAGAAGACCGTGCCGGACCAGAAGAGCAGCCGGAAATCGCGCGAGGTGCGCAGCGGAGTGGTGTCGACCCGCACCCTGCGCAGGGCCGAGGCGATGGTCACGGGCGATGATGTTCCCAGCAGGTGAGCGCGCGAGCAATTCGATTTCGTATCTTTCGCCCGGGGTTGCTTGAATGACTCGGTGCTCTCGTCTTACCTGCCCCTGATCCGCAGGCCGGGCGCACGCACCTTCCTGCTCGGCTCGGCGATCGGCCGCCTCGGCGGCGCGATGTTCGGCATCTCGGTCGTCGCGATGATCTCCACCCGCACCGGCTCCTACGCGCTCGCCGGCGCGGTATCGGCGTGCGGTCTGGTGGTCCTCGCCCTGTCCGCGGTCGTGCTGGGCCGGCTGATCGATCGCTTCGGCCAGCGCCGGATCACCGCGCCGCTGATCGTCTGGTCGACGGTCTGGGGCATCGCGACCGTGCTGTGCTCGATGCTGGGCGCGCCGCGCTGGACGCTGTTCGTGACGTATGCCGTGTCCGCTGTGGTCGCCAATGTGGGCACGATGAGCCGCGCTCGGTGGAGCCACCTGCTGGCCGACGAACCGGGCCTGCTGCACACCGCGATGTCGGCCGAGCAGGTCATCGACGAGTTGTCCTTCGTGCTCGGCCCGGCGATCGCGATCGGGCTGTCGACCTTGCTCTTCCCGGAGGCCGGATTCATCGCTGCCACAGCGTGTTACGCGATCGGCACGGCGATCTTCCTCACCGCGCGCTCGACCGAACCGCCCCTGCACGAGGGGGCCCACGAACCGACCGCACTGGCGGTGCGCAACCCGGCGATCCTGGTGCTGACCGCGGCGTTGTTCATGACCGGTTGCATCTTCGGCGGCAACGAGGTGACCGCGATCGCGGTGTCCAAGGAGCAGGGGCAGCCGTCCGCGGCCGGGCTGATCGTGGCGATCTTCGCGGTCGGTTCCACCATCGCCGGGTTGTGGTTCGGGCACCGCGGCCTGCGTGGGTCGCTTGCCACAGCGCTGGTCGTCGGCACGGCCGGGATGTTCTTGCTCGAAGCGCCGGTGCTGGCAGTGCACAGCCTGATCGCGATCGGCGCGGTGCTCTTCGTCGCCGGCGCTGCCACCGCGCCGACGCTGATCATCTCGATGCAGCTCGCACAAAAGCTCGTGCCCGCCCGGCAGGTCAACGAGGCGATGAGCGTCGTGCTCACCGGCCTGATCATCGGCATCGCCGCCGGGTCGGCCGTGAGCGGGCGGGTGATCGAGGACCACGGCGGCAACAGCGGGTTCGCCGTGCCGGTCGTCGCCGGTGGGATCGCCTGCCTGCTGGCCATCCTGGGCCGTCCGCTGCTGACCAAGCGCACCGCATGACGCAGCCGGAGGGCTTCTCGATGCGCGGGCTGGCGGTCTCGGCATACGGCCCGTCGCTGCTCTTCGGGCTGGGGGAGGGCGCGATCCTGCCCGTCATACCGCTCACCGCGCATGACCTCGGCGGCAGCGTCGCGCTGGCGGCCTTCGTCGTCGTGCTGATCAACATCGGCTCGCTGGTGTTCAACGTGCCCGCGTCGGTGATCACTCACCGCTACGGCGAGCGGCACGCGATCGTCGGCGCCGCGGTGATGGGCGTGCTCGCCAGCGTCTTGTGGTGGATGGCAAATGGCTTGTGGCTGTTGATGATTGGCGCGGTGCTCTTCGGCATGAGCGCATCGATCTTCATGCTCGCGCGGCAGAGTTATCTGACCGAAGCGGTGCCCCCGCGCTATCGCGCGCGAGCCCTGTCGACCCTCGGCGGAGTCATGCGGGTTGGGGTCTTCCTCGGGCCGTTCGTGGGTGCGGCCGTCATCGGCGTCTGGGGCGAACGCGGGGCGTATGCCGTGTGTGCCGTCGCCCTCGTCGTCGCCGGCCTGCTCGCCGCGACCCTGGAGGATCTGCCGACGCGGGTGGCGGTTTCCGATGGGCCGCAACCGACCGTGCGGTCGGTCCTGCGCGACCACCGGCGCACCTTCGCCGTCGTCGGCACCGGGATCCTGCTGGTGGCGGCGGTGCGCGCGAGCCGACAGGCCGTCATACCACTGTGGGCTCAGCACATCGGCCTGTCCGCGCAGGCGGCGTCGATCGTCTACGGCATCTCCGGCGGCATCGACATGCTGGTCTTCTATCCCGCGGGCAGGGTGATGGACCTGCGAGGACGTCGCTGGGTGACCGTGCCGTCGATGCTCGTGATGGGTGCTGCGCTGCTGGCAATGCCGTTGACACACAACGTGATTGCCTTCTCCCTGGTGTCCTGCGTCTTGGGCTTCGGCAATGGCATCGGGTCGGGGATGGTGATGACGCTCGGCGCGGACTTCTCGCCGGACGTGGGGCGCGCGCAGTTCCTCGGCATCTGGCGCGAGATGTCCGACCTCGGCGCGACCGGTGGGCCGGCGCTGCTGTCGGCAGTGACCGCTGCCTTCGCCCTCGGGCCGGCGATCGCGGTGTCCGGCGTGGTCGGGTTGGTCGCGGCCGCGGTGCTGTGGCGGGCCGTGCCGCCCAAGACTCGGTAGCTCCGGCCCGGCGCGTCGGGGTCGCTGGTTGACGGGGACGCGCCGGGGTGCGGCGGTTGTTCGGCGCGTCGGGGTCGCTGGTTGACGGGGACGCGCCGGGGTGGGGCGGTTGTTCGGCGCGTCGGGGTCGCTGGTTGACGGGGACGCGCCGGGGTGGGTCGGTTGTTCGGCGCGTCGGGGTCGCTGGTTGACGGGGACGCGCCGGGGTGGGGCGGTTGTTCGGCGCGTCGGGGTCGCTGGTTGACGGGGACGCGCCGGGGTGGGGCGGTTGTTCGGCGCGTCGGGGTCGCTGGTTGACGGGGACGCGCCGGGGTGGGGCGGTTGCTCGGCGCGTCGGGGTCGCTGGTTGACGGGGACGCGCCGGCGTGGGGTGACTGGTCGGCGCGCCGCGGCATACGTTGAGCGCATGACCCGGAGCGCGAACCTCAAGGCGGCGAACGACGAGAACTGGCGGGCCGCCATACGGCACCGGTTCGTGAACGAACTGCTCGACGGCACCCTCGACGACAAGGTGCTGGCCGCATATCTGGTGCAGGACTATCAGTTCTTCGACGCCTTCGTCGCGCTGCTCGGCCAGGCCTGCGCGTCGGCGCCGACGCTCGCGGCCCGGATGCGGTATGCCGCCCAGCTCGGCATGCTCGCGTCCGACGAAGACACCTATTTCACCGACACCTTCGACGCACTCGGCGTGCCCGACCAGGATCGCACGCACCCCGAACTGCGCACTCCCACAAGGGAATTCGAGGCAATCATGCGCGAAGCGACCGCGTCTCGGTCCTATACCCAAGTGCTCGCCGTGCTGGTCGTGGCCGAATGGCTCTACCTCGACTGGGGCTCGCGCGCCGACGACGGTATGACGGCGACCCGGCCCGAACATGTGCGGTGGATCGACCTGCACCGCGGTCCGGAGTTCGCGGCCTGGGTGGAGTTCTTGCGCGCTGAGTTTGATGCGGCCCGGGGCACCGACGACGCCGCCGCGGAGGCGCTCTTCGCGCGCGCCGTGGCCGCCGAGGTCGCCTTCTTCGACGCCGCCTACACCTGAGGTTCTCGTCATAACCGCCCGGTGGGTCGGTTCGGGTCGGGGTGGGCACGGTGAGGTCTCGCCGACGTGGTTTCGACGCGGGCCTCCCTTCGACACGCGCTCCTTCGTCGCGCTGCTCAGGACACCGCGCAAGCTCAGCCCTTGCTCAACCAGCGGAAGGACGGCCTTCCTCAACCATGAAGCGGGCGGGAGGTAGGCGGCGCCCGGAGGGATGCTCCGGCGGGCGCTGGGCGGCGGCGCCGCACGCGCCGAAGGCGCCGCTCCCGTTGGGGCGCATCCCGAAGCGGTGCCGCCGCCTCCCGCCACCCAGCGCCGCGGTGAAGTCTCGCCGGCGTGATGCGCGGGGTGCCGACGCGGTGCTCGCGGGTTTCGAGGCGTGCTCGCGGTTTCGACGCGGGCTCGCGGTTTCGACGCGGGCCTCCCTTCGACACGCGCTCCTTCGTCGCGCTGCTCAGGACACCGCGCAAGCTCAGCCCTTGCTCAACCAGCGGAAGGACGCCTTCCTCAACCATCAAGCGGGCGGGAGGTAGGCGGCGCCCGGAGGGATGCTCCGGCGGGCGCTGGGCGGCGGCGCCGCACGCGCCGAAGGCGCCGCTCCCGTTGGGGCGCATCCCGAAGCGGTGCCGCCGCCTCCCGCCAC
>NZ_JAAOIV010000015.1:0-327 GCF_011440275.1 Metallococcus carri | reverse complement strand
CCCAGCGCCGCGGTGAAGTCTCGCCGGCGTGATGCGCGGGGTGCCGACGCGGTGCTCGCGGGTTTCGAGGCGTGCTCGCGGTTTCGACGCGGGCCTCGCAAGCTCGGCCCTTGCTCAACCAGCGAGGGAGTGAGCGTGCTCGCGGTTTCGACGCGGGCCTCGCAAGCTCGGCCCTTGCTCAACCAGCGAGGGAGTGAGCGTGCTCAACCAGCTGTAAGTGTGTGGGTGGCTGGCCTGGGGCTGGCTGGCAGGGTAGGTGTTGGCTCTCGCGTGGTCTGTCTCATCAACCAGCTGACCCGGCCCGTGTGGTCGGTGTCTTTGCCTCGA